>NZ_WPZL01000003.1 GCF_013031245.1 Ruegeria lacuscaerulensis
TTGGATTTCAGCGGTGTCTTGCGCCCGCCGCGCGGGGCTTCGTCGGCGGTGATGAGCACCTTGGCGTCGCAGCCATTGATCCGCGCCGCCAGCGCGTCCGGCGAGAAGCCAGCGAACACGATCGAGTGGATCGCACCGATCCGCGCGCAGGCCAGCATGGCATAGGCGGCCTCGGGGATCATCGGCAGATAGATCACCACCCGGTCGCCCTTGCGCACGCCCATCGATTCCAGAATGTTGGCCATCCGGCAGGTGCGGCGGTGCAGCTCGGCATAGGTGATGTGCTGCGCCGCGTCGTTCGGATCGTCCGGTTCCCAGATGATCGCGGTCTGATCGCCGCGCGTTTTCAGGTGACGGTCCAGGCAGTTGGCCGATACGTTCAGCGTGCCATCAGCATACCAGTTGATGCCAACAGACCCGAATGCATAACTGACATCCTTGACCTGGGTATAAGGCTTGATCCAGTCGACCCGCTTGCCTTGCTCATCCCAGAACGCAACAGGATCTTCAATCGATGCCTCGTACATCCGATCGTACTTGTCAGAATCGACATGTGCACGCGCAACTGTTTCTGCGGACGGCGGATAGACCTTGGCATCTGCCTGGGCAGCGGTTGTCATACTGGGCTCCTCCCTATGGACTGGATTTCACTGGTTCGAATTTTGCCCGCTGATCAGGCGATGTCGACCCGTTTCCTCCCCGATAGGAATAATACGGGGAACTGAAAACAATGAAATAAATTACCGGAATCTTTGAGTTTGTTTGTAAAAAAATTTCTTCATGTTTGGTAAATTGGTGAAAAAAAGCAAAAAATGCTTAAAAAATAACAATAAAACAAATAGATACGTGTAATGATTTTTCGACTGTTGTTGGGGTGGGGTGGGCCACAATTTGCTTCTTTTCAAATTCATCTTTCGGTTGTTAGCGACTGAGGGCTGCTGTTGCCGTGGATTCGCAATTCCTTGCAGGGGTTGGCACATTCCGATGTTGGCGCTAGCTTTGATGCCAAGCGCTTGGACAAAGAGCGCAGTATAGGGAGAAATCATGATGAAAAAGATGTTGAGCGGTGCCGCTGTCGCCGCCTTGGGTGTTGCATTCGTGACTGAGGTTGCCGCGACCGAATGGAATGCCTCGGTCTGGGGCAAGCGCCGAGCATTTACAGAACATGTTGAGAAACTTGCCGAACTGGTTAGCGAAAAGACCGGCGGCGATTTCACGATCAACGTCAGCTATGGCGGTCTTTCAAAGCCCAAAGAAAATCTGGACGGAATTGAGATTGGCGCCTTTGAGATGGCGCAGTTCTGCGCGGGGTATCACCGTGACAAGAACCGTGCGATCACGGTGCTGGAACTGCCCTTTCTGGGTGTGAATACGCTGGAAGAAGAAGTGGCCGTCAGCCACGCGGTTTACGACCATCCGGCGGTCAAGGATGAGATGGCGCAGTGGAACGCGCGCATCATCATGACGTCGCCCATGCCGCAGTATAATCTGGTCGGAACAGGTGACCCGCGCGACGAACTGGCTGAGTTTGACGGCATGCGTGTGCGCGCCACGGGTGGTCTGGGTCAGGCATTTGAAGCAGTCGGAGGTGTTCCGACCTCGGTACCCGCAACCGAAGCGTTCAATGCCATGGAGTCCGGTGTTGTCGATACGGTCGCTTTTGCGCAGCACGCGCACCTGTCTTTTGGCACGATCAACGAGGCTGACTGGTGGACGGCCAACCTGAACCCCGGCACAGTCAACTGCCCGGTTGTGGTGAATATCGAAGCCTATGAAGCGTTGCCGGCGGAACATCGCGAAGCGCTGAACAGCTCGATTGACGAGGCGATTGACCATTACCTCGCCAATTACGGCGGTCTTCTTGAGCAGTGGGACGGTGTTTTGAGCGAGAAAGGTGTCGAGAAAGTGCAGATCGACGACGCCGTGATTGAGGAATTCCGCGCCAAGGCCGCTGACCCGATCCGCGAGCAATGGATTGCGGACATGTCCGCGCAGGGTATCCCCGCGCAGGATCTTTATGATCTGGTCCAGTCGACGCTGAAGCAACAGCGCGGCGGAAACTGATCGCCTTATCCGGGTGCCTGACAGGGCACCCGGACACCAATCGTAAAGCAGGGGAACACCGGAATGGCAGGACAAGCCACGGTGCTCGAGGATGGCAGTGGCCTCAGTCGGCTGGACCGCCTTCTTTTGGGGTTAGAGCGTTTTCTGGCATTGATCAGCGGGCTTGCCGTGTTCGGTTTGATGGTGCTGGCCGTAGTCTCGGTCAGCGGTCGCAACGCGATCAATGCGCCGCTGCCGGGCTATGTGGACTGGATTGAGCAGGCCATGCCGCTGATTGCCTTTCTGGGCGTTTCCTATGTGCAGCGTGACGGCGGCCATATCCGTATGGACATCGTCATCTCGCGCCTGCACGGGCGGGCGCTCTGGCTGTTCGAACTGATCTCGGTCATCCTAATTCTTGTTCTGATGCTGGCGCTGGTCTGGGGCAGCTGGTCCCATTTCGACCGCTCCTTCGATTTCGGCGCGCCGCTTTGGAGCCGGGACAGTTCGATCGACATCGGTATTCCGCTATGGCCCGCCAAACTTCTGGCACCCGTCGCGTTTTCGGTCCTGTGTGCCCGGCTGGTTCTTCAGGTCTGGGGCTATGGCCGCGCTTTCGTACTCGGGCTCGAGAATCCGGTGGCCGTGCCCTTGATTCAGGACACTGCCGCACAAGCCGCCGCCGAAGCCGAGCAGCTCGAAGGGCAGGACTAGCAGATGGACACGATTGACATTGGTCTGTGGGTCACGGGCGGTCTGCTGGTTCTGGTCATCACCGGGATGCGCGTAGCCTTTGCCGCAGGTCTGGCGGGACTGGTGGGGCTGGTCTGGATTTTCTGGGCCAAATTTGGTTATGACCCCGACCGATTTGGCAAGGCCCTGACGGTTGCGGTCAAGACGGCGGGGCAGGTGCCACATTCCAAAGTGGCCGCGCATACGCTCAGCCTGATCCCAACCTTCATTCTGATCGGCTACCTGGCTTATTACGCGGGCCTGACCCGCGCGCTGTTCGAGGCTGCAAAGCGCTGGGTTGCCTGGGTGCCGGGTGGTCTGGCGGTCTCGACTGTATTCGCAACCGCGGGCTTCGCTGCTGTGTCGGGCGCGTCGGTTGCCACCTCTGCCGTGTTTGCCCGGATAGCCATCCCTGAGATGCTGAAGGTTGGTTATAACAAGCAATTCGCCGCCGGAGTGGTTGCAGCGGGCGGCACGCTGGCTTCTCTCATCCCGCCATCTGCTATTCTTGTGATCTATGCGATCATTGTCGAGCAGGATGTGGGTAAACTGCTATTGGCGGGGTTCATTCCGGGGGCGTTTTCGGCGGTCATTTACGGGTTGTTGATCGTGGGCATTGCGGTCTTTTTCAAAACTGTCGGGCCGCCCGTCACAGGGTTTTCATGGAAGCAGCGGTTTGCGTCTTTGCCCGGCGCGTTTCCGATTGTCGCCGTGATCCTGATCATAATCTGCTTTGTCTACAACCCGTTCGGAGAAAAAGCCTGGGGCACTCCTACTGAGGGCGGCGCCATCGGAGCCTTCATCGTTTTCTGCTTTGCCCTGTTTCACGGCATGCGCTGGGAACAACTGAAATCAGCATTGCTGGAAACCGCCAAGCTGACCGCCATGATCTTCTCGATTATCTGGGGCGTTCTGATCTATGTGCGGTTTCTCGGTTTTGCCGACCTGCCGGGCGTATTCTCGGACTGGATCACTTCGCTGGAAATGTCGCCGATGCTGATCCTGATCTGCATCCTGCTGGCCTATGCGGTGCTGGGCATGTTCATGGACGCAATCGGGATGCTGCTGCTGACATTGCCGGTCGTCTATCCGGCGGTCATGGCCTTGAATGGAGGAGAAACCGTCAGCGCCGCGGAAAGCACTTTTGGCATGTCAGGTCCGATGTGTGCGATCTGGTTCGGCATTCTTGTGGTCAAGATGGCCGAATTCTGTCTGATCACGCCGCCCATCGGGTTAAACTGTTTTGTTGTCGCTGGCGTTCGTCCGGACCTGAGCGTTCAGGACGTGTTTAAAGGTGTGACACCGTTCTTCATTGCGGATGCCGTCACCATCGCACTGTTGGTGGCGTTCCCCGGTATCGTTCTCTACCTGCCATCTCTGGCCGGATAAAAAAGCCCCCGGCGATGAACCGGGGGCAAGGTGCTGCGATGTGCGGGTTCTTCAGTTTGCCCGCATCAGCATCCCGTACAGGTCACGCGGGTCGTCCGGGTCGGCCAACATGTCCAGAGGTTCAAAAAAATCAGTGCCTTCGATGGCGGTCTTGATAAAACGCAGGGCTGAGAAATCTTCGATCGCAAAGCCCACACTGTCGAACAGGGTGATCTGGCGGTCGTCGCTGCGGCCTTTGGCCTGTCCGGTCATGACCTGCCACATCTCGGTGACCGGATGGTCGGCATCCAGCGCCTGAATTTCGCCCTCAACGCGGGTCTGTTCCGGGAATTCGACGAAGATCTCGGACCGCAGCAGGATATCTCTGTGCAGCTCCGTCTTGCCGGGGCAATCGCCGCCGATGGCATTGATGTGCACGCCGGGTCCGACCATGTTGTCGGTCAGGATTGTCGCGTATTTCTTGTCGGCCGTGCAGGTGGTGATGATATCCGCGCCCTCGATTGCGTCTTCGGCGGTTTTGCATTTTACAGTCGTCAAACCGGAGTTTCTAAGGTTCGCGGCACATTTCTTGGTGGCATTGGGGTCGCTGTCATAAAGCCGCACAGTGTCGATCCCGCACATCGCCTTGAACGCCAGGCATTGGAATTCTGATTGCGCGCCGTTACCGATCATCGCCATGGTCGTTGCGGATTTCGGGGCCAGATAGCTACCAACCAGCGCCGAGGTCGCAGCTGTCCGAAGCGCGGTCAGCATCGTCATTTCGGTCAGCAGTGTTGGGTAACCGGTGTAGACGTCGGCCAGCAGGCCAAAGGCGGTCACGGTCTGAAGCCCCTCGGACGTGTTCTTGGGGTGACCGTTCACATATTTGAAGCCATAGGCCTCACCATCCGAAGTGGGCATAAGCTCGATTACACCATGCGGCGAATGAGCCGGGATGCGCGGTGTTTTGTCAAAGCTCTCCCAGCGTTTGAAATCGGCTTCGATCTGGGCGGCGATCTGGGTGATCATCTTCTCAAGCCCGATGTGATGCACCAGACGCATCATGTTGTCGACGGAAACAAAGGGCACGAGGGCCTTGTCGGAAGGTTGCATCATGGTCTCCTATCGGCGGGAAAGGTGAACACCGGCGATCATGCAACGCACTGATCCCCCGGCTGTTTCTATGGTTGGGATCGACAGCGGCAGCGGTGTGGCGCTGGCTTGGATTATTGCGATCTGTTCGGGCGTCAACGCATCAAGGGCGCGGCTGGACAGTGCCAACACCAAGCCGTCGCGTCCGCTAAGCTCAATCGCGTTTCCGGCGAAATTGGCGATCTGTTCATGCGAAAGATCGATGACGGTGCGACCGGATTCTTCCAGTCGGGCCCGAACCGTTGCGCGGCGTACCGGATCAGTAATCATGTCCAGACAAATCAGCGCATAATGCGTGCCAATCCCCATCAGGACATTGGTGTGATAGACATCCCGTCCTTCGGCGTCCCGTGCTTCGAACGCAATCGGTTCATAGTTGAAATGCGTGCAGAACCGCTCGAGCAGAACCGGGTCTGCACGATTGGATTTGACCGTGTAGGCAATACGACCGACGTGATCCAGAACCATGGCACCGGTGCCTTCAAGCGCAAGGTCGTCTTGTTCCAATCCGGAATAGTCAATCACGTCCTGAACACGGTATTTCTGTTTCAGCAACTCGACGACGTCGCTGCGGCGTTCGCGCCGACGCGACGAAACGAACATCGGATAGATGGCAACATGCCCGCCGGGATGGGTCGAGAACCAGTTGTTGGGAAAGACACTGTCGGGCGTGTTCAGCTCACCATGATCGTCAAAAACATGAACGGTTACACCTGCTTCACGCAGCTGTTCTACGGCTCGGTCATGTTCGTCCCGCGCGGTTGCCGATGTCGCCTCGGCAGACCGGTTTGCCAGTGTTTGAAACGCGTTGTCGTCGCGTGTTTCCGGATTAGAGGTAAACGCATGGGGGCGGATCATAACCACTGCCGAGGGGGATTGCAGGGATATCATCAGAAACTCCGGGTCGGGCGGTCGAAGATACGGCGTCCAAGCAATGAAGCAGCCAGATCGACCATCAATTTCGCAGTGCGGCCCCGCTCGTCGAGGAACGGGTTCAACTCAACCAGATCCAGCGAGCACACGAGGCCGCTTTCGTGGAGCAGTTCCATCACCAGATGAGCTTCGCGCTCGGTCGCGCCGCCGGGGACTGTGGTGCCGACAGCAGGAGCAATGGCAGGGTCCAGAAAATCGACATCCAGTGAGACGTGCAGAATTCCGTTTGCAGCGCGGACCCGGTCCAGAAATGCGATAAGAGGCGTCTTGATCCCGTGCTCATCAATGCTGCGCATGTCGGCCAGCATGGCGTGATCCTGCTCCAACCGTGCGCGTTCAGCCGGATCAACAGATCGCAAGCCGATCATACCGACGCGATCCGTTGGGACGGGCGCAGGCACCGCCGGGAAGATGTCAAAGCCGGGTTGACCTGTGAAATAGGCGACAGGTGTGCCATGCAAATTGCCGCTGCCGGTGCTGTCGGGCGTGTGAAAGTCGCTATGGGCGTCCAGCCAAAGCACAAACAGGGGGCGTCCGCGCTGTTCTGCATGGGCAGCCATGCCTGTGACCGTTCCCATCGACAGGGCGTGGTCGCCGCCCATGAAGATTGGAAGACCCTTGGGGGCTGCGTCCTGTGCCGCGCGGCTAAGGGCGCTGGTCCAGCCGATACATTCGGGCAAGGCAAACAAATGCGTGTGATCCGCTACATCTGTCTTATCAGGACGGATATCGCCAATATCTGTCACCCTATGCCCCAGGTCCGTGAGGGCTTGTTCCAACCCGGCAACCCGATAGGCGTCAGGCCCCATGCGGCACCCCTGACGGCGCTTGCCCGCGTCCATGGGTGCGCCAACCAAAATTACGTGTGTATTGTCCATATGGTTATTTAAACCTTCGCGATGGCTTGCGAGAAGAGATCAAAATGTCCAAAATGAAACTGCGGATATCGAAATGAGAAACAGATATGGACGATTTGGACAGTAGATTGCTCAGTGCCTTGCATCGGGACGCGCGGGCCTCGCTGTCCGAGCTTGCTGAAATACTGGGGGTGACGCGAACCACGGTACGCAGTCGGCTGCAACGCCTGAAGCAATCCGGTGAGATTGTCGGCTTTACCGTTCTTACCCGGCAGGACGTGGCGCAAAGCCCGGTGCGTGGATTGATGATGCTGGAAATCGAAGGCCGGGGAACCGAGCGAACAATGGCAAGGATTGCCGCCATGCGTCAGGTGCGTGCTGTGCACTCCACAAATGGCAGTTGGGACCTTATCGCCGAAATCGGAACCGAGACCCTGGCCGAACTGGACGAGGTGCTGTTTCAAATCCGGCGGATGGAAGGGATAACACGGTCCGAAACCAACCTGCTGCTTTCTACGCGCAAAGGACGTGTGTAATCCCTTGTAGTGCTTTGAGGTTCAAAGAAAATGTGCAAGAATTGACCTGCGCGCCCCATCCGCGCGAGGGATCATTGCAGTACCTCAGGGCAGGAAAAAAACCATGACCACGCAGGATACAGGTGAAGAACTCTGGGCCGTTCGCTGGGCCGAAAAGGTCACGGGATTTCTTGAAAAACCCTGGGTCAGGATAGCGATACCGATTCTGGTCACACTCATTGCGCTGGTTGTGCTGCATGAGCTGTCCTCGCATGTAAAGTGGTCCGACGTTCAGACCGATGTCGCCAATACGTCCTGGAAACTGCTGTTTTACGCCCTGTGCTTCACGGCTTTGAGCTTTCTGTCCTTGTCACTCTATGACGTTCTTGCAGTGCAAAGCGTGGCTGACGGAGAGGTTCCGTTGCCTGTTGCTGGCATGGCCGGGGCCTGCGGTTACGCTGTGTCGAATTGCCTTGGGTTCTCTTATATTACGGGGACTGCGATCCGATACCGGATCTATGCGTCACTTGGGTTGGATCTGGGCCGGGTCGCCGGTGTCATCGCTACGTCGTGGATTGCATTCTGGTCGGGGTTTGTGCTGCTGCTGGGCATTTTGCTGACCCTGCATCCGGATGGGGTGTCCAACCTTCTGCCAATCAGTGACACAACGGAAACCATCATTGGCCTCTGTCTGCTTGCCGCGGTGATAACCCTTTTTCTGTGGCTTGCGAAAGGTGGCCGAAGGCTGGCTTATGGCGGGCTTGGATTCAATCTGCCCGGCGGAAAACTGGCGGGGTTGCTGACGCTGGCCGCAGTCGGCGACCTGTTCGGGGCGTCCATGACGCTTTATGTGCTGATGCCGGATGACCTTGGGGTCGGTTATCCATTCTTCTTTACGATTTACATTGGCGCCATTGCCGTCGGCATTCTCAGCCACGCGCCGGGCGGGATTGGCGCGTTCGAGGCCGCGCTGATCGCGGGGCTGGGCGCTTCGGGCCGATCGGATGTGATCGCGGCGCTGTTGCTTTACAGGCTGGTTTACACCTTTTTGCCGTTCTCCATCGCCAGCTTGTCCATTGCCATTGCTTCGGCCCTGACACACCGGCACCACATCAGCGGTGCGGCCACATGGGTTTACCGCGTCATTCGCCCGATTGTTCCGATGGTCGCGGCGGGTGTCGCGGCAGTTGCCGGGGTTGTTCTGCTGGTGTCAGGAGCCTTGCCGTCAAGCAGCCAGAACCTCGGCGTCCTGCGCAATTTCCTGCCCCTGTCTTTCGTCGAAGCCTCACACCTGGCCGGCAGCGCTGTAGGAGTATTGCTGATCCTGATATCACGCGGGTTGTTCCGTAAACTTTACCGCGCCTGGGTCGTGGCCATGCTGTTGATGGTAGCCGGATTTGTAGCTTCGCTGACAAAAGGTCTGGATACGCATGAGGCAATCACCATGCTTGGTACCATCGCCTTGCTGGCCACCTTTCGGAGCGCGTTTTATCGCGTCAGCGGCGCATCGATTTTCCGCCTGAACATCCCGTGGCTGGTGAGTGTCATTGCGTTGCTCGCCGTTATCTTCTGGATTGGCCTTTTTGCCTATTCCCATGTCGAGTATCAGAACTCCTTGTGGTGGGAGTTCGCATGGAATGGCAACGCCTCACGATTTTTGCGCTCAAGCCTGGTGGTGGCGGTTATTCTTGGTGTGGTTGCCGTGAACTCATTGTTCGGGCGCGAAATTCCGCCGCCGGTGCGGACAGAGATCCCCGAGGTTGTTGAACGTCTGGCGCTGGAAAGCGAGGACACTGAAGCTCAGATATCGCTGACCGGTGACAAGCAATTCCTGATCTCACCGGACGAAACTGCGTTTCTGGCCTATGCCGACACTGGCAACGCTCTGATCACCAAGGGTGAGCCGGTGGGAGACGAAACTGCCGGTAAACAGTTGATCTGGCAATTGCGCGAAATGGCGGATCGGGAGGGCAAACTTTGCGCGTTTTACAGCGTTTCCACCAAATACCTGCCGACCTTTCTGGATCTGGGTCTGTCCATCCTGAAAATCGGTGAGGTGGCGCGCGTACCGCTGAACGATTTTTCGCTGGACGGAAAATCCCGCAAGCGGTTTAGGCAGGCAAAGAACCGGGCCGAGCGGGAAGGCTATGTGTTCGAGATTATACCCAAAGATCAACTGGCCTCTGTTTTGCCGGAACTGCGTAAGATCTCTGATGACTGGCTTGAGCAAAAAGCAGGCGAGGAAAAGGGCTTTGCCCTTGGCGGGTTCGACGATGATTACCTGTCATATTTCGACCATGCCGTGCTGAGGAATGGCGACACGTGTGAGATCGTTGCCTTTGCCAATCTGTTTCAGGGCGGTCATAAATCCGAGCTGTCGCTGGACCTGATGCGCTATGAACCCGACAGTCCAAGCTTCGTCATGGATGCGTTGTTTGCCGAGATGATGTCATGGGGGGCAGAGCAGGGGTTTCATTGGTTCTCGCTTGGCGCTGCACCGTTTTCGGGGATCGAGAACCGGCAACTGGCCTCGATCTGGAACCGTATCGGCGGGTTCGTCTATGAACATGGCGAACAGTTCTATCACTTTGAAGGGCTGCGGTCTTTCAAGCAGAAGTTCGATCCGGAATGGAGCCCGAACTACCTGGCCAGTCCTGGTGGGCTGGCGGCTCCGCGTATTCTGTACGAGGTGAACATCCTGATTTCTGGTGGGCTGCGTGGGCTGACGAAGTAAGATTCAGTTCAGGCTGGCGCGTGTTGGGGTTTTCTCAAGAAGATCGCCCCAATCGGTGCGGTATGCCATCTCGGCCAACACAGTTTCGGGTAGGAATTCCTGGTTTTGCCGGATTTGCCAGCCGCCGCCCAAGCCCTTGTAGACCGCGACCAGATTGCTTGAAACCTGTTGCCGCGCCTCGATCAAATTGGCCTGAGATCTCAGTAGCGCCGTTTGCGTGTTCAGGATACGGGAATAACTGGCGATCCCATCGCGGTACTGACTGACGGCAATGTCAGCAGCTTTGCGCGACGCGGCGACGCTGTTTTCATAGAAACCGACCTGTTTGCGTGACTGCGCATAGGCGACCATGGCGCTTTCAACCTCGGAATAGGCGGTCAAAACGGTATTCTGGTAATTGGCAATCAACGACTGATAAGCCGCATCCTGCGCGCGCACGTTGTTCTTGATCCGGCCGTAATTCAGCACGTTCCAGACGACACCGGCATTTGCCAACCCGGTAGAACTGGACGACGAGAACAAGTCCCGGCCTCCCGACGCCTGAAGTCCGACCGCGCCGGACAGGATGAACTGCGGATACAGATCCGCCAGCGCGATACCGACCTGAGCGGACTGCGTGGCCGCTGCCAGTTCAGCTGCACGCACGTCCGGGCGGCGACGCAGCAGCTCGGCCGGAACGCCGACAGCCACGTTGGAGCGCGCGGTTGGGATGCGCCCCGAATTGCCCAGAAGGCTGGTCATGCGCGATGGCGTCTGGCCAAGCAAAACGGCCAGCGCATTCTTGGCCTGTTGAATGTCGCTTTCAATCTCGGGCACCAGCGCTTTGGTATTGTTGAGCAGGGCGGTGGATTCCTGCACGTCAAGTTCGGTTGTCACGCCGTTATTGAAGCGCAATTCGGTCAGGTCTGCGGATTCCTGTTGCAGCCGAATATTTTCACGCGCAACTGCCAGCGACTCCTGCAACGCTCGGATGTTTACATAGAGCGCTGCCACGTCGCCGGTCAGCGTGACCAGCGCGTCGTCATAATTGGCAACTTGCAGTGCCAGGTTGGACCGGGCGGCCTGAACGCCGCGGCGCTGCTGGCCCCAGACGTCCAGCTCCCATTGTGCGTCAAAGCCGACCTGTGAGGTTGAGAACTCCGTATCCAGCGGGATGATGCGACGAATATCCGAAACCGGACCCAAATTGTCGCTGACCTGACGTCGTTCGATGGAACCGCCGATGGCCTGCGATTGCGGGTAAAGCTCTCCGAAAGCGATACCCAGTTGTGCGCGGGCCTGCAGAACGCGCGCACCAGCCACCTGCAGGTCCAGATTCTGGGCATAGGCTTCGGCGATCAGCTTGTTCAGGGTCGGGTCGTTGAACGTCTCCCACCACTTCACGACCGGGGCACTGCGCGAGGTTAAGCCGCTTTGTCCGGCGCTGGGGCTGTTCACCTCGATCCATTGTTTCACGACCGGAGAGTTCGGGCGCACGAAATCCGGACCAACCGGCGCGCAGCCCACCAGCAGGGCTACGCAGAGGGCGGTGCCTATCAGTCTGCGTTGTAGTTTGGCCCGGGTCATGTCACGTGTCCTCAGATATCCAGTGGTCGGATGAAGTTGGCGAAAGAGTACAGTCGTATGTTGATACGCCGTAGGAACTCAAAGCTTTTTCCTTGCCCGGTATAGATCGCCACAGCCGCGTGGCCACCTGCGGGGAAGGTGTGCTTATCAGGGATGTCGACCGAGATCTGCACCGCGATGCGGCCCGGCAGTTTCGGCAGCTCAAAGCCAGGCAGGCGGCCTGAAGGCAGGTATTGGCCCTGTCTGGTCGCCCACCAGATCGCCTCGACCTTACCGGTCAGAATCTCGCCGGGGTAAAGGTCCAGGGCGACCTCAACCTCCTGACCGGGCTCAACGAATTTCAGGTTCTGCTGACGGTAGGTGGCCAGAATGTACGGGTTATCTTTGGTCACAAAACTGGCGATCGCGCCCAACCTGATATCACCGACAACCAGGCCGGGACGGGCCTGTTGTGAGACGATCATGCCGTCTTCGGGCGCATAGATCGTGGTGTTGTTAAGGAAATACTGGGCCTTTTCCAACTGCGCCTGCGCCTGAAGGATGCCCGTGTTCACCCCGTCGATCTGAGAATCCAGCGCCAGCTGCGCTTTTTCCAGATTGGCCTCGGCCTCCTTCACCTGCGCCTGATCTTCGGTGACCTGTTCATTCCAGCGATCCAGCTCGTCCTGACGCGCACCACCGGCAGGCACCAGATTTTCATAGCGCGCTTGCTGTGTCAGGGCATAAGCCAGCTGCGCGTTGGCCCGTTCGATTGCCTCGGCCGCGGCAATCACGTCTTGCTCGAGTATTTTGGCGTTCTGCTCGGCGGCAACCAGTTGTGCCGTGGCCTCTTCGACCTCAAGCGCGAACACCGTGTCGTCAAAGCGATAGAGGGGATCGCCCTTTTTGACGTCGGTATTGGGCTCGACCAGCACCTCCGTCAGGATCGTCGGTTCGGTCAGCCGCGGTACGATCTGGATGGTCGAACGGACAACATGGCTGTCGATTGAATAGGGTTGAAAGAACCGCAGCGCGACCAGAAAGACCAGCAGCAGATGCGCACCCACCCAAAAGGTAACGATCCCCCAGGTGATACTGAATTTCAGCCACTTCGCTTTGAAGAAAATGAACCAGACGAAAATGATGTAGAACAGCGTAATGCCGAGGGCGACGAACATATTATGTAGTTTCCTTTGGCCTTAGCTTTTCTGCGTCTCGTCGGGATCCATAGGGTCGCGGTATTCCTCGTTCAAAGTGCCGCCCAACCGTTTGATTTCCTTGCGTACTGCGTCCCGTTCTTCATCGGGCATGCGGCGGATATCAACCACTGTTCCATCATGGAACGCCCAAATGAAGGCATGGACCCATGGAACAATGGCCAAAAAACCCATCCATCCCATAATCTTTATTGCTTCGGCATGAGGGTGATTGCGTTTGATAGCGATGCGCCCCGGCAATCCCATGACGAACAGGAACAATCCCATTACCGCGGCCAGCAACAAGATCAGTGCGACGAATGTCAGATAGTCATAGTAGCCGAGTGGCTGCCCCAATAACCCCATGCTCGTGCCTCCTTTTGGGAAGGTTGCCCCATCCTCAGCCGTTGTCACCCAGTTCGTCAATCAATTTGTAGCTGGTGGGCGGGTCGGCGCAAATGCCAGGGCCGCATTCCAGCAAAGTTGAAACAGCGTTTATAGCCGCCAGGCCCAACATGATGAAGAAGGCGGATTTGGCCAGAATACTGCCGCCAAAGCGGGGTTTGGCCTCGGTTTCGCCGGCGTATTGCCGGTCAAATAGCAGCATGAACGCCGTGCCAAGCAAGATCAGAAAAAAGCAGATCGCGGCCCAGGTGTAGTAGTGCAGGCCCAAAACAGGTGAGCCATAGTGGCCCGTGCCCGGGACGATATGTAGAAGAATTTGCCGGACGGCAACGCTGCCGCCGAAAAGCGCAGCGATCAGCATTATCGCATAGTGCTGGGGGCGGGGGCCATAAAGCAGGTTCAGGCCCAGACCAACACCCACGGCAACAAAGCCAACCCTTTGCAGCAGGCACAAAGGGCAGGGTAGTTCAAAGAGTTTCAGTTGATAGATTAGGGCCAGCAACAGAACAAGGCTGACGGCCAGCATTCCAAACGCGTTCAGAGTTCGTGACAATTCTGGTGTCATCCCGGCCCCCTACAACTGGATCGAAAGTTGGCTGGTTGCGTGGAACTTCAGCCAGTACACACTCAACGCCAGAGTGAAAAAGAACAGCACGTTGGCCGCGGTAGTTTTTCTGTAGTAGTTCAGCCCCATAGTGGCTGTAAGCAACGCAAATAAAAGCGCTATCATGGCCCGGTCCTCCCCTCCCGTGCAACGATTGCAATATAAGAGGATAGTGTCAGGCGGCTAAACGTCTGGCAAGAATTTGATTGAGAAACTCTCGTTTAATGCGAATTGCTTACGGTTAATCACACAATGTAACCTGAGTTGTCCACTCGGCACATTTCCGTGTCAGGTCCTTGGGAAGTGAGTGATCGGTGTAGAACGTATCCACTTCCGACAACGAGGCAATGCGCGCCGGAGCGGTGCGTTGGAATTTGGACTGATCGGCCACAAGGCAGGTTCGGCGGGCTTGCGCGATGATTGTCTGGCTGACCCGCACCTCCTGAAAGTCGAAGTCCAGCAGGTCGCCTTCTGCGTCCAAAGCAGAACATCCGATAATCGCGTAGTCGAATTTGAACTGCTCGATTGTCGAGATGGTCAGGTTGCCGATCAATCCCCCGTCCGCGCGGCGCAGAACGCCGCCGGCCACAACGATCTGACAATCGGGGTTTTCGACAAGTATATTGGCGACGTTCATATTATTGGTCACCACCATCAGGTCTTTGTGGCCCAACAACTGACGTGCGACGGCTTCGGTCGAGGTGCCGATGCTCATGAAGACTGATGCCCCGTCAGGAACGCCCTGCGCACATTTCTGAGCGATGCAAGCTTTTGCCTCGGCATTCAGGGCGCGCCGATCCTCATACCCGATATTGGATACACCGGATCGCAGCACCGCACCGCCATGTACGCGGTCCAGCTTACCCGAGTCCGCCAGTTCCGAGAGGTCGCGGCGAATGGTCTGAACGGTAACATCAAATCGCACGGCGAGATCGTCGACCATTACACGGCCTTCCTGTCTGGCGATATTCAGAATGTCTGACTGGCGGAAGGAAAGGGACATTTTTGCTCCTGTATGGGTATATTCGTTTTTGTTCTAATTTCGTGGATTTGCAACAGGTAGTCTAAGTTTCTTGGCTATTTCTTTTTATTTGGCACCTTTCGTGATCGCTAAAATCGAAAAAAAACGAAAATCAACGTTGACGAAACGAGCGTCCATAAGGTTAATGAACTTGCGTTTTCCACAATGGGGAATCATCCGGATATGGAACGGCAGAACGACCAGGTCACCGACCTCTTCATCATAGGCGGTGGGATCAACGGCTGCGGCATTGCACGTGATGCCGCAGGGCGGGGCCTGTCGGTCACATTGGCGGAGATGAATGATCTCGCCTCGGCGACCTCATCGGCTTCGACCAAGCTGTTTCATGGCGGGTTGCGATATCTGGAGTTTTTTGAGTTCCGCCTTGTGCGCGAAGCTCTGATCGAACGGGAAACACTGCTGCGGGCGATGCCGCATATCAGCTGGCCGATGCGGTTTGTACTGCCATATCACGCGGACATGCGGTTTGATTCCGAAACACCTACATCGCGTCTGCTGAGCACATTCATGCCATGGATGCGAGGGCGGCGACCGGCGTGGCTGATAAGGCTTGGCCTGTTCATGTATGACCACCTCGGTGGCCGTAAAATTCTGCCGGGCACTACCTCTTTGAACCTGAAAACGTCGCCCGAAGGGGTGCCCCTGCGAGATAAGTTCGAAACGGCCTATGAATATTCCGACTGCTGGATCGAAGACTCTCGGCTCGTTGTTCTGAATGCGCGCGATGCCGAGGCACGCGGGGCCAGAATCTTAGTCCGGACCGAAGTTCTGTCAGCCGAGCGTGTCGGTGACTTGTGGCATGTGACGATCCGGAACAGGGACAGCAATGAGAGCCGAGTGGTTCAGGCTAAAATGCTGATCAACGCGGGTGGTCCGTGGGTTGGCGATATCATCCAATCAAAGATCCGGGTGAATTCCCGGGAAGGTGTCCGGCTGGTGCGGGGCAGCCATATCGTTACACACAAACTCTTTGACCACGATAAATGCTATTTCTTTCAGGGTGAGGATGGGCGGATCATCTTCGCCATTCCATACGAGCGTGACTATACGCTGATCGGCACGACAGATCAGGATCATGTGAATCCCGACGAACCTCCGGTGTGTACAGAAGCCGAGCAGGATTACCTCTGCGCCTTTGCAACGAAGTATTTCAAGAACCCGGTTACACGTGACGATATAGTCTGGACCTATTCTGGCGTTCGCCCCCTATACGACGACGGGGCCACCAGTGCGACCTCTGCGACGCGGGATTATACGCTGAAGGTGGATACGCAAGGCGGTGCGCCGGTGTTGAATGTCTTTGGAGGCAAGATCACGACCTATCGGCGGCTGGCAGAAAGCGCATTGGAAAAAGTGGCCGAGCATTTCCCTGATCTTCCCGGACCATGGACTGCGGGCGTCGCGCTGCCGGGCGGCGATTTTCCCGTCGATGGCGTGCAGAATCTTGTGGCTGGGTTGGAGGCCGATTTTGCTTTTCTGGACCGCGCCTGGGCCGAACGCCTGGTGCGCGCGTATGGCACCGAGGCTCGCTCTATTCTGGGTGATGCGAAAAATGTTGAGGATTTGGGGGAAGCCTTTGGCGCATCTCTGACTGCACGAGAGCTCGTCTGGCTCATCGACAAGGAATACGCACGCACAGCCGAGGATGTCGTCTGGCGAAGGAACAAGTTGGGTCTGAGGCTGAGTGCCGATCAAGTCGAGCATATTCAGGATTGGATGGATCAGCATTACGCGCAGGCAGCCGCCTGAGCGACCGCTAACAAAAAGCCCCGCCGTTTCTGGCGGGGCTTTGTCTTTGGCTCAGGCCGCTTCTTCCGAAGGTCCGGGATCGTTCTTTGTGCCCTTGATCCATTCCCTCAGCCCCTGCATCACGGCGTAGAGAACGGGCACAAGTATGACACCGATCAGCGTCGCCGCCAGCATTCCGCCAAACACAGCAACACCGATGGCTTTCTGGCTGGCAGCGCCAGCGCCGCTGGCCGCCAGAAGCGGGACAACACCCAGCAGGAACGACAGGGCCGTCATCATCACCGCGCGGAAACGCTGGAACGCGGCCTCGGCGGCGGCGTCCTTGATCGACAAACCGTTGGCGCGCTGCTCCATTGCAAATTCAACGATGAGAATGCCGTTCTTCGACGCCAGACCCACAAGCATGATCATCCCGATCTGCGTATACAGGTTGATGTCACTGCCTACGATCGCCACCGCCGCAACCGCGCCGAACAAGGCGACGATCACCGATAGCAGGATCGATACCGGCATCGTCCAACTCTCGTATTGCCCGACAAGGAACAGGTAACCAAACAAGATTGCCAACCCCAGAATGACAATAACCAAACTGCCCGATGCTAGCTGTTGCTGCGCGGTGCCGGTCCATTCGAAGGCATATCCCGGGGGCAGGGCGGTTGCAGACTCCTCGGTCATGACATTGATCGCGTCGCCGCTGGACAATCCCGGCGCTGGTACCGCTGTCACGGTTGCTGAGCGGAACAGGTTATGACGTTTGAGCAGAACCGGACCCAGCACGTTTTCAACGTCGATCAGCGTGCCCAGAGGTACCATCTCGCCTTCGGTGGACCGTACATACAGGTTCGAGATGTCCTCGACATTGTCACGATAACTCCCGTCGGCCTGGATCATCACGCGATAGACTCGTCCAAACAGGTTGAAGTCGTTGACGTAGTATGAACCCAGCTGCGCCTGCATGGTCTGGAAGATCTCTGCCACGGACACTTGCAGCGTCTTCGCTTTTTCCCTGTCCAGATCGACAAACAGCTGGGGGACATTTGCGCGGAAAGTCGTATAGGCCTGCGCGATTTCAGGGCGCTGGTTCGCAGAATACACAAACGATCCCACGGCTGAGGCCAGATCCTGCGGTGAGCCGCCACCGGTCTGCTGTACCTCCATCTCAACCCCGGCAGACATGCCCAGACCCTGAATTGGTGGTGGGTTAAAGGCCAGGATCGATGCGGCGGATTCACCGTTGGCGATAGCCAGAACCTTGCCCAGAATGGCGTCTGCGCTCAGGTCTTCATCCTTCCGTTCGTCCCAGTTTTCCAGGTTCACAAAGATCGCCGCGCCGTTGGTGGTCGTGCCGTTGAGTATCGAAAACCCGTTGACCAGAACGGTGCTGGCAACCCCTGGAATCTCGCGGATCTGGTCGTCTACACGCCTGGACACTGCCTCGGTCCTCTCCAGAGTTGCAGCGTCCGGCAGCTGGATATCCACGAACAAATAGCCGTTGTCCTCAAGCGGAAGAAAACCGCTGGACGTGTTCGACATGATTGTTCCTGTCCCCATAGCGAGGGCAACAATGACACCTACCGCAACCACGGGAAGGATCAGCATCTTGCGCACGATAGCAACATAGCCGCCGCGCACCGTTCCGATGAATTTCTCGAACACGGCCAGCAGACCCTTAGGCGGGCCGGAGCGTTCCCGCAGCACCAGACCGCACAAGGCAGGCGAAAGGGTCAGCGCGTTAATCGAAGAGATCACCACAGCGGTCGAGATTGTAACCGCAAACTGCGAATAGAGCCTTCCCGAGATACCGGGCATGAACGTGACCGGCACGAACACAGCCAGCAGAACCAGAGTAGTGGCAATAACCGGGCCTGTGATCTGCCCCATCGCCTTTCGGGTCGCCTCGGCGGGGGGCAACCCCTCATCCGCGATGATCCGCTCGACGTTTTCGACTACGACGATGGCGTCGTCCACCACGATCCCGATGGCCAGCACCAAGGCGAACAACGAAATCGTGTTTAGCGACATCCCGAACAGCAGAAGGAAGGCGAACGTGCCAATCAGGGACACCGGGATCGCAACGGCGGGAATGATCGTTGCGCGCCAACTGCCCAAAAAGATGAATACAACGGTGATCACCAGCGTGAAGGTCATGATCAGGGTCGTGACCACGTCATTCAGAGATTGTTCGACAAAGTCGGTGGTATTGAACGGCACCTGATATTCAACATCGGTCGGGAAGGACCGCGATAGGCGCTCCAGCTCGGCCTGAACACGTTCCGATACGGCCAGAGCGTTGGCTCCGGGCGCCTGATAGATGCCGATGACGGTCGCCGGGACGGCCTGGAAATAACCTGATGCCGAATAGAATTGAGCACCCAGTTCCACACGCGCGATATCTTTAACCCGAACAATCGAGCCCGCCTCACCAGTCCGGATAACAATGTTGCCGAACTCTGCAGTCGATGTCAGGCGACCCTTGGTCTTGATGGTGTACTGAAAGGTCTGCCCTTCGGGTACAGGGGGCGACCCGATGGAACCGGCTGAAACCTCGATATTCTGTTCCCGAATGGCGTTGATCACATCGCCCGGAGTGATGGACAGAGCCGCCATCTGATCCGGGTCCATCCAGATCCGCATGGCGTATTCCAGATTGGTCAGAACGTCCGCTTTACCAACACCCTGAACCCGCGCCAGCGCGTCTTTCAGGTTGATCGATGCATAGTTGGACAGGAACACACTGTCATAAGTTCCATTGGGCGAGGTCAGTGTCACCAGCAGCAGCATGTTTGTGGACGCTTTCTGCGTGACCACACCCGAGGACGTTACCTCGGACGGCAGGGACGACATGGCCTGCGCCACGCGGTTCTGCACGTTCACCGAAGCGATATCGGGATCCGTGCCCACTTCGAACGTGACGTTCAGCGAATACGAGCCGTTATCCGACGAGGTGGACGTCATGTAGATCATGTCATCCACGCCGTTCACCTGTGCCTCAATGGGTGCGGCGACAGTATTTTCAACGGTTTCGGCGTTTGCCCCCGTGTATGTCGTGGTAACACTGACCACCGGTGGCGTAATATCCGGGAACTGGGCGACCGGCAGAACCAGATAGCCGATGCCACCCATGATTGTCAGGACAAGCGAAATAACAAGCGCCAGCTTGGGCCGGCTGATGAACAGGGCTGAGAACATCCGTTATTCCCCCGGCTGCTCAGACGCCACGACCGCGTCGACCGCGACACCGGGCCGGACCCTTTGCAGGCCCTCGACGATCACGCTTTCCCCTTCGCGCAGGCCTTCTTTGACGATGATGGCCGACTCAACTGTGTCTCCGGTAGTGATATAGCGCTGTTCGACCATCTGCTTGTCGTTGACGACCAGCACAAATTCACCCCGTTGATCGCGTTGCAGCGCGGCCTGAGGGATCAGGACTTCCAATGTGGGTTCCAGTGCTTCGATATGCACGCTTAGGAAAGCGCCGTCGATGATCAGCCGGTCAGCGTTGTCGAATTCCGCGCGCAGCGTGATGGCGCCGGTCAAGGGATCAATCCGGTTGTCGACAAAGACGATCTTGCCGGTTTCATCCAGTTCCGAGCCATTGGGCAATGTCACGCGGACGACCGGGCTTTGGTCGCTTTCGGCCAGCGTGGACGCGTTCTCACCCACTGATTCCAGAACCGAGGTAAACTGCTTCTCGTTCAACGAGAAATTGACGTAGATCGGCGCCTCGCTGACGATGTTGACCAAAGGCGGGTTGTTCGGTCCGACAACATCGCCAACACTGATCGCAACCCTCCCGATACGGCCGGAAAACGGCGCGTGGATCTGAGTATAACTCAGGTCCAGTTCCGCCTGCTGGATCGCGGCATTGGCGGCTTTGACTTCGGCCTCTGCCACCAGTTCGTTGGCGCGCGCAATGTCGCGTTCGGATTCCGGCGTGGCATCGCGTTTGTAAAGCTCTTCCTTTCGAGCCAGATCAACCTTGGCCAGTTCCAGATTGGCCTCGGCCCGGTCCAGGTCAGCGTTGCGCGCTTCCAGAGTGGCCTGGTACAGGTCGGGCTCGATCGTGAAAAGAAGATCGCCTTCGTTCACCAGCGCGCCGTCTTCGACATTCTGACTGTCAAGAAAGCCGCTGACACGTGCCACGATATCGGCCTTGTCCAGCGCTTCGGCCCGTCCGATGAACGCGGCTTCTTCAGTAATTTCCTGCGTATAAGCCGCCGCGATGGATACTTTAGGAGGCGGCGCCTCGCTTTGATCCTGGGCAGAAGCGGCATGCGCCAGTCCCAAGCAGACCAAAGCGGCCGAAAGCCATAGAAATCTGGCGACAGGGCCGTTTTGACGGAAATCGGAAAACGTCGATACAAGGGACATGGCTATTGCCTCGTTGAAGTAAAATTTTAGACGACCCGAGCCGCTGATTACGGGCCGAGTCGTTGGAACTTTGCTTCAGGATGGCGGGTTTGAACTTATTTCTCAACCTTGTTGACGCGCTGTGGGCGATGTCACGCGCGGAAATTATTCTGACAAGCCGCAGGTTTATCGTTGTTATTCAGAAAATGGCATACAGACTGGCACTGCGTATCCAAATCGAATGCGCGAATAAAAAAGGGGGCGCGTTGCCCCCGTTTTCGTTGATTGCTCCCCGCCTCAATCGCGCGTGCCTGCGAAGCGGGTCTGCCAGTCTTCGCGCTGTTCGTCCGTGACCTTGGCGAACAACACGTCCGGCACCGTAAACGCATGCCCGGCGGGCAGGGCGCTCAGCCCGGCCGCGACATCGTCGGGCCAGCTGGTGTCCAGCGTGTTCATCGCGCTCAGCATCCGGGCTGAGGTTTCCGGGATGAACGGCGCGCTGAGCACCGCATAAAGCCTGATCAAATTCAGCCCCAGACGCACTTGAGCTGCGGCCTGATCCGGGTCTTCTTTAAACATCGACCACGGCGCGGCGGCCTGCAGGTATTCATTGCCCGCAACCCAGATTGCGCGCAATTCCTGCGCAGATTTGCGAACCTCCATCGCTTCCATATGCCCCTCATAGGCGCGGACGCGACGGGTGAGTTCTTCGATAAGGGCATTTTCGCGCTTGCCATAAGCACCGCCCTCAGGCACGGCCTCACCGAATTTCGAACGGCAGAACTTGGTGATGCGGCTGACGAAGTTACCCAGCACGTCGGCCAAATCCTTGTTCACCGACTGCTGAAAGTTCTCCCATGTGAACTCGCTGTCGCTGCTTTCCGGCGCATGGCTCAATAGCCACCAGCGCCAGTAGTCGGCGGGCAGGATCTCCAGCGCCTGATCCATGAACACGCCCCGGCCTTGTGACGTCGAGAACTGGCCGCCGTCATAGTTCAGGTAGTTGAAGGATTTCAGGTGGTCGACCAACTTCCATGGCTCGCCCGAGCCCAGTATGGTCGCCGGGAAGGACAGGGTGTGGAACGGCACGTTATCCTTGCCCATAAACTGCACATAGCGCACGTCATCCGCACCTTTGTCGGTGCGCCACCAGCGTTCCCATTCAGCATCAGCCTTGCCATTGGCGTCCGCCCATTCCTTGGCGCAGGCGATGTATTCGATGGGTGCGTCGAACCAGACATAGAAGACTTTGCCCTCCATTCCGGGCCAGTCCTGATCACCTTTCTTGACCGGCACACCCCAGTCCAGATCACGCGTGATACCACGGTCCTGCAGTCCGTCGCCGTCATGCAGCCACTTTTTGGCGATGGACGTCGTCAGGATCGGCCAGTCGGATTTGCTGTCGATCCACGCGTCCAGTTGATCTTTCATGGCCGACTGACGCAGATACAGGTGCTTGGTTTCGCGCACTTCCAGATCGGTCGAACCGGAAATGGCCGAGCGCGGCTCGATCAGGTCGGTCGGGTCCAGTTGTTTTGTGCAGTTCTCGCACTGGTCGCCACGCGCACGCTCATATCCGCAATTGGGGCAGGTGCCCTCGATATAGCGGTCGGGCAGAAAGCGGCCATCGGCATTAGAATAGACCTGCTTTTCGGTGACTTCACGGATCAGACCGGCGTCATCCAATTTGCCCGCGAAATGCTGGGTCAGCTTTTTGTTCTGATCGCTTGACGAGCGGCCGAAATGATCGAAGCTGAGGCCAAAGCGATTAGCGATATTGGCCTGCACTTCGTACATTTCAGCGCAATACTCGGATACCGGTTTGCCTGCTTTGGCCGCTGCCAGCTCGGCCGGAGTTCCGTGTTCATCCGTGGCGCACAGGAACATGACCTCGTTCCCCCGGCCACGCTGGTAGCGTGCGTACAGGTCGGCAGGCAATTGCGAGCCGATCAGGTTGCCGAGGTGTTTGATCCCGTTAATGTAGGGGATCGCCGAGGTAATGAGTATCCGAGCCATTTTACGTATCCGCGTGTCTAACTGCGCGCCCGTCTACCTTAAGTAACCGGCCAGCAAAAGCCCGGGTTTGGCGAGGATGCCATTTAAAGCAACTATCGCGCAGAAAAAGCACTTTGTGGGCGATTGGAGATTGTATCCCCGTCATCAGACACAATACCCGTGGGTTGAAAACCGGAATCACAACCTCTTGAAATTCTGTCATGACTCCCCATCTTAAATGTATACCAACGTATACCAAAAACAGGGGCACCTAATTTATGTTCAACTTTCTGCTCGAGGGCGCATTTGCGCCCTTCACAATGGCACTCGCGCTTCTGTTCGGCCTTTTGGCGCTGGAACTGATCGCGCTGGCATTGGGTGGCAGTCTGATGGTGGGCGAGGGCGAAGTTGATCTGGACATTGCCGATGCCCCCGATCTGGACGTTGGTGATTTCGACCTTGATATCGACGCGGACGTTGATCTGGGCGAATTCGAACTGGCCGAGGTTGAGGCGGATGCGCCCGGCGCGTACCCGGCGGGTCCGTTGGCTTGGCTTGGGATCGGCAAGGTGCCCTTCATGATCTGGTTGGCGGTGCTGTTGGCCGGGTTCGGCCTTAGCGGTATGGGCCTGCAACTGGCGTTGCGCGATCTGCTAGGATTTGATCTGCCAAGCTGGATGGCCGCAATCCCTGCAGGTGCCTTTGGACTTTGGTTTGCACGTGGCTTTGGTGCTGTATTCGCCCGCCTGCTGCCGAAAACCGAAAGCGAGGCGATGTCTGAACGGATGCTGGCCCGCCGTCGTGGTGTGGTCACTCAGGGCACCGCAACGCGCGGGCGTCCGGCCGAGGTTCGCGTGACAGACCGCTACGGCAACTCGCACTACCTGCGCGCGGAACCGCTGCAGGACAAGGACGCGCTGGAACAAGGCACCGAAGTGCTGGTGCTGCGCGACCGACGGCGCGACCGGTTCGTTCTGGTCGGCTTGTCAGACTAATCAAATTTCTAACCCCAATCTGGAGGATTTTGCATGGAACTTACATTCCTGGCCATTACAGTTGCGACTATACTGGCGGTAGTTTTGTTTATCGGCCTTGTGCTTGGACGTCTCTACCGTCGTGCGACAAGAGAAGTTAGCCTGGTGAAAACAGGTGCGGGCGGTAAAAAGGTTATCATGGATGGTGGTGTCATCATCGTGCCGTTGCTGCATGAGGTGAGCCCCGTCAACATGAAAACCCTGCGCCTTGAGGTGCAGCGCAGCGGAGAGGCTGCATTGATCACCAAGGACCGGATGCGTGTCGATGTGGGCGTCGAATTCTACGTCTCGGTCATGGCTACCGAAGAAGGTATTTCGCGCGCGGCGCAAACCCTTGGCGGTCGCACTTTCGATGTCGAGCAGCTGCGCGAGATGATCGAAGGTAAGCTGATCGACGGTCTGCGTGCCGTGGCCGCTCAGATGACCATGGACGGCTTGCACGAAAACCGCGCTGACTTTGTGCAGGAGGTGCAGAACGCTGTGTCCGAGGACCTGCTGAAGAACGGTCTGTCGCTGGAATCTGTCTCGCTGACCGCGCTGGACCAGACCCCGTTTGAGGCGCTGGACGAGAACAACGCCTTTAACGCCGTGGGTATGCGCAAACTGGCCGAGGTCATTGCGACCTCGAAGAAAGAACGCGCGCAGATTGATGCCGAGGCCGAGGTCGAAGTGCGCCGGGCCGCGATGGAAGCTCAGCGTCAGAAGCTTTTGATCGAAAAGGACGAAGAACAGGCGCGTATTGAACAGACGCAACAGGTCGAAACCCTGCGTGTGGCGCAAGAGGCCGAAATTGCCGCGCGGACCGAGGACTCGGTGCGAGAAACCGAGCGCGCTCGGATCGCCCGTGAGGAAGCCATTCGTGCTGCTGACATTGAGCGTGAGCGTAAGATCCGCGAGGCCGAAATCTCGAAAGAGCGTGAACTGGAAGTGGCCGAGCAGGAGCGTCAGATCATTATCGCGCAGAAATCCGAAGAGGAAAGCCGCGCGCGTGCATCTGCTGACCTGGCCCGTGCCGAGGCGACCAAGGCGACCGAAGCCGTGGCGACTGCCCGTCAGGTGGCAGAGGCCGAGCGCCAGAAGCAGATCGTTCTGATCGAAGCGACTCGTGAAGCTGAACGTCAGGCCACCGCGATTCGTCTGGCCGCGCAGGCTGAAAAGGAGGCTGCAGCCGACCGTGCCGAGGCGCGCCGCGAAGAGGCGCAGGCCGAGGCGGACGCGCTCAACATCCGCGCTGAGGCCAAGAAGAACGACATGCTGGCCGAAGCCGAAGGTAAGCGCGCGATTGTCGAAGCAGATAATGCCCTGTCGGTGGACCAGATTCGCATGAAGGTCGATCTGGCCCGGATCGAGACAATGCCGTCGATCGTCTCGGAAATGGTCAAGCCGGCCGAAAAGATCGACTCGATCAAGATCCATCAGGTTGGTGGTATAGGTGGTGCGAACGGTGGCGGTGCCGCCAATGGCGACAAGCCGGTGGTCAACCAGGCTCTGGACTCGATCATGGGTATGGCGGTGCAAATGCCCGCGCTCAAGAAATTGGGCGAGGAACTGGGCTTGTCCATGGAAAATGGTGTCGGCGGTGTTGTAAATGGCGCTCTGGAGCCGACGGTAGAACCCGTTGAAGAAGTCGAGGTGGTTGAGGAAAAACCGCGGACGGAACATTAATCAGAAAGGGCCGGGTTTTTCCCGGCCCTTTTTCTATCGCCCTTCGCGCGACCGCTTCAGCAACCGGCCAATGGTGAACGAGGTGCGCGGCGCATAGACATAATTGGTCCGTTCCTCGGGCGTAGGGCGCGACCGCATCCGGGCCAGTCCAAACCCGATCAGGAATGCATGGCCAAGCGCGACAAAGGCGAACAGCGCCCCGGGGCCGAACTGCTGGATCAGCGTCGACGACACGTACGGCGAGGCGATCGCACCGAGGGCATACCAAAACATCAGTGCCGCAGATAGCTCGACCCTCTGTTCCGTTGTGGCAAAGTCATTGGCGTGCGCCGATGAGACCGAAAAAATCGGGAAAGTCGTGAAGCCGAAAAGCCACGCCGCCAGCATGACCCCAAGGGTTCCCGTGCCGCTTGCGGCCATGGTTACCCCGCAACTCAGCACTGCGGCAACGGACAACCAGATCAGCACCCATCGCCGGTCATATTTGTCGGCCAGCCATCCCATAGGGTATTGCGCCATCGCCCCGCCCAGGACGAAGGACGCCAGGAAAAAGGCGATCTGGTCCACGCCCAGTCCAACCTCTTGCCCGTACACGGGACCGACCATTCGGAAAGATGCAGAACTCAGCGCGGCGACTATCACACCAGCCACGGCCAGAGGTGAACTGCGCCAGGCCAGTTTGGGACGCAGGCGAGGGGCGTTGGGCGTTTCCGGCTGGCTGGCCCTGGTCAGTGTCAGTGGCAACAGAGCGGCGCAACACAGAATGGCCAGCAGGTTATATGAAATATAAGACGCAGGGGGCAGAACGGCGATGATCAACTGAGCCCCCAATGACGCGCCCATATCGACAATGCGATAGGTGCCCATGGCGCGCCCACGTGTTTCGTTTGTAACCTTGACGTTCAGCCACGCTTCGATCACCGTATAGCTGCCCGCGACACAGGTTCCCGATGCAATTCGCAGTGCAGCCCAGATATAGGGGTTGTCCGTCAGGGTATGCCCGATCAATCCCATCGCGCCCAATGCGGTACACACCGCAAACGCGCGCGAATGGCCGACGTTGCCCATCAGGCGCGGCGCCCACCAACAGCCGACAAAAAAACCGAGGAAATGCGCCGAACCCAGCAGACCGATCTGCTCGGTCGAGAAGTTCAGCGTCAGGCCCGAGATTGCGTCCAGCGGGCCAACGCCACCCGTTGAGAGCTGAAGCAGAATAACGGAAAGAAAAAGGGCGGCAAAAGAAATGATCGTGCGCATGATGGGCCAAGCTTGCCGCAATTCTCTGGTATTGCACACGTTTTATCGACTTTGTGGTGTCGTTTTTCGCCTATCCGACCCGTTTGATTTCTGCCCGGATGTCCAGGCCGACAGTGTCCCGTACCAGATCAGCATAACCTGATGCGCCGAAATCGTGGCGGTTCAGAGCGCCGGTCAGTCGAATGGACAGGTCGTCCAGACTGTCGGCGGCGCTGCCGGGCTTGCGATACAGATCCGCCCGCAGGGTAATCGGGCGCGTGACCCCGCGGACAGTCAAATCACCTGTGATCCTGGCCCCGCGTGAGATCCGCCCGCCATCCCCAAGTTGAACCTTTGTCGAAACAAACAGAATGGTGGGATAGGTGGCCGCGTCCAGAACCTCTCTGCTGAGCATTGGCTGACGCGCAAGGGGCAATTTGGTGCGGGCTTTGGCAACGTTCAGCTCGACCTTCACCCGGCTGTTGGCCAGATTGGCGAGGTCGATCCGGATATCGGCCGACTGGATCGGCATGGTTCCGGATTGAGCAAGTCCTGACAGATCAAAGGTAAAGACGACCGAGGTGCCTTTCGGCTCCAGTCGGTAAGGGGTTAGTGCAGCGTCTGCGGAGCGTGTCAGGGACAGGGTGGCCAGTCCGGCCAAAAGGGTGCGGCGGGTCATGCTGGTCATGCGAGCGCCTCCTGTCCCCTTGGCCGTGATCGTTTCAATAGCATCAACAGGATGGCGATGTTCAGCCCGTTCCAGAGGATGCCGTTGATGAAGGCCAGTTGGTAGTTTCCGGTGACGTCGTAGATCCACCCGGACATCCACCCACCCAGGGCCATGCCCATGACGGTCATCATCATGACGAAACCCACGCGGGCACCCGCTTCTTGCGGGGGCATGTATTCACGCACGACCAGGGCATAGCTGGGTACGATGCCGCCCTGCGCCAGCCCGAACAACAGGCTGATAACGTACAGCGATACCATGCCGTCATAAGGCAGGAACAGGAACAACGCGATGCATTGCAGGACCGAACCAATCAGCAAGGTCATTATCCCTCCCAGCTTGTCGGCCACCAGACCCGAGATCACACGGCTGACGACGCCGCCCAATAGCATCAGTGACAACATCTCGGCTCCGACGGCGGGACCATAGCCCAGGCCGACGCAGTAGGACACGATATGGACCTGCGGCATGGACATGGCCACACAGCAACCGATCCCGGCCAGCCCCAGAATATACTGTAGCGCTCGGGGCGGTATCCCGACGCTGCGCGCATTGATCCGGGCATTGGCGGCGGCGGTGCTGTGCGCCTCGGCCGGGACCTGACGACGCAGCAGCAGGGACAGCGGGATAACGACGGCCAGGGTTATGACTGCCAGAAACAGGTAGACCTGCTGCCAGCCGTCGCGGGCCAGAATTCCGGATAGCAAGGTGGGCCAGATGGCTCCGGACAGGTAGTTCCCGCTGGCCACCAGCGCCACCGCGATTCCGCGCCGCCGCATGAACCAGTGTGAAATGTCTGCAATCAGCGGGCCAAACCCGATCGCTGTACCCAGCCCGAGCAACAGATGCGCCACCGACAAAAGCATGATGTTGGGGGCCAGCGCCGCCAGCAGATAGCTGAGCGCGCTCAGCGCGGCGGCCCCGATCAACGCTTTGGTCACGCCGAGCCGATCCACCATCTGCCCCAGCCACATGTTGCCTAACGCAAAGCCAATCATGGTCAGAACGTAGGGCAATGAGGCTTCTGCCCGCCCTGCGCTGAACTGCGCTTCAACGGCGGGCATTACTACGATTACGGCCCACATGCCGACATTCGCCACCGTGGCAATGGCGAGCGTGATCAGAAGGCGAATCCAGGAGTAGCGACTGTCATGGATCGGGTGGCTCATGCCGAAACGCTAGGGCGCGGTTGTGGTTTTGGCTAGTCACATCTTCCGTGAACGGTTTGAGGTGTCACGCCATGACATCTTCGGCCTCAGTCCGTTTCAGGTTCAACCCGGCGCGCGGTTTGGCCTGGGTGGCCTGCCAACTGACCGGGGGCAGGGCGCGGGCGCGGCGGCGGGTCAGGGTCCAGCGCCTTGTCTCTCCTTGATGGTTCGCAGCCATGTGCCAGCGCGTCTCGATCCCCTGCGCGCCGCCGTCGCCAGGCGTCAGCAGCAGCCCCAGCGGAGCCCGCCCCATCGCGCCGCCCTGTTCGGCGGCCAGATGCATCCGCCGCACCGGAGTCAGCCCCGGCGCGCCGGGCAGGTCGCCGATGATCAGCGGGATGGCCCCACTGCGCAGCGCCTCTTCCATGCACCACAGCAGATCCTCGGCGCGGGTGGGACGGACGAACAGGAACCGGGCGGGATCGGCAAAAGGCATCATGCCGTCGGGATTTAGCTGGCCAGGCTCCCACGCGGGGGAAATCCACAGCACAGGCCCCTGCGCCTGACTGACCAGCCACATGGCAAAGCTGCGCCGGGCAGGGCCACAGGCCTCGTGTACACGGGCCAGTTGCAGGCTGATCTGTGGGTGCAGGGTCAGCCCCGGCGCCTCACGCGCGGGTTTGCGGCCAAGAAGATGAGTAGACATGCCGTCAGACTAGCATGTTCTCACTTTGTTCTCAATTCGGAAATGCGGGCACCGGCCCTTTAGCGCGCCAGGATCAGGCGGCCATCCGTGAACTGGATATTCGAAAAGCGGTGCAGGTAATCCATGCCCAGAAGCGACTGCCACAACTCACCCTCGTTAACCCAGGCAGATACGTTTGTGTCGGTGATCGGCCCCAGCTCCAGACTGTCCAGACGCACAGGGGCGGTCCGGACCTCTCCGTTCGCCGTGGCCGCCCGGCCGAAATAGTTCAGTTGGTCAGGGTCAATGCCGATGCGTTCCGCGTCCTGAGCGCTCAACACAATCTGGCTGGCACCCGTGTCGACCAGAAAGGTGATCGGTTCTCCGTTCACGACAACCGGCAGGTAATAGTGCCCGTCATAGGCGCGGGGCACCTCAATTGTTTCGCCGGTGACGGTCATTTGCGGCGCAGGTCCGACCGTGGTGCGGATGTCTTCCCAAAGGCCGACAACGGCGATAACGCCTACGAAGATGAACACCCAGGCCAGCGCCTGCTGCAGCGTTTTGTTCAGTGTCTGGCGGTTCTGTGAGACGAACCAAAACAACACAGCCGCGCAAAGCACGACCAGATATATCAAACGCCCAATGCTGTCGCCGTCCATACCGTTACCCTAAACAGTTCACCTTAAAGGTATATGGGGATTTATGACGCAAAGCCAAAGGCCTTGAGGCCGTCCAAAATGAACTGAACCGACAGTGCGGCCAACAGCATGCCCAGCAGCCGGGTCAGCACGTTCAGCCCGGTCTTGCCCAGAATGCGTGCCACCGCACCGGAGGTCAGGTACATCACGAAGACCATTGCCAACACGACCAACATGACTCCGATGACCACGGCCAGCCCCTGAAAGCCAGGCTGCTGACCCGCCAGCAGGATCATGGTTGCAATCGAGCCCGGGCCTGCGATCAGAGGGATACCCAGCGGAAACACCGATGGATCCGGGTGCTCCTCTTCTTCGGCACTGTTCTCGCGACGTTTGGTACGGCGTTCAAACAGCATGTCGAGCGCGGTCAGAAACAATAAAACGCCACCCGCGACGCGGAATGCCTCCATCGAGATGCCGACGAACCCCAGAAGTGCCTCGCCAAATGCGGCGAACAAGGCCAATATGCCGCCCGCCGTCAGGCACGCCCGGATCGCGATTGAACGGCGCGTGTGCCAGTCCATGCCTTGGGTCAGTGCCACAAAGATCGGAGTTTGGGCGGGCGGGTCAAGGACCACAAAAAGCGTTGTGAAGGCGGTGATCAGAAATGCTGTATCTATCACGACTTGCGGCTCCATTGCAGGTCTTGCAGAACGCTCAGAGCGTCCTTGGACTGATCTAATGGGACATAGATGTGGTCGTGGTGATAACCTGCGACCATGTTTGCAGGAATTCCCGCCTGCGCCAGAGCGCCAGCGGCTGCGGCGGTCAGGCCCACTCCTTCCGGCGAAGAGTGAACCTGCAGCGTTATGCATCGCATGGCGACTGCGTTTGATGGTGCGCTGCCGATTGGAACGATGAGAGACAACCCCTCTGCCTCGGCACAACTTGCGCGCGTTCCTTCTGGCCAGGGCTTGTTTTCAGGCCAGACGACAAAAGCAAATTCACCGGGCCGCACAATGGGGTGCATACCGGCAATCATGGCGTTGGTGTCCTTGACGGGTGTGGTCACGCTGATTCCGCCCGTTCCAGACGTTCAGCTGCGGCGACCCATAAAACTTCGGCCTTTTGCATCGCTTCGACCACCTCGGAGAATTTCCGGTTCCATGCTTCCAGATCGTTGGTCTTGCCATCTTCATACAACGTCGGGTCCGCCAGCTTGGCCGAGAGTTTCTCGTGCATGTCCGTCAGCTTCTCGATCCGGTCCTCGCATTTGCGCAAATCGGCGCGCAGAGCCAACACCGTATCCCGCGAGGGGCGTTTGGGTTTGGCAGTCTGCGGCTTTACCTTGACCGGTTTGTCACGGGCCAACAACAGGGTGCGATAGGCCTCAAGATCGCCGTCGAAAGGCTTTACTGTACCATCCGAGACCAGCCACAGCCGGTCTGCGACCAGTCCCAACAGATGCATGTCATGGCTGACCAGGATGACCGCGCCGGAATAGGCGGTCAGCGCCTCGACCAGAGCTTCGCGGCTTTCGATGTCCAGATGGTTAGTCGGCTCGTCGAGGATCAGCATGTGCGGGGCGTCGATCGTCGCGATCAGCAGCGACAGGCGTGCTTTCTGGCCACCTGACAGGCGACCGACCAGCGTCTCCGCCTGATCCGCATTCAATCCGAAGCCAGCCAGGCGCGAACGCCATTTACCCGGCGCCTCATCCGGGCGCAGGCGGCGCAAGTGGTCCAGCGGAGTCTCGTCTACATGCAACTCATCCACCTGATGTTGCGCGAAATAGCCGATGCGCAGTTTGTTGCTGCGGGTCATCTTACCCGCCATCAGGGGCAGGCGGTCAGACAACAGCTTGGACAGCGTCGATTTACCCTGACCGTTCTTGCCCAACAATGCGATGCGGTCATCCTGATCGATACGCAGATTCAGGCGGCGCAACACTTCGGTTTCGCCATAGCCCGTGACACCGCCTTCGATCTGGATGATCGGAGGTGACATCGCTTCCGGTTCCGGGAACGAGAACGCGCGTAACGCGGCCTCTTGCGGGGTTGAGACCAATTGAATGCGCTCGATCATCTTTAGCCGCGACTGGGCCTGAACGGCCTTGGACGCCTTATAGCGGAACCTGTCAACGAAGCTCTGCAAATGGGCGATGCGGGCCTTGGCCTTGGCGTTCTCAGATTCCGCCTGCGCAAGTCGCTCGGCCCGGCGTTCAGCGAATTTGTCGTAAGGCACCGCGTAGTAGGTCAGCTTGCGGTCTTCCAGATGCAGGATCGACCCAACTGCGCGGTTCAGCAAACCCCGGTCGTGGCTGATGATGATCACCGTATGCGGATATTTCGCCAGATAGCTTTCCAGCCACAGCGCGCCTTCGAGGTCCAGGTAGTTGGTCGGTTCGTCCAAGAGCAGCAGATCGGGCTGCGAAAACAGAACAGCTGCCAAAGCCACGCGCATCCGCCAGCCGCCTGAGAAATCCGAGCACGGCTTCAGCTGGTCTTCGTCATCGAACCCCAAGCCTTTGAGGATCGAGGCCGCGCGCGCCTCGGCCGACCATGCGTCGATATCGGTCAGACGGGTCTGAATCTCGGCAATGCGGTCGGGGTCGGTGGCGCTGTCTGCTTCGGCCATCAGCGCGCTGCGTTCGGTGTCGGCAGCCAGAACCGTGTTGATCAGAGACACATCGGACGAGGGCACCTCTTGCGCCACGCCGCCAATCCGCGCCCGTTTGGGCAGCGAGATATTTCCCGATTCCAACGCCAATTCGCCCCGGATAAGGCGGAACAGGGTGGTTTTGCCGGTGCCGTTCCGGCCAACCAGGCCAACCTTGTGACCATCAGGAATGGTGGCGCTGGCCTCGTCGAACAGGGGGCGGCCTTCGACGGCGTATGTGATATTCTCGATCCGTAGCATAGGCCGAGCACTGCGGCACGGCCTGACACTTGTCAATGGGTTGATTGACCGACTGCCTGTCAGTTCAGTTCAATGGCCACGTCTTCAAAGGGGTAGGAGGCAAATCCAACCAAAACCTGGTCGCCTTCTTTACTGAATGCAAAGACGTGAACTTCGTCATGGTGCAAAGTGGCACGGCAAAACACACCCGATTGGGGCAGGCTCAGAGGGCAGGTTTCCAAATCGGTGTGGGCAACCGCCGTTTCGAAAAGTTCGTAATTCATCGGCACAGGTTCCTGATCGGCTATGGCAGTTGAGGCAAGGATGCAGGCGATAGTCGCAAGTTTCAGTGTCATCAGAGTGACCTTTTGTTGTTTACACGTTCTGTCCGCGCAATGGGTAGTTGACAGAAAAAGTCAGGAATTAAAATCCATTTTCTCCGACCGCGTCATTCTTTCGCGCTCACCTTGTGACGTTACGCATGAATTATTGGTTGAGAGTCCGACACCAGCAGACGCTGTACCAGGTGTTTAGCATGGGCATGGCGCGGACCATGTGATAGCTCTGCTTCGATTTGCATTTCAAACCGGATTTCTTCATGCGCGCGGCACAATCACCGCCATCTCTGGCCACGCTGGTTTTTTTGACCGCGTTGTCGGTGTTGTCGCTGAACATGTTCCTGCCGTCGCTTGCGCGTATCGGGCAGGATTTGCAGGCTGACTATGGGGTGGTGAACCTGGCGATCGCCGGTTATCTGGCACTGTCCGCCGTGCTGCAACTGATCATGGGGCCGCTGTCGGACAGGTTCGGGCGCAGGTCGGTGATGCTGATCTGCATGGCGATTTTCGTGATCGCATCGGCAGGCTGCGCGATGGCCGAGTCGATCTGGGTGTTTCTTGGGTTCCGAATGCTTCAGGGCGCAGTGATTGCCGGTCAGGTTCTTTCGCGCGCCGCCATTCGTGACATGTACCCGCCGAACGAAGCCGCCAGCAAGTTGGGATACGTGTCGATGGCAATGGCGCTGGCCCCGATGCTGGGGCCGATGCTGGGCGGCGTGCTGGAAATGCTGTTTGGTTGGCGGGCAGGGTTTATCCTTTACGTAGTCTTGGGGGCAGGGTCTCTGGCCTTGGTCTGGGCCGATCTGGGCGAGACGAACACCAACCCCTCGGCCACTTTCGCCGCGCAGATGAGGCAATATCCGCATCTTTTCGGATCGCGCCGGTTCTGGGGTTATTCGGTCTGTGCCGCCTTTTCGATAGGTGGCTTCTACGCCTTCATCACTGGCGCGCCGCTGGTTGCGGCAACCTGGTTTGACCTTAATCCCGCAGCCCTGGGTCTTGGGATCGGCATAATCACCATGGGGTTCATGGCAGGCAGTTTTGTCACCGGCCGGTTGGCGGCGCGGACACAGCTAAGCACGATGATCCTGGCCGGGCGGGTGATCGCTTCGGCCGGCCCGATGATCGGGTTGTTAACCTTTGTAGTCGGCATTGGCACGGTCTGGAGCTTTTTCGGTGCGGCCGTTTTCGTCGGGTTCGGAAACGGGCTGACGGTCGCTAATGCGACCGCAGGCCTGATGTCCGTGCGGCCCCAGCTTTCCGGCAGCGCGGCAGGACTTTCCGGCGCTTTGACGGTGGCGTTGGGGGCGGTTCTGACTTCAGCAACCGGGGTGCTGGTCAATGCGGAAAACGCCCCGTTTCTTGTGTTGGGCATGATGTTCGCCAGCAGCTTCACTGGTCTTCTGGCGGTCCTGTACGTGCGCTGGATCGACCGGCGCGACCCCCTGCCGGACACGATCTGATCCGCAATTCATCATTCCACTTTTCATGAAGCAAATACCATGTTAGGCGGCGCGCGATGGATTTCGGCGCGGGTTCTTCGCGCTATCAATTAAGGAGAGGCCGACATGGCACTGGAACGCACATTCTCGATCATCAAACCCGATGCAACCCGCCGCAACCTGACTGGCAAGATCAACGCCAAGTTTGAAGACGCCGGCCTGCGCATCGTTGCGCAAAAGCGCATCCATATGACCAAGGATCAGGCTGGCAAGTTCTACGAAGTGCACGCCGAGCGCCCGTTCTATGACGAACTGTGCGAATTCATGTCGTCGGCCCCGGTCGTCGTTCAGGTTCTGGAAGGCGAGGGCGCAATTGCCAAGAACCGCGAAGTCATGGGTGCAACCAATCCCGCAGACGCAGCCCCCGGAACCATCCGCGCCGAGTTCGCTGAGTCTGTCGGCGAAAATTCGGTCCACGGTTCGGACGCTCCGGAAACCGCTGCGGTTGAGATTGCTTACTTCTTCTCGGGCATCGAACTGGTCGGCTAATACGTCGTTAGTCGGAACAGATAGGGCCGCATCCGGTTTCGGGTGCGGCTTTTTTGTCAAACGAATTTGAGATCGTCAGCGGACACCCGGACGCCAATTGCGTCAAGATCCGAGATCATCTGAGTTTCGGGCGCTGCGCTGACACCGGCTTTGATCGCGTCAAACCGTTGACGCAAAGCCTTTTTCTCCTCGCCCTTGCAGTCATTCCAGGGACGGCCCTGCAGTCCCATGACCAGAACATAATACCCGATAAAATGCGGCCGCGAGCCTGACTGCAACAACCGGATATAGGCCGCATCCGCGCCCATCTCGCGCAGTTGTTGCGCCGAGTGAATTCCGGCACGCGCGCACGCCTGTTCAAAGGCTGGGCCGAGGTTACGGATGGACGAGACGGGATCGGACATGCACAAGCCTTAGCCATGTGTTTTGGAGTTGTCATCAGGCTGTTGGCGCGAACCCGATACCTTCAGATCTTACCCAGAGTAATCTTAAAGCCGGGGCTTGTCAGCTCGGCAATTCCGCGATTTCATGATGTTATATTGCCATGAGGGCGCTGACGTCCGAAAACAAGGAACCCAAGGATAAATCCGGCGAGGCAAAAAACTCATCACTAAAATTGGACGGCAAGGCAGTAAAGGCACTCAAAAATCCGAGCGACCGTAAAGGGGACCAGCGTGCAGAAGATTATCAAGACCCTTGTGTCCGACTATCTTGATACGCCGCGCAGGGACCGGTCGTGATGACGAAAAACAGCCGACTATTTATTGTTCCGGGTACCTTTGAACAGGACAGGTTTGCGAAATTAATCAAAGGGTTGACGGTCACGTTTGATGTATTGAGCCCCAGTCGGTCATTTGACCTTTTGGACTGTCACGATCAGTCTCTCAGAGCATCAGGGCGGCTGCTGATCGAAACCGAAGGCGCCTTGCATTTGCTGCAAGAGGATGTTGCCCCCTTGGCGCAAACATGGATTGGCAAAGGCCGGTTCGTTCAGGATTTGCCTGATGGGCCTGTTCGTACCGCTCTGCGCGGGTTTCCCAAGCTCCGCGCACTTATGAGCCTGGGCAGCGGTACGGGAAAAACGGGAACTTTTGCCGTTCTGGATGACCTGCAAAAAACCCAGGTTCGTGGCGATGTGTTGTTGCTATCCACAAAGGACATTCAGGTTACGCTCCTGAACGTTCACCCAATGCGTGGATATGACCGTGCTTTCGAAGCGGTCTGCGCGGCGCTGAGCGAAATGCTAGGCGCGGCGTCCAGAATCGAGCAGATGTTTCACGTTCTGTTGCCTAAAGTCGCACCGTATGTGGCCAAGCCCAAGGTCAGCCTGGGCACGAATGAGCCCTCGATTCAGGTGGCGACCGATATCATCCGTACTTTCCTGACTGTCGCGCGCCAGAACGAAGCGGGAGTTATCGCCGATATCGACACGGAATTTCTGCACGATTACCGCATATCTCTGCGCCGCATTCGTTCAGTCCTGAGCCTGTTCAAAGGTGTGTTTTCACCCGAACGGACAATCGCTTTGAAGCGCGAGTTTTCAGAGTTGATGGAACCAACCGGACGGGTACGGGATCTGGACGTATATCTTCTTGAAAAAGATACGTACTTCAATCTCATACCCGACAATCTTCACGTCGGCGCAGAAGCTATGTTTGCACAGTTTAGCAAAGAACGAACCAGTGCTTTGGCCGAGCTGTCCCGGCGGTTTCAGAGCGCGGTTTACAATAAACAGATGCGCAATCTGGCGTTGCTCTTTGCAGAGGCCAAATATCTGGATCCCGGACCTAATGCGGAACGTGGCGCGTATGACTATGCGTGCGTGCTGATCTGGAAGCGATACCGCAAGGTTTGCAAGCTGGCACGGCGGATAACGCCGGACACCCCGGACGAGGTCCTCCATGAGCTGCGCATTGAATGTAAGAAACTGAGATATTTGATGGAGTTTTTTGCGCCTTTGTTCGACCGGAAAGACTTCAAGACACTCATCAAGCCCCTGAAAAAGCTTCAGGATAATCTTGGCCTGTTCAACGACTACTCGGTTCAACAAGAGGCGCTGCTGAGTTTTGTCGTCGCACAGAGTAACACGCAGGGTCGGGCAAACGCGCAACTGGCGATGGCGGTTGGCGGGCTCATCGCCGTGCTCAGCCAGCGTCAAGCGGCAGAACGGGCCAGCGTCATTGCCAATTTCCAGCATTTCGACAGCCCGAATATCCAACATCTGTTCCGCAGCATGTTCCGCAACAAGGAGGACTGAGGTTTGAAGATCATTGCCTGCTACAGCAACAAAGGTGGTGTGGGGAAAACTGCGACTTCGGTGAACCTGGCCTATGCCTATGCGCAGGCGGGGCAAAATGTGCTGCTTTGTGACCTCGACCCCCAAGGCGCGTCGGGGTTCTATCTACGGGTGAAGCCGTCGAAAAAGCTGACGGATGCGCGGTTTTTCGAGGACGTGGAGCGGTTTACAAAATCCATCCGTGCCAGTGACTTCGAAAGGTTTGACGTGCTGCCTGCCAACCTGACCTTCCGCGATTTTGACGTGTTCCTTTCACGGATGCGGAACAAACGGTCCAGGCTGAAAAAAGCACTGGCCGCGGCGGGCAGTGATTATGATGTGATCGTTCTGGACTGTCCGCCCAATTTTTCGACCCTGTCCGAGAACGTCTTCAAGGCGGCCGATCTGATCGTTGTTCCGGTCATTCCGACAACTTTGTCCCAACGATCCTTTGATCAGCTTGTCAGTTTTTTCGACGAGCGGAATCTGCCCAAGAAAAAGCTGAAGGCGTTCTTTTCAATGGTACAACGGCGCAAGACGTTGCATCTGGAAACGATGGAGGCGATGCGAAGGTTGTATCGCAAGCGGTTTCTGCAAACCTCGATCCCTTTTGCAGCAGATATCGAGCGCATGGGTCTGAACCGCGCGCCGGTCAGCATCTATGCCGGGCGAAGTGCCGCCAGTGCCGCCTATCAGGCGCTGTATGACGAACTGGAAAACGGAGTGGTTACAACCAAATGAGCACCGAAATTGAACGCAAGTTTCTGGTCGCGCAACTGCCGGATATAAGCAACACGGAAAAGGCCATCGTGCGGCAGGGGTATCTGACGGCTCCCGACGATTCCACCGAACTGCGCTTGCGGCAGAAGAACGACAAGTTTTTTCTGACCCTCAAGGGAAGCGGAACGATGGTGCGAGTCGAGCGGGAGACCGAAATCTCCGCCGGTCAGTTCGATACCTTCTGGCCGGAAACAGAAGGGCGTCGGGTCGAAAAAGAACGCTATACCGGCCAACTGCCCGATGGGCGGGTCTTTGAGTTGGACGCGTTTCTGGGTGAATTGGCCCCATTGCGTCTGGTTGAAGTGGAATTTGAAACCGAAGCAGAAGCGCAAGCTTATACGCCCCCTGATTGGTTCGGCGCAGATGTGACCGCAGATAAACGCTATAAAAACAAGACGATGGCAATTAAAGGGATACCATCCTAAGGTTTTCGTGCGAGCTTTATTGTTGCTTCCAGTCCCGGATCGCAGTTGCGTGCCTGAAACGTTCCACCGTGCATATGGGAAATTGCAGCCACCAAGGCCAAACCCAGCCCGGCATTACGCTCCCGTCTGGCCGGGTCGAGCGTGACAAATGGCATTTGCAGGCGCGACAGGTCCTTTTGCGGCGCGCCGGGGCCACGATCCCTTACGCTGAGAAAGGTATTCGGACCATCTTCGCTGAGGCTGATCGTGACCGTCGTGTCTGCAGGCGCGTATCGCATCGCGTTCTCCAACAGGTTCGACAATGCCTGAGACAGCAGCGGGCGGTGTCCAAGAATAGGCGCCGCCGTGCCGGTGACTTCAAGCCGGATGCCCTGATCGGCTGCTACCGGATCGTAAAGCTCGGCTACGTCGGCCACCAGTTGTTGCAGATCCACGGGCTCGAACTGTTCCCTGCCAACGCCCGCCTCGGCGCGAGAGATTTCGGTCAATTGACCCAGAACCCGCAATACATGGTCGATTTCTGCGGTTGCCCGGGCGACATCTATCTCGCGATCCTGTTCCGTTTTTGCCGGGTCAGACAGTGCTTCGACCCTCTGTTTCAACCGAGACAGGGGGGACCGCAAGTCATGCGCGATCGAGTTGGATGTGGTGCGCAAGTTGCTGACCAGCTCTTCGATTTTGTCCAGCATGGTGTTGAGCGTCCCGGCCACCTGATCGAATTCATCGCCGGTTCCGCGCATGGGCATTCTGCGGGACAGGTCACCCGACACGATGTTTTCTGCGGTGCTTGCGATGTCCGACAGCCGCGAAAATACCAGCCGGGTAAACAGCCAACTGGTCAGAATGCTGAGGGCCAGGGCGATCCCAAGCGCAATACCAACAGACCGCAGCAAAACCCGATCAAATTGCTGCCGCGCCAGCGCGTCACGCCCGACCAACAGGCGTTCTCCGCCAGGCAGCCGAACGGAGGCGGCAGAGATGGGGACTAGTTGATCGTCTTCCGCCCGGTGCAATTCCAGATCGACCCATCCACTACCAGCGGTAACGCCCTCGGGCCATTGCTTGAGGTTGCCAGCCAGCTTGGCTCCGAACCGGTCCGTCAACAGGTACAACGCGTCGCGGTCGGATGCGGTGGGAAGGCGCCTTTCGATGGCAGCCATCAGACCGATCAACCCTCGGCGTTCGTATTCATCCGCCAGCCCTGTCAATTCGGCCGATACGACCGATCGGGTCTCACCCTCGATGCTGCGATTGGCTGTCACATAGACCAGAGCCAGCACCGCAGCGGTTAGAAATGTGCTGAGAACCATGCTGGCCAGTACGAGGCGGGTACGGGAATTGTTAAAGGAAAGTCGCAGGTTATCCATCAGATATCATGTAACCGGCGCCCCGGACAGTTTCAATCAACGGAGGCTCGCCGCCTTCGTCCAACTGGCGCCGCAACTTTGAGATATGGACGTCGACCACATTGGTATTGGGGTCGAAATGATAATCCCAAACACCTTCCAGCAGCATGGTGCGTGACACCACGCGGTTTTTCCGTCGCAGAAAGAACTCGAGTATCTGAAACTCACGCGGGGTGAGAGTGATTTCGCGCCCGTTGCGGGTGACCTTGCGAGTCAGCAGATCCATCTCAAGATCTTTGCAGGTGAGTGTGGGGCTTTCCTCGGCCTCCTGGGGGCGTCTCAGTAAAGCTTCGATACGGGCATGCAATTCCTGGAATGAGAAAGGTTTGACCAGGTAATCATCCGCACCTGCGCGCAGCCCTTTAACCCGTTCGTCAACAGCGCTCATCGCAGTCAGCATCAGAACCGGCGTTTTTAGGCCGGCAGCCCGCATCGACTTGATCAGCGACAGTCCGTCCAGCCCGGGCAGCATCCGATCCAGAACAACCGCGTCAAAACCACCGTCGGTCGCGTGATACAAACCTTCGCGGCCATCTGCTGCCAGTTCAACCGCATATCCCTCTTCGCCGAACCCTTTGGCGATGAAGTCCCGGGTATCTTCGTCATCTTCAACGATCAGCAGGCGACGGCTCATGATCCGAATTCCTTTCTACCGGGATTTAAACACAAATTTGGGATAAAGCACATGGTTTGGGTAATGTACGTGCCGGGTGCATCGCAGTGCACCCGGCAGTCCCGGCGGTTTGCGGACAATTCAAACCCGCCGAGGAGGCGCCCGCCAGATTTCCCCATCAAGTGGCGCGCGCTGGTGTCAGATCAGGCGATTTCCACCGCGACAAAGATCTGATTTCCGCCGCGATTGATCAGGACAAGCGCCGGATCGGTCTTTTCGCTGTCCAACGCGGCTTTCAACGCGTCCGGAGTGGCAGTTTCCTGACCACCCAGTTTCACGATCACATCGCCACGTTGCAGACCGGCTTTTGCGGCCGGGCTGTCCGGCTTCAGATCGGTCACGACCACACCATCGACGTTTTCGCCAACACCCATTTCAGCGCGATTCATGTCCGTTAAAGGTGCGACGGTAACGCCCAGAGCTGTGCCAGAAACGGTTTCATCCACCGACCTGTCCATTTCGGCCGAGGCACTTTGGTATTGGCCGATGGTCAGCTCAAGCTGTTGTTCCGCGCCATCGCGAAGAACGGTCAGAACGCTGTCGGAGCCCACTTTGGTTGTGCCGACAAGGATCGGAAGGTCGCTGCTAGAGTCGACGGCCTCATTGTTGAACGAGAGGATAACGTCGCCCTGTTTCAGCACACCCTCAGCCGGGCTACCTTCAACGACATCCGAGACCAACGCCCCGGTCGAAGTGTCGATGCCCATGGCCGCTGCGATTTCGGGGCTGACATTCTGGATCGAAACACCCAGCCAGCCGCGGCTTACCTGTCCGTCGTCGCGCAGATCGTCTGCGATATGTTCGACGATGTTGGATGTCACGGCAAAGCCCAGGCCCACGGACCCGCCGGTTGGCGAGTAAATGGCCGAGTTCACGCCGATCACTTCACCTTCCATGTTGAACAGTGGCCCGCCCGAGTTGCCCTTGTTGATGGCGGCATCAGTCTGGATGAATTCAGCGTATGGCCCCTGCGAGATGTTGCGACCCTTGGCCGACACGATCCCGGTGGTAACGGTCGAGTGCAGCCCGAAGGGGTTGCCGATGGCCACAACGTCTTCGCCCACGCGAATCACATCGCTGTCGCCCAGATTGACGGCCTGCAAGGTTTCACCTGCGTCGATCTTCAGAACGGCGATGTCGGTCAGCGGGTCGGTGCCGACAACTTCGGCGTCGAATGTGCGGTCGTCCGACATGCGCACGGTCACGGTCGATGCATTGTCAACGACGTGGTGATTGGTCACGATGTACCCGGTCTCATCCAATACGAAGCCCGATCCCAGGCCCTGTGCCGGACCGCGCTGCGGCGCGTTGAACCCTTCGGGTGCGCCAAAGCGCTTGAAGAACTCACCAAATGGGTGGCCTTCGAAATCGAATTCCTGTCCCTGGGCCGGCATCGGTGCAGCGTTTTGTTCTGCGATGATTGTGACGACTGAGGGTGACACACTCTCAACGAGATCGGCCAGGGCTTCGTCAGCCATCGAGGGCAGGGCGGTCGTTGCCAGCATGGCGGCACTCAACGCGCCAACGCCAACCCAACTGGATGTCCCGGGGAAAAGAAGAGAGGACTTGCGGATGCTCATTTTTGTCTCCTGTTTATATCACGCGATTGCGGCCGCGCGTTGGAACAGGAGATGCGCCTTCAGTCTGAGTGTTTCCTGAGTGATTTGTTAAGAAATCTTAATTTTGCCGCAAACGGGTGTTCTATCCTGCGAGGTCAATACAGGGGATCGGAGGATTCGTGCGAATCATCCTCTGAGAATCGGTGGATTGTTGCCGATTTTGGCGCCAATACGTGAAAAGCATTGAATTGAATCAGAATCGTTAACAAATCAGCCACTGATTTTTCGAATATTTGGGGAATCGTCTTTTGGTTGTGGGCTTGCTCGATGTCCGCCAAAGAAATTAGCAACAATTCTCGACAAAATTGCCAGATAGCTCATTAGGTTTATGCATAACCAGTAGAGATGCTGGATTAAGTCGATAGGAGACTCTACCTGAGGTTGATTGTCGATCAGGGGGATGTTGCGGAAAAACCATTCTGATATCGGCAAAAATAACCGCACTAGCCAGTTTTACGTTGTTTGGAACCATCGAATGGGTGACGATGTAAGAGCCCAAGCGAGGGGGAGCCGATGGCACTAGGGGGTGCCTGAGGCTTGTCACAATCACTGGAAGCGCTGAGCGGCATGTTAACGAGGGGGTCTTGTTTAGGTTCGGCAGCGGAATAGCCAGAATGCCAATTTGGTAATCTTGGCCGCGCTTTTAGGATTGGTGAAAAGTGGTAGTCCTGTTTTGGGCAACCGGCCCGGTCGAAATCGACCGGGCCGTGTTCATTTCAGGACCTTCGATTTGCCTTCCATGCCGCCCAGTCTGCGGGCGTATCAATATCCATCAGAGCGTTTTGTTCGGGCAACGGCTGCAAGTGCACTTTGTCTGAAAACGCCCGCACGATGGCTTGAGCACCCGCATCGCCTGTCAGTTGGCTGAGACGGTCGAAAAGGCTGCGGTCGAACACGACCGGATGACCAGGTTTTCCCGCGGCGGTTGCGCCACGCCATATCAGCTTGTCCGGATTGGTTTGGACCGACTCAAGAACACTCTCCAGGTCTGCGGTGGTGATTTCCGGCAGATCAGCCAGCAGGATCATGGCAGCGGGGGAACCCGGTGGCACATGCATCAGAGCACCTCGCAGGCTGGCGTTCATGCCTTCGCTTGCGTCCGGAACTTCGATTTTGTGAACGTCCAGTCCCTCTAGCGCGTCGTGTCTTGGATGCGGAGAGGGCGGCAGCGCCACAATGACAGGTGCCGCGATACGCGCAATCAAGGCTGAACGGCGTAACAGCGGCTGGCCGTCGACGGGCAGCAAGAGCTTGTCTTTGCCGCCCATACGACTGGAGTTTCCAGCGGCCAGCAGAATGATTGGTATCGGAATCATTCCGCTAACATGCCGCTGGGGATGGGGGTTGTCATCCCCGCATACGCGCGCCATCCGCATCAAACAGAGGCTTTGAGATTACGCGCGCCGGGCGTAGCTGCCCGAGGATTTCGATTTCAACTTCTACCCCGCCGGTCGCGCGGTCCACGGGAAGAAAACCCAAGGCCACCGACTTCTCGGCGTAATGCGAATACCCGCCAGAGGTGCAGAAACCCGCGACCTTACCGTCCAGCCAGATCGGTTCATAGGCGTTCACGTCCGCGTCGTCCGCGTCAACCTCGAACGCCACCAGTTTACGTGCTGGTCCCTCGACCCGTTCAAGCTCGGCAGCCGACCGACCGATGAAATCCGCTTTTTTTGAGAAGGATATGAACCTGTCCAGACCTGCCTCGGCTGCGGTGTAATCGGGCGAGAATTCTCGCATCCACGAGCCAAAGAACTTGTCCAATCGCAAGCTCATCATCGCGCGCATGCCAAAGGGTACCATGTCGTGTTGGTGTCCAGCCGCCCACAGGGTCCACCACAATTGCCGTTGGGCCATCGGATCACAGTATATCTCAAACCCCAGATCGCCTGTATAGCTGACCCGCTGGACGATACAGTCGGTCATGCCTACCGTCATGCGCCGTACGTCTAGGAACCGAATATCCGCGAGGTCTTCACGGGTGCACGCCGACAAAACCTGTACTGCTTTGGGTCCGGCGATCTGAAATCCGTTCAACTTGTCGCTGATGTTTTCGACTTTAGTGCCGTCTTCCTGATGCTGCAGGAACCACCGCATGTGAAAGGCCTGGCTGCCATACGAGGCAGTCAGCCGGAATTCGGTTTCTCCCAAGCAAGATACAGTGAAATCTCCGATCAACTTGCCCTTAGGCGACAACATGGGTGTCAGTGATACGCGCCCCGGTTGTGGAATGCGCCCGGCCATGATCCGGTCCAGCCAGTCCCGTGCCCCCGGACCAGAGATACGGTATTTTCCAAAATTGTGGACTTCATTGATGCCGACACCGCCACGAACTGCGCGCACCTCGCGACCGGTCGCGTCGAATGCGTCAGAGCGGCGGAACGAGGGTGTCTCGTATCCGGGCTCACCGTCTTGCGCAAAGTAGTTCGGGACCTCCAGGCCATATTGCTGGCCCCAAACCGCGCCCAGATCGCTGAAGATGTCGTACATCGGGGTCGTCCGGTTCGGACGCGCGGCAGGTAGTTCCTCATTAGGGTAGGCGACGCTGAACCGCTTTTGGTAGTTCTCGATTACCTTGGGGCGAGTGTAGCCGGGGCTGATCCAGTCGCCGAACCGAGCCACGTCCATCGCAAACACATCACGCTCGGGCTCGCCCTCGATCATCCATTGGGCCAGCGTCAGGCCGACACCGCCGCCCTGGCTGAAGCCTGCCATAACGCCACAGGCCGACCAGTAGTTGCGTACACCCGGTACCGGTCCGACCAGTGGGTTCCCGTCCGGCGCAAAGGTGAACGGACCGTGGATCACCGATTTCACACCGGCCTCGGCCAAAACGGGAAAGCGTTTGTAGGCGAATTCGATACTGTCGGTGATCTTGTCGTAGTCATCGGGCAGCAATTCATGCCCGAACTCCCACGGGGTTCCGTCGACCGCCCAAGGCTTGCAGGGCTGCTCATAGAAACCGATGCACAATCCGCGCCCTTCTTGCCGCAGGTAGCTTTCCCCGGCCGGGTCCATCACATGAGGGTGCTCGCCACCGGCGTCGATGATCGCTTCGATCTGAGGAATCGAGTCGGTCACCAGATACTGATGCTCCATCGGGTGCAGAGGGAAATAGATGCCAGCCATCGCGCCAACTTCGCGCGCCCACAGGCCACCGGCGTTGACCAGATGTTCAGCATGGATGGTGCCTTTGTCAGTGACAACATCCCAGGTGCCATCTCGGCGTTGTTTAGTTTCCCGCACCATGCAGTGGGTTTCAATCGTGGCTCCGCCCATTCGGGCGGCCTTGGCATAGGCATGTGTGGTTCCGGACGGGTCCAGATGACCATCCAGCGGATCGTAAAGCGCGCCGATGATCCCGTCCGTATTGGTGATAGGGGCGATCTTTTTTATCTCTTCCGGCCCGACGATTTCTGTTTCCAACCCCATGAACCGATGCTTGGCGCGTTCAGCCAGCAGCATGTCGAACCGGTCCTGATTGTCGGCTAGCGTCACCCCGCCCACATGGTGCAGCCCGCAGGACATGCCGGTGATCTCTTCCAGCTCCTTATACAGTCGGATCGTATAACCTTGCAGCGCAGCCATATTGGTGTCGCCATTCAGGGTGTGAAAACCTCCGGCCGCGTGCCATGTGGACCCGCTGGTCAGTTCGGACCGCTCCAGCAGCATCACGTCCGACCAGCCCAGTTTGGTAAGGTGATAAAGAACTGAGCATCCTACGACGCCCCCGCCGATCACTGCTACCTGAGTTGTGGTCTTCACGTCTCGCCTCCCGTGTAATTTGGCCAAAGCCTGCAAGCGCGATGCGGGGTTTACTGTTCCGTTCGCGACACTACTTGTCGCAGGCTATTGTTTAGAGGGGGCGGATCTTCAATCCCGTGATCCGGTTTCCTTCGCGTTCAGTCACTTCGAACCGGAAACCGTGGAACGAAAAGACCTGTCCGACAGTGGGGATCATCTGCGCCTCATGAATGACAAGTCCGGCCACGGTATTGGCTTCTTCGTCGGGCAGGGACCATTCCATGGCGCGGTTCGCGTCCCGGATCGTCATTGCGCCTTCAACCAGGTACTGCCCGTCTTCGGTGCGAGTCACCGGGACGTCCTCTTCAATGTCGAATTCGTCTGCGATTTCACCCACGATTTCCTCAAGGATATCTTCGAGCGTAATCAGACCACGCAATGAACCATATTCGTCGACCACCAGCGCGAAATGACTGTGCATGCGCAGGAATTCCCGCATCTGGTCGTCCAGCGTGGTGGTTTCCGGCACGAAATAGGGGTCGTTCGCAACTTTGGAAATGTCGAATTCTTTCAGCCGGTTGGCATCGCCCTCCGTTCCGCCAGCATGGGCGTACATGGCGCGGAACAGGTCTTTTGCGTGTACCACGCCGACGATGTTTTCGGGTTCATCCCGGAACACGGGCAGTCGAGTATGCTGGCTTTTCAGGCATTGCTGCAGAATGGCCTCGGGCGCGTCGTCCGCGTCGATCATCTCGATATTCGAGCGGTGCAACATGATCTCTTCGACCGTACGGTCCCCCAGATCCAGCGCGCCGAGGATACGGTCGCGGTCTTCTTTTTCGACCACACCTTCGGAATGGCCCAGCTGCAGGGCTCCGGCGATTTCCTCGCGGACGGCCAGAATGTTGCTGTCCGGGTCGATCTGCACGCCGAATACGCGCAGAACGCCGCGCACCAGCAGACGCACGGCTGCAACGATGGGTGAGAATACGGTCACGACAACGCTGATGATCGGCGCAACAGCGGCTGCTGCCTTTTCCGCGTTTGTAATGGCGTAAGTCTTGGGCAGAACCTCGGCAAAGATCAGAACCAACAAGGTCATCACCAGCGTCGCCAACGCCACGCCGCTTTCCCCGAACAGCCGAGTGAACAGCGCAGTTGCCAATGAGGCCGCAAGGATGTTCACAAGATTGTTGCCCAGCAACACGGAACCAATCAGGCGTTCGTTGTCGTCGGTGATGTCCAGCGCCTTTTTTGCCCCGCGCGAGCCCTTGTCGGCCTGCGCCCGAAGCTTCCCGCGTGAAGATGCGGTCAATGCCGTTTCAGAACCCGAGAAAAAACCCGACAGGATGAGCAAAAGCAAAATAGCGCCTGTGGTAAACCAGAATGCGCTGTCGATCAGAGAAGAAGAGGGTTCCATCGGTCCTTGGTTGTTGGTGTTTCTGCATTTGTTATGGGGGCGCAGCCCCACCGGATCAAGGGCTTAGCCCTTGTCGTCGGTGTCTTTGGCCAGCGGGTGATGCTCCAACACCAGTTCTGCCAGCCGTTCGTCCAGAACATGAGTGTAGATTTCGGTGGTGGCCACGTCGGCGTGCCCTAGTAACGTCTGAATTGACCGCAGATCGGCTCCGTTGGCAAGCAGGTGCGTGGCGAAGGCATGGCGCAGCGTATGGGGTGTGACCTTTTCCGGTGGTACACCGCCCTGAACAGCCAGCTCCTTAACCAGCAGAAAGAACATGTGTCGGGTCAGGTGCCCGGACTTGCCGCGCGACGGAAACAGGAACTTCGATCGCTGGCCTCCATCTGACACCAACCGATCTTCGGCTTCATCCCTTGTTTTCAGCCAGACAGACAAAGCTTCGCGGGCAGGGGGAGACAGCGGCACCATCCGCTCCTTACCGCCTTTGCCAAGAACCAGCAGCATCCGCGGGTCGCCACGCGCCGATGACACGGGCAGCGAGACAAGCTCGGTCACGCGCATACCGGTGGCATACAGAACTTCCATCAGGCAGGTGTTGCGCAGGCGGTCTGATTCCGTGCGTCCGGTTTGGCGCGCGGCCTGCAGCAGCCGGTCCACTTCGGGCACGTCGAGCGTCTTAGGCAGGCGCTTTTGCCGACCCGGGCCCTTGATCTGAATGGCCGGGTTGGTGTCACGCCAGCCTTCTTCAAACGCAAACCTATAGAGTTGTTTGATTGCGGACAGCCGCCGCGCGCGGGTGGATTTCGACAAACCCTGCGCATCGCAGTCGATCAGGTAGGCCTCGATCTGGTCGCGCTCAGCCTCGGCAAACCCGGTTTTGCGGCGTTCCAGCCAGGCCGCGAAATCCTTCAGGTCGCGCCCATAGGCCAGCAGCGTGTTGGTGGCTGCCCCAAGTTCTGCGGCCTGTGCCTGCAAAAAGGTGGAGATCCACAATTCCTGAGTGGCCGGGGACGCCATGATCAGGTGCCCTGCAGGATCAGCAGGTTCAGCGCTGCACGGCGAGCTGTGTCCTCAAGGCCCACCCGGCGCAGCGTTGCGATAGCGGCGGTTAGGTCCACGAGATTCCCGCGAGATCCGTGGGCAAACCGCTCCATGGTTTCCAGAATGGCCTCACCCAGTTGATCGTTTGCGAGAAGCGCTTCGATATCCGACGGGATCGGTGCCGCCCAGGCAAACCCTTCAGCGATTGCATCCGCCAAAGGCGACGGCGAAGGCGCGCGCCCGGGGTCGCCCTGCGCCAGCGCGGCCAAAAACTGCGACTCTTCGGACTGATCCGGCGCAGAAAGTGCGGCGGTCTCATATAGCTCGGACAGAAGCAGGATACGCCACCTCAGGTTCTCGGCCGCTGGGTCGGAAAGAGTGATTTGCGACAAGCGGCCGGCGAAAAGCTCGGCAAATGGAACCTCAAGCCCAACGTCGCGCATCTGTTCCCAAACGGCTATCAGGGCTTTGGAAATTTTTTTAGGCTTCCCTGACTCAAGCGCAGTTTCAAACCGCTGAATCGCCGCGACCCTGTCCCAGACCGCACCGGAGGCCGCCGGATCGCGTTCGGTGTACAGGCCCAATAGCTGATTGGGGGTCAGCGCGCCGATCCGAGTCAATCGTTCAGCGGCTTCGATCTGTGCTTTCCAGCCAGCCACATCCCGAAGGTCGGCGTTGGCAAAGGCCCGCGGCAGCGGGGCCGAGGGCAACCGTTCGCCAATTGCTTCGTAAAGACGGAAACTTAGCGGGTCCGGGTGATCCGGTTGCGGCAGGTATTCCGCATCTTCAAACAATTCGGGGCTGAGGAACCGGTCCAACACCGCCAGATCCTCAGATGGCAGAACTTGCAGCGCATGTGCTGCTTCTAACGTCAGGGCCGCCGAAGCCCAATCTCCCCGCCGAGCCTTGCAGAAAATCTGGGCCGCGTAATCTTGCGACAGATGTGGTTGGGCGATCAGAGCTGTGCAGCTTCGATCCTCGTCCCCGGTCAGCAGCGTCGCGTCGAACCAGCGCTGAAACCGGTCGCGGCTGTCCGTAGGGCCAGCCAATTGCACAAGTGACTGCACCGGATCAGCAGCGCCAAGCTGCATCAGCCGGTCTAGCCTTGCTAACAGCAGTGTTTCCTGCGCGTTCGGCTCTGCAGGTGACCGCGCCTCAGACAGTAGCAGGGTAAAAAGCAGGCGCTGCATGGCGGGGTTGTACTTGACAGGCACGCGGGCAATTAGTTCGGCCAGACGTTCGGAATCGCTGTTCTGCCACATGTCAATCGGTAGGCCGGTCACAGTCGACGATACAAGGCCCAGCGGTTGCGACAACGCCTCAAGCGGAGTGACTTCGACATCCGGCTGGATACCGGTCTGCGTCACCGGAGGTTCCAGCAGAACCGTGCCCGGCAGGTTCTCTGGCGGGTTGCTCAACCATTCAATGACTGAAAGAGGTTCCTGCTGCGCCTGCGCCGATCCGGCCAGAAACAGCGCGAACACTGCGGCCTTATTCGACATTCAGGATTACCGGTTCTCTGATCTCGTCCTGCGGGGCTGAGAAATCCGCGCCGAAGAACGGCCCCAGATAGGCATATGCCACCAGCCCGATGAAACACAGGCATACAAGGTATATCAGGAACTTGATCAGACGGCCCATTGCTCAACACTGCCCCAATTTTCTCTTTTGCCATAGTTATAGCTAGCATTTTTCCTAAGATCACGTCATTCACGGTGAAATGAGCGAAATTAAGCATAACACCCACAACTCCGAACCTGTTGCAGGGTTTGCACTGCACAAAACGGTGGTTCTTGTAGGGATGATGGGCGCAGGCAAGACTGCTGTGGGCCGGGCTTTGGCCGCGCGACTGGGTGTTCCCTTCCTCGACAGCGATGCCGAGATCGAATCGGCGGCCAATATGACCATCCCCGAGATATTTGAACGCGACGGTGAGCCGTTTTTCCGCACTAAGGAAAGCCAGGTTATCGGGCGCCTGCTGGACGAGGAGAAAGGCATCCTGTCGACCGGAGGTGGTGCTTTTTTGGCTCAATCGAACCGCCAAATGATTACGGAACGCGGGGTGTCCGTCTGGCTGCGGGCTGACCTGAATGTCCTGTGGAACAGGGTCAAACATAAGGACACGCGCCCTTTGCTTCGCACCGCCGACCCGTATGCGACTTTGCGTTCCTTGTATGAAGCGCGTGTACCGGTCTATGCGGAGGCTGATCTTGTGGCCGAATCCGACGGCGAGACTTCGATCGAGAATATGGTGGACCGGGTGTTGAATGCCCTAGCGACACGCCCCGATGTTTTGGAACGAAAATAGATGCACCAAACCGTACATGTAGACCTTGGCGAACGCTCCTATGATGTGGAAATCGGGCCCGACCTGCTGGCGCAGTCCGGCACACGGATCGCGCCATTGCTGCACCGTCCCAAAGTTGCCGTGCTAACGGACGAGAATGTGGCCGACCTGCATCTGGATGCATTGCGTGACGGATTGGCTGAGGCGGGGATCGAGATGTCTTCGTTGGCCTTGCCAGCAGGGGAGGCAACCAAAAGCTGGCCGCATTTCGAACGCGCGGTCGAGTGGCTCTTGTCCGAAAAGATCGAACGCCGGGATGTCGTGGTGGCTTTCGGTGGCGGCGTCATCGGCGATCTGGCGGGCTTTGCCGCTGCTGTCCTGCGGCGCGGGGTGCGGTTCGTGCAAATTCCGACGTCTCTGCTGGCGCAGGTGGACAGTTCCGTCGGAGGCAAGACCGGGATCAATGCACCGCAGGGCAAGAACCTGATCGGGGCGTTTCATCAGCCGTCTCTGGTGCTGGCAGATACTGCGGTGCTGGGCACGATGACTCAGCGGGATTTCCTGTCGGGCTATGGTGAGGTCGTGAAATACGGCCTGCTGGGCGATGCTGAGTTCTTTGAATGGCTGGAAGGGAATGGCCCGAACGTCTCCGGCGGAGAAATGGCTGCGCGGGTGCGTGCCGTGACCCGCTCAGTCCAGATGAAAGCCGATATCGTCGCGCGCGACGAGACCGAGCAAGGCGACCGCGCGCTGCTGAACCTGGGCCATACCTTCTGTCATGCGCTCGAAGCGGCGACCGGGTATTCCGACCGGCTGCTGCATGGTGAAGGCGTGGCTATAGGTTGCGCATTGGCGTTTGAACTGTCCTCGCGCCTGGGGTTGTGCTCGCAAGAAGACCCAAGCCGTGTGCGGGCACATCTGCGCGCGATGGGGATGAAGACCGATCTGGCAGATATTCCCGGCGACCTGCCGAGCGCGGAGGCACTCGTGGACCTGATGGCACAGGACAAGAAGGTCATCGATGGCCAGCTGCGATTTATTCTGGCACGGGGTATAGGGCAGGTCTTTGTGACTTCTGACGTCCCCCGAGATGTTGTGATTTCGGTGCTTGAGGATGCTCTGGCGACGGTTTGATCACCGCCCGCGGATGACCATCAACTCACCGATGTTTTCGCGGGTGATATAGCCCACCATATGCCCGGCGTGCGTACAAACCGCTATGGCCGGAGCTCCCTTGTGCAGCCCCTCCAAAACCATCTCCAATCCACTGGTCAGTTGCACCTTTGGTATGTCCGTTTCCATGATGGATGTGGCTGGTTCCGACCGTGGGCTGTCGCCAGCCAGAGCAGCAAACAAACGGCCTCGGGTTACGAATCCCAAGAGGTCTCCGTCTGGCGCCAATACTGGGAATTCATGCTGCGTGGTATGAATGACGGCCTGGGCCGCTGTCGCCAATGTGTCAGTTGGGGACAGGGCCTGATACTCGGTGATCATTGCGTCCCGTGCCAGAACCCGCCGCGCGACCGAGCGCATGGCCACGTCCTGGCTTTCCGAGCTGGCTGCGACGAAAACAAAGACGGCGATCAGGACCAGTATTGGATTACCGCTGCTCAGCCCCCAGAAACCAAACGCCACAGCAACGGCCTGGCCGCTCATCGCAGCGATTCTGGTGGCTTTAACCCGGTCCATTTTCAGGCAAAGAAGGGCGCGGAAAACGCGACCGCCATCCATTGGAAAGGCAGGAATCATGTTGAAAACGGCCAATAACAGATTCACATAAGCCAGACGGCTCAACAAGCTGGGCCCGGTCGTGTCGATCTGCGCCATCGTCTCCAGCGGCATACCGGCCCCGAGCGCAACCAGAACGATCCAGATCACAATGTTGACGGCGGGCCCGGCAAGGGCCACCCACACCTCCTGCATTGGCTTTTCCGGCATTCGTTCCAGCCGGGCCAACCCGCCGATGGGCAGCAGAGTGATATCAGGAGTTTTGATCCCGTAGCGCCTTGCCATCAGCGCGTGGCCGAATTCATGCGCGACGACACAGGCAAACAGGGCCAGTACGAAAATCAGGTTCTCGATTGCTGCCGGTAGCCCGCCGCTGGAATAGGCGGCAAAACCGACCCAGGCCAATAACAGGAAGAAGGTGACATGGACCCTCAGTTCCGACCCAAGTACCCGGCCGAGTGAGAAGGACCATGTCATGATAGATCTCCGTTTGGGTTAGAACGGAATCTCGTCGTCGTCGATTCCGCCTGATGCCGGGGCAGGGGCGCTGGACGATCCGCCGTAGGGGTCGCCATAGCCGCCACCGGCCTGACCGCCGCCATATCCGCCAGACTGACTGCCGCCGCCTTCGCCGCGAGCGTCCAGCATCACGAGTGTCGAGCCGAAGCCTTGAAGAACAACCTCAGTCGAATACCGATCCTGCCCGGACTGGTCTTGCCATTTGCGGGTCTGCAGTTGCCCTTCGAGATAGACCTTCGAGCCTTTGCGCAGGTACTGCTCCGCCACGCGGACAAGCCCTTCGTTGAAAATCGCAACGCTATGCCACTCCGTGCGCTCTCGGCGTTCACCGGTGTTGCGGTCTTTCCAGGTCTCGGATGTAGCGATGCGCAGGTTGCATACTTTGCCACCGTTCTGGAAAGTCCTTACCTCAGGATCGCGGCCAAGATTTCCGACCAGAATGACCTTGTTGACTGAACCCGCCATATATTTCCCCGTTCTTGACTGACTAGAGTGCGCCCGAATCTGACGCTGTGTATCTGTGCGACCCTATACGGCCTGCGTCGTGGTTAAAACACAGTTGATGGATGCAACAGTGGGCAAGAAATTTCCTGGTTTCAGTTTACCAAGCTTTCATTGCTTGCTGAAATATTTATACTTATTCGGGTTCCTGAACGAGCGAGATTGGCATTAATGCGTTTTCTGGTTGGTGGTTTTTCTGTTTTGTGCCTTGCGCTGGTCTCGGTTCCGGTGACGGCTGACACATTGTCCACGAAAAGCCGCAGAGATATTTTTCTCAAACAATCCAAAGTGCTGGATACGCGTGCAGCGACGCAATACCGGGATTCGGAGCGGTTAAAGCCAAAAACTGCCCAGCCCAGCTTCAGCAAACGCTATACCGGCAAGTACCGCGGCGAATACATGGCACTTGCCCGCCAGGCGGCCCGCAAACACAGTGTTCCGGAGGAGTTGTTCCTGCGCCTGGTGCAACAGGAAAGTGGCTGGAATCCCCATGCAAAATCCCACAAAGGTGCTTTGGGTTTGGCGCAGTTGATGCCGGGCACGGCACAGTTGCTGGGTGTGAACCCGCATGATCCGAAACAGAACCTGGAAGGCGGCGCCCGATACCTGTCGTGGCAGTATCGTAAGTTCAAATCCTGGCGTCTGGCTCTGGCCGCATATAATGCAGGCCCGGAAGCTGTTGAAAAGCACGGTGGCGTTCCGCCGTACAAGGAAACCCAGAACTACGTGAAAGTGATCTGGGGCGGCTAAAAAAGCCATGCTGCGGCGCAGAGCGCTCATATCTTGATCGCAGACAGTTCAGCGCCTTAACCTGACCGTATAGCGATCAGGATAGGGAAGCGTGTTGGTGGCAATTGATCATCCGCAGATACCCAAGGAAACTATGGCCAATTGGCAGCAACTCGTCGACCTGGTTGCCCAACTTGCAGATGTTCCCGCCAGCCTGATTATGAAAACAGATGTACCGGACCACTCGGTGCTGATTACTTCGGACCACCCCGACAACCCTTATCCGGTGGGAATGAATTTTCGTCTGCACCCCAAACTCTATTGTCAGGGTGTATTGCAACGCGACGGTGAGCTGGTGGTTGAAGACGCGGCGTGTGAACCGGCGTGGTCTGACAACGACGACATGGAACATGGCATGTCGTTTTACATCGGCTTGCCGCTTAAATGGCCCGACGGTTCCGTCTTTGGAACGATTTGTGTCCTCGACCGGAAACGCAACCGTCGGGCGTTGATCTTCCGCGAAGGGTTGGCTCAGTTCGCGCGCATGGTCGAGTCGGATTTGGCTTTGTTGCAAGAGGTTTACCTGCGCCGTGCGCTTGAGGAAAAACTGAACGAAACACTTGCGCAGTTGGAAACCCGGGTGCAGGAACGGACACGCGAGCTGCAGGAAACCAACACCGCACTACGTGTTCTGTTATCCAGCTTCGAGGATGATCGAAAAAGCCGCGACCACCAGATCGTCGAACGTGTTCGCAGTATGGTTTTGCCCTATCTCGACAAACTTCGGTGCCAACTTGATGAGGATAAGGCTCAGCACGCCTATCTGGATCTGGCGGAACAGAACCTGCGAGAAATTACGTCATTGATGTCGGACAGACTTTCTGACGCGTTTGCGGTCATGACTCCGACCGAGATTGAAATTGCACAACTGGTTATGTCAGGAAAGACGACAAAAGACATCGCCCGAGCCCTGTCACGTGAGACCTCAACGATTGACTTTCATCGCAACAATATCCGGCGAAAGCTTGGTCTGGAGGGGCGGGACCAGAACCTTCGGAGCCATCTCCTCACGATTTCGTGAACATCGAATATGGGGATTACCCCCATATTTCCCCCGGAAGATTCCGATCTGAACCAATTTGAAGGACATCGCTATCCTCTCAAGGGTGGCGCGGAAAATTCCGTGCTGTCCAACAGAGAGGAAAAAAAATGGATCGAAAAGATCTGAAACCGACGATCCTGAAGGGCGATCGGGATGATTTGGCGCCGGGGTTATCACGCCGGTCATTTTTCATGGCGGCGGGCGCTGCTGGTGTTGGTGCCGGGGCCTCCCTGATAGGTGCAAATCCGGCGCAAGCGCAGTCACAGGCATGGTTGCAACCTGGCAACAACAACCACGTGATTGAATTGCAGGGCACGACTGGACAATCAAGCACAGGGGCGGTCGGCATTGATTACTATGGTCATTGCGCGATCAAGATCACCTCACCCAGCGGTGCGGCGGTTCTGTTCGATCCTTGGCGGGACGACCCATCCGGGGCGTGGGGGCTGTGGTTCAGAAACGAATTTCCCCAAATCCCGGTCGATATTACGATGTCGACGCATGCTCATTTCGACCACGATGCGATTGAGCGGCCCAACTCGACCATGGTTCTGGATCGGATGGCCGGAGAATTTGTCTTTGCCGATCTCAAGATCACTGGTTTCGCCGACAAACACGCCTGCGTTGCTCCGGGATGGTACGATTGGACGAACGCTCTGGCTGAATCCGGAGTCGAAGCCTGCCCGCCCAACAATGTCGGGCATATGGATATGGTCGTCTATCTTGTCGAGACCGGAGGCATTCGCACCCTGATCTGGGGCGACAACCGTCACAACCCACCTCAGGAGTTCTGGGATGCCGTTGGGCAAGTGGATGTCCTGACACTGCCGGTGGATGGATCGCAACATATCCTAAGCTATGATCAGGGAAATGACATTGTGGCCAGGCTGAAACCCAAGATCGTTATCCCGACGCATTATCTGAACGAAGTAACGTCTTATACGCTTACAACGCTGCAATCGGCGGATGAATGGGTGAAAGCGCAGCCAAGTTACAAGATGCTCGACGGCGGCAGTCTAAAGCTTGAGGCAGGCGAAGTCGCAGGCATGAATCTGGAGTTCATGCATTTTGGAAACAACGTCCTGACCAGTTGAGTTTGGCCAATCCGGTATTGTCACTCGCGGAACCACCAATCATCGAACCCTTACGCAGTCAGGTTGGTGCAAAAAAGGCCGGTTTGTAACCGGCCTTTTTCCGAAGTCATTTCAGTTACTCTGCTGCGATTTTAATCACCGGTTCCATCCGGGCCAGTATGTCATCGGCAAGGTGACATTTGATCTGATGCCCATCGGTCAGGGTTTTGACCGGTGGCACGTCGCTTTCACATCGCCCGTCCGGCACGTCGGACTTCCAGCGGCAGCGCGTCTGGAACGGACACCCAGGCGGTGGGTTCATCGCTGACGGGATATCGCCCTCGAGAACGATGTGCTGCTTTTCGATCGACGTATCCGCGATGGGCACGGCGCTCAGCAGGGCTTCGGTATAAGGGTGGTAGGGCGGCGAGAACACCTGATCCGTTGAGCCCAGTTCGACCACGTGACCCAGATACATGACCATCACCCGGTCACTGAGGTAACGCACGATGGACAGGTCGTGGCTGATGAACAGCAAGGTCGTCTTGTGTTCGCGCTGAATCTCCATCAGCAGATCGGTAACTGCCGCCTGCACCGACACGTCCAGCGCCGAGACCGGTTCATCCGCGACAACGATGCGCGCATCACCAGCAAAGGCGCGGGCGATGCCGACGCGCTGTTTCTGGCCACCTGACAATTGACGAGGCATTCGATCGGCAAAGGCGCGGGGCAGTTTCACCAGATCCAGCAATTCCAGCATGCGTTTCTTGCGCTCGGCTTCGGAGTTGCCAACGCCAAAGATTTCCAGTGCCCGGATGATCTGACGGCCAACGGTCATCGACGGGTTCAGCGTGTCGAACGGGTTCTGGAACACCATCTGAACTTCGCCCACCGTTTTGGCGTCGCGTTCTTCGATCGGTACGGCCTCGATATTGCGGTTGTCCAGCAGGATCTGACCGTCCGTGGCGGTTTCCAACCCCATCAGCACCTTGGCAAAAGTGGACTTGCCGCACCCGGATTCACCTACAATGGCAAGCGTTTCGGATTCGTGGGCCTCGAAACTCAGGGTTTCGTTGGCCTTCACAACCTTCTTCGAGCCTCCGCCGAACAAGGCATTCGCGGCAACCTCATAGTATTTCTTAAGGTTGTCCATCTTCAGAACGACGCGGCCAATCTCGCCCTTGTCCTTCTGATCCGCTAGCGTGATCGGGGCGTTCCAGTCGATTTCCTTGAATTTCAGACACCGCGTGTGGTGACGGTCATTGCCCGGCACGGCCTCCATCAAAATGTCTTGCGCATCGCAGCGGCCTTCTTCGAAATAGTCGCAACGCGGGCCGAAGTTGCATCCGGGAGGGCGCTCATGCGGGAGAGGGAAGTTGCCCGGAATGGCCACCAGAGGGCGGGAATTCTTATCTGCACCCGGCAACGGAATCGATCGGAACAGCGCCTGTGTATAAGGATGCTGCATTTCGTCGAAGACATCGTGAATCGAGCCGCGTTCCACCGCCTCACCGGAATACATGACACACAACCGGTCGCAAGTTTCCAGGACCAGACCAAGGTTGTGAGAAATGAACAGCATGGATGTGCCGTATTTCTTGCCAAGGTCCTTGACCAGTTCAACCACTGCGGCCTCAACGGTCACGTCCAGAGCGGTGGTGGGTTCGTCCAGAATTAGCAACGACGGTTTCGACATCAGCGCCATGGCGATAACGATCCGCTGTTGCTGGCCACCGGATAGCTGGTGCGGGAACGAATTCAGCATCCGCTCGGGGTCCGGCAGGCGAACGTCGGTCACCACTTCCAACGCCCGGGAATATGCCTCGTCAGAGCTTACACCCTCGTGGATCATCGGGACTTCCATCAGCTGTTTGCCGATCTTCATTGCCGGGTTCAGTGAGGCCATCGGCTCCTGATAGATCATCGCGACTTCGTTGCCTCGAATGTCGCGCAACTCTTCCTTCGACATTTCAGACAGGTCACGGCCTTTGAACTTGATCGTACCGCCCACAATCCGACCGTTCTTGCCAAGATCCTGCATGACTCCAAGGGCAACGGTGGACTTGCCGCAACCGGATTCGCCGACCAGACCAACGGCCTCACCAGGCTGAACGCTGACCGAAAAGTCCATCACGGCCGGAATTTCCCGCAAGCGGGTGAAGAATGAAATCGACAGCTTGTCGATCTCCAGGATAGGGCCGTCATATTCCGCCAGTTTGCTCATCTGTGTCTCTCCTCGCCAGACTGTGGGGATCCCCTTCATCTGGCCAAAAATACCTCGGGGGTCCGGGGGCAGTGCCCCCGGCCTCGATCACATCAGTCCTTCAGACTTTCTTCGCGCAGTCCGTCAGCCAGCAAGTTCAGACCAAGAACCAGAGACAACAGCGCCAACGCAGGAGGCAGGGCAGGGTGCAGGTAGATCGAGAGAAGTCTCCGCCCCTCGTTGATCGTCGAGCCCCAGTCCGGGCTTTCCGGCGGAAGTCCCAGCCCGAAGAAACCCAAGGTTCCCAGAAGGATGGTGGTATAGCCAATGCGCAGGCAGAAATCGACGATCAGCGGACCGCGCGCATTGGGAAGAATCTCCCACAGCATGATGTACCAGGGCCCTTCGCCCCGGGTCTGTGCCGCAGCCACATAGTCGCGCGTCTTGATGTCCAGCGCGAGGCCGCGAACGATGCGAAACACGGTGGGTGAGTTCACGAAGACCACCGAAACGAACACGACCAGGATGCCACCGGGGATATTGAACAGGTCAAGATAGGTGGGCAGCCCCCAGATGCTGTAGGTTTCCGTGTTGACGATGTACCCACCGGTTGAGATTAGCGACAGGTAGAGCCAGATAGCGATGCCCAACACTCCGATCAGCAGAGGTGTGCGGAAATTGGGTCGCGTGTAGTAACGCGAGTTCAGCAGAACCCCAATAAAGAGGATCGGGAAAATGAACAGAACAGCTGCCATATAATTCGGCACCCCGGTTGCAACGATCTCTGGCGTCACCAGCAGGTAGAACAGCAGGATCACGGGGAAGGCGAGGATCAGGTTGGCAAGGAATGACAGGAACGTATCCAGACGACCGCCATAGTATCCGGCGGGCAGGCCCAGAGTGATCCCGACCATAAAGGCAAACATGGTCGCCAATGGCGCGATCTGCACCACGATCCAGGCCCCTTTGACCATTCGGCTGAAGACGTCGCGGGCCAGGTTGTCGCCACCCAGAAGGTACCAGGCGTATTCACCCTCTTCCGGGCTGGGCAGAGGGGTACCAGGCACCTTGTTTTTCATGCCAGACACCTGCGTCAGCGGGTCGTGTGTCACGATCAGGTCCAGAGCGCCAAAGACGCCGGTGAACACCCAGAACATCACAAGGCCAAAACCGATCATGCCGATGGGGCTGTCGAACAGTTTGCCATACAGGCCAAGGCGTCGCTTGAATGCAACAGACATGGCGAACAGGATGACGAGCGACAACCAGACGGGCAGGAACTGTTGAGAGATCGCGCCAATTATCCCTGCGCCTGTACCCATGAGGATACCAAGTACGATATAGGCCACTGAAAGGGCCACACAGGCAAAAAAGCTGTATCGCAAGATCGTTTGAACCAGCCCGAACAAGCCCGATCCGGAACTGACGGTGCCGTCCACATTTACGTTTATCGGCGCTTCGGGCAGCAGGATGCTACCAAGTATCCAGACGACGATCGATATCGCCAATGCGGCCAACGCGAGCATTAACAAAGGGTTCAGAAAGGCGATAGAGCCGGTCCAGCTAAGAGGTTCCATGATCTATCTCCCTTACGAAATGCGTATACGCGGGTTGAGGTAGACATAGCCGATATCCGAGATCAGCTGGGTCACCAGCACCACAAAGACCGACACGACCGAAATCGCCAGCAACAGCTGAATGTCGTTGTTGCCTGCCGCCTGAACCAGCGCCCAGCCGAACCCCTTGTAGTTGAACAGGGTCTCGACGATCACCACGCCGTTCAGCAGCCACGGGAACTGCAGCATGATGACGGTGAACGGTGCGATCAGCGCGTTGCGCAATGCGTGTTTCATTACGATATTTCCGAACGATACCCCTTTCAGCCGTGCCGTACGGATGTATTGCGCGGTCATCACTTCGGTCATCGACGCGCGGGTCATGCGGGCGATATATCCCATACCGTAAAGCGCGATGGTGAGAACCGGCAGAAAGAAGTTCTCAAAAGTCGGGTTCTCCATCGCCTGCGTCGCCGTGCCCTTGAACCATTTCAGTCCGACGGCCGAAGAGGTGAATACAGCGATGAAGATCACACCCGATACATATTCCGGTGTTGCCGTTGTCACGATGGAAAAGGTGGACAAGGTCCGGTCCAGAACCGACGCCTCGCGCATGCCTGCAAGAATTCCGACTATCAGGGCCAGCGGAACCATCAGCAGCATCACCCACAACATCAGACGCCCGGTCAATGCCAGTTTCTCTGAGACGACTTTGCCGGCACTTACCTTGAAGACACTTGATTGTCCCCAGTCTCCCTGAAGAAGTCCGCACCGCTGGGGGGCTTCTTCGGCGGGGATGTTGTCACGAATACAGCGACCCGTGACCCGACCTTCGTCGCTGGTATAGGTCCAGCCCTTTGAAACACCGAGCCATTCGCCATAGCGCTTCAGCAGGGGTTGAGTATAACCGCGTTTTTCCAGCCAACTGGCGACCTCTGCATCGGTCATCCGGGCGTTGCCCTCGAACTTGGCAACTTTTTCCAGGTTCGGTTGTAGATTGGTCAGGAAAAAGACAATGAAGGTCAGGACGAGCGCTGTAAGCAGCATCGTTCCTAATCGCCTCAGGAAAAACACACCCATCTCAGATTCCCCTTTTCATGTTGCTCCGCAGCGGGGTGCCGCGATTTGCTGCATTGTGAAAATCAATGACCGGGCCGCCCGGATCGGGGCGGCCCGGTCTCTGAGGTGGGTTATTCGGCAAATCCGATATACTGGTATTTGATCTCGAACTGAGCGTGCATTTCAGCATTCACGAGACCAGGACGTGAATGATTGTAGATCGAACGCCAGTAAGGCTGAATGATCACACCCTCTTCCTGCATGATCTCTTCGAGCCGTTTCATCAGAACACGACGCTTGTCTGCATCGGCGATGGCGCTGGCGTCGGTGAGGGTCTTGTCGAACTCTTCGTTGTTAAAGCCAGTCTCGTTCCAGGGCACACCGGATTTATAGGCGAGGGTCAGCACCTGAACGCCAAGAGGACGCTGGTTCCAGGTCGTCGATGAGAACGGGTATTTGTCCCAGTCGTTCCAGAACGTCGAACCGGGCAGAACCTTGCGGTTCACCTTGAACCCGGCATCCCGCAACTGCGCCGCAACCGCGTCGGTGGTGTCTTTCTCGAAACCGTCATCCAGCGAGATGAGCTCATGTTCGTAGTTCTCCATCCCGGCCTCTTTCATCAGCGCCATGGCGCCTGCCGGGTCCACCACCAGCGGTGGCAGTTCGGCATATTCGGGATGAATCGGGCTGACGTGATGGTTTTCGGCAGGCTTGCCGCGACCGGCATAGCCCAGTTCCAGCACGATGGCGTTGTCCACCGCCATTGCAAGCGCGCGACGCACGCGGGGATCTTCATAAGGCTTCTTGCCGTCGACCTCGGCAGACTGGTTGGGTCGGGTGACGATGGTTGCAGCTGTGGCTGCCTCGGAACGTACCATGCCCAGCCCGTCGAGAATGTCGATGAACTCGCCGATAGATTCGTAGGTCATATCGACCTCTTCGGCCTCGACGGCGGCCATCACCGTGGCAGGATCAGTGCCGTAGTCGATGAACTCGACCCGGTCGACATAAGCGCCGTTGCCTTCGTTCCACCATGTGTGGTCGGGGTTGCGAACGATCACGGCTTTTTCGCCAACCGAGTAGCTTTCCGGCATATAGGGCCCGGTTCCGATCGGGTTGTCCACGGGGTTGCCACCGTTCAGCGACGGGTGTGTGACTGCCGCCGGGTAGTCGGCAATGCCAGCCAGAATGGTGATATCCGGTGCCGGCAAGTTCAGGACAACCGTATGTTCGTCTGCGGCGACAATTCCGCCCTCAATGGCTTTCTTTGTGTCGGGGTCGACGAGCGGGCCCATCCGGGTGGCCATCGAGTTTCCTTCGACTGTGCCGTCACACCAAAGGTTAAAGTTGTGTACGACGTCGTCGGCGGTAAACGGATCGCCGTTGTTCCACTTTACGCCTTGGCGCAGGTGGATTGTGATTGTTTTGGCGTCATCGCTGGTTTCCCAGCTTTCGGCCAGAACCGGAGTAAAGCTGCCGTCGTTGTTGTAATGGATCAGGTATTCAAGCCAGCCGCGGGTGATATTGCCATGTTCGGACCATTCATACAGTCGCGGTTCACGCAGGCCGTGAACTTCCATCTGAATGCGCAATGTCCCGCCCTGGCTAACCGGGGTCGCAGCGCGCGCAGGCGCGGCCAGACCGATCATGGAATAGGCTGCTGGTACAGCGACACCCAGCGCGGTCGCGCGGGCCAAAAACTCGCGACGGCTGAGTTTTCCGTCCCGATATTCCTGAGCATGCATTTCCGCTGCCCAGTGAATCGATGCTCCTGTCGTGGTTCGATTTTCCATTAACGTCTCTCCCTGTGACATTGTTTTTTTTGAAGAAGTTCTGAACCACTCAGACCTTTTGGCGCTGGTTGGTGGTTTCACGGTTTTTCTCTTCTTGGATCATAAACATCCCCATGCCGCCATTCGGCACCAGAATTAGGATGAGGTCAATGTTCGAAATCGTCATTCATGGCACAAAAACGACATCGGCGTACGGAGTTTTCCGATCAATACCCAATCGAACATTATCGATTTTAACGACGACAGGGATTAAGGGCAGGGGATTCGTTTGACGACACAAGCCCGGTTTGGCCATTTTTCTTGCAGATCAAAACACCGAGCGTTCGCGGAGTAGCCGCGTTAGGTATCATTTTGAGAAATCTACTCGAATCCAGTTTTTCATCCGCGCACGAAACCAGGTGCGCTGGCGCTTGGCGAACTGACGGGTAGCGATGGTTGCGCGTTCCCGGGCGGTATCCAATGTCAACCTGCCGTCCAGGTAATCCGTCAGTTCCGGTACGCCGATGGCTTTGAACGCAGGCAGCGACGGATCGTAGAGGGCGCGCATCGCCTCAACTTCTTGCAAGGCGCCGGCGTCCAGCATCTGATCGAAGCGCCGGGTAATGCGGTCCAGAAGCCATTGTTTATCCACGTCAAATACAATCGGCAGAGTATCCTTCAGGTCCAGAGCCGGAGGAGGTGTCTTGGATTGCCAGTCGCTCAGGCTACGCCCCGTTGCCCGCTGAACCTCCCATGCGCGTTGAACGCGGGCGCGGTTGTTGATGTCGATCCGGCCAAGCGTCAGGTTATCCACGCCGTCGATCAGGGTTTGTAACGACAATTGATCAGCCTCAGCCCGTATTTCGGGCGGCGTGGCAGGAATTTCGGCCATCCCCTCGGTCAGGGCCGAAAAGTACAGCCCGGTGCCACCGACAATGATCGGGCGCGCACCGCCGGTTAGCAGAGGCTTTACTTCGCGCAGCCAGTGGCCAGTGGAATAATCCTGATCATAGGCGATATGGCCATACAACAAATGCGGCGCGCGGGCTTCCTCCTCGACCGACGGACGGGCCGAGATCACGCGCCAGCAGTCATAGACCTGGCTGGCATCCGCATTGACGATGACGCCGCCGAATTCTTCCGCGATCTGCAAAGCAAGCGCTGATTTTCCCGACGCAGTTGGACCTGCGATCAACACAGGTTTGTCCGTGGGGATGGGGGGCAGACGGTCCCAAATCCGCTGTGTTTCACTATCGGTCATCCAAGCGTGCCCCATTCCTCACCATCCGCATTGAACCTGCGGAGGTTTTGCTTCATTTTGCGCCGGAAAATAAACCCGTGCCAGTCCGGAGCGCAACATGAGCCTTTCCCCTACAACCGATGCCGTAGAAACCCCCAAGACAACGTACAACCGCGTAATGCTGAAGATTTCCGGCGAAGCGCTCATGGGGGATCAGGGGTTCGGCCTGCACCCGCCAACCGTTCAGCGCATCGCGCAAGAGGTCAAGTCAGTGCACGATCTGGGCGTTGAGATCTGCATGGTGATCGGCGGCGGCAATATCTTCCGGGGCCTTAGCGGCTCAGCGCAGGGGATGGAGCGGACAACCGCGGACTATATGGGCATGCTGGCGACGGTCATGAATGCGTTGGGGATGCAATCCGCGCTGGAAGAGGTTGGCGTGTTCACCCGTGTCATCTCGGCTATCCGCATGGATGAAGTTTGCGAGCCCTACATCCGCCGCCGCGCCGTACGCCACCTTGAAAAAAAGCGGGTCTGCATCTTTGCTGCAGGAACCGGCAACCCGTACTTCACCACGGATACCGCTGCGACCCTGCGCGCCAACGAGATGGCCTGCGAAGCGATCTTCATGGGCAAGAACGGCGTAGATGGCGTGTATGATAAAGACCCCAAGGAATATGCAGACGCAGTGCGCTATGACACGGTCACTTATGATGATGTGCTGGCCAAACGACTGCGCGTCATGGATGCTTCGGCCATCGCATTGGCCCGCGACAACAACCTGCCGCTGATCGTCTTCGGGCTGGACGAACCGGGCGGCTTCCGGGGCATTCTGGCTGGTGAGGGGACCTACACCAAAGTTCAGGGCTAATACTCAAAGTGGCAATACACGAACAGGTCGGGCCGATTCCCCGACCTGTTTTGCATTTTGGGTGCGCTAAATTGATGCATTCAAACTGCATTTTATTAACATGTCGTATTTCGAAAATAGTGTCGTTTTCGACAAATAAGTGGTCTTCTCGGTCAGGGCCTTGCGCAGCTCAATGTTGGATGTCCTGAGCACCGATAAAGGGAAGGAAGAGACAATGTCCGACAATACGGAAACCGACTATGAAGTCGGTCAGGACAACGTCCAGATCATGGGTCTGGATGTCCATAATCCGGTCTTTGCCGTTTCGGGGCTTACCATCATCGCATTTGTGTTTTTCTCGCTCGTGTTCCGCGAGCAGGCGAGCGAATTCTTTGGGTGGCTTCGTCCGGCTCTGACAAGCAATTTTGACTGGGTCTTCATGATCGCAGCCAACATCTTTGTGGTGTTCTCGTTGCTGCTGATCGTAACGCCGTATGGCTCGATCCGTCTGGGTGGCGACGACGCCAAACCGGATTACAGCTATGCCGGTTGGTTCTCGATGCTGTTTGCCGCAGGCATGGGCATCGGTCTTGTGTTCTGGGGTGTGGCCGAGCCGATTTCGCACTATGGGGCGTCGCTTGGTGGCGTTGCCGCAGGTGAAGACGGTATTCGCACCGACTGGGCCCCCTTGGGCGCTGGTCTGGAAGACACTGAAGCATCGAAGAAATTGGCAATGGCGGCCACCATTTTCCACTGGGGCATGCACCCTTGGGCTGTTTATGCAGTCGTGGCCCTGGCACTCGCGTTTTTCAGCTTTAACCGCGGCCTGCCTCTGACCATGCGGTCCGTGTTCTATCCGTTGTTTGGCGAGGCGACATGGGGTCCGCTGGGCCACATCATCGACGTATTGGCCGTTTTTGCCACAATCTTTGGTCTTGCGACGTCGCTGGGTCTGGGCGCAACCCAGGCGCTGGCGGGCCTGAACTACCTGTTCGATGTTCCGATCACCGACGGCATGAAAGTGCTGCTGATCGGACTGATCACGGCATTCGCTCTGATCTCGGTCGTTGCTGGTCTGGACAAAGGGGTGAAGCGTCTGTCTGAGGCGAACATGATTCTGGCCGCAGCACTGCTGTTGCTGGTGCTGATCGTCGGCCCGACGGTGGCGATTCTGACCGGCTTCTTCGACAGCCTGATCCAATACGTTATCGCGTTGCCCAAACTGTCGAATTGGGTTGGTCGAGAGGACACCAACTTTTTGCAGGGCTGGACCACCTTCTACTGGGCCTGGTGGATCTCCTGGTCGCCTTTCGTCGGCATGTTTATCGCCCGCATCTCGCGCGGCAGGACGGTCCGTGAATTCGTAACCTGCGTAATCCTGATCCCTACGGTCGTCGGTGCGCTGTGGATGAGCGTCTTCGGCGGCGCAGCGCTGGATCAGGTCTTGTCCGGATCGGGGCAGGCCCTGTCGGACGCGGCGCTGGAACTGAAGATGTTCAAGATGTTCGAAGCCTTCCCGATGACTGGTCTGTTGTCCTTTGTCGGAATCATCCTGGTCGTGGTGTTCTTCGTAACCAGCTCGGACTCTGGCTCGCTGGTAATTGATACGATCACGGCTGGCGGCAAAACCGATGCCCCAACTGCGCAGCGTGTGTTCTGGTGCATTCTGGAAGGCGCAATTGCCATCGTTCTGCTGCTGGGCGGCGGCCTCGGTGCACTGCAGGCGGCGGCCATTGCAACAGGCTTCCCGTTTGCGATCGTTCTGGTGCTTATGTGCGTGTCGATCTTTATTGGTCTGGCGAACGAAAAGCGTCGTCGCTGATACAAAGAGAACCCTTAAAAGCCCCGGTCGCATGCCGGGGCTTTTTTGATTCAAGGCCTGTTGACCAGTGTCGCTCCGGCTGCCTAATTTCCGTCGTCCTTTGGTTGCGCATATCTGCCCCGAAGGGCTGCCGCTGCTTCCCGTACATGACGGAGGCTGCGGTTGGGCTGGTAGACCTGCCGTGATTTCCGATATGTCCGAAATCATGCGCGGGCATCTTTTCGGAACAGGTAGCTTGAATAAGGAGCGACGTGCCATGAGCACTCTTGATATTGATTTTGTCCGGGCGCAGTTCCCGGCCTTTTCCGAGCCCAGCCTGCAGGGTCAGGCATTTTTCGAAAACGCAGGCGGATCATATACTTGCAAGCCGGTGCTTGATCGGCTGACGCGCTACTACACTCAGCGCAAGGTTCAGCCATATGGCCCTTATGACGCAAGCCGGTTGGCTGGCGAAGAAATGGACGAAGCCCGCACCCGCATGGCCGCGATTTTGGGGGTGGACACCGATGAGTTGAGCTTTGGGCCATCGACGACGCAAAACACCTACGTTTTGGCACAGGCATTTCGCCAGTGGATGCAGCCGGGTGAAGCCATTGTTGTTACCAATCAGGATCATGAGGCTAACTCTGGTCCATGGCGACGTCTGGCCGAGGACGGGATCGAATTACGTGAATGGCAGATCGACCCGGAGACCGGATCCCTGAACCCACAGGATCTGGAGAATTTGCTGGACGAAAAAGTACGTCTGGTGTGCTTTCCGCATTGCTCCAACGTGATCGGAGAGATCAACCCGGTCATGGAAATCACCGCAATTGCGCACGCTGCCGGGGCATTCGTTTGTGTTGATGGCGTATCCTATGCGCCGCATGGATTTCCGAATGTTGGCGATCTGGGGGCGGATATCTACCTGTTTTCCGCCTATAAAACATACGGTCCGCATCAAGGGTGCGTGGTGATCCGGCGCGCGTTGGGTTCGATGCTGCCGAACCAGGCGCACTATTTCAACGGCGACGTCCTGTATAAACGGTTTACACCCGCTGGTCCGGATCATGCGCAGATCGCGGCCAGCGCGGGAATGGCTGACTATGTCGATCTGCTGTGCGACCACCACAACGGACCTGAAACCCGTGCAACCGAACGTGGGGCGTTTGTGCATGATCTGATGCGTGGTCGAGAGGTGACGCTGCTGCAACCAGTTCTGGATGCGGTCAAAGATCGCAACGCTGTGCGCCTGATTGGCACGTCGGATGCCGCTCGCCGCGCGCCGACCGTCGCGCTTGGACTGAACCGGAACGCCGAAGCCGTGGCAGCCGAGCTTACAGCCCACGGGATAATGGCAGGCGGTGGCGATTTTTATGCCGTTCGCCCTCTTCAGGCGATGGGGGTGGATCCGGAGCTAGGGGTGCTGCGGATCAGCTTCACGCACTACACCACTCAACAGGAAATTGATCAGCTCTTGAATGCATTAGACACCGTTTTGTGATCCGGTTTCCGCCTTGCTTCGTAGTGCGAAGAAATGGACAGGGTGGAAATGGATACCGAGCGATCACCGATCATCTTGTGGTTCCGGCGGGATCTACGCCTGTCGGACCATCCGGCCTTGTGTGCGGCCGTTAGAACGGGTCGACCGGTCATTCCGCTATACATTCTGGACGACCTCACACACGCACTCGGGGCCGCGCCTAGGTGGCGGCTTGGGCTGGGTCTGGAAGCGTTGGCTAAAACGCTCGGGCGAGCCGGTAGCCGGTTGGTCCTCCGACGCGGAAATGCGCAGGCAGTCCTTCGGGACCTGATCGCGGTAACCGGGGCAACCGCCGTCTATTGGTCCCGAGCCTACGATCCCGACACAATTGCACGTGATGCCGATGTTAAGACAGCGCTGAAAAACCAGGGCGTCCAAGCCAGGTCCTTTGCCGGTCATCTGTTGTTTGAGCCTTGGGCAGTAGCAACGAAAGCAGGTCAGCCTTTCCGTGTATTTACTCCGATGTGGCGGGCCGTGCAGGGCCGTGAAGTCGCCGCGCCCGAGGTCGCGCCATCTGAAATTTCTGCACCCCTGCATTGGCCGATAACAGAAGACCTTGGGTCGTGGAAACTGGGCGCAGCAATGAACCGTGGCGCTGCGGTTATTGCCCATTTTGTGAGACCCGGGGAACAGGCTGCGTTTGACGCTCTGCACGAATTTCTGGATCGTATTTCAGACTATTCCGGTTTTCGGGACCGCCTCGACCTGAACGGCACATCGAACCTTTCAGAATACCTGTCTCTGGGCGAGATCAGTCCGCGCAACGTCTGGCATGCGATCCAGCGCGCAGCGATGAACGGTGTGTCCGGGACCGAGGCCTTCCTGCGCCAACTGGTCTGGCGCGAGTTCGCCCATCACCTGATGTATCACACGCCACGGCTTTTGAGTGGGAACTGGAGGTCGGATTGGGATGCGTTTCCATGGAAAAAAGATGCGGACCGGCCCGAAGTTGTCGCCTGGAAGCAGGCGAGAACAGGTATACCGGCGGTCGATGCCGGGTTGCGCCAGATGTATGTAACCGGGCGCATGCACAATCGTGCCCGCATGATCGTGGCCAGCTATCTGACCAAACATTTGATGACACATTGGAAAATCGGTATGGATTGGTTCGCCGACTGTCTGATCGACTGGGATCCGGCTGCAAATGCGATGGGGTGGCAATGGGTGGCTGGGTCAGGCCCTGACGCCGCACCGTTCTTTCGCATTTTCAATCCGCAGACGCAGCAGAAAAAGTTTGACCCGAATGCCGCCTATTTGAACCAGTGGATTGCTGAGGGGCAGCAGGATCCTCCGGCCACGGCCATGGCCTATTTTGATGCGGTTCCACAATCCTGGGCGCTCAGTCCCGATGATCCGTACCCGACACCCGTGGTTGATCTGACGGCTGGCCGGGCGCGAGCATTGGCGGCATATGACAGCCAAAAAAGGCGGTAAGGAACTGAAAACTTGCCAGAAACACAATCTCGTCCTAGCTTTTATTAACAACCGCACAGGGGAGAGCGGATGATCCTTACGTCAACCGAAGGGCAAAACGACCTGCCCAGATATTTTGCACAGGTCTTCAAAATGCTGAACCGGATGGAATCCGGACGGATGGACATTGCACTGCCGGATGGCCGGGTTTTCCGCTCGGAGGGCGCCAAGCCTGGTCCTGTGGCTCGGGTCGACATTCACAATCCAGAAGTTTTCTCGCGGTTGATCCGAGAGGGCGAACTGGGCTTTTCGGACGCCTACCTTGAAGGGGATTGGAGCACTCCTGACCTGCGGTCGTTCATGGATCTGGTTCATCTGGGGACTGAGACCGTATACGACGATTTTACCGGCAAATTTCTTGTTCAGGCGTATGAGCGTCTGCGATTCTGGCTGCATCGCAATCACCGTAAACAGGCCAGGAAGAATATCTCACATCATTACGATTTAGGTAATGATTTCTATAGCTTGTGGTTGGATGATACGATGACGTATTCCAGTGCTCTGTTTGAAACGGGGCAAGAGAGCCTGGAAAAGGCGCAAACCGCGAAATACGCCAGCCTTGTTAACGAAATGGGGGCAAAACCGGGCGACCATATCCTTGAGATCGGATGTGGCTGGGGTGGATTCGCCGAATATGCTGCGAAAGAGCGTGGCCTTCGGGTCACAGGTCTGACCATCAGTGAGGAACAGTTGAGGTATGCCAGTCAGAGGATTGAAAATGCAGGGCTTTCTGACATGGTAAACTTCAAATTGCAGGATTATCGAGATGAGCGGGGCCATTACGACGGAATTGCTTCGATCGAGATGTTCGAGGCCGTTGGTGAGAAATACTGGCCTGTTTATTTCGGAACCGTACGCGAACGATTGAAACCCGGTGCACAAGCCACATTGCAAATTATCACCGTTGCAGATCACAGGTGGGAGATTTACAAGAACGGCGTTGATTTTATACAAAAATACATCTTTCCGGGCGGGATACTTCCGACCCCATCGCTCCTGAAACAGCAGATTGCGCAGGCGGGATTGAACGTCGTGAGATCGAGAGAATTTGGTAAAAGTTACGACCTGACCCTTCGTCGTTGGTACGAGACGTTTAACGATAAATGGGACGAAATTGCCGAAATGGGCTTTGATGAGCGTTTCCGCCGCATGTGGAATTATTATTTGACCGCTTGCGGCGCAGCCTTTGACACCGGCAACTGCGATGTGACACAGATCACTATAGCAAAACCCAGTTAACAAACGGAAATTCCGAATGCCCAGTGCTCCGCGTCTCGTTGCTGCTCTTTGTTTGGCGGTGGTGGCCTTTCTTGTCTCGAGCATGATCATTAACAACGGGGAAGAGGGCAAAGACTATGGTTGGTTCACCTATGTCAATATTTTGATAGCGGTAGTCTGCGGCTGGAAGGTGATGGGTAAGCGGGTTGGCCGGGGTTGGACCGCGGCGGTTAACAACGGCCTGACCGGAATGGCGTCGTTGGTTTTTTGGGCGTTGTTCGTCCAAGGCTGTTACGAGATGTTCCGTCTGGCAATGCGCCATCGCTATGACGGCCCATTCGAGGCCGTGCTTGCCATTTTCAAGATAGGCGTTGATTATGGTCGATTGCTATTGGCGCCGGAAATCCTGTGGACATTGGCAATCGGAGCTCTTATCGCGGGACTTGCTACCGAAGAAGCCAGCCGTCGCTGGCGGTAAATCCCGGAATACAACGCGAGATTTCCTCAGTGTCCGATCTTTTCTTTTACGGCACGCTCAGACACAAGCCGCTGCTGGAACTTGTACTTGGCCGCCCGTTATCGCAGCTGACAATTTCTGAGGCATCATTGCCTGACCACGCGGTTTATGGTGTGGAAGGGCAGGCCTTTCCGATGATTGTTCAGGAGCACGGCGGCAAAGCCGAGGGGCTTCTGGTGCAAGGGCTTGGCCCACAAGACCTTGATCGACTAACCTTCTACGAAGGCGGGTTCGAATATGGGCTGAGCCCGCAAGCCATTGATTTGGCTGACGGATCAAAGGCTGAAGCACGCGTGTTTTTTCCCGAGCCGGGACTTTGGACGCCCGACACCCTGTGGTCTTTGCAGGATTGGGTGGATCAATGGGCCGAAGTGACCGTGCTTGCCGCTCAGGAAGAACTTGCATATTTCGGCAAGGTGGACGCGGGCACAATTGTCCGCAGTTTCGCACCGATCCGCACCCGCGCCTGGGCCAAGTTGGCCGCGCGCCGGCGTCGGACCGGTGATCCGCGTGATATCCAAAATGACGTGATCGTACATCGCCACACACGTGCTTATGTCGACTATTTGGGCATTGAAGAGGTTGAGCTTCAGTACCGCCAGCATGACGGAACGATGGGCCCGGTCCTGAGCCGCAATGGATTGATGCAGGGGAGTGCAGTGGTTGTCCTGCCGTATGACCCGGTGCGCGATACGGTTCTGCTGGTCGAACAGTTCCGGACGCCAGTTTTTTTAATCGACGACCCGGAACCATGGATGTGGGAACCGGTGGCCGGGATGGTCGACCCTGGTGAAACTCCGGAGCAGACCGCTCACAGGGAAGTGCTTGAGGAAGCCCACGTAACGCTTGACGTGTTGGAATATGTAGGTGGGGCGTACTCTTCAAGCGGGTCCTCGACGGAATTTGTGTACCTCTATGTGGGGCTGGCCGATCTGACCAAAACCACAGATATTGGAGGGTTAGCCACTGAGGGTGAGGATATTCGCACTCAAATTCTACCCTTTTCCGCGTTCATGGAGGGGGTGGATAATCATAAATTCAAAGATTTGCCCTTGCTGTCCGTGGCCAACTGGCTGGCCCGGCACCGTGACCGACTGCGCGGATAGTTATCGCCGCTTGTGGTTGTCGCACGGCATCTGTAAATCTTCGATGATACGTAATGAAATGAGGGCGCCATGCGCATTGCACGAGACCTTGCCGACGCAGTCGGGAAAACACCGCTGATCCGACTGAAGCGCATCAGTGAAGAGACCGGGTGCGAAATTCTCGGCAAGGCTGAGTTCATGAATCCGGGCCAGTCGGTCAAGGATCGTGCGGCCCTCTATATCATCCGCGACGCAATCGCACGTGGCGACCTGAAGCCGGGCGGAACCATTGTCGAAGGCACGGCAGGCAACACCGGTATCGGTTTAGCGCTGGTGGGCGCGTCGATGGGGTTCAAGACGGTGATCGTGATCCCGGAAACCCAGTCCGAAGAGAAGAAAGACATGCTGCGTCTGGCGGGCGCGCAACTAGTGCAGGTTCCGGCTGCGCCGTACCGCAACCCAAACAATTTTGTGCATTATTCCCGCCGTCTGGCCGAGGAACTGGCGCAGACTGAACCCAACGGTGCGATCTGGGCCAACCAATTCGACAATGTCGCCAACCGGCAGTCGCATGTGGAAACAACCGGCCCCGAGATTTGGGAGCAGACCGGTGGCAAGGTCGATGGCTTTGTCAGCGCCGTGGGCTCGGGCGGCACGCTGGCCGGTGTCGCCGACGCGTTGCAGCCCAAGGGCGTTAAGATCGCCTTGGTCGACCCGATGGGGGCAGGGCTCTATTCCTATTACACCACCGGTGAAATCGCGATGGAGGGAAGCTCGATCGCCGAAGGCATCGGTCAGGTGCGCATCACCAAGAACCTTGAAGGGTTCACTCCGGATTTCTCGTACCAGATGACCGACAACGAGGCGCTGCCTTATATCTTTGACCTGTTGCGCGAGGAAGGTCTGGTCATGGGCGGTTCTACCGCGATCAACATGGCAGGTGCCGTACGTCTGGCCACGGATCTGGGGCCGGGCCACACCATCGTGACAATCCTGTGTGACTATGGCACGCGCTACCAGTCCAAGCTGTTCAATCCCGAATTCCTGCGCGAAAAGGAACTGCCTGTTCCCGACTGGATGACCGAGGCGCCACGCAGCATTCCCGGCGTTTTCGAGGACGTGTGATGCTGCGACAGGTCCGCCTGTTTCTTGCCCTTGTTTCTTTGTGTCTTGTTAGCATTGTTGGCATTGCACATGCGCAGCTCACGGATCGACAGAGCGCTTATTACCAGGGATGGATAAAGACGGCGGACCGCGCCGAAGCGGTGATCGAGGCGAACCGGGCCTCGAACGCCGCATTGGAGAATCTGCGCGCGGAAATAGATGGTTACCGCGATGACTTTAACCGTGCGCGCGGCGCCAATACGGATCGAATTCAGACGCTAGATAGCCAGATCAAAGCTCTTGGTCCCAAGCCTGAGGGGGACGCTACCGAACCCGAAGACATCGCCAGATTGCGCGCGCATCTCGAAGAGCAATTGAACAGCCTGCGGGTCCCGCGAATTATCTCTGAAGAAGCCTATAGCCGGGCCAACGGATTGATAAGTGAGATCGACCAGATCATCCGGGGCCGTCAGAAGAAAGAACTGCTTGAAAAAGGACCGTCGCCGATAAACCCCGTCTATTGGGGGCCGGCGTGGGTGGATGTGAAAGAAGCGGCCACCAGCCTGTTCAATGAAACACTGAAAAACCTGCGTACCGATGTCGTGCGAGAGCAAATCAGGGAACGCGGCCTGGGAATATTCCTGCTGTTGGTCATATCGGCTGTTTTGCTGATCTTTGGCCGATACTGGTCGGAGAAAGGCGGTGACTACCTGCGCACGCTAGGCGGCACAGGGTCCGGCGTCTGGACCTTTGTGATTTCCCTGTTGCGCATTCTTCTTCCCTGGCTTGGTGTGTGGGCTGCGGTGCAGGCGATAAGCCTCACTGGCGTTTTGGGGCTGCGTGGCACCCTGTTGCTGGAGAATGTTCCCTATTGGGCGGCAATCATCTTCTTTTATGACTGGATTGGTCGCCAAATCTACCTGATGGGGGCCACGCAGGGTTTCAAACGGTTGTCGGCAGCCAAAATCATGGAATTACGCGTCTATATCGACGTTCTGGCGATAATGCTGATCCTGCACGAACTCGCAATTCTGTTTGAACAGATCGAGAATGTTTCGGACGCGACACGGGCCGTCGTGAGCTTTCCTGTCATCGTGGCCACCGCTTTGCTATTGCTGCGGGTACGCCAAATTCGGACCACGGACATTTCACAAGACCAGCCTGATCCAAACGCCACCACGCGGGCGGCTGGTTTCAGCCAGCTGGTCGAACTACTGCGTCGCGGGCTGTTTTTGCTTGGGATGGCTACACCCGTTCTGGCGGTTGTTGGCTACACAAACGCGGCCGAGGCGATTGTTTTTCCGGCCGTCAAAACGCTGATCCTAATTGCAGCGCTCGTCATTTTTCAGCGCTTTATCAGTCAGGTTTACGGCTGGATCACTGGGCAGGGCGATGCGGCCCGGGATTCCCTGTTCGCGGTTCTTGTCGGGTTTGCGCTTGCCATTCTGGCGCTGCCCATATTGGCGATCTATTGGGGTGCTCGGGAAACCGATCTGCTCGAGGCCTGGACCCGCATGCTGCGGGGGTTTGACATTGGTGGTGTCACCATTTCGCCCAGTAATTTCCTGACCTTTGTCGCCGTTTTTGTCATTGGTTATACGTTGACGCGTCTGCTGCAAAGCGGGTTGCGAAATTCGTTGCTGCCCAAAACCAGCATTGATCCCGGTGGCCAGAACGCAATCGTCGCGGGTTCGGGATACGTCGGGATATTCCTGGCCGCGCTGGTGGCCATAATGGTGGCTGGTTTCGATCTGTCGTCTCTGGCGATTGTTGCTGGTGCACTCTCGGTGGGCATTGGCTTTGGTTTGCAGACTATCGTGTCGAATTTCGTGTCCGGTATCATCCTGCTGGTCGAACGCCCGATCTCGAAAGGGGACTGGATCGATGTCAACGGGATGATGGGTTACGTCCGCGACATTTCGGTCCGGTCCACCCGGATCGAGACATTCGACAGGACCGATGTGATCGTCCCCAATTCTGACCTGATCAGCGGAGTGGTTACCAACTATACCCGCGGCAACACGATAGGTCGGGTAATTGTGCCGGTGGGCGTGGCCTATGGCACGGATACCAAGGTTGTCGAGAAAATTCTGGGTGAGATCGCAAATGCGCACCCGATGGTTCTGGCCAATCCGGCGCCCAGCGTGGTGTTTCAGGGCTTCGGCGCGGATTCGCTAGATTTCGAGATCCGCGCCATTCTGCGTGATGTGAACTGGGTGCTGTCCGTGAAATCGGACATGAACCACGAGATCAACCGTCGTTTTGTCGAAGAGGGGATCGAGATTCCGTTTGCTCAGCGCGATCTGTGGCTGCGCAACCCCGAGGTTTTGCACGCGGCGCCGCAAGCTACGCCTGAGCAAAATTCTGGGTCAGACAAGGAAAACTCTGAGGCGAACCCGTCTCAGGCGATGCCGGTCGAGATGACCGAGGCTGACCTGCCCAATGGGGATGGCGACGAGATTTGAGCGTTTCTGAAGCGCGTAAACATCCACTGGAAAATTGCTCTAATCGCCTCTTGCAAATCCCCCGGCGATGGTCCAAATATCGCGCCCACGGAGAGGTGGCCGAGTGGTCGAAGGCGCACGCCTGGAAAGTGTGTAGGCGGGAAACCGTCTCCAGGGTTCGAATCCCTGTCTCTCCGCCATTTACCCTTTGCAATCGCAGTTCACCGCCAATTTGAGCGGCATTTAGGTGCATTTGATGAGCAGCGTTTAGCTTTTCTTATCATAAGACCAGATCAATGCCGCAGGATTGGCCCATTGCTGCCATATCGCGCGCGTAAAGTTGGCGCAGAGTAAAAAATGGTCGGAATGAAAGCGGGCTTTCAGGTCAGTTGATGTGTCGCGAAGGTAACTACGCCCCAAAAACTCCTGCCCGCCAATTAGCGAGCGCTGATTGTTGGGATATCAAGAGCCATAATCAAATGATTAACGATAAACAAGAGCAGCGTGTTCCAGAAAAAGCGACCTGATTGCTGGAATTCGAGCAGAAAATCGCATTCGGAGGTCCAATGTTATTGTCTGTTGTAGTGCCCTGCATGAACGAAGAGGATTCCATTCCCCTTCTTGTTGAGCGTCTGGTTGCAGCAACCGAAGCTTGGCGGGGACTTTCAGAGATCGTGCTCGTCGATGATGGTTCAACCGACGGCACGTGGGACGCGATCTGTGCCCAGTGTAAAGACCATCCCGGAATCCGCGGTCTTAAATTGTCGATGAACCGAGGCCATCAGGTGGCGCTGACGGCGGGATTGATGGAGGCCACCGGCGAACGGGTCTTTATGCTCGACGCAGATTTGCAGGACCCGCCCGAGCTGTTGCCGGATATGATGGCGATGATGGATCGCGGCTATGACGTTGTTTATGGCCGACGGAAAGAACGAAAGGGAGAAGGCTGGTTCAAGAAGGTCACTGCTCACGGGTTTTATCGCCTGTTGAACCGGCTGTCAGATGTTCCGATCCCCAACGATACCGGCGATTTCCGTCTTGTCAGCAGGCGGGCCCTGGACGCGGTGTTGGAAATGCCCGAACGTGCGCGCTTTATCCGGGGTATGTTCGCCTGGGCGGGATTTCGGCAGATTGGTATAGAATATGTCCGCGATCCGCGCTTAGCAGGCGAGACTAAATATCCGCTGTCCAAGATGATCCGGTTCGCTTTTGATGCTCTGGCCAGCTTCTCGATAAAGCCGCTGCAAATTGCGACACGGCTGGCCTTTCTGACGCTGATCATCGCTGCGTTGATGGCAGTTTACGTTTTCTGGTCGCTGATCATGTACAACGCGGTTGCCGGTTGGGCGTCAACCGTTCTGGTCATCAGCTTCTTTTCGGGAATTCAACTGCTGACGCTTGGCATCATGGGTGAATATCTTGGTCGACTTTATGTGGAAGCAAAGGGTCGGCCTTTGTTCTTTGTGGATGAGCAGACCGGGCAGACGATCGAGCCCGTAGTTGAAAGCCTGGCCAAGCATCGATGACAGAACATCGCCGCCTATTCCGTTTTGCAATCGTCGGTACCGGAGTGGCCGCCTATTATATGGTGACCTATCTCGGCTTATTATATTTGCTTAAATCTCCCTGGACCGCGAACCTTCTGGCTTTTGGCACGTCAATCCTAATCCAATATGTCTGCCAGACTGCGTGGACCTTCGGCAAACCTCTTGCCGCGCCAGCCCAGTTCGGTCGTTTCCTCTGCATGATCGGGTTGGGGCTGATCGTTTCTTCCGCCATAACGGGATTTGCAGGGCCTCGACTTGGCCTGTCGGAACCTGTGTCCGCGGCATTGGTCGTTGTAGTTCTGCCGATCCTCAATTTCGTGATCCTTCGGCTTTGGGTCTATCCCGAGAGCCATTCAATCTAGAGTTCGGTCATGTCGCATATCTATTCCAACGAGTTCTTTGACTACATTGATCATGGCGCAAGGCAATCCGCGAACAGCCTGATCCGCTGCGTTCAGTCATGGATCGCCCCCCAAAGCGTTGTGGACTTCGGCTGCGGTCGGGGCGTCTGGTTGTCGGAATGGGCGGCCGCCGGGTGCAAAGACATCGCCGGTGTAGACGGTAATTACGTAGACCGTGAAAGACTGGCCATTTCTCGCGACGCGTTCTTTGGCCATGATCTCATCCAACCAGTTGATCTGGGGCAGCGCTTTGATCTGGCTCAGTCGCTGGAAGTCGGTGAGCATCTGCCAAATGAAGCTTCTGCAAGCCTTGTGCAAAGCCTGACGACCCATGCAGATATGATCTTATTTTCAGCGGCGGTTCCCGGGCAGGGGGGCGAGTTTCACATCAACGAGCAACCGCTCTCATTCTGGCAGGGCCTGTTCGCTGATCGAGGATATTCAGCCTATGACTGCCTGCGCCCCGTATTGTTCAGCGACACTAGCATCGAGCCATGGTACCGTTACAATACGGTTCTCTACGCCAATGAATCCGGCGCTAAAATACTCCCACCTGATGTGCTGAAAACCAAGGTCGCCGATGGCGCTCTGAAAGAAGTCGGAACCTTTGGTTGGAACCTGCGTAAAACGATCGTCCGCCGGTTGCCCAGAGCAACGGTTACTGCGATTGCGCAGGCGCGTGCGTCCATCATTGCCCGCTCTTACGGGGGTAAGGAATGAATTCAACGTCTTTGGGACGGGACTTCGCCTGGCTTTCACTGCTGTGCTTTGTTGCTATGCTGTTGTTGTATTTGCCGCTGATCCTTGATCCTTTTGTTCGGCATGATGATTTTCCTGCGCTGCTTGGAACGCTTGAAATGGCGTATGCAAAGACACTGGATGAGGGGCGCTGGCTAAATTACTGGTGGCAATTCCGGCCGGTTCTGTGGTCTTCGCCTGTAAATTTCATTCTGTACCTGGCGGCGTGGTCATTGTTTTCGGCGTCCACAGCTGTAATTCTGTTGGATCGGGAGGTCGGGGGCTGGTACAAGGGCTACTTTGCCCTGTTCATTTCGTTTTCGCTTCCAGCCTATCTGATTTCCTTTTGGTTTAATACGCTTTTGCCAGGTGTTTGGGTTGTCGCCCTTTATGCTATTGCGGCCGCCTTTCTTTCGCATCGCACCGCGCTTGCCCTGTTGATCGTGGCCGTGCCTTTGTCGTTTATGGCGTATCCCTCTTACCCATTTCTGCTGCTGACACTGATCTTGCTGTCCCGGAAGGCGCCCAAATCTTATAAAAGCATGGCGATAACTCTGGGAGTGTTCATTGCCAGCCTCGCCCTGGGTGTTCTGACAGTTTACTCGTTGAACTATATTTACCACGGTGTGTTTGGTATTCCCGTGGCCGAGTGGCGTTCCCCAACTGAAGTGAATTCGGTTGCCGATCTGCTTGAGAACATACAAAAACAAAAGGATTTCCTAATATTTACACTCAAGCAAGTCGGCGGAGGCGTCGCTGATCATGGAATGGCGATGCAGTTCCTGTTTGCGGCGGCCTGGGTCCTGATGTTCATTTGGAACAGGTACCTCGGCGTAGCTATCCTGGTCGCCGTGATTGCGGGATTGGTACCACTAGTTGGCAAAGCTCTGATGTCCGGCGTTCAGGTACCTCTTCGAGCACTTGGTTGGGTGTGGATATTATTCGGGTTCTCTCTTGTATCCGTTGCAGTTCACCTGTCGAAAACGCCAGGTAGATGGCTAAATGTGACCCGCATAACAATACTTTATGTAGTTTTTTTCAAACTGCTAATCATCGGGAAAGGCTCCTTTCTATTAATTCCACACTGGCAAAATGCAACGCGGGATCTGGCCAACGAGGTGCCGGAAGTGGCTCAAAACGTATATATCTATGGGGACTACTGGGGGCTTGAAGGCGCACGGCATGCGAATATCCAAACATCTGAGGGATTGCGTCTCAGGTTGAGGTATCTGACTGGAGCCGAGGTCTATATTTGCGATGAAAAACCTCAGGACTGCGAGGACGTTTCACCTCCCTTTCACCCCAGGGATTGGACTCATGTACCGGTCGTGGAAGTGGAAGATCAAAACGCGTTCGTCCTGATACCTGGTCCTGCTGTTGGGCCTTGATACGGGCTCGTCTCGACATAAAAGTCTGAGAGGTCAACGTACAGGAGATCTCTAACATTAAGGGCCTTGGTCGAAGACCGGGCAAGGGGCCAGCGTCTGTACAAAGAATTCATGGAGTTTCCGGACGATCTGGAACGTGGGCAGATCCTCGTCGGCAATATGGGATTCGAGAATGTGGTACGAGTACAGGAGCCAATGGTGAACCCGTTCGTAATGCGCTAAGTCTGTGCGTAAGCAGGGATGGGAGCGCGTTTATGAAACTGGAAAACCCGATTTTCACGTCGCCAGCGGATGCGGAGGAACGCAAGAACATCGCGCCGGTCATTTGCTACCCACCTGACACTCTGGATCAACCGAATCTGGCGGCGCTGGCCGGGTTGCGGCACGGCGCAACAAAAACTTCCGAGGCGACCGCAGCCCCGCGTGACGCGGCCTGCATCGATGTGCCAGCTGGGGCATTCGTCCGGGTTGTCTCGGTCGATGGACCTCAGGTCGGGGATCTGAACATGTGGAACAAGCATGACCTGACCGAGCGGTTCTATTCCGGCAAAACCCGCGCGCTGCACGGAACGCACCTGTCAACCGGGGACCGCATGTGGTCGAGCTTTCCGAATATGCGCCCCATGGCCACCATCGTGAGCGACACGCTGGATTGGTACGGGTTCGATTCCTATGGCGGCTCGGTTCATGACGTAATCGGGACGCGCTGCGATCCTTATACCGGGCGGTTGCTGTCTGGTGACGATTATCACTATTGCTGCCATTCCAACCTGACGCGTGCGCTGGCCAGCCATTGCGACCTGCCGCTGCGTGAGGCCGAGATGCTTGTACATGACGTTCTGAACGTCTTCATGTGTACCGGCTTCACCCGCGACACCGGACAATACTTCATGAAAGCCAGCCCGGTGCGCCCTGGGGATTATCTGGAATTCTACGCCGAGATTGACCTGATCGTCGGGTTGTCCGCTTGTCCCGGAGGAGATTGCTCATCCGAACATTCGTCAGACGTCGCAGCCTGTTACCCGCTGTTGTTGGAGGTCTATGATCCCGGCGAAGACGCACGCGCCGCGCATGTCCAGCCCGCGCGGTCTGCTTATGACCGAACGCACGGAACCGGCTAAGCGATCAGGCGACGCCCCAACCGGTCGAGCATCCGGCAACACATGTCCAGTTGCTCGATTTCGACGAATTCATCCGCCTTGTGTGCCTGTGTGATCGAACCCGGCCCGCAGACAATCGCATGAACACCCAACCGCTGAAACAGCCCGGCCTCGGTGGCAAATGCGACGACTCCGGTTCCGTTTGCACCGGTCAATTCGGCAACCAGATCACGGGCGGCATTATCGTCCATTGGCTCCAGCCCTTCGACTTCGGCCACTGCATCCTGAGAAATGCTTGCATCACCGTAAACGGCCTGCATATCGGGAAGAAGAATATGCTCGACATAGTCAGATAAGGTTGTTCGAACCAGTTCGGCATCACTGGATTGGACGGGGCGCATTTCCCATGCGACTTCGGCCTTGCTGGCGATGACGTTGTGCGCGACCCCACCATAGATGCGCCCGACGTTGACTGTGGTCCAAGGGGGCTCGAACCTGCTATCCGCAGGGGCGTGGGATTTCAGGATGTGGCGCAATTCCAGCAACTTGCCGATGTAACGCGCTGCATATTCAGCCGCATTGACGCCATCATCGGGGGCAGAGCTGTGCCCTTCGAGCCCGACAAATCGGGTGGTGTATTCAAAGCAGCCCTTGTGTCCCTCAATCACACGCATTTCGGTCGGTTCGCCAATGATGGCAATATCCGGGACAATCCCGCGTTCGGATAGGTCGTTGACCAGGTTTTGCGCACCGAGACAGCCGACTTCCTCGTCATAGGTAAATGCAAAGTGCAGCGGTTGGGTCAGTTTGCTGGTATCAAGTGTTTCGCCAAAGGCGAGGGCGGCAGCGATAAAGCCCTTCATGTCGCAGGTGCCACGCCCATAGAGCTTACTGTCGCGCCGGACCATCTGAAACGGGTCTGACGTCCAATCCTGATCGGCAACGGGAACCACATCCGTATGGCCGGACAGCAGGATGCCGCCGGGAATATCCGGTCCCAGCGTCGCGAACACATTTGCCTTCGCTCCAGCTTCATCGCGGGTTTCGATGCAACGCGCTCCCAGCGCCTGAAGCCTTTCGGTCAGATAGACGATCATGTCCAGATTTGAATCCGATGACACTGTTTCAAAGGCAATCAGGTCGGAGAGGATTTCAATAGATCGCTGTAAGGTCATGGCAATTCGAACAGTTTCCTGGAGGGTTACATATTGCGCGGCTAAAAAGCGGGATCAGCGCAGGTTTTGGGCTTCGCCAGTGCTGACCAAGTTTTGTTGACAGAACTAGACGAATCCGATCACGTCAATGGGCAACTCAGGAAAGACACCCAATTGAAAATCACATCCAACCCCCATCGCGGCGGCCAGAAGCTTATCCAAGCGGCCCCATACCCGTCGACCGACTCGGAACGTGTGGCCGATCTGCTTAAGCATTGCCCAGCGGCTGAGGAAACTCCACTGGTCACTGCCAACGGGCTTACCGGCGTCGCAAACCTTTGGATCAAGGATGAGCGTGAGCGGATGAACCTCGGGTCTTTCAAGGCGCTGGGTGCGGCATACGTCATTGCACGTCATGCGGCGGATATTTCCGCCACTCCGGATGATACGACGCTGTCCGGTCGCACCTATGTCACGGCCAGCGCGGGCAATCACGGGATGAGCGTCGCGGCAGGTGCGCGTGTCTTCGGTGCTGATGCCGTGGTTTATATCGCCGAAACGGTGCCGGAGAGTTTCGCCGACCGTCTGCGCGAACAAAAGGCCCAGGTTGTCCGGCATGGCGCCGATTACGCGGGTAGTATGGACGGAGCCAGCCGGGCCGCAGAAGAAAACGGATGGATATTACTGTCGGACAGTTCCTGGGACGGGTATTATGAACTGCCGCATACGCTGATGGAGGGATATCTCCAGATGGCCGCCGAAGCCGTCCGTCAATGTCCGCAGAGGCCAACCCATATGATGCTTCAGGCTGGTGTCGGCGGATTGGCCGGTGCGGTAGCGGCTTATGCACGGACTGTCTGGGGCGATGCTCCAAAGATTGTCGTAGTTGAACCCGATGCAGCTCCGGCGTTGCAGGCCAGCATCGAAGCAGGGGCATGCGTGTTCGCCGACGGGCCCGACAGCGTCATGGGGCGGCTGGATTGCAAAGAACCATCGCAGATCGCCCTGAACGGTCTTGCCCGCGACGCAGACAGTTTCCTGACGCTCACGGATGACGAAGTGACCGAGCACCTTCCGGCGATGGCAGCGGCGGGTGTTGCAACAACTGCGTCGGGCGGGGCAGGGGTTGCTGCTGTCATGAATGCCGACGTGCGCAAGGCGCTGGGTATCGACAAGTACTCTTGTGTGCTGTGCTTCCTGTCCGAGGTCGCCGAATGAGGGGCTTTGACTCCACCGAGTTCCAGTTGCGGACCGAACGTGCACAGCGCCGCATGGATGAGGCGGGGATATCGGCGCTGTTGCTGACAACCGAACCTGAAATCCGCTACTTCACCGGCTATCTGACCCGGTTTTGGGAAAGCCCGACGCGCCCTTGGTTTCTGATCATCCCTGCGACAGGCAAACCTGTTGCAGTCATTCCATCCATCGGGGCGGCTCTGATGGCGCAGACCTGGGTCGGGGATATCCGCACCTGGAGCGCGCCGGACCTGACCGATGACGGTGTTGGCCTTCTGACCGAAACGCTTTGTGAAATCAGCCCGATGGATGCCGTTATTGGCATCCCGGACGGGCATGAAACTCATATTCGCATGCCGCTGGCAGACTTTCGCCGGTTGCAGGATGGATTGGGCAGCCGAAGCCTGAGCGGCGACAGCGGAATTCTCCGCGACCTTCGAATGGTGAAATCACCCGCCGAGATTTCCAAGATTGAAACGGCCTGCAGTATCGCCGGGCGCGCTTTTGACCGCGTGCCGGAAATCGCGGGTGAAGGTAAGGCGCTGGATGAAGTATTCCGCCGTTTTCAGATGTTGTGTCTTGAGGAAGGCGCGGATTGGGTGCCTTACCTCGCCGGAGGAGCAGAGCAGGGCGGTTATTCGGACGTAATTTCTCCGGCTCGTTCCACAGCGCTGAAGCCGGACGATGTACTCATGCTGGATACCGGCTTGGTGTGGGACGGCTATTTCTGTGACTTTGACCGCAACTGGTCCATCGGTCCTGCCAGTCTTGAGGTGCGGGACGCATACGCTGCGCTTATCGAAGCCTCGGATACAGCCTTTGAAGCCGCGCGACCGGGCGCGACAGCGGCCGATTTGTTCCAAATCATGAATAATGTCCTGTCCAGAAACAGGGGCGACACTGGCGCAGGGCGACTGGGGCACGGGTTGGGCATGTCACTTACGGAATGGCCGTCGCTGATCCCTACAGATCACACGGTGTTAGAACCAGGTATGGTCCTGACGCTGGAACCCGGCATTGCGGTGGGCGAAAAAATTCTGGTCCACGAAGAAAACATAGTCATAACCGAAGGGGCACCGCGTTTCATCAGCCCCCGCGTCGGCCCGGAGTTGCCAGCGATATGAGTTATTTGCCATACACGCTGGACAAAGATGATCCTGCGGTTTCGCCGTTGGGGCTGATCGTGCTGCAGACCGACGAAACAATCGAGCCGGAGTTCAGCGCCTATTTCGCGGATCGTTCCTATCCTCTTTTTGTTTCAAGAATTCCCAGCGGCACACAAGTGTCTACTGAATCCCTCGCAGAGATGGAGAAGGCTCTGCCTGCGGCTGCCGACCTGCTTCCCAAGATCCGCCCCTATCGTGTGGTCGGGTATGGCTGTACATCCGCTAGCTCGGTGATCGGGTCTGAGCGGGTCGAGAGGATGGTTCAGAAAAATTGTAACACAGCAGTCGTGACAAACCCGTTGCGTGCGGCTTCGGCCTGCGCGGCGCATTTGGGTGTCTCGAAATTCGCTCTGCTGTCCCCGTATGTCGAAGAAGTGAACGAGCCCCTGCGGCGGGCCTTCGCCCGAAATGGAATTTCAATGGACGTTTTCGGGTCATTTGGAGAGGCTGAAGAATCAAAGGTTGTGCGCATTTCGCGGCAATCCGTCGTTGAGGCAGCGGTGAAACTTGGGGCTGATCCAATGGTTGAAGCTGTTTTTTTAAGTTGCACGAATCTAAGAACTTTTGACGCTATCCCTGAAATCCAGGAGCGCCTGGAAAAGCCCGTTTTGTCCAGCAATCAAAGCCTTGCATGGCATATGCGGGAATTGAACACCGCCTGAGAAGGACATCTGTTCAACGATAATTGTCATTCTCCTGACATATTTTGGTTGCGCGGTGCGTCCTGCATGTCCTTAAATGGTGCCGATAGGTCTTTGAGATCCGGATAAACCGGGCAGCCAACAGACCACACAGGGAGCCAAGTCGGTATATGTCCAATGACGCAGCGTTCGTCGAGTTTCAGCGAGTCCAGAAGTCGTATGATGGTGAAATACTCGTTGTAAAAGATCTAAACCTCTCAATGCCAAAAGGTGAGTTTCTGACAATGCTGGGCCCGTCGGGGTCCGGGAAAACAACTTGCCTGATGATGCTGGCCGGGTTTGAAACCGCGACCCACGGCGAAATCATGTTGGATGGGAAACCGATCAATAACATTCCGCCCCATAAACGGGGCATCGGCATGGTGTTTCAGAACTATGCCCTGTTTCCGCATATGACTGTGGCCGAGAACCTGTCCTTTCCGCTGGAAGTACGGAAACTGGGCAAGGATCAACGCGAGGAAAAGGTCAAACGCGCGCTGGACATGGTCCAGATGGGCGCCTTTGGCAGCCGTCGCCCGGCGCAATTGTCCGGTGGTCAGCAACAGCGGATCGCACTGGCACGAGCGCTAGTGTTTGAGCCCGAGCTGGTTTTGATGGATGAACCGTTGGGCGCGCTGGATAAGCAACTGCGCGAGCATATGCAGTTCGAAATTACCCGCCTTGCGCATGAACTCGGGATTACCACCGTTTACGTAACACACGACCAGACCGAAGCGCTGACGATGTCGGATCGGGTAGCCGTGTTTGACGATGGGCGTATTCAGCAATTGGCTCCACCGGATTTGCTGTACGAAGAACCCGAGAATAGCTTCGTTGCGCAATTCATCGGTGAAAACAACACGTTGGAAGGTGTTGTTAAATCTATAGATGGCGATTCCTGCGTGGTGACGCTGGACGACGGGTCAGAGATTGATGCCAAGCCTGTCAACGTACATGCCGCAGGTGAGCGCACCAAGGTTTCGATCCGCCCCGAACGGGTAGAATTCAACAAAGACCGTCTGCACGCCGATGCGCATACGCTGAAAGCGACGGTGAAAGAATTCATCTATATGGGTGACGTGTTCCGTTTCCGTCTGTCAGTGGCGGGGAATGAAGATTTTATCATCAAGACACGAAATGCACCGGACGCAGTCAAGCTGTCCCCCGGTCAGGAAGTCGAAATCGGCTGGCTGGCCCATGACTGCCGGGCGCTGGACGCCTGATACAGCAATTTCCCACGTGGTCCGCCCGAGCACGCGGGACATCAGATGGTCGGGTTGCCCCGTGATCCGGTCTTCAAGGTTAAAATTAACGGGTATAACAGGGAGTTAACTATGAAAGTAACCAAAACCACGCTTATGGCGAGCGCGATTGCGATGGTTGCCGGCGGCGCGATGGCTCAAGAGATGACCATCGTCTCGTGGGGCGGCGCATACTCCAAGTCGCAGCTGAAGGCGTATCACGAACCCTATTCGGAACAGACTGGCATCACCATTCTGAACGATGACAGCTCGGCTGAGGCGGTTGCAAAACTGCGCGCCATGAACGAAGCGGGCAATATCACCTGGGATGTGGTGGACGTCACTGCCGAGTCTGCAATCCGTCTGTGCGACGAAGGTTTGGCGATGGAAATCAATCATGACGAGATGCTTGCGCCGGCGCCTGATGGCACGCTCGCGTCCGAGGATTTCGGTGAACTGATTGTCAGCGACTGCTATATCCCGCAGATCGTCTATTCGACCACTTTCGGCTATCGCACCGATCTGGTCGGCGACACACCTCCGACAGATGTTTGCGCGGTATTCGATCTGGAAACTTATCCTGGCAAACGATCGCTCGAAAAGCGCCCGATCAACAACATGGAATGGGCGCTGCTCTGTGACGGTGTCGCCAAGGATGATATCTATGACGTCCTGGCCACCGGAGAAGGTCAGGATCAAGCGCTGGCCAAGCTCGATACAATCAAGGATCAGGTCGTCTGGTGGAATGCCGGTGCCGACACGCCGCAGCTCTTGGCCGATGGCGAGGTCGTGATGGGCTCGACCTACAACGGCCGTTTGTTCAGCGTGATCGAAGAGCAGAATCAGCCGGTTGCCATGCTTTGGGACGCTCAGGTGTTCGACATTGATGGTTGGATCATTCCCGCCGGTCTGGATGACGAGCGCAAGCAGCGCGCGCTGGATTATATCCGGTTCGCCACTGACACGCAGCGTTTGGCGGATCAGGCCAAGTACATCTCGTACGGACCGGCCCGTGCCTCCTCGGCCCCGCTGGTAGGTCAGCACGCCGATCTGGGCATCGACATGGCACCGCACATGCCGACCGATCCGGAAAACTCCAAGAACACGTTCCTGTATAACTACGAGTTCTGGGCGGACTATCGCGACGATATCGACGCGAAGTTCCAGGCCTGGCTGGCACAATAAGCCGGATCAGAAAACCTCGGTCGGGGCTGCTTTTGGCCCCGACTTACCAAAGACCAAGGGACGCAGATGACTGACGCTACTCAATCCGGTCCGATGCTGGCTGCGGATGGCACGCCACTCAAGAAATCTCTGGCGCGTTCCCTGCGTCGACGCAAGCTTCGGGCTTTGGCGCTTGTTGCACCATTACTGTTGTTCGTGCTGCTGTCCTTTGTGATCCCGATCGTGTCGATGCTGTTCCGGTCGGTTGAGAACAGCATCGTGGCTGAAACGCTCCCCTTGACGGTGGTCGAGCTGAAGAACTGGGATGCCGAAAGCGGCGAATTGCCGGACGAAGCTCTATATGAGGCTTTCATCCGTGATATGATCGTCGCAGTTGACGCGAAAGAACATACGAAACTGGGGACGCGGCTGAACTATGAACAGACAGGCATGTCGTCCATGTTCCGCAGATCCGGGCGAAATATCAAAAAGTTGGATCCGGAAGCTGATGCGCCATTCAAAGAAAAGCTGATTGAAATCCATGATGGTTGGGGAGACGTGGACACCTGGCGCGTGATCAAGACGCATGCAGTCCCGATCACCAACGGATACTTCCTGAATGCTGTCGACATGCGCCGGACCCCCGAAGGCCCGCAGGCACAGCCCGAGGATAAGCAGATCCTCGTCAAATTGTTCGGTCGCACACTGTTCATGTCGCTGGTGATCACCGGAGCCTGCATCTTGCTGGCCTACCCGATCTCTTACCTTCTGGCGAATCTGCCAATGCGCGTTTCGAACATGTTGATGATTCTTGTTCTGTTGCCTTTCTGGACATCACTACTGGTGCGGACATCCGCATGGAAAGTGATGCTGCAACAGCAGGGGGTGATCAACGAAACTCTGGTCTGGCTGGGGCTTGTCGCAGATGACGCGCGGCTCGTGATCATCAACAACCAGATCGGCACGATCATTGCAATGACGCATATCCTGCTGCCTTTCATGGTCTTGCCGATGTATTCGGTGATGCAGACGATACCGCCATCCTATACCCGAGCGGCCAAGTCGATGGGCGCGACCAACTGGACGACGTTCTGGCGGATCTACTTTCCGCAGTCCGTTCCGGGCATTGGGGCGGGGTCGATCCTCGTGTTCATTCTGGCTATTGGCTATTACATCACGCCCGAGATCGTGGGTGGCACCAAAGGCGTCTTCATCTCGAACCGGATCGCGTATCACATCTCGTCCTCGCTGAACTGGGGGCTCGCGGCAGCGCTGGGGACGATCCTGCTCGCGGTCGTTCTGCTACTTTACTGGGTCTACGACAAGATCGTGGGCATCGATAACGTCAAGCTGGGATAAAGATCATGGCAGCACTTACACCAATATCCCGCAAACCGTTGTCAATGGTTCTTCCATCGGTCGCAATCGCCGGAGGTTTTGTCGGCATGTTCGTCGGGGCCGGGCAGGGCAGTGTCCTGCTGGGCATCCTTGTTGGCGCGGCGCTTATGGCGCTGCTGGCCTGGGTTTATATTACGGTGCTCGACAATGAGCGTGTGGCACGCTGGATCACAATATTGGGTCTGGGCGCAATTGGCTTGATCTTCGCGGGGTTCACCGGATTGATTGTCGGTTTGCTGGCCGGGTGGTTCTTTGCCTTCTTTATCTTCTGGCTGTACGAGGGGCGTTATCGGCAAAGACTGCTGCCTTACATGACGAGCGGTCAGGTGTTCTGGCACTACGCGTTCCGGGTGATCTGTGGTGCGATCTTCGTCTTCCTGATCACACCTATCCTTGTGGTTCTGCCGCTGTCCTTTAACGCGCAGGATTTCTTTACTTTCACACCCGAGATGCTGCGTTTGGACCCCGAGGGGTATTCGCTGAAGCACTATCGCGACTTCTTCACCAACAATGAATGGCAGCGCAGCTTTAAGAACTCGCTGATCATTGCGCCGATTGCGACGATCATCTCGGTTTCGCTTGGGACATTGGCAGCTATTGGTCTGAGCCAATCCCACGTACCGGGGCGCCGGGCAATTATGGGCGTCCTGATCTCGCCGATGATCGTTCCCCTGATCATTTCCGCCACGGGTATGTTCTTTTTCTACAGCGACATTGGCCGATTCCTTGAGGGAACGCTGGGCATGGACAAGAACTTTGTCGGCTATATCAAAGTCATCCTCGCCCACGCGGTCCTGGGGATTCCCTTCGTGATCATCACGGTGACGGCGACGCTGGTCGGATTTGACCAATCGCTAACGCGGGCGGCGGCGAACATGGGGGCGGGTCCGGTGCGGACGTTCTTCAAAATCCAGATGCCGCTGATCTTGCCGGGTGTGATCTCGGGCGGATTGTTCGCCTTTATCACTTCGTTTGACGAAGTTGTGGTGGTTTTGTTTGTCGGCTCTGCAAGTCAGAAAACGCTTCCGTGGCAGATGTTTACCGGCCTTCGTGAGCAGATCAGTCCGACCATTCTGGCGGTTGCAACCATCCTTGTGGTGATCTCGATTGCGCTGCTGACCACGGTTGAACTGCTGCGGCGGCGGTCTGAACGCCTGCGCGGGCTCAGCCCATCTTGACGCGACTCAAAAGCTGATTTAGCGATTTCACCATGCACCCCGGTCGCGATGGCGTCGTGACGATACGCGGGGTGCATGGCTCTCGGTTCCCGAGGCCGCTTGTCCTGAACGCCGGGACTTGTGGCCGGGCGTTGCCTGTCCGGCATTCAGGAGAGACCAAGATGACTGACCTAACCAACCGCCCCGAGTTCTTTACCTGCCATAACGGTGACAAGGCGCCTTTGCCGTTCAGCAAAGCGGAATATGATCGCCGCCTTGCCAGTCTGCGCGCGACCATGGCGGCGCGGGATATTCCGGCAGTTCTGCTGACGTCGATGCACAACATCGCCTACTATTCGGGCTTTCTGTATTGCTCGTTTGGCCGTCCTTACGGCTGCGTGGTGACGCAAGATGCATGCACGACAGTTTCGGCAAATATCGATGCCGGGCAGCCGTGGCGGCGTTCGGTGGAAGAGAACGTGATCTACACCGACTGGAAGCGCAACAACTACTGGCGCGCTGTTGCCGAGCTTGTCGGGCCTGCCCGTAGGATTGGCATCGAAGGCGACCACATGACCCTGGCCATGCGTGATACGGCTCTGGACATGCTGGGAGGCCCTGAGTTGGTGGACGTTGCGCCAGACACGATGGCCGCGCGCATGGTGAAGTCCGCAGAAGAGATCGAATTGATCAAGGGCGGTGCACGTACCGCGGATGTGGGCGGCGCCGCCATTCACGCCGCGATCCGCGAAGGCGCGACCGAGATCGAGATTGCCATGGCCGGACGTGACGCGATGGAGGCCGAAATCGCGCGTGCCTACCCGGATGCCGAATACCGTGACACATGGGTCTGGTTCCAGTCGGGACTGAACACCGACGGCGCGCATAACCCGGTCACCAAGCGTGCGCTGGAAAAGGGCGATATCCTGTCGCTGAACACCTTCCCGATGATCTCGGGCTATTACACCGCGCTGGAACGCACCCTGTTCCTGGGCGAGCCCGACGCAGAAAGCCTGCGCATCTGGAAAGCCAACGTCGCGGCGCACGAGCTGGGCCTGAGCCTGATCAAACCCGGCGCGACTTGCTCGGGAATCTGCGAAGAGATCAACCGTTTCTTCGCCGATGAGGGCCTGCTGCAATACCGCTCGTTTGGCTACGGCCACTCTTTCGGTATTCTCAGCCACTACTACGGTCGCGAAGCCGGTCTCGAACTGCGCGAGGATATCGACACGGTTTTGGAGCCTGGCATGGTCGTCTCGATCGAGCCCATGCTTTGGATCCCCGAGGGTCAAAAAGGCGCCGGCGGCTATCGCGAGCATGACATTCTCGTCGTCGAAGAAGACGGTGCCGAGAACATCACCGGCTTCCCCTATGGTCCGGAACACAACACGATCAGCGTGTAAATCATTGTTAGTATAGCAAGAAGGGCGCTGGCCCTTCTTGCTCGCAGGCTCTTTTTAAGCGCATGGAAGATGAAGCTGAAGAAATTCAACTGATCCAGGGCAACCAAAATCTGTGCGCGTTCCGAAGATCGCAAATCGGGGCTACTTCGGCAAGGTTGTTCCCGGCGGTCTGCAAGGGCTTGATTGTCCGGTTCAGCGATGCGTATCTGGCCTGAGCGTTGGAAAGGACAAACTGTGGGACATCACGAATTGCCATCGGGAACGGGTGTCTTCTACATAAATCTGGACCGCGTGCCCGAGCGAAAGGCGTTTATGGACAGTCAGTTCATCCATGCCCGACTGCGTGGTGCGAAACGCTTCAGCGCAATTGACGCTCAGCAACCGAGGGCACTGGACGGCAATGGGTACGTTCCCGGAACCGGTAGCCGGTGGGGGCTGAGACAAAGCGAGATCGCCTGTTTTGAAAGCCATCGCGCCGTATGGCAGGCCGCGGTTGATCAGGATTTGAAAGCAGTCGCGGTATTCGAAGATGACGTGGAAATGTCTGCTCAGGCGGGTGCTGTCATCGCGGCCCTACTAGAGCACGGAACCGGGTTTGATTTCGTCAAGCTTGATTACTCTCCACGATCCCTGAGGTTCGGGCCTGAAACTGTATTTGCAGGTGTAAACGTCAGGCCGATGTTGGAGATGGCGCCCAGCGCGGCCGCATACATCCTTTCTCGAGACGCCTGTCGCAAACTGTTGTCCTGGTCGGAACAGTATTCAGATCACCTGGACGATTTCGTTTCAATTCCACGTCCGGACTGGCATATGTATCAGTGTTTTCCGGCGGTCGGGGTTCAGATGGTTTGGTCGAAACAGCAAGATCAGATCAGCGAGCCTGTGAAGGTCAGTGAACGTTCGCAGGACAAGAAGACCAACAGCGGTCTGGACAAAGGTCCGCTGTGGTTCCGCGCCAGACGAGAACTACAGGCCGCCTGTCGCAAGTTGTATTGGCGCGCGGGCGGGCAGGCGCGTTTGTTAGAGCAGGGTGGTTACGCAGGATTCATACCCTGTACTGATGACCTGAGTGTTTGAAGCTGTCGGATTGACCAAAATACGTACTCTACCAGCCCCGGTTCGCCCGAAATCCTCATAACCGTTAACAAAACTGTCATATTGATATAATCTTGCAGTGTTGTTTGTGGTTAATGCTTGGGTGTGCGGTGTGGGTCAGACAATTTACGAAAAATACGGCGGATTCAAAACGATCAGCCGCATTGTTATTACGTTCTACGAAATGGCGTTGGACTCTGATCAGATCGGGGGCCATTTCGAAGACATAGACATGCCGCGCTTGATTGACCATCAAACAAAATTTGTTTCGTCACTGGTGGGTGGTCCCGCGTCTTTCAGCGACGAGAGAATAGAGGCGGTACACCGGAATCTGAATATCACCCATGCTGACTTTGATGAGATGGCCGAGTTGTTTGGCGAAGCTCTGGCCATGCACGGAATGGAGGACGGGCATATCAAGATTGCCCTGGAAGCCATTGAATCAAAACGTGCAATCATTGTCGCACGTGACGCCGCATGAGCATTCTGGCCATAAACGAACAACTGTTGCGCGCGATTGGCGTCGGGGTCGCTGTCGTGCGCGCCTCAGATTTGACCTTTGTGTTTCACAACGGACCGTTCGCCGAATGGTTCGGCGTACCGAACGACGGCCAGACATTGCTGGACTTGCTCCCGGCGCTTGACCCACTTGAACTGGAGGACGTGAAGCAATCGGGCCTGCGATACTCCGTCGAGCTGCAGATCAAGCCGAAACGCAGAACCCTGATCTTCGCGACTGCAGTGTCGTTGGCCAATGGGCTGTCCGAACAAGTTCTGGTCGTCGAGTGCCAGAACATCACGCGTATCCGCGAGCTTGAAAGCATGATCGACAGCTATTCGACCATGGTTGAGCGCAACACGCGTGAATTGGAGCGTGAAAAAGAGCGGGTTGAAAGGCTGTTGCTGAACCTGATGCCGCGGGCCGTATACGAGGAATTCAAGACCTTTGGGGTCGTCACTCCGCAACTTTATGAGCAGGTTTCGGTCGTGATGCTGGACTTTGTGGGATTCACGGACTTTGCGGCCAAGGCGGACCCAACCGTCACGCTGAGCGAGTTAAATGACATCTTCACGGCCTTTGACAGGATCGTCGAACAATTCGGATGTGAGAGGATCAAGACGATTGGTGATGCTTACTTGGCAGTTTCAGGTATGCCGGATCCAACTCCGGATCATGCGACGGCAGTGGCGCATTGTGCGGTTCGTTTCTTGCGGTATCTGGAGCGGCGCAACGAAAGTCATCCGCATAAATGGGAGGCTCGGATCGGGTTGGGCATGGGCCCCGCTGTGGGGTCTGTCGTAGGCATTCAGAAATACGTCTATGATGTATTCGGTCCCGCCGTGAACATCGCTTCACGGCTGCAAGTCTTTGCAAATCCAATGAATATTGTTGCCCCGGAAGAGATGAAATTTGCCCTGATCGATGAATTTCAGGTCTCGGATCTGGGGAAGGTAGACATCAAGGGTATGGGTGAAATGGAACTTATCAACGTCACCTCAGGGCTAAGCATGCCGCGGCCCAGAACTGTGTTCTGACACCCGTCAGTCGTCCTGGGGCACCAGTCCCAGCCCTCTCAGATAGATGCCGATACCTGTTTCCAGCAATTCCTCGGGCGGGAAGGGTGAACTTGCACCAGTATTTCGCGCAAAGAGTTCCACCACGCCATGGCTCATGGCCCAGATATGGGCGCTGAACATGGACGCGGGCGGCCGCTTTTCCGGGGGAATGTGTTGAGACAGATCGGCTGCGGCTTTTTCGAGCACGCTTTTGGCACGGTTCGCGGCCAACGACAGTTCCGGCGTCCGATTGACGGAAATCCCGCTTTCGAACATGGCGATATAGTGGCCGGGGTGCTTGCGCGCGAAGGCCAGATAGGCGCGACCGGTCGCCTCGAAAGCCGCCAGCGCCGAAGGCTGACCCTTGTCATATGCGTATTGCATCAGGTCCGCGAACATCTCGAACCCCTGGCGGGCCGCTTCGGCAATCAGATCCTCACGTCCATGAAAATGTCTATAGACCGCGGCGGGGGTGACCCCAGCGGTTTTTGCGGCCTCGGACAATGTAAAACCCGTTGGACCTTTTTCTTCGATCAAAGACAGCGCGGCCTCAATAAGAGCCTGCTTCAGGTTGCCGTGATGATACCCGCGTTTCGTCATCCCTGTGTCAGGTGCCTTTGCTGTTTAAGCTCTGGGAATTCATGACATAATCTGCGTACAAGCGTTCGTCCAACACCCATCACGACTTTAGCCCTGCAATTTCCATCATGCGTCCCAGATTTCCGGCCCACCGCAGATTTTTGGATCGTTCTCGCCGATCGCCTTTTCGTCCTTCTCGTCATAGTCCAGAGCATGCAGAACAGTTCGAATGGCTGCCAGACGGGCGCGTTTCTTGTCGTCCGATCTCACAATGGTCCAGGGGCAATGTTCCGATTGGCTGCGGGTCAGGGTTTCCGAGATCGACTGGCTGTATTCATCCCATTTGTTCAGACCCGCAACGTCAATCGGGCTGAGTTTCCATTGCTTCAGCGGGTCGGTTTCGCGAGACAGGAACCGGTTTAACTGCTCGGCACGACCGACGTTCAGCCAAAACTTGAAAAGTACGATCCCATCGTTGACCAGACCGGTTTCCAGCGGCAATACCTGCCGGAAAAAGCGTTCACGCTCTTCTGAAGTGCAGAAACCGAACACGTTTTCCACCACACCCCGATTATACCAACTGCGGTCAAAGAACACGATTTCACCGGCTGCTGGCAGGTGAGTGATGTAGCGCTGGAAATACCATTGGCTGCGCTCTGTGTCCGAAGGCTTGCTTAGCGCCACGTTCCGCGCGCCGCGCGGGTTAAGATTTTCGCGAAATCTCTTGATCGTACCACCTTTTCCAGCGGCATCTCGGCCTTCGAAGATAAGCGCAACGCGATGGCCGGTTTCCTTGATCCAGGACTGCATCTTGACCAGTTCAATCTGCAGCAATTCCATTTGCTTGTCATATTCCTTACGCTTCATCCGTTCATCGTAAGGGTAGCTGGGATTCAGAATATCGCCTTTGTTTGCCTTTTCGATGGCAGTGCGCACCTCTTTGGGGGCGTCATTGCGAAAGTACTTTTCGATGGAACCTTTTTCCGAACGGGCCATAAGCTACCTCGTCATAAAATCCATTTCCTACTATGGATTAGCCGCGGAGTTAACGCAAACCTGCACGTTGCGCGGCGCGGTCAATCGCTGCCGCGACCTCGGGCGCCGCGACGACCTGTGGCATATGGCCAATGCCGGGCAGCTCAATCAATTCCGCGCCGGGGATTTGTTCGATCAGGCGCTCTGAATGCCAGCCCAGACCAACTGTGGTGTCGGCCGTGCCGTGGACGATTTCGGTCGGTACATCAATTTCGCTGTACCGGGGTTGCAACGCACGAACCTCCTCCAAAAGGTTGGCACGTTGCTTTGCGTTGGCATGCATGGAGGAGCGGCGCATTGTCAGTCCCGGGCCGAAGTGATCGGCATAACCTTCAGGGGTTGTCTGCGGGGCAAACACATCGTCCAGCACCTGTTCGGCAAACCAATCCGGTACAAATGCCGTGATCAGGGGCAGCCCCAGGGTGTTGCCGACCGGAGTTGCCGCCAGTTGATTGAACCCGTCTAGCGGTGTCTCCCACGGTATTGCCGCAGGCGCGATCAAAACCAGTGCTGAGATGTTGTCGGGTCGAGTGACTGCCCATGCAAGCGATACAGAACCGCCGTAACTTTGCCCGGCGACGATGGGCTTGTCTGCCCCCAACTGGGCGGCAGCTTTTTGCAGTATTTCCGCTTGTTGTTCAATTGTTTCCCCGTCGGGGTTAAAGCTGTCGCTGTATCCCAAGCCGGGGCGGTCAAACACGATGACGCGGAAGTTCTCAGCCAGAATTGGGGCCAGAGCGAAGGTCATGTCGCGCGTGTTGCCGCTGGAACCATGGATAAGTACGACGTCAGGGCCTGCGCCCATGACAACGGCGTGAACAGAGATGCCATCGACATCAACGATCTGACCTTCGGGTGGAAAAGCGGATTCGGCGCGCGCTTCCAGCCGCGCGGCCCGCCAGAGCGCGATACACCAGATCACCGCCATCAGAGCCAGGATTATGACACCGACGCGCACCATGGTATCTCAGGCCCTCAGGTCCGTTATGTCCACGCCAATCCGGTTCATGTCGTACGGAGTGGTTCCGTAAATTTCACTGATCCAGTTGCCGTATAGCAAATGCGCATGGCTGCGCCATCTGTTCTGCGGCGTGCGCGTCGGATCGTCATCCGGATAATAGTTGCTGGGCACGTTGATGGGCGTGCCATTGGCGACGTCGCGATCATATTCCTGCTTCAGCGTATCGCTGTCATACTCGAAATGGTTGAAGATATAGAGCGCTCGGTGCGCCCGGTCTTCCACCAGACAAGGACCGACATCATCGCTGCCCAGCAGCGTGACAAGGCCTTCCGCGCTGTCGATCTCGTGCTGTTTCATTTCGGTCCAACGGCTGACGGGGATGACGCAATCGTCTGAAAACCCGCGCAGAAATGGCGAAGCGGGGTCTCGGTTCATATGACGGAAGCAGCCGAATGCCTTGGCTTTCAGCATATGTTTCCGAACGCCGTGGAAATGGTTGATCATCGCCATCCCGCCCCAGCAAACGCCAAAGGTCGAATGGACGTTGGTCTGGGTCCAGTCGAATACCTCGCTGATTTCGTCCCAATAGGTGACGTCATCGAACTCCAGATGTTCGATCGGGGCACCGGTTATGATCAGACCGTCGAATTTCTCGTCCTTCACCTCCTGAAAGGGGCGATAGAACTCGGCCATGTGCTCGGCAGCGGTGTTCCTTGTCCTGTGTTCGGTCATGCGGATCAGCGACAGATCGATTTGCAGCGGCGTAGCACCGATCAGACGAGCGAACTGGTTCTCGGTCTGAATCTTCTTGGGCATCAGATTCAACAAGCCGATCCGCAGGGGGCGGATGTCCTGACGCATCGCCTGATCCTCGGCCATGACCATGACGCCCTCTTTGGTGAGAACGTCAAATGCAGGCAGGTCGGAAGGGATCTTGATGGGCATCAGGTGCAAGCCTTTGGAAGAACAGTTTAAGAGCGGTAATTAAGCGCGGTTCGGGCGGGTCTCAAGGGTGCGTTCGATCAACTCATCGAAATCACCCGCATCGCGGACCTTGTGCATGTCATCTGCGGTGACGGTCACACCCCAGTTCTCGGCCATCGCCTGATAGCGCGGTTGGCGGTGGGCCAGCGCCTGCGCATAGGTCCAGCGGATGAAGGCGTCAGGGTCGACATCCTCGGCCCGGCAGTCATGCTGAGACAGGTAGTCATCCCAAACACGCGTCAGGAACTCGGGTTGATACGACATAGGCTTTGGCGCTTTGTCGAAGCGACGGATCAGTTCCGCTGTATGATCTTCGTCGCCCTGAATCCAGATCATCAGGGTTTGGCGCGACAACTCAGACAGAACATGATCCGTGCCATCATTGGGGTCCACCCATTCACAGATCGACCCGCCCGTGTCGCAGATGAAATGAGGGTACTGATACAAGCGTTGCGCGCGGTCTATGAAGTACTCGGTGTCCAGCAGGGCGTGTATTTCGGCCAGACGGAACTGTTCCTGCCGGCGGCGGTACTCCGGAATCTCTAGACCGCCCAGAGCGGGGTTTCCGGGCTTGCCGAGATACGCGGCAACAGGCGTAAGGTTCTCAAATGAGATGTTCGATCCGATATAGATCGAGTCCGACAAAAGCAGGTCACGCAGAAACGGAACCTTCATCGCCTCGGCCTTGGCGTTGTCGGTGATGTATTCGCCCATGTATCGGGTGCCTATCCGGTAGTCGATCGAATAGTGGAACCAGTCGCCTGAATCGCGCAGGACGTTGGACACATAAGTCTTGCCCAGACCCGACATACCGAAGAACAGCACTTTCTTTCGCGCCGCATTGCGCCAGTCTTTTGCCGAACTGTAGATCATCGTCCGCTATCCCTTTTTCCGACCTAGCTAAAACGGGCAGGGGGCGGCGTCAATCGTGCGCACCGGAGCGATGGAGGATCAAGAGCCCCATCGCAAGCAGAGCAAAGCCCAAAAAGGCCTGTGGCGGCAATGCTTCATCTCTCAGAACGGCACCCAGAACGATGGCGACAGGAGGGATCACCAGGGTCACAAGCATCAGGTTTCCTGCGCCGGCAACCGCCAGAACGCGATAGTACAGCAAGTACGCACCAGCGGTTGCGATTAGAGAGTAGTAGGCGATTGCCGCCCAGGTTGTCAGAGGCAGGTTCAGTGCGGGCATGCCATCGGCCATCAACGTGATGGGGAGGATCAGCAATGTAGATGCGGTCAGCATACCGGCCGCAGCAACAATGGGGGGCAGGTCCGACAACGCTGTACGTGCCCATGCACCGGCAAGAGCATATGAAACTGTTCCTGCAATAATAGCCAGTTGGGCAACGCTTTGAAGGTTGAAGTTGGCGAAGTTTCGAAGACCGATTGCAATGGTGACGCCTAAAAACCCAAGCCCGACGCCCAAAACACGACCTGGCGTAAGACGTTCGTCTTTGAACAACAGAGCGGCGATCAGAACGCCGAACACAGCCGTCGCCGCGTTCAGGATCGAGGTCAGACCTGTCTCGATATATAGCTGACCCCAGGCCATCAACGTAAACGGAATTGCATTGTTCAGCAAACCCATGACAAGGAATGCAAGCCACACACGAGGGCTGCGTGGAACGGCCAGTCTTCGAATCCGTACAACCAGCCAAAGCGCCAGCATCGCCCAGAAAACGCGATGAAGTACAGAAGTCATAACCGGGATCGTGTCCAGCGCGATCCTGATTGAAATGAACGACGCGCCCCATATCAGACCAAGCAATAATAGCTCGGCCCATGCCTTGGGGGAGAGGTGTTTTTGAGTAGACATGCCATCTTTTCGCATTCCTGAATTGCCCATTCGACCCGGAACTTGCGCAAAGAAAAAACCCCGCCGAAGACGGGGTTTCATGTTCATTTGATGCCCGAAATTAATTCAGCGCATAAGTGACCTGGAAACCGACGCTCCAGGCACTATTGCCGGTGAAATCAGCTGTCACGCCGCCCGCGCCATCGGCGGTCGCATCACCAATGTCGGTGTATTGCACGCCGGCAGAAATCTTGGCTTTTTCCAACGAATACGTGCCGCCGACACCGATGCTCCAGAAGCCGTCCGTCGGACCCAGGTTCGATACCGGTTCGCCCTCATCGGTCTCATAACCCAGCGTCACGGCTCCGGAAAACTCTTCCGTAAACTGATACCCCAGACCAAGCGAATAGGTGAATGTCGCGTTGTCGTAGTCAACCAACGGGGCGCCAACAGTGCCGACGTAGACAGGCGGAGACAGGTCCAGTTGTGGCCAGTCGACCCAACGGATCGATCCAAATAGCAGGGTCTTTGGCGCGACACCAGTCTGGAAGTCCAGGTTGACGGACTGCGGGGTTTCGACTTCTGTCGTCGTGTTGAACGTCCGGCCGGCAATGGTTTCGGTTTGCGACAGGTCGTGCGTGATTTTCGAGTTGTATGTCAGTGCGACCCGGGCAGCGATTTCAGGCCTTTCCCACGCGACACCGATTACATAGCCAAAGTCGATTTCCGCATCGGAATCATAGGAATAGTCACCGACAATCGGAACGCCAACCGTAGCTTTCACACGCTGCGCACGAACCCCACCCAATGCGCTGAAGCCACCATCGAATTTATACCGCAACAGGGCCGTGATAGCGTCAGTATCGGCTGTGGCTCTGAGCGAGTTTGGCTGAGTTGGGTTCAGAGGGTTGATAGACAGCGGGTAATTCGTTGCATATGCGATATCAGCGCCAAACGGCTGATCGTACAAAAGGGCAAAGTCAAGCTGATCGGTGAGTGATGTCTTGTAGCCCAGGTGAGGCGTGAAGAAGTCATTTGCAACGTTGCCAGAGTCTACGGGCTGACCAATATTGGGGGGACTCAGGCTTGGCATCGTGCCGCTTACGGTTGGATCCGTGTAACTAAGCCGAAACTGAACGGCCGACCCCTCTTCAAAAATGAGGTTGATGCCCTGACCACTCCGGTCGATGCCTCCTGCGTATGCTCCTGTTGCCCCAACGCATACCGCGCACGCCTGCAAAAGCGCTTTTTTCATTCTGTCCTCCCTAAGGTCTCCTGTAAGTCAGTTCCGTCTGATGGTGGTACGGTCTGACCTGTCTTTGTGGTGCTCGTAACTTTCTATTGGTTTATTCTACCGTCAACTGGTGACGGCGCGTTATTTCTGACGAGTCTGACGTGGAACTGTTGCTAAACTGTTACGATTTTCTGCGTGAACATTCAGAAAAATGCCCGAAAAGATCACGGCTGCCCCAAGCAACGTCCAGTGATCCAGCGGCTCGTGATACAGAATCATCCCAATGACCGCGATGGCAGGCAGGCGCGCAAAGTCGAAGGGGACAACCACTGTCGCTGGCGCAATGGCCAAAGCGTTGGTGATACAGTAATGCGCCAGCAAACCAGCCAGGCCGACCAGCAGCAGGAACGGCGCAGATTTCGCCGTTGGCAAAGCGATTTGCCCGTCGATGCCCGCAGCAATAAATCCCAGTATCGCCTGCATAACGGTCAGCCAAAACATGATACAGCCAATGCTGGCAAATCGGGTCAGGGTCTTTGTGGAAATGGTTGTCAGAGCAAAGAAAATTGCTGACAAACCTGCTGCCAGCAAGCCTGTGCTCAGTGGCGCAGCGCCTGGCCGGGTCACTATGAGAATTCCGGCGAAACCGATCAGGGCCGACATCACTCGCACGGTCGTCAAACGTTCGCCCAGCAAGAGCGGCGAAAGCAGGATCACCCAAATCGGCTGAGTGAATTCAAGAGCAAAAACTTGTGCCAGAGGGATGACCGAGACCGCGTAAAACCACAGGTTCTGGCCTGTAAAGTGCAAAAGGTTGCGGATGCCGTGCAGCCCAAGCCGGTCGGCCGATACCTGATGCCATTTTTGCGTCAGGGTCAAAACAAGTGAGACGACGCATATACCAACGAGGCTGCGGTAGAACATGATCTCAAACGTATCATGGGTCACGCTCAGTTCGCGCCCGGCAACGGCCATCGACGAGAAGGAGGCAATCGCCCCCGTCATCCAAAGTGCGGCCTTGCCGATCTGCGGTTTGCTGGTGTCCATGTGCCTGTCTTAGAGAATCGTCTTTATCCAGCAGAAAACTATGCCTTTTTGGTCAGGCCTAAAAAGCAAAAGCCGGGACGTGCCCGGCTTTCTCATCATTCCCACTCGATTGTTCCCGGTGGCTTTGAGGTGATGTCATAGGTGCATCTGTTGATGCCTTTGACCTCGTTGATGATCCGCGTGGCGGTCTCACCAAGAAATTCATGGCTGAAGGGGTAATAATCGGCAGTCATGCCGTCCACAGATGTTACCGCTCGAAGTGCGCAGGCGTAATCGTATGTGCGTCCGTCACCCATCACGCCCACAGTGCGGACGGGCAGGATAGCAACAAAGGCCTGCCAGATGTCATTATAGAGCCCGTGTTTGCGAATTTGGTCGATGTACACAGCATCGGCCTCACGCAGAATCCCCAGTTTCTCTTGGGTGATTTCGCCGGGGCAACGGATCGCCAGTCCGGGGCCGGGGAAGGGGTGACGGCCGATAAAGCTCTGCGGCAGGCCCAACTCGCGACCAAGGGCGCGAACTTCGTCTTTGAACAGTTCCCGCAGCGGTTCGACCAGTTTCAGGCCCATCTTTTCAGGTAACCCGCCGACATTGTGGTGCGACTTGATCGTGACCGACGGGCCGCCCGAGAACGACACCGACTCAATGACGTCCGGATACAAGGTGCCCTGCGCCAGAAATTCGGCCCCGTCGATGGTGTCTGCGTGCTTTTGGAATACGTCGATGAATAGCTTGCCAATGATCTTGCGCTTGGTTTCCGGATCGCTCTGGCCTTCCAGCTCGCCAAGGAACAGGTCGCTTTCATCTGCGTGGATCAGCTGAATATTGTAGTTGTCGCGGAACATGCCAACGACTTCTTCGGCCTCGTTCTTGCGCAGCAGTCCGTGATCGACGAACACGCAGGTCAACTGATCGCCGATCGCCTCGTGGATCAGAATTGCTGCCACTGAACTGTCTACGCCGCCGGACAGGCCGCAAATGACCTTTTTGTCGCCAACTTGTTCGCGGATTTTTTCGATCATCTGTTCACGGTAGGCGCCCATGGTCCAGTCGCCCGTGAACCCCGCCAGCTTAACGAAATTCTCATACAGCTTCGCGCCCTTGGGCGTGTGGTGCACCTCGGGGTGGAACTGAACGGCATAGAAATGACGGTTCGGATCTGCAGTAATCGCATAGGGCGCGTTGGGCGAGGTGCCGAATACCTCAAACCCGGGGGCAATTTCGCTGACGTGGTCGCCGTGACTCATCCAGACCTGTTCGTCGCCGTCCGAGAACCAACCTTCCAATATGTCCAGTTGGCCTTTTGGCGTCACAAAAGCACGCCCGAACTCCGCTGTTCCGTGACCGCTTTCGACCTTGCCGCCAAGCTGGTGCATCATCACCTGCTGACCGTAGCAGATGCCAAGGATCGGCACGCCGTAGTCAAAGATTTCCTGCGGGGCCCGCGGCGACCCCTCACGCGTCACGCTGTCCGGACCGCCCGAGAAAATAACGGCTTTCGGAGCCATTTCCCGCACGAAGTCCATCGTGACATTCTGATAGGGGTGGATTTCGCAATAGACATTCAACTCGCGCAGGCGGCGGGCAATAAGCTGCGTTACCTGGCTGCCGAAGTCGATGATCAGAAGGCGGTCGTGGGATGTATCACTCATGTGCGCGCCATAGGCCAAGCACAGGAAATTCGCAAGAGAAAGGTCGTTTTCAACACACACGAATGTCGATGTTTTGGTGAACTGAAAACTCTATTGTAAAAGTTTTGTAACAGAAATATGACGCACTTCACCCGATCGCCGGGATGGCGGGACTTGCATGGGAGGTGCGCGTGCCAATAGCCGTTGAATTAGCTGCTTTGAATCTGGCATTGGCGCTGTTTTGCGGTGCATTGATCGGATCCGAGCGGCAGGTCCGCCAAAGGATGGCGGGTTTACGGACAAATGCGCTGGTCGCGTTGAGTGCGGCTGCTTTTGTCGTGTTTTCCGCGCTTTACCCGGATGAGGTCAGCCCGACTCGCGTCGCGGCGCAGGTCGTGTCCGGGATCGGTTTTCTGGGCGCCGGCATCATTTTCCGAAATGGCTTTACCATTCATGGACTGAACACGGCCGCGACCCTGTGGTGTTCGGCTGCCGTTGGTATGATGGCAGGCAGTGGCGCGTGGGTCTTCGCGCTGATGATGACGGGCTTCGTCATTTTCGTGAACCTTGGATTGCGGCCGCTGGTGAAATGGCTGAAAAAAACAACCCGCGCCGGTGTGCCGTTAACACAGGAGTTTCGTATATTGGTCCGGTGCGCGGCGGATGCGCAGGTCGGTGCACGTGCGGCGGCCCTGCAGGCACTGGCGCAAAATGGGGTGCGCATCGTCGGATTTCAGAAAGACGACGAAGATGAACAAGGCATTCAAACCCTGGAAATTCTTGTGTCCACCGAGGATCAGCCCGAAAATGTGCAGCATAAAATCGCGAGTCCGCTTATACTTGAGCCCGGTATTATGAGTGTGGAATGGGAAGAAACGCCGGAAACTTAAGTCGGTTGGCGTAATTCTTCATGCAGCGGACGATATGTCGCTTTTATGTGCCAATCGCCGTTATCTTCCAAGAGTCGCCATAGTTGGCGCGATAGACAGTAGCCTAATCAAGACTTCCTGATCATGGGGAAAGAAAATGGCTGAAGCAGCACGTCGTCGAGGTCGCGGTGGAGGTGGAGCCGCCCGCCGGGCCGAGCGTACCGCAGTTCGGATTGAAACCGCGAAGTACATTGAACGGAAAATTCCAAACTTCGAGATTCTCAATGAGGAAGCTCTTGAGATCATCGAGACCAACGCGGAAACCATTCTGGCTGAGGTCGGCGTCAACTTTGTCGATAACCCGGGCGCATTGAAGCGCTGGAAAGATGCTGGTGCCGATGTCGATGGTGAACGCGTACGCATTCCGCGCGGTCTGGCACGTGAACTGATCAAGACTGCGCCCAGCCAGTTCACTCAGCACGCCCGCGACCCAGAGAAATCGGTTGTCATCGGCGGTCGCAATCTGGTTCTGGCGCCGGTTTATGGCCCGCCATTCGTGCGTGATTCGCAGGGCGGTCGTCGCTATGCGACCATGGACGATTTCAACAAGTTCGTGAAACTGGCCTACATGTCCAAGTGGCTGCATCATTCGGGCGGCACCGTCTGCGAGCCGACGGATGTGCCGGTGAACAAGCGTCACCTGGATATGCTGATGGCGCACATGACCTTGTCGGACAAACCGTTCATGGGTTCGGTCACTGATCCCAGCCGCGCGCAGGATTCGGTTGAGATGTGCGAGATTCTGTTCGGCAAAGAGTTCGTTCAGGAAAATACTGTGATGACCTCGCTGACCAACATCAACTCGCCGATGACTTTCGACGACGTGATGATGGGATCGCTTGAGGTTTATGCCAAGAACAACCAGGCCTGCATCATCTCGCCCTTTATCGTGGGCGGTGCGATGGCACCGGTTTCCGTCGCGGGTACGCTGACGCAGGTTCTGGCCGAGGTTCTGGCGGGCGTTGCCTATAGCCAGATCATCCGTCCCGGAGCGCCCGCCATTTTTGGCGCGATGGTAACGTCCATCGACATGAATTCCGGTGCGCCGACGTTCGGAACGCCCGAGGCTTCGCATATCACCTATGGCGCGGGTCAGCTGGCACGGCGTCTGAACCTGCCGTTCCGGTCCTCGGGGTCGTTCTGTGGATCGAAACTGCCCGATGCTCAGGCGGCTTATGAGACCGCGAATTCGCTGAATATGGGTCTGATGTCTGGGGTGAACTTCATGCTGCACTCCTGCGGCTGGCTCGAGGGCGGTCTGGTTGCAGACTTCGAGAAGTTCGTCATGGATGCCGATCAGCTAGGCGTTCTGCACGGTTTGGCCAAGGGTGTTGCGATTGACGAAAACGCCCAGGCCATGGACGCGATCCGTGAGGTCGGCCCCGGTGGCCATTATCTGGGCTGTGACCACACGCAGGCGAACTTCAAAGACGCCTTCTGGAAATCAGAACTGCTGGACTACAAGCCGTATGAGACTTGGGAAGATGAAGGCGGTCGCGATACGCGGCAGTTGGCATCGGCGCGGGTCGAGCATCTGCTGGCCAACTATCAACAGCCTCAACTCGACCCCGCAATCAACGCCGCGCTGAGTGAATACGTGGCGGAAAAGAAAGCATCCATGCCGGATGCCTTCACCTGATCAGTGATATTGCGAGGCGCGGCTGGCCTGAAACAGTTGCGCCTCGCCCAGCAACGCGATCAGCAGGTCCAGATGTCGGACCAGTGAATAGGCGGCGTCTTCGTCGAGCCTTTGCGCGTTAACTTCTCGCTCCATGTCCATCAACCGAACCAGCGCTGCACCTGTACCGGGCAGTTCGCCATATCCCAATATCCGCTGCAGATGCCGATCCCGATCGTAATCCTGCGCCCCCAGTTTTGCGGCCCGTGCCAAAAGGCGTGGGCGGCGGAGCGTTGTAATCATGGTCATCAGGTCCTGCATTTCGGGGTTCCCTTGTCTGAATGGAAGTTGCCCCATTTAACGCACAACCTGGACGGGTGTTGCGATGATTGGGTTCGCCCCGAACTCTGACTTCATGACTGTTTATGTTTTTGAATCAAATCTGGTTCTTGTCTCTGCGGGTTAACGAACGAGTAACGAAAGCGACTCTAGTTAGATTTGGTTAACAATTCATCGGGGGCGATTGGGAACAGATTGTTTTGTCGACGAGGGCAAGTGACTATGGAAAATAACATGGCTTTCACCATTCCGGCTTGGGTACCTGAGGGGGCGCAGCGATATCTGGCCCACACAGAAACCGGCCAATCGATCCGCGATATTGCGCGATCCGCGGGGTGCCATGCTTCGACCATACTCAGACAAATCAGGCGAATAGAAATGCGCCGGGACGATCCGCTGGTGGATGCTGCGCTGCAATCGCTGGCAGAGATGCATTTCTCTGATCAAAGCACAGCATCGGGTCGTGATCCGATTGTGACGCAGGACGACGCAGCGGCGGCGAAGGATGAAGAGTTCGACCGAGAGGCCCTTCGAATTCTGCGCCGGTTGTGCGAAACGGGCTCGGTGCTGGCCGTTGCCGAGGAAATGGACAAGGCCGTGGTAGTGCGCGACTCGGGTGATGGCGGGGCGACCAGAACGGCGGTGGTCGACTGCAAAATTGCGCAGGCTCTGGCCCTTAAGGACTGGATTTCCTGCGATAATCCGGGGCGCATTTCGCGATATCGTATTTCCGCATCCGGGCGTACAGTGCTCAGTCAATTGGTTGCAGAAGCGGAGAACAAAGCCCGGGCGAGGAATGAGTTCGGCATGGCCGAAGCGCAAACGCCGTTTCAGACGCAAATGGCGCGTGGCCCGGTCGGCGGGTCAAACCCGGATCGGCCTAGGCGCATTAGGTACAGCGCAGCAGAGAGCCCACTGATCGCACTGGCACGCAGGCGGGATCGGGATGGAAAACCCTTCTTGGACGAAGAACTGGTGGGCGCGGGCGAGCGGCTGCGCGAGGATTTTGAACTGGCCCAGATTGGACCTCAGGTTGCGCAAAACTGGGATCATTTCCTGACTGCAGGCGGACGCGGCAGCTTTGACAGCAAGGCGCACGGCGGATGCGGATCGTCGGATGCGCGTGATCGTGTCGCGAGGGCCTTGTCGGATCTTGGACCCGGTCTGAGCGATGTCGCTCTGCGCTGCTGTTGCTACCTTGAGGGGCTGGAGCTTGCAGAAAAACGAATGGGATGGTCCGCGCGCTCGGGCAAGATCGTATTGCGGATCGCACTTCAACGGCTCAAGCGGCATTATGAGACACAGGCAGAGCGGAATCGTCTGATCGGTTAGCAATAAAGCGATATGTTTTGCTTGCAGCTTTGGGGGTAAGTGATAGTCATGGGCTATGAATTTTACCCTCAGACAACTGCAATATTTCAGTGCTGTCGCCGAACAAAGAAATTTTGGGCGGGCCGCGCAGGCGTGCAATGTCTCTCAGCCCGCGTTGTCGGTTCAGATTAAGGCGCTGGAGGAGACATTGGGCGGCCCTTTGTTCGAACGACAGGCGCGCGACATTCTTATTACCCCGCTGGGCCGCGATGTTTTGGATTACGCGCGTCAGGTTCTTGGAGCCGCAGATCGGCTGGACCGGTTCGCCAAGGATCACTCAGGAGGGCACAGGTCGCTGTCGATTGGAATTATTCCAACAATCGCCCCTTATTTGCTGCCCGGAGTTCTGGCAGGTTTACGCAGTTCGGACGTGTCGTTGCGGGTCCAGATACGCGAGGCCAGAACGGAACGCCTGCTTGCGATGCTACGCGCAGGAGAAATTGACGCAGGAGTTGTGGCCTTACCCGCGGGTGGAAGCGAGTTGTTTGAACTGCCGCTGTTCGAAGACAGGTTCCTGTTGGCCGGCAGTCATGCGCGTCTTCAGAGGATGGCCAGCGATCCGGAATCTCTGCGTCCGCTGGATTTGAAGACCGCGCAGCTTATGCTGCTGGACGATGGGCACTGCCTGACCGATCAGGCCCTTGAAGTCTGTGGTCAGGACCGGAGCAGTGAGTTGATCAACATGGGGGCATCTTCTCTGGCCACTTTGTCCCGATTGGTCGCTGAAGGTTTCGGCCTGACGCTGATGCCTGAACTCGCCGCCCGTGCGGAAGCTGAGGCAGTTCCCGGACTGAAGCTCCGCCGTTTTTGCACCCCGCAGCCGGCCCGGACAGTGGGCTTGGTTCGTCGTTCTTCCACAGGGGATGAGGGCTGGTTCAACGGATTGGCAGAGGTCATCCGTCAGGTCGGGCAAGGAATTGTGTCGGCGACAAGAGCCTGAGAAAAAAGGCCCGCCAGCGGCGAGCCCCTTGCGTTTGTATTTCTGAAACTTAGGCCAGCGCAGGCTCTTTGGCTTCGTCCAGGTGTTTCTTCAGGTTTTCCGGCGAAGAGACACCGTATGGGTCTTCCGGGCAGTTATCCATCAGGCCAGGCTCTTCGAACCACGCCTCGACAACACCGTCGTTAACGATGGCGGCATAGCGCCAGGACCGCATACCAAAGCCAAGATTGTCTTTATCCACCAGCATTCCCATTTTGCGGGTGAATTCGCCCGAACCATCAGGAATGACTTTGACGTTTTCCAAGCCCTGGTCCAGAGCCCATTTGTTCATGACAAAGCTGTCGTTCACGGACATGCAGTAAATGTCATCAATGCCTTTTGCTTTGAAATCGGCGTACCCGTTTTCGAAGCCCGGCAGTTGGTAGGTCGAGCAGGTCGGTGTGAACGCGCCAGGCAGCGAGAACAGGATAACGCGCTTGCCGGCAAAGTAATCTGCCGTAGTCTTGTCTTCCCAGCGGAACGGGTTGGAACCTTCGACAGCCTCATCACGGACGCGGGTGTGAAAGGTTACGTCAGGCAGTTTGGTACCGGATTTCATATTCAAATTCCTGTGATTCATGGGTGAACTTCCAGTGATTTAAAACAGTTCTAAATCCGCTTCAATCGAATATTTGCCGCGTTCGCGAATTCTGCCCAAGGTGATGAAGGCCGCTGTTATTTAGTGGATTTTCAGCCATTTGCGCAGGTGCTTTCTGCACCTGCATGGTGCGCTGTCATGGCAGCTATGCATGGGTGGTGTAGTTCGCCTTGACAGATTATGTTAGGCGAAAGCAAATTGACCCAAAGTCAGGAATTTCGACCGTGCGTGATCTGAAGATCCCCGAACAACGTCACCCCGAAAAGGCGCATCGCAAAGACAATACGCAGCCGAAGAAACCGAACTGGATACGCGTGAAAGCACCCGGTGGCAAAGGCTATGCCGATACGCACAGGATCATGCGGGACAATAATCTGGTCACCGTATGTGAAGAAGCTGGATGCCCGAATGTCGGCGAATGCTGGAGCCAGGGACACGCTACCATGATGATCATGGGCGAGATCTGTACCCGCGGTTGCACGTTCTGCAATATTGCTACGGGCCGCCCTGATGAACTGGATACTTTTGAGCCGGGGCGCGTTGCTCATGCAGTTCAGAAGCTGGGGCTGAACCACGTCGTTATCACCTCGGTTGACCGAGATGACCTTGAAGATGGCGGTGCCGAGCATTTTGCTCAGACCATTCGCGCGGTGCGGCACCGCTCGCCCAAGACAACAATCGAAATCCTGACGCCGGACTTTCTGAAATGCGATCCTTCGGTTCTTGAAACTGTGGTCGAGGCCAAGCCGGACGTGTTCAACCACAATCTGGAAACCATTCCCGGCCTGTACCCAGAGGTTCGCCCTGGTGCACGATATTTCCATTCGTTGCGGCTGTTGCAGCGCGTGAAGGAGCAGGACCCGTCTATTTTTACCAAGTCGGGCATCATGGTTGGTCTGGGCGAGGACGAACAGCAGGTTCGGCAAGTCATGGACGACATGCGTGCGGCCGATATCGATTTCCTGACCATCGGCCAGTACCTGCAGCCCACGCCCAAACACCACGGAGTGGACCGGTTCGTCACGCCCGAGGAATTCGCTTCGTATGAAAAAGCAGCCTATGGCAAAGGCTTCCTGATGGTGTCTGCGACACCGCTGACCCGGTCTTCCTACCACGCGGGCGACGACTTTGCGCGCCTGCGTGATGCACGCCAGAAAAAGTTGGAGCACGGGTGAGCCCAGAGGTGATTGCGCGGCTGACCAGCCTGCGTCACGTCCTGCATCAATTCCCTGAATTGTCCGGGCAGGAACTGGAAACAGCCGCCCGTGTGGCGGGGCTGTTGCGTGACTTCGGAGCCGATCAGGTGCTGACCGGACTTGGCGGTCATGGAGTGGCGGCCGTTTTCGACAGCGGGCAGCCCGGTCCATCAGTTGCCATTCGGTGCGAATTGGATGGGCTGCCGATTCAGGAAATTTCCGATGTTTCTTATGCCTCGCGGGTTCCGGGCAAGGGTCACCTGTGTGGCCATGATGGGCATATGACGATGGTGCTGGGGGTCGCGGAACACCTGAGCCTGGCGCGCCCGCAATCTGGCCGCGTTATCCTGATTTTCCAACCCGCCGAGGAAACCGGGCGGGGGGCTATTGCCTATCGGGCGGACCCGAGATTTTCTGAGATCGCTCCAGACTACGTTTTTTCGCTGCACAATCTGCCGGGATTGGAACTCGGTGAGGTCGAATTGTGTGAAGGCCCGGCCAATTGCGCTTCGCGTGGAATGAAGATTGTTCTGACGGGCAAAACTTCGCACGCGGCGGCCCCTCAGGACGGGGTGTCTCCGGCGGCTGCGTTATCGGTGCTGATGCCACAATTGGCGCAACTGGGGAAAGGTGGTTCGCTAAATTCGGAATTCGCACTGACGACGGTTACCCATGCCTCTCTGGGTGAGCGGACTTTTGGCGTAGCCCCCGGCCATGCTGAGCTTTGGGTGACTTTGCGCACCGTTTCGGACGCGCGTATGCAGCAGTTGGTGGCAGAGGCAGAAGCTTTGGTCTCCGGCGCTGCAGCCGAACATGGTCTTGGAACTGAGATAACTTATGACGATGTGTTCGAGGCTTGTGTGAATGATCGGGAAGCCGTGGAAATACTGGTCAATTCTTGCGCTTCAACAAATGCGCCATGCCAACTGACGCAAAATCCGCAGAAATTTTCTGAAGATTTCGGACAGTTCGGAAAACAGGCGAAATCAGCGATGTTCTGGCTGGGGGCAGGGCGCGAACATCCGCAATTACATAACCCGGATTATGATTTTCCGGATGCCCTTATCCCGGTTGGCACAGGAATTTTCCTTGCAGCCATTCGGCAGGTGCTGGGAGAACTGGGGGCTTGAACAGTTGCCGTCCGCAACGTTTAGTCAATCCTCGACAAAACGCACCTTTCCGATGAACGGCAGGTTGCGATTGCGCTGCGCGTAGTCGATTCCGTAGCCCACAACAAACTCATCCGGGATTTCAAAGCCGATCCAGTCGGAACGGAAATCAACCTCTCGCCGGCTGGGCTTGTCCAGCAGGGCGATGGATTTCAGGCGGCTGGGCTTACGGCTTTGCAGCAGTTTCGTCACATGGTTCAGCGTATGACCGGTGTCGACGATATCCTCGACGACAAGAACGTCCCGCCCTTCAATTGCGCCGCGCAAGTCCTTGAGTATGCGCACTTCGCGGCTGCTTTCCATTGAATCACCGTATGAGGACGCCTCAAGGAAATCCACTTCAATCGGCAGGTCAAGTTCGCGCACGAGATCAGCGATGAAGACAAAGCTGCCGCGCAGCAGGCCAACAACGACCAGCTTGTCGGTGCCTTCGAATTCGGTAGTGATTTCGCGGCAAAGCTCCTCGATCCGGGCCGCGATTGCCTTGGCCGAGATCATCTCATCTATCACATATGCACGGTCGCTCATCGCTGCCCCCTTGATCTTTGGCGCGCAACATACGACATGACGCGCCATTGTCACCTGCAAATACCGGACGCCATGCCTACTCATTCGGAAACTCGCCACCTGCCTTATTCGGCTCAGCAGATGTATGACCTGATTGCGGACGTGGCCAAATACCCCGAGTTTCTGCCCTGGTGTGCTGCTGCCCGCATTCGCAGAACCTATGCGGCAGGCGAGGCGCAGGTAATGGAGGCCGACCTTGTCATCTCGTTCAAGGTTTTCCGTGAACGGTTCGGCAGCCGCGTGACTTTGCATGCCGACCCGAAGAAGATCGACACGGAATACCTAGACGGACCGTTCAAATACATGAAATCCGACTGGCAGTTCGAAGACGCAGCGGATGGGGGGTGCGACGTGTCCTTCCACGTGGATTTCGAATTCAAGAACGCCATTCTGCAGAGCATTATCGGCGTTGTGTTCAACGAAGCCATGCACCGGATCGTTCAGGCCTTCGAAACCCGCGCTCAGGATTTGTACAGCTAAGGCTTTACCCCCGATTGTCGGACGCTAGACTGCGCTCATGACCGAATTCACCACATCTCTAGCCGCCTTTGCAGCGGGACCTGTAACCACGTCTCAGCAGGCGCGCATCGTCACCTCATTGTCAGTTTTGGACTGGATTGCCGTAGGGCGGGCCGGAGCTGATGAGCCGGTTTCTCAAGCCGTTCGTGACCTTATTTTGGGAGAAGGGGGAGCAGAGCAAGCACATCTCTTCGGTGGCGGCGCGGCCCCGTTGCGGGGCACTGCCTTGGTAAATGGGACTGTGTCGCACGCTTTGGATTATGACGACACCCATTTTGCCCATATCGGTCACCCCTCGGTGGCGATCCTGCCTGCCGCACTGGCGCTGAGCGAGTGGGACGACCGCATTCTGGTCGATTTCCTCGAGGCCGCTCTGGTCGGGATGGAGGTCTCCATCCGGGTAGGTTTGTGGTTAGGTCGAGACCACTACCAGGCGGGGTTTCACCAGACGGCCACGTCTGGCGCTTTTGGCGCAGCTGTTGCCGCGGGTCGTGTTCTCAAATTCGATGTGGACCAGATGCGGAAAGTTCTGGGGCTGACAGCAACCCGTGCGGCTGGGCTGAAGGCACAGTTTGGAACGATGGGTAAGCCCTACAATGCAGGGCTAGCGGCATCTGCCGGGGTTGAGGCGGCGCTGCTGGTGGCCGGAGGCTTCGAGCCGAATGCCGATGCGTTGGAAGGGCAGTATGGATTTGCCGCAACGCACAAGGGCATAGCGGACAGCGCCGCCGCATTGGAGGGATTGGGCGAGGAATGGTTGTTTGAAAGCGTCAGCCACAAGTTCCATGCATGTTGCCATGGTCTGCACGCCGCGTTAGAAGCCGCCCGCGACCTTGACATTGCCGAACCGGAAGTGGCTGAGATCACTGTTAATACTCACCCGCGCTGGATGAGCGTGTGCAACCAGATGTCTCCGACCACCGGACTGGGAGCCAAGTTTTCGTATCGGACCGTCATCGCGATGCAGGCGCTGGGGTATGACACTGCCTTACCCGGCAGCTATTCGGAAAAGACATGTGCGGATCCACGTCTGAAGTCCTTGCGAGATCGCATCTCGGTTGAGGCCGACGAAACGCTGTCCGAAACGCAGGCGCATCTGACTTTGCTGCGCCGTGATGGGGCAAGACCCGAGGCCACACACGATCTTCTGGCACCTATGACGTTATCGGACCGTGAAGATCGGGTGCGGGGAAAAGCGGCCAAACTGATTGGAGCGGAAGATGCGGACGCGATCTGGTCGATGCTGCGCACCGGCGGCCGCGCCCGCGATCTGTCAAAGATGCTGGCTGGTTAGACCACGCGCCAGTGCAGCGGAAAACCCGGCTCGAAGACCGTCACCGGGCCGTCTCCGGTTTCGATCTTGCTGGGGTATTCCACGGGTTCACCCTTTGTCAGGGTGATCGTATCTTCATTCACCGGCAGGCGATAGAACGCTGGCCCGTTAAGCGACACAAACCCTTCCAGCTTGTCCAGCGCGCCCGCATGGTCAAACATTTCGGCCACCAGCGACATGGTGTTTGTTGCCGTAAAGCACCCGGCGCAGCCACAGGCCATTTCCTTGTTGGCGTCTGTATGCGGAGCACTATCTGTGCCCAGAAAATACCGCGCATCACCGGAGGTCGCGGCCATCAGCAGAGCCAGGCGGTGCTCTTCCCGTTTGGCGACGGGCAGGCAGTAATAATGCGGTTTGATGCCGCCAACCAGAATATGATTGCGGTTGATGATAAGATGGTGTGCCGTGATGGTCGCGCCCAGATCGGTGTCATTGGATTTCACATAATCCACGCCGTTGGCCGTCGTGATATGCTCCATCACCACCCGTAAGCCCGGGGTCGCTTTGCGGATCGGGTCCAGAACGCGGTCGATGAACACGGCCTCGCGGTCAAAGATGTCAATCTCGGCATCGGTGACCTCGCCATGCACACAGAGGGGCAGGCCGATTTCAGCCATCCTTTCCAGAACAGGTCGCACCTTGTCGAAATCCCGCACACCCGAGGCCGAATTCGTCGTGGCCCCTGCCGGGTACAGCTTTACCGCCTTAATCAACCCGCTGGCATGGGCGGCTGCCACGTCTTCGGCATCCGTATCCTCGGTCAGATACAGCGTCATCAATGGTTCGAATGTCATGCCGTCGGGCAAGGTCGCCATGATGCGGTCGCGATAGGCGGCTGCCTGATCCCCGGTCACGACAGGCGGCACCAGGTTTGGCATGATGATCGCACGGGCAAAATGGCGCGCGGTTTCGGGCAGGACGGCCTGCAACATCGCGCCGTCGCGCAGATGCAGATGCCAGTCGTCGGGGCGGCGGATGGTCAGCGTATCGGTCATGCCCCCCGCTAGCACAGCGAACCGGGCGGTGAAAGGCCCTCAATTTTGGTGAAGACCTTGCCTTCGGGACCGGTCGCCGTAAGTCCTTAAAAGATCACGGTCTTGACGCGCGTCCGTTGCCGTGACCTCTTGTGGCGAGGGAGAGATTTTAACATGACACCGCCAGATTCCATCGATGCCGTTCGGACCATGCTGGGCACACAAGGCTATGTCTGTGGGCGCGCTCTGGCGACAGTGGTGTTCCTGTCGCTGAAATTGGGCCGCCCTCTGTTTCTTGAAGGTGAGGCGGGGGTCGGCAAAACCGAGATCGCCAAAGCGCTGGCTTCCGGGCTGAACCGGCGCCTGATCCGGCTGCAATGCTATGAGGGGCTGGACGCGTCCTCGGCCGTTTACGAATGGAATTTCCCGGCGCAAATGGTAGCAATCCGCACGGCCGAGGCTGCGGGTGGGGCAGATCGCGACGCATTGCAATCCGAGTTGTTTTCGGACGAATACCTGATCGAACGCCCGTTGCTGCAAGCAATGCGCCCGGATGAAAACGGCGCGCCGGTCATGCTGATCGATGAACTTGATCGCACCGATGAACCGTTTGAGGCGTTCCTGCTGGAAGCCCTCAGCGATTTCCAAGTCACCATTCCTGAACTGGGTACGGTCAAAGCCACCGAACCACCAATCGTGATCGTCACGTCGAACCGAACGCGCGAAGTACATGACGCGCTGAAACGCCGCTGCCTGTATCACTGGGTCGATTATCCCGATTTCGACCGCGAGATCGAAATCCTGCACGCCCGCGCACCCGAAGCCGCCGAGGCACTCAGCCGCGAGGTCGTCGCCTTTGTCCAGCACCTGCGCACCGAGGACCTGTTCAAAAAACCCGGCGTGGCCGAGACCATCGACTGGGCCAAATGCCTGCTGGCGCTGGACGTTATCAACCTCAGCCCAGAAGTGATCGGGGATACACTGGGTGCGATCCTCAAGTACCAGGACGACATTCAAAAATTGCAGGGGTCCGAGGCGAAACGGATTCTGGATCAGGCAAAAGCATCTCTTGAACCGGCCTGATGCTTCATCTTTTCCGAAATACTCCGGGGGTATGGGGGCAGCGCCCCCATGAACGATGATGGCGGAACAACTCCCACTGGATATCCCCGACGACCCCAAGCTGGCTCAGAACATCACGCATTTCGCGCGTGCCTTGCGCAAGGCAGGGCTACCTATCGGGACGGGCCGGGTTGTGGACGCAATCCGGGCCGTGCAGGCCGCCGGGTTTACCGACAAGCGGGATTTCTACTGGACCCTGCACGCCTGCTTCGTGAACCGTCCCGAGCATCGCACCGTGTTCGCACAGGTCTTTCGCCTGTATTGGCGTGATCCGCGGTATCTGGAGCACATGATGTCCATGATGTTGCCCGCCATCCGCGGTGTGCAGGAGGAGCGTAAAGCTGACGCGGGTGAGAAACGCGCGGCTGAAGCGTTGCTGGATGGTGTGGAGCGCGATTTGCCCGAACCGACGGAACAGGAAGAAGTAAACGAACTGGAAATTGACGCTTCGCAGACCGCTTCTTCAGAGGAACGTTTGCGGAATCTGGACTTCGAACAGATGAGCACAGCCGAAATCGCGCAGGCCAAGCGAATGCTGGCGCGGTTGACCTTGCCGGTCAAACCCATCGAATCCCGGCGCGGGCAGGCCAACCATCTTGGCCATCGGATCGATCGCGCCCGCACTTTGCGTGCCGCAATGCGTCAGGGCGGCGAGTTGCGCGATATCGCGCACCTCAAGCCCAAGCCGCGTTGGCCAAACCTTGTGGTGCTCTGCGATATCTCCGGATCCATGAGTCAGTACAGCCGGATCATCCTGCATTTCCTACACACTGTTTCTAACGAAAAAGGTGCGGGTTGGGCAAAAGTGCACGCCTTCACCTTCGGTACCCGACTGACCAATATCACCCGTCACCTGCAGCAGCGCGATGTCGATGCGGCATTAGCCGCCGCCGGGGCTGAGGCGCAGGATTGGGAAGGAGGCACGCGGATTGGAGAATGTCTGCACGCCTTCAACCGGGACTGGTCACGCCGGGTTATGGGGCAGGGGGCCGTGGTGCTTTTGATCTCGGACGGTTTGGATCGCGGCGAGCCTGAAGCGCTGGGGAAGGAAATGGAGCGACTTAACCTGTCGGCGCGTAGGCTGATCTGGCTCAATCCTTTGTTGCGCTGGGATGGGTTCGCGCCCAAAGCGCAGGGCATCGCAGCGATGCTGCCGCATGTGGACAGCTTCCGCGCAGGGCATTCGATTGCGTCGCTGGAAGATCTTGCCACTGTCATCTCACAACCCGATGACGTGGGTGAGAAAGCGCGGCTGATGACCGCGCTTTCTGGCTGAATCTCAGCTCAGCTGTTCCTCGTTGCACTTGCGTGCCATTTCCATCGCTTTGAAGGTGCCGGTCAGGTCGACAGTGAAAGCGAATTCCTTTTCAGGAAACACAACCATGACTTTTTGCTTTGCAATGTCATCCGCAAATTGGGGGTCATCGGACAGAACGTAGCCGCCGGAATAGCCCTTGGTGATATTGCCCTTCATGCCGGTGGCTTCACCGACGTAAATGTTGTCGCCCAGAAGGATCGCCACGCCTTCTTTCTCACCGCGCTTGATGTCGGTTTTGGCCTTGGTGAAGACACCGACATACCCCACGCCACGGTCTTCAGTCAGACCCATCTGGACCACGTTTTCCGCGTCATCCACTGCTTCGATCAGACAGGATTTTTTCTCCTGATCGATGAAGACTTTCCACCCTTCAACCTCACCATAGCGCAGGAAAGTGTCTGCGGTCGCAGCGGTTGAGGCCAGCAGGCCAATTGCCATTCCGAGTGTAAAAATGCTTTTCAACTCTCTGTCTCCGTTGTGAAAAATTAATATGCGCATACTGGAATGCACCAGTCGCGCGTGTAGGCTAGAATCAGACCTGCTGACAATCAATCCTTAGCGTTACGGACGAAAATCCTGGCTTGTTTATGCCAAAGGTTCGACTTTTACGGCCGTGTCCAACCAATTGAGGGCGGCGGTTACTTTTCATCCTGCCAAACCTCCCTATGTTGGTTCAGAACACCCCGGGAGTGTGCAATGGACAGATTCGACAACAGCCCAGAGACGGCTTTGAACTGGCACAGACAAGGTAAACCTACGGCTCTGGCCACTGTCGTTGAAACCTGGGGGAGTGCGCCGCGCCGTGTTGGCGCACAGCTGGTGATCGGTGGCGACGGAAGTATCGAGGGCTCGGTCTCGGGTGGCTGTGTCGAAGGCGCGGTTGTCGTCGAAGCTCTGGAGGCGATCGAAGAGGGCGAAGCGCGCTTGTTGGAATTCGGGGTCAGCGATGAGGACGCCTTTGCCGTCGGTCTGGCTTGTGGGGGCACCATCCGCGTTCTGGTTGAGCCCGTGGGCAAGGTGCTGCCGGAACTGATGCTGCGCGAGTTGGTCGATGCACGGGCCCGGCGCGAACCAATTGCTTATGAGGTGAACATCGAAACCGGCCACAGGGACCTGCGCCGCAACGCTTATCCTGATCGGTTGCGCATGGATCGGTCGGGGTTCGAGGAGGATGGGCAAACCTTTGTTGCAGTTCACAATCCGCCGCTGAAACTGATCGTCGTTGGTGCGGTGCATATCGCGCAGGCTCTGGTCCCGATGGCGCGGATCGCGGGGTACGATCCGGCCATCATTGATCCGCGTGATGCGTTTGCCTCAAGCGCTCGGTTTCCGGGTGAGACGATCCTGACAGACTGGCCGGATGAAGCAGTTGCCAAGCTGGGGATGGATGCACGCACGGCGGTGGTGCTGTTGACCCATGATCCCAAGCTGGATGATCCGGCCCTGGAGGCCGCGCTGCGGGCAGGGGTCTTTTACATTGGCGCTCTGGGCTCGACGCGAACCCACGCCAAACGCGTGGCGCGCTTGAAAGACGCTGGTTTCACCGATGCCCAGATCTCGCAAATTCACGGTCCCATCGGTCTGGATATCGGTGCTGCGGACCCGTCGGAAATCGCGGTTTCCATTCTGGCGCAGATGACGGCTGTGCTGAGGGGCAAAGCGTGAAGTTTGGCCCTGTTCCCGTCGCAAAGGCTGCCGGTGCCATACTGGCCCACTCTGTGCAGACGGGCGACACCAAACTGCGCAAAGGCATCACCCTGACGCATGAGCATCAAAGCCAGCTGGCCACGGCCGGTTACAGTTCAGTCACGGTCGCCCAGCTCGAGCCCGGAGACTGCCACGAAGACGAAGCCGCCCGCATGTTGGCATCGGCGTTGGCACCTGATCCAGAAGCGGCGGGATTGCGGGTGACACAGCCCTTCACTGGTCGCGTGAACCTGCTGGCCGAAGGACCGGGCGTTGCGGTTTTGGATGTCGAAGCGCTTGAGGCCTTCAATCAGGTAAATCCGATGATTACCGTCGCCACCGTGCCACAACATCAGCAGATGGGCCCCGGTGGGATGGTCGCAACGATCAAGGTCATCTCCTACGCAGTACCCGGCGCGGACGTCCATGAGGCATCTCGTCTGGCGCAACGCGCCATCCGTCTGGCCATGCCCGTTTTTCGAAAAGCAGGGTTGATCGTGACCGACATCCCAGGTGGACCGCCCAATGAAAAGGGCATCGCGGCGGTCCGAGGTCGTGTCGAAGCGTTGGGAATGGAACTCAGTGACGTTCGTATCGTGCCGCATCAAACCGAAGCGATCGCAACCGCAGTGGCGGACACGCAAAGCGATGTGGTGATGATCCTGACCGGGTCCGCGACCTCGGACGTTCTTGATGTCGCGCCCGAAGCCGTGCGTGCCGCCGGTGGTCAGGTGGACCGATTTGGTATGCCGGTCGATCCGGGCAACCTGTTGTTTCTGGGGACTCTTGGAGAACGGCCCGTAATCGGACTGCCGGGATGCGCGCGGTCTCCGGCGCTGAATGGTGCGGATTGGGTGCTGTCTCGCGTTGCCTGCGGGATCGAGACGACTGGTGCTGATATCGCCGGAATGGGGGTCGGAGGATTGCTGAAGGAAATCCCGACCAGACCTCAGCCTCGGGCGTCGCGAAAAGATTGACGTTACGGCAATTTGTTTTCGCATTTAATAGGCTTAGCTAAAGAAGGCTAGGCGCAAAACCTGTGAAAACAGGTGGCGAAGTTTTTTGTTCTCAAACGAAAATTCCCGTGTTTAACTCGGGTCGAACAACAATACGAAATGGGAGGAACTTATGACACAGGTCTCAATGACCGTGAACGGAAAACCCGTGAGCGGTGATGTCGAAGGCCGGACTTTGCTGTCCAGCTTTCTGCGCGACCACCTGTCTTTGACCGGCACGCATGTGGGCTGTGATACCGCGCAATGCGGCGCGTGCGTTGTGCATGTGGATGGCGAGGCGGTCAAATCTTGCAACATGCTGGCGCTTGAGGCCGATGGGTCAGAGGTGGGTACCATCGAAGGGCAAGCCAATTCGGATGGCTCGCTAAATACCATCCAGCAGGCATTTCAGGATCATCACGGGCTGCAATGCGGGTTCTGCACTCCCGGCATGGTGATGAGTGCGGCGGCGCTATTGAAGGAGAACCCGCGCCCGACCGAGGCCGAGGTGCGCAAGTATCTGGAAGGCAACCTGTGTCGTTGCACCGGCTACCACAACATCGTCAAGGCGATCATGGCCGCATCGGGTCAGAACGTCAGCAGCATCGCTGCCGAATGATGCCACTGCGGGCGTGAGAGGAGACGCCCGTGGGAACGGAGAGGATGCGCTATCGCATCCGTTTATGGGAGGAGAACAAGCAATGCCCAAAGACAGTGGCATCGGAGCCAGTTCCAAGCGGCGCGAGGACGTGCGCTTTTTGACCGGAGCGGGCAATTATACCGACGACATCAACGCACGTGGTCAGGCCTATGTGCATTTCCTGCGGTCCGACATCGCGCATGGCAGGATCAAGAACGTAGACACTTCGGCGGCAGAAGGCATGCCGGGCGTGGTCAGGATTTTCACCGGCAAGGACTTTGAAGGCGTGGGCGGGATACCCTGCGGTTGGGAAGTCACCGACCGGCATGGCGCGCCTATGCAGGAACCTGCGCATCCCATTCTGGCACAAGGCAAGGTCCGCCATGTGGGCGACCCGATTGCTGCCGTTGTTGCCGACAGCCTGGAACAGGCGCGCGACGCGGCCGAGGCGATTGATCTGGACATCGAGGAATTGCCAGCAGTTTTGGACATGAAGGCCGCTGCACAGGATGGCGCGACGCTGGTTCATGACGATCTGAAGAACAATATCTGTTATGACTGGCATCTGGGCGAAGCGGACAACGACAAGGTCGATGAAGTTTTTGCCAATGCGGCACATGTGACGACTCTGGATCTGGTGAATAACCGTCTGGTCGCCAACCCGATGGAGCCGCGTGTGGCTGTGGCCGAATACAATCGGGGGACCGAGGAGTATACGCTCTATACAACCTCGCAAAACCCACATGTGATCCGCCTACTGATGTGCGCTTTTGTCTTGGGTCTGCCCGAGCACAAGGTGCGTGTTGTGGCCCCGGATGTGGGCGGCGGTTTTGGCACCAAGATTTTCCACTACGCCGAAGAAGCATTCTGCACCTTCGCAGCCAAGGCCTGCAATCGTCCGATCAAATGGACGGCCAGCCGGTCCGAGGCGTTCATGTCGGATGCGCAGGGCCGCGACCATGTCAGCACAATTGAACTGGCGCTGGATGCAGATAACAACTTTGTCGGGTTGCGCACGAATACCTACGCCAACCTTGGCGCGTATCTGTCGACCTTCTCCAGTTCGGTTCCGACCTGGCTGCACGGGACGCTTATGGCTGGCAACTACAAGACGCCGGTCATTCAGGTGAACGTGAAGGCGATGTTCACCAATACGGTGCCGGTGGATGCCTATCGTGGTGCCGGTCGACCCGAGGCAACATTCCAAATAGAGCGTGTGATCGACAAGGCCGCCCGTGAGTTGGGCGTCGATCCGATTGCCCTGCGGCGTCAGAACTTCATCACGGAATTTCCGTACGATACGCCCGTGGCATTGACCTATGACACCGGCAATTATCACGGGACGATGGACAAGCTTGAAGCGGCGGCCGATCTGGCGGGCTTTGCTGCACGCCGGGCGGAAAGTGAGGCCAAGGGCAAGCTGCGCGGTCTCGGCGTCAATTGCTATATCGAAGCGTGCGGGATTGCTCCGTCGAATATCGTCGGCATGCTGGGGGCTCGGGCGGGTCTTTATGATGCGGCGACGGTTCGGGTGAATGCCACCGGTTCGATCAGCGTCATGGTGGGTGCGCACAGCCACGGGCAGGGGCATGAAACCGCCTTTCCGCAGGTTGTGGCAGACATGATCGGCATCGACGAGTCGATGGTCGAGATCGTGCACGGTGACACCTCAAAAATTCCGTTTGGCATGGGCACCTATGGCTCGCGCTCTCTGGCAGTCTGTGGCTCTGCCATGGTCAAGGCGACCGAGAAGGTGATCGAAAAAGCAAAGCGTATCGCTGCGCACCTTCTGGAGGCATCCGAGGCTGATATTGAACTGAAAGACGGTCAGTTTAGCATTGCAGGTACCGACAAGTCGGTGGCCTGGGGTGATGTGACCCTGACGGCATATGTCCCGCACAATTACCCGTTGGAAGTTGAGCCGGGGCTGGAGGAAACCGCGTTCTACGACCCGGCTAACTTTACCTTCCCGGCCGGTGCTTATGCATGTGAAGTCGAAGTGGACCCCGAAACTGGCAAGGTCAGCATCGAAAAGTTCACCGCAGCGGATGATTTCGGCAACATCGTCAACCCGATGATTGTGGATGGCCAGGTGCATGGTGGCATTGGCCAGGGCATAGGTCAGGCTTTGCTGGAAAACTGCGCCTATGACGAGAATGGCCAGCTGCTGAGCGCGTCCTACATGGATTACGCAATGCCGCGCGCCGATGACGTGCCCTTCTATGCTGTCGACCATTCCAGCCAGACACCCTGTACCCACAACCCGTTGGGTGTGAAAGGTTGTGGTGAGGCCGGAGCGATCGGCTCTCCGCCGGCGGTGGTCAACGCGGTGCTGGACGCGCTGAATTCGGGTGGCAAGGCGGTGGATCACATCGACATGCCGGTAAGCCCGTCGCGCGTCTGGACGGCGATGAACGGTTGAGGAGAGAGGAAGGACCGGGGGCCAGCCCCCGGACCCCCGGAGTATTTCCAAAAAGATGAAGAGCGGAAGAGTGCTCTTTGGAAAGGAAGACGAAATGTACAGTTTCGAGTTTGAGAAGCCCTCGACCATTGCTGACGCGGTCACCGCGTTGGAGGGTGAGGAAGCGCAGGCATTGGGAGGGGGGCAAACCCTGATCCCGACGCTGAAACAACGGCTGGCGGCCCCGTCATCGCTGGTATCTCTGAATGGGATTGCTGAGATGAAGGGGGTGTGCGTCGAGGACGATGGCTCGCTAGCTATTGGCGGTGCAACGACTCATGCGACAGTGGCGCGTGAGGCGGCAGGCAATTACCCGGCGCTTGCGGCACTGGCAGGGCAGATCGGCGACCCGGCGGTGCGCAATCGTGGGACCATTGGCGGTTCGCTGGCCAACAATGACCCGGCGGCTTGTTATCCTGCAGGGGCCTTGGGGTCGGGCGCGACGATCATCACCAACGCGCGTCAGATTTCAGCGGATGACTTTTTTGAGGGCATGTTCACAACAGCGCTTGATGAAGGAGAGATCATCACTTCGGTTCGCTTCCCGGTTCCGCAAGCAGCGAGCTATCAGAAGTTCCTGCAACCCGCATCGCGTTTTGCATTGGTAGGGGTCTATCTGGCCCGCTTTGCGGACGGCGTCCGGGTAGCCGTCACCGGCGCCAGCGAAGACGGGGTCTTCCGCTGGTCCGAGGCTGAGGAAGCGTTGAACAAGGAATTCCGCGGTGACGCGTTGATGGGTTTGCGTATCAACCCGGCCAACATGATTGGCGATCTGCACGGCAGCAAGGAGTACCGCGCGCATCTTGTGGGTGTCATGACGAAGCGTGCCGTGGAAGCCTGCGTGTAATCGGCAAACGATCAGAGCCCCGGTATTTTATCGGGGCTTTTCATATGCGCCGAACCCTTGGGGGCTTAGCCGGTTGCCAATAAGCGCCTGTGTCCTCTCGTGCCTTTTGGTATTCTTCAACCCTTCGGCGGGCTGCGTCCCAACCGGCGTCAAAGAGGTGGCCCAGCAGACACTCCAGAACAGCCATGGCACCTGTAAAGCACGAAAAATGATGCAGAGTGCGGGTGCTGACGGTGAAGGCAGCGTCGGGCTCAACTCCGGGTGCGATCACGTCGCTGTCTGAGATCAGGATAATCTGCAGCCCGTTCTGTTTGGCAAAGCGCATCGATTGGATCGTGTCGGAAGAATAGGGGTGGATCGTGATGGCAATCAGGCAATCGTTTTCGTCGGCGTCCAGCAGGTCGTCAGCAGAACCGATATGTCGTGGAACCAGCTGAATTCCCGGATGTGCCATGTGTCCCGTATAGGAAAAGTAATAGGCCAGCGCGTAGTTTGCGCGAGTCGCGGTCACGAAGCACCGGTGCGCGGAGGTCATGTGTTCAACGGCATGGCGGACGTTTTCGGGTTTCATCAGACGCAGGGAACGTGTGACCGCATTCTGTTCATTTTGAACCAACCTGGCCTGCGTTTTGCTGAAGACGTCTTCAGACCGCATGGTTGTCATCCAGTCCTAGCCCGGGTCGGCCTCCCGGTCCGTCACCAGCGCGATTCTGAGAGGGTCCCGGTATGCCTCAAAACTGTCAAAGCCCAATCGCTGGGCCAAACGGACCAGAACATTTGAACTAGCGCCTATGTCGGCGGCGGAGCCACGGATGGGGTCCAGCCAGAAATCTCCGGGATGGTCGATGATATATTTGGCTGCAGCTTGCAGGCCGGGGGACATACGCCCGATCTCCAGTCGCAGTCGGTCGGTGAGTTGGCTTGGCGTGTTTTGCATGGAAAGAAAAAACATATGTTATCAAATTAGCAAGTAGAAAACAAAACGCAGTCGATTAGATGGAATGAGCAGTTCAGAGGTATGTCGATGTCAGAAACACGACCAGCAAACGAAACAGCCCGGTTACCTTATGTTCTGGTGGCCCCGAATGGTGCGCGGCGGCAGCACTCGGATCACGCGGAACTTCCTGTTTCCTTGGATCAAATCCTGCACAGCGCGCAGACCTGTTTCGAGGCCGGCGCGGATGGAATCCATTTACACGTGCGGGATAAACGGGGACGACATTCCTTGGATGCCGGGCAATATCTGGAGACGATCGCCGAGTTGGGCCGGGTCGTGCCGGACATGGACCTGCAGATCACGACCGAAGCTGCGGGTATTTTCGACGTACCCGCGCAATTTGAGTGTTTGCAGAAGGTGCAACCCGACTGGGCCTCGATTTCCGTGAGGGAAATAGCGCGAGCGCCGGATCTTGCGGCGCGGGTATACGGTTTGTGCGAGGAGCAGGGGACCCGTGTTCAGCACATTTTGTACGACGCAGAGGATGCTGCGTTGCTGGTGCAGTGGCGAAAGGACGGTATCGTTCACAAGGAACAGTCTGACCGTCTGTTGGTCTTGGGCCGCTATACAACCGGTCAGCAGTCCTCGCCTCAAGACCTGGATCAGTTCCCGGTCGGCGCGTCAGACTGGATGATTTGTGCTTTTGGTGCGCAAGAACACGCGTGTCTGGTAGAAGCCGCCGGGCGGGGCGGTGATGTGCGGGTTGGGTTCGAAAACAGCCTGACTGATCGCGACGGGAACACTTGGGAAAACAACGCGGCGTCGGTATCGGCGCTTATCGCCATGCTGGAAAGGGCAACAAAATGAGTCATGTATTTCCACGCCACACGAAGTCTGATTTGCCCGTAGTCGCAGGTGGTGACGGATGCTACCTGATTGACGCGCGGGGTCGGCGTTATCTGGATTGCGGCGACGCAGCCGTGTCCTGTCTGGGCCATTCCAACCCGGCCGTGATCCGAGCGGTAAAAGAGCAGGTCGAGAAGATCGCCTTTGCGCATACCGGCTTTATGACGTCAGAACCGGCAGAGGCGCTGGCTGACCTGTTGATAGAGCATGCGCCGGGTGATCTGGACCGCGTGTATTTTGTATCGGGCGGGTCCGAGGCGACAGAGGCGGCGATCAAACTGGCGCGGCAGTATTATCTGGAGATCGGGCAACCCGAACGGCGGCACGTTATCGCGCGGCGTCAAAGCTATCACGGTAATACTCTGGGTGCTCTGTCAGCGGGTGGGAATGAGTGGCGGCGGGCCCAATTCGCGCCGATGTTGATCGAGATGACCCATATCGCGCCGTGTTTCGAATACGCGGAAAAGCCGGATGGCGAGAGCAGCTATGACTATGGCCAACGGGTGGCCAACGAGCTTGAGGCCGAAATCCTGCGGCTGGGCTCCGATACGGTCATGGCCTTTATGGCCGAGCCGGTGGTTGGGGCCACCCTTGGTGCAGTTCCCGCGGTCGAGGGGTATTTCCAACGCATCCGCGAGATTTGCGACCAGTACGGTGTGTTGCTGATTCTGGACGAAGTGATGTGTGGCATGGGCCGGACGGGGCATCTTTTTGCTTGCGACCACGACGGCGTAGCGCCGGATATTCTGTGCATTGCCAAGGGCCTGGGAGCTGGGTACCAGCCGATCGGAGCGATGTTGTGCACAGGCCGGATCTATGGCGCAATCCGGGACGGTTCTGGGTTCTTTCAGCACGGGCACACTTATATCGGTCATCCGGTTGCAACCGCTGCGGCGCTGGCCGTGGTACGCGAGTTAACCGAACGGGACCTGCCCGCACGCGCGGGAGTTATGGGTGGCAAGTTGCAGGCAGCGCTTGAGGCCGCTTTTGGGCAACACCCGAACATAGGCGATCTTCGTGGCCGGGGGCTGTTTCGCGGCATCGAACTGGTCGCGGATCGCGAGGACAAGACGCCGTTCGATCCGGTGCTCGGCGTAGCCGGAAAGGTCAAGAAGGCCGCGATGGCTGAAGGGTTGATCTGCTATCCGATGTCCGGCACGCGCGATGGTCGATTGGGTGACCATATCCTGTTGGCACCGCCCTTTATTATCGAAGACGCGCAGATTGACGAGCTTGTGAGCAAACTGAGCAAGTCAATTTCAGCCGTGCTCTAGCGGGATCGGGCGCACGGCCTCTTAGCAGCCGTGCGCTTCACGGGTCTATAAGTGCAAAAAAGCCTCCTCAATTTGAGGAGGCTTTGGAAATTTCAGTCTTCGAAGACCTTATTTTTGCGGCAGGGGTCCGATCATCATGATCATCTGACGGCCTTCCATCTTGGGCATGTTTTCGATCTTGCCCAATTCCTTGACGTCCTCGGCCACACGTTCCAGCAGCTCACGACCCAGGTTCTGGTGCGCCATTTCACGGCCACGGAAACGCAGGGTGACTTTGACCTTGTCACCATTTTCCAGAAACTTGAACACGTTGCGCATTTTCACATCATAATCATGCGTATCGGTGTTGGGCCGGAATTTGACCTCTTTCACCTCGATGATCTTCTGTTTCTTGCGGGCTTCGCTCTCGCGTTTTTGCTGTTCGTATTTGAACTTGCCAAAATCCATGATCTTGCAAACCGGAGGATTGGCGTTCGGTGATATCTCAACCAGATCGAGGCCGGCATCAGCGGCAAGTTGCATGGCTTTGGCGGGATGAACCACCCCGACATTTTCACCTTCTGCGCCGATCAGGCGAATTTCGGGGGCACGGATCTTGTCATTGACGCGCGGGCCGGTATCTCGTTGCGGCGGCGCGTTGTGAGGTCTGCGAGCTATGGGTTCATTCCTTTGATGATTGCAGAATTTCGAGCCCGGAATTTAGACTGCTGCGCGTCCCGTTTCAAGCGTCATCCGCGTCGAAACGGTTGAAATTCACAGGATTCCCAGCGGGATTTTGCGCTGGCCAGGCTTATTCCAACGGCCCGCGCGATGGTTCAGCCAACAAAGGCCTTTTCGATCACGAATTCCTTGGGTTCGGAATTGGCGCCTTCGCGCAGGCCGAACTCTTCAAGGATTTCCTTGATGTCCAGGTTGAAGGCCAGCGAACCGCAGACCATGGCCCGGTCGGTGTCGGGCTTTATGCCGCCGTCGATGCCCAGATCGGCGAAGACGGTGCCGTCCTTCAGCAGGTTGGTGATACGACCCATCCTGGGGCTCTCTTCCCGTGTGGTGGTCGGGTAGTAGCGGATCTTGTCGGCAAAGCCTTCGCCCATCAGCTCGGCCAGCATTTCGTCCTGACGGATGCTTTCGATCAACTGACGGCCATACTCCAGCTCGGCCACTTCGCGGCAGGTATGGGTGATGATGACCTCGTCGTAATCCTCATAGGTTTGAGGTTCGCGCAGCAGTGAGGCAAAGGGAGCAAAGCCAGTGCCGGTGGCGAAGAACCACAGGCGTTTGCCGGGCAGCAGGGCGTCATGCACCAGAGTGCCGACCGGTTTGGGCCGCAGGATGATCTGATCGCCCGGTTTGATGTGCTGCAGTTTCGAGGTCAGCGGGCCGTCCTGCACCTTGATCGAATAGAACTCCAGCTCTTCATCCCAGGACGGCGAGGCGATGGAATAGGCGCGCAGCAGCGGCTTGCCGTTGTCGCCCAGAAGGCCGATCATCACAAACTCGCCCGAGCGGAAACGCAGCGAGGCAGGGCGCGATACCTTGAAGGAGAACAGGCTGTCGGTCCAGTGTTTGACGTCCGTTACAGTCTGGGCGTCCGGCAGAACGGGGGCCTTTACGGCGGTTGCTTCGGTCACGGGCTTCATCTCTGTCATCGTTTCACTGCCGGTCTGCTAAACCGACATCTCCGTTTAAGCTTTGATCCACATCAGGAAAAGGGGCAGATTGCCCCTTTCCTTAATTTAAGCTGGCTGTTGGCGGTCTTAACCGCGCAAGCGAGCCTGATAGTTGTTGTCCTGCCAGTTGGCGCGCGCCAGCCACTGATCTTCGGGCTGTCGGTTGGCAAGGGTGTGATCAATTTCGACCTCGTCAAAACCGCTGCGGCGGGCCATGGCGTATTGGTCGGCCAGCACATGGCCCTTGGCACGCAGGCGTCCTGTATAGCCCTTCAGGCGCAAAACACGTGCAATGGTGAAGCCGCGACCATCGGCCGAGGACGGAAAATCCACGCGGACCATCTTCGCGTTTCCCAAACGATCATACAGTTCCTCGGGGTCGGTATCTGATGGTACGTCCAGCGCAACCACATCATTGGCAGCATCTTCCAGCGTGACATAGCCGTCGGTCCAGTCATCGGGGGCGAACCCCTCATCCGTTACGATTACGTTCATGTTTTCTCTCCGGCGCGCACCATCTTGCCATCAACAAAATGGATGCCGCATTCTTCCTTGCTCTGGTCACGCCAACGTCCGGCGCGTGGGTCTTCGCCCTCTTTGACCGGCGAGGTGCAGGGCGCACAGCCGATCGAAGGGTATCCTTTGGCCACCAGCGGATGCCGGGGCAGGTTGTTTTCGTCCATATAGGTACGCACGTCCTCGGGTGCCCAATGGGCCAGCGGATTGACCTTGATCCGGCCGGTGCCATCCTCGACCTCGAAGAACTCGAGCGCGGCGCGTGTGCCCGCCTGAAACCGTTTGCGCCCTGTGATCCAGCCGCAATACCCGTTCAGGGCATGTTGCAGCGGGAACATCTTGCGCAGATTACAGCACGCATCCATATCGCTCAGCCGCAACGCGCCATAAGGGTCTTCGCGCTGAATGTCCTCATCATCCGCGCGGATGATGTGAACGTTCTTCAGGCCCAGACGTTCGCTGACCTCCTGCTGATATTCCAGCGTTTCGGTGAACAGCATCTGGGTATCGATGAACAGGACGGGCGTGGCCTTGTTGACCACAGCCGCCATGTGCAGCAATACAACCGATTCCGCACCGAAGCTGGAGACCAGAGCAAGCTCGTCGATCTCTTCAATTGCGCCGTGCATCACGTCATGGGCGCTGTGGTGGCGAAAACGGGCATTCAGCTCGTCGACCCGTTCGGTCAGTTCGCGTCTGTCCTGGCCCAGTTCCGTCTGGATCAGGTCAAGCGGCATTGGCACGCGCCTCGGGGTAGAGGGCCGCCTTGAACGGTGCCATGCCGACCCGGCGATACGTTTCGAGGAAGGTCTCCTCGGCGCTTTCCCTTTGGTTCAGATAGGTGTCCACAATGCGTTCAACGGCCGGCACGATTTCGTCATAGGCAAAGCCCGGGCCCGTGCGGTCGCCGACCGCTGCGGTTTCTGTTGCGTCACCACCCAGAGTAATCTGGTAGTTTTCGACGCCCGCGCGATCCAGACCCAGAATGCCGATGTGACCGACATGATGGTGGCCACAGGCGTTGATGCAGCCCGAAATCTTGATCTTCAGGTGGCCGATGTCGTGCTCCAGTTTCAAGTCGTCAAAACGGGTCGCAATTTCCTGTGCAACTGGGATTGCGCGTGCTGTAGCCAGCGCGCAATAGTCCATGCCGGGGCAGGCAATGATGTCGCTGATCAGACCGATATTGGCTGTGGCCAGTTCATGCTCTTTCAGCTTCGCGTGGATCGCGGGCAGGTCGGACTTGTGAACATGCGGCAGGATCACGTTCTGCTCATGGCTGATGCGCAGTTCGTCATATGCGAACTCTTCGGCCAGATCAGCCATCACGCGCATCTGCTCGGCAGTTGCATCGCCGGGCGTCTGGCCATGCTTCTTGATCGAGATCGTCACGATTGCATGGTCTGCGTTCTTGTGCGGCGCAATGTTGGTGTCGACCCACGAACGGAAGACCGGATCGTTGGTATAGGCGCTTTCGAACGACGCAACCGAACCTTCGCGGAAGGCGGGTGGCGCGAAGTGGCCCTTGATCTCTTCCAGCAGGTTCATGTCTGCGCCCTTGAACTGCGGGCGAACCTGCAGGAAGCGCTCATTGACCTTGGCGCGGATGGTGTCGATGCCGTTCTCGTGAACGGTGATCTTGATGCGTGCCTTGTACTTGTTGTCGCGGCGACCAATCTGGTTCCACACGGAAACAGTGGCCTCCAGATACGCCAGCAGATCGTCAAAGGCGACGAACTCGGACAGTTCCTTGCCGATCATCGGGGTGCGGCCCAGACCGCCGCCCACAATGACACGGGCGCCCAGAACGCCGTCACGCTCGACCAGTTGCAGGCCGATGTCATGCGCCTTGATCACGGCGCGGTCGTTTTCCGATCCTGTGATGGCGATCTTGAACTTTCGCGGCATGAACTGGAATTCCGGGTGGTCGGTGGACCACTGACGCAGCAGTTCGGCATAGGGGCGCGGATCGGCGATCTCATCCGCGGCGGCACCGGCGAAATGGTCGGCGGTCACGTTGCGGATGGTGTTGCCCGAGGTCTGTATGGCGTGCATGCCAACCTCGGCCAGCGCGTCCAACATATCCGGCACGTCTTTCAGTTTCGGCCAATTATACTGGATGTTCTGACGCGTGGTGAAATGGCCATAGCCCTTGTCCCACTTTTCTGCCAGCAGGGCCAGTTGGCGCATTTGCGCGCTGGACAGCGTGCCATAGGGAATTGCGACCCGCAGCATATAGGCGTGCAGCTGCAAATACAGCCCGTTCATCAGGCGTAGGGGTTTGAATTCGTCTTCAGTCAGCGAGCCGTCGATGCGGCGCTCGACCTGAGCGCGGAACTGCGCGTTACGTTCTGCCAAAAATGCTGTGTCGAACTCGGAGTAGCGATACATGATTAGCTGTCCTTAGTTGCAGCCCCGAACCTTGGGGCCTTGAAGGGGAGAGAGAGGGCCAGAGGTCAGGCCCGGGGCTGCGGGGAAGTTTCCTGTTTGCCGTGGGCATAGTTGGACGGACCAGTCCGGCGGAAGTCTTCCCGGAAATGGGTGGGCTCGGGGCCGTTTTCGCCAGCGACTGCATCCGCCAGATAGGCGCCAACGATCTTGTTTGCCTGGCGCTCGGCGTCCAGCAGGCGGACCTGCGCGTGGGCTTCGTCGGTGATCAGCTCGGCCTCGGATAGTTCGCGCGACCAGCGATCGTCTTCGGTCAGGTAGATGACGTCACCTTCCAACAGGTCGTTGGCGGTCACCACTTTGGGGGTAAAAGCGCGGGCCATCAGGCGTGCTCCTTTTTGAATTCGGTCAGGGCCCGGGCCGCTTGTCGCGGGGCGAGGCCATAAAATGTAAGGGTGGGGCCGTCCATTTCGGCGGCGGTAAGGTCGGTCGGCAACTGGTTCAGCGTGGTGGCCAGAATGCGCTGATCGGAGCGCGAGGCGTTTTCCACCAGCGTCACCGGCGTATCGCGGTCAGCGCCGTGCATGATCAGGCGGCCCTGAATGAAACGCGCGGACATTTTGCCCATGTAGATCGCCGCAACAGAACCAGGGCGCGCCAGTGCGTTCCAGTCGTGATCGGCAAAGCCCTTCATGTCGTGGCCGGTCAGAATGCGCACAGACGAATTACGGCCACGGCGGGTCAGGCTTTGGCCAATCCCGGCGACGGCTGCCGATGCAGCAGTGATTCCGGGTACGATCTGCCATGTGATACCTGCAGCCTCGACCGCTTCGATCTCTTCGTCCAGACGTCCGAAAACGGTTGGATCTCCGGATTTCAGCCGCACCACGCGCTGACCTTTCAAGGCGTAGTCCACCAGCAGGGCGTCGATGTCTTCCTGTTTCCAGGATGGGCCGAATCCGGCCTTGCCGACATCAATCAAATCAGCGGACTTTCCGGCCAGTTCCAGAACCTCGGCACTGATCAGGCGATCATGCAGCACGACGTCAGCGCGCTCGAAGGCACTCAGCGCCTTGAGCGTCAGCAATTCCGGATCGCCCGGGCCCGCGCCGACAAAGTCGACGTGTCCAATGCCATCATGAGAATGCGTAAACTGCATGTTCCGTCTCGGGTTGGTTTGACTTGACCTGCAATATAGGAAATATTCCCGGTAATACGCTATATGGGCGCATAAATAAGAACATTCGTTCCCTTGGGGTCGCCAAACGGGACGTGAGTTCCGAAACAAAGGAAAAATTGGAATGTCGGTGCGGATTGATGATACGGATCGGAAAATTCTGGTTGAGCTGCAGCGCGACGCCAGCCAATCGCTGGACGAAATCGCGGCTCGTGTCGGCAGTTCCAAGACGCCGGTCTGGAATCGAATCCGCAAGCTGAAAGGCGCGGGTGTGATCGGTCAACAGACCGTTCTGCTGGACGCCGAAGCGCTGGGGTTCGAGGCGACTTTTTTTGTCCTGATCCGCACCTCGGAACATGAGGCAGAATGGCAGCGCAAGTTCCTCAAGGCGCTACGCGACCGACCCGAAGTACAGGAGGCGCACCGACTGGCGGGGGACATCGACTATATCCTCAAAGTGCGCGTCAAGAACGCAAGAGCCTATGATGTGTTCTATCAAACACTGATCTCGGAAGTTCGGGTTCACAATGTGACCGCGCTGCTGTCGATGGAAGAGATCAAATCAACGACCATGCTGCCGCTGAACGCGCTGATGGAAAACTAAGACGGCTCAGACCTGGACCATTAGTCGGGTCAGCCCGTGGAAGTGGTAGGTGTTCGAGTACTCCGGCTCTGCGGTAAGGCGCATGTTCGAGCATCTCTCGAACAGCGCAGTCAACGCAATGCGCATTTCCAATCGTGCCAGCGGTGCCCCGACGCAGAAATGCAAACCGCCGCCGAAACTGGTATTGGTGACAATCGGACGACTGGGGTCAAACGTGTCGGGGTCAGTCCAAACAGCGGGGTCCCGGTTCGCGGCGCCAAGCAACAGAGCGACTTCATCACCGCGTTTGAATTCATGGCCAAAGACCTCAACGTCCTCATACGCAAAGCGCGTGAACATGTGCAGCGGCGGGTCATAGCGCAGGATTTCTTCGACCAAACCGTCAATTCGATCCTGCGCAAAGACCAATGGGTCAATGCCCAATTCCAGAACCATTTTGACGCCGTTTCCAAGCGAATGGACCGTTGCCTCATGCCCGGCATTCAGCAGCAGAATGCAGGTGGCCACCAGTTCGTCGCGCGACAGTTTCTCGCCGTCTTCTTCGGCAGCGATGAGGCGAGTGATCAGATCGTCCTGCGGGTCGTTGCGGCGTTGCTCGATATAGTCGCCAAGAAAGGCCGTAAAGTCCTGCGCGGCGGCCGCGGCGATGTCCTCGGTCTGACGGGTGCGGCTGGCCTGGTACATTGCCACCATGGCATGGGACCAACGCAACAGGTCACGCGACATGTCCTCGGGCACACCCAGCAGGCGGCAGATCGTAATCACCGGCACCTGCGTGCAAAACGCATCCAGCAAGTCAAAAGGACTCGTGGGAAAGCGGTCAATCAGGGTGTGACTGAGATCCAAAATGGAAGGCTCCAGTGCGGTAATCGCGCGCGAGGTAAAAGCCCGCATGACAAGCGCGCGCAGACGAGTGTGCCGGGGCGGCTCGGCCTCAAGGAGGGAATGCGCCTCGACATTTAACCAGGGCGCAAGATGGGCTGGTCTGGGGCGTTGCAGTTCAGCGGGAACTTCGCGACCAAAACGGCGGTCTTTCAGCAAGGCCTGCACAGCCCGGTGCGAAACCGCCGCAACCTTTTCGTAGTCATCCCAATAGACAAGATCACCCTCAGCCCGGGCCATGTCATAAAACGGGTAGGGGTTTTGCACGAAATCCGGTTTGACCGGGGATTGGAACACCGTCTTCATGCGGCGCAGACTTGCCATGCGGCGCGCTGAATGCAAGACCCTATGTCATGTACCGAGTTTGGGTCATATTGAGTTTTCTGTTTGCCGTCGGGCTGTTGTCCGCCGGAGTTTGGTCCTACGGCTATCGGCAGGCGCTGTCGCAACTGAGCGAAAAGGCCGAGGCTGACCTTGAACTGGCCGCCGACAGGCTGAGCACACAGATGCAAGGCTATCAGGAACTGGCAGTGCTGATGGCAAATCATCCCGTCCTTGAAGTGCTGGAAACTCCGGCTCAACGGCGGGCGGCGCAAGCGGTGCTGCTGGATGTGGCCGATAAGACGGCGGCTGCCAATATGATGTATCTGGACCGGAGCGGTCGGGTCCTTGCCGCGGCTCAGCCGGCAGCGCAGCGCAATATGGCCGGGCATCCCGCCTTTGAGCGCGCCATGCAGGGCGCGATGGGTAGCGCGCACGGCGTCCAGCCGGTCAGCGGCGATCGGATCTATTCCTATGCAGCACCAGCCTTTAGTCCCTCGGGGCAGGTGGTGGGCGCGTTGATGGTCGTCGCCGATGTTCAGGACGTTGAGCAGACCTGGCGCGGCAGCACCGAGGCTGTTTTCTTTGTCGATGGAGATGGGGTGGTCTTTATCTCGAACCGGTCCGACCTGTTGTTCTGGCACCGTGCCGACGAACAACGGGGGCTGACATCTCCGGAAGGTGGAACGGTGGATTTCGCCACGACCCAGGTCGGCGAACACGAGCTGTGGAAGCTGAACTGGGGACGTTATCTGCCCCGTCACGCACTACATCTGACGCTGGATCTGCCGGTCATAGACATGACCGCAGAAGTTTTGGTCGATGTGGCGCCGGCTCGGCGTCTGGCCGGGTTGCAGGCCGCTACGGTTGCCGCGATCTGTATGGCGTTCGGCGCGTTGCTGTTTCTGGCGACCGAGCGCAGGCGTACATTGGCCGAGGCCAACACGGTTTTGGAAAGCCGTGTTGCGCAGCGAACCCGCGATCTTACAGTCGCAAATACCTCACTGCGCCGGGAAGTTCACGAACGGCAAGAAGCAGAGGCAGCCCTGAAGCATGCGCAGGAAGAACTTATTCAGGCCGGCAAGTTGAGTGCGCTAGGGCAGATGTCGGCCGGAATCAGCCACGAACTGAACCAGCCCCTGATGGCAATCCAGCAATTCGCAGACAACGGGGCGGCATTTCTGACGCGTGGGCGGGAAGAAAAGGCAGCTGAAAACCTGACCCGTATTTCAGACATGGCGGCCCGGATGGCGAGGATCATCAAAAACCTGCGCGCCTTCGCCCGCAATGAAAGCGAACCCATGGGCAAGGTTGATCTGGTGCAGGTGATCGACACAGCGGTGGAACTGACCGAGGCGCGGTTGCGGGCCGACGAAGTCGCGATGGAGTGGCAGCCGCCTGACAAGCCCATCTATGCATGGGGGGGAGAAGTTCGTCTGGTGCAGGTTTTTGTGAATCTGATCAACAACGCCGCCGATGCGATGAGCCAGCAGGAAGACCGGCTTGTTCGTATTGAAATCAACAACGGAAAGATGCTGGCCGTTACGGTGCGGGATATCGGGCCGGGTATCGAGAACACGGAGAAACTGTTCGAACCGTTCTACACGACCAAAGCCGTTGGGACGTCCGACGGGATGGGGCTTGGTCTTTCGATCTCTTATGGTCTGGTCCAGAGTTTTGGCGGCAACATTCGCGGTGCTAATGCGCAGACCGGCGCGATGTTCACTGTTGAGCTAGAGTATTACAGGGAAGACGAGGTGGCATGACGCGTAAGGTACTTCTGGTCGATGATGACGCCGCAGTGCGTGAGGCGCTGGCGCAGACGCTGGAACTGGCCGACTATGACGCGGTCACGGCAGGTTCCTTCGTTGCTGCCAAGGACCACATTCGAGCGGATTTTCCGGGTGTGATCGTTTCGGACATTCGGATGCCTGGCCGCGACGGGTTCCACTTGCTGAACTACACGCATGACATTGATCCGAATCTGCCTGTAATCCTTCTGACCGGCGAGGGTGACATTCCCATGGCAGTGCAGGCTATGGGGCAAGGCGCGTTCGACTTTCTTGAAAAACCTTGTGCGGCGGCCGATCTGCTTGAGGTTCTGGAAAAGGCATTCAACAAACGCACTGAGATTCTGGAACAGCGTGCTTTGAAGCACGAACTTGAGCGCGGAGACCCAGCCGCGCGGTTGTTGTTCGGTCTGTCCGCTCAGGCCGAGGCGTTGAGAGAACGCGTGCGGACAGTTGCTCCGACCGGTGCCGAGGTGCTGGTGACCGGGCCTGCGGGAAGTGGGATTTCCAAGGTGGCCGAAGTTGTCCATCTGATGTCACCGCAAGGGCAGGGGCCGTTTGTCAAAAGGCCCTCGTCCGGATTGTCGGCCGATGATCTGGGGCGGGTGTGCGAGGATGCGGCGGGGGGCTCTCTGTTCCTGGATGAAATCTCGGCGATGCCCGAAGCCACTCAACATGCTGCACTGGAAATGGTCGAACAGGGCGTAAGCGCGCGAATTCTGGCGGGTACAACCGCCGATCTTGCGCGTTTGTCCTCTGACGGTCGGTTCCATGCGGACCTTTTCTATCGGCTGGACGTCATGCGCGTGCGCATTCCTTCGCTGGCGGAACGGCCCGAAGACATTCCTGTGATCTTTCGACACTATGTTTCCCAGGCGGCGGAACAGGCCGGAATTGCAGAGCCGGAAATAACGTCCGAACATCTGGCGTCGCTAATGGCCAGTGACTGGCCGGGCAACGCGCGATCCCTGATGTCAGCGGCGATGCGGTTCGTATTGGGAATGCCGGATGAGGTCGCCCAAGCCACGGATCTGGGTCTGAGCGAGCAAATGGCGCGGGTCGAACGGTCGTTGCTGATTGCCGCTTTGGGGCGGCACAACGGTAAGGCCTCGGATGCCGCCAAAGCTCTGAAGCTGCCGCGCAAGACGTTTTACGACAAGCTGGCGCGCTATCAGATTCGTCCGGAGGATTATCGCAGATAGCTGAAGATCCTCCCGCCCCCTTTTTTCGCATTATCATGCGGTTAAAGGCGTTGGGCCGGGCAGTCCGCTGTCACGGACTGCGGGTGGTTTGAAATTTGGATGTAATGATTCGGTTTCAATGATTCGAGAACAGTGCGGAAATCCGCACAACAGGTTTCGGACATGTGCGATTTTCCGCACACCGGTGGTGGCTGTTGTTTTCTTCGGCATTGGCGGCGGCCATAACATTCTAATATCGTAGAGAAAAATATCAAAATCCCATTCGCGTAACAAAAAGTTGAGTGGTGACAGTCGATTCGGTTCACTTTGCGGCGTGGGGTGCTGATCCGGTGCCCATTGGAGATTGTGAAAGTCTGGGAGGAAGAGGTTAATGAAATTCCTGACAACGGCTGCAACCGCAGTTGCGCTGACCGTAACCGCGACAGCAGGCACGGCCGCCTGCGATGACAACGAGATCGTCGTGAAGTTCGCGCATGTAACGAACACTGACAAACACCCCAAAGGCATTGCGGCCTCGCTGCTGGAACAACGCGTCAATGACGAAATGAACGGCGTGATGTGTGTGGAGGTCTACCCGAACTCGACGCTTTACAATGACGACAAAGTGCTCGAGGCGATGCTGCAGGGCGATGTGCAGCTGGCCGCGCCGTCGCTGTCTAAGTTCGAAAAATTCACCAAACAGTTCCGCCTGTTCGACCTGCCGTTCATGTTCAAGAACATCGATGCTGTCGACGCGTTCCAGGCCTCGGCTGAAGGTCAGGCGATGAAGGACAGCATGCAGCGCCGCGGCCTGCAGGGACTGGCCTTCTGGCACAACGGCATGAAGCAGATGTCGGCCAACAAGCCTTTGGAAGATCCCTCGGATGCGGATGGTCTGAAATTCCGTGTTCAGTCCTCGGACGTTCTGGTGGCGCAAATGGAAGCCATCGGAGGCAGCCCACAAAAGATGGCCTTCTCGGAGGTTTACGGCGCGCTGCAGCAGGGCGTTGTGGACGGGCAGGAAAACACCTGGTCAAACATCTACGGCAAGAAGTTCTTCGAGGTGCAGGATGGTATTACCGAGACCAACCACGGCATCATCGACTATCTGGTGGTGACGTCCGTGGACTGGCTGGACAGCCTGGATCCTGAAGTACGGGATCAGTTCCTTACAATCCTTGCCGAAGTCACCGAGACCCGGAACAAAGAAGCCTTTGCCGTGAACGAAGCGGCCAAAGCGTCGATCACCGATGCGGGCGGTATCATTCGTGAGCTGAACCCGGAACAGCGTCAGGCCTGGGTTGATGCGATGAAGCCGGTTTGGGACAAGTTCGCGGACGATGTTGGTCAGGACAAGATCGACGCCGCTCAGGCGATCAACGCCGGGTTCTGATCCCGGATCAGGCCGCGCGTCCGGGGACTGGGGAGTTATCGACGCGCAGGCCGGGCGGGCCGAAAAAGGCCCGCCCCAATCCTTCTCATCAACAAAAATTGTGGGGACAGAGAGATGTCTGGTGCGAATTCAGGCCATGGCGGGCTGGTCGACCATATCGAAGAAACCCTGATCGCGGTGCTGTTGGGCCTGATGACGGCCGTGACCTTTGCCAACGTGATCGCGCGGTTCGCGTTTAATTCCAATATCTTGTGGGCGCTGGAGCTGACCGTGTTCATGTTCGGCTGGCTGGTCTTGCTGGGCGCGTCTTACGCGGTAAAGAAACACGCCCATCTAGGGGTTGATGCGATCCTGAACATGCTGGCCCCTGCGCCGCGCCGGATGCTGGCGCTGATTGCGGTGGCCTGTTGTCTGGTGTTCTCGCTGCTGTTGCTGAAGGGGTCGTACGATTACTGGGCGGTATTTGCCGACCTGCCGCCGACCTCAGGCCGTTGGTTCCCCACAGGGTTCGACACCGGTGCCCGCAGCCAGAGCTTCTATGAGGTCGATGACATCCCGATGGTCGCCCCGCTGCGCTTTCTGGAAGACCTGATCAACTATGGCGAGGGGTACGAAAAACTGCCCAAGGTTGTGCCGTACCTTGTGCTTCCGGTTTCGATGCTGCTGCTGGTGATCCGCTTTGCGCAGGTCGCAGTTCAGATCTGGCGCGGTGAAACCGACCGCCTTGTCGCCAGCCACGAAGTCGAGGACGAGATCGAAGAGGTCCGGGCTCAGCAAGGAGAGCATGACTGATGGACGTAGTACTTCTTTTCTCGATGGTCATCGGCCTGCTGCTGATCGGTGTTCCGATTGCGGTGTCCCTTGGCCTCAGCTCGACCCTGTTCCTGCTGATCTATTCAGACAGTTCACTGGCCTCGGTTGCCGGCACGTTGTTCGAAGCGTTCGAGGGGCACTTCACCCTGCTGGCGATCCCGTTCTTCATCCTGGCATCGTCCTTCATGACGACAGGTGGCGTGGCGCGACGGATCATCCGGTTCTCAATCGCTTGCGTGGGCCATCTGCCGGGTGGTCTGGCGATTGCGGGTGTGTTCGCCTGTATGCTGTTTGCGGCGCTGTCGGGGTCGTCTCCGGCGACTGTGGTCGCCATCGGCTCCATCGTCATCGCCGGGATGCGGCAGGTGGGTTATTCAAAGGAATTCGCCGCCGGTGTGATCTGTAACGCGGGTACGCTGGGCATCCTGATCCCACCGTCCATCGTGATGGTTGTTTACGCAGCCGCCGTTGAAGTCTCGGTCGGGCGTATGTTCCTTGCGGGCGTCATTCCGGGCCTGATGGCAGGTCTGATGCTGATGGTTACAATCTACGTCATGGCGAAGGTCAAGAACCTGCCCAAGGGTGACTGGAATGGTTGGGGCGAGGTTTTTGTCTCGGCCCGCGAAGCCGGGTGGGGTTTGTTCCTGATTGTGATCATTCTGGGTGGCATCTACGGTGGTATCTTCACGCCGACCGAGGCCGCCGCGGTGGCTGCGGTGTACGCGTTCTTCATTGCCAGCTTTGTCTACAAGGACATGGGACCGCTGAGAACCGAAGGGGATGCGCGCAATATCCCATTGCTGAAAAAGCCCTATGCTCTGATCACGGCATTCTTCCATCCGGACACCAAACACACCTTGTTCGAGGCGGGCAAGCTGACCGTCACGCTGCTGTTCGTCATTGCCAACGCGCTGATCCTGAAACATGTGCTGACGGACGAACAGGTGCCCCAACATATCGCCAGCGCCATGTTGTCGGCGGGTCTGGGGCCGGTGACATTTCTGATCGTGGTGAACGTGATCCTGCTGATCGGTGGTCAGTTCATGGAGCCTTCGGGCCTGCTGGTCATCGTGGCGCCTCTGGTCTTTCCGATTGCCATCGAACTGGGCATCGATCCGATCCATCTGGGCATCATCATGGTGGTCAACATGGAGATTGGAATGATCACGCCTCCGGTCGGTCTGAATCTGTTCGTGACTTCAGGTGTGGCGGGCATGCCGATGATGAGTGTGGTAAAGGCCGCGCTGCCGTTCCTGGCGGTTCTGTTCGTCTTCCTGATCATGGTGACGTACATCCCGTGGATATCGACCTTCCTGCCCAATACCTTCATGGGGCCGGAGATCGTGACCAACTAGATGGGTATTTGAAAGTTGGAGCCGGGCGGCTGGTACGCCCGGTTTTTCTTTTCCATGGCCTTGAAGCGCCAGATGGTTTTCTTACCTAACAGCTGAGGACGACCTCCCCAAAATGGGCGATCATTCGGGACGACCCGAGTTGAGAAGGGGTGTCCTTATGTCCTGGATATACCTGTTATTCGCTGGCTTGCTGGAAATCGTCTGGGCCGTGGCAATGAAACAATCTGCCGGTTTCACACGGTTCTGGCCAACCGCCATCATGGGCGTGTCAATGATCGGGTCTTTCGGGCTGTTGGCCATGGCGATGCGGACGCTGCCATTGGGTACTGCTTACGTCATCTGGACCGGCATCGGCGCGGTCGGCGCGTTTCTGGTCGGAGTGATGCTGTTGGGAGAAACGGCGAACGCCGCGCGCATCGTCGCGGCGGTTCTGATCGTGACAGGACTGGTGACGATGAAGCTGGCCTGAGTGTGCTCAGGCCTTTTGCAGGGCGTCGATGATGCCCGAGAAATCTTGCGCCTTAAGGCTGGCACCACCCACCAGCGCGCCATCCACATTCGACACGGCAAAGATATCCGAGGCATTGGACGGTTTGACCGAGCCGCCATAAAGCAGGCGGACGGAACGACCGACGCCTTCGCCAAAACGTCGCTCAAGACGAGTACGGATGAAATCGTGGACCTCTCCGATTTCGTCAAGCGTCGGAACTTTGCCTGTGCCGATCGCCCAGATCGGTTCATAGGCGACAATAAGGTTCTCACCTGTTGACTGGTCCGGAATTGAGCCGGACAACTGGCCACCGATGATGTCCAGCGTATTGGCCGCCTCCCGTTGCTCAAGGCTTTCGCCAACACAAACGATCGCCTTCAACCCGGCATCCATTGCGACACGCGCCTTGGCTCGGACGTCCTCGTTTTGCTCACCATGGTCCTCGCGGCGTTCGGAATGGCCCAGAATGACGGCATTCGCACCGGCATCGACCAGCATGTCGGCGCTGATGTCTCCGGTATGCGCCCCCGAGATCGCGGCGTGACAATTCTGTCCCCCAACGGTGATATCTGTGCCGCGCACTGTTTCCGCTGCTCGGTAAAGCAACGTGGCTGGGGGGCAGATCAGGACGTCGATCGAAGGGTTAGGAAAGGAGCGGGCAAGCTCCTCCAGCTCGCTCAACGCAGCAGCTGTTCCATTCATCTTCCAATTACCAGCCGCCAGCTTGCGCCGCATTTCGCATTCTCCCTGAGATAGTTCATTGTTCTGAAATCCGGATAACATCGCCAGCCCGGTCTTACAATTCCGGTTGCAGAGTACGCGGCAAAACGGCAGGTTCCGCGCGTATAAAGTCAGGTCAGAATGATCGAAGTACTTGATCTGGAAACACTGGACTGGCGTGACCCGACCGAGTTGGGCAAACTGTTGCACGCCGTTGGAGAAGTGGGGTTTTTGGTCGTGTCCAACAACGGGTTGAAAGGCGACCGAGTGCTTCGGGCGATCGGTGCGTATCGCGATTTTGTCCACTTGCCCGAAGCCGCGAAAGCGGGCGTCGATATGGCCCGCACCGGGTCAAATCGCTGTTGGGCGCGTCCCGGTCCGAGCAGGTGGATCCAAATGCGAACCCGGATTTCAATGAGGTGTTTGATTGCGGGATTGAAGTGCCATCAGACAACCCATATGCCGCCGCGCAGCGTCGACACCGAAATTGATACACCGAAGGCGCTGCTACGAGGCAATTTCTACCCTAGTCGCCCTGCTTGGGCAGGGAGTCGGGACAATGGTATCGGACCTCGCCGGGCTCAGGCGCGACCATTCGCGCAGGCGAGCACCTTACTCAGCGCTTTAATGAAACGTATCTGCACCTTAAGGCAGCGTCTTAATTCTGGGGTGTCAGGCTCTCATCGAATTTGATCGACTCTCCGCATCCGCAAGCGTCCACGACATTTGGATTGCGGAATTTGAAGCCCGATTCCAAAAGAGTCACTTCGTAGTCGATCTCGGTTCCGAACAGGAACATCTGCGCCATGGGGGCAATCATGACACGCGCGCCGTCCTGTTCGACGACCTCGTCATTCGTGTCCGGCTGGTCCACATAGTCCATCGTGTATTCCATGCCGGCGCAGCCGCCTTTCTTGACTCCAATGCGCAAACCCGCATGGCCGCCTGAGGCCATCAGGCGTGCAATCTGCTCTGCAGCTTTTGGCGTCATTGTCACGGCTTGTTTGCCGGGAATGCCGAACATAGTGATCTCCGTCGTCGCGCGTTACCTCCAATCTAGTGCCGAGAGCCCACAGGCTCAAGACATAGCAGGTATGCTTACCTAACTTTTAAGACCTGGACGCGAGAACATTGTAATCGGAGCGCGGGTTGGTGCTTGCCTTTTGAAACAAGGTCACCTTAGCCTGAACGCGGAGTCCTCGGGCTGAGGTTGATTTCTAGCAGTTTGATGAAGGGTAGGACAAAATGAACAATTATCAGATTTCTAGCAAAAACATGGTATTGTCATTGTTTCTGGGTGCATTTTCCATGACCGCTGGTATCGCATCGGCCGAGACCGAGAACAAACGCCATCCGGTGAATTGTGCGACCGCTGAAGGCGACTTGCGGGCAATTGCGGCTGAAAAGAAGCATGCACAGGACCAGCAGGTAGAAAGCGTGATTTCCATAATGCCCGCTGGAGCGTTGCTGGGGCTGGTGACCGGAACTGAACACAAAAGATTGGAAATGTTATCAGGCGATTACGTCAAGGAATTGGATGAAAGAGCCGCAGAAATCAAATCCAAGTGTGGGGTCCAGTAGCCAGCCTTTCGACAGGTTTCGACAAAAAAGACCGCTCTCGGGCAAGAGCGGTCTCAATTTCAGGCCGGATTCTTTTGGGGGGTAGACTACTTCTTGTCAGGCCCATACTGCGCGCATTTTGGGACACAGGCACAAGTATGCTGGGACTATTCCCAATCTATGTGACGTTTTCCCAAAGGGCTGATGACAAAAATGTAAATCTTTTGGGACAGTAGGCAATTTTGCAGGCCAGACGTCCGGCTTACATAAAACCAAGTTCCAGCCGAGCCTCGTCGGACATCATTTCCATGCCCCAAGGGGGCTCCCACGTCAGTTCGACGTCAACTTCTTTGACGCCCGCAACGGGTTCGATAGCTTCGACGATCCAACCAGGCATGTCCCCTGCAACGGGACAGCCCGGAGCGGTCAGGGTCATTATCACCTTTACGGCGTTTTCCTTGGTAATGTCGATCGTGTAGATCAGGCCAAGATCGTAAATATTCACTGGAATTTCAGGATCATAGACCGTGCGACACGCTTCCACTATGGATTCGTACAGGGGGTGCTCAATGGTCGAAGGTGCAATCAGCGGGGTGCCTTCAAACTGTTCACTCGGATGAGTCATTCGTGCCTCGGGTCTGTTACCTGAGGAATTATATAGGGAAAGGCAACGGCAGCGTCCAGAGGTGCAATGGCGCCCCGACAGGGCGCCAGCAAAGTTTAATCATTAATGTCGTGCCTGAAAGTTTTGACCTGACCGTGGGGCAGAGCATACACGCGCCGCAGAACCAACCATGCGATCAGGGACAGAACTGCGAAGATCAGCAACAGGATGGGAAGAACAGGTGTGACCCCGGGGATCACCAGCAGAATACCGGTGATGGCCGCACCAATTGCAAAGCCAAGAAAAATGAACCCGGGCAGCACGATCTCTAGAATGCCGAGGGCCAGTGCCGCTGCCAGCCAGATCCACCAAGTAAGCCAGAAAGGATCGGCCATTACTTTCCTCCTCTCAGCATTTTAAAGGCGTCGCCAAATGCTTCAAGCGCGTTTGCCGGAACGACGATCGTCTGCGATCCGGTGCCGTTGCCAAGAGCGTTCAGGGCTTCGACCTGTTTGAGGGCAACCTGATACTGCGCAGCTTCGATACCGTTGTCCTGAATGGCCTTGGCGACAACACCTGTGGCATAGGCTTCTGCTTCGGCCTGAATTCGCCGCGCCTTAGCTGTCTGCTCCGCTGCATAGAGCTCAGCATCAGCCTGCAATTCAACAGAGCGTTTCTGACCTTCGGCCTCAGTCACCTGCGCGCGACGTGCACGTTCGGCGTTCAGCTGCTGCAACATCGCATCACGGGTGGCCTGATCCAGGTTCACGTCAAGAATTTCGGCGCGGGTCACTTCGATACCCCAGTCATCCACGGCAGTTTCGACGCTTTCCTGAATGCGTTCGATGAGTTGAGCGCGGTTGGATTGTACCTCATCCAGGTCCATCTTGCCGATTTCAGCACGCACGATCCCGGCAACGGTGGTTGCGATCGCGCCATCTACGTCACGAATTCGGTACACCGTCTTTTCCGGTTCCAGAATGCGGTAAAAGACAGATGTATCGATCTGCACCAGAACGTTATCCTTGGTGATTGCGTCCTGTGTTGCGTTGGGCAGTTGGCGTTCAAGAATGGATATCTTGTGACGTGCAACATCGAGAAAAGGAACAATAAAGTTTATACCCGGGCCCAGCACCGAGTGCAGGCGCCCGAACCGTTCGACCACGTACTTCTCGGACTGCGGGACGATTTTTACGCCTTTGAAAATGACGGCGATGATCAAAACGGCCGCCAGCAGATAGATGATGTTCGACGTCAGCAATCCGATAATCTGGTCTTCAGTCATTTCTGTCCTCTTTTATTGTGTACATCGGTATACATTAGGGGGTTGAGTCGCCCGATTTCAACTCTGGTATGGAGGGATTGGGTGGGGATGCAAATCTCTGAACTTGCGGATGACAGGTGGATTTTTCAGAATGTGACCGCTTTGCATCCCGCTTTGTTTGCGGTATCGGGCGATATGAAACTGATAATCGACACTGATCCCGGCATCGATGACGCAATGGCGATTGCCTATGCAGCTGCTGCGCCTGAAATTGACCTGATTGGTCTGACCACTGTGTTCGGCAACACGCACGTGCATCAGTCCAGCCGTAACGCGCGGTTCCTGCTGCACAAACTGGGTCTGGATGCGCCTGTGGCCGAAGGTGCCGCATTTGCAACGGGGGAGACCAGCCACGCGCCGTCGGAGCATGTGCACGGACCCGAAGGCTTTGGCGACATCACTGATGTTCCGCAAATCGGTTCGAACCACTCTTTGCCCGCCGCAGAATTTCTGGTCGAAATGGCCCGTGTACATAAGAACGAGTTGGTTGTTTGCGCGGTTGGCCCTCTGACAAATATCGCCGATGCAATGCGACTGGATTCAGACTTCGCACGCAATCTCAAGCGTTTGGTGATCATGGGCGGCGCCGTCTTTTGTCCGGGCAACATCACCGAACATGCTGAAGCCAATATCTATCACGATGCCAAAGCGGCGGATGAAGTATTTGCCGCGCCGCCTGACACTGTTCTGGTTGGTTTGGACGTCACGCTGAAAACCCTCTACGAAACTGCCGACTTTGAGGCGCTGGCCATCCGGTCGCCTGACATGGGTGCATTTTTGCGTGATATTTCTCGGTTTTACCTGAAGTTCTACAAAGAAATCGGTGGGCTTGAGGGGTGTGGACTGCATGACTCGACCGCTGTGATCGCCTGCACTCATGAACCAATGTTCGACATGGTCGAAACCGGCCTGCAGGTCACTGTCGAGGGGCCAGAGATCGGGGCAACGCGGCCCGTATCGACACGTCCCATAGTCCGCGTGTGCCGGGATGTGGACGGGGCAGGGGTTGTCAACCTCTTCACCGAACGTGTCGCGTCGCTGCCCTGACGGGTTGCAAAGACTGATCGGATCAGGCAAATGCTGCCCGGTTCAGCGACCCCGAGGCACCCCATGACCGAGCGTTTTTCTTTTGAGCTAAAGGCAACAGACGGCAAGGCCAGAACCGGCGTGATAAACACACCGCGTGGCGAAGTGCGCACGCCTGCCTTCATGCCTGTCGGAACCGCGGCGACGGTCAAGGCGATGATGCCCGAGAGCGTGCGCGCGACGGGGGCCGATATTCTGCTGGGCAATACTTATCACCTGATGCTGCGCCCGACCGCTGAGCGGATCGACCGGCTTGGTGGTCTGCACAAATTTATGAATTGGGAACGGCCCATCCTGACCGACTCGGGCGGGTTTCAGGTCATGTCGCTGGCCGGGCTGCGCAATTTGACTGAAAAGGGCGTCACGTTCAAATCTCATATCGACGGCTCCAAGCATGAGCTGACGCCGGAACGGTCGATGGAAATTCAGCGCCTGCTTGGGTCGGACATAGTGATGTGTTTCGATGAATGCCCGGCCTTGCCAGCGGACCGGGACCGCATTGCCGAGTCGATGCGCCTGTCGATGCGTTGGGCCGAGCGGTCGCGTGAGGCTTTTGGTGATCGGCCGGGTCATGCGCTGTTCGGCATCATGCAGGGTGGGCTAGAGCAAGACCTGCGTGAAGAAAGCGCCGAGGCTCTCAAACAGATTGGGTTCGAGGGTTACGCCGTCGGCGGTCTGGCCGTGGGCGAAGGGCAGGAGGCCATGTTCGACTGCCTGGATTATGCACCCGGATTCCTACCGGAAGACAAGCCACGTTACCTGATGGGTGTCGGAAAGCCCGACGACATCGTCGGCGCGGTCGCGCGCGGCATCGACATGATGGATTGCGTTCTGCCTTCACGATCCGGTCGCACGGGTCAGGTGTTCACTCGCTACGGAGTCGTAAACATCAAAAACGCCCGCCACTCCGACGATCCGCGCCCGCTGGATGAGGCCTGCACGTGTCCGGCCTGTTCAAGTTACTCCAGAGCTTACCTGCACCACGTGTTCCGCGCCAACGAGATGATCTCGGGCATGCTGCTGACCTGGCACAATCTACATTATTTCCAGGAAATCATGCAGGGTATGCGAGATGCGATTTCGGCAGGGACCTTTGACGTTTGGCAGGCTGATTTCCACGCGCAGCGTGCACAAGGCGACATCGAGCCTATTTGATCACCCTCATACAGTTTCTTTTCGCAAAACTGGTGGATATGTCGGCGCGATACCTTGCAGTCCGAAAATCCTCGGGTCATTCTGATCGTGACAAATGACGATGAGGTTGAAATGGGGCAATGCTTGCCCCACCTTAATTGTCCAAGACAGGAGATGGCCGAGCGTTGCCTCAATGAGGGACCAGAGCTGTCTTGCCAATGATAAGGATTGAGCATGCAAGAGCCCCTTAATTCCTCTTACCCGGTACTGCCGCTGCGCGATATCGTGGTTTTCCCACACATGATCGTGCCGCTGTTTGTGGGGCGGGAAAAATCCGTCCGCGCGCTGGAAGAAGTGATGCAGGACGACAAGCAGATTTTGCTGTCCAGCCAAATTGATCCGGGCGACGATGACCCGAATGAAGAGGGTATCTACCGTTCGGGCGTATTGGCCAATGTTCTGCAATTGCTGAAACTTCCTGATGGCACTGTTAAGGTGCTGGTTGAGGGTCAGGCGCGTGTGCAGATCACGGAATTTCTTGAAAACGAAGAGTTTTTCGAAGCTCGCGCCGAATACCTGACCGAGATTCCAGGCGACGTGACAACCACCGAGGCACTGCTGCGCACCGTCGCGGATGAGTTCGAGCGTTACGCCAAAGTGCGCAAGAACATCCCTGAAGAGGCACTGGCCGCCGTGGGCGAAACCACCGAGCCCGCCAAGCTGGCCGACCTCGTGTCGGGGCACTTGGGCATCGAGGTCGAGCAAAAGCAGGAACTGCTGGAAACCCTCAGCGTCAGTGAACGGCTTGAGAAGGTCTATGGCCTGATGCAGGGCGAGATGTCGGTTCTGCAAGTCGAGAAAAAGATCAAGACCCGCGTCAAATCCCAGATGGAGAAGACGCAGCGCGAGTACTATCTGAATGAGCAGATGAAGGCCATTCAGAAGGAGCTTGGCGATGGTGAGGACGGCTCGAATGAAGTGGCCGAACTGGAAGCCAAGATCGCTGAGACCAAGCTGTCGCAAGAGGCGCGCGAAAAGGCCGAGGGCGAGCTGAAAAAGCTGCGCAACATGAGCCCGATGTCTGCCGAAGCGACCGTCGTGCGCAACTATCTGGACTGGATCCTGTCGCTGCCGTGGGGCACCAAATCCCGGGTCAAAAAGGATTTGGGCCGCGCGCAGGATGTTCTGGATGCCGATCACTATGGTCTTGAAAAGGTCAAGGAGCGGATCGTTGAATATCTGGCCGTTCAGCAGCGCTCGAAAAAGCTGAAAGGCCCGATCCTGTGCCTTGTTGGTCCTCCGGGCGTGGGTAAAACCTCGCTTGGTAAGTCGGTAGCCAAAGCCACGGGGCGCGAGTTCATTCGAATCTCGTTGGGTGGTGTGCGCGACGAATCCGAGATTCGCGGCCACCGCCGGACCTATATCGGTTCGATGCCCGGCAAAATTATCCAGGCGCTGAAAAAGGCGAAAACCACGAACCCGCTGATCCTGCTCGACGAGATCGACAAGATGGGTCAGGACTTCCGTGGCGACCCGGCCTCAGCGATGCTTGAGGTGCTGGATCCTGAGCAGAACAACACGTTCATGGACCACTATCTTGAGGTGGAATATGACCTGTCGAACGTGATGTTTCTGACCACGTCCAACAGCTACAACATGCCCGGGCCTCTGCTGGACCGGATGGAGATCATCCCTCTGGCCGGTTACACCGAAGAGGAAAAAAGCGAGATCGCCAAACAGCACCTGATCGCCAAGCAGGTTAAGAACCATGGTCTGAAGGCCAAGGAGTTCGAACTGACCGATGAGGCGCTGCAAAAGATCATCCGCACCTATACGCGCGAAGCGGGTGTGCGGAACCTTGAGCGTGAGATTGCCAAAGTAGCGCGAAAATCGCTGACCAAGATTATCAAGAAAGAGGCGGAAGAAGTCACTGTAACGCCCGACAATCTGGATGAATTCCTTGGTGTGCCGAAATTCCGTTATGGCCTCGCCGAGCAGGACGATCAAGTCGGTGTTGTCACCGGTCTGGCGTGGACGTCCGTGGGTGGCGACCTGCTGCATATCGAAGCGCTGAAACTGCCCGGCAAAGGGCGGATGAAGACCACGGGTAAGCTGGGCGATGTGATGAAAGAATCCATCGACGCCGCTTCGTCCTATGTGCGGTCAATCTCGCCTCAGATCGGGGTGAAACCGCCGAAATTCGACACGCTGGATATTCACGTCCACGTTCCGGATGGGGCGACGCCCAAGGACGGTCCTTCGGCTGGTCTGGCGATGGTGACCTCAATCGTGTCCGTGCTGACAGGTATTCCGGTGCGCAAGGACATTGCAATGACTGGCGAGGTTTCGTTGCGCGGTAACGCGATGCCGATTGGCGGGCTGAAAGAAAAACTTCTGGCTGCACTGCGTGGTGGTATCAAAACGGTTCTGATCCCTGAAGAAAACGAAAAGGATCTGGCCGAAATCCCGGACAACGTGAAGGAGGGGCTGGAGATTATTCCGGTCACCCATGTTTCGGAAGTCTTGAAACATGCGCTGGTTCGGACGCCTGAGGCGGTCGAGTGGGACGAAGCTGCGGAAGAGGCTGCCGCGGCGGCTGCCAAGGCTGCGGAAAGCGCCGGTCCTTCGGCAACTGCGCATTAAGACACTGATTTGAAACCGAAAGGGCGGGGATCAGTCCCCGCCTTTTTTGTATTCAGAAACCTATGATGGGTTTCTTTGGGTCCAAAACCTCTTCTTCTGAGATGTAGGTTTGGAACTTCTTGGCAGGCAAGGCCGACCGGACCGCGAGGCCGAAAATGACCGCCGAAAACAGCACGCAGAGTACAATGTCCCAACCAAACGGGATTTGTTTTTGCGCGCCTTCTCCGAACTGCCCGAGAAACGAGATCAACCCGATACCGGTGAAATAGGGAACAAGCCACAAGGCCTCGGTCACATCCATTTCGTCCAGACGGTTCCAAAACCGAACCAGAAGCAGCAACATGCCGACAGCCAGCGCAACACCCAGTCGCCAGACGGTGTCCCAACCGCTCCAGTAAACGATTAGTGTCGCAATGGCGAATGCCGATACAGCAACCAGTTTGACGGCAGGGATGCGGATAGATCTGGGATGATCCGGCATCAACTGGCGAAGGCACACCACAGCGATTGGCCCGACCGCGAAAGACAAAACAATGGCGGCGCCATTCAGAGCAATGACAGTGGTGAACGGTACCGTCAGCAAGAACAAAATCCCGATCAAAAAGTTAAGCGCCAAAGCCCACAGGGGTACTCCGAACGAAGAAAGGATTTGCAGGCATTTTGGCAGGAAACCGTTCTGTGAAAGGGCCAGCGCGATCCGCGCGTTGGAGCCCGTTGACACCAGCCCGTTTCCAAAGGGTCCAATCACGGAGCCGACATTCAGGAAGCTCAGGAACCAAACGATCCCGACCGACAGGATGACGCCATCCAATGGACCCTGACCCCCAAAGTTCAGACTTGCCCAGCCATTCTTCAGCATTTCAGGGTCCAGCGCGCCGATAAACGCAATCTGTAGCCCGGTATAGATGGCTGCACACAGAATAATGGACAATACCAGTGCGGCGGGAATGGCTATTTTCGGATTTCGAACCTCTCCCGCCATATCGACCACATGGCGGAAGCCGATGAAGGAAAAAATGACACCTCCGGTCGATACCGCCGCCATAATGCCCTGCAAACCGTAGGGTGCGAATCCGCCGGGTTGCGTGAAATTCGTGGTGTCAAAGCGACTTGCAATCAGCAAACCTGAAAGCACGATTGGAATGGCGATCTTGGCCCAGGTCAACGCTGCGTTGACCTGAGTGAAGAACTTAACCCCCAACGCGTTGACCGCGACAAACAACAGCATGAAGAACAAAGCCACTGTGATGCCCGCACCGGTCAAGTCACCCGTATCGGCCGCGTGCAGCCAAGGAGCATAAGGAGCGAGGTATTTAAGCATAGCTTCAACCTCGATCGGGGCTGTTGTGTTGTACCCAATCCATGCCGTCCATCCCATGGCCATCGACACAATGTTGCCATGCGAGAAGTGGGGCACCCGTGCAATCCCTCCGGGTATTGGCAGCATGGCCGAGATTTCAGCAAACGTTATGGCCAGAAAGAACATGGCCACTGCACCGATAATCCAGGAAAGAACTGCGGCAGGGCCTGCATGTTGAACCGCAAGAAGCGGGCCGAAAAGCCATCCAGACCCGATGATACCGCCCACCGAAATAAACGTGAGGCCGACCAGGCCAATATCCCGTTTCAATTTGGCCATGCGCGACCCCGTTCAGTGGAGCCGATAGATCACACGGCCGATGCTCGCACGATACGCAGCTGAAATACTGGCTGGCAAGCCGTGCAAACTCAAGACTTTAACAGGAGAGGGGTGCGGTGGGTGATAACAGATTTGAACTCCTGACACCTTCGAAATGTCTCAGCTGGCGCAAAACGGGTAGTTAAGGAAAACCATGCCATGCAAAATCAACGTGTTATGGCTATACTAAATAGGGGCTGCATACATTCCAACACTATATATAGTAGTACAAAAACGCACACACTGATTATTGGTAAGGCGAAACAGGGAAGTAGAGCAGCTACTTATAACTCTCCTCTGAGGAGAGTATGACTGGTCACCGCAAGTCTTTCATTTATGCGTCCCAATAAACCAAAAATGGCGTATCCAATTTGGCGGCCAAAACCGTCGTTCGCCTGATCAATCAGACCAACGTTGCGTTATTTGCCCCTTAAAGGAAGAAAAATCGGCTTGCTAATGTAGCCACTCCGATCCCCTGCACAGTTATCTGTACTTAAAAAGATAAACGATCACTTTAGATCACTGAACGTTAAGATCAATCGGGGCCGTGATGACGCAATTTTAAGTAATTCGTCAACCCGTCTCGCGACTGAGATAAATTTAAACTGAACAACCCCAAAAAGGGATGCCTTGAACAGTTTGATACCGACAACACCAATAGAGGTTAGTCTTAGGGCTTGTTCTTGTTTCAGAGCCAGAACATAGCGGAAGCTGCAAAAGCGGTTGCGGACTAGAACACCTGCGGACACCTGCCGTATCGGGTCGGGCATCCCTGGTCATCGCCGATTGGCAGAATTGCGGAAGCAACTGGAATCGGTTGATGGCGTAGGAGGTGGGAGCGGAGCGTTTTGGGTATCAAAATAAATAACGAAACCAATAAGATAGGTAGCGTACACGTTTTCCGGCGTAGTCGGTGCAGGAGAGCGCAAGCCATCTCGATACCTGAATGTCAGAGGCCCAAATCCTGCTCCTGTAATAAGTATTGGCGTGCAACACCAACCTTTAACTCCGCCCAGCGCAGGGCTTTCCGCGTTCCGCGAAAACAACCGGAAGCAATGTGGAGGCAACATGGGCGAAAGTATCCAGTGGCAAGTCAGCAACTACCATAACTCCACTAATGATCCGCAATGGTCGTAATGATCCAATTAGCTGCCCAATTACATCTGGGCAATTGGAGATTGCGGACAAATAACACGATCTTACGTTGTTCAATCTTGCCGTAGAAAGCGGGCCACGCGGAAGAGGTGGAAAATCATGGGCCGAGCCAAGCCGCCGGGCCAGGTCCAGAGATTTCTCGCAAGCCACGATCCGATATGAAAAATCTTTCACCTACGCCGCTATCGTTTCTCTGCGCCTCTCTAATGCTACGCCCGATCACACTCCTCCCATCTTTGGATAGGCAATGTGACTGAATTGGGTGTCAGAAGGCGGTCGTCCCCAGCAATTCTCTGTCGCCACTCAACAATTTGGCAATGCCTCAGATTACGATCCGCAAGAATAGATATTTTTGAATAAGCTGCTATACTGCGCATCAGTGTTTTTGAGTGAAATGTGTTAAAGAGTGTTGCTGTGCAGGTAGATTTGATTGAGGGACGGACCGCGATCGCCGAGTTGCGTTCGCAATGGGATGCAGTTTATCAGGCGGATCCCGAGGCCCATTATTTCCTGTCATATGAATGGCTTTTCGGAACTGCGGAAGCAGCCGGAGCTGGTAGCTTTGTTATTGCGGTCCGGGCGCCCCAAGGCGAACCGGGGTATGCGGCCTTTCTTCCGGTTCGACTGACAACCAAGCACGATTCCGAAGGATTTTACAATGAGATTATCCTGACCGGAAACTACGTCTCGGACTATAACGGGTTCATTTGCAAGCCAGAATTTGAAGAGATGGCCATACCGGCGCTTGCTCAACGGCTGCAAAAAATGAACTGGCGACGTCTTCGCCTTCTTAACTTACCGACTTCCTTCAAGCGGCTGGATCTGTTCCTCAAGGCGTTCTCGGGTGAGATACTCAAGTTGAAGCACTTGAAAACGATTGAACCCGACGGCACCAATAACGGGGTATGCCCTCATACCATTCTCACCGGAGATTGGGACGACTTCCTCAGTCAAAGAGTCAGCAAAAATACCCGTCAAAAGATTCGGCGTTTTCTGCGTCAGGTTGAAAGCTCGGACGCGTATCGTTTTACGCACACAACAAGTGAAACGCTTGACCGCGACATGGATATTCTGAACCGGCTGTGGGTCGACAAATGGGGGGAACGCAAGGGCAAGCGGTTGAATGCCATTCTGAAAACCCAGCGCAGAATGCTCCGTACGGCTTGTGCAACGAATACCCTGTTCATGCCGATGCTCTGGCACGGAGACCGCCCGATTTGCGTGCTTACAATTCTGGTCGACCAGAAAGACAAGACCTACAATTTCTATATCGGAGCGCGAGACACGAGGTTCCAAGGCCCGCCTCCGGGTCTGGTCCTTCATGCCTATGCCATTAGGCATGCCATTTCGCAGGGCTTCGGCAAGTACGATTTCCTGCGCGGCGACGAGCCTTACAAGTACTCTTTCGGATCAGAGGACGCAAAAATCAGGTCGCTGCTTCTGATTACGCAAAGTGGAAAAAACTTAGGGGAGAAGCTCGACCGGCGTTGCCTGCGCTATGTGCTGCAACGTTCAGGCGCGTTCTATAACGCCGGAGATCTGGCTGCTGCAGAACGCGGCTATGCGCAAATTCTGGATGCCGAGCCGAACGCTCTGCACGTACGCTACATGCACGGGGTTATAGCCGCAAGACTGGGCGACAACGACACCGCCTACCGGGAGTTCGCGAAACTTGTCGAACATAAGCCACATTCGCTCAAGACATGGCTGAGACTGGGGCGTGCGCTGATGGCTGGGAAAAAGGGCGCGGGCGAGGCGCAAAAGACCGGCACCGGTTTGTTAAACGATTCCATGGACGTAGCGAAAATCATTTCCCTGTTTGGGCGCGCGCTTTTGAAGCTTGATCTGGCCGATCACGCATTGGCCGTAGTCAAGGCAGCATTGCGCCTTGATCCGGACAACGCGGACCTGCAGGGCGCCCTCGCAAAAGCGCTGCGCATTAGGAGGCCGGGGACCACCCTTCGGGACGGTCAACAGGCGCTCAAGAACTCGGGCATAGATATCAAAACGGACAAAATACCGGTGCCGAATGGTTCAAATACGCAGACGAACGCAAAGATTGTCACAGCCTTGGATATCGACGCCCAACGCAACCTCGCGTTTGACACAATGAGTCGGAAAACAACGGAAACCGCTCTGGAGCGTGTGATGGTTGCTTCCAATTCGACCAGGGTCACGCCAACCAAGTCGCCCGATATGCAGCGGCGCTGAGCCCGTCCAACGTGATCATAACTTTGCGCGACCATTATGCAGTGGGGTAGGCGACAAAGTCTGCTGATCGCAGCTTGCTGACCTTTCTACTGGTGAGTTTGGAGCACCTGCGCAGGAACCCGTTGATTGCGAAATTCTCATTCTCCGCGCATCTTTTTGCGCCGGTAACGTTGTCTCGGTATTTTCGAAGCACTTCACCCAAAGTCATCTCGGACCCACTCGTGCCGAAGGTGGGAGCTAACAGTCCTCTGTCTGCGCTCAACTCTGTCTCACGCCCCACTTCGCCGCATCAGCACGCATTAGAAAGGACCTAGATTGGGTTCGCCCGTCCTTCCGCACCTTTGCCTGCCACTTCCCACTAGGCCGTTTTACGATTGTTGCCATGGCCCCAATCTCCTGTGTTGGAGACTTCTTTTCCGTTTAAGTGCAGTGGAGGCGCAGCGGAAACAGTTTCACACGCAGCAAAGCAAGGGGCGCTAGTCGCGTAAGACCTTGAGGCCATGCGAGGAATAATGGTGGGTGATAAGAGATTTGAACTCCTGACTAATTGTTAAATATCAATAACTTACGTGTGATTTTGTAACCGTGTAACCGGCCCTAAAATGGGCCTATTGACTTCGCGTCAATCCATCCACTTCTTGGACTCCTGATACGATCTGGAAGTTTCTCGCAAAACAATATTGCATTCGTGCAGCACTTCTTCTGTCGATTTCAGTTCTTTTAGAGCCTGCCGTTCCTTTTCGTCATCACCCAACAACCTGTGAACTTCTATCGATTGTTTAATGAAGTCGACTTTCTCTCGTAAGTGATTTCGTTGGTTGACCAGTTCACTAATTTTGGCCCGGCTTTCAAACTGCTCTCTGTGTAGGGCGGCTGAGGCTCTCCGTCTTTCATAAATTTGGTCGGCTGCTGTATCCAAATAGTCAGAGAACTTTACTTTCGCCGCCTTAGAAACTTGTTTTTCGTGGTCAGCTTTCACTTCCTTAAGGGTTTCCTCGCTGACAGCGGAACCAAGATTTTCCTTTGCCAATTGGACAAACCTATCAGGCGAGTAGATCAGAATTGACTGCCCTGTTTCATTGCAAAACTCGCTGATCAACTCTGGGCGCGGAGCAATTGTTTTTCCTGACTGGACTTGCCACCAATCCTCTTTGGAGTCATCCGTCACAAAGATAACGTCAATGTTGCTGTTCTTCGCCTCGGAGATTGTTTGAAGCCATACAATCAAGTCACCGTATATCCGACGCCAGTCAGCGTGGGTTTTCGGGTCTTTTACTTTTGCTTTATCTTTGTATCCCGGAGGAATGCTCTCTTTGTAGCGCTTTTCTCCCTTATCAAAGATGTCCTTGTAGTCGTCTTCAGAATATGGGTTTCCGACGCGCCCATCAAAAATGTCCGCTAATGAGCTTTTAATGTCGTCTTTGGTGATCCTCGTCTCCTGTGAACTTAGGCTTTTTTCCAGTTCTTTGGAGATTTTCTTCAATACAGCGGTCAGCTCGCTGTGGTTGCCGTCCGAAATAAAAGGGTGACGATTGGAGCCTGAGAACGTTTTTTCAATCTTCGATAGTTCCGCTGCGGTGTTCCTGTAAGCCTGTTCTTGTTCGCTGATCACGCCCAAGCGGTTCGAGAAGTATTCAAAGGCGCTTTGCTCAGGAAGCCACAGCCTATCCTTCAACTCACTAATGATGCGAACAAACTCTTTTCGTGTCTTATCCGAATAGCGATACAGGTTGAGCAGGACATTCGCGTCAAACACAAAGGTTGCCGACTGCCAAAGCTCGTCAATGGTTTCCTGAGTTTCGCTAAAATGGCCCGGGAATTTTGAACGCATGAACTGCCCCTAGAATCTTTTGAGGGACTGTGATCTGGCGAGAGGGAATGTGCAACCCAATGAAGAAACCCGCCAGCTTGCACCGGCGGCTGGATTGTTTATGGGGCGGCGTTAGGGATAGTTACAGCGGTCGCAAACCGGCCCTAATATGGGCCGGATGACGTAACGTTACTGCAATGGGGTTGTTGAGTTGGAGGCCATCACATCGGCTTCTGAAATGCCGTCATCATCACCAATGTAGATGTTGTAAGTGTCGGAACTAGAAGGGCGCCAAATCCAAGCAGGAAAAACAGACCCACCATCGCGCGAGCAAGGAATTTCGAAAAGCTGAGCGAGTAGAATTCAACAAAGAAGACTTCTTTGGATCTTCCTTCCGCTTCTGCGTGCATTAGATGTAGAAGCGCAAAGGTTGCGGCGTTACCAGCGGTCATTATTTCCATTATGTTGTCAGTTTGTAGATAACCTGAACCAGTATAAATGGTGTAGGGTGAGCCTTCGAAAAATGTGCCGGGTGTCTCATAGGAAAGCTCTAGGTCAGGCAATTTGCTCGGCGATATATCCCTCCAAAGATTGCCAATAAGATCGTGAAGATAACCTGATGCCTCACTTGGGAATGAAAGTGATTGGCCATAAAAAAAGGGGCTTCTTGCTTCACCTTCGTTGGCATTGAGAAACCTACTAACGGTTTCAGTTAGCTTATTCGCGATCAATGTCTGCGAAGCCACTCCCTGCATTTCAGTGATGTATCCTGAAACATCCGAGTGTTTTCTAAGCGCGTCGGGCGCAAGGATGACGAAGAGCAAATTTCCGAGGCCTAAGAACAGCAAGCCAAAATACAAAAATACAAGCCTTTGGCCGTGTAGTTCTGAGAACCAGTCATACGTATTTGGTATTCCACCCGGAAGCTCCTGTTGAAAGAAGTTAATAAACGATGGATTGAAGACTACTAGGTAACCGACAAATGGAATTAGTATCGTCAATCGACCTATATTCGACCGACCTACTGCACCAAGTTTGTCCCATCTCACAGAATTACTAAGCTTTTCGAGAAACACCCGGGTTGCAAGGCTAATTGAAAACCGCAAAGAACTGTTAATCCTTCAATAATTTGTCGAAGAGTTTACCCCAAGGTAGCTAACGAAAGTCATTGCGCCGTGTCGAGTGGTGTTCGTGATTTTCTACGAAAAACCCGCCAGCTTGCACCGGCGGGTTCGTCGAATTCCGAATTGTGTGTCGCTAGGCTGCGACGCCGCCGCGCACTTCTGCGATCAAGTCCTTGGCTGTTTCCCAAAGCGCTTCGCTAGGGCGCTTCACCTCTACCTGGACAGCATCGGAAGAAACCAAATGCCGAGCCGTGATAGGGCCAACCAGTGTGTCATTGAAAATCTCAACCTGCGCAAACTTCGAGCGATCAAACTCGCCTTTAGGCAGGTCTTTAGAAGGCGTTTTCCAGTGGTCGTTCTTCGGGTTGCCGTGCATCTCATGCAAGAAGGCGTCGAATTCTCGCCGCCCCATGAGAAGTGTCACAGTGTCAGTCAGAGTTGCTCCATTCGTTGAAGTCGCGTATTCTGATGCCATAAATGGCTCCTTTCTGGTGGTCATTGATATGAAAGTGGCGCGGCTCTGTTTGCCGACGGTTCCGCGTCACAACTCCCTTATAGCATAAAAATGATAGGAAGTTCGTAGGAAAATTAGGACCGTATCGGTCCTATGCCGCCTCCGCGACCTGAGCATCATCCAGCACTGAAACAGGCCAGATGTTCCCGATCTCACCCAGAGCCGCGACAATTTCGGTCTCAGGGTCGGTGCCGCATTCTTCGAACGGCTCAGATACCAGCTTTTCCAGCTTGGCTTTCAGTGCGTGGTAGATGTGATCCGGCAGATAGACTTCTTGTGGATTAGTGGGGGTCTGCACGAAATTATTCCTCTTTAAGATGATTTGGTGTGTGCAGATTCGCATGAGCGGAATCTGGTGCGCAAGAGGAAAAATGGCGTAACCTATAGATTTTATTGTAAGTAAATTCTTACTTACCGCTGAAGAAATGAACCCCGCGCCGGGTGACTTACATCGCATTGATGATCCTGCGCGGGGTTCGGAGAGGGCATAGTTGGAAGCCAGCCCCTGCATGTGATATTATAACAAAAAGTCTCCCAGATGTTCAAGAAATTTGTCCTGTTCCCGATGTTTTTCTGCGAGTGAGCGCAGCTCTGCCGGGATTGTTTTCAGGTTCATTTGTTCATCACCGCCCCGGACCTGTTTGGGCCACGAGATCGTGAGTGCCTCAAGAAGAGATCGTGCTGTCATTTCTACGTAACTCCTGCGCGCTCGCTAAAGCTCGCTTTCGGGCGCTTCGCGCCCACCGTTTCTGTTTTTCAGCCGGAAGAAGGACGAAAGGCACAGAAAAAATGATAATCAATAATCCCTGCAGAAATAGGACTTTCCCCCTAGGACAGCACAAACGCTAATCTGTGATGTCCTAGGGGGATGTTCTGCATATAACAGGTGGTGAAGGGCTTCTAACACTAGGTGGCTTCCATTGACCTAGCAGCGCCCCGATCCCGGTCTTTCAACCAAGCGGTTACAGCCTTTCGGCTGAGCATCACGCCCGGCTTTCCTCCAACCTGAGCGTGACCGGTTGTTGTGACCCAGAGCCGAAGCTCACCGCACATTGCAACCGTCTTTCTGTGCCATTTCGTCATATGACCGGCGGCAACCACTTGGGGCGTCCGGTGATCTCCACCGGGGAGCGATCCAAAGCGATCTTTCCTGCACCTTCCAGCTAGGCGACTCGCTGCCCGGTCATGTTCCCGGCGCTGGCGTCTTATGTTGGGCTGGTATCTCGGCGTCGGCGAGCGTCATTGAAAGTATCGGCTCGAACCTGACTGCTTGGTGCTTTGTGCTGCCTTAAAGGCAAGAACAAGAATACCAAAACCCAGACTCAGCTACAAGGCGATTTTCAGCAAGATTCCCAAATTCAGCGCGCACCTTGCCGCCGGTTGTTCGCCATGTTCCCCGGTCTTCCTTGTCTACGCATTTCGTCTACCACAACCCCTCTCATGGACGCTTCAAGTTGCGCCGACATGCGCTCAGCCAGATCGGCGTTTTGCTGCGGAGTGCCAGCGGACCCATTGACGGTGATCGGCGAGTTGATTGTGACGTTCGGTGCGGCAGCAGCGCCCACAGACTCAGAGCGCGCCGCTGAGACCGCCTGAACGGGTGCCCGGCCACCCACATACCCGCCAGACGCATACCCCCGCTTAGCGGAGCTGTGCAGCGCCTCTAGGTTTCTGACGCCAATGCGGTTGGTGGCCTCTTTGGACATGACGTATTCGCCGCGGTGAACGACACCAGCCGGTTGAAGCTTGGGGCCATCTCCGGTGTAGCCACCTTCGGCGAAGCCGCCCAACAAAGTCGCGAAGCTGTTCATCCAGCCTTGACCGCCACCTGCCAAACCACCAAGCATCTGAAGAATGAACTTCTGCGCGGCGTAGCGGGCTAGGTCTTTCATCAGGTTCGCCATAGCTTCCCTGAAAGTCATGGTGCCTCTGATGAGACCATCAAAGGCATTCGCTGCTGAATTTTCGATGTGCATTCTGGCCTCATCGATTTTCTGCAGCCCCCGTGCGGCCAATTCTGATTTTTTAGCGCTATCGGCATATGCCTGAGCAAGTTTTGAGATTTCGCTGCGAAGCTCCGGAGTAACTGTCCTGCCGGACATTTGCGCCTGATGCAGCATTTCGGCTTCACGGCGCGCCGTCGCAATTGCAGCAGTGTATTCACCCCCGGCAGCGGCACTTGCGACAAACGCAGCGGCTTCAAGTTCCAAAAGTGTGATCTCTGAGCGCAATGCAGTTGTCGCACGTGCGAAGTCGTCACCCCTGCCAGCGCCACCGCGCCCAGTGTCTACGTTCTCATGCAGCATCGGCGGAGCGACCCGGGGGCGGGGCGATGATGTCGGGGCCAGATCAGATGCAGGCTGATTGCCTTCGAACTGGCGGCGTTCAACTTCGGCCTGACCGTCACCACGACCAGAGGATGTATAACCGCCGTTGTCCGGCAGCTGGGTTTTCAGAAGAGCGGCTTTGCCAATCGCTTTGTCCAGCGAATCGCCGATTCCACCAATGGCGGAAATCACATTTGCGAAACGGGCACCGTCGATCTCTGCCAGCTCCGTGGCTACTTCGCGTGCCTCTCCGACCAGTTCACCGATTTCCTTTTCAAATTCGCTGGCTTCGATCTGGCCGCCTTCAAGGGCATCGACCAGCCGTTTCAGGTCGCCCATGATATCAGCCAGGGCGAACCGGGCATCAGTGTTGTCGATCTCGAACACACGCACGCCGTCCGGGCCGGTCATACGGTTGATCAGGTTGAACAGCTCATCATACGTCCCGTGTAGGTCGCGCAGATCATCAGCATGGGCAGTAAGGGCTGCTTTGTTGCCTTCCAGCCCCTTAGCCAGTTCTTCGCCCAGCACAGCCTCAGCGCGTTCGATATCGCCGAAAATGCCTTCAAGGTTCTTCTTGGCGCTGAGAATGCCAGAAACACCTTCAGACATTGCTACGGCCAGCCGCTTGCCGAATGCACCCATCCGGGTTGTCATCTCGTCGAACTTGCGGGTGACTTCATCTGCCGATGCAACAACGTCATCATCCAGCACCGCGCCCAGCTCGTGGGCTTTGGCGATTGTGTTTCTCAGCTCAGCGTCACTTTGAGCCATCAGCGCAACAAACCGTTCGCCGCCCGTGCCGCCGAAAATCTCATCGGCGACACGAATACGACCTGCGCGATCCAGACGCCGCGACCGCTGTAGAATTTCAAGCATCAGCTCAGAAGGTTTTTCCAACCGTTTGCTGAGTTGTTCGGCACTGAAGCCAAGGCGCTCGAACATTTCGGCACCGCCACCCTTGCCGGTTTCAATGAATTCATCAGCCCGGATGTTCAGTTCTTTGAAAGAGTCGATCATCGCATCCACTTCGATGCGGTTTTGCTGCGCGATGAAACGCCACTCCTGATGCTCTTTGAGCGACAACCCAGCGCGTTCGGCTTCGTCGCCAAGCTCGGCAATGCCTCTGGTGGTGTCAGAGATAGCCCTGAGCGTCGAAGTGGAGGCGACACCGGCGGCCAGCGGAACGGCCATGCGCGCGAAACTGGCAGCTACGTTCCGGCCCATCTTGGCATAAGTGGCGTCGATACGTTTGGCCGATTGTTGCGCGCGACGTTCCATCTGTTGTGCGCCGCGGCGTTGTGCACGGTTTGCACGCTGCAGACCCTTTTCAAGTTTGTCGATCCGGGCTTCGATAGGGACTATTAGGCCGGGCAGTGTTGCGTCGTTCATGCTGCTTCCTCAAGGATATCCGCCAACGTTTTGTAGTTGGGGTCGTTGTATTTCGATTGATTGGACTCTGCGGCGACTGCCCGTGACACGGCCATAACAGCGGCAAAGGCACCGTCTATGTGGTCGTGTCTCGGATCGGCCTTGAACATTGTGATTTTGCCGGTGTCGCCTGTCACCGCAGCGACGTTGGCAAAGTGATTGCGGAGCACCGGATTGCCGTCATGGCGGATATTGCGACCGTTCACAGTGCGGACGAATTCGCCGGTGGCCGGTGCCATAGTCGCCGGGCCTTGGCGCATCTCGATCATAGGCAGGCCCTTGTCGTGCAACTCCATTGCAGCCACACGGAACTTCCACGGATCGTAAGCGACTTCTTCGACTGAATAGTCTGCGCACAGTTTCTCAATCAGGTCTTGAACATCTTTTTGCGGAATAACCGGACCGTCACTGGCGGTGATAAACCCATCGTCAATCCAGCGCTGATACGGCAAGCCTTCCAACTTTTCGCGCTCTTGAAGCCCTTCGCCAGCCACGAAAAACCACGGCTTAATAGCTATCCGCTTGTCCGGGAATCGCCACGCTGCAACCACGGCGGCAAGGTCGCCAGACTGCGCGTAGTCAACGCCAAGGTAGCAGGGAAGTTGCAACAAATCAGTTTCATCAGTCGGGAAACAGCATTCGTCATAGGTGTCGAAGTCAAACAATGGTTCTCGGCTGTTGGCGTGCCAGACATTCAGGCGGTATTGCTGAAACTCGAAACGCTTGGATGAGTTTTCTTGCGCTTCCTGCGCATCAGACCGAACACCTTTGAGATCACAAAACCCGTCTTTCAAGCCGGGATTGAGCTTGTGCCAGACTTTCTCATCTAACCAGTCGTCACCCTCTTCAGGTTCAAAGATGATTGGCAGAAACGCAGGGTTGTCGATTTCGCCAAGCGCCACCTTGCGCGCATATTCATAGCGCTCAGCCGCAAGACCTTCGCGGCCACGGCCTGCGGTCGTGGCAACTACCGTCAACCCGCCAACGCGCTTTGTCATACCGCTCTTGAGCGCTTCCCACATTTCGCGGCCCGCCTTGTTTCGCCAAACGTGGATTTCATCAGCCAGGACAAATGTCGGCGTGGTGCCATGCACATTTTTGCCTTCGCTAGAAACAGCTCTAAGCCGGGAACTATCCGGTTTAGATTTAATGGATTGAGGCGCGTTGCTCGGTTCGTAGATTCTGGCGGCACGGTTTAAGCTCTTTTGGTGACGCACCAGCTCAGCGGCTTCTTCAAAGCCGGTCGCGGCCTGCGTTCGATCCGCCGCAGCAAAGATGATCTGGCCGCCCGGCAGCTTCTGCGGCCCTAGCAAGTGAAGGATAGAAAGCGCCGCCGCTAGTGACGTTTTCCGGTTGCCGCGCGGGATCATCAGAAACACCTCACGCACCAGCCGTTCGCCGTCTTCGTCAACCGGGCCATAGATGCGCCGCACAATCCGTTCCTGCCATTCAGCCCATTTGATTTTCTGCTTAGGCTCAAGGCTCTTTGGGTGCCGCAGACCACGCAGAAAACGAACGGCGCGTTCCCCATGTCCAAGAGGGTCCGGGATCTCGCTGCCGTCGAACAGCCAATGCGGATATGTGCTTTTCTTTGGCATGTCAGATTTTGGTCAGGTCTTCGTCATCGTCATCCGACTGCACCGCCCCGATCCGGGCGCGGCTTGTCGGCGTAAGACCGTATTCGGCGGCGAATTGGCGTGCTGTCTGCATGTAGCGAATTTGCAGCCCGCCCAATTTCAGATCAGGCAAGACGCCAGCGCTCATGGTGTCTGCGATCAATCTGGATGCACCAACAGCCACGCAATAAGCCTCAATGCCTGCCATGTCGGCTTTTGTGATGACGCGCCGGGCGATTAGCTGGGGCATAATGCGTTTCCACTCAGCTTTTGCATGGGCCGAAAGGAATTTCGGCACTGGCGGCGCTTTGGTCAAAGCTTCGGCATCGGGGGAAAGGGGCGGCTTCACGCCTCGCGAATGCACACTCATGCGGCCACCACAGAACAACGCAGCTCAAGGCCGCGTTTCCGGCCCAGCTCTGCAATCTCGTCAATGTCATAGGTGGTGCTGTCTAAGGTCACGCGATCAACCGTGGTGATCCCGCTCAGATACCGGGTGCGGAACACCGCGCCGCCAGCATCACCTTCGCCAAAGCTGGTCAGGTATTCCTCTGCTCTGAGCTGCACCAACTCTGCCCGAACCGTCGCCACGGGTGCCCATGTCTTTGACACGGCACCAGACGCGGCTACGGTCTCGGTTTCGCGTTCAATGGTGATCTGCTTATCCAGTTTGCCTGCCCGGATCATGGTCACGGCCTCCATCGGACAACACCCGAAACCGTGGCGACGCCGTGGCAGTATGCTTTGTCGGGGTCAGGGTCGCGCATGTATTTGAAGCTGGGGCGGCCATAGGCGTCGATATCGGTCTCAACCAAATTGGGCGCATCCCAGAGCGCATGAGCAACCGCAGCACCGATCTGCCGTGCCATATCTGCGCCGTCTTCAATCGCCCAAACATGCAGGTCCAGCCAAACGCGCGTCAGATGCCAATCACCAGAACGGCCAAGATTGGCGGTGTCAGGGTTCGCCAGAATGACACAAGGCAGCTTATCCGGTCGTGTCGATCCAGCCCGGATATGGTCAGCGGGAACAAGGTTGGTCACTGCAGAGCTGGCGATCAGTGCCGATCTGATTTGTGTCTGGAACTCGATATCGGGCGCGATCATGCTTTGCCCTCCGCTGCCTTCTTAATTGCCTGACCGATTGCACGGTTGATGCGCCGTTGTGCACGGGGCTTTGCTAGCCGGGCACCGGGCCGCATAAACGGCTGTGCTTCCTGTTTGACGGTGCCGAATTCCTGCAAGTGGCCGTGCCGCACATCTTCGTTGCCGACAGTGACAAGTGCCTGATTGGGGCCAGCGGTGCGCCTGCCGCCACCTTCGGCGTAAGCCGGTGTGGTCTCGCCCGGTGCGGTGACGGTGATAGACTCTTTCAGGTCGCCTTCATCAACAGGCACCAGAGCGCGCATGGCGGCGGCGTATTCCTCGGCGCTTTTGATAAGTGCAGGACGCAAGGACTTTGCGATATCACCAGCCATCGACCCAAAACGGGCGCTCAGGATGTTAGATTGCTCAGTCAGGCTCTTATTCTTGGACATAGCCAGTCACCGGATTCTTGTAAGGGGAAAGCAGTTCACGGACGCCAAAGGGCACCGGGGCCGTGGTCATACCGAATGACGCGGCCTCACGTTGCTCATACCAATAGGCTGCAAGCTGCAAAGCGGCTTCGGTCAGGGGTGCATCACCGGCAACAAAGGGCGTCCCGGTGTAGTGGCCGATCCATGTTTCGGCGGCGTCCAGCTTATGCGCCAGCAGGGCATCATCAAGGTCATGATCAAGGTTGAGCTGCGATTTCAGCAACGCAACAGGTGTCAGTGCGGCCATCAGCTCGCCTCTCTTTCTGAAAAAGTTATTTTCGGTGTGTCTTGTGCGGAGGTCCCCACGCCGGTCCCCTCAGAGGCCCTAAAGTTCGAGACCACCCCCGTTAGGACTCTTTTGGTGTCGACCGGTCCAACGAACCTTCGTCTTTTGCTTGGAGGCTGATTGTGGCTTGATAAGTTATGGAAGAGTGTCGCTGGGAGAACTTTATGCGCGGAGTAAAAGATCAAGAAGAAATCGACCAACTTAAGGCAGAACGCGCTTTGATTGGAACTTACATTGACCACGCTTATGACCTTGAGAAAGTTAAGTGGCTGTTGGATGCGTGCCCTGCTTTTGATGCCCATGTCAAAGATGCCTGGCACCTTATTCTCCCGTTCAAAGGTCGAGGGTTTGCCGTCGACGTTTCGATGAATCCGGAAGACTACGACATAGAGAAAGCTCGCGCCGAGATTGATAGACTCAAGGTTGCGCATGGGGAACTTCCCTGCATCGTGTTCGACGCGGTTAACGACCACAAATACTTCTTGAAACTTGGTGGAATGAAGAAAGATGAAGTCATAAAAGTCATCGGCGAGATAGGTGACATTGCTGTTAAATGTTGGAATGATGACCAATTGGACCGGTCGATTTTCAAGAACGAAGTCAACCGCAAGGTTATGCGTTACCTTAGAAGAAGACGCCTTCTCAGCGTGGCAAAAAAATCTCTGCCGATCGTAGGTCCGCTTCTTGGTGGCGTTGTAGATATTAAGGAGCTGGCGAAGGAACTGGTGTAAATTCATAACTAGCTTTCCTGCCGTTGCTTGTGGCGACTGTGACAGGATATGCAGAGCGGTTGCCAGTTTGAGCGATCCCAGAACAGGCGCATGTCGCCACGATGAGCGATGATGTGATCTACAAGCGTGGCCTTTGCCCTACAGCCGGGCCATGCGCAGCGATCATTGATCCTTAGGAAGGTGTCACGAGCTGCGCGCCACTTGCTGCCGTAGCCTCTTGCCGACGCAGACGGGCGGCGCGCGTCATGGCGTTTGTTTCGGGCACGGGCGCGCGCAACCTGACAGGCGCAGCGCTCACCATGCGGAACGATGCTGCCACATGTGCAGATATGAGGCGGACGGGGCATCAGATTACCAAAGCAACGTGAACGTTACGTCTTCCGGTATGAGGTTGCTGCCAGTGACGTGAATGCGTGTCGGGCGTATCCGGTGGATGACACCGGGCAGCAGCCGCAAGGTGACGGTGATCCCGTTTTGTAGGGTCATGAGGATAGGCAGCGGGGTTGCCCAATGGCTGTTCAAGACAAGCGCACCGGGCATAACAGGCAGGTCAGCGTTATCATCTGCCTGCACTTCTACGGCGTTCTCATAGGGTCCGTCAGGGGATTGGCCGTAACCGCTATAGGGGTCAACAATAGGCATTAGATCATTTGTCCTTCTCGTATTGTGCTGAGCGCGCGCAGGTTTGCCAGCCCGGCGCGGTCAAACTCAGGATCAAAGCCGTTCTGAACATTCTCTTGGCGTTGTTCCTCGGTAGGGCCTTGCTGTTCATCGGTTGCGCCGTGGATAGCCATGAGCTTGCTCATATGGGCTTCAAAGGCGTCTGTGATTTCTTGGGGCGTGGCATTCCAAGCGGTCTCGGGCGGCCAGCCCATCCAGCCGGTTGCGTAGCCATAGAGCTGCTTAAACAGATCGGCCCAAGGTAAGGGATCGGTGCTGGTCGATTTGGTTTCGCTATCGTCTGCACTGGTCGGGAACAGAGCCGTGATAAACTCAAAAAGAGCTGCGATAGCCGCGTTGGCGAACCCGGACAGGGGTTGCGTTGCGACATACCCAAACAGAGCATCAGTAGCCGTTCTTCCAGCCCCAGCGGTGATAATGTGCCAGACAGTGAACGTGTCGAATTCTTCCAGCTTGCGTAGCAGTTCGGGAAAGCCGCCGTGCAGCCGTTCAAGGCGCATAGCAGCCCGCAAAGACGGGCGCAGGAATACGGTGTGATCACCGTATCCCAATGCGATTGCGTCATATGCGAGCTGCGGTTTCATAGATTGGGTTAGGCCGCCATTTTCAGCTTACGGAACGCAGCAGGCAGAACCACACCAGCACCAGTCCGGCGGCGCGCATGGTAGCGAACCAGACCGTTGATACGCTGCGTGTAGGGGTCACTCAGCACGGCCAGCGCCAGACGGTCATAGATGCGATAGCCGCGTTTGAAGTCACCAAAGATGATCGGCTCTGCATCAGCGCCAATATCCGGCATGTCCACGGCCTCAATAACCGGGCGGCCAAGGATCGTTTCGGGCTGGCCTGCCTGATAGGACGGTTGCCACAGATAGTTGCCATGACCGTCTTTCAGCGTGCGAATGACTGCCAGCGTCTGGGCATTCATCACCCACGAACCGTTGTTCCGGTAGGTGGCCGGCAGAGCATACATCAGGGCAATCAGCTCATCAGGGTCTATAGCTGTCTGAGCGGTTGCTGTGGTGTTGCCGATGGTTGCATCAGCCATGAACCCGGCAGGTTCAAGAGCGGTGCTGCCGTTGACGTAGGCGAGATTTTCTTTCTGGGCGAAGTCTTCGGCCAGAGCCAGATTGACCTCGCTCAGAACGTTGTCACTGTCTTCGGCGAGCTGCAGCGAGATATCAACGTAGGTTGCGATTTCGTTGATTGCGATCTTGGATTGATCAAAGGCGGGCTGGCTGCCGGTCCGGGTGGTGGTCTCATCAACCCAGACGGCATTCGTGATGCCGGTGCGTTTCGGTAGGATGACGCTACCGCGTGCGGTGGTGCGCACGTCAGCGATGGAACGGACAGGGCTGAATTCGACCAGATTGCGGATGAACTCAGACTGCACGTCTTCCGGTGCCAGAATGTGGTCGGACGTGTCGCTGGCGGTGGTCAGGGATTTCTTTTCGCCAGTGGACAAGTAAGCAGCGAAAGCTTTGACTTCTTCGCCGCCCATGACGGGGTTTGCCGGGCCGGTGATCTGGGGCCGGTTGCCTTTGGCTTCCAGTTTGTCCAGGCGGGCGATGACTTTGTCGAATGCCTTGATGTCGATCTGGGGCACCTGCGGTGTATCGTTGGCCGGGGTCACGGCCTTCTGCTCGGTCTCGATTTCTTCGTTTTTCAATTTGGGGGTCTCCATAGAGGGGGTCAGGGGGTCATCCGATTTGATGGACGTGATCTGTGCGCCCGGATGACACGGGACGGCGACAACAGAGATTTCGTGCAGGTGGGCAGCGGTGATGGTGCGGCCCTTGGCGTGGCGTTTGTGCTGTTTGGTGACAAAGCCGATGGACAGGCCGGAAATGGCCTTGCTGCGGATCATGGCGCGCACTTCACGGGCACGCTCAACGTCATCCACCAACAGGCGGCCTTTGACGGTCAGGCCTTCGTCGGTTTCGGTGATCCGATCCCAAACGCCGATGACTTGCCCTTGATCGTGAGCAAACAGCATCGGCAGATTTTCAGGGGATGTGATCGCTCCCTTTTCGATCACATCCCCAACCCGGTCAGCAGAGCCGAAGGGCCAAGCAATGCCGGTGATTTCGCCTGCGTCGGTGACTTCGAATGCGGCTTTGATCTCAATACGGTCGGTCATTCGGCGGCCTCACTCGGAGCCGCTGAAGGGTCGCTATCCAATGGCCAGACAAGTCCTGTCATACCCGCAAGAAAGCCGCTGATGCTCAAAAAGGTATCGGGGCTATACCAAGATATGCCTGCCACGATTGACGCATTGGCTAAAATGAGGGTGAGCGTTGTGGCGAGCATGAAAATTTTCGCCATACGAAATGAACGTAGTTTAGGCATGAGCGACCTCACTCAGAGCTGCCGAAAGGTCGCCTGTTTGGGCTGCATCGATGGTGTCAGGTTTACCGCCCCAGCGCGCATCCAGAACGTCCAGCGCCAGCGGATACAGATCATCAATCGGAGTGTTCCGGGCGTAGGTGTCTGTAAGTTGTGCCGCGCGTTCCGGTTTGGTGCCGCCACCGATCAGGCCAAGCCGGATGATCTCAATCAGATCAGCCAGTTTGAACTGCATGTTCACGGCGCGCATGTAGAACGCGCCAATGCCAAGATCGGCGATGCGCTCAAGCTCAGTGATCATGTCATCGGTCAGGGCGAATGTGTATTCGCCATCGCCGAAAAAGGCGGTGTGGGTCAGGTTCATTCAACCTGTTCCTTCTGGGTTGTGGTGTAGGGATTACTCAGCTCATCGCCGCCTTCACGGGGCGGCAGATTGAGGCCAGCGCGAACGTCATTCGCAGATAGAACACCCATGCTGCGATACTGACCGTATGCGGTTGCACGGGCTGCCGTGTCGGTGGTCAGCAGATCGTCAGTGACGGCTTCAAAGTAGAAGTCATCCTGTTCTTCAGGCGTCAGTAGGCATTGCGCGTATGCATCCGTCCAATCTTTCAGCCACGGCTTGAGCGTGACGGTGTGAAATTGGCGGAACATCTCTTCAGTGTTTGACCATGTGCCGCGCGATAGCTCGAACAACATGGTGGGCGGCACCCGGAAGACACGGGCGATTTCGTTGATTTGCTCAAGGCGGTTTTCGGCAAACTGAGCATCGGCAAGGGTCATGGAAATGGCCTTGTATTCCATGCCCTCATCAAGGACTGCCGGTGAGCCGTTTCGACTGCCGGAGTGTTGGGCCGCCCAGTCCTTAATAAAATTCAGTTTGCCGACCGCATCCATATCGCTCTGGATTTGGATCACGCCGGAGGGCCGCGCACCATTCTTGAGGGAGGTTGCCATGTGATTCTCAAAGCTGATTGCCAGCGCGATAGCTTCACGGCCAAGAGTGATCGGTGCCACTCCGCCGACAGCCTCAATGCGCAGCACATCCCGGTAGGAAAGCCGCACTTGCCCGGTATCGGTGGAAACGCGAAAGAACGGTTCGCCGTCCGGCTCCTGATCCCGTTGGACTTTGCCCGGTTCCAGCCGGAGCAGCTCATACGGTGTGTCATCAGAAAGGCGAACCACCTGAGCATGACCGGCACCATGCAGCAGTGCGTCGATGGTCAGTTGTTCGCGTAGCTTGGCGGCGCTGGTCCACGGGTTCACGCGGCCATGCACCAGCCGATAGGCCGGGTGATCTGTCAGGGTGTCTTTGGATGCGCGGTCATACAGCTTGACCGGCAGCGCGCCGATGGTCTCTGAGATGAGCGACACGGCGCAGTTGACCGCAGGAACACGCATGGCGTTGCTGGGGCCGACTGACACGCCGGTTGCGGTCGGCAACACCCCGAACAGTGTCAGGGCGTCCGGGTCGGTCAGGGTCAGCGCCTTTTCCTCAACGCCGAATCCGAGTGCTTTTTTGATCTTGGTAAGGGCCATGCGATCCACGTGAGAATAGTAGTGTGGCAAAAATACCACACTGTGAATCGCGATAAAAGGTAAATGTTATGTAATAACAAACTAAGTGTCAGCTTAGGTCGTATAAGGGCAGTTTGTTGATTGCGTCGATCTTAGCTTTAAGGCTCACATCGCCGTAATTGTCGGAGGCGTCGTTACTGGAATGGCCCTGAATGGCGTCATAGACGCGCTTCAAGATGCCAAGTTCAATGCACTGGCTCTTGAAACGGTGTCGCCAAGCATGGGTAGGGCGCACGTCGTCTGGAACAAGCTCCATTTCTTGCAGCCAACTGGCTAGCCGGTTTGATATTTGCGTGGCGGCTGCGAGGTATTTCTCAGGATCAGTGCCGTGGTGGAATAGGGGGCCAGACTCTGAGCTTTGGGCGAACTCAATGAACCCTTCATCAATGATCTGGGGATGCAGCGGCACGTCGCGGTATTCACCTGTTTTGATTGTTCCGGCGTCCGGCGTAAGTCTGGCAACCCATGTGCCGCCTTCCTTACGGATGTCCTCTTTCCGTAGCTGGGTGATTTCGGTGACACGTGTGCCGGTGAAGGCACCAATGATCGGCACCCAGCGCTTGGCCGCGATCATGTGTTTGGTTTCCCGGATGCGGCCTTGCTCGTCTTGTGTCGGGGCATAGGAACGAGACGCCTTGAGGATTTTCACGGCCTCTGTGTCGGTGAACCCTTTCTCTCGGGATTGAACTTGCTTCGGCTTCGGTTGTTTCACTTGCGCGGCTACGTTGTCGCTGAGCCTATCATTCTCCACAGCCCAATTCAGCAGCGAGCGCACGGTTGAGAGATACTTATCGCTCACCGTGCGCGGCGAGAGGGATTTCAACAGTTGGTCACGCCACGCGATGATGTCCTTCTTTGTCAGCCGGGCGGCGTCATCGTGGCGAACGAACTTCTTTAGGGTTTCAACAGCCAAGCCGAGTTGCTTGCCACCGTCACGCATGGACCCTGTTTGCTGGCGCATTTTCACATAGTCGGTCCAGAGCTGTTTGAGGCTCACAGGCTCAGGTGCTTTTTCCGGAGGCTGTGCGTTCACAATGATCGGGGCAGTGGGTGTGCCGGTGAAGTCGCCTTCATCGCGCTCAGCAGAGCGCGCAAGGGCTTCCAGCTCTGCGTGACACAAGGCACGGGCTATCTCGCGCCATTCTATGCTACCGCGTGCAGCATCTAGATTGCCAGCAGCCCGGAAGCGTTCGATCTGTGCGCCGACCAGTTCGCCCAGCTCTGCGTCATTGGCATTCCCGGCTATGGCTGCACGCAGGCGTTCTACCAGCAGGTCATCAATACCAACAGCAGAGTAGCGTGGATCATTTCTGAGTTGGTCATCAAAGGCCATGCGCTGGTAGTAGTGGCTGTGTGCGATCTGGCCGGGTGCCAGCGGGTAGCGGGCAGGGGTGTTCGGTGCCTGATTTGGGTTCGCCTTTTGCTCTGCAACCGCGATCTGGTGTTGAAGCTCAGCGACCGCGCCGGGGAGTAACTTGAGCGCCTGACGGTAATCGCCTCCTAGCGGGGTGCGCAGCTCTGTCTTACCGACGATTCCCCGTAGGTCTTTTGGCACCACTAGCCGGGCATGATACCGCCCGGAACGGGTGACGAAGTGACGAACTTTGCCTGCCATGGGAACACCTTTTGTAACCAAAGTTGTAACCTTCAAACGGACATATGCCCTTGTTTGCAAGGCTTTTCTTTTAATTCAAAAGGTTAGAATGGTGGGTGATAAGAGATTTGAACTCCTGACATCTTCGATGTGAACGAAGCGCTCTACCACTGAGCTAATCACCCGTGAGGCCGTCTGTTATCCGAAGTTAACTTCTGTCGCAAGAGGTGAAAGGCCGGGTGGAGAACAGTTTTCGATTGGCAACGCGAGGCGCAGTGACTGCATTAAAGTGGGAAAAGAGTTACAAAAAAACGGGGCAGTGGCTGCCCCGTTAAAAAACATACCCTGCGAACCTGTTAGAGAATGAAATCATCCTCAGTCAGGTCATATAAGCCATTGAGATAGATGATCATTTCCGGGTACTTGTCGCCGTCAGTGTCAACAAGAACCAAGGTTCTGTCATTATCCGTGCCAATCCCGTCCTTCTTGACGTAGAAAACCTCGCCCTCATCCGAAGTCCCCGCGCGAACAGTCCCGTTGAAAATAAAGGCGTCATCTGACGCCAGGACGGTACTAGCATCAATTGCGCTGAGGTCGATCTTATCCACACCTTGTTGGAAGTCTTTGATGACGTCGGCATCCGCAGCGGTGGCGCCACTTTCGTTAATTGCATTGAAGACGAAGGTATCCAAGCCTTGTCCTCCGGTCATTGTGTCGCGCCCAAGCCCGCCGATAAGGGTGTCGGCACCATTATCGCCGTTCAGGAAGTCGATACCGCCATCACCATTCAGGACGTCAACGCCGGCTCCTCCGACCATGATGTCCAATCCATAGCCGCCACTTATTGTGTCGTTACCGTCGCCACCATTCAGAATGTCTTTGCCTCCGCCGCCGCTGAGATCGTCGTTGCCCGATCCTCCGATCAGTGAGTCTTTGCCGTCCTGACCGTCAAGCGTATCGTTGCCCGCGTGCCCCTCCAACCGATTGTCGGACGCGTTACCGGTAATCTGGTCATCCTTGGTGGTGCCTTGGACATTTTCAATTTTGGTGATTGTGTCCAGGCCGTACCCTGTGTCCTGGGCTGCCGTGTCTGACAGGTCCACGGTAACCGCCGACGTTCCGTTGTACCGCAACCAATCGACACCATCGCCACCATTGATGATGTCCTTACCGTCATAGTCGAAAAAAACGAAATTGTCCGCGCCGCTTCCGCCGTACATCGTGTCTTTGCCTGTCCCACCCATCAACGTGTCGTTGCCACCTCCACCATAGAGGGTGTCATTGCCGTTCAGCCCCGAGAGCGTATCGTCTCCGACGCGGCCAGTAAGGATGTTGTTGGCTTGATTGCCGATTAGGAGGTCATTGCCATTACCGCCCATGGCGTTTTCGATGACCACTCCATTTGCAATGGTATAGCCGCCACGGATACCTTTTGCGTGCGACGGAACTCCACCTGCATCATTGCCTTGCAGGTCAGCGTCGTTCAGGTTGATCTGGACATCAAGGTTGACGTCTTTGGCTGAAATTGTGTCAATTCCGCCGGTATCCCAGATGGCTGACCAGTAAGTGCCGGGGCCGTTTGTTCCGTCAATCTTGTAGGTATCGTTCCCGGTGTTGTTGGACCTAGTACCGTAAATTGCCTGCAACGCGGCGATGTCCAGAGCCATCGGACCTGCAGCATCGCCGTAAGTGTAGGATGTGATCGGCAGTTTTTCTGCGTAGCCGGGATTGTAGGACATAACCGTATAAATGCCCTGGTTCTGATTGTCAGTACCATAGTCGCCAAACGGTTGTGACACGCCCGGAAACTTGGTGGAACTTCCGCCTGTATCGTGCGGATGCGCCAGACCAAGTCCGTGCAGAATCTCATGGACGACTGTCGAAAATCCAAAGCCGCCTTTTTGCAGTCCAGCGTCAGTATATATGACCGAGTCATAGACAAAGATGCCATACAGTGAATTGACACCAAAACTATCTAGTAGGGGAACGTCTCCTGGCACCTGATGAAATCCGACATAACCCGAGCCGCCAAGTGTATTCTGGCTGAGGGTCGCGTAGGCTAAATCGGTGTTTAGAGATGTCGATTGCACGAACTCAACCGGAATGATGGTTTCGATGATGTCGAACGCTTTACTGATTGCAGATTTTAGTTGTGCCGATACCGGAGCTTCTCCGGTATTGTCGAAACGATACGTGAGGTTCAACCGACCAGGGGATGACGAAGCCCAAGATGTTCCCCAAATCAGACTGTCGACATAGGTGTTTCCGGTCGAACTTGCCCCGGGAGAGTTCGTAGTGTACGCCATACTGCTACCAATTCCTTCTTAACGTAAACGCAACTGGTGACCAGGTGAGCGGTTTAAAATCCAATTGCGTCAAAATCTTCGTTCAAACCCCAATACAGATTCGAATCTGGTTTCATTAGTTTAGGACCGTCTTATTCCAAGCTTGTATATGCAAGCGGGTTGTCCAAATTTCTAAGCGACAGAGGTTCATCTGCATCTCTTGCAAAAAATTTGTGGCTGAAACGTGGCAGGTGAACGGCGTTTGCCGCCACGTCAATCAGGTGACTGCCGTCGTGTTTGTACACAGCCTGGTTCTATTTGATATTATGCACAATTTAACTTAGCGACACACATACTACGCGTGTTTTTCACAAGTGCTCGCCATGGCGTAGTTGACACTCTGGTTTCACTTATCAGACCGAAGGGGCGGGGATATTGGGATGCAATTTCCTCACAGGCAAGTGTCGGTCTTGGCTGGGTCTTGCAAGTTATCGATCAAGGAAGAAATCAAACAAAAATTGCGTTCTTCGAAAAAACTTCAAAACGCCGCTTGACGCTGCCCGACCGTAGCCATAATACACCCCAACGTTCAGCAACGAACGGGCAGCGGGCGGTTGTAGCTCAGTTGGTTAGAGTACCGGCCTGTCACGCCGGGGGTCGCGGGTTCGAGCCCCGTCAACCGCGCCATCGCTGCCAGCCTTTGATCCGGGTTAATGGATCACACATAGACCCTAAATGCGCGGTTGTAGCTCAGTTGGTTAGAGTACCGGCCTGTCACGCCGGGGGTCGCGGGTTCGAGCCCCGTCAACCGCGCCATTTCCCTTAAAGATACCGATGATCTCTCGCTCCGGCACGGGGCGGACGTCGGATTGGGCGTTTGTGTCAGGAGTTGTCGGCAATAAACCGTTAGTTCACACTTTGTTCTAACTTTTTTGTTGGAGACTCAGTGCCGCTCGCCTATTTCTAGGACACTTGTGTGTTGGGGGCCAAAATGGCTGAGCTGAAGAATATCGAGGTGCGCGGTGCGCGCGAACATAACCTCAAGAGCATCGACGTAGACATCCCGCGCGATCAGCTGGTGGTGATCACAGGGCTGTCCGGCTCGGGCAAGTCGTCTTTGGCGTTCGACACGATCTACGCCGAGGGCCAGCGCCGCTATGTCGAAAGTCTGTCCGCTTACGCACGCCAGTTCCTGGACATGATGGAAAAGCCGGATGTGGACCATATCAGCGGCCTGTCCCCGGCGATTTCTATCGAACAGAAAACTACGTCGAAGAATCCGCGCTCGACGGTTGGAACGGTCACCGAAATTTACGACTATATTCGCCTGTTGTTTGCCCGCGCCGGGACGCCTTACAGCCCCGCCACCGGCCAGCCGATCGAGGCGCAGCAGGTGCAGGACATGGTCGACCGCATCATGGCAATGGAGGAGGGGACGCGTGGCTATCTGCTGGCACCCATCGTGCGGGACCGTAAGGGTGAGTACAAAAAGGAATTCCTTGAACTCAGAAAACAGGGCTTTCAGCGCGTCAAGGTGGATGGTGAGTTCTATGAACTCGACGAACCGCCAACGCTGGATAAGAAGTTCCGCCACGACATCGACGTTGTCGTCGACCGACTGGTCGTGCGCGAAGGCATGGAGACCCGGCTTGCGGACAGCTTGCGTACCGCGCTGGACCTGGCCGACGGAATCGCGATTCTGGAAACCGCACCGCGAGAAGGTGATCCCGAGCGTATTACATTCAGCGAGAGTTTTGCCTGTCCTGTCAGCGGCTTTACGATACCCGAGATCGAGCCGCGCCTGTTTTCATTCAACGCCCCGTTCGGGGCTTGCCCGGATTGTGACGGTCTGGGGGTCGAACTGTTCTTCGACGAACGGCTCGTTGTACCGGACCAAACGCTGAAACTTTACGACGGTGCGCTGGCGCCATGGCGCAAGGGCAAATCCCCCTATTTCCTTCAAACGATCGAGGCGATTGCCCGGCATTACGAGTTCGACAAGAACACGCCGTGGAAAGACCTGCCAGCGAATGTTCAGCAGGTCTTCCTGCGTGGCTCTGGCGATGAGGAAATCCAGTTCCGCTATGACGAAGGCGGGCGGGTGTATCAAGTCACCCGCAGCTTTGAGGGCGTGATTCCCAATATGGAACGCCGCTATCGCGAAACCGACAGCGCCTGGATTCGGGAAGAGTTCGAGCGGTATCAGAACAATCGACCATGTGGGTCATGTCACGGGTACCGCCTGCGGCCAGAAGCACTGGCCGTTAAGATTGCCGGTCTGCACGTCGGGCAGTTGGTTCAGATGTCGATCAGAGAGGCTCTGGCCTGGGTTGAGGACGCGCCGAACCATCTTAGCAATCAAAAGAACGAGATCGCCCACGCCATTCTCAAAGAGATTCGCGAGCGGTTGGGTTTTCTGAATAACGTTGGATTGGAATACCTTACGCTATCTCGTTCAAGTGGAACCCTGTCTGGTGGCGAAAGTCAGCGGATTCGTCTGGCCAGTCAGATTGGCTCGGGTCTGACCGGTGTTCTTTATGTTCTGGACGAGCCTTCGATTGGCTTGCACCAGCGCGACAACGACCGTCTGCTGGGAACGCTGAAAAACCTCCGCGATCAGGGCAACACGGTGATCGTCGTCGAACATGACGAGGAAGCAATCCGCGAGGCTGACTATGTGTTCGACATCGGTCCGGGGGCCGGTGTCCACGGTGGACAGGTTGTCAGCAAAGGGACGCCGGATAAGATTGCCAATGATGCAGCCTCGTTGACTGGTCAATATCTGGCCGGCACCCGCGAAATTCCGATTCCGGTTGATCGGCGCAAAGGCAACAAGAAGAAGGTCTCGGTCGTCAAGGCGACCGGTAACAACCTGAAGCATGTCACTGCCGATTTCCCGCTGGGTAAGTTCGTCTGCGTGACCGGAGTGTCTGGTGGCGGCAAGTCGACGCTGACTATTGAGACGCTGTTTAAGACTGCCTCCATGCGCCTGAACGGGGCGCGTCAGACGCCCGCGCCGTGCGAAACGATCAAGGGGCTGGAGCATCTGGACAAGGTCATTGACATAGATCAGCGTCCCATTGGGCGGACTCCGCGTTCAAATCCAGCGACTTACACAGGGGCTTTCACCCCAATTCGAGACTGGTTCGCGGGTCTGCCCGAGGCCAAGACACGCGGTTACAAACCGGGGCGGTTCAGCTTCAACGTCAAAGGTGGGCGGTGCGAAGCGTGTCAGGGCGATGGCGTTATTAAGATCGAGATGCACTTTCTTCCAGACGTTTACGTTACCTGCGAAACCTGCAAGGGCGCGCGGTACAACCGCGAAACTTTGGAGGTGAAATTCAAAGGCAAGTCCATTGCCGATGTCCTCGATATGACCGTCGAAGATGCGCAGGAGTTTTTCAAGGCCGTGCCCTCGATCAGGGACAAGATGGATGCGCTGGCACGTGTTGGTTTGGGTTATATAAAGGTTGGGCAACAGGCAACGACGCTCTCGGGCGGTGAAGCGCAGCGTGTGAAGTTGTCAAAAGAACTGTCCAAACGTTCGACCGGCCGGACGCTATACATCCTGGATGAACCCACGACGGGGCTTCATTTCGAAGACGTCCGTAAGCTGCTGGAAGTTTTGCATGAATTGGTCGATCAGGGGAACACGGTCATTGTGATCGAACATAATCTGGACGTCGTCAAAACTGCGGACCACATTATCGATATCGGCCCAGAAGGCGGCGATGGCGGCGGCGAAATCGTAGCCACCGGAACGCCCGAGGATGTGGCTGCGGTCGATCGCAGCCATACCGGCAGGTATCTGAAACAGATGTTGGACGGGGCCAGAGTGGCTGCGGAATAGTGGCTGGCTGTTAATATAGAATGTCAGCCACTGCACCAATCAGGTTCAGAACCTTTTGCGTGTCGGGGTCAACGCGATAGACGTAATCCCCCGCGCGGACATAATAACCGTCCCGCCGCAGGCCATAACGGTAGGGGTCATTGATCCAGCGATAGTCGCGGGTGATGTAATCGCCTTTGTTGTACAGTTTCTTCGCCTGGCCTGGCGGTACGCACGGCACTGCTTTTTTTGCCAGGCCGGGCGGGCAGTGACCCGCCTTGCCTTGGACGACTACGTTGGTTTCTGGCGCTACCCGGAACACTTTGTCGACTTTTTGGTTCTTTCCATTGCCCTTGCCGTTTCCAGCCATAGCTGTGGCAGGGGTGATGGCAATCGCCAGCATCGTCATCATAACAACCAGAGTTCGCGACATCGTATTTCCCTTAACGTACCCACTTAATTTCAGAAATAGATGGCTGTAGGCTGACCGCTGGTCAACCCCGTGGGCGGTATGCCGCCCACGGCGCGCGTTCACTCGCGTCCGCGCTTTTCGAACCGAGGTAACATGGCCGAGAAATCCTTGCCCAATCCGCCTTCGCTTTCGACGAATTGCTCATAAAGCGCAGTTGCAGCCTGTCCCATGGGTGTGTCGGCGTCCGAACTTTCGGCGGCCTGCTGACTCAATCGTAAGTCTTTCAGCATCAATTCCGCCGCAAAGCCGGGCTGGTACCCGTTGTCTGCAGGGCTGTCCGGTCCGACGCCCGGGGCAGGGCAGTAGGCGTTCATCGTCCAGCTGTAACCCGAGGACGTGCTGACCACGTCAAACATCTTTTGACGGTCCAGCCCAAGTTTGTCGGCCAGCGCGAAGGCTTCGCAGGTTGCGATCATGGTGACGCCCAAAATCATGTTGTTGCAGATCTTGGCGGCCTGACCGGCACCGGACTCGCCACAATGAACGGCCTTCTGACCCATGATGTCGAATAGCGGGGCGGCTTTGGCGAACGCAGTGTCGCTTCCGCCGGCCATGAAGGTGAGGGTTCCGGCAGCTGCACCGCCGATGCCGCCCGAAACTGGAGCGTCGACCGCAAGGATGCCTGCCTCTTTCGATTGATCCGCAACGGCCCGGGCGCTGTCGACATCGACGGTCGAGCAGTCGATCCAAACCGATCCGGCCTGCATGGCAGGAACAACCTCATCTGCGACAGCACGCAAGATATTCCCGTTCGGCAGCATCGTAATCACGATTTCGGCGCCTGAGGCGGCCTCGGCACCGGACCCGGCCATGGTGACACCCGGAACATCGACATCGGCCATGTCAAAGCCTGTTACCTCATGTCCGGCCTTGGCCAGGTTAGCCGCCATCGGATTGCCCATGTTCCCAAGGCCGATAAAACCGATTTTCATGTCCTACTCCTCCTCGAATGTCAGTGTGTCTGTGCACAGAGGCTGCAACATCTTTGAAACCGCTACCGTCGGCACCGATTGGTCAGCAAACTGCCAGCGCGGATTGCGGTCCTTGTCGATGATCTGAGCGCGAATACCTTCCAGAAAATCACCATGCTCCATGGCTCGGAAAGTATAGCGGTACTCCAGCTCCAACGCTTTGCGCAGTGTCAGGCTCGGGCCGCGAAGCCGGTGCAGTATTTCAACCGTGCAGGCCATGGATAGTGGTGAATTGCGTCCCATCTGCTTCATTGCCGCAGAGGACGTATCCTGATCAGAGTGGCGCAGAGCATTCAGTATGTCCCCCAATGTTTCGCCGTCAAACAGGACGTCAATTTCGGCCTGCAGTTCTCGCAGTTCGCTATCGGGCGGAGTCGTGGAATGCTGCTCCAGAATTTCAACATTGCCTGACACTTCGAGCATTTCGATCAGATCGGCCCATTGCTCGATTGGGATGAAGCGATCAGCGAAACCGGCAAAAATGGCATCTCCGGGACCCATGCGATGACCAGTGGTTCCCAGATATTCACCCAGCCGACCGGGCGCCAACGCCAGCATCAAAGTGCTTCCGACATCCGGCACCAGACCGATCGAGCATTCTGGCAGAGCGATTTGTGAGTTTTCACCGACAACGCGATGGCTGCCGTGGCAGCCAATGCCCACGCCTCCGCCCATCGTAAAGCCCTGCAGAAAACTGACAACAGGTTTGGGGTATTCAAAGATCAGTGCGTTCAGCCGGTATTCGTCGCGCCAAAAGGTACGACCGAACTCATAGTCTCCTTTAATGCCAGTTGCATAGAGCTGAGCGATGTCGCCACCCGCGCAAAAGGCTTTTTCACCTTCGGCGTCAAAGATGACCAAATCCACCGCATCGTCCTCGCGCCAATTGCGCAGAGCAGTATCGATGGCCATGCACATGTCATAGGTCATCGCGTTCAGCGCCTTGGGCCGCGTCATCGTGATGCGTCCGGCGCGTCCCGTGATGCGAATGTCTATTTCAGGCATTGGGACCTCAGCGATCTGCGAGCATTTGGCGAGCAACAATGACACGCATGATTTCGTTCGTACCTTCCAGAATCTGGTGCACACGCAGGTCGCGGACAAGCTTTTCAATGCCGTAATCCGCAAGATAGCCGTAGCCACCATGCAGTTGCAGGCACTGATCGACCACTTTCGAGCCTGTCTCGGTCACGAATTTCTTGGCCATGGCGCAGAACTTGGTGGCATCGGGTGCGCCCTGATCCAGTTTCCAGGCGGCCTGGCGCAGGAATGTGCGGGCGGCCTGAAGCTCGATCTCCATATCGGCGAGCCGGAATTGCAGCGCCTGAAACTGGTCGATGGATTGCCCAAAGGCCTTACGTTCCGACATGTATTGCAGCGTCATGTTCAGCCCGGCTTGTGCGGCACCCAATGAGCAGGACGCGATATTCAATCGACCACCATCCAGACCCTTCATCGCGTATTTGAATCCGTCGCCCTCGACGCCTACAAGGTTACGCGAAGGTATTTTGCAATCATCGAATTGCACCTGCGCCGTGGGCTGGCTTTTCCAACCCATCTTTTGTTCCAGCGCGCCAAAGCTTAGGCCGTGTGTACCATCCTCGACATATACGGTTGAGATACCCTTGGGGCCGTCCTGACCGGTGCGAACCATACACACATATGCATCCGAATAGCCGCCACCAGAGATAAAAGCCTTGGTCCCGTTCAGCGTGTAGCCCTCGTTCGTGCGATCCGCGCGGGTTTTCAGCGCGGCCGCATCTGAGCCCGAACCGGGCTCGGTCAGGCAATAGCTGAGGACCGTATTCAGGCTCAGCACATCGGGCATAATTCGAGATTTCAGATCGTCACTTGCGAAACTGTCCAGCATCTTGGCGCACATGTTGTGGATCGACAGGAACGCTGCGACCGAAGGGCAGGCCATCGACAGGGCCTCGAACACCAGCGTTGCGTCCAGACGGCTCAGGCCCGACCCGCCGCTGTCTTCCGAAACGTAAAGCCCGCCGAATCCCAGCTCGCCAATGCGCGGCCAGAGGTCCTTGGGAATGGTGCCTTCGGCCTCCCATTGCCGGGCGTAAGGGGCGATGTTTTCCTGACCGAAATCATACGCCATGTCGAAGATTGCGGTTTGCTCTTCTGTTGGTGCAAAATCCAAGGCTTGCCTCCCACGCTGCCAAATGAATTGAACGAGTGTTTATTTCTCAATTCTTACAGAAATTTTGCACAGGCAGCAATCTTTGGAGTGCGACGTTCTCCCATGGTTAAATGCAATTCTCAAAGATCAGCGTGGTATTCTTCGATCAGGTGCTGAACTACAGCTTTGCCCGGATCTTCTCCCTTTGCCGCGGCCTCGGCATGGACGCGGCGTTGACGGGTGGCTGAGGTTCCGTTTTGTGCGATCTGCTGCAGGCGCGCCAGTTCGGTCATGGTTCCCATCGCCTCGGCGTCTTCGGCGAGCATTCCCATCAATTCGCCCATCAGTTCGGTCATCGGTTTAATCGAACGATCGCCAAAGTCGATCAGGCCTTCGCCTACGCCATAACGCTGCGCCCGCCAGCGGTTTTCGCCAATGAGGAACTGATCATAATGGCGCCACCTCAGGTTCCGATCCTTCAGGCGGCAAAGCATGCGCGTCAAAGCCTGAACCAAAGCGGCCAATGACAGCGTATGTTCCAGCCTCGGCTGCACGTCCATTATGCGGGTTTCGAGTGTCGGGAACTGATGCGACGGTCGCAGATCCCACCAGATTTTCGTCGTGTCCTCGATCACCCCAAGCTCGACCAGAATGCCGGTTGTGCGTTCGTAGTCAGACCAACTGGCCAGAACTGGCGGCAATCCCGTCCGTGGCAGGTTGTCAAAGACCGTCAGACGGTAAGAAGACAGCCCCGTATCCTCGCCATTCCAATAAGGGGAAGAGGTCGACAGCGCCAGAAGGTGGGGCAGGAAGTACGAAAACTGCGGCATCAGATCGGCGCGCAAGGCCGGGTCTTCGACACCGACATGAACGTGCATTCCGCAAATCAGCATGCGGCGCGCGACTCCACCCAAAGCGTGTTGTAGCGCGTCATAGCGGTCTTTTCGGGTGTGATGTTGCTTTTTCCAATCTGCAAAGGGGTGACATGAAACGGCAATTGGGGCGAGGTTGTATTCGGCCGCCCGTTCCGCCACGCAGGACCGCAGACGCTTCAGGTCTTCGCGTGCAGACTTAACTGTTGTGTGGGGCCGGGTGCCGACCTCGATCTGGCATTGCAGGAATTCGGGGCTGACCTGTCCTTCGAAGTCAGCCTGACAGGCTTCCATCAAGGCGGCCGGCGCTTCGGCGAGTTGCAGGCTGTCGCGATCGACCAGCAAATACTCTTCTTCGATGCCCAGCGTATATTCCTGCTGCATGGCGGACCTCGTGTTGTATTTCGGAACAGTGAATACGGATTTTTGCTTTTTGCCAAGTGTTTGCCTGTCGGGTTCTTGCAGAGCCCCCATCGGCAGCGCTAAGGAACGGGGCAGGTTAGTCCCATCCGGAGCGCTCATGTGAAACCCAGGAAATTCCCACGGCTCAATGCCGCTCTTGACCGGTTTGGTGTGAAACTGATCGACAAAGTGACCGAGAGGGATGAGCGCGCCCGGCTTGAGGCTTTTGAACAATCAGGGGGGCTGGCACGGCCGGCTTACGCTTTGTCTCCGGGGATGGAAGGGTTCGATATTGGGCCGTTGGTTCAGGAATACGGTCAATACGCGGATTCTTTGGCGGCGCTGAAAGATCCCAGCCGGAACCAGACCGGTTATCGTATCGGAAACGGGTACTACGATAGCCCCGACGCAGATGCGTTGTATCTGATGATCCGGCGTTACAAACCCAGGCGTGTAATCGAGGTTGGCTGCGGAAATTCGACCCGCGTGACACGCCAGGCAATCATCGACGGCGGACTTGAGACAACGATCACTGCGGTTGATCCATATCCACGCGCAGACATCGCCCATGTCGTCGATCAGTTCGAGCAAAAACGGCTGGAAGAAGTCGATCCGGCGCTTTTCGAAAAACTTGAAGCTGGCGATGTCTTGTTCATCGACTCCAGCCATGTTGTCCGCATGAGCAACGATGTGGCGCATCTGTTCTGCCGGATCATCCCGGCGCTGAAACCGGGCGTCGTTATCCACGTGCACGATGTTTTTCTGCCCTACGAATACCCCAAGCGGTTTTTCTACGACTGCCCAGGCTGGGGAGAGCAGTACATGCTGCACGCTTTGCTGCAATCTGGTGCATATTCAATGCTTTGGCCCGGATATTACCTTCAGCAGGATCGCCCTGATGCGGTCGATTCATTGCCGTTCCTGAAAGAGGGCCGGGCGCAGAGTATTTGGGTTCAGGTCAAAGAAAATTGATTTCCAAGTGATCCGAGGCGGCTGAGCCCCCGTACCCCTTTCCATAACAAGCTGGAGAGGAGAAGACAGCCATGTTTCGCCGTACATTCATGGGCGCTGCCGCCGCACTTGCACTTGCTTTGCCTGTTAAGGCTCAGGCCGCGGATATTGTGGACACCGCCGTTTCGGCCGGGTCTTTCAATACGCTGGTCGCCGCCGTTCAGGCCGCAGGTCTGGTCGATACGTTGAAGGGCGACGGTCCGTTTACCGTATTTGCGCCGACTGATGAGGCGTTCGCGGCGTTGCCTGAAGGTACGGTGGAAACGTTGCTTCTGCCCGAAAACAAAGCGCAATTGGTCGAGATTTTGACGTATCACGTGGTTCCGGCCAAGGTCATGTCGGGTGACATCGCCGGTAAGCGTGCCAAGGTTCTGACCGTGCAGGGCGACCGTCTCAGTGTGAACGCGAAGAACGGTGTGAAGGTAAATGGTGCCGAAGTAGTTCAGGCGGATATCGAAGCCAGCAACGGCGTCATCCACGTAGTCGACGCGGTGATTCTTCCGGAATAAGCGCTATTTCATAGATCAAAAAGCCCCGGTCCATTTGGCCGGGGCTTTGTTCGTCAGACTAACCTGACCTGTGTTCCGATTTGCACCAGAGGATACAATTCCTCGACATGCTGATTGTAAAGGCCGATGCAGCCGGAAGAGCTTTGACGTCCGATTTTCCGCGTGTCATGCGTGCCGTGCACCAGATAGGCGGGCCAGTCCAAATACATGGCGCGCGTGCCAAGCGGGTTGCCGGGATCGCCACCTTCCATCCGCACGGGCAACGACGGGTCACGTTCACGCATAGACGAAGTCGGAGTCCAGCTTGGGTTCTCGGTCTTGCGCACGACCTTGGTATAGCCGCGTTTGGTCAGTTCTTCGCTCATGGGAACCGAGCTGGGGTATAGCTTGTAAGTTCCATCTGGCCCCCAATAGTGGACAGCGCGGCTGGTAATATCGGCTAACAGACAGCCAACACCCAACTCATCAAAGTGGTCCTGCCAGTTCTGCTGTGAGAATGAGGAAACGTTGCGGCGTACCGGCAGCTGAGTGCTGATCGCTTCTTCATCCAGCGGGAAAGCGTCGGTGCTTTGTTGTGCACGCAAAACGGCAGGCGTCGCCAGAAGCGACGCTGCGCCCAACAAGGCAGAGCGGCGGGTCATGCGGGGATTTGACAAATTGGCCTCCGGTTCAGGAACTGCTCGAGCAATAATTTGCTGCTAAATTATTGACCGTGGACCTGATTTTCTAGGGCTCAGCGACTGAATTTATCGTGAAGCGGCCAAAAAGGATCAGAATTGGCGGTGCATTGCCGAAAAAACCCGGCCTGAGACAGGCCGGGCTGATTGGTGCCACTGGTCCGGTGTTCGGATCAGTCCATTGCTTTGAAGTTGAACTCGCCGCCTTCCTTGATCCCGGACGGCCAGCGCGCCGTTACTGTCTTGGTGCGGGTGTAGAACTTGAAGCTGTCCGGGCCATGCTGGTTCAGGTCGCCAAACATGGATTTCTTCCACCCACCGAAGGTGTGGTAGGCCAGCGGAACCGGGATCGGTACGTTGATCCCGATCATGCCGATGTTTACACGGCTCGCGAAATCACGTGCGGTATCGCCATCACGGGTAAAGATCGCGGTGCCGTTGCCGTACTCATGGTCCATGGCCAGCTTCAGCGCTTCTTCATAGGAACCTGCGCGAACGGTTGACAGAACCGGACCGAAGATCTCCTGCTTGTAGATGTCCATGTCAGGGGTCACGTTGTCGAACAGGTGCGGGCCGACAAAGAAGCCGTCCTCATAGCCCTGCAGGCTGAAATCACGGTTGTCGACGACCAGTTTCGCGCCTTGCTCCACGCCCGAGTTGATCAGGCCCAGAATGCGCTCTTTCGCAGCGCTGGTTACGACAGGACCCATGTCCACGTCGTCGCCTGCTGTGTACGGACCAACCTTCAGCTTTTCAACGCGTGGGATCAGTTTTTCGATAAGCGCGTCGGCGGTTTCCTCGCCCACGGGAACGGCGACCGAAATGGCCATGCAACGTTCACCAGCAGCACCGAAACCTGCACCGACCAACGCGTCGGCGGCCTGATCCAGATCCGCATCCGGCATGACGATCATATGGTTTTTCGCGCCGCCAAAGCACTGCGCGCGCTTACCGTTCGCGGTGGCACGCGAATAGATGTATTGCGCGATCGGGGTCGATCCCACAAAGGACACGCCCTGAATGATTTCGCTGTCCAGCAGAGTGTCCACGGCTTCTTTGTCGCCATTGACGACCTGGAAGACACCTTTGGGCAGACCGGCCTCGACGAACAATTCGGCCAGCATCAGCGGAACCGAGGGGTCACGCTCGGACGGCTTAAGCACCACGGCGTTGCCGCAGGCTAACGCCGGGCCGACATGCCACAACGGCATCATGGCCGGGAAGTTGAAGGGCATGATCGAAGCGACGACACCCAGCGGCTGGCGCATGGAATACATGTCGATGCCAGGGCCTGCGCTGTCGGTGAACTCGCCTTTCAGCATCTGAGGCGCGCCGATGCAGTATTCGATCACTTCCAGACCGCGCTGCAGGTCGCCCTTGGCGTCGGGGATGGTTTTGCCGTGCTCACGGCTTAATGCCTCGGCCAGCTCGTCCATGTCGCGATTCATCAACGCGACCATTTTCATCATGACGCGTGCGCGTTTCTGCGGGTTGGTCGCGCCCCATGCGGGCTGAGCGGCGGCCGCGTCTTCGATGGCGACCGTGGTTTCAGCCACGCTTGCCATCGGGCATTTATACTGTACTTCACCCGTTGCCGGGTTGAAAATATCGTCGAAACGTCCGGACGCGCCAGCAACGTTTTCACCGTTGATGAAATGGGTCAGTTCGGTCATGGCCAATTCCTCCATTGATTTTGGGCGCAGAATAGGCTTGCAAAATTCACATGAACAGAGGCAATGTCTCAAAGGAGTTTTGCAAAAATGCAAAGGGCAAGGCGTGGCGACAAACTGGGATGACATGCGTGTTTTTCTGGCCGTTGCACGGGAAGAGAGTCTGTCGGCTGCCGGGCGTATTCTCAAGATCGACCCCGCAACAGTAGGGCGCAGGATTGCGCGGCTTGAAGCCTCGCTAGATGCGCCGCTATTTACCAAATCGCAGCAAGGCTATGTACTGACCTCTGCTGGCGAACGCCTGCTGGACCACGGATTAAAAGCTGAAGAGGCCATGCGTTCGGCTACGGGCGCGCTGGCGGGGTCGTCCAAAACGCTCAGCGGGCAAATCAGGATAGGGGCCCCTGACGGCAGCGCCAATTACCTTTTGCCGCAAGTTTGCGCAAAAATCAGCGACGCCAATCCCGATCTGGACATCCAGATTCTCGCCTTGCCGCGGGTCATTAACCTGTCCCGGCGCGAGGCCGATATGGCCGTGACAGTCAGTGCGCCAACGGCAGGGCGAGTGCTGGTTCAGAAGATCAGCGACTACAGGCTACATCTGGTTGCAACTCAGGACTATCTGAACTCGCATGATCCGATCCGGACGGTCGCTGACCTGAAAGGCCACCGGGTGATTGGTTACATACCGGATATGATCTTTGACCGCGAGCTGGATTATCTCGTTGATATCGGTGTTGACCGTGTCGCACTTGCATCGAACTCTGTCTCAGTCCAGCTGCGGCAGGTTGTGCAAGGGTCGGGTATATGTGTGGCGCATGACTTTACGCTGCCATTTCATCCAAACCTAAAGAAAATCCTGACGGATCAGGTGAGTCTGACCCGGAGTTTCCACCTGGTGCGACACCAGGGCGACCAACGGAACGAGCGCCTGAATCGCTTTGCTCAGGCTCTTAGTCTGGGCATTCGCGAAGAGGTTGAGCGGCTTGAGGCCCAAGCTTCATCTTGACAGGCCCAGACATTCCGGCAACGCTTTGGAAAACAGGTAATTATTTCGGAGGATACGCTTATGCTTGTTCAGGCTATTCTGAATTCCAAGGCCACCGGAGGTGTTGAAACGGTTACCCCGTCGGTCACCGTGTCCGAGGCAGCGAAAATCCTGGCGGAAAAGCGGATCGGGACAGTTGTGGTGTCCGAGGATAACGGCCAGACGGCCTCAGGCATTCTGTCCGAGCGCGATATCGTGCGGGAACTTGCAGCAAATGGCAGTGCCTGCCTGACGCAACCCGTCAGCGCATATATGACTCGCAATCTCGAAACGGCGACAAAACAGGACACAGTTCAGGATATCATGTCACGCATGACCGAAGGTCGCTTTCGCCACATGCCGATTATCGAAGATGGCAAGCTGATTGGCATCGTGACACTGGGTGACGTCGTCAAGGCGCAGCTGACAGAGCTGGCTATGGAAAAAGACGCTTTGCAAGGCATGATAATGGGGCATTGATACGCCTCGCCCCTAATGCCGCCCCTTGCACCTGCGGCAAAGTTATGTTTGCTTGCGCAGAAATTTTGTTGCGCAGGAGGCCGCGATGAGGGTTGGATTATATCCCGGAACATTTGATCCGATCACGCTGGGTCATATCGACATCATACGCCGCGCCTCAGCTCTGGTGGACAAGCTTGTCATCGGCGTGGCCATCAACCGTGACAAAGGGCCTTTGTTTTCTCTGGAAGAACGCGTCGAGATGATTGAGGCAGAATGCGCCCATCTGACCCAGCAGACCGGAACGGAAATCGTAGCCCATCCCTTTGAGAACCTGCTGATTGACTGTGCACGTGACGTAGGTGCGCAAATCATTGTGCGCGGACTGCGGGCTGTGGCGGATTTTGAATATGAATTCCAGATGGTTGGAATGAACCGGGCCCTCGACGATTCGATAGAGACCGTATTCCTGATGGCCGAAGCCCGGCATCAGGCCATCGCCTCGAAACTGGTAAAGGAAATCGCGCGGTTGAATGGGGACGTGTCGAAATTCGTCACGCCCCGCATCAATACTGCGCTTAAAGAACGGTTAGGCTAAGGCACCCATCGCCGCCGCCGTATCCAGCATCCGGTTCGAGAAACCCCATTCGTTATCGTACCACGCCAATACGCGGACCAATGTGCCGTCGGTGACGTTTGTTTCGGGCAGCGACACGGTCGAGCTGTGGGAGTCGTGGTTGAAATCCACCGAGATCAGCGGCCGGTTCTCGGCTGCCAGAACGCCGGGGATCCTGGCTGCGGCCTCGACAAACAGGGCGTTTACCTCTTCTTCGGTCGTCGGGCGCGAAACCTCGGCCACCAGATCAACAACGGAGACATTGGGGGTTGGAACCCGAATGGCCTGACCGGTCAGTTTGCCAGCCAGTTGCGGCAGCACGAGACCAACCGCCGAGGCTGCTCCGGTTGTGGTTGGGATCATCGACAGAGCGGCCGCACGCGACAGGTACGGGTCCTTTCCGGCCGTGTCGTGGGCGGGTTGGCTGGCGGTATAGGCGTGAATGGTGGTCATATTGCCGTGCACGATGCCAAGCCCCGCATCCAATGCCGCCGCGACCGGAGACAGACTGTTGGTGGTGCAGGAGGCGTTGGAAACGACCGTATCATCTGCCGTCAGTTCGTGTTCGTTGACACCAAAAACTACTGTTCTTACCGCTCCATCACCGCGGGCAGGGGCCGAGATCAGAACTTTTTTCGAACCGTTTTCAAAGTGGCGGGATGCGGTTTCACGTGTACGGAACACTCCGGTGCACTCAAGTACAACATCCACATCTGACCAGTTCAGCATTTCCGGCTCACGCTCGCTGGTCAGGCGGATCGGGCCTGCGCCCACGTCCAGACCCGCGTCGGTCAGGTTCACCGGATTGTTGTAGCGCCCATGCACGCTGTCGAACTCAAACAGATGCGCGTTCATTTCCGGTTTGGCCAGATCATTGACGGCTACAATTTCTACATCCGTGCGGCCGGTCTCCATGGCGGCCCGCAGAACACCGCGTCCGATCCGTCCAAATCCGTTGATTGCCAACTTGAGTGCCATGTTCTGCTCCGTCCGGGTATCGGTTTGATAAAAGTTAGCGCTAACAACGCCAGATCAGCCGAAATGTCAAGCAAAACCTCTGTTACCGCCAGAAAGCGATCCAGTCCAAAAAGGCGTAGAGCTTTTTACCGAGGAAAACCAAATGGTCGGGGCCAAAGACGGCATAGTCAGTGATCACCCCACCAAGGATCAAAAGGCCGAGCCATATAGCAATTTGATTGGTCATAGTGGCCCCGAACGAAAACGCCCGCCCAGATAACCTGAGCGGGCGAAAAGGTTCAAGAATTCAAACCGATCTTAGTTAAGCCGCCCCATGGCAACGGCTACGTCCGCCATGCGGACAGAGAAGCCCCATTCGTTGTCATACCAGGCCAGAACACGGACCATACGGTTGTCGACTACACGGGTCTGATCCGGTGCAAAGATCGAGCTTTCCTCGGTGTGGTTGAAGTCGGTCGACACCAGCGGCGCAGGCTCGTAGCCCAGAACGCGCTGCATCGGGCCTTGTGCGGCTTCGCGCACGATTGCGTTCACTTCGTCAGCGGTGACGTCACGCGCGGCGCGGAAGGTCAGGTCTACGGCCGAGACATTCGGGGTCGGCACGCGGATGGCGGAACCATCAAGACGACCTTTGAGGTTGGGCAGAACTTCACCCAGCGCCTTCGCGGCGCCGGTCGAGGTCGGGATCATCGACATGGCCGCAGCACGGGCGCGGTACAGGTCGCTGTGGCGACGGTCCAGGGTCGGCTGGTCGCCGGTGTATGCGTGGATCGTGGTCATGATGCCGTGCTCGATACCGATGCCTTCGTCCAGAACCTTAGCAAGCGGAGCAAGGCAGTTCGTGGTGCATGAGCCGTTAGAAATCATCTTGTCTTCAGCGACCAGGCTGTTGTGGTTCACGCCATAGACGATGGTTTTGTCGACGTTTTTACCAGGGGCCGACAGCAGAACCTTTTGCGCGCCACGCTCAAGGTGTGTGTTGGCCTTCAGGCCGTCGTTGAATTTGCCGGTGCACTCCAGAACGACGTCGCAGCCATCCCAGTCCAGCTCGTTCATGTCATAGGTTGAGAACATCTCCATAGGGCCGCGGCCCAGATCCATGGTGTTGCCGTTGATGGCGACATCACGGGGAAAACGGCCATGGACGCTGTCATATTTCAGCAGATGCGCTGTTGTTTCCAATGGGCCGGTTGCGTTGACCTTGATCACTTCGATGTCGTTACGACCTGACGCGGCGATGTGCGACAGGGTGCAGCGGCCGATGCGGCCAAAACCATTGATACCGACCTTGATGGTCATTAGACGTCTCCAAATGCGCTTGCTTTGTGGGCCATATAGCGGTCAATGCGCTTTCTCAAAAGACCAAAAGTGACATATTTTTAACGTGTTAGCGCAAACCTGCGCCGATTGCGCTAACGCTTGCGCTAAGCGTCGGATCAGGTAGGGTCCGGTTGCGGCAGGTGAAAGGAAAGGAACCAGCATGAGCGGTCTTTTGGCGCTGTTGGATGATGTTGCAGGTATTGCCAAGGTTGCAGCGGCGTCGGTGGATGATGTGGTTGCTGCGGCAGGTAAAGCCGGGGCCAAGACTGCGGGAGTCATCATTGACGATGCGGCTGTCACGCCGAAATACGTTCAGGGATTCGCGCCCGCACGGGAATTGCCGATCATCTGGCGCATTGCGCGGGGATCGGTGTTCAACAAGATCGTCTTGCTGCTGCCTGTCGCTTTGCTGCTGGCAAATTTTGCGCCTTGGCTGATTACGCCGCTATTGATGCTCGGGGGGTCCTATTTATGCTTCGAGGGCGCGGAGAAGATATTTCACGTTCTGTTTCCCCATGGCAGTCACGCCATTGATGAGGATATGAGCGTCCGGGATCCCGGACATCTGGAAGAACAAAAGGTCAAAGGCGCGATTAAGACGGATTTCATCCTGTCGGCGGAAATCATGACCATAGCGCTGGCCGCGATTGAGGCACCGAACCTCTGGATGCAAGCCGCAACATTGGCGGTTGTTGGGATTGGTGTGACATTGGCGGTGTACGGTTCAGTCGCCTTAATCGTGAAAATGGACGACGTTGGCTTGTTTCTCGCCCAAAACGCGCCGACACCTGTCGGGCGTGGATTGGGGCGCGGGTTGGTCAAGGCGATGCCCGGGGTGATGAAAACTCTTTCCATTGTCGGGACCGCCGCGATGCTATGGGTCGGCGGATCGATCATCATTCACGGGATGGAGGTTCTGGGATTTGGCTGGCTGGGCCATCACATTCACGACTGGGCCTATGCGATCGGGCATTCAGTTTCAGAACAGTGGGCTGGCGCAGTTGAGTGGGTCATCAAAGCCGCAATGGATGGTGTCTTTGGGCTGGCCTGGGGGATGGTCCTGATACCTATTGCGACAAAGGTGATTGGGCCGGTTTTGCAATCAGAGTCTCAGAAAACTGATAGTCACTAGAAAAAAAGCGAAGAGAATTGAATACCAAGAACGCACCAATAATCAAAATTATCTCCGGGCCAAGCCCCACTGAGCAGGGTGTGAAAAATGCTGCAAGTGATGGATTGGGATCGGTAGTTTCTGCAATGAGCGCAGCAGCTGACCTGATGCCTTTTGATTCCAAGGAGTTATTCAGTGTATTGCACTTTCGCCTTCACACCGCACAGGAAGCGCAAAAGCGCAGTGGTTGGATAGGAGGGCGACTGTACAATCGCTTCACTGGCTAATCGACTGAATACATTCCGCTTTCTGGCGCGCACCTTGTGCAGACGTTTTCAGCGGCGGGGATTCAAGCACCCGACTTTGTTATCGCGAGAGGGCAATATGAGCTGCGTTTGGATTATGCCAAGCAAGCACATGACGCGTTGAAGAAACGATTTGAGGCGTGACAAAACAAAAGGGCGGCTAACGCCGCCCTTTGCTTGGGGTCTTGGTTGGACTTACAGGCCCAGCAGTTCCTTGACCTTGGCGACGGTCGCTTCGGCGGTGATGCCGAAATGCTTGTACAGCTCACCCGCCGGTGCAGAGGCACCAAATCCGGACATGCCAATGAAACCGGCCTTGGCTTCTCGCCCACGCTCGCCCAGCAGCCAGCGATCCCAGCCGCCGGCGCGAACTGCGGCTTCGATACCGACGCGAACGGCGCCCGCGGGCAGAACGCGTTTGCGATAGGCTTCGTCCTGCTCGGCGAAAAGTTCCATGCAGGGCATGGAGACGACGCGGGTGCCGATGCCTTCGGCTTCGAGCTTTGCCTTGGCTTCCATCGCGAGCGAAACCTCGGAACCGGTCGCGATCAGGATGGCCTGACGTTTGCCCTCGGCTTCGGCCAGAACATATGCACCTTGGGCGGTCAGGTTCTTGGTCTTGTGCTGGGTGCGAACGGTCGGCACGCCCTGACGGGTCAGCGACAGAACCGAGGGGCTGTCCTTGGAGGTCAGCGCCAGTTCCCATGCTTCGGCGGTCTCGATGGTGTCCGCGGGGCGGAAAACATAGGTGTTCGGCGTCGCGCGCGAAATCGCCAGATGCTCGACCGGCTGGTGGGTCGGGCCGTCTTCGCCCAGACCGATCGAGTCGTGGGTCATAACAAATACAGTGGGCACCTTCATCAGCGCGGCCAGTCGCATGGACGGGCGGGCATAGTCGGTGAAGGCCATGAAGGTACCGCCATAGGGGCGGATGCCACCGTGCAGCGCCATGCCGTTCATTGCGGCCGCCATGCCGTGTTCGCGGATACCGTAATGGATGTAACGGCCCTTGCGGTTTTCTGGCAGGAACACGCCCATGTCGGCGGATTTGGTGTTGTTCGATCCGGTCAGGTCTGCCGAACCTCCGACGGTCTCGGTCATGATCGGGTTGACGACGTTCAGGACCTTCTCAGACGAGGCGCGGGTTGCGAGCTTCGGCTGATCTTCCGACATCAGCTTTTTGAACGCACGGATGGCACCGGCCAGCTTTTTCGGGGCCTCAAACGCATAAGCGCGGTTGAACTCAGCCTGTTTGCGCTCGGACAGTTGCGCGAAACGCTCGTCCCAGGCCGCACGTTCGGCGGCACCACGGGCGCCGATGGCTTCCCACGCTTTTTTCACGTTTGCCGGAACTTCGAAGGCATCATGCGGCCATCCATAGCCGTCTTTTGCGGCCTTCAGCTGGCCTTGATCGGTCAGTGCTCCGTGGCCTTTCGAGGTATCCTGAGCGGCGTGACCCAAAGCAATGTGGCTTTCACACGCAATCATGGTCGGTTTGTGCGATGATTTCGCCTGTACAATAGCCGCGTCAATGGCCTTGGGGTCGTGGCCGTCGATCTCGATCACATGCCAGCCCGATGCCGCGAAACGGCGCACCTGATCGGTGCGGTCCGCCATATCAACGGTGCCGTCGATGGTGATGTTGTTGTTGTCCCAGAACACGATCAGCTTGCTCAGCTCGTGACGGCCTGCCAGAGTGATGGCCTCCTGGCTGACACCTTCCATCAGGCAGCCGTCGCCCGCAATCACATACGTGTAGTGATCGACGACCTTCTTGCCGTAATGCGCACGCTGAATCTCTTCCGCCATGGCGAAACCAACGGCGTTCGAGATACCCTGACCCAACGGGCCGGTGGTGGTCTCGATCCCCTCGACCAGAAAATTCTCCGGATGACCTGCGGTTTTTGCGCCCAGCTGGCGGAAATTCTTGATCTCGTCCAGCGTTACATCCGTGTGGCCTGTCAGATAAAGCAGCGAATAAACTAGCATCGAGCCGTGACCCGCCGACAGAATAAACCGGTCGCGGTCAGGCCAGTTGGGGGCCGACGCATCGAATTTCAGGTGCTTTTCGAACAGCACGGTCGCGACATCGGCCATGCCCATCGGCATGCCGGAATGGCCGGAATTGGCGGCGGCGACGGCGTCAAGGGTCAGGGTGCGGATGGCCGCAGCTTTGTCCCAGTGTTCGGGGTTTGCTTTGCGCAGCGCAGTCAGGTCCACGGGCGTTGTTCCTTTGGATTACAGGCAGATGAGGCGCTCAATACCATCCACCTTCCAAAGTGCAAGCGGAACAAAGCGATACATCCGGTCCGTGGTTCAAGAAAGCACCCCAAGTTGTTGAAAGCAAAGAGTGGGTATTTTCCGCCCCATTGGGTTAGACTAGGCAAAGAAGCGGATTACGTTGATTCGGACAAACCCGCGTTACAAGGAACCTTGGTAAAGAGGTGGCAGGGGCATGAGCCAGATCGAAGAACTACAACGCCGCATCGTTGTCGCGATGGAGCGGATCGGAACCGGCGTCGAGGCGCTGCGGGACGCGACCCCGGCAAACGAAGGACAGGATACCAACCTGCAAGCGGCCCTTGATGATGAGCGCGTTGCTAACGCGCAGTTGGAAGAGCGTCTGAAATCCCTGAAAACTCGCCATGAGCAGGAAGTCGACGCCATGCGCGCCGATATGGAAAGCCTGCGGGCGGTTCCGGCGGAGGACCCCGAAAATGCAAGTCTGCGAGAGCAACTGGCCGAAGCGACCGCGAAACTCGCTGCTGTCGAGGCGGCGCGCGCCGAACTGGCTGATGCGAAGGCAGCGCTGGAAAATCAGGACGAGCTTGAAGCCTTAAAGGTTGAAAACACGCAATTGAAAGCAGCGGTAAGCAACACGCAAGGGATTGAAGCCGAGAATGCACGCCTGCGGTCCGAACTTGCAGATAGTGAACGCGTTGGCGAGCTGAGCGCTGAGTTGGAGATGTTGCGTGCGGAACGCAGCAGCCATGGCGCGGCAATGTCACGCCTGGATGACGATTTACAACGGATGCGCAAGGCAAACGAGCAGTTGCGCAAGTCGGTAGACGAGCTGCGCGCCGCGTCCGAAGATGGCGTCCCGGACGCTGAACTGCTTAACCGGGCCACGGTTGCCGAGCTTGAAGCCACACGCGCCGCGCAGGCAACTGATGCCGCCGAAGCTCATGCCGTTCTGGCCAGACTTGAACCATTGTTGTCGCAGGCAAAACTGGCTGAAGGAGAAGTGGAATAATGCCCGAATTGACTATTCAAATCGGTGGTCGCGGCTTCGAAGTCTCGTGCCAGGAAGGTGAAGAGGTTTTTCTGCAATCCGCAGCCAAAATGCTGGATGATGAGGCACAGGTTCTGTCGGATCAAATTGGCCGGATGCCGGAATCCCGGATGTTGCTGATGGCCGGACTGATGCTTGCGGACAAAGCGGCTGCAACAGAAGACAAGATCAACGCGCTTGAGTCGAAACTGGCCGAAGCGGAAATAGAACTGCAGAATCTGAGAAACAGACCGCAGCCTGAACCAGAGCGGATCGAAGTGGCCGTGGTTCCGCCCTCGGTGACGGATACTCTGGCAGAACTTGCTGCACGCGCCGAGGCGTTGGCGTCTGTCGTCGAGGAAAGATCTGCCGGATGACCCCTTTGAAGACGCTGGCCTGCACTGCGGTTATGTCGCTGCCGGGTAGTGTCGCTTGGGCTGAGATCGACATTCTGCCAGTGACCTTCATCTGTGAGAACGGTGTTCCCCTGCAAGTCGCGTATTTCAATGCCCCGGACGGATCCAGCGCAGCGGCGATGATGGTCGACAATCAGCTGGTTACGTTGCGCCAGACCCAAAGCGGATCAGGAATTCGCTACGAATCCGATGGTGGGGCAGGGACTTATATCCTGCGATCCAAAGGGTGGGACGCCAGCGTGGGCTTTCTGGCGACAGGTGGGGATGCCGCCAGTGAGCAGGTTGTTTTGCAGAACTGCGTCAGCCGCTGATCAGGCGTTCGCTTCGCGGATCTTGTCGGCCGCGTCTTTGTTGTAGCCGACACCGTTATCGTCAAACAGCGTGTCCAGCTCGCCGGACAGGGTCATCTCGGTGATGATGTCGCAACCACCAACAAATTCGCCTTTGACAAAAAGCTGAGGCACAGTCGGCCAGTCGGAATAGTCCTTGATGCCCTGACGCACGTCTTCATCGGCCAGAACGTTCACGTCAGTGTATTCAACACCCATATAGTTCAGCACACCGGCCACACGGGATGAGAAACCGCATTGCGGCATCTCTTTGGTGCCTTTCATATACAGCACCACATCGTTGGCTTTGACGGTTTCGTCAATCTGGGTCTTAACGTCGGTCATCTTGCTTGTCCTTTTCACCCGCATCCGGGGCGGTCGTTTCATCCTGTGACGGGTCGGGGGCCCATCCTTCTTCCTCTAGCCGCCGATGCTCGGCCTGTGCCAAAGCGAGCGGATCAAGTCCGTACCTTTCAATGCCACCAACCTTGCTGAGTTTTTCCGGATCCGGACGCAAGTCGGCAAGGTTACGTTTTCTGTTGCGCTTCACATAGGCTTCGATCAACGCGGCGGCAACTATCAACGTTGCGATTACACCTATCCAGAACAGCCAACTACTCATTTTTTGCCACTCAGCTTTGGCGACGTTCGAAGCCGCGGCGTCTCAATTTCCTTGTGACACCCAATATCTGGGTCCGTATTTCAGTAGCTTTGGTAGATCACAAAACAAGATCGCTATGAAGTTGACGAAATCAAAGACCAGATAGGTCAGCCTAAGCAAAACCCATCCGATTGGCTCATCCACTATTCAGGCACTTTCGTTGTTAAGGCCAGCGCGTGCAGCTCTCCGTCCGGTCCGTCCATCTTACCCTTCAACGCAGCATAGACCGCGCGTTGTTGCTGCACCCGGTTTTTGCCGCGGAAGCTTTCGTCCACGACCATGGCGGACATATGCATGCCGTCATGCCCGCCGACCTGAATTTCCGCATCAGGAAAGGCTTCGCGCAGTAGGTGTTCGATTTCGTGAGCGCTCATTGGCATGTAAGTTTCTCCAGAAGGTCTTTCCCAAGATGTAGAGCGCCCGGACGGGGCGCGCAAGGGCGTGATATGGGCCTTGAAACGACGAAACCCGCGCCTGTTCAGACGCAGGTTTCGCGATTCAGTTCTGATCCAAGATCAGGCGACGGCTTCGGCAAAGCTGTTGCGGAAGGTGGCTGTGAGTTCCTCCAACGGTGCTTCTGAGCTGCCGACGCGAATGCTGTCCCCGGTGAAGCGGCCGACAGAAACCAGCGGAACGCCTGCCTGACCAGAGGCGATCATCAGTGCTTCGGCCTGATCGAAGTTGCAGGCGACCAGATAGCGCGCCTGATCTTCACCAAACAGGAACTCGGTCGAGGCGTCGTCGAGATGAACGCCAACACCCGTGGCCTCGGCCAGTTCGAACGCGGCCAGCGCCAAGCCGCCATCGCCCAGATCGGTGCAGGCCTTGATCATCTCGCGGTTCGCGCGGATGAACTCGCCGTTGCGCTTTTCCGCGTCCAGATCGACATGCGGGGCGTCGCCGTCTTCACGGTTGAACACTTCGGCCAGCAGGGCGGATTGACCAAGATGGCCGTTGGTTTCGCCAATGACCAGCGCGACATGGCCCTCGCGAACCTCGTTGCCAATGATCTCATCCGTATGGGCCAGCAGGCCAACCGCGCCGATGGTCGGAGTGGGCAGGATCGCCTGACCGTCGGTCTCGTTATACAGAGATACGTTGCCTGAAACGATGGGCATGTCCAATGCGGCAACCGCTTCACCAATACCTTGGATTGCGCCGACGAACTGGCCCATGATCTCGGGCTTTTCGGGGTTGCCGAAGTTCAGGTTGTCGGTTGTGGCCAGTGGCTTGGCTCCAATGGCAGTCAGGTTGCGATACGCCTCGGCGACCGCCTGCTTACCGCCCTCAACAGGGTTGGCGCGGACGTAGCGCGGAGTGACATCGCTGGTGAAGGCCAGCGCCTTGTCGGTGCCATGCACGCGGACCATACCAGCGCCCAGACCCGGCGTGCGGGCGGTGTCGGCCATGACCATGGTGTCGTACTGTTCATAGACCCACTGCTTGCCCGCATAGTTGGGCGAGGCGAGCAGGGCGCGCAGACCGTCGATCGGGTCGATCTGAGGTACCTCGGTCAGTTCTTCGGCTTCCGGCGTGGGGTCCCACGGGCGGTCGTATTCCGGGGCCGTCGAGGACAGCTTGGACAGGACCAGATCGGCCTTGACCTCTCCGTTATGAACGATCAGGAACCGGTCCTCGGCGATGGTTTCTCCGACAATGGCGAAGTCCAGATCCCATTTCTCGAACACCGCGCGGGCTTCGGCCTCCAGCTCGGGTTTAAGGACCATGAGCATGCGCTCCTGGGACTCGGACAGCATCATCTCATATGCAGTCATGTTCTCTTCGCGCTGAGGCACGTTCTCAAGATCCAGCCTGACACCCAGACCGCCTTTGTCGCCCATTTCAACGGCCGAACAGGTCAGGCCTGCCGCACCCATGTCCTGGATCGAAATCACGGCGCCGGTCTGCATCAGCTCCAGCGTTGCTTCCATCAGACGTTTTTCGGTGAAGGGGTCGCCAACCTGAACGGTGGGGCGCTTTTCCTCGATGGTGTCATCAAATTCAGCCGAAGCCATGGTGGCGCCACCAACACCATCACGGCCGGTTTTGGCACCCAGATAGACCACAGGCATACCGACACCTGAAGCGGCCGAATAGAAGATCTTGTCGCTGTCGGCCAGACCTGCGGCAAAGGCGTTCACAAGGCAGTTGCCGTTATACGCCGGGTGGAACCGGACCTCGCCACCCACACAAGGAACACCGAAACAGTTACCATAGCCACCGATGCCTTCGACAACACCGTTGACCAGTTGGCGGGTCTTGTGGTGGCCCGGTTCACCAAACGATAGAGCGTTCATTGAGGCGATAGGGCGTGCGCCCATAGTGAAGACGTCGCGCAGGATACCTCCGACGCCGGTTGCCGCGCCCTGATACGGTTCGATGTAGGATGGATGGTTGTGGCTCTCCATCTTGAAAACGACGGCCTGCCCATCGCCGATATCTACTACGCCTGCATTCTCACCGGGACCGCAGATGACCTGAGGGCCGGATGTCGGCAGAGTGCGCAGCCATTTCTTGGAGGATTTGTAGGAACAGTGCTCGTTCCACATCGCCGAAAAGATCCCGAGTTCGGTGAAAGTCGGCTCGCGCCCGATGATCTCGAGGATCATGTCGTATTCTTCGGGCTTCAACCCGTGGGCGGCAATCAGATCCGGTGTGATGGCGGGCTCTTGCATCGTCTGTCCTGTTCTCAAGGTGGCCGAGATTGCGCGCCTTTTAGGGCAAGGGCGCGTCGGTGGAAAGGGTTAAGACCGGAACCGTGGGGTTTCCTGTTGCCTTCCGGTTAAAAAAGACCGCCCGACGGGTGCGACGAGCGGCCTTTTCTTCGTTTTGGAGGATTAATCTCTATTTCGGCGCGCCGTGTTCAGAACCGGATTTCTGGCCCTGCTGTTCGGCTTGCTGATTGGCGGCTTCTCCGGCAGCGGCCCCGACTGCGGCCTTTTGTTCTTCGCTGAGGTTTTCAGCCTCTTCCAGACCCGGGATCGCAACGCGCACCTCGCGGCGGGCAAAGTCGATGCCGTTCTCTTTGAAAGCGGCCTTGACCCGGTTGAAGATTTCCTTGCGCAGAGTGAACTGCTTGCCGGGCTTAGCCATGAACTTGCCACGGATGATCATGCCCACATCGTCAAAGTCAAACACGCCTTGCGACTTGAAGGGCTGAAGGAAGCCATCCTTGTGAATCTCGTCCTCCATCATTGCGGCACCGATCTTCTTGAAGATCTTCTTTACTTTGTTCGGATCAGTATCAAAGGGCACGGTGAACTTCAGCTTCATGATAACCCAGTCGCGGCTGTAGTTGGTCAGCTTCTGAATTTCGCCATATGGGATTGTGTGCACCGGACCGCGGTGGTGGCGCAGCTGCATGGAGCGGATCGAGATTTTCTCGACCGTTCCGGTGGTTCCGCCCACATCGACATACTCGCCAACGCGGAAGGCGTCGTCGATCAGGAAGAAAATCCCTCCAACGATATCCGAGACCAGTTTCTGGGCGCCAAAACCGATGGCCAAGCCGAGGATACCAGCACCGGCCAGGAGAGGTGTGATATCCAGACCCAGCGCGCCGAGCGCAAGAAGAATGAAAATCACCGCAATAGCCACCTGGGCCGTGACTCGCAGCAGGGGCAGGACGGTCGCCAGGCGTGATCCTCCGGATCCACCGCCTTCTCCGGCCTCTTCATCCGGGCTTTGCTCGGCCGCTGTTTGCTCTTTGGCAAGACGCCGATTGATCCAGAGCGAAACGACTTCGTTCAGGATGTAACCGACTGCAATGATGATGAAGAATTGAATCAGCTTGCTGCCGGATTCCTCAGCACCACCCGCGATTTCCCGAAGATCAAGATCCCAGGCTCTGGCAATCATCAGGATAACAAGGATGCCGGCCAGGACCCTGCCGATGCGGATGTAGCTGCGTTTGGTCGATTTATAGGCTTGCTCGGCCACCGGGCCTTCACCCAGCATCGGCGGCTGCAGATGACGCACCAAACCACGTATCAGCGTGTCCAGCGCAGGCGCGATCAGCAGCCAGAACATAGTGGTGAAATGAGCGCCCTGAACCAGACGGTTCAAGAGAACCGGGTCGCGCTGCGCGACAAGAAATTCGACAAGCAACCAGATCACTGCCGACACACCGATGGCAAAGTAGGGGTAATATTGGGCTACTTCTTCGTCGAACTTGGTGTGATCGGGGTCCGTGCCCAGCATCATCTGAGAAAGCCCTTCGCGTGCTTTCCAGGCAATTACGCCAATATAGACGTGGATTGCAGCATTGAGCCAGAACCCGATGCGTGTTTCGCCACCGGTGATCCCGTTCAGTTCGTTGAAATGGAGAATGAACAGCGTGAATCCGATCAGGATCAGCAGTCCGATCAGATTGCGGTGCAGGAACTTAGCCCAGTGATCGTCAATGTTCACCAACCGGAAGTGAGGTTTGTTCGGAGCCAGGATGAACCTCGAGGCGGCTGCGCCCAGACGGGGAATCCAGATCAGGTAGAAAACGAAAGGCGCAGCATAAGTTATCTGTTCCGGTGTCAGAAGACCGCGTCCGAGGGCACGGATGACGACGTAAAACACGACCAAGCCAGCGATCTCGTGACAGAAGCGACGGAACAGGTAACTGACCGCTCCCCAAAGATCGTTCTCATCTGCCATTTCAGCCTGGCTGTGCCATTTACGCGTAAGCAGGCCGAACAGTTTTTCCGCGATGAACCCGGCGACCAGAACACTCAGGATCAGACCCATAAGGACAAAGGCACCGGTTGTCCCGAAAGTACCGACAAAATTATCGACCGCATGCACCTGAGCACTGAAAATGTTTGGCACTGTCACCGCGACATGCGTCCATGACGCCACCATTTCGGCCCATATCTCGTTTATTTCTGTGATCGGGTCTTCACGGTCCGCCGCCGCAGCCGCGTGTTTTTCGGCGACTGCATCTAGCCGTTCAAGCAGGATCGCGCGAACCTGGTCGTCGGACATGCGCGCGACCATGTCGTCCACTTGTTCGGGGGTCAGATCCTCGGGGATCGTGATGGTGGCAGTCGAACTGGCGGAATCACCTTCCTGTGCGATTACCGGTCCGGAAAGCAAAACGACTGAAAATATCGCCAGTAAGAGACGAATAGGGTGAAACATCGAATCTGTCCTCGAACACAAGTCTTCGTGATTTTTTTGTGATCATAGGTCTAAGTGCCCGACTTTCCCAGATGTTTTGCCGATTTGCACCTGTGGGCGTTGCGTGAAAGCAAAAAAAAGGCCGAGCACTAAGCTCGGCCGTAGTCCAACAGGGAGGTATGAAGATGATGAGCGTTTCAGCATCACCGCCTTCGAGTGCTCATTTAGGGATCAGTTTGTGAGCGATCAAGATGTTTCAGACTGATTGCAGATCATGTCCGCTATGCCATGTGTGCATAGCTAAAGTTTTCCCATTTGTTTCAGCTGCTTGCGTTGGGCGATGATCTCATCCTGAACAAAGTCCCGGAAGGCCGCCACGCGCTTGGAGTGGCGCAATTCCTCGGGATAGGCGAGGTAAACAGGAACATCCGCGCTTTCGATATCGGATAGGATCGGAACGAGCTGGGGAAAGTCCTTCGTCACGTAATTCGGCAGAACGCCGATACCAAGGTTGTGCAGAACACCTTGCAAAACGCCAAAATAGTTGTTCACCGTCAAAAGGGAACCGGGATCGTAAGTCATCAGGTGCCGCACCATCGTTGCGCTGGCACCCACCTGAGGCGCAGATGGTGTCTGACAGATCAGCCGGTGGTTTTTGATTTCCTCGACTGCATTCAGCATACCGCCATGAGTCTCGATATATTCCTGCGTCGCATATAGCAGCATTTGCACGGTCATCAGGCGTTTGCGGACCAGATCGGCCTGGCTGGGCTCTTTCATCCGGATCGCCACATCTGCTTCGCGCATCGGCAGGTCCAGCACACGCTCTTCCAGCATCAGGTCGATATTGAGGTCGGGGTATTGCTCATAAAGCTTGGGCAGGCGAGGGGCCAGCCAAAGGGTGCCAAAGCCGAAAGTGGTGGTGACGCGCAGTACGCCGAATACTTCTTCCTCGCTGTCGCGAATGCGTGCTGCGGCGGCGTCCAGTCGTTTGGACATGGCCGAAGTCGCGTCAAACAGCAGCTCTCCTTGCTCGGTCAGGATCAGGCCGCGCGCATGACGATGAAACAGGGTCGAATCGAGTGATTCTTCAAGCGCCCTGATCTGCCGGCTAACAGCTGATTGAGACAAATTCAGCTTGTCACCCGCATGAGTCAGGCTGCCCGCATCCGCGACCGCGTGAAATATCCTAAGCTTGTCCCAATCCATTGCCGCAACTTTCGTTATCTTTCGGAATGCCTATATGAAATAGGTGGCAACTTCCACATTCAAACGGCGAAATCCTTATGTTTCAGAGGATAAACCCTATACAGGTCAGAAGTTGTGACCTAAAATGAATAAAAATGTCGCACACTGATCTGACGAGGGGAGGCGTCCGATGAGCCAGCCAAAAATTTCGCTAAACGACCGCTTTGATCTGGAAAAAAATCCCGTTCTTTTGAACGGCACACAGGCGCTTGTGCGGCTAATGCTGATGCAAAAAGCGCGGGATAAAAAAGCAGGTCTGAACACTGCTGGCCTGGTTACAGGTTATCGGGGCTCGCCCCTGGGAGCGGTCGATCAGCAGATGACGCGGGCCCGGAAACAACTGACCGAAAGTGATGTCACGTTTCAGTTTGGTCTGAACGAGGACCTGGCCGCAACCGCGCTTTGGGGCAGCCAACAGGCCGGTTTGCGCGGGGACGGACGCTTTGATGGCGTTTTCGGTCTTTGGTACGGCAAGGGGCCGGGCGTCGACAGATCGGGCGATGTGATGCGTCATGCGAACATGGCGGGCACCGCGAAACACGGCGGTGTTCTTGTGGCAATGGGCGACGATCATACGGGCGAAAGCTCGACAGTGTTGCACCAGTCCGAATGGTCTCTGGTTGATATGTACATGCCGGTGGTCAGCCCGGCAGGCGTGCAGGAAATACTGGATTACGGCGTTTACGGCTTTGCGCTCAGCCGGTTTGCCGGGGTCTGGGTTGGCCTGAAGACAATGAAGGACACCATTGAGGTTACGTCGGTTGTGGATGGCTCCCCTGGTCGTATGAACCTCGTTGCTCCGGATTTTGATATGCCGGAAGGCGGATTGAACATCAGGCTGGGTGACACGCCGCACCTGCAGGAAAGCCGGATCATCGACTTTAAACGCTTCGCGGCCGAAACGTTCTCTCGTGCCAACAAAATGGATAAACGGGTCTGGGGCAAACCGAGCGCGAAAATAGGGTTCGTAGCGGCGGGGAAGAACTGGCTGGACCTTGTTCATGCCATGTCGCTGCTGAATATCGACGAGGCCGAGGCCGAGCGTCTGGGCATCACCACATATAAAATTGGGCAGACTTTCCCGCTGGACATGGCTGGCTTTCACGAATGGGCTGAAGGGCTGGACCTGATTGTAATCATTGAGGAAAAGCGCAAGCTAATCGAAGTGCAGGTCAAAGAGGCCATCTTCGATGATCGCCGGGGCCGTCGTGTCTATGGCTGGTACAAGGGTGGCGCGGGCACATTGCATCGGGAAGAGCTGTTCCCGACACGCGGCGCCCTCGACCCGATCATGATCGCCGAGAAACTGGGCGGAATTCTGATCGAAGAAGGCCGCGATACGGATGATGTCCGTGCCGGATTGGCCAAGCTTTCCGAGGCACGCCGGGCTGACAACGCGGAAGAAATCGCAACGCGTTTGCCGTATTTCTGCTCCGGCTGTCCGCATAACAGCTCGACCAAAGTGCCGGAAGGCAGCCGCGCATATGCCGGGATTGGTTGTCACTACATGGTGCAGTGGATGGATCGCGAAACCACTGGTTTCACGCAAATGGGTGGTGAGGGCGCAAACTGGGTTGGAGAAGCGCCGTTTTCAACCACCAGGCACGTCTTCCAGAACCTTGGCGACGGGACATATAACCATTCCGGCGTGCAGGCGATCCGGGCGGCACTGTCCGCGGGAACCAACATCACGTTCAAAATTCTGTTCAATGACGCCGTCGCCATGACCGGCGGGCAGGAAAACGAAGGCGACCTGACAGCGGAACGGATCGTGGCCGAGGTCAAGGCCATGGGCGTTCAGCACGTTGCGGTGGTCTATGACGAGAAAGAAGACGTGAACGTCCAGGCTCTGCCTTCCAGCGTCGAAACCTTTGAACGTGCCGATCTGATGAAGGTTCAGGAACGGTTCCGCACGATCGAAGGCGTCTCGGTCATCGTTTACATACAGACCTGCGCGGCGGAAAAAAGACGCAGACGTAAACGCGGCACATTCCCGGATCCGGACAAGCGGGTATTCATCAATTCCGACATTTGCGAAGGCTGCGGCGACTGCGGTGTGCAGTCGAACTGTGTGTCGATTGTGCCAAAGGAAACTGAATTTGGCCGCAAACGCGCGATCGACCAATCCAGCTGCAACAAAGATTTCTCTTGCCTGAACGGGTTTTGCCCGTCGTTCGTAACGCTGGAAGGCGCGAAAATCCGCAAGGAAGCGACGACCGAGATTGACCTGCCAGATTTGCCCGCGCCGAACCTGCCCGAAATTCAGGGCACCCACAACGTTGTTATCACCGGCGTAGGAGGCACCGGTGTCGTGACGCTGGGTGCCGTACTTGCCCAAGCAGCTCAGATCGACGGCAAGGGCGCAGGGATGATGGAAATGGCCGGTCTCGCCCAAAAGGGTGGTGCGGTGAATATTCACTGCCGACTAGCCAACCGCCCCGAAGACATCAGCGCCATTCGCGTTGCGACGGGCGAGGCACATGCTTTGATCGGCGGGGATCTGGTTGTGTCAGCCGGGGCCAAAACGCTGGGGTTGACGCGCACGGACCAAACCGGAGCTGTGGTTAACAGTCACGAAACAGTCACGGGCGACTTTACCCGCGACACCGAGTTCCGGATACCTGGCGACCGTCTGGAACTCGCCCTGCAGGCGCGTCTGAAAGAGAAACTGTCGCTGTTCGATGCCACCGAACTGGCCCGTGCGGTGATGGGGGATTCGATTTACTCCAACATGATGATCTTCGGCGCGGCGTGGCAGCGAGGTTTGCTTCCTGTCAGCCACGAGGCAGTGTTACTGGCCATCGAGTTGAATGGCACGGCGGTCGAACGCAATAAAAGGGCCTTTGACATTGGCCGGTGGGCGGTTCTGCACCCTCAGGAAGTTTCGAATATTCTCGAGCCCAATGTAGCGGAATTGCCGAAAACACTCGATCAGATAATCGACCATCGGGCAGAGCATTTGGCGGCATATCAAAACAGTCGACTGGCCAGGCGGTATCGCAAATTGGTCGCCTCGTTTGAAGATGAAGCGATCAGGGAGGCCGTCGCAAAAGGCTTTCACAAGTTGTTGTCCTATAAGGATGAATACGAGGTGGCCCGCCTGATGCTGGACAGCCGTGAAAAGGTCGCCGCCGAATTTGACGGGGATTTCAAAATGACTTTCCATCTTGCACCCCCGATCCTTGGTGGGACCGGTGCGGATGGTCGACCTCGCAAAAGGCAATTTGGCGAATGGATGCTGGGGCCGATGAAGATTCTGGCAAAGATGAAGATTCTGCGAGGAACCCCTCTGGATGTCTTTGGATACAGCTCTGAACGGCGTATGGAACGCGCGTTGATCAAGCAATATGAACGCGATATCAAAGAGATAGCGCCTCTTATTACAGCAAAAACCCGTGATTCTGTCATAGCCTTGGCTGGGCTACCGCTGGACATTCGCGGCTTTGGACCGGTTTTGCAGGCAAATGAAGCCAAAGCCGCCAAACGGCGTGAAGAATTGCTTTCGGCCATACGAAACGGAGGGCAAGAGTTTCGCGCCGCTGCCGAGTAAATCGTTTCAGGTTTGTCACGATATCTAGGCAAAATTGTCGCCTGCATCTATTTTGCAGGCACAAAACCGGAGACTCGAATGCCCTCGCGCCGCCATGTCGCTCGTGACATTTCCTATGCCTATTCCGCCGAAACCAAAGGCGGACGCATGGTTATCAAACTGATCGAGAATACGACCGGGCGTTTGCGCCTGATTAAACGTGCTGATGGGTATGAGAAAGAGGTCGCCAACGGGCGTGATTTCTGGTCGGTTATGGTGGAACGGTATGGGTTGTCGCTGGATGTCGTCGGTGGCTCTCTGACGAGTATTCCGCGAACCGGGCCGCTGATCCTGATCGCCAACCACCCCTATGGCATTTTGGACGGGATGATGATGGGGCACATGTTGTCCCGGACGCGGGGGGATTTCCGCATTCTGGCAAACCATGTTTTCCGCAAGGCCGAAGACTTGAGCCGAGTCATTCTGCCGATTTCGTTCGATGAGACGAAAGAGGCAATGAAACAGAACCTGGAAACTCGGAAAACGGCGCTGAATTATCTGGGTGAGGGTGGTGCCATAGGAATATTCCCAGGCGGCACGGTCAGTACCGGTGTTAAACCCTTCTCGCACCCGATGGATCCGGGCTGGCGCGGGTTTACGGCAAGAATGGTTGCCAAATCGAACGCCTCTGTTGTTCCGGTTTTCTTTGACGGCCACACCTCGCGCCTGTTCCAGATTGCCAGTCATCTGCACAATACGCTGCGTATGGGATTGCTGATCAAAGAGTTCAAAAAACGGGTCGATACGCCGGTCAAAGTGGTCATTGGTGAACCCATTGGCCGCGATGTTCTGGACCCATTGGGCAAAGACACGCGCAAGACGATGGATTTCTTGCGCAAAGCGACGTATGAGCTGTCACCTAAGCCGCTGAAGTCGTATGACTACGGCTATGAATTCGAGGAACGGCATCGCGCCTGAAGGGACAAATGGCAGTAGGCATTTTTGATTCTGGTTTGGGCGGTCTGACCGTTCTGGACGCCGCGCAGAAACGTCTGCCGGACGTGGATTTCCTGTATTTTGCGGACAGCGCACATGCGCCTTACGGGGTGCGCGATTCCGAGAATATTTATGAACTGACACGCGGCGCCGTGAATGACCTGTGGAACCGGGGTTGCGATCTGGTGATTCTGGCCTGCAATACCGCCAGCGCCGCGGCTCTGCGCCGGATGCAGGAGGAAGGCGTGCCCGAGGGCAAGCGTGTTCTGGGTGTCTTTGTGCCGCTGATCGAAGCACTGACCGAACGGCAATGGGGCGACAACAGCCCACCGCGTGAGGTTGCGGTCAAGCATGTGGCGCTGTTTGCCACACCTGCAACGGTGTCCAGTCGGGCATTTCAGCGCGAACTGGCATTTCGAGCCATAGGTGTCGATGTCGAGGCACAGTCCTGTGGCGGCGTTGTCGATGCGATCGAAGACGGTGACATGATTCTGGCCGAGGCGCTGGTGCGCAGCCATGTGGACGCATTGAAACGCAAGATGCCGGAACCGCAAGCGGCAATTTTGGGCTGCACCCATTACCCTCTGATGGCGGAAACCTTCCAGCAGGCGCTTGGCCCGGATGTTCAGGTGTTCAGCCAGGGTGACTTGGTCGCGGAAAGCCTGGCGGATTACCTGCAGCGCCACCCAAACATGAATGGCGAGGCCAGGGGTGGATTTCTGACCACGGGCAAGCCGCGGTTTGTCAGTGACCGGGCGACCCAGTTCCTCCGACGACAGATCACGTTCGAAGCTGCCTGACTTAGGTCAAGGACGCCGACGTACTTTATCCTTTATTCGAAGGCCGTCGCATTGGCGGTCGTGATATGTGACACACTGAAACAAGAGGTCTGACATGACCCATAAAATCGCAATTTTGGGCGCTTCCGGCTATACTGGTGCCGAACTGGTGAGGCTGATCGCCGAACACCCGAACCTGGAAATTGCCGCTCTGGCCGCCGAGCGCAAGGCAGGCCAGTCGATGGCGCAGGTTTTCCCTCATCTGCGTCACATGAACCTGCCGGACCTGTGTAAGATCTCTGAGATTGATTTCTCGCAAATCGACCTGTGCTTTTGCGCGCTGCCGCATAAGACAAGCCAGGAGGTCATTCGGGACCTGCCGAAAAACCTGAAAATCATTGACTTGTCAGCTGACTTCCGGCTGCGCGATGCGGACGAGTATGAAAAGTGGTATGGCAATCCGCATTCCGCGCTGGAACAGCAGGAAGAAGCCGTCTACGGCCTGACTGAATTTTACCGAGATGACATTCGCAATGCGAGGCTGGTCGCAGGGACCGGCTGCAACGCAGCGACTGGACAATATGTTCTGCGTCCTCTGATCCAAGCGGGGGTCATTGATCTGGACGACATCGTGCTGGACCTGAAGTGCGCGGTGTCCGGGGCAGGGCGCGCATTGAAAGAAAACCTGCTGCATGCGGAACTCAGCGAGGGATACAATGCCTATGCGGTAGGTGGAACGCACAGACATCTGGGCGAGTTTGATCAGGAATTCTCGGCATTGGCCGGGCGCAAAGTGCACGTGCAGTTTACGCCGCACCTGATCCCGGCCAACCGGGGCATCCTGGCGACAACCTACGTCAAAGGCGATCCGACCAGTGTGTATGAGACTCTGGTCAATGTCTATGAAAACGAACCGTTTATTCAGATGCTGCCTTTCGGCGAAACCCCGTCTACGCACCATGTGCGGGGCTCGAATTTCTGCCATATCGGTGTCGTCGGCGACAGGATCGAACGTCGCGCCATCGTGATCGGTGCTTTGGATAACCTGACAAAAGGTAGCAGCGGGCAAGCCTTGCAGAACGCCAACCTGATGTTAGGTGAAACTGAAACCGCGGGGCTGATGATGGCTCCGTTGTTCCCGTGAGGATAAGATGAAAACGCTTAAAAAACGCCGTCGTGTACAAGTCATTCTGCTGGCCGTTGTCGCCTTGGTTTTGTCGACGGTGTTGATTGGGTATGCGATGCGGGACGGGATTAACTTTTTCCGCTCGCCCAGCCAGGTGATTGCTGAACCGCCCAAACCGACCGAAGTGTTTCGGATCGGTGGTCTGGTCGAAGAGGGTTCGATCATTCGCGGTCAAGGCGAGACGGTGCACTTTGTTGTAACCGATGGCGGCGAAAGCGTTCCTGTCGCATTTACAGGAGTGCTGCCTGACCTGTTTGCCGAAAATCAGGGTATGGTGGGGACAGGTTCTTACGTGAATGGTGTCTTCGAAGCCACTGAAATTCTTGCGAAACACGATGAAACATATATGCCGAAAGAAGTTGTGGATGCCTTGAAGGAACAGGGCGTTTATCAGGACGCAGGCGACAGTTAAGCTGAGCCAGACAAGGTATCCGAAACGGGCGTTGCGTGTGACGAGCAGGCAGCGCCCTTTCTAATTGCCCGGAATTAACGAAATCGCTCCAGCGTTTGTGCCAACAAATGCGGAGGGTACGATGCGGACGGTTCGACAAATAGCCGCTGAGATAGTGGCGCGCGAAGGCGGTTTCGTTGACGATCCGGACGATCCCGGTGGTGCGACCAAATATGGTGTGACCATTCACACGATGCGCCGACTTGGTCTCGACCTTTCGGGCGACGGATCAATCGACGGCGCAGATGTGCGGATGCTGAGTGAGTCGCAGGCGGTGGATTTGTTTGTGCGGCACTATTTTGAGTTGCCACGGTTAGGATTGCTGACGCAGGTTCTGCAGGCGTCTGTTTTTGACATGTACGTCAATGCCGGTGTTCAGGCTGTGAAGATTCTTCAGCACCTTCTACGTGACATGGGATATGGGATTGTTGTTGACGGACTCATCGGGCCGAAAACAGCGAAGGCGTGCCAAGACGCTGCTCCACCGGAACCGGTGGCCCTAAGGGATGCTTACGGGGTGGCGCGACGAAATTATTATTTCCGTCTGGCCGATCTGAGGCCCGCTTCTAGAAAATATGCTCGAACACAGGCCGGAAAGAAAGGCGGATGGATACGACGGGCCGAGGAATTTGTCTCACCGGCCTATCACCTTAGCGATGCGGATTTTCAAACAAGGGTTGCAGGATGGGATTGATCTCGGACGTATTGACGTTTCTGTTTGGCGGCGGGCGAAATGTCGTGCGCGAAACCGCTGAAATATTTCGGGAAAATGCCGAGAACGGCGCACAACGCAACCTCGCCTTACAGCAACAGGCGATGGTGCAGTTTGGGGCGGAGTTTCAGGTTTCAACAAAAAGCGCATTTGATCGGTTTATGGATGGACTCAACCGTCTGCCGCGACCGGCCATGGCGCTTGGTACGCTGGGTCTGTTCATTGCCGCCATGGTAGATCCTCTGTGGTTTGCCGCCCGGATGCAGGGCATCGCGCTGGTGCCCGAGCCTTTGTGGTGGTTGCTGGGGGTAATCGTGTCTTTCTATTTTGGCGCGCGCCATCAGGCGAAGGTGCAGGACCTGCAAAGAGAGATTTCTGCCGGTATGCGACGAATGCCCGAAGTTCTTGCAAATCTCGAGGCGCGGAAAACCCTGCGTACCGAACGTGTCGGAAGCGCGGATCCGGGCACCGATGCACGACTGGCCGAAGTTTCGCGCCGTCCGGATGACAATCCCGCCCTTGAGGATTGGCGGCGCAAACGCGTGATCTGACCCGCGACACTATGCTCGTCCCGAAGGGGTGAAAGTGATTGGTGCTTGCCTCGCAACGGGATTATATCCGGGGCCATGTTTACAGAACTTGGCCACTTTGCCCTGATACTCGCTTTCCTGGTTGCTATCGTGCAGTCGGTGGTTCCTTTGATCGGAGCTGCCAAACGATGGACCCGGTGGATGACCTTTGCCGAACCTGCGGCGATCGTTCAGTTTCTCTTGGTCGCGTTTTCTTTCGGCGCGTTGGTCTGGGCGTTCGTGACCTCGGACTTCTCGCTGCGGATCGTGGTTGAGAACAGTCATTCGGCCAAACCGATGCTGTACAAAATCAGCGGCACCTGGGGCAACCACGAAGGGTCCATGTTGCTGTGGGTGCTCATTGTCGCCTTGTTCGGAGCCATGGCTGCGGTATTTGGTGGTGGCCTTCCGCCGACATTGAAAGCGCGGGTTTTGTCGGTTCAGGCTGCAATTGCGGTGGCGTTCTTTGCGTTCATCCTGTTCACCTCGAACCCGTTTGACCGGTTGATCGTGGTACCCTTTGACGGGCGCGACCTGAATCCGCTGTTGCAGGACCCCGGATTGGCCTTCCATCCGCCGTTTCTGTATCTGGGCTATGTGGGCCTGAGCATGGCCTTCAGCTTTGCCGTCGCCGCCCTGATAGAAGGGCGAATCGATGCGGCCTGGGGCCGGTGGGTACGTCCCTGGACTCTTGCTGCGTGGATTTTCCTGACCATCGGTATCGCACTGGGTTCGTGGTGGGCGTATTACGAACTTGGCTGGGGCGGATTCTGGTTCTGGGATCCGGTCGAAAATGCCTCGTTCATGCCCTGGTTGCTGGCTGCCGCGCTGCTGCATTCTGCCATTGTGGTAGAAAAGCGTGAGTCGCTGAAAAGCTGGACCATTTTGCTGGCGATCATTGCGTTCGGGTTCTCTCTGATCGGTACGTTCATTGTGCGGTCGGGATTGCTGACCTCTGTTCACGCCTTCGCCAACGACCCCGAGAGGGGCGTGTTCATCCTGTTCATACTGGTTATCTTCATCGGCGGGGCGCTGACGCTGTTTGCCGCCCGTGCGCAGGCGATGGAGGCCAAAGGTGTCTTTGGCATGGTCAGCCGCGAAAGTGCTCTGATTCTGAACAATATTCTGCTGGCAGTAAGCTGTTTTGTCGTATTTTTTGGTACGCTTTGGCCGATGGTGGCCGAGATGGCTTTTGACCGGAAACTCTCGGTCGGCGCACCGTTCTTCAACTCTGCATTTACGCCGTTCATGGTCGCGTTGGGAATTGCGTTGCCAGTCGGGTCGATGCTGCCATGGAAGCGGGGCAGGCTGGGTAAAACGGCCTATTCCCTGCGCTACGCATTTGTCTTGGCCATTGCGCTGGCCCTGTTGGTCTGGGTTATGCAGACGGGACGCAGCGCACTGGGTCCGGTCGGGCTGTTCCTGGGTGCCTGGGTCACATTTGGGGCTGCGGTGGACCTGTGGAGCCGGACAGGCCGCAAAGGCAATATCAAGCGACTGTTCCGTCTGCCTGGTGCAGATTGGGGCAAAGCCGTGGCCCATACCGGTCTGGGTGTGACCATGTTTGCGATTGCCGGCCTGACCGCGTGGGAGGTTGAGGACATCCGCGTCGCGCAACCCGGTCAGCCGTTCCAGGTCGGTCAGTTCACGCTGACACTGGAAGATGTCAAGCGCGTACAGGGTCCCAACTATTTCTCAACAATGGCCGACGTCTTAATCGAAAAGGACGGGCGGGCCATTGGAACTCTGCACCCCGAAAAACGCGACTACCCGGTGGCACGTATGCCAACAACAGAGGCTGCAATCGACTATCGGTTCCTGCGTGATCTTTATGTGGTCATCGGTGATCAGCAAGCCGATGGAGGCTGGGTCATGCGGACCTATATCAAACCCCTTGCGAACTGGATCTGGGGTGGGTGTATCCTGATGTCTCTGGGTGGTCTGCTCAGCCTGTCGGACCGCAGGTTCCGGGTCGCGGCAGGCGCGCGTAAGGCTCCGTCAGGAGGAGTACCTGCGGAATGAAACGTCTGATTCTAATCCTGATGCTTCTGGCGTCACCCATCTTGGCCGTACAGCCGGATGAGGTGCTGGACGATCCGGTACTCGAACAGCGGGCCCGCGATCTCAGCACCGGGTTGCGTTGTCTGGTTTGCCGTAACGAAAGTATCGACGAGAGCAACGCAGAGCTTGCCCGCGACCTGCGCTTGCTGTTGCGCGAACGGCTTGTGGCCGGTGATACAGACAAAGAGGCGATTGCGTTTATCGTGGACCGTTACGGTGAGTACGTTTTGCTGAAGCCAACCACGACGGGTTCGAACCTGATGCTGTGGCTGGCAGGGCCGATCATGCTGCTGATTGCGGCTGCAATGGGCTGGAGTTTCCTGCGAAAACGCTCACGGGTACAAGCCTCTGGCGAAAACGAAGCCCTGAGTGAGGCCGAGAAAGAACGGTTGCGCAAAATTCTGGAAGACTGACCCAGGGTTCATCTTTTCCTTCCACATCAATTAGGTCAGGGTTCTCCAAAGCTCGGGCCCCTGGGAGGATTTCATGGAATACGAAACGGTCCTGTTGGATATCACGGACGATCTGGCGGTTCTTACCCTGAACCGGCCAGACAAAATGAACGCGATGACAGCGCAGATGCGGGCCGAGGTGACCCATGCAATGAAACACGCCGCTCGTCATGCCCGGGTGGTCGTTCTGACAGGCGCGGGCGGGTCGTTTTGCTCGGGGCAGGATTTGGGCGATGCCTCCAGCACCGGAAAGGTCGACCTCGAGCGGACACTGCGCGACGAATACGAGCCGATGCTGGAAACGATTTACGACTGCCCGGTTCCCACCATCGCGGCCGTGAACGGCCCCGCAGCCGGGGCAGGGGCGAATCTGGCTTTGTGTGCTGATGTCGTGATTGCGACCGAGAGCGCCTATTTCCTTCAGGCCTTTGCCCGGATTGGCCTTTTGCCGGATGCGGGCGGCACGTGGTTCATGCCGCGTCAGATGGGGTTTGCGAAGGCCATGGGGGCAGCGCTGTTCGCTGACAAGATCAGCGCGCGGCAGGCGGATGAATGGGGCCTGATTTGGGAAGCCGTTGCCGACGACGAATTCGAAGCGCACTGGCGTAAGCGGGCCGAGTATCTGGCCAAAGGTCCCACCGCCGGGTTCGGGGCGATCAAACAGGCCATTCGGGGAACCTATGAAAAAACGCTGCCTCAGCAACTGGCGATCGAGGCCCATTTGCAAGGGGAATGCGGACGATCACGCGATTTTGCCGAAGGCGTGGTCGCCTTTATGGAAAAACGCCCCCCGAAATTCGAGGGGCGCTAAGGACGTTAAGCGCGACGACGGCGGCGTGTGCGCCGCTCTGGCGCCGCGGCATCATCACCAGTGCCATCCGAGGCGGACGAAAACGGCCCCAGTGCATCCGTGATCTGCTCTAACGTGGGGCGCGACCCGCGCGTTGTGCTATCCAATGCTTCGCGCATCTTTCGAAGGTGCGCAGGCATGGTCCCGCAGCAGCCGCCAATAATCGTGGCTCCTGCATTCCGTGCCATGGCGGCGTAGTCGCCCATCAGTTCAGGCGTTCCGTCATAGTGGATGTGACCGTCTACATATTTCGGGATGCCCGCGTTACCTTTTGAGATCACGGGCCGTTCCGTCCCTTGCGCTACAAAACCAAGCACGGTGCGCAAAATATCCGATGCGCCGGTTCCGCAATTGGCTCCGAAAGCGATGGGAGGGTTGGGCAAGGTCTCAACCAGTTGCGCCAGATCGGCCGAAGTCACGCCCATCATCGTGCGCCCGGCCGTGTCAAAACTCATGGTGCCGCACCACGGCATGTCGGCAAGGGCAAACGCCTCGGCCGCTGCACGGAACTCTTCCGGCGCGCTGATAGTCTCCAGCCACAGAACATCGGCACCACCTGCCTTGAGGGCGTCGGCCTGCTCGTGGAACATTTCAACCGCTTCTGAATGGGACAGGCTGCCGACGGGTTCCATGATCTCTCCCGTTGGACCGACCGAGCCAGCCACAACCACGGTGCGCCCGGCTTTGTCTGCTACTTCACGACCGAGCTGGGCGCCTATGCGGTTCAACTCACCAACCCGGTTCTGTGCGTCATGCAGCTTCAGTCGTGCAGCAGTTCCGCCAAAAGTGTTGGTCAGAAACAGGTCACTGCCCGCGTCCACCGAGCCCTGGTACAGCGCGCGAATCTTGTCGGGTTCGTCCACATTCCAAAGTTCGGGGGCATCGCCGGATTGCAGACCCATGTTGAACAGATTGGTGCCGGTTGCCCCATCCGCCAAAATCGCGTCGGTAGTTTCCAGAAGCTTGCTCAGTGCGTTTGTCATTGGGATGTTCCGAAAAATGGCGCATATGGCCAAAAGAGAAAAAGAAGAGACGCCCCGTTTGTCACGACCGGGACGTCAAATCAAACTCATATAACTCATGAAGATCATGAGCCTTGCATATCAGGTTTTAGATTTCGGCCTCTGCCATAACCTGCTCTTTGGCTTCGATCAGCAATTCCGCCATCTTTTCGCGTATCTTCGTTTCGCCGGCCAAGTCGCCCAGGTACCCCTTTACAGCTTCCACGACGTCATCCTCACTGACATTCTGCAAGTCGGTGTGAACCAGTTCCTGACCGTAAGCGCGGGCTTTTTCAACGGTCTCGCCCTTCAGGGTCGAGGCCCAAACGGCCATAAACCGGTTTCGGCGCATCCGGGCAATAAATTGCATCTTCTCGTCATGCGCGAACTTGTTCTCAAACGCGGCTTCACGCTCGTCAAATGTGGTCATTGGTTGGGGACCTCTTGGATTACAACTTCTTTCCTGATGATATGACTATACCTGAACCCGTTCGCAAGGGAATTGCGCTGCGTCAAAGCCTCTCGGGCCAGTGAACTTGCGGGAAAGTGGGGCTTGCACTATGACGGCGCCAACGTGAAGGGAGTCATTCCCTCTCAACAGACTGGAAGGGTCGCTTATGGCGCGTCGCAAGAAAATCTACGAAGGCAAGGCCAAGATTCTGTACGAAGGCCCCGAACCCGGGACCATCGTGCAGTATTTCAAGGATGACGCCACCGCGTTCAACGCCGAGAAAAAGGACGTGATTGATGGCAAGGGCGTGCTGAACAACCGCCTGAGCGAGTTTTTCATGAACGGCCTTACTCAGATTGGCGTGCCGACCCATTTCATCCGCCGTCTGAACATGCGCGAACAACTGGTTCGCAGCTGTGAGATCATTCCTCTGGAAGTGATCGTGCGCAACTATGCCGCCGGTTCGATGTCCAAACGTCTGGGCATTGCCGAGGGCACGCAACTACCCCGTCCGATTGTGGAATACTGCTACAAGGACGATGCACTTGGCGATCCTTTGGTGACCGAAGAGCATATCGCCGCCTTTGGTTGGGCCAGCCAGCAGGACATGGACGACATCCTCAGCCTGGCATTGCGCGTCAATGACTTCATGAGCGGCGTGATGCTGGCCGTGGGTATCCGACTGGTTGATTTCAAGATTGAGATCGGCCGCGTCTACGAGGGTGATTTCCAGCGTCTTATCGTGGCTGACGAGATCAGTCCCGACAGCTGCCGCCTTTGGGATATCGAGACCGGCCAAAAGCTGGACAAGGATGTATTCCGCCGTGATCTGGGCAATCTGGCCGATGCCTATTCCGAGGTTGCACGGCGTCTGGGCGTCCTGCCTAAAAGCAACGTCACCAAACCGACGCTGATCAACTAAGCCGTTCGTCGTCGAAAGCATCTGTTAAAAGCGCTGTTTTCCGAAGACAGCGCTTTTTTCTTTTATTTTGGCGGTTTGACAGTGCCGCCGCTCGTCCCGCATTGTCGGTTCAGATTCTACCAAGGGTATTCCCGACATGGCCGAATTGTTCGATCAGGCGGTTTTTCTGAAATTTCTCGCGGCGTTGCTGGCGATTTTCAATCCGCTTTACGGCATCCCGATCTTTCTGAGCATGACCGATGGGTGTTCCACTTCGGAACGTAAGCGCATCGCTCTGATCGTCACTGGAACGGTCGTAATCGTGGCTTTGATCGCGGTACTGGTCGGAGAAGAAATACTGGCAGTCTTCGGCATCGACATTCCGTCCTTTCGCATTGCTGGCGGGCTGATCATTCTGGGGGTGGGCATGTCGATGCTGAATGCTTCGGACAGGCCGCAGGGGGATCAAAAGGCGGTTGAAGAGGGTGAAAGAAAGAAAAGCAACATCGCGGTCGTTCCGCTTGCGATTCCCCTGACCATCGGACCGGGAACGATCGCCACTACAATCGTGTTTGCACATACGCTTTCGGACGGGGCTGAAATAGTGACATTGGGTTCCGCAGTGTTGATAGCCTGCGCGATTGTCGGGCTTGGGTTGCTGTTTGCAGACCCGATTTCCCGGTTTTTCGGGCCGACCATGATCAACGTGATCACGCGTGTCATGGCGATTATTCTGGTGGCTGTGGCGGTGGAAATGGTACTGACCGGGACCTTCCACGCCATTGACGCTCATTACCCGGGATTGTCGGGCGGTAGCTGAACGTTTTGCCCTGCGGCAAACTGTAAGCTGACAAGGGTTGTCGAACGCCTTTAGGCACGTTATCCCCCGCCCAACGGAACGGGCCGGAAACCAAGGCCCTCAGCTGGAGTTGCGAGAATGAAAGCACGGGTGCATGTGATGCTCAAGAATGGGGTTCTGGACCCGCAGGGTGAGGCAGTGCGTCACGCGTTGGGCGCCATGGGCTTTGATCAGGTCGAAGGCGTGCGTCAGGGCAAGGTTATCGACCTTGAACTTGCCGAGGGCGCGACCGAGGCGGATATCACCGAGATGTGCGAAAAGCTGTTGGCTAACACGGTCATCGAGCGCTACGAAATCGAACTGGTCTGAACCTAATTTCTGGAGGGCCCGCCATGCGCGCAGCTGTCATCGTTTTCCCAGGTTCAAACTGTGACCGGGATCTAGCCGTTGCCTTTGAACAGGCTGGTTTTCAGGTCGATATGGTCTGGCACAAGGACGCCGCACTGCCCGAAGGCATCGATATCGTCGGCGTTCCGGGCGGGTTCTCGTACGGGGACTACCTGCGTTGCGGTGCAATCGCTGCGCAATCGCCGATCTGTAAGGCAGTCGTCGATCATACCCAGCGTGGTGGCTACGCCGTAGGGATCTGCAACGGTTTCCAGATTCTGACCGAAACCGGCATCCTGCCGGGTGCGCTGCTGCGAAACGCTGGTCTGAAATATATTTGCCGCACTGTGGGGCTGAAGGTCGAAACCAGCGACAGCGCCTTTACCGAAGGCTACAATGCGGGCGACGTGATCGGTATTCCGATTGCACACCATGACGGAAACTATTTCGCGGATGACTCCACTTTGTCCGCATTGCGGGATCAGGATCGCATCGCGTTCACCTATACCGAGAATCCCAACGGTTCAGTTGGCGACATCGCCGGTATCCTGTCTGAGAACCGCCGCGTTCTGGGTATGATGCCGCATCCCGAGCGTGCGGCGGACGAAGGTCACGGTGGAACCGATGGGACGGCATTGTTCCGCGCATTGTCCGGTGTGCTCGCGCCCGCGTGACTTGAGGTTGAAACCACAGCGGCGTAAATTTCGGGGATGAGTTCCGACATTCGCTCTGGCTGGTCCATTCTGACAAAACCGTTTCGCGGCGCACCCCTTGGGTGGCAGCTGCGTGTGGCTGTGCTGGTCCTGTTGATGGCAACCGTTGCGACGGTTTGGATCACAAACCGTTTACTGACGGACCGGTTCACCGAGTCGACCCGAAACAGGGCGGAGCTGCGCCTTGCGCTGTATTCAGGCAACCTTCTTAGCGAATTGCGCCGCAACGCGATTGTTCCACAACTTCTGGCGCGCGACCCCACGCTGATTTCCGCGCTTCAATCCAGCGACTTCACTTTGTCCACACAGCGTCTGATCTCTTTCGTAGAAGAGATCGGGGCAGCCTCGCTAATGTTGTTGGACAGCGACGGCCGTTCGGTCGCCGCGACGGACCGGAACCGTTTGGGCGAAGCTCACCGGAGTTCGCACTATTTTGTGGATGCTATCCGTTCAAATTCGACAATCTTCACGGTGATCGAGAAGGAATCCGGCGGCTACAGCTTTATCTATTCGCGGCGTATCGAAGCCTCGTCGGATATCCTGGGCGTCATTGTCGTTGAAGTCGATCTACAGAAGTTCGAGCGAGCTTGGGCAGGGATTTCGGATGCTGTCATAGTGGCGGACAGCACCGGTACAATCATTCTGTCGACGGAACCCCAGTGGCGAGGCCTGGAAGAAGGTGCCGCCATGCTGCGCCAACCACCCGAAGGCGCAATTCAGCGCGCGATCCGCGCTACGACTGACTGGACCGCATTGCCGCCGGACGCGTATCTGCAGGGTGAGGCTGTGATGCGGATGGAAACGCGTATTCCATTCCGGGGTTGGACGATGACCTCGTTCACCACCTATGCGTCGATCAGGGAAAAGGTGAACAGCGTCATTGCGCTCGAAATCATGGGATTTGCGATTCTTCTGGCGTTGGCCTTTTATGCGCTCAGCCGCAGGGCCACCTTGCGGATGACCTTGTTCCAGCGCGAGTCGGCAGAGCTTCGCGCATTGAATGCAAGGCTACAGCGGGAAATCGCTGAGCGGGAAAGGGTTGAAAAGACGCTGGAAGTTGCTGAGCAGACGTTGGCCCAAAGCTCGAAACTGGCGGCTTTGGGTGAGATGTCTGCCGCTGTCAGCCACGAGTTGAATCAACCACTGGCTGCGATGAAAACCTATCTGGCCGGGGCCCGTCTTTTGCTGCGCAGAAACCGCCCCGAAGAAGCGCTTGCCAGCTTTGGCCGCATCGACGGTCTGATCGAACGAATGGGTGCGATCACGCGGCAGCTCAAGTCCTACGCGCGCAAGGGCGCTGACGCGTTTTCTCCTGTAAATCTTGGGGAAGCGCTTGGAATGGCCCTGTCAATGATGGAGCCGCAACTACGTCAGCGCCACGTAAAGATCACTCAAATCCTGCCGGAAGAGCCGGTTGTGGTGATGGGGGACCGGATGCGGATCGAACAAGTGATGGTCAACCTCTTGCGTAATGCGCTGGACGCTACCAAATCAGTGTCAGACCCGGATGTGGAAATCATCTTGGCGGCGGGCGATATGGCTGTGTTGACCGTGCGCGACAATGGGCACGGGATCGAGGATATCGAGAACCTGTTCGAACCCTTTTACACCACCAAGCAGCCCGGAGACGGCGTCGGTTTGGGGCTTGCCATCTCATCGGGTATCGTGAACGACCATGGTGGACGGCTGACAGCACGCAATAGCCAACACGGCGGTGCGGTGTTTGAGATGCAACTGCCGATACTGGGAAGCGACGGCCTTGAGGCCGCTGAATAACGAGGAATTACTATGGCACAGGCCATGAAAATCGCCATTGTGGATGACGAACAGGACATGCGCCAGTCGATCAGCCAATGGCTGGCGCTGTCTGGATACGACACCGAGACCTTTTCCAGCGCCGAGGATGCGCTGAAGGTGCTGGGCCCTGAATATCCGGGCATTGTGATTTCAGACATTAAAATGCCGGGGATGGATGGCATTCAGCTGCTGAAAAAGCTGATGGGGGCCGACAGCACACTGCCGGTCATCATGATCACGGGCCACGGCGATGTGCCCATGGCCGTCGAGGCCATGCGGGTCGGCGCGTTCGATTTCCTTGAAAAACCGTTTAACCCGGATCGGATGTCCGAACTGGCCAAGCGCGCCAGCAACGCGCGTCGTCTGACGCTGGACAACCGGGCGCTTCGGCGTGAGTTGTCCGGCGGCACTCAGATCATGAACAAGCTGATCGGTGCCAGCCCGGTTATGGAACGTCTGCGCGAGGACATTCTGGATCTGGGCCAGGCCGACGGCCACGTGTTGATCGACGGCGAGACCGGAACCGGTAAAACTCTTGTGGCCCATGCATTGCATGCCGTAGGAAGCCGGGCGGGTAAGAAATTCGTGCTGGTTTCCTGTGCCGCACTGGAAGAAGAGGCGCTTTCGAAACGTCTGTTCGGCCCAATGATGCCCGAAGATGCGCAGTTGCCAGCTATCGAAGAGGCGCGTGGCGGAACACTGGTTCTGGAAGATGTCGAAGCACTGAGCGACACGTTGCAAGCCCGCCTGTTGAGCGTCATGAATGATCAGGGCACACCTGCCGAAACGCGGATCGTCGCCATCTCCAACCTGCAAGAGGCCGGGAAGACCAGCGAAGATGTCCTGCGTCCGGATCTGTTCTATCGTTTAGCAGCGTTGCGGATCACTATGCCGCCGCTGCGACAGCGAGGAGAGGATATCCTGACGCTGTTCACCCGTCTCAGCGAACAGTTCGCCGAAGAATATGGCTGCGAAGCCCCACAGGTCAGCGCGCAAGAGGCCGCACAGTTGCTGCAGGCGCCGTGGCCGGGCAATGTGCGTCAGTTGATCAACATCGCGGAGCGCGCGGTGCTGCAGTCTCGTCGCGGCTCCGGCACGATTGCGTCGTTGTTGATGTCGGATCACGAAGAAATGCAGCCTGTGATGACAACCGAGGGCAAACCGCTCAAGGAATATGTCGAGGCATTTGAACGTATGCTGATCGACAATACGATGCGCCGGCATAAGGGCTCGATCGCGTCGGTCATGGAAGAGCTGTGCCTGCCGCGCCGGACGTTGAACGAGAAGATGGCCAAATACGGTCTTCAGCGCTCGGACTATCTGTAACAGGGGCTCCGCCCGATTGTGGTGCAAGTCGTCCATCGGACGATTTGCCCCTTATCGCTTTATTCACAGGGTATTTTTGACCCGTTAACGGGTTTCCGCGCGGCCTTCGGCTGTAGCGGTGCAGTTTGCCCATTGTCTTTTCCACAGGACTGCTTTTATTGTAACCGGACGGGCCGGGCCGTTTTTTACGTCCATAAGCCCCGAATCTTTGAGTTTCGCTGCAACGCCGCAGGTGGTGACCTATCCCACACGGCGAAGCAGACCGATTGAGCCCCGACAGGGGCAGTTGAACGCCTGAGCCCGCAAATGCGGGCGAAAGGAAAAAATGGGCAGGTAGCGGACGACCGCACCTGTCGGAGAAGAACCGCGATGACGCGCGCGCAACGACTGAGTATACGGGCAGGGGGCCACAGCGCCAGACCCTGCCGCGCGCCGTCCGATATCGCCCTGACAAGACACCACCCCAAAAGCGCCTGTCCCCCCGGACGGGTAAGGACAACGCGTTTGGCGCGGTGCACCAAGGACACATGGCTAAGAAAATGCTTATCGATGCCACCCACGCGGAGGAAACCCGCGTCGTGGTGGTCGACGGAAACAAGGTCGAGGAGTTTGACTTTGAATCCGAAAACAAACGCCAGCTTGCTGGCAACATCTATCTGGCAAAAGTAACGCGGGTTGAGCCGTCTCTGCAGGCGGCATTTGTGGACTACGGCGGGAACCGGCACGGCTTCCTGGCGTTTTCCGAGATTCACCCGGATTACTACCAGATCCCCGTCGCCGACCGCGAAGCGCTCATGGAAGAAGAGCGTGCTTATGCCGAGGCGATGAAGGCGCGGGACGAAGCCGAAGAGGCCAAACCCAAGAAACGCCGGTCCCGGTCGCGGACCAAGGCTGCAGACGTGAAGTCAGACGACGTAGTCGAAAGTATCGAGGTTTCGTCCGAACCCACAGGGATGGAGACGATTGACCTGGACGAAGGTGAAGAGGGCGCCGATATGTCGGTTCCCGAAGGCACCTCGCCGGTGGAACTCGTCGCTGAGACACCAGTCGAAGAGCCTGGTGATGAAGCCGATGCGCCTGAACGGACAGAGGGTGCTGCTGAAGGTATTCAGCAGGAGGCTGATGAATCGGTCGAGGTTGAGACCGTAGAGGCTTCGGACCAGGAAGAAACGGCAGAGACCGAGCCAGAAGCAGTTGCCTCTGAGGAAGACGTTGCCGAAGGTGAAGCCGTTGCGGAAGCTACGGATGCAACTGATGCTGAGGCCACTGAGGAAACTCAGGAAGCTGCCGAGGCTGAGGACGAAAAACGCAAAGACGACGCTCGGGACTCGGACGAAACCGAAGCCCGCGCAGATGCGTCTGCCAAGGATGACACGATTGAATCCGTTGCTGATGAGGATGACAGCGAGGACATTCGTCCGCCGCGCAAGCCGCGTCCGCGTCGGTACAAGATCCAGGAAGTCATCAAGGTACGTCAGGTTCTGCTGGTGCAGGTTGTCAAAGAAGAGCGCGGCAACAAGGGCGCCGCTCTGACCACATACCTGTCGCTTGCTGGTCGCTACTGTGTCTTGATGCCCAACACCGCTCGGGGCGGTGGGATCAGCCGCAAGATCACCAATGCACCAGACCGCAAGAAACTGAAAGAAATCGCGGCGGACATTGACGTGCCGACCGGTGCAGGTCTGATCATCCGGACAGCGGGTGCCAAGCGTACCAAATCCGAAATCAAACGTGATTATGAATACCTGCAGCGCATGTGGGAGCAGATTCGCGAACTGACATTGCAGTCCATTGCACCCGCGAAGATTTATGAAGAAGGCGACCTGATTAAACGCTCGATCCGCGATCTCTATAACCGCGAAATCGACGAAGTTCTCGTCGAAGGTGACGGCGGATACCGCATCGCCAAGGACTTCATGAAGATGATCATGCCGTCCCACGCCAAAAACGTGAAACGGTATGAGGACGCATTGCCTCTGTTCGCGCGGTATCAAGTCGAAAGCTACCTGACGGGGATGTTCAACCCGACCGTTCAGTTGAGGTCCGGCGGGTATATTGTAATCGGCGTGACTGAAGCGCTTGTAGCGATTGATGTGAACTCGGGCCGGGCCACCAAGGAGGGCTCGATCGAGGACACGGCGCTTAAGACCAATCTTGAAGCCGCCGAGGAGGTTGCGCGGCAATTGCGTCTGCGCGACCTGGCTGGTCTGATTGTCATCGACTTCATCGATATGGATGAGCGCAAGAACAACTCGGCCGTCGAAAAACGCCTGAAAGAAAAGCTGAAAACCGACCGTGCACGTATTCAGGTCGGCCGGATTTCCGGCTTTGGCCTGATGGAGATGAGCCGTCAGCGTCTGCGCCCTGGTATGTTGGAGGCAACCACGCAACCGTGCCCGTCCTGCCATGGCACCGGCCTGATCCGCTCGGACGACAACATGGCGCTGACCATCCTGCGTCAGATCGAGGAAGAGGGTACGCGCCGCCGTTCACGCGAGGTTCTGGTGCGCTGCCCGGTCAGCATTGCCAACTTCCTGATGAACCAGAAACGCGAACACATCGCCCAGATCGAGGCGCGCTATGGATTGTCGGTGCGCGTTGAAGGCGATGTCCATCTGGTCAGCCCCGATTTCTCGATGGAGAAGTTCAAGACCGCCAGCCGGTTTGTACCCGAGCCCACCGCACCGGTCGTATCGGTGGATGCGACCTTGATGGATCTGGTGGACGCGGACGAGGAAGACGCGGTCGAGGAGGAAACGGTCCAGGCCGAAGAAGAGACCAAGCCCAAGCGTAAACGCCGCCGTCGTCGCCGCAAAAAAAGCGGCGGATCTGGTGAGACGCCGGAGGTCGAAGCCGAGAACGACGAGGCAGCCGCCCGTGAATCGGTCGAGGAGTCCACATCGGAACCTGAAGCCGAAGACGCCGAGAAAGAAGAAAAGCCCAAACGCCGCCGTGCTCCGCGCCGCAAGAAGAAGGACACCGAACCGGTTGAAGCGGCTGAAGAAAACACCGCCGAAGTGGAAGCCAGGGTCGCCGACCCGATTGAGCAAACCGATGTCGTTGCCTCTGGTGAGGAAGCTTCTGAAGCTGAGCCGCAAGCCACTCCGGAACAGACCAGCGAAGGCGTTGAGGAGGAGGCAGAACCAGCTGTTGAGGTCGAGATCGAGCCAGTAGCAGAGGAAGCGACTGAGGTTACCACAGAAGAGGTCACCGAGCCTGTAGCGGATGAAGCCAATGAGCCGGTAGCGGCGGAATCCTTGGAGCCGACGCCGGAAACACCGGTCGAAGAATCGCCCGAGCCCGTCTTGGAAGTGGTTTCAGATGAACCCGAGCAACCCAGCAAGCCGGATAAGCCCAAGAGGCGCGGCTGGTGGTCATTGGGCCAGTAATAAGAAAGGCGGGCTCCGGGCCCGCCTTTTCTTTTGTCGTGAGTGATCTCAACTCAGCCTGATTTCTGAATGACGTAGATCTGATGCCCGTCCGCGTCCTCTTGTGACAGCAAGCTGTGTCCGCTTTCAGCACAGAAATGTGGAACATCGATAATCGCCGCGGGATCATCGGCCAACACGCGCAAGACTGCCCCTTGGGGCATGGAATTAAGACGTTTTCTGGCTTTCAGCACGGGGAGAGGGCATAGCAGGCCCAAAGCATCGAGCGTTTCGGTGGGATTTGACATAAAGGTCAGATATTTCCACTTTTACGCAGTGTCCAGCGTGCAAGCACGAGGATGTGACCGAATGGCCCGGTGACGCGGCGGGCTTGATACCATATGTGCTGATCCATGTTCGGAATAGAAATCATAGACGCGGGCCTGCTGCCTGCCATGTTCGTCGCGATGCTCGGCGGGTTGATCAGCTTTTTGTCGCCCTGCGTGCTGCCTATCGTTCCACCCTATCTGGCTTATATGAGCGGCGTAACGATAAACGAGATGCAGGATGAGGCACAGGCGCGACGAAAGGCGACTTTGTCGGCGCTGTTTTTCGTTCTGGGCCTTTCGACCGTGTTCTTGTTGCTTGGGTTCACAGCCTCGGCGTTTGGTGCGTTTGTGCTTACAAACCAGGTACTGTTTGCGAAACTGTCCGGCGCTGTCGTTATCGTCTTCGGACTGCATTTTCTGAACGTGTTCCGCATTCCTTTCCTTGATCGCGAGGCACGCATCGATGCGGGGGATTCCGGCGGGTCGGTTTTCGGAGCCTATATCCTTGGTCTGGCCTTCGCATTCGGCTGGACGCCATGCATCGGTCCTCAGTTGGGTGCGATCCTGTCGTTGGCCGCGTCAGAGGCCTCGGTGGCGCGTGGCACCTTGTTGCTGGGCGTGTACGCAGCGGGTCTTGGGATTCCGTTCCTGCTGGCAGCGATGTTCCTGAACCGGTCGATGTCTGTCATGAACCGCATCAAGCCGCATATGGGAATGATCGAAAAGGTCATGGGCGGTCTGCTGCTGTTCGTAGGGATCATGCTGATTACTGGTCTGTTCACCGAGTTCAGCTGGTGGCTGCTGGAAACCTTCCCCGCGCTTGCAAATTTCGGATGATGTGACGATCGGACTTACCATGAGGGTAAGGCTGCGCTAACCTGCGCGGCAGAAGGTAAGGCTATGAGCAGTCACACAAATCAGCCGCAGGTGCGCAGGCGTCGGGTGTTTTACATTCCCGGCTATGATCCGATTCACCCCCGGCGGTATCGTGAGTTGTATCGCAAGGAAAGCCAGGCTCAGGCCGAAATCTCGGGGTATGAGATTTCGATTTCGCCCAAAACGGGTGACGGACCGTACGGGTGGTGCGTTCGGTCGTGTCAGGACGGGGCTGAGGTTGAGGCGGATATCGATGTTTTGGTCTGGTCGGACATCGTGCGCGATAGTATGTCGAATTCGATCGCCGCGACCTATGTTCAGTTCATCCGCACGGCATGGATCTATATTGGCACAGGGACCCTTTGGCGCCTGATGAGACTGCGCAAGGGCCCTGTGATCGCGGCACTCTATCCGGTCGGAATGCTGGTTGTTCAGCTTGCCGTCGCGTTGGCAATCGGCTGGGCGATAGCAGCAATACTGTGGCCAATCGTGATCTGGTTGGCGCTGATGCCGGCAGTGGCCGCCGTATACGCCTTGCTGTATTGGTTTCGAAAGATCGACAACCGCCTGTTTGTCTACTACCTGATGCACGACTACGCTTACACCGCCGCGTTTCACGGCGCCCTTTCAACCGAACTACAAGCGCGGCTGTCCGAGTTCACCGCTCAAATCAGACAGTCTCTTGAGACGGATGTGGACGAGGTATTGGTGGTTGGGCATTCCTCGGGTGCACATCTGGGTGTCACTGTTCTGGCTGATGTACTCCGCGCAGACGCGCTTGTGGGAACCGGTCCAAAACTGTCTTTTTTGACATTGGGGCAGGTGGTGCCCATGGTGTCGTTCCTGCCCAGGGCTAAGGGTTTGCGCAAAGATTTGCAGTTTCTTTCTGAACGTACCGACCTCACCTGGGTCGATGTATCCGCACCGGGGGATGGGTGTGCGTTTGCGTTATGTGACCCGGTTGCAGTCTCCGGCGTTGCTACTGACGAAACGCGCTGGCCTTTGGTCCTGTCTGCCGCCTTTACCCAAACCCTGTCTTCTGATCGCTGGCAGGAGCTGCGCTGGCGCTTTTTCCGGCTTCATTTCCAATATCTTTGCGCGTTTGACCGACCGGGTGGTTACGATTATTTCCGCGTTACGGCCGGGCCTCAGACATTGGGCCAACGTTTCGCAGGGCGCGCTCCGTCAAAGTCCCGCATCGAAACACCTGTCTCGAAATACAGGTCGGTGCAGACATGATCCCGCCAAAGCCGACACCCCGCCCGGATAAAGTGTCTCTGTGGCGGTATTTGAAACTGTTCCGCAAAGATTTACTTTCTGCTCAGCCGCAACGTCTGTACCGAGCCTGGATGGCCGAATTTCGCACGCCGTTCTTCCGGTCTTACATGATCAACCAGCCGGAACTTGTTGATACTGTTCTTAAACAACGCTCGGACGATTTTCCAAAATCCGGCCGTATCAGCGAAGGGCTACGCCCGTTACTCGGGGACTCGGTCTTTTTGACCAATGGTGAAACCTGGAAGCGGCAGCGCAGGATCATTGATCCAGCCTTCGAAGGGGGGCGTCTGAAATCCACATATCCCGCCATGCTGGATGCGGCCAAGGCCTGCGTTGAAAGGCTGCGTGCTCACACCGGGACAGATATCGAGTGTGAAGAACTCACCAGCCACGCGGCAGCAGATGTGATTTTCCGGACTTTGTTCTCGGTCCCGATCGAGAATGAAGTGGCCGCTCAGGTGTTCGAGAAATTCAGGTCGTTCCAGCGCCAACAACCGTTGCTGAATCTGGCGGCGTTCGTGCCCGTGCCACGCTGGGTGCCACGCCTGCATTCCCGAAACACCCAAAGGAACGCGAAGGACATCAGGGCATTGATCGCGCGACTGACTGCTGAACGTGCGGAGTTGATTGCATTGGGGCGGGCACCTGACGATCTGGCCACCAAAATTATGACGACCCGGGATCCCGAAACAGGGCGCTGTTTCGACACGCAAGAGATGGTGGATCAGGTTGCCATCTTTTTCCTCGCTGGCCATGAAACCAGCGCGTCAGCTCTGGCCTGGACGTTGTACCTGATTGCCTTGTATCCCGAATGGCAGGACAAGATCGCATCTGAAGCGCAAGGTCTCGCCGACCCCAGCTTTGCGACGGTTTCCAAACTTAAGTTTAGCCGTGACGTGTTCCGCGAGGCTCTGCGCCTGTATCCTCCGGTGCCTATGATGGTTCGGGAGGCAACCTGTCCGGAAACGTTCCGGGGCAGGGGCATTCCCAAGGGCTCGCAGATTGTCGTCAGCCCCTGGCACCTGCACCGCCACGAGCGTCTTTGGGATCGACCGGATGAATTCGACCCCGAACGTTGGAGTACCGAGAACGGGAAAACCTGCCAACGGCAGGCCTATATCCCGTTTTCCACTGGCCCACGTGTGTGTACCGGAGCAGGGTTTGCCATGGTCGAAGGGCCACTCCTGCTTTCTATGCTGCTGAAAAACTACAGATTTCAGCTTGTAGAGGGTCAGGTGCCGGTACCAGTGGCGCATTTGACGGTCCGGTCCAGGGACGGCATCTGGTTGCGCGTTGTTGAGCGCTAACAACCTACCATCGCCCTTCGCCTTGCTGTATGCGATTGGAAATTGCGGAATCATTGTTGAATGGGAAAGTCTTATGTCCAAAGCAGAACAGCGCGAGCAGATGTCCAACGGCGCGGGTTTCATTGCAGCACTGGATCAAAGCGGCGGCTCGACGCCCAAAGCGCTTGCTCTTTATGGCGTTGAGGAGTCGGATTACAACTCGGACGAGGAGATGTTCGGCGAGATCCAGAAGATGCGTGCGCGTATCATTCTGGCCGACGATTTCACCAAGGCCAAAGTGATCGGCGCGATCCTGTTCGAACGCACACTTGGAGAACAGATCGATGGTCGCAAGGTTGCGGATTACCTTTGGTCCGTCAAGGGCATCGTACCCTTCCTGAAAATCGATAAAGGCTTGGAAGATCAGGCCAATGGCGTTCAGATGATGAAGCCGATCCCGGGCCTCGCTGACACTCTGGCCAAGGCGGATGGCGTTTTCGGCACTAAGGAACGTTCGGTGATCCATGAGGCAAACGCTGAAGGTATCGCCGCCGTTGTTGCTCAACAGTTCGATGTCGCCCGTGAGGTCGTCGCGGCGGGCATGGTTCCGATTGTCGAGCCCGAGGTCAACATCAACTCCGCCACCAAGGTTGAGGCTGAGGACATCCTGAAGGCCGAGATCCTGAAGAACCTCGACCAGCTGGATGAGGGACAGGACGTCATGCTGAAACTGACCATTCCCAGCAAGGCTAATCTGTTTGACGAACTTGCGGATCACCCGCGTGTTCTGCGCGTGGTGGCGCTGTCTGGTGGCTATTCGACCGAGCAGGCCTGCGATCTGCTGGACCAAAATGGCAAAATGATTGCGTCCTTCTCGCGCGCGCTGACCGAGGGGCTGTCCAAGCAGCAATCGGATGCCGAGTTCAATGCCGCGCTGGGTGGCAACATCGAAAAAATCTTCCGCGCCTCGGTTTAAGAGGCGCTATTCCGGCTTGGTGAATTCGCGGCGCAACTGCGCCGCTTTTTCGCGCATGCTGCAACCGACGGCGTGATCATTCACCAGGCCCATGGCCTGCATGAACGCGAACACCGTGGTCGGGCCGACAAACTTCCAGCCACGCTTTTTCAGGTCCTTCGACATGGCCACAGATTCTTCCGAGGTGGATGCGGTCTGCGGTTCCGGCGGGCTGTCCGCCTCAAATCTCCAGACATAAGCCGCCAGAGACCCTTCGGCTGCGACAAGCTCTTGTGCGCGGCAGGCGTTGTTGATGACGGCCTCGATTTTTCCACGGTGGCGCACGATGCCTTCATCCTGCAAAAGCCGCTCAATGTCGGCTTGATCAAACGCGGCTACTGCGTTGAAATCGAAGTGATTAAAGGCTTTCCTGAAGTTCTCGCGCTTGGACAGGATAGTGTGCCAGCTTAAACCCGACTGAAAACTCTCCAGACACAGTTTTTCGAACAGGCGCTGATCGTCGGCCACCGGGTAACCCCATTCCTGATCGTGGTAGTCAAAGAACTCGGGCGCGGCCTGACACCAGGCGCAACGCGGTTTGCCGTCGGGACCGGGAATGGTGTTGCTCATCAAATGTACCCTTTTTGTTCCTGCTCAGAATACGGGTTAACCTACATTCAAGGCAAGGGGTCAGTATTCAGTCTGATACCACTTCAGAATAAACACCCGAATGGCCGAGGCGAGGCCGACCTCGGGGTCGCGTGCAACATCAATTTCGGAGGCTAACGCGTTGATTGGCATATCTTTGGATTGTGCGATTTCCCGAAAGGCGCGCCAGAAATCATCCTCCAGCGACACCGAGGTCCGATGCCCTTTCAGCGTCAGGGAACGCTTTATCGGGCGACCACTCAATCTTCAATCTCGCGATTATCTAAATCGCGCTTCAACTTGTCCCGCTCGAATTTGGCTTCGAATTTTTCGGCCTTAGTGCGCCCGAATTTCACAGCGTTCTGGTCCGCGCGGGCCTTTTTCTCGGCCCGCGCTTTTTCTTTTCTGTACCGGTTCAGGTTGACCGGCTTGCTCATCTGTCCTTGGGACCGATCATATGTTCCGGACGGACGACCGCCTCAAAGGTTTCCTCGTCCACAAAGCCCAATGCGATCGCTTCTTCCTTGAGAGTCGTGCCGTTCTTGTGGGCGGTTTTGGCGACGGTGGTGGCGTTGTCATATCCGATGGTGGGCGCCAGCGCAGTTACAAGCATCAGCGATTCCTTCATCAGCTTGTCAATTCGCGGCTCATTGGCCTGAATGCCCAGCAACATCCGTTCGGTAAAGCTGTCGGTGGCGTCGCCCAGCAGCTGAATGGACTGCAGCAGGTTGTAGGACATCATCGGATTGTAGACGTTCAGCTGGAAATGCCCCTGCGAACCCGCGAACTTGATTGCGGCGTCGTTGCCCATCACATGCGCGGCCACCTGTGTCAGCGCTTCGGCCTGTGTCGGGTTAACTTTGCCGGGCATGATCGACGAGCCGGGCTCGTTTTCCGGCAGAATCAACTCACCCAGGCCCGACCGCGGTCCGGAGCCCAACAACCTGATATCGTTGGCGATCTTGTAACAAGACCCCGCGATGGTCGCCAATGCGCCGGACAGGAACACCATGGCATCATGGGCGGCCAAAGCTTCGAACTTGTTTGGCGCGGTGACAAAGGGCAGCCCGGTGATCTCGGCCATGTTGGCTGCCACGGCCTCATCCCAACCGTGGTGGGTGTTCAGGCCGGTACCAACGGCGGTGCCGCCTTGGGCCAGTTCGTATATGCCCGGCATTGCGGCTTCGACCCGGGCAATGCCCTGGCGGATTTGATGGGCGTAGGCGCCGAATTCCTGTTCCAGCGTCAGGGGTGTGGCGTCTTGTGTATGGGTTCGGCCAATTTTGATGATGCCCGCGAACTCGTCAGCCTTCTTTTCCAATCCCTCGGCCAGCTTGGTCAGGCCGGGCAGCAGGACGTCGCGCACGCTGACCGCTGTGGCGATATGCATGGCAGTGGGGAAAGTGTCATTCGACGACTGACCCATGTTGCAGTGGTCGTTCGGGTGTACGGGGTCTTTCGAGCCGATAACACCCCCCATAATCTCGATGGCGCGGTTCGCGATGACCTCGTTCGAGTTCATGTTCGACTGCGTACCCGATCCGGTTTGCCAGACAACCAGAGGGAAGTTGTCGTCCAGCTTACCTTCGATCACTTCGCCAGCGGCCTGAATAATCGCATCCGCGATTTTCGCGTCCAGCTTGCCGATGGCCTTGTTCTCAATGGCGCAAGCTTTTTTGATCACGCCCAGCGCACGTACGATGGCGACAGGTTGTTTTTCCCAACCAATGGGGAAGTTCATGATCGAACGCTGTGTCTGGGCGCCCCAATACTTGTCAGCAGGGACTTCCAACGGGCCAAAGCTGTCGGATTCGGTGCGGGTCTGAGACATCGGTCACTCCGTCTTGTATACAGTCGCATGCCGTTTACCCGTGACGGCGTCATCGTGCAATCGGCCAGTTGAGCGCACCATAAGCATAAGGCCACCAAAGGTATAGGCGGATGGGTGCGTCATTTTTTTGCGAAGTGCATTGTGCGCGCGTGTGACTGGGCTACAATAAAAACGAATACCGCATTGGAGGTTAAGGTGGGCACACTGGTTTGGACACGTCCCCTGAAATTTGCCGCATTTTCAATTGGCATTCTATTTCTTGTCGTAATTTCAAGCCTTCACGCCTATGCGGGGAATATCGCTCCTTTTGTCGGCGATTATGTCGGTTCCGCAAACCTGGTGGAGGATGATGGCACTGAAACACCACGTGACATGAGCGTTTCCATCCATGAAATAAGGAATGGCTTCAATGTCAGCTGGTCGACGACAACCTATAAGAGTGACGGCCGGGTCAAGGAGCAGAAGTTTTCGATAGATTTCAAACCGACTGAGCGGTCAGATGTGTACTCTGCCGCAATGAAGCGCAATGTGTTCGGACATGAGGTTCCGTTAGACCCGATGCAAGGCGAACCGTTTGTCTGGGGTCGGATCGAGGGTGAGACTTTGACCGTATTCTCCTTGTTTATTGGGGAATCCGGCGACTACGAACTTCAACAGTTCGACCGCACTCTGGCAGAGGGCGGTCTGAATCTTTCTTTCTCACGGTTCCGCGACGGCATGAAGTCGCGATCCGTCAGTACCTTTTTGGAAAAAAGGTAGGCTTCGCGCGAAGCGAGACAGTTATTTTCGGAAACTGTCCAGCGACACGACATCGGCGTCGTGATGGTCTTGTTCCTCTTCAACCTCAATCGATTCCTCGACAATGTGGCCGGACTCTTCCTCGTCTTCGGGGCTTTCAAAGCGCAATCCGAACTCGACGGAAGGGTCTACAAAGGTCTTGATCGATCCGTAGGGGATGTACAGCGGCTCCGGCGCATCTCCGAAGTTCAAAGTGATGGCGAATCCGTCGTCGCCGACCTCGAGATTTTCGAACCAATGCTGCATGACGATCGTCATTTCTTCGGGGTAACGCTCGCGCAACCAGTCAGCCAGCTCGACGCCTTCCTGGCGTGTGTCAAAGGTAATAAAGAAATGATGCGCCCCGGGCAGTCCGTTTTCAGAAACGCTGGTCAGAACGGACTTGATGAGCCCGCGCATGGCAGAGTGCATCAGGTTTCCATAGTCGATGTCTTGCGACATGTGTCATCCTCAAAAGTGGTCACTCTCAGCATAGGGGATTTCGAAGGAAACGAAAGACCGTGTATGCGGGGATTGTTCAAACGTAATGAAAACCCACTCCGATTGCGGCCACGATTACCAACGCTGTAGCCATTCCTAATTTAAATTTAAAAATCAGTATGCTAGCGATCGCAGTGAGGGCCAGCGCAGTCAAATCCAGGGTCGCCAATTCGGGTCGTGGAACCGTCACCGGGCCCCATGATAGCTCAGGAATATTCTTAAAAAGAACGTTAAGACCGAACCACACGGAAAGGTTAAGAATCACACCGACCACGGCGGCAGTAATTCCGTGCAGCGCAGCGGATAATCTGGGGCGGGCAGCGAGCTGGTCCAGATAGGGTGCCGCGAGGAAGATCCATAGAAAACAGGGAACAAAGGTAGCCCACAAGGCAACCGCTCCGGCGGCAATGGACAGCATCGCGCCACCTGTGATCTGGCCGGTCAGCATGGCCACGAATTGCGTCACCAAAATCAACGGCCCCGGAGTCGTCTCGGCCAGTCCAAGCGCATCGATCATCTGATCTGTACTGACCCATTGGTATTTGTCCACGACGGTCTGCGTCATATAGGCCAGAACTGCATAGGCCCCACCAAAAGTAACAACCGCAAGGCGGGCAAAAAACCACCCCAGGTCGCTCAGCAGCTTTTGACCCATCAGTGATAGCGTGAACAGTGGACCAAGCCACAAAACCAGCCACAGCGCGCCAGTTCGAAGTGCGCCGGTTGCTTTTGGGGCAGGGGGAAGCTCTGTCACCGGGGCTTCTCCCTGAAAACTGAAATATCCCCACACGGCGGCTGCCAGTATGATAAATGGGAATGGGAGGTTCAGTGCAAATATGGCAAGGAAACCCAGCCCGGCGATTGCGTGGTGTTCAATATCCGTCAGGGCTTTGCGTGACAGTTTTTTGAGCGCCTGCAGTACAATCACGATGACCGTCGCCTTGACCCCCAGAAAACCGGCCTGAACCAGCGGCAGGTCTCCGAAAGCGGCGTAAAGCCCGACTAGAAACGCGATGATGGCCGCTCCGGGCAGAACAAACAGCGCGCCGGCAATCAAACCGCCAGTGACGCCGCGCAGGCGCCAACCGGCATAAGTGGCCAATTGCATGGCTTCGGGGCCGGGCAGAAGCATGCAGAGCGACAGAGCCCTCAGATAGGTTTGCTCATCCAGCCAGGGGCGATTTTCGACCAGTTCCTGATGCATCAGCGAAATTTGCGCGGCTGGTCCTCCGAAAGAAAGCAGCCCAATACGCCCGAATACCCGGACTAAATCGGGAATCGTGGGCTTCATGATTTGCGATCCGTCGGCCAATCGTGCTGTTCTTCGAATCCGTCCCGAGCCCATCGGTACAGTGCATCATAAAGGTGCAGGCCCGCTGCAAGGTTCTGGTGATCGTCCCGGTATTGCCGCGACAATCCTACCGATACGGCCAATAGACCTGCGGCCTCGGGCGCCAGGCTATGGCGGTTGGTGTCTGCGGCCCGAATAACCGTTGCAAGACGGTCCAGAGCCGGTGTGTGCAGCTCAAATTCATCCAGCATGATATCAAAGGTGCAGCGGTCCTGTCGGTGCGACCAAAAGGTGTTTTCAATGTCAAACGGCGTCGCGCCAAAGACATTGGCAGCGTTTTCGACTTCTGATGGCGCCACGAACAGAAAACGCGCATTGGGGTCTACAAACCGTCGGATCAGCCATGGGCAGGCAATTCGGTCAATTTTTGGCCTGTGGCGTGTGACCCAGACTGAACGGCCGTCAATGAACTCTGGCAGAGCCGAGGCCGGAACGCGCGACGCGTCGGGCAAGTCTCGCCAGGCAAACATGCCACCGTCCAGAAACTCTGCATTACATCCTTCGCTGCGCAGCCATGACACCACGCCCTGACTGAGTTTTTTGCCTTTCTGACAAACAACGACTGCGGAACGGTCAGCGATCAATTTGGTCAGGCCTTCAAAGTCTTTTGCAGGATGTCGCACGGAGCTGGGTATTAGGTAAGGATCGGCGTCGAAATCTGTGTCGATGCAAACGTCAACAATAACCGGAGCCTGTGGCGTTCCAATCAATCGCAACAGTTGCTTTGGGGTAATTGAATTGGGCGCGGGCATGGCATGTCTCCTGGTTTGAACGGATACATGCGAAACTTGGGCTTGCGCCTCACGGGGCGTTCGCAATCTTACCCCATGGCCCTTGATTACGTCTTAGCGCCAAGGGGGTCAAGGTTGCGCGGGCCCTGTTTCAGGCCCAATCCAATCGTTGACCTGTCATGCAAACGGGTAAGGTGTCCTGCGGGAATTGGCCGAGTTGTTCAAACAGCGAGATGAAATCGAACTGATTGTATGCTTCGACCATGCGACCATCCCGAATCCGGGCAATGACGCTGCCAGCAGCCTCCAACGGGGCGCCGTTATCCGCTCGGGTTGTCTTCAGATGAATGATCGCAGACACCCAATCGCCGTCTTCCATGATTTTCGGCAATTCGACATGAATGTCCCCAAGGATATGACGAAATGCCATGACAAGATCGCGGAAATCATCGGCTCCGACCTGCATCTCGGGGATTAAACCCTCGGCCATCGTGTCCGGAGCAAAATACTGGTCAATCGCATCGGTATCCCCGTTTTCCCAAACTTCGGAATACCATTCTCTGAGTACATCGGCGTGTGACATCCCAGCCCTCCTTTTCCTGACAGGTCGAGCATGGAACGAAAGGGTGAAAAAACTCTGAACGTGAACAAGATCAGAGGTAAACCACAGACATTTATGGGGAAATGCAGGTTTCTGTTGCCAGGTACCTGCGAACCCCGCCTTACGCGGCTAGGCGTAAGGGCTTAAGTTTCGGTCTTGTTACTGCTTACGCAGCAACTGCAACCGGAGCACGATTGTCGTTTGCAATTGTACTATTTTCGCCGATAACGGTGGCAGACAGCCGAGACAAAGCTAACCCCTTTAGACGTTCGTCGATCCTATTTCGGCCCCCCGGTTCTGAAAGATTCCCCAAACGAAGGATACCTCCAGAAGGTTTATGGTGGAGCCGCCGGGTACCGCCCCCGGGTCCGATCCGTTTATTACGAGCGCGTTTATGTCCATAGTCCCGAAGGACACTACTTATATAGGTGAGCCAACACCGGGATGCAAACTCAGATTTCTTGATCTCAGATGTATTTAAAACAGATAGTTACGCAGCTCTATTCAAGTTGGCCAATATCAACCACAGCGCAAGAACCAGTTCGATTCCACCGAACGTCACCGCTTTGACCAATGGTGGGTTGTCCAGAATGACCGAGACAAACCGGCCAAGGGCTGCCCCTGCATAGACAATACCCAGCATGGCATAGGCCATCGGGTTGTTCAGCCAAAGCACGGCCAGCCCGGTGACCACGAACAGCCCGCCGACCGAGGCGCGTATCTCACTGAGCCCCATATTGCTGTCGGTCGGAGCCAGATCCAAGGAAGCAGCGGTGAAGTTGGGGGCCAGGAACCCAAACAGACCAAAGCCAATGGTCAGAATTGCGGCGATCACATTCAGGGTGGTCGTCATCATACCCTCCTCAGGCAGGCTTACGCCGCTGTTGGGCCACGTCCTGCGCGAGATTGCGTGTATAGTTTTCCAGCTCTGCCAAATTTGCATCCACCTTGACGGTGTCCCGGGCTTCCAGCGCGTCTGCGATCTGATTGTGCAGACCGATGATCTCTTCGCGCGACCGTGCGGTGAAAGTGATCATGTTCATCAGGGGTTGCATAGCCTCAACGGCACCGGCGAGTTGATAGGACAGGACCGGATTCCCCGCACCGTCAACAAGGGCTCGGTGAAACGCCACATCCGACGCGCAGAATGCCTCATCCGTGAGGCCGGGTTGCGCCTGGCGATGGATTTCAGCCCGCATTGTCGCCAGTTGATCTGCAGTTCGCCGCTTTGCGGACAAGGCGGCACAGGCGCGCTCCAGCGCAAAGCGCGCTTCGCAGGCGGTATCGAAACTGACTGCATTCATCGACAGCAGCAGTGTTGAGGTGGTGATCTGCTGTGAATACGCGTCCTCAAAGCTCAGCCGGTTAACAAATGCTCCGCCGCTGGCCCCGCGCTGCGTGCGGATCAATGATTGTGCTGCAAGCCGCTTTAACGCCTCACGAACGGTGGGGCGAGAGACACCAAACTGATCGGACAGTTCAGCTTCGGACGGCAAACGCTCATCCACGATCAGTTTGCCTGAGATGATGGCGTCGCGAATGGCCTGTGCGATCTGAGCAGACAGATCCGCAGGCTTCTGAGGGCTAATTTTCATAATTCAGAGACCATTGGTGAATTTTTATTTGTCTGACATTTAAAAGTCTGACATTTCAAAAGCAAGAACTGAGTCGGGAGGAACACGTGAGTCGTGCAGTTCTACGCAGCGGAGTGTGGCTGGGATTCTACATCCTGATCCTGTGGTCGTGGTGGATGATGTTCACCATGAGCCGGAACATGGACCTTGACTGGATCGGTCGCCCCGGCCCGATGGGAGAAGCCATGCGCGCCATGGATCCCCGCATGGACATGTATATGCCGATGGCCGAATTTGGCCCACTGTTCTGGATGTGGGCGATCATGATGGCGGCAATGATGCTGCCGACACTGGTGCCGACCCTGCGCAGCTATGACGACCTGATCCGCAGTGCCAACGGCACACGTGCGGGCTGGATTGGTGTTCTGACCGGATATTTCATCGTTTGGGTGGGATTCGCCGCGTTGATTACCGGCGTTCAATTGATTCTGCTTTTTGGCGGGATCGTTGACATGCTGGGCATAGCCAAGTCTGGTTTTGTTGCCGGCGGATTGATGATTGCAGTCGGGGTCTTTCAGTTCACCCGCGCGAAAGAGGTCTGCCACGGTGTCTGCCATGCTCCGATGACCTATTTTCTGGGGCACTGGAAAACCGGTTTTTTGGGCGGGCTGCGCATGGGACTGGGGCTGGGCGCATTCTGTGTTGGGTGCTGCTGGGGTTTCATGGCGCTTGGTTTTGTCGGCGGCGTCATGAGCCTGATGTGGATGGGTTTGGCGACCTTTTTCATGGTTCTGGAAAAACTGCCCCAAGTCGGACACGTGATAACGAGACCGCTTGGGTTTGCACTTATTGCAGGGGGACTCTTCCTGCTCGTCCACCCCTTTACTTTAGGAGGATAAGTAATTGGCGAAGAACAGAAAACCAGAAGCGGACAGGTTACCTATCTCCCAACGCATAGATAGCCGCATGCCAAACCCCAAACGACGCGAGATGAGTCCCACGGATTGGGCCATCAAGGGGGAACTGATCCTGAATTGTTCTTGCGATGTATTCTGCCCATGTGTTGTCTCTCTGGGCGCGCATCCTCCGACTGAGGGGCATTGTCACGCCTGGATGGGCGTCGTCATTGACGAAGGACATTACGAGGGCGAGGACCTGTCTGGCCTGAATGTCGGGCTTCTGGTCGATATCCCAGGGCGCATGGGCGAGGGCCAGTGGAAAGTAGCGGCCTACGTGGACGAACGCGCCAGCGGCAAGGCGTATAACGGTCTGCTGCAGATTTTCAGCGGGCAGGCGGGTGGCACCACTGGTCTGTTTACAATGCTTGTCAGTGAAATCATTGGGGCCGAACGTGCGCCGGTCCAGATTGAACGGGACGGCAACAAGCGCCGCATCGTGATTGGCCGCAAGATTCAGGGCGAGATCGAAATGCTGGCGGGCAAGGACCCTGAGCATCCTGTGATGGTGTCGAATTCGAAATACTGGATGGGACCGGATATCATCGTTGCTCGCGGCACCAAATCCAAGGTGCGCGATTATGGGCGAGTTTGGGATTTCGGCGGCAAATCCGCCGAGATTTGCCCGATCGACTGGCATGGGCCAAAGTGATGATTACCGGAGCATATGCGCGTGAGATGGCGCGCTATAGTCAATGGCAAAACAAACAGTTGTCTGAGTTTCTGAAAGCTCTGACTCCCGAAGAATTAACCCGTGAACGGGGCGCTTTCTTCGGCTCGATCTTGGGAACGGCAAACCATCTGCTTTGGGGCGACTGGATCTGGATGTCGCGGTTCGACAATGGTGAGGGACCCGGTGGCGGAATACCCGAAAGTACGTCCTTGTGCGCTGGATTGGATGAATGGCTGCCGTTGCGCGAGACCGTGGACACGCGGATTCTTGGTTGGGCCGACACACTGGGCGATGATCTCTTGACCGGGTCGTTCACCTGGTATTCGGCCGCGAAACTGGCCGATGTTACTTTGCCCTACGCGCAATGCATCGTACATTTTTTCAACCACCAGACCCATCACCGTGGCCAGTTGCACAAGATGCTGACGGAAACCGGATCGGCGGCTCCGGTCAGCGATCTGGTCTTCATGCCGCAGGAGGTTTGAATGCCGCAAATTTCTCTGTCTCGTCGCCTGCGCCGCACGCCTTTCTCTCAAGGGGTCGAAGCTGCGGGTGTGAAGGCATACACGGTTTATAACCGCATGTTATTGCCTACGGTTTTTGAAAGTGTAGAGGCAGATTACCGACATCTGAAAACCCATGTGCAGGTGTGGGATGTGTCCTGTGAACGGCAGGTGGAACTGCGCGGGCCGGATGCGTCTCGGCTGATGCAGATGCTTACGCCCCGGGACTTGCGGGGCATGCTGGCCGGCCAATGCTATTATGTGCCGATTGTTGATGAGACGGGAGGAATGCTGAACGATCCCGTTGCGGTCAAATTGTCCGACGATCGGTGGTGGATTTCGATTGCGGACAGTGACCTTCTGTTGTGGGTCAAAGGCATCGCCAACGGATACCGGCTGGACGTTTTGGTGGATGAGCCGGATGTATCGCCTCTGGCCGTTCAGGGACCAAAGGCCGACGCCCTGATGGCGCGCGTCTTCGGAGACCGGGTTCGCGACATTCGCTTCTTCAAATTTGATATGTTTGAATTTGAGGGCCGCGATCTGGCGGTGGCACGGTCGGGTTATTCCAAGCAGGGCGGGTTCGAGATTTACGTCGAGGGTTCAGACCTTGGAATGCCTCTGTGGAACGCGCTGTTTGCCGCGGGCGAAGACCTGCAGGTTCGGGCCGGTTGCCCCAACCTGATTGAGAGGATCGAAGGAGGGTTACTGTCCTACGGCAACGACATGACGGATGACAACACTCCGCATGAATGTGGTCTGGGCAAGTTCTGCAACACACATACTGCGATCGGGTGTATCGGTCGGGATGCCCTGCTGCGCGTCGCAAAGGAAGGGCCGGTGCAACAGATTCGCCCGATTGCAATTGATGGAGATGCTGTGCCTGCCTGCGACCGGCTCTGGCCAATCTACGCCTCCGGGAAGCGTGTGGGCCAGGTGACTTCATCCGTTTGGTCTCCGGACTTTGAAACCAATGTCTCTATTGGGATGCTGCGACTGAGCCATTGGGATGCCGGAACCGAAGTTGAGGTTGAAACGCCGGATGGCATGCGGCGCGCAACGGTAAAGGACCGGTTCTGGATTTAAGGTCGGCGAGGGCCTTTCCCCGCCATTCCACCAGACCCTGGGGATTTTTTACGCCGGGTGAAGAGCGGGGCCAAAAAATTGGAAAACGAAAGGAAAGATCAGATGTTCAATGCATTGGTGATGGATAAGGACGAAGAAAGCGGTTTGGCCAGCCCTTCGGTCAAACAGCTCTCCGTGGAAGACCTGCCACACGGCGAAGTCACGGTGGCCGTCGAGTATTCAACTGTGAATTACAAGGACGGTTTGTGCATGTCGCCAAAAGGCGGTGGGCTTGTGCGTAGCTATCCCCATGTCCCGGGCGTCGATTATGCCGGAACGGTCGAGTCTTCTTCGGACGACCGCTACAAGCCGGGCGACAGAGTTGTTCTGACAGGCTGGCGCGTTGGTGAGGCCCATTGGGGTGGATATTCGCAGAAAGCCAGTGCGTTGGCCGATTGGCTGGTTCCGCTGCCTGCGGGTCTGGATGCACGTCAGGCCATGGCTGTGGGTACGGCGGGGTTCACTGCAATGCTGGCGGTGACGGCGCTGGAGGATCACGGGTTGAAACCCGGTAACGGGCCGGTTCTGGTAACCGGGGCAGCCGGTGGCGTCGGGTCGGTTGCAACTGCAATTCTGGCCAATCTCGGGTATGAAGTCGGGGCGGTGACAGGGCGACCCGAAACCGCTGATTACCTGAAATCACTGGGTGCCACGACAATCGTTCCTCGGGAAGAGTTGAATGAAACCACCAAACGCCCGCTTGAAAGCGAATCCTGGGCCGGATGCGTTGACGCCGTTGGTGGTGAGATGCTGGCGCGTGTTCTTGGCCAGATGAAATACGGCAGTTCGGTCGCCGCCGTTGGTCTGGCGGGCGGGGCGGCATTGCCTGCCTCGGTCATTCCGTTCCTGCTGCGCGGTGTCAATCTGCTGGGCATCGACAGCGTGATGCAGCCCTACGACAACCGGGTAAGGGCGTGGCAGCGCATCGCCTCGGACCTACCTATGCAGAAACTTGAGGCCATGGTGCATCCCGCGACCCTCAGCGATCTGCCACAATTAGGGGCGGATATCCTGAACGGTCAGGTCAAAGGACGTGTGGTTGTCGACGTAAACGCTTGATACAAAAGATTTGAAAGCGACCGGCCAGCCGATACAGGGGTCGGTCCTTTTGTCCCGGAAAGTCCCAGAAAATGCCGGATTCACCTCTGGTCATTGGCGCAATTCCCGATCATCATTGCTATACATCCCAATTGCGATGGCTTAAGAGCCATGCAAACAGCACCTGAAGACGGGGAGTGAGCAGAATGTCTGACGATTTCGTATTGGATACCGATGATCTGAAACGGCGCATGGAAGGCGCAATGGCTAACCTCAGAACCGAATTTGCCTCACTGCGAACCGGGCGCGCATCGGCCTCGATGCTGGAGCCGGTCATGGTGGACGCCTATGGTTCGATGACTCCGATCAATCAGGTTGGCACGGTCAATGTACCCGAGCCACGTATGGTGACAGTCAACGTCTGGGATAAAGGTCTGGTCGGAAAGGTTGAAAAAGCGATCCGCGAAAGTGGCTTGGGAATCAACCCTCAGCTAAACGGCACGATCATTATGCTACCGATCCCTGAGTTGAACGAAGAGCGCCGCCGGGAACTGGGGAAAGTGGCTGGTCAATACGCGGAACACGCGCGCGTCTCGATCCGAAACGTACGTCGCGACGGCATGGATCAGATCAAAAAGGCGAAAGCGGACGGCATGTCGGAAGATGATCAGAAGCTCTGGGAAAGCGAAGTTCAGGACCTGACCGACGAGATGATCAAATCCGTAGACACTGCGCTTGAGACCAAGCAGGCAGAGATTATGCAGGTCTGAGAACGTATTATGCTCAACGCCCCACATACCGTGCCCGTTGCCGGGCCGCGCCATGTCGCTATCATTATGGACGGGAATGGTCGCTGGGCGCAGGCGCGCGGCAGGCCAAGGCTGTTTGGGCATCATGCCGGTGCACGCCGGGTGCGCGAGGTGGTCGAGGCGTGCCCGGGCCTGGGTGTCAAGTATTTGACGGTATTTGCGTTTTCGACAGAAAATTGGAAACGCACTCAGGCCGAGGTCGCGGGGCTGATGAGCTTGTTCCGGCGGTACATCATTAAGGAAACCCGGACGCTGAAGGAAAACGGCATCCGGGTTCGGTTCATCGGTGACAGGGTGCGTCTCGACGCCAAGCTGATTGCGCTGATGGACGCGTTGGAAGAGGAAACCAAGAATAACGACCTTGTTCACCTGACGGTCGCTCTGAACTACGGTGGTCGGGACGAGGTCGCGCGGGCAACCAAACGTCTGGCGCGAGATGTGGCCGAAGGGCGACTTCGACCGGAAGATGTGGGTGAAGAAACTCTTCCCAAGTATCTGGATACACGTGTTCTTCCCGATCCGGACCTGGTGATCCGGACAAGTGGTGAGGCCCGAATATCCAACTTTCTGCTCTGGCAATCGGCCTATTCGGAATATGAGTTCATCGACACTCTCTGGCCCGATTTTACGGCCGGTGAATTCGAACGGCTGTGCCGCAACTTTGGAACCCGCGAACGTCGTTTCGGGGCCGTTCTGGCATGAGCGATGGCCGATGGTCTGATCTGACCGCCCGAGTCCTGTCAGCTGCCGTGCTTATTGTAATTGGGGCCGTCGAAGTCTGGCTGGGCGGCTTGTGGTTCGAAACCTTCATCGGGATAGCATGCGGTCTAATGACGTGGGAACTGGTTCGGATGATCGACCCGGGCAGATCCGGCGTAGCCATCCAGCTGGGCATATTGACCGGTGTGGCTGTGATTCTAAGCTATCACCTGCCGCCACTTTATAAACTGCCATTTTTGCTGGCACCGGCTTTAGTCGGGGCAGGGCAGATCAATCGTAACAAAGGGACCTATGCCCTGTTTGCAATTTGGATTGCCGCAGCGGGGCTGGGCTTCATCTCGATCCGCGAAAATATGGGTTTTGGTTGGATGGTGTGGTTGATTTCGGTGGTCGTTGCCACGGATGTGGCTGGGTATTTTGTTGGCAAAACACTTGGCGGCCCTAAGTTCTGGCCTAAAGTCAGCCCGAAGAAAACGTGGTCCGGCACTGCCGGAGGATGGGTAGCAGCAGCCGTTGTCGGAGCCGTGTTTGCAGCGATGGCAGGTTTTGGCGTTTTGTTCGTCCTGATTTCCGTGTTGGCGTCGATGGCCAGTCAGGCGGGCGACATAGTGGAAAGCGCGACCAAGCGAAAATTCGGGGTCAAGGACAGCTCGAACCTGATACCGGGTCACGGCGGTTTTCTGGATCGCTTTGACGGCATGATGGGGGCGTCTCTATTCGTCCTCATCGCGGGGTTGCTCTACTCCCCTGGGGCCATGTGATGCGCAGAGTTTCAATTTTTGGCGCGACAGGATCGATCGGTCAGAACACCATTGATCTGATCGACCGCAATCCTTCGGCCTACAACGTAGTCGCGCTGACCGGCGGAGCGAATATTGAGAAGCTGGCCGAGGATGCCCGCCGCCTGAACGCAGATCTGGCCGTCACGGCGCACGAGGACCGGTTAGATGACCTTCGGAGTGCGCTGTGTGGCAGCAATGTCGAGGCCGCAGCAGGGCAGACCGCATTGACCGAAGCTGCTGCGCGGCCAGCGGATTGGGTTATGTCGGCCATTGTCGGTGCCGCCGGTCTGCCGCCCGGTATCGAGGCCTTGAAACAAGGTGCGACGCTGGCTTTGGCAAACAAGGAAACTCTGGTCTGTGCCGGTTCCTTGGTGTTGGAGACCGCGAGCGCGCATAATGCGCGACTGTTACCGGTGGACAGTGAACATTCAGCGGTGTTTCAGGCCTTGGTCGGTGAGGATATGGAAGCCGTCGAGCGCATCATAATTACCGCCAGTGGCGGCGCCTTCCGCGATTGGCCTATCGGCGATCTGGCTAACGCCACGGTTGAACAAGCGTCGAACCACCCAAACTGGAACATGGGTCAGCGGATCACTATCGATAGCGCATCGATGTTTAACAAGGCTCTTGAGGTTATTGAAACCAAAGAATTCTTCGGTGTCGATGCGGACCAGATCGAAGTCCTCGTGCACCCCGAGTCCATTGTGCACGCTCTGGTTGGCTTCAACGACGGGGCGGTCATGGCCCATATGGGTGCGCCGGACATGCGCCATGCAATTGGATTTGCATTGCATTGGCCAGACCGGCGCGATCTGCCGGTTGACCGTCTGAATTTGGCCAGGTTGGGCCAGCTTCGGTTTCATGAACCCGATGAGGCCCGTTATCCGGCTCTGCGCCTGGCGCGCAACGTGATGGAACGCGGAGGTCTCTCGGGCGCTGTTTTTAACGCTGCGAAAGAGCGTGCGCTGGATCACTTCATAAACCGTCAGATCGGATTTCTCGAAATGGCCGACATTGTCGAGGCCGTATTGGACAGGTTTGAGGCCGCGGACGGCCTAATTGATGCTCCGATGAACCTTGATAACGTGCTCCAAACAGACCATCTGGCACGTAAGTGGGCCGACGCTGCCGTAATCCAAAAAGCAGGATGAAAACTTGGACGTACTCTCTCTGATCCCTCAATTCGGCAACCTGCTTTACACTATTGTTGCCTTTGTGATCGCACTTTCCGCCATTGTCGCGGTGCATGAATACGGCCACTACATCGTTGGGCGCTGGTCCGGCATTCATGCCGAGGTTTTCTCGATCGGATTTGGCCCGGTTTTATGGAGCCGGGTCGACAAACACGGAACACGCTGGCAGGTCGCTGCTTTGCCGTTTGGTGGGTACGTCAAATTTCTGGGCGACGCCAACGCCGCCTCGGGCAAAGACGAAGCCGCCATGAACGAAATAACTGAGCAAAGCCCCGAAGAACTGCGCCGCACCATGCATGGCGCACCTCTTTGGGCGCGGGCCGCCACCGTAGCCGCGGGACCCGTTTTCAATTTCGTGATGTCCATTCTGATATTTGGTCTGATCTTCCTGTCTCAGGGCGTGACCAAGGATCCCCTGACAGTGGGAAAACTGTTTCCGTTGCCGGGTACTGTTCAGGAACTGCAGGACGGGGATGAGATCGTCGCCATTGCGGGCGTTCCCGTGCCGGAATTCGATCAGGCCGGCGCGTGGACTGACTTTACCGACGCTCTGCCCGTCGAGCCCGAACTGGACTATAGGGTGGTCCGGGACGGGCAAACGATGGACGTCACCGGGCCCTGGCTTTTTCCTCCGCTGATTCAGCAGGTTGCACCGCGCAGCGCTGCAATGGATATCGATCTACAGTCAGGCGATGTTATTACTTCTGTAAATGGCGAGCCGATTTTTGCCTTTGAGCAACTCAAAGACCATGTTGAAGGATCTGACGGTAAAGTCCTGCTGCTGAATGTCTGGCGGGACGGGGCCGAGTTGGATTTTGCACTGGCACCGCGCCGCACCGATGAGCCCCAGCCAGACGGCGGTTTCGTGACCCATTGGCGCATCGGAATTGTGGGTGGCATGCTGCTGGAACCGGCAACTGAACCGGCGGGACTTATGACGTCGCTATCCGGCGGCGTTCGGCAGACCCTTCGCATCATCGATGGGTCACTTTCGGGTATTTGGCATATGGTGACGGGCGCAATCAGCACCTGCAACATGTCGGGACCCATTGGAATTGCGGAAACTTCAGGTGCCATGGCCAGCCAGGGAGCTCAGAGTTTCATTTTCTTTATCGCGGTCTTGTCCACGGCGGTCGGTCTGCTGAACCTGTTCCCGATCCCAGCGTTGGATGGCGGGCATCTGGTTTTCTATGCCTACGAAGCGGTCACCGGTAGACCACCCAGCGACGCTGCATTGCGCATTTTGATGGGGGTGGGTGTGTCGCTCATCCTCGGGTTGATGATATTTTCTGTCACCAACGATCTGTTCTGTTAATTGTGGCGACCTTCTCACAGGGTCGCCGCATTTCCGCCGCAATTGAAGCGTAGTTTTATCGGGTAAAATTTTTCTACCGTGACAGAGGTTGCGATGACTAAGGCGCTGCGAAAATCCGTTAAAAGCTTTGGCTTCCTTTTCGTGTTGAACTGGGATTCGATCCTGTTCTTCGGCGCGACGGCTTTGGCAATGGCCGGATGGGCTTATCTCATCAGTATGTGATTCTGCTCTGTAATTGAAAACCGAAACTGGCGGTCCTCTGGGCCGCTTTGTTATTTGGTCTTTTGACAAGGGTAAATATTCTCGCTACTCAACGATAAAGTCCAAATTCATTGGGTAGAGCAGAATATGACTGATAGGCGAGGCGCGGGCACATCCTGCGGGGGACAAAAGCCGGAAAACAAGATTTTGTGGCGGTCACTAACGTTTTTTTTCCTTCTAACTCTCGTGAGTTTAGTGCCGTGGCCCCAGTCGGCATGGGCCCAGACTTATGTGATTAATTCGTTCGATGTCGAGGGAAACCGACGCATCGAAACCTCGACAATCATCGCGCGCACCGGAATCGAACCGGGCCAGACCGTAACGGCCGGTCAGCTAAACGATGCCTTTCAGCGTTTGCTTGACAGTGGTGTTTTTGAGACAGTCGAACTGACGCCGCGCGGCAACACCCTGCTGATCGAAGTTGAAGAATATCCGACAATCAACCAGATCAGCGTCGAGGGTAATCGCCGGGTAAAGGACGACGTCCTGCTCGACGCGATCTCATCCGAACCGCGGCGCGTCTTTACTCCGCAGGTTGCCGAAGCGGACGCGGATCTGATCGCTGAAATCTACTCCTCGCAGGGCCGTGTTTCGGCGACTGTCATTCCGCGTATCATCCGCCGCAGCGACAACCGCGTCGATCTGGTGTTCGAAGTCGCCGAAGGCACCACCATCGAGGTTGAGCGTGTCAGTTTTGTCGGCAACCGTGCGTATTCCGACCGTCGCCTGCGACGTGTTCTCCAGACCAAACAGGCGAACTTCCTGCGCACATTCCTGCGGAGTGATACTTTCATCGCGGACCGCATCGAATTCGACAAACAGGTCATCCGGGATTTTTATCTGTCCCGCGGTTACGTTGATTTCCGCGTCAACAGCGCAAATGTCGAATTCACCCGTGAGCGTGACGCGTTTTTCCTGGTGATGAACATCACCGAGGGGCAAAAGTTCTCGTTTGGCAAAATCTCTACTGTCAGCGAAATCCCCGGCGTGAACGCAGCGGACTATCAGGACGCGCTGAAGATCAGGCCGGGCGTAACGTATTCGCCGACGCTGGTCGAAAACTCGATCGCGCGGATGGAGCGCTTGGGCGTGAAGCAGGGCGTCGATTTCCTTCGGGTTGAGCCCCGGGTTACCCGTAACCCGCGTGACCTGACTCTGGATGTTCAGTTTGTTCTGACCCGGGGTCCCCGGATCTTTGTCGAACGGATTGACATCGAAGGGAACACAACAACACTGGACCGGGTGATCCGCCGTCAGTTTGACACCGTGGAAGGCGATCCGTTCAATCCGCGCGAAATCCGACAGGCCGCTGAACGTATTCGGGCTCTTGGGTTCTTTGCCGTGGCAGATGTCGAACCTCGCGAAGGGTCTTCGCCAAGTCAGGTTATTGTCGACGTGGACGTCGAAGAGCAACCTACCGGTTCGCTTAGCCTCGGTGGTAGCTACTCGGTGTCTGATGGTTTCGGGATCGCAATTGGTCTGAGCGAATCCAACTTCCTGGGCCGCGGTCAGACTGTCGGGCTTACGCTCTCGACTGCACAGGACGCGGAAGAATACTCGCTTAGTTTTACGGAACCATATCTGCTGGGCCGCAAACTGCGCTTTGATCTGGGACTGGGTCTTGCATCGACCAACTCGAGCTTTGCCAGCTATGACACACAGACTGTTTTCTTCAATCCTCAACTGAGCTACGCAATTGGAGAATTGTCTTCGCTGCGGTTGCGCTATGGCTGGAATCGAAGTGAGATGACCCAGCAGGACGATGAAATCAACGGCGCGGTCATTTCTTCGGAAATTGCTCAGGGCAAACGTACGACCAGTTCACTCGGCGTTTCCTATGTCTATGATAGCCGGATTGGGGGCCTGAACCCGAATGCCGGTGTTCTGTTCGAAGTCGGTGTAGATGCGGCTGGCCTTGGCGGCGATAACGAATACTACAAGTCGACCGCCCGTGGTATTGCTCAGACCAGAGTGTGGAACGAAGAAGTCGTACTGCGCGCGACCCTGGAACTGGGGGCACTGCATTGGCGCGGCGATGACTTTAGCCGCACCCTTGATCGTTTCGTTCTGGGCCCCAACACCTTCCGCGGGTTCGAGCCTGCCGGCATCGGCCCCCGCGACCTGTCGAATAATCAGGATGACGCAATTGGTGGTAACTATTACTGGGTAGCCCGGTTAGAGTCAGACTTCCCGCTGGGCTTGCCTGAGGAACTTGGTCTGCGCGGCGGCGTGTTCTACGACTTCGGCAACTTGTACAACATCGATAACGTAAACACGGCCGGGGCGAATATCGTTGGCGCCGACGGCTCGATTCGCCACGTCATCGGGGTATCGGTACTGTGGGAAACGCCATTTGGTCCTCTGCGCTTCAACTTCTCGCAAGCCTTGAAAAAAGAGGATTTCGACAAAGAGCAGAATTTCGACCTGACAGTTCAGGCTCGGTTCTGATCCTGAATGGCGAAACGTGTTTTAATGAAACTGCAGGGCCCCATTCGGGCCCTGTGTGTTTTTTTCCTTCTGGCGTTTGCAGTTCCAGTGGCAGCCCAACAGCTCGGCGTCCCGCAGAGCAGCGTGTTGACGTTGTCCAGTGAACGGCTGTTCGCAGAATCCGCTTTCGGTCAACGTATCCTGCGCGAGATTGAAGCAGAGGGCATATTGTTGGGCGAAGAAAATGAGCGGATCGTCGACGAACTGAGCAAAGAAGAAAAGGACCTGACAGAAAAGCGCGCGAATATGGCGGCTGATGAGTTCCGCCCCCTTGCCGAAGCCTTCGACAGAAAGGTTCAATCTCATCGGGAAGGGCAACGCGCTAAGCTGGACGCTCTGGCGCGACGTAGTGAAGAGGCACAACAGAAATTCTTTGAGCTTGTTCAGCCGGTATTGATTGATCTGCTGCGCGAAACTGGCGCCTCGGTGATCATCGAACGATCCAGCGTGTTCCTCAGTTCCGACCGAACCGATATTACTGACGCTGCCATTGCCCGGATCAACACGGCCATCGGTGATGGCGGCGAACTTGAGAACGGGGCCAGCGAATAGGTTTGCTTGCCCTTGGGGCGCGGTATTGCTAACCACGCGGCAAACAGAAATCCAGGACAGGACTACATCATCATGAGCACGGAAACCAAGAGCGCCGACATTCAGCTGATTCAGCGGATATTGCCGCATCGTTATCCGTTTCTGTTGGTCGACAAGGTTGTGGATATCTCGGGCTATGAGTCTGCGGTCGGCATCAAGAACGTCACCATGAACGAGCCCCATTTCCAGGGACATTTTCCGGGCACTCCGATCATGCCGGGCGTGACCATTGTCGAAGCTATGGCGCAGACGGCGGGTGTCATGCTGGGCGTGGGTATGGACGTGATTGACAGCGAATTGCTGATCTACTTCATGAACATCGACAAGTGTAAATTCCGCCGCAAAGTGGTTCCTGGCGACGTCCTGGAAATGCACGTTGAAACTGTACGCGGCAAAAAGGGCGGCAAGATTTTCAAGTTCAGCGGTCGCGCGACGGTAGAAGGTGAGGTCGCGGCCGAAGCCGAATTCTCGGCCTATGTTGACTGGGATATGGAAAAAACGACATGAGCGGTATCCACCCCAGCGCAATAATCGAAGATGGCGCCCAAATCGGTGAGGGCTGTGTCATCGGGCCATTTTGCTATGTGGGCGCTCAGGTTACATTGGGTGATCGGGTAGAGCTGAAATCGCATGTTGTCGTAACGGGCGATACTTCGGTCGGCGACGAAACCGTGATCTTCAACTTTTCGGTCATCGGTGAAATTCCGCAGGATTTGAAATTCGGCGGCGAAAATACCCGGCTGGAAATCGGCAAACGCAACCGAATTCGTGAACATGTCACGGTAAATACTGGCACGGAAGGTGGCGGCGGTGTCACTCGGATCGGTGATGATTGCCTTCTGATGGCCGGGGTGCATGTGGCGCATGACGTTCAGATCGGCAACCGTGTGATCATGGTAAACCATGCAGGGGCTGCAGGGCATTGTATCATCGAAGACGACGTAATCGTGGGCGGCATTTCCGGGTTGCACCAATGGGTCCGGGTGGGCCGCGGTGCCATAATCGGAGCACTGACCATGGTTCCCAACGACGTCATACCCTATGGGCTGGTTCAGGCACCTCGGGGTGAACTGGACGGGCTAAACCTGGTTGGCTTGAAACGTAAGGGCGTATCGCGCCAGGATATCTCGGCCCTGCGTGCTGCGTTCCGGGAGCTGTCGACAGGAGACGGCACTTTCATGGAGCGTGCTCATCGACTGAACGCCGATAACGAAAGCGAATACGTTCAGCGGATCATCGATTTTGTCACGGGCCATTCGGACCGTTCCTTCCTGACACCGGGGAAGTAAACTTATGTTGGCGCTGATAGCTGGAACGGGGGCTTTGCCTAACGAAGTCGTTGAGCATCTGCCGCAACGCCCCGTGGTCTGCGCCCTGGAGGGGTTTGTGCCCGATACACTGACAGCGGATGTTGTGTTTCCGCTGGAACAGCTTGGCACGTTTATTGCCGATTTGCAGGAGCGTGGCGTAACCGAGATTTGCATGGCCGGTGCGGTCCGGCGTCCGGCCATTGATCCTTCCCGGATCGATGCGGCCACAATGCCTTTGGTTCCGGTTCTGCAACGGGCCCTTATGTCCGGAGATGACGGGGCTCTGCGGGCGGTGATCGGAATTCTTGAAAATGCCGGCTTGTCGGTTCGCGCGGCGCATGAAATCGCTCCGTCTTTGCTGCCGCAACTTGGATGCCTGACAGACGCGCAACCTTCTGAGGGTGACCTTGCCGACGCAGACCGGGCGACCGGTATTCTTCATGCCATGGGTGCGGCGGATATCGGTCAGGCCTGTGTTGTTTCAAAAGGTCAGGCTTTGGCGGTCGAAAGCATATTTGGCACCGATTGGATGTTGCAGTCTCTGACCCAAAGGCCAGATGCTGGTGGCGGTGTTCTATTCAAGGCCCCGAAACCCAATCAGGATCGCCGAGCGGACCTGCCAACGATTGGTCCAAGCACCGTCTCAAGCGCGGTAGCCGCCGGGCTGAGCGGCATCGTGATCGAAAAAGGCGGTGTGATCGTACTTCAGCAAGAGCGTGTTATTGAAGAGTGTGACCGTCTGGGCCTGTTTCTCCAAGTCCGTGAGCGGGCCAGCTGATGCGAGTTTTTGTGGTCGCCGGAGAACCTTCGGGCGACCGCTTGGGCGGGGCGTTGATGGCCGGGCTGTGCAGCCTTGTGCCTGATGTAACGTTTGACGGGGTCGGCGGGCCTCTGATGCAGGCGCAAGGGTTGGAAAGCCGGTTTCCCATGGCCGAGCTGTCAGTGATGGGGCTGGTCGAGGTTCTGCCCAAGTTCTTTCACCTTAAACGCCGCATCGCCGAGACAGCGAAGGCGGTACTAGACACGCAGCCTGATGTTTTGATCACGATCGACAGTCCCGACTTTTCCCTGCGCGTTGCCAAGCTGGTGAAGGCGCAAAGCACGATCAGAACCGTACACTACGTCGCCCCCAGCGTCTGGGCATGGCGGCCGGGACGGGCGGACAAGATGGCGAAAGTCATCGACCACGTTCTGGCGCTGTTGCCGTTTGAGCCGCCCTACATGGAGCGCGCTGGTATGGAGTGCGATTTCGTCGGTCATCCTGTCGCAACCGAGCCGGAGACGAGTGAACAGGAAATAGCGGAATTCCGTTCGGCCTATGATCTCGGAGAGTCTCCGCTCGTTCTGGCTTTGCCAGGATCGCGTCGAGGCGAGATCGACCGTCTGGCCCCGGTTTTTGGTGAGGCGCTGCGCCTCTACCTGAACGACAAACCGGACGCGCGGGTAGTGGTTCCCGCTGTGGCGCATATGGTCGATACCGTGACCGAACATGTTCGAACCTGGCCAAGCAACGCAGTCGTGATAGACCCGCGCGATATACCGTCCGATCAGGCGGCCCGGCAAAAACGGGCGGCGTTTGCGACGGCTGAGCTGGCTCTGGCTGCTTCGGGGACGGTCTCTCTGGAGTTGGCTGCGCAATCCACGCCGATGGTGATCGCCTACAGGCTTAGTTGGCTGACCCAGAAGATGGCCGAGCGGATGGTCAAACTGGACACGGTAACACTGGTCAATCTGGTTTCGGAAACCCGTGCTGTGCCCGAATGCCTTTTGGATGACTGCCAACCCGACAAGATCGCAGCTGCGCTCAGGCAGGTCTCGGACACGCCGGATGCGCAGCGCGACGCGATGGCTGTGACGATGGAACGACTTGGACGCGGCGGTGAAGCGCCCGGTTTGCGTGCGGCCAAAGCGGTACTGGCACGGATGACCGCCTGATGCTCGATGTTGTTGTTTTCGGCCTGTCGGCGTTCATGGCTCAGATTCTGACCAACCTGGACAATCTGGCGGCCTTGCTGGCGCTCATGCTGGTCTCGGGGCCGAAACGTTCGATCTTTGGTTTCCTGTTGGCGCAATTTGCCATAATCGGCGCTTCACTTTTCGTGGCATTGGGCGTGGATGACGTCGTTCCTCATTGGGCCGGCTATTTGGGTGTCATACCGCTGGGCCTTGGCGTGCTTGCGCTTATCAGACGAAGGAAAGGCGCTGACGTCGAGGCAGACCCCCATCTGGAAACCGGAGCTTCCATAATAGTGGTCACGTTGCTTTTCATCAGCCTGTCGATGGACACGTTTGCGGTGCTTGCCCCGCTGCTGGCCGACTCGGCACCCGGGTTCAGAACCGCAGGCATCGTTGGCGCTTCGCTTGCCGCAGCAAGTTTGGCAACCGTGGCCATGTTCGGTTCAAAAGCGCCTTTCATGAGCGGCACTCTGGCCCGCAGGCTGGAGACGCTTGTGCCTTATGTGATGATTTGCGCCGGGCTGTATATCCTCAGCAATTCCTGGACTGACGCGATTTAATACCCGCGCCAGATCCAGCCACCGCCATAGATGCGGCTGCCTTCGGAAGCGTAGAACACGCAGGCCTGACCGGGCGAAACGCCTTCTTCCGGCGTTAGCAATTCGACCTCGGCTGTGGTTTCGGTCAACGGACGAATGATCGCCTCGCGCGGCGGGCGGGTCGAACGCACCTTGACCGATACAAGCCATTCTTTCCGGGACGTGAGGGGTTCATCCCCCAGCCAGTTGATTTCCCGAACCGGGATGGTCCGGGTGGCCAGCATCTCTTTCGGACCGACGACGACCTGTTTCTTATCGACGTCCAGCTTTACGACATACAAAGGCTCGCTGAGGCCACCGATCCCCAGTCCACGGCGCTGCCCGATTGTGTAGTGAATGACGCCATCATGCTGTGCCAGCACGCGGCCATCTGCATGAACGATCTCACCTGGTTCGGCGGCACCTGGCCGAAGCTTCTCGATGACGCTGGCGTAATTGCCGTTCGGCACGAAGCAGATGTCCTGACTGTCAGGCTTGTCCGCCACCGACAGACCATACTGCGCCGCCATTTCACGGGTCGCGTCCTTGGATGGCAGGTGACCCAAAGGAAAGCGCAGGAAGTTCAGTTGCTCGGGCGTGGTGGAGAACAGGAAATAGGACTGATCCCGGTTCGCATCCTCGGCACTGTGAAGTTCCGGGCCGTTCGGACCCATTTTGCGCTGGATATAATGACCGGTCGCCATGCAGTCGGCTTCAAGATCCTTGGCCGTTTCCAGCAGGTCCTTGAACTTTACTCGCTCATTGCAGCGAATGCAGGGCACAGGGGTCGCGCCGGCAAGATAGCTGTCGGCAAACTCGTCTATGACCGCATCTTTGAAGATGTTTTCGTAGTCCAGAACGTAATGCGGAAAGCCACGCTCTTCCGCCACGCGGCGCGCGTCATGGATGTCGATGCCCGCACAGCAGGCACCTTTCTTGGCCAGCGCCGCGCCGTGATCATATAGCTGCAGCGTCACGCCGACCACGTCATACCCCTGATCGGCCAGATAGGCGGCCACAACCGAGCTGTCCACGCCACCGGACATGGCAACGACCACCCGCGTTTCCGAGGGCGGTTTGGCGAAACCAAGTGAGTTTAGCGGGGTCTCGGTATCGAGGGCCATGACAGTTCCAGTGCGGGTTAAGAAAGACCGGCAGAATATAGGAAAATTCTACACACTCTCAAGAGGCGGTTTCACTCTGCATTAAGTAGGCTGGTGTCAGCTTTGTCGCAGCACGAAGAGGGTCGAAAAATGTTTTTGCACAAAGTTGAGGGTCCGAGGTCCGTAACCCTGCCGGATGGAACGGTTTTATCGCGCGCCGACCTACCGCCGGAGGAAACGACCAGATGGGTGGCGTCTCGCAAAGCGATTGTGGTGCGTGGTGTGGTTTATGGATTGATCACGCTGTCAGACGCCAAGAAACGTTATGGATTGAGCGATGAGGAATTCAATTCGTGGGTTTCGGCAGTTGCTGAACACGGAATGGACGCGTTGAAGGTCACCGCGTTAAAAAAATATCGACAACTTAAAGGAGAAAGTGAATAAATAATTCAACGGTAACGTCAGATTAACCATTTTTGAGCAGGTTCAATTTGAATTGGTAAATTGACCCGAATTGGAGCAGTAAATGCGTATACTTCTTGTCGAGGATGATCCGACCACGTCGAAAAGCATCGAACTGATGCTGACGCACGCAAACCTAAACGTCTACGCGACGGATCTTGGCGAAGAAGGCATCGATCTGGCAAAGCTGTATGACTATGACCTGATCCTGCTCGACCTGAACCTGCCGGACATGAACGGGCATGAGGTTCTGCGGCTGCTTCGGATTGCGCGGGTGGAAACGCCCATCCTGATCCTGTCGGGTGCGGATGATACCGAAAGCAAGATCAAGGGGTTTGGTTTCGGTGCAGATGACTACATGACCAAACCTTTCCACCGCGAGGAGCTGGTGGCGCGCATTCACGCCATCATTCGCCGGTCGAAAGGGCATTCGCAATCCATTATCCATACCGGTCGCGTGGCTGTTAATCTTGATGCCAAAACGGTCGAGGTCGAAGGCAAAGCGGTTCACCTGACTGGCAAGGAATACCAGATGCTTGAGCTTCTGAGCCTGCGCAAGGGAACAACTCTGACCAAGGAAATGTTCCTGAACCATCTTTATGGCGGCATGGACGAGCCGGAGCTGAAAATCATTGATGTTTTCATCTGCAAACTTCGCAAGAAACTCAGCAATGCGACCGGTGGCGAAAACTACATCGAGACCGTCTGGGGCAGGGGTTATGTCCTGCGAGACCCGCAAAGCAACAGTCTTGATGAGACGCGAATGGCAATTGGCGCCTGAACAGATCTGAAAACGGTCGCCGCTGGTCCGGGGCGACCCCCTTACTCACTGAACAGCACATCTGGACCTGGCCATGACCTCGCCCTATCACTGAAGCCCAAGAATACGTGACAGGGCGAGGCCATGAGCAAATCAATTCCGGTATCAGAGCTGACAGAAGACGCCGCGCGGGCAGAGCTGGCACGGCTTACAGAACAGCTTTCCCGGGCAAACAAACTGTATCACGTTGAAGACGCACCAGAGATTTCGGATGCGGATTACGATGCGCTCAAGCGTAGGAACGCCGAAATCGAAGAGCGTTTCCCGCATCTCAAGCGTGCGGACAGCCCCTCGGAGCAGGTCGGTGCACGTCCTGGCGACGGTTTTTCAAAAGTTACCCATGGCGTTCGCATGATGTCGTTGGGCAACGCGTTTGACGACGAAGATGTTCAGGACTTTGACCGCTCAATCCGAAAATACCTGGGGTTGGACAGCAATGCGCCGCTGTCCTTCACAGCGGAACCCAAGATCGACGGCTTGTCGCTTTCACTGCGGTATGAACAAGGCAAACTGGTTCAGGCTGCGACCCGCGGAGATGGCGAGGTTGGCGAGAATGTGACGGCGAACGCGCTGACAATCTCAGATATCCCGCAAACCATAGAAAACGCGCCGGATATTCTGGAGGTCCGCGGCGAAGTCTACATGTCCCATGACGACTTTGAAAAGCTGAACGCGCGGCAGGCGGACTCCGGTGACAAGACTTTTGCCAACCCGCGAAACGCGGCCGCTGGATCGCTTCGACAATTGGATTCCACAATTACTCGTTCGCGCCCGCTCAGGTTTTTTGCTTATGCTTGGGGGGAATTGTCGGAGGCCTTGGCAACCTCACAAATGGGCGCGATTGAACGGCTGAGTGCGTTTGGGTTTGCGACCAACCCGCTGACCCGGCTTTGCGAATCGACTAAGCAGATGCTAGCACACTACCGGGGGATTGAAGTCCAACGGTCGACCTTGGGCTACGATATCGACGGCGTCGTTTACAAAGTGAACGATCTTTCGCTGCAGGCGCGTCTGGGGTTCCGCTCCACGACGCCTCGATGGGCGATTGCGCACAAGTTCCCGGCAGAGCTGGCCTGGACGCGGCTTGAGGCGATCGACATACAGGTGGGCCGCACCGGCGCGCTCAGCCCGGTTGCTCGTCTGCATCCGGTGACCGTGGGTGGTGTCGTGGTGTCAAACGCGACTCTGCACAACGAGGACTATATCGCCGGTCTTGATGCCAAGGGGGGAACGATCCGAGACGGCAAGGATATCCGTGTAGGTGACTGGGTGCAGGTCTATCGTGCAGGCGATGTAATCCCCAAAATCGCAGATGTCGATCTTTCGAAACGTCCCGAAGGTGCGGAAACGTATGAGTTCCCCAAGACCTGCCCGGAATGCCAAAGCGACGCCGTGCGCGAAGAGGGCGATGCTGTCCGACGCTGTACCGGCGGGGTGATCTGTCCTGCTCAAGCGGTGGAAAAGCTGAAGCATTTTGTGTCTCGTAAAGCCTTCGACATTGAAGGTCTGGGCGCGAAGCAGATCGAGATGTTCTACGATGATCCCGATCTACCGGTCAGAACCCCGGTTGACATATTCACTCTGCAGGACCGCGACGCTGCGAACTTGAATAAACTGGCGAACCGCAAAGGGTGGGGTGCCCAAAGTGCAAGCAACCTGTGGGCTGCCGTTGACGAGAAACGTCAAATTCCCTTCGGCCGTCTTTTGTTCGCACTTGGGATCCGGCACATGGGTGAGGCCGCGTCGAACCTGATTGCGAACCACTATGGTACCTGGCCTGAATTCGAGAGCGCCGTTACCTCGGCGGCAACTTTTGAAGGACCCGAGTGGGAAGACCTGCTGGGTGTTGACGGCGTGGGTGAGGTTATGGCCCGTGCGCTTGTATCTGCCTTCGCTCAGGACGCTGAAAGGGCCAGCATAGACGCACTCGTGGCGCAGTTGGACGTTCAGGAGGCCAAGCGCCCGGACACTTCCGGCAGCCCGGTGGCGGGGAAAACCGTTGTCTTCACGGGGACATTGGAGAAGATGACCCGCGCAGAGGCCAAGGCCCGAGCCGAGGCTTTGGGGGCAAAAGTGTCAGGTTCGGTGAGTAAAAAGACCGATATCCTGGTCGCTGGACCGGGGGCAGGATCAAAGGCCAAGAAGGCCGCTGAACTTGGTATCGAAACACTGGATGAAGATGGCTGGCTTCAGCTAATTGGCAACACATGAGCGGCCGACCCGAAGTTCTGTTTCCGCTTTTCGCGGGTCTGGAAACGCTTGAGGGCGTAGGGCCGAAGACGGCTCAGGTCCTGACGCAGTCGGGCACGGAATCTCCGCGCGACGTGTTGTTCAGCCTACCTTATGCCGTCATTGACCGAAGGCGCCGCGATACGATTAAGGGCGTGGACCTGCCCGCGACTTTGACAGTCGAGGTTACAGTTGGTGCCCACAGGCCGCCGCGCAATAAGGGCGGTGCGTATCGGGTTCATGTCGAGGACAGTCAGGCTGATTTTCAGTTGGTCTTCTTTCACGCACGAGGAGACTATTTGAAACGGATTCTGCCTGAAGGCTCGCGCAGAGTGATTTCCGGAAAGCTCGAGCTGTTCGATGGAATGGCGCAGATGGTTCATCCCGATCACATGCTGCCGCCGGAGGACGCAAAGGAAATACCAGAATTTGAGCCGGTGTATCATCTGACGCAGGGGATCACCCAAAAGACCGCCTTTAAGGCAGCCCGCAGCGCTTTGACCAGAACTCCGGATCTAGCCGAATGGATCGACCCGGCGCTGATTGCCAGGCAAGACTGGCCGAATTGGGCAGTGGGTATTGCAACAGCTCATAATCCGCAGGGTGCGGATGATGTCGCGGCGCACGCACCGGCTAGGGAGCGTCTGGCCTATGATGAACTGTTTGCGCATCAGTTGACCTTGGCTCTGGCACGGCAGCGGGAGCGGAAAGCCAGAGGTGTCGTGAGTGTCGGAACCGGTAAGTTGCAGGTAAAAGTCCTAGCGAGCCTGCCATACAAGCCAACCAGCGCACAAATCCGAGCCATTGATGAGATCGCCGCTGACATGGGTTCTGACGCACGCATGAACCGTTTGCTTCAGGGGGATGTCGGCGCCGGTAAAACGCTTGTGGCCTTTATGGCTTTACTGATCGCAGTGGAGGCGGGCGGGCAGGGCGTCATGATGGCCCCGACCGAGATTCTGGCTAGGCAACATCTGGAGGGATTGCGCCCGCTGGCAGAAGAGGCCGGGGTCGTTCTGGAAATCCTGACCGGCCGGGACAAGGGCGCTGAACGGCGTGCAAAGCTGGCAGCGCTGAAAAATGGGGACATTCAAATTCTGGTCGGCACGCATGCGGTGTTCCAAAGCGACGTGGAATTCAAGGCACTTCGGCTTGCGATTGTAGACGAACAGCACCGGTTTGGCGTGCGACAACGGATGGAACTGTCGGAAAAAGGGCGGGGAGCGGATGTTTTGGTTATGACCGCCACACCGATCCCGCGCAGTCTGGCGCTGGCGCAATACGGTGACATGGATGTGTCTGTTCTGGATGAGAAGCCTCCCGGAAGAAAGCCCATCAAAACAGCCGTCATCAGCACCGAACGCATGGACGAGGTTATCGCCCATCTGCGCCGCGCGATTGAAGAAGGTCGCCAGTGCTATTGGGTGTGTCCACTGGTGGATGAATCCGAAGTCTCAGACCTTACTGCCGCCGAAGAACGATTCAAACGACTGCGCGCGATCTTGGGGGAAGGGACTGTGGGGCTGGTTCACGGTCAGATGCCGCCGTCGGACAAAGATGCTGCTATGAAGGCGTTCCAGGAGGGCCAAACAAAGGTTCTGGTGGCAACTACGGTCATCGAGGTTGGGGTCAACGTTCCCAACGCCTCCATCATGGTTATCGAGCGGGCTGAGATTTTTGGGCTGGCCCAATTGCACCAGCTTCGCGGCAGGGTCGGGCGCGGCGATGCGGATTCGACTTGCCTGCTGATGTATCAGCCGCCGCTCAGTGAAGGTGGACGAAAACGGCTGGAGGTGCTGCGTGAAACCGAGGACGGTTTTCGTATATCCGAGACTGATCTGCAAATGCGAGGCGCCGGAGATCTGATCGGTACAGCACAATCCGGGCTACCGAAATTCCGAATTGCAGATCTGGAATGGCAGGCCGGGCTGATGGCTATCGCTCAATCCGATGCGCGTGCTTTGCTGTCCGTCGACCCGCAACTCAGCTCGGATCGGGGGCAGGCAGCGCGGGTGCTATTGTGGCTGATGAAACAGGATCAGGCAATTCGTTTGATTTCAGTGGGTTAGTCTATTTGTTCCATTAAGTTCACAAATGTTCTCAAAAAGTTCTTTACCGACTCGACGAAATATGAGAACAAAAGGTCAACAAAGGATTAAAACCCTGACCGGAGGTGAGACCATGCTGACCCAGATCAAGACCGCCATTAGCCGCTCGCAATCAACGCTTTTGCAGGATGCAGTGGGCGCGGTGTCTCTGATCGTCATGCTGATGGTTGCCCTTCACCTGCCAGGGGCGTTCTGACCCTTTCTGCCTGCGATCTCGTGCCGATCATACCGCGCTGTCATCCCCATTTCAGTCAAGGGTGACCTGCCTGTCCCAATTCCCTTGAGGGGCCTTGCCTCGGCCCCGTGCGGCTATCCGGACCCCACACGAGAAACGCAATGCCTGCCGCCGCCCTTTCCGCCCGGAAGGTGCGGCGGCTTTTTTACAACTGACCGGTTTTCATTATCTCAAGCATGGCCGACAGAACGGAATTCACCGCGACAGAGGCCAGGATCATCCCCATGATGCGGCTGATAATCGCCGCCCCGGAATGTCCGATCAGCCGGATAATGGGCTCGGCCAGCAGCATCAAGACAAAGGCGATGGCAACAACAGACAGCATGACCAAGGCGGTGATCCCCTGATCTGCGGCACTGAAGCGGTTGTTATCAGTCAGAATGACAATCGCCAGCATTGCACCGGGCGACGCGAGTGAGGGCACGGCCAGAGGGAATATCGCTGGATTGTGAGTGTGAAACTTGTCTTCCTGATCGTCCTCGGCTGCACGCTGTTCAATGTCTTGCTTGCTTTCGCCAAAGATCATCGTCAGCGCGAAAAGGAACAGGATGATGCCTCCGGCGACCTGAAATGAATTGAGGCCAATATCCAGCGCCTCAATCAGCAACTGACCGAAAACCAGAAAGAACAGCAAAATCCCGGCACTAATCACCGAAGCCAGAAGTGCCATCTTGCGCCGGGCCGCAACCTGCATTCCTGCAGTCACGGCGATAAATACGGGGATTGTACCAATTGGATCAATTACGACCCACAGGGTCACGAAATGCTCGAGCAGGTTATCCAAACCAATCATTCCCCCCATTTTTCCCTGAGGCTAGACTGGTTTGCGTTGGAAAGCCACGCTCAGGCGCAATTGGCCCGTTCGGCTTGCTCCATTGCCTCGGCAGCGGCATCCAGCACCAGCATGATCGAGGCATGGCGGTTCTTGTAATCCCGTGCCGGTATCAGGACTTCCAAACCGTCAAACGGTGCCCCGGGTGCGGGTCCGTCCTTTTTCAGCATGGCCGAAAGTTGATCCCGCGCGGTTTCTACCTGAGCGCGGGTGGCGCCGACAATGGCGTTTCCGACAACCGAAGCCGACGCCTGACCCAGCGCGCAGGCTTTGACATCCTGCCCGAACCCTGTGACCTTTCCGTCTTGCATCTTGACGTCCACGGTCACGGTCGAACCGCATAGCGGCGAGCGCTTTTTCACCGTGGCGTCGGGGTTTTCAAGCCGGTCCAGATGCGGAATATCTGCCGCCAGCGCCAGAATGCGGCCGGAATAGAGCTTAATCAGATCGTTCTCGCCGGACATGGCTTTCCCTCGTTGTCTGTTCCCCATACATAGTGAGCATCCACAGGGATGCAAAAGGTTTTTCTCATGTCCGCAACGGCCGCGTTTGATCCGTCAGAACTGAAATACAATGAGGCCGGCCTGATCCCGGCTATTGCCCAGGATGAGGCGTCCGGCGAGGTTCTAATGATGGCCTGGATGAATGTCGAAGCCATTAAAAAGACACTTGAAACTGGCCGCGTCACCTATTGGTCGCGTTCACGGCAGTCGTTTTGGATAAAGGGCGAAAGCTCGGGCCATGTTCAGGAATTGGTGGATTTTCGTTTCGATTGTGACCGTGATTGTCTTCTGGTCCTGGTTCGGCAGACCGGTGCGGCGTGCCACACGAACCGGCGCAGTTGTTTTTACACCGCAGTACGGGATGGGAATGAGATCGAACTGATGTCACCTATGGAGTGACGCGGTCAGAGGCCCACCATCGACCTGACATCAGCCGTTGTGACCCCATCAGCCCGGTATTTGGCTATTGCACGCGCATCATCTCGTTTGGCGAGGCGCTTGCCAGCCTCGTCCCGTACTAGCTGGTGGTGGTAGTAAAGCGGCGTAGGAAGACCCAACAGAGCCTGCAACAACACATGTATGCGCGTCGCCTCGAACAAATCCTGTCCCCGAACAACATGGGTTATCTTCTGCGCGGCGTCATCCAAAACAACTGACAGGTGATAGGACGTTCCCATATTGCGCCGGGACAAAACGACATCGCCTATGGTGCTTTCAAGTTCTTCAGCCGTGAACTGGATGATACCCGTCTCACCATCTGGGCCTTGGCCGAGTTCTTGAAATCTGGCGACGCTTGAATTCGGTGCATCGGGGATAACTGCCGGATGAAACAGGCCTTGTGCCTGACGGGCGGCGGCTGCGATATCCAGCCTTAGCGGGATGTCCTTGGGTCTGGAATACCGGTCCGAACATATTTGTTCCCAACGACGCCGGCACGTACCTGGATAAATTATGCCATCCGGACCATGCAGGGGCGCGCCTTCTTGCGGTGCACTTGCCGCGACCGCGATATCCCTGCGGTTACAGGTGCATGGGTAAAGAAGGCCCTGTTCCCACAAAGTGTCGAGGGCTTTATCATAAACGGCCAAACGCTCTGATTGGCGCATAACAGGGACGGGCCACCGAAGGCCCAACCAGTTCAGATCGTCGTAAATCTGTTGCTCCCAATGCGATCGGGACCGCGAACGGTCGATGTCTTCTATCCGCAACAGGAATTGCCCATTTTCAGATACAGCAAGATCATGGGCAAACATCGCAGAATAAGCGTGCCCTAGATGCAGTGGACCGGTCGGGGAAGGAGCAAATCGAGTTCTGAAAATCACGCTTTTTCAACGATATATACGTCAGACTTCAGGTCCATGCCGGGCAAATGCGGCCCATGTTCGCGAAATAGCAGCCGGGCCGCTCCCATGTCCAGCCAATCATTTAGACGTGAAGTATAAGAGATTTCCGCAAGAGTGTGATCATTGAAGGAAAAACCCAGAAGGCCCCCCTTGGGCAATGCGTTCATCACCAAATCAAAAACTTCGGGCGGGGCTGCGCCGGTGCCGATGACGCCGATGGCGGTAATCGCTTTGTATGCGCCTTGCTCCAATGGATCGGGATCGGTGATTTCGAAGGTCGACAGCTTACGGTAAATCCCTTTAGCTTCGGCGCGTTCCAACATCTTGGGTGTTGGGTCAACCCCATCGATTACCTCGAAACCCGCCGCGCGAAGGGCCACACCGGACAGCCCGGTACCGCAACCATAGTCAAGGATCGGTGTCTGAGGTTCGGGCAATTTCGACCACAATGCATCGGCCACACGACCCGGCGAGGCATAGCCATGCGCACCGACCTCGGCATCATAAGACGAGGCCCATTTTTGGTAATGCGCGTGGGTGGCCTGAGGCGAGCCCAGGCCCAGACCGTAGGCGTCTTTAAGGAATTTTTCGCTCATATTCCGATGTTACGCCGCATCGCCCCAAGGCGTCCAGTCAGCACCGCGCCAACCAGCTCGTCCATTCGGCTTTGGCCCGGTCGGTGTAGGCTTTGTAGCGATCCTTCCGACCCCGGCGACCGCCTTTCAGACCATCAACCGGGCGGAACAGGCCGAAATTGACGTTCATCGGCTGGAAAGTTTTCGCCTCGGCGCCGCCGGTGATGTGGTGAATCAGAGCGCCCATGGCGCTGTCCTGCGGAACCTCGGGCAGTGTATGGCCCTGAACTTCAGCAGCGGCCAGGCGACCGGCCAGCAGCCCCATGGCTGCGCTTTCGACATAGCCCTCAACCCCGGTGATCTGACCGGCAAAGCGGATGTTCGGTTTAGATTTCAAACGCATCTGCGAGTCCAGCAATGTGGGTGAATTGATGAATGTGTTACGGTGAATACCGCCCAGCCGCGCGAAACTGGCGTTTTCCAGGCCGGGGATCATCCGGAACACTTCGGTCTGCGCGCCGTATTTCATCTTGGTCTGAAAGCCCACGATGTTGAACAACGTGCCCAGGGCGTTGTCGCGGCGCAATTGCACAACCGCATGCGACTTAACTTCCGGCTGATGCGGGTTGGTCAGTCCAACCGGTTTCATCGGGCCGTGACGCAGTGTCTCGCGCCCGCGTTCCGCCATCACCTCGATCGGCAGGCAACCATCGAAATAACCCGCGGTTTCGCCTTCGTGAAACTCGGTCTTGTCGGCAGCCAGCAGAGCGTCGATGAACGCCTCATACTGATCCCGGTCCATCGGGCAGTTCAGATAGGCGGTACGCTCTTCCTCAGTCTCGCCTTTGTCATAGCGCGACTGCATCCACGCTTTGCTCATGTCGATGCTGTCGGCGTAAACGATTGGGGCTATGGCATCGAAGAAGGCCAGAGACTCGGCGCCGGTCTCGATGCGAATGGCCTCACCCAGTGCCGCGGAGGTCAGCGGGCCGGTCGCAAAGATCCAGTGGCCGTCATCGGGCAGAGTGGAAACCTCTTCGCCGGTGATCTCAACACGCGGATGTGCATGCAGTTTTGCCGTAACAGATTCGGCGAACGGGTCGCGGTCCACGGCCAGTGCGCCACCGGCGGGCAGTCGGTGCGCGTCCGCGGTCGTCATAATCAGTCCATTGGCCGCACGCATTTCCCAGTGCAGCAGGCCGACCGCATTCTGCTCGTCATCGTCCGAACGGAATGAGTTCGAGCATACCATCTCGGCCAGACTCCCGGTCTGGTGCGCAAACGTGCCCACTTTGGGCCGCATTTCGTGGATCACGACATCCACGCCCATTTCCGCCGCCTGCCAGGCTGCCTCGGACCCGGCCATGCCGCCGCCCACGATATGCAATTTCTGTGTCATGCGCTGCCACATAGGGCAGAGCACCGCACAACGCAACACAGCCGCGCCATCGCAGCCTGGTTTAGTATTTCAAGGGAAACTTGGGGTCGCCGCTGCGGGAATGTCAACGCCGGTGAGAGAAACCAGCTTGGAGGGACCTTCCGCCCACGGCGACCCAAAAGTATGTTCAGGGCCTTTGCCCTGTCCCAGCTTTGCCACAGTGTTGCCCTTTTGAAAAGTGCAAAAATGAGAACAGTGGCGAAAAATGTTGATTACCTTCGCCTTATTGGTGCCAATTTGGCGATCTTTTTTCGATAAACGCAGATATTCCTTCTTCGGTATCCCGATGCAGCATATTCTGAGCCATTACTTCGCCGGTGTATTCGTAGGCCTGTTCAACCGGCAATTCCAGTTGTCTGTAAAACGCTTCTTTGCCAGTCTTAACAGCTGAGCCAAGCTTTCCTGCCAGTTGTTCGGCAAGTGCCATCGTCTCATGTTCCAACAGCATTTCAGGTACAGCGCGGTTGATCAGCCCAATCTCAGCTGCTTTCTCGGCAGAAATGAACTCTCCTGTTGTCAGCATCTCGAACGCCAGTTTGCGGGGGATATTCCGGCTTAGCGCGACCATGGGCGTAGAGCAGAACAACCCGATATTCACTCCGTTAACGCCAAACCGAGTGCCTTCGGCAGCAACGGCCAGATCGCAGGTCGCTACCAACTGACAGCCTGCAGCCGTCGCAATACCGTGCACCTGAGCGATCACAGGCTGGGGCAGGGACTGTATCGACAGCATCATCCTGGCGCATCTGGCAAACAAATCCTGGAAATAGGCCTTGCCGCCGTCGTCCGACTGACGCCCCGCAGTCATTTGTTTCAGGTCGTGTCCCGCACAGAATGCCTTGCCTTCGCCCGACAGAATCACCGCGCGGATCGAATTGTCGTCACGCAGCGCTTCAAGTTCGGTCTGAAGGGATGCCAGCATCTCATCGCTCAGGGCATTCAACCGCTCGGGCGTATTCATTATTAGGGTGGCAACTGCACCTGTGTCGTTACGTTCCAGAATTGCCATCTTGCCCTCCGATATGATGTTGGGCCAACTCTAGGTCGGCAAATCGAGGAGGGGAAGCATGACATTAGCGATGAACCGGGAAGAGCTGATGGAATACATGAAACAGATCTTTCCGCAGGTGCATCGGGACTTTGTTGTCGAAGAACTGGATGAAAACGAAATCGTCATGCGGCTGGTCGTTGAAGACAGGCATCTGCGTCCCGGCGGAACCGTGTCGGGGCCGTCGATGTTCGGGCTGGCTGACGTCTGTGTCTATGCGATCATTCTGGCGCGGAGAGGCCGGCAATCTCTTGCAGTGACAACCGGCTGCTCGATGGACTTCATGCGAAAACCCGAAGGGGGCAAGGACATGATTGCAAAATGCAGGTTGTTGAAACTTGGAAGATCGCTGGCCGTCGGGGACGTCCTGATGTTCTCTGAGGGCTCTGACAAACCCGCCGCGCGGGCAACGATGACATATTCTCTGCCGCCCGAGGGATCGGCTGCTGCGGCATTCGGATAAAAAATGGCCGGGCAAAAAACCCGGCCAAGGAAGAGGTCCCGTCAAGGGACTGGGGAATGGTTAGTCCTGCCAAAACCGACGGTGGATTTCCCTGTTGGCTTGATGGCGGGTCAGACCAACATCCTCCAAAAGTCTGTCATCCAGCTTTGACAAATTAATACGACTGCGGCGTTGACGCTCCCATTTTGTGACAATCGCCGCAAACCGCACGGCCAGCGCGGCGATCAGCGGCAGCCGGGGGCTGTCGTTCAGCAGCATGAGGGCGGGGTTGTGCATTGCGCGTGTCATCTTAGGTATCCTTTCAAATTGTATTGACACAAACGTAATATGTTCGGTATATAGGCTTGATACATTCAGGATTGTGTCAAAATCAAAGAAAGAATTGTAATGGATACAATTTGGCCGGAGGCGCTGCCGAAATCCAAGGGACCTAAGTACACCCTGGTTGCAGACACAATACGAAAAGCGATTGATAACAAGATGCTGGAGGTAGGAACGAAACTACCTCCAGTGCGTGAACTTGCGTATCGATTACAAATCACTCCGGGCACCGTTGCAAGGGCGTATACGATTCTCACAGACGAAGGCTTGCTACAAGCAGAGGTCGGACGTGGTACATTTGTAGCCCCGCCCAAATCACCCATTCTGGATGATGTCTGGGCAAGGCAGCTGCACCTGAGGGACGACAAGTACAACGCCAATGTCAGCTTGTTCAGCCCGCGTTTGGCTGATGTGGGGCAGGTAGCCCTGATCCGGGAATGCCTGCAGAAGGTTTCTCAGTCCGATCCGGGCATGTTTATGAACTATCCAACGCGTGACGCATACCAACCGACACGACAAGTTGTGGTCGATTGGCTTTCCGATCTGCCTCTGGGGGCACTGTCGCATGATGATATTGTACTGACACATGGTGGTCAGAACGGGCTTTGCCTTGTGTTTCAAACGATATTGCGGGGGGCTAAGCCGGTCGTACTGGTCGAAGACCTGTCTTACGCAGGCTTTCGCCGTGCCGGAGAGTTGATGCGCGCCGATGTGGTTGGCGTGAAGATGGACAAGTGGGGAGTCGATCCGGCTGCCATGGAACACGTCCTGCGCCAGACCCCCGCTCAAGCTGTCTGCGTCTCACCCGAAGTGCAAAACCCAACCGGATCGCATACACCTCTTGAGCGCCGAAAAGAGATCGTCGATGTCGCCCGCCGTTATGACGTCCAAATCATCGAAGACGATTGCTATCGCATGGGGGATGCTCGCGAACCCAGCTATCGTGCTCTGGCACCCGAAAGAGGGTGGCATGTGTCTTCGATTTCAAAAGTCCTGACGCCTGCATTGCGTATCGGTTTTGCCATCGCGCCAAGAGAAAGAAGCGGGGATCTGCGGCGTTCCGCTGAATATGGGTATTTCGGGTTGGCTCAGCCGCTGGCCGAACTGACCCGTTTGCTGCTTTCTGACCGAAGAACCCGGCAAATTGCCAAGGATGTCCGGGTGCGGATGGGTGAATATGTGCGGGTCGCCGTAAATGCATTGGGCGGGTTCGATCTGAACTGGGCGCCGGATGTGCCATTTGTCTGGCTGAACCTGCCGTCTGGCTGGCGCGCCGCGGCATTCAGCCGTGCAGCCGAGCGTGAGGGCATACAGTTGCGATCGGCCGATGAATTTGCGCTGCGCGACGGGCGTGCGCCAAACGCGGTGCGCATCGCGATGAACGGGCATGTGTCGCTGGAGCGGTTTGAGGACGCGATGCAGAGGCTGCGGACATTGCTGGACAATCCGCCCGAACAAATCAGTGTTTAATATTCTATGTAAGTGGCGCCGGATCTCCGAAGAACCCAGCCAGATGTGCTATCTTTCCCTGATCGTCCAGGCGAATGAAGTCATGACCGGCAACCATGATCGACCCATCTGGCGCGACCATACGCCAGGTAAAGTGAACCACATCATGGTGAGAGACAGGCGTGCTGGTGATATCAACGCGTCCGTTTGAGGTTTTCAAAATCTCTCCGATATGCTCGCTAAGCTGCGCTATGCCGCTGACATCTGCAGTAGGATCGACATACCGTCCGTTTTCCGAAAAGCACCGCGTCAGTTGTTCTTTTCGTTTATCAGGGTCCATTTCCTGCCACGCTGCGCCGTAATCTGAAATGACCTGATGTAAATCGTGCATGCGATCCTCCGGGCTCAACAAGTTCAGAATGGCAATGACGATAACAGAACAGGGATGCAGGCGCGAATTGCATGCTGAAATATGGGGTAAAATAATACCTAATTTGTAAGTATTTGGTTTTGCTACATTAAAACTAATTCACTGCGCTTGACCTGCGCGCGCGTGCCCCATAAAACCCGTCCATCGAATTCGGGCCGCTCCGTCGGGGGCGGTCTTTCACATCAAACAGGACTATCCTGCCATGAAAACCTTTTCTGCAACACCTGCAGACATCGACAAGAAGTGGATCCTGATCGACGCCGAGGGCGTTGTTCTGGGCCGTCTTGCCTCGATCGTCGCCATGCGCCTGCGTGGCAAGCACAAAGCGTCGTTTACCCCGAACATGGACATGGGCGACAATGTCATCGTGATCAACGCTGACAAAATCCAGATGACCGGCAAGAAGCGCGAAGAGAACTTCTACTGGCACACTGGCCACCCGGGCGGAATCAAATCGCGCACCAAGCAGCAGATTCTCGAGGGTGCACACCCCGAGCGCGTCGTGACCCAGGCGGTCAAGCGCATGCTGCCGGGCAACCGCCTGTCGCGTCAGGTTATGACCAACTTGCGCGTTTATGCAGGTGCCGAGCACCCGCATGAAGCCCAGTCGCCCGAAGTTCTGGACGTTAAGTCCATGAACAAGAAAAACACCCGGAGCTAATAACCGATGGCTGATCAGATCAATACTCTCGAAGAGCTGAGCGCCGTCGCAGGCGTTGAAACCGTGGCCGAAGAAGTCATCGTGCGTGAACCCGTACGTGACGAGCTGGGCCGCTCCTACGCCACCGGCAAGCGTAAAGACGCTGTTGCCCGCGTTTGGATCAAGCCGGGTTCCGGCAAAGTCACCGTGAACGGCAAAGATCAGGACAAGTACTTCGCTCGTCCCGTTCTGCAGTTGATCCTGCGCCAGCCGTTCCAGGTTGCTGGTGTTGAAGGTGAATTCGACGTTGTCGCAACCGTCAAAGGTGGTGGCCTGACCGGTCAGGCCGGTGCGGTCAAGCACGGCATCTCGAAAGCGCTGCAGCTGTACGATCCGTCGCTGCGTGGTGCTCTGAAAGCTGCAGGCTTCCTGACCCGCGACAGCCGCGTTGTGGAACGTAAGAAATACGGTAAGCGCAAAGCGCGTCGTTCGTTCCAGTTCTCGAAGCGTTAATCGCAGCGGATCGCAAAAGACAAAGGGCTCGCATCAGCGAGCCCTTTTTTATTCTTCGTAAACCAGTTTCCAGGCTCCGTTCTCGACCACATTGACATAAACCGCGTCCGCGCCCTGATGGTCGTCGGGACCGAACGTCATGTGGTTGCCGATAAGGTCGTCCTGGTAATCCAGCGACTCCATCGCGGCGATAAAACTTTCGTGGGTCAAATCCGGGCCGGCGGCGTCCAGCGCTTTGACCATCATCTCAGCTGCCGAATATCCCAGCATGGCAAAGCCGACAGGGTCTTCTCCGGTGGCGGCTTTGTATTCCTCGATAAAGGCGGCAGGGGCGGGTTCATCTGCACGGGCCCACAGGTCCTGCCATGAAGCGGCGGCATAGAACCCGTCGGTCACCCCGCCAGGCACCTGTGCCACAACGGTCAGGAAGCTGGCTGAGGTCCCAAGGAATTTCATATCCTCCAGTCCCATCTTTTTGGCGGTACCGACCACGGTGATCGCCTGACGCACGCCCAGAGCTATTGTGACGATGTCACAGCCTTCTTCCTTAAGCTTGCTTAACGAACCGACAAAGTCCGTCTCATCCGGCTTGTGCGTCGTCTCGGAGACAAATGCGATTCCTGCTTCTTCTGCGCCTGCTTTGCTGCCTTCCAGAATCTCTTCTCCGAAATCCGTGGGCAGATACATTGTGCAGACGCTCTGCGATCCGAACTCTCCAGCCAGGTATTTCACCCCGACGCGGCTCTGATCAAAATAGCTTGAGAAGGAGGTGAACTTATTGTCGATCGGTTCCTGCAACATCTGCCGCGCGGCGGACAGAGGGGCGACGTTTGGGATACCCTTGGGGTCCAAAAGTTTGAACCCAGCCAGGTTCATCGGCGTGCCCAACGACTGCAGCATGGCAAACACCTTGTCGCGGTTCAGCAGCTTGTTGTAGCCCTGCATCGCGCGCGGCATCTGATAGCCATTATCTTCGACCACATAACGGATGGTGCGACCATGTACGCCACCATCGGCATTGACACGGTCAAAGACGACGTTGGCCCCTTTGGTGGCCGGAACGCCAACGGCGGCGAAAATTCCACTCAGGTCGTTGACCGAGCCGATGACAATTTCGTCGTCGGTGACACCCTGTGTCTGCGCGCTGGCAATACTGGTTGTTACCGTCAACGCGGAGGCTGTCGCCAGCCGTTTGAATACGTTCCTCATAATTCTCCTCCCTTTGGGTAGCCCCATTAACTATTTGTACATGTCTTCAATGAGATGTCCGTGTTTCTTTTCGACAAAGCTGCGCCTTAATTTCATTGTCGCGGTCAGTTCGTCATCGTCGGCGGTCAGCAACACGTCAATCAAGCGGAAATCCTTGATCTGTTCCACGCGGGCGAATTCCTTGTTGGCGGCATCGACATCAGCCTGAATCTGGTCCCGGACTTCGGGCGCGGCACAGAGCGACGCAAAATTCGAGAACGGGATTTTTCTGTCCTGCGCAAATTTCTCGACATTATCCTGGTCGATCATGATCAGCGCGGTCAGGTATTTCCGCTTGTCGCCGATGAGGACGGCATCCGAGATATACTGGCTGACTTTCAACCGGCTTTCGAATTCGGCCGGGGTGATGTTCTTTCCGCCAGCGGTAATGATGATGTCCTTCAGGCGCCCGGTGATGGTTACATAGCCCTGATCGTCGATATGCCCCATGTCTCCGGTCCGCAGCCAGCCGTCGGCAGTAAAGGTGTCGGCGGTTTTGGCATTGTTGCGCCAATAGCCCTGAAAAATGTTCAGACCCTTAAGCTGAATTTCACCGTCTTCGGAAATACGGATGTCGTTGCTGGGAACCGCGCGTCCTATGGACCCGACTTTGTTGCATTCTGTGCTGTTCGCAGCCGCGAGACCAGAGGTTTCCGTCATACCGAACCCTTCGACCAGAGGCACACCGATAGCCCAGTACCATTTCAACAACTCAGCCGAGATTGGGGCGGCTCCGGTGCCGCCCCGGCGCAGCTTGTCCATACCCAGCATCCGGCGAAGATTGCGCAATACAAATCGGTCCCACAGCCAGAATTTTGCTGCAATGCCCACAGGTACAGGTTTTCCGGCAAGGATGAATTCGGCCCGCGCAAATCCCGCTTTCAACGCCATCCCGAACGCGGCGCGGCCCGTTGGCGTCGCCTCTTGCGCCATGACTTGCACATGGGAATAGATCTTTTCCCAAACCCGGGGCACGGCTGTGAAGGTGGTAGGAGAGACCTCTTGCAGGTTTGCAAAAACGGTCTCGGGACTTTCTGCGAAGTTCACAACGCACTTGGCGGCCAACGGGAAGTAAACCGAAACATCCCGTTCCAGGATGTGGCAGAGCGGCAGAAAGCAAAGTTGCTCGTCAGTTTCGTACGTGGGCAGGGCGTGCGCTCCGGCTTCAATGGTGGCCAAAATATTCTCGTGACTCAGCATGGCGCCCTTGGGCATGCCGGTCGTGCCTGACGTATAGACCAGCAGCGCCGTGTCCTGCGGAGCTGCCAGCGCTATTTCCGCATCGAACCGCCCCGGCTCCTCTGCGTCGGCCCGTTGCCCCAACGCATATAGGTCCTCGATCATCACACACTGTGGGTGGCTTAGATCGTGCAGGCCCTCGTCCTCAAGAATAACGACTTTCAGCAGGCCGGGAACCTCAGCTTCGATCTCAAGAAACTTGTCCAGTTGCTCTTCGTTCTCGACAATGAGAAATCGACTGTCGCTGTCATTGATCTGGTATTTCAACTGACTGGCCGAATCCGTGGTGTAGACGCCCGATGCGATACCCCCAACGCTCTGAATCGCCGTGTCGAACCAGGCCCATTCCTTGCGATCTTCGGACAGGATCGAAACGACCTCACCCCGTTGCAATCCCAACTTGCGCAAAGCGAGGCCAATCCATTTGGCGTGCTGCCAGTAGTCGGACCATGAATAGGACTTCCAGATTCCAAGCTCTTTTTCGCGGTGCGCGGTGCGCTCTCCAAGATCCGTGCAGCGTTTCTGAAACAGCTCGCAAATGGTGACGCAACCATCGACGCGCAGAGGCCGCTGGCCGGGGTTAGCATTGAAGCGGACGCCGTTGATCCTGGTCTGAGGGGGCAGGGAACTGATGTTCATCTGACTCACCTCCACGTTTTCTTGCGCTTCCAGCGGCGATTTTCACGTGCGCCTTCATCCTGAATGCCCAGGTAGAAGTTCTGAATATCCTCGGTTTTAATCAGCACATCCGCCGCATCATCCATCACAATGCGCCCGACCTCCATCACATACCCATGGTGAGCGAGTTCAAGGGCCGCGTTTGCGTTCTGTTCGACCAGCATCATGGTCATGTTCTGCTCGTCGTTCAGCCGTTTCAGAATATCGAAGATTTCCTGCACCAACATCGGCGACAGGCCCAGAGACGGCTCGTCCAGCAGCATGATCCTGGGGTTGGCCATCAGACCCCGACCGATTGCCAGCATCTGCTGTTGCCCACCGGAAAGGGTCCCGGCCTCCTGCGTGCGGCGCTCTTTGAGGATGGGGAAGTAGGAAAACACTAGATCACGGTCATGGTCGATCTGGCCCTTATCGTTCGAGGTAAAGGCCCCGAGGCTGAGATTTTCATCAACCGTCAGCAACGGAAATACTTCACGGCCTTCAGGCACGTGGACAATACCTTTTAGCACGATCTTGTGCGGCTCACTCCCTTGTATGTCATCACCGTCAAAAGTGATCTTACCCTTTTCGGGATCCATCACGCCCGAGATGGTTTTCAGCAGAGTTGTCTTGCCTGCGCCATTAGCCCCGAGGATTGAGACAATCTGACCCGGGATTACGTCAAGCGAAACGCCGCGAATGGCCATGATGGGGCCATAGAAACTCTCGACATTTCGGATGGTCAGAATGGGGTCACTCATGAAGCTTTCCCCAGATAAGCCGCGACCACCGCCGGGTGGGACTGCACATGAGAGGGTGTGCCAAGCGTCAGCTTTGCGCCGTCAGCCATAGCCAGAACCCGGTCGGAGACGCGCGTGACCAGCCCCATGTCGTGTTCGACCATCACCACCGTGATCCCCATCTGCCGCCGGATATCGTCGATCCACCAGCGCATATCGGTCGTTTCCTCGACCGAAAGCCCCGAGGCCGGTTCGTCCAACAGCAGCAATTTTGGATCGGTGGCGAGCGCACGCGCGACTTCGACGACTTTGCGGACGCCATAAGGCAGCCCGGAAATCAACTTGTCGCGGAAGGCTTGCAGGTCGAGAAAGTCGATGATCTCTTCCACCTTCTCGCGACTATCGATCTCTTGCCGACGGGTGGACGGCAAGAACAGGATTTCCGACAGGAGGTTTGTCCGGCGATGACGATGCCGTCCGACCAGCAGGTTTTGCAATACGGTGGCATGCTCAAACAGTTCGATATTTTGGAATGTCCGCGCTACGCCATATGCTGCCACGCCGGAAGGTTTGACCTGCAACAGATCATGCCCGTCAAATCGGATCATCCCGGCGAAGGGATCGTAGAACCGAGAAATCAAGTTGAAAACTGTGGATTTGCCCGCGCCGTTCGGCCCAACTATGGCGAAAACTTCACCTTTTTCGACAGTGAAGGACAGGTCATTCACTGCCGTCAAACCGCCGAATTTCAGCGTGACGCTCTCGAACTCAAGCAGGCTCATCTCAGCCGCTCCGTCTTGAGGTAGGATTTCTGCCGCTTGAACATGTCCTTGCGATAGAAGGGAAACAGCTCGAACCAGGTACGGATTTTCAGCCACCGACCGTACATTCCCATCGGCTCGAACAGGATGAAAGCAATCAGGATCATGCCGAAGACGCCAAACTCGAGGCCGGGAATTGCAACTGTATTACTGCCAAACAGTGCGCCCACATATTCCTTTGAGATCGACAGGAACTGCGGCAAGAACCCGATGATGATGGCGCCCAGAAACGCGCCATGGATCGAGCCCAGCCCGCCGATCACGATCATCATCAGCAACTGAATTGAGATTACAACGCTGAAAGTTTCGTTGTTGAACGCCCCGGCATACATCCCCATCAGCGCGCCGGCCCAGCCGGTCACTGCACAAGACAAAGCAAAAGAGATCATCTTGGTCCGCGCGATATCGACACCCATCGCTTGCGCCGAAACCTCGGAATCGCGCACGGCGATAAAGCTACGCCCCAGTGGCGCGCGCAGCAGGTTGATGTAGCCCAACGTAACCAGGACGGCCACGACCAATACAAGCCAGAAGAACTGATCCGGTGTCGCCCAGCGGTCGACCAGATGGCCGAATATCTCAATGCCGCCCAGGTATTTGCCCGCCACGCCGCCGGTGATGGGCTCGGCCAGTACGATGACGTCATCCATCAGAATCGACAGCGCCAGCGTAAAGATAGCCAGGTAAATACCATGCAGGCGCAGGGCAGGGACGGCGACCGTTACCCCGGCAACCCCGGTCAGGATGCCGGCCAGTGGGAAAGCGATCAGAAAGGGCACGCCAGCCTCTATCAGGATAACGTTGGCATAACAGCCAAAAGCCAGAAACGCCGCGTGACCCAGGCTGACCTGACCTGTATGGCCGGTCAGCACCATCAGGCCCAACCCGGCAATGGCCCAGATCAGAACGTTCGTAAGTTCGCCCAGATAGAAGTCGTCCAGCCACCAGGGGGCAGTGGCTACCACGACTAACAGGATCAGGTAGAAACACAGTTGGTACCTATCCTTCCAGGGCCGGATGTCCTGCATGTAGTCGGTTTTGAACACGATCCGCATGGGCCTAGACCTTCTTGACCAGAACCTGACTGAACAGCCCGTTTGGGCAGAAGATCAACACCGCGAGCAACAGGGCATAAGGCGCGATCTGGCTGTAACCTGCAGCGATATAGCGGCTGGCGAAAGGTTCGATCACGCCGACAATCAACCCTCCGGCCAACGCACCCGGTAAGCTGCCGAACCCTCCAATGACCGCAGCCGCGAATGCTTTGATCCCCAGCAGGCCGGTGGTCGGGTCAACAGTTCCCTTCGCCGCAAACAGGATCCCGGCTATGCCCGCAACAACACCGGCCAAAGCCCAGATAAACCCCTGAACGCGTTTGACCGGGATACCCATATAATAGGCCGCCAACTGGTTCTGAGACGCGCCTTGCATGGCAAGACCCAACTTTGTCCGGCTGAAAAAGACGTAAAGCCCCCAGGTCAGCAGCACGGTAACGACAATCACTGCCACATCCTCCATCCCCAGCACCAGCCCGCCGAAACGGACCTCTTTTCCCGCCAGAGGGTTCTGCAGCGTTTGCGGTTCATGCCCCCAGATCAGCCCGGCCGCGAACCGGATCACAAAGCCCAGAGCAATCGTCAGGATCACTACAGCAGTTTGGCTTTCTCCAAACAGCCGACGGATGATCAGGCGGTCCAGTAAATACCCAAGTGCCCCCATGATCCCCAGTGAAATGGGTAAAGCGAGCCAGAACGGGAGGCCCATATACTCAGTGTTCGTGAGACCGATAGAGACAAAGGCGCCCAACATCATGAAATCGCCTTGCGCGAAGTTCACCGCCTCAGTCGCCTTGTAAATCAATACAAATCCAAGAGCGATCAGGCCGTAGACACAGCCATTCGCCAGCCCGCTGATCAGCAGCTGCGCGTTATCCAAATCCACCCTCCCATGCCGGTAAACCCGGCTTTCAGCGCCCCCGGTGACCTCCGAACTCCGGGGCTTTGTTCTACTATGGCGCGATTAGCACCCGGTCGTCACTGTTTTTCGGCACCTCTGCCGGCTGCTCAGGGTATGGCGGACAAAGGAGCAATAGCTATCCCGAAACATTGTTTCGCATAAGAAGGCCCCGACCATGATTCGGGCAAAGCGGTAATTGACAAGATTTGTTGCTCTCAGTCCGTTAACTGAGAGACAAATTGGCAGAGACATAATCCGGTGACCGAAAATACTAATGGGACGGACCTTGCGGTACATGGATAGAGCGGGCCACCCAAAGCGGGCAGCCCGATTGACTTATTGCCCGGTCATCAGGTCCCGAAGTTCCTGAATTTTAACTGCAATCGTTTCCGGGGACGCCTTGATGTCATCCAGAATCTGAATGGCCTGAGTTTTCAGATCCTGCGCCAACGTGCTTTCCTGAACCGCAGCAACCATCGTGTCGTAGTCGAAGTTGTCCAGAGTCAGTGCTCCGTCCGCGATCCATGAATTGAACAAATCCTGACCCTGGTTTGCTAGTGAGGCGACTTCTTCACCAGCCTGGTTTGTCAGATCAGTTGCCGTTTGACCGGCCTGCTCAGCGGCGTCAGAGGCCTGATCGGCCAGGTCGGTCGCTGCCTGCCCGGCTTGCTCTGCAACATCGGATGCCTGTTCAGAGATCGACGAGGCCGCTTCGGCGGCCTGATCGGTTGCGGCATCAGCCGCTTCGCTCACGGCATCACCAGCGTCCTGCGCTGCCGACTGCAATTGTTCGGCCGGTGTGGGTTCGGGTTGACTAACGTAATAATATATACCGGCGCCAACGGCGGCGATGACTACAGCTAATAAGATAGTACGCGACATGTGTCTCTCCTTTGGGAATGTGTCGCCGAGATGGGTTAAGGCTAGCGGGATTCAAAGGGGAAATCGCGGAAGTTCTTTTCAAAACGGGGCATTGAGCCATGCTATGCCTATCCGCCGCAGGTAGATGGCAATATCACGCCGTCAGGTATCGGGCGTTAAGGCAATGCCTGTATCCTGCCCGACAAAACGTCAGTTTAAGGAAGCAACTTTGGAAAAATGTGGCGAAGAGACAGGGATTCGAACGCTGTGTGGGCTTGCATCTACATCGGTTCTCGAGACCGTTTTTAGCAGATTTTCAGAGAGCTTGACTCCTATAAAGCATGGGGTGGGGCGACTCTCTCAAAAGCAAATTCGACCTAGTTCCCAGCATGGGTTGGCATAGAAAGGAGTCATAATTTTTGGCTTAATCTGGTGTGCACTTTTTTGATATCCCGAGGATTCTTAACTTAGTATTCAAGCGTAGAGTGCCTTTGCATTTCACGAGGTTGCTTGCATCTAATAGTGAAGAACACCGCAACACCATCATTCTACAATGATGGTCGTGCAAAATGCTCTCAGGGCACCTGCTGGATTGGAGCAAACTTCGATCTTCGCTACGAGTTAGCACCCTGGACTCTAACTTCCCCAACGATTTAATTTGACCATTTTTTCAGGGTTTGATCACTTCCTCTTTGGACAGCAAATCCACCTCGATCAGGACGTCGACAAACTATTGTCCTTTCGCCTCGGATTCCTTGGCAATTTTCAGGAGTTTTTCCTAGCCGAATTTTGGCACGAAGACTATTGCGAGCGCCGAAGGCCCGATCGGATTTTCCAAACCCCGCTCTGCCAGAGCGACAATGCCCATGATCCATATGTCCGCAAAGACCAAGCTGCCGCGGGTCAAAAGCTTCATGCTATCGAACATACGCGAGGCGATCACCGGCTTAAAATGGTCTATCTCAAGCTTTCCGCCAAATGAGGCAAGCGACACGGCTGCATCCTTGCCTACCACAGCATAGGCTACCTGTTGCATCATCATCGGAAGGACCGGATTCACCTTGCCGGCATGAAAGAAGAACCGGGTTGGACAGCTGGCAATTTGATCTCACAAATGCCCGGTTTTGTTCCGGAAGACAGAATTATCAGATCAAGGCAGATATTTCCGATTACTTCGGCTGCAATGCGGAATTCCGATGAAACGCGCGCAATACTGTCTGAATTTTACATCCCGTCAAACATGTTCACTGCCGGGCGTAGCTCTTTTCCGATCTCGATTGAAAGATATTGGTAGACAGCTTTTTGTAGCCTGGCTGTCACCAACCCTGTGCCTATCGCCGTGCCTCCCAAAATCAGAACCTGCAAGTCTCTCACTGCAGCCTCAAGTTTGTCCTGCGCGCGTCTCACGGCTGCCGCGTAGCCACTAAACTCTTTTCCTAATGTCATCGGCTGAACCGCCTGCATCAGGTGTGGCCGATCTTCAGCACGAAAGCAAATTCATCCGCCTTCGCTTGCAGCACATCGGCCAAATGGCCAAGAGCCGCCACGAGGGCAGGGGCCTTCTCCAAAACCGCCAGTTTCACGACGGCTGGCACAACGTCGTTAGTGCTTTGCCCTGTGTTGACGTGGTCATTGGGACTTACGTGCTTACATTGTCCTGCTGTATGCCCCATGATCTGAAGGGCACGGGTGGCGCTGACTCCCAATAATCTCAACGCAAACGTGGGTGATGACCTCAGAGCGCCTGGGCGATACGAAGCCAATCTCGCCGTTGGCTTTTGCGGCAACCTTTTTGATTGTGGTCAACGCTCGAATAAAGACGGGTTCACTTCCGATCTTGAGAGGCGAGATGTCAATATTCTCGGTCGCACGTAACGTATTTTCACCATAGAGCACATTTTCGAGAAGCTCGCGCGGTCCAATGCTATCGATTTCTATACGGGGCACGTTTCAGGCTTCCTCAAATGTCAGGATTTCACAGTCCTTGTGCACTTGGGGAAGCGCGAGGAGCCGTTGGATACCCCACTACACCAAGGCCAAGAAATGCAACTTTTGCCATTTAAGGGTCCTTTTCTACAAAAGGTCCCTTGGTGTCTTACCAGCGAAGAACGCGTCTAAGTTGTCCAGTGCGCGAAAGCCCATGGCATCGCGGGTTTTGGACGTGGCGCTGCCGATGTGCGGAAGCATAAAGATGTTTTCGTGCGTCGCGAAATTGGGATTACCACCCGGTTCCGTCTTGAAACAATCAAGGCCGGCCGCAGCCAATTTCCTGGTTTCGATGGCGTGTAGCAACGCGTTCTCGTTCACAAGAGCGCCCCGGGCGGAGTTCACCAACACCGCCCCGTCGGGCAGTGCCGCGATCCGTTCGGCATTCATCAAATCCACAGTTTCCGGCGTTGCCGGGCAATGAAGCGACAAGAATTCAGCCAAAGGCAACAGACTGTCGATGCTTTCGTGGTAAATCGCGCCATTTTCCTGATCCGGCGACAAACGGGTCCGGTTGAAATAATGGACTTCCATATCGAAACCGCGCGCCTTTGCAGCAAATGCTTGACCCACGCGGCCCATGCCGACAATCCCAAGACGGGCACCCGTAACTTGCGTGCCGACCATGAAAGAGGGGCTCCAGCTATCCCATTCGCCCGTTCGCATAAGACGGTCGCCCCTGACAGCATGCCGCGCGGCGCCCAGCATCAACAGCATCGCCAGCTCTGCAGTGGCATCAGACAGGACATCTGGTGTATTCGTCACGGCAATGCCCTTGGCTGACAGAGCGGGCAAGTCGCAATGATCTACACCGACCGAGTGGTTTGCGACGATTTTCAGACGCGGATCGAGGCGTGAAACCACTTCAGCCGTGAAATGCTCGGAATGGCACGGCATCATCGCGTCGACACTGGCGCTCATCAAGATGATCTCATCCGCGGTGCCGGGCGTGTCCGCTTCGTTCAGGATAACCTCATAGTCCCGTCGTGCACGGGCGACAGTTGCGTCAGAGACCCGACGCGGGAGCCACAGGACTGGTTTCTCGGCCATGATGTCAGTCCTTTTTGATGGCGTCTTCCCAGAGGTTGTATAACGCCAAAGCAATCACGAAGACTGCGATCAACACGAACGGCAACCCGCCCCAGAAGCCGGCAAATCCGGTCGAAATGCTGTGCGCCAGACCCAGAACAAATACCATCATCAGGCCGGTGCCAATAATTCCCATGAGAATGTTTGTAAGTCGTGACATACGTTTACTCTCCTTTTTGTTCATGTGCGACAAGGCTGCGCTGGACCCATGACGCAGTGCGCAGAAGGCGGTCATCTTCTTCAATCGCGCCAATCATTTGCACACCAATTGGCAAGGCGTTCTTTCCAACCAACAAGGGCAGCGTCAGACACGGCAGGCCCGCCAGCGTCCATGGCAAACAAAAGACCGAGTCCCCGGTGTGCCCGGCGCTGAGCGGCACGGCCTCGCCAGTGGCGGCTGGGGCCAGGACTGCGTCGAAATCGTTGAAATAGCCTGCAAAAAAGCTTTGCGCGGAGGCCATGACCGCCAAAGCATCGTCATATTGCATCTCACTAATCTCCGCCCCACGAGTGATCGCGGATTGCATTTCCTGGCTGAGCTCGGCCCAATGCGTCGTCGATAAATCGGCCATGTTCTGACGCATTTCGTAATCGTAAATCGTTTTGTGAACGTTGATGAGATCAGCCAGTTGAGGTGACGCAGAAAAGCGTTCAACCCGTCCGTTCAAGCCTTCAATAACTGCATTGATCCCGTCAATTGTTTCCGCGTCCAGCCGGTCGTGAAACGGGAAATCCAACCATGCGATATTGGGTTCGATGGGAATCTCGGCCTGCGCGCCACTTAGCATGTTTGCTCGGGGCCTTGAAAAGCTGGCCGGGTCGGTTTGGTCGTAGCCAGATACAACGTCTGTCAACAACGCGATGTCTTCCAACGTATTTGCAAAACCGCCAACATGATCCAACGAGACAGATGTCCTGAAAACGCCGCTGCGCGATATCGTGCCGCGCGTAGGTTTGAAACCGTACACCCCGCAAAACGACGCCGGGCGGATGACCGATCCACCTGTCTGTGTCCCAATCGCAAGAGGGACATGCCGCGCCGCCACAGCCGCCGCCGAGCCACTGGATGACCCGCCCGGAGTTCGGTTTGGATCAAAAGGATTGGTGGTGTCGGTCGGATGCATGAAGGCAAACTCGGTGGTCTTGGTTTTGCCCATGATCACTGCACCAGCTTCGCGAAGGTGTTCGACCAATCTTGCATCCGAGGCTGGCTGCCGACCAGCAAAGATCGACGTTCCACATTGCGTCGGCATGTCTTTTGTATCGACAATGTCCTTGAGGCCGACAGGCACCCCATGCAGCGCCCCGGTTGCACGCCCGGCGTTGCGAATGCGGTCCATTTCACGGGCCTGGTCAAGCGCTACGCCGGCATCCAGATAGGTCCAGGCGTGTATGATGCTGTCGGTCCCTTCTATCCGTTTCAGACATGCCTCTACCAACGCCTCGGATGTGATGCGGCCTGTGCGGATGGCATCGGCGGATTGGACCGCCGAGAGTAAGGACAAATCATGTTTCGTCATGGGACCCACACTCCGAACAGATAATCAGGAAACCACAGCGCGATTCCCGGGAACTGGTACATCAGCACCATGCACAGGATCACAATGGCCAGATAAGGCATCAGACCTCTGAAAATTTCCATCAGTTGGATCTGATCTTTGAGAACCCCTTTCAGGTAATAGGCTGACATCGCCATGGGTGGTGTCAGGAAAGAGGTCTGCAGGTTCAGCGCCACCAGCATCGCGAAGAAGTACGGGTTCACTGAGAATGTATCCAGCATCGGCAAAAAGATGGGCACGAAGATGATCAGGATCTCAGACCATTCCAACGGCCAGCCCAGCAGGAAGATAATCAGCTGCGCAAGGATCAGGAACTGCCAGGGTTGCAGGTTCATACCCACCACCCAATGCTCGATCACATCATGTCCCCCAAGGTACGAAAAGACCGATGCAAAGGTCCATGAACCAACGAACAACCAACACACCATGGCAGTGGCCTTGGCCGTCAGAAAGACACTTTGCTTGACCTTGTCCCAGGTCAGCGACCGATAGAGCATTGCAAGCACCAGACCGCCCAAGGCCCCCATTGCCGCCGCTTCGGCAGGGGTCGCCAAGCCGCCCAGGATTGAGCCGAGAACCAACATGATCAACACGGTCAACGGCACAAAGGACACCAGCAGATCCATGTAAATTTGCCGTTTGGGCGGGATATCCTCCTCTTGCGGTTTGGGAGCCAGCGATGGGTTCAACCAGACGCGTATCATCACATAGACGATGTAGAGACCTGCCAACAGTAACCCGGGAAACACCGCCGCTGCGTACAGCCGGAGGGGCGAAAGCTCGGCAATCGCAGCGTAGACAATTAGCATGATCGACGGAGGAATGAGAATCCCCAAGGTTCCGCCAGCGCAGATAACTCCCGCGGCAAAGCTGCGCTGATACCCGGCATTCGCCATGGCCGGATACGCCAACAGACCCATCAAAGTGACAACCGCTCCGACAATTCCGGACGCAGTAGAAAACACTGCGCACGTCAGTAGTGCCGCAATGGCGAGCGAGCCCGGCAAGTTACGCGCTGCCATATAGAGAGAGAAGAAAAGCCGATCGACGATGTTGGCTCTTTCTACGACGTATCCCATGAACAAGAACAACGGGATAGCGACGAGCGTATCGTTCTCCATCACCGAATAAGTGTTCTGGTTCAGCAGGTAGAAGATGTTGTTGTTGAAAATGTCCGCGATGCTTTCCGGCGCGGACTGGTAGTAGGCGTAATACCCAAAGCCAACACCCATGGCCAACAGCGTGAACGCAATCGGAAATCCAAGAAGTACAAGGACAATGAAGAGGCTGAGCATCAAGATGGCGACTTGAGGATCAGTCATCGTTGCGGCCTCCATCGTCGGTACCGGTGGACCGGATCTTGTCGATGGTTTCTCCCATCAGCATGTCTTCGGTTTCGCGCACGTCGTCCAGGCGTTGCAGCCAGACACCGTCACGCATAGCCAGCCAGCATCGGGCCATTTCCGCAAAACCCTGTAACATCAGCAGAAAACCTGCGACCGGGATCAGAGTTTTGAAAAAGTAGATCTGAATGCGTGCGGGGCTGTTCCAGCTGACCTCTTCGTAACGCCAGCTGTCTTGGGCGATTTCCCACCCATACCAGAACAGGGCGAACATGCCCGGAAAGAAGAATAGAATGTAGAGGACAAAGTCCACGCGCGCCTGCCAACGAACAGAAAACAACCGATACAGCACATCCCCTCTGACATGCGCGTCTTGCGCCAGCGCATAGGCTCCGGCCATCAGGAACAATGCGCCATACATCTGAACCATCATATCGAACGCCCAGACGGTCGGCTTATTCAGCACGTAGCGGACGAACACTTCGTAGGACACGGATAGTGTCAGTATAAGGATGCACCAACCGAAGGCTTTGCCGACCCATTGGCTTAGCCCTTCGATGGCGTGAATTGTCTTGATCAAGGCCAGTTCCTCGCCTGTTCCGCCCGGAATTCAGGAAGCCGCGCCACGCGCGACTCCCCCTTTTGAAAACAGCAGACCTCAGCCGAAATAGTGCTTGTAAGCCAGCTTGTAGTCAGGCTGGTTCAGGTTGAGGTAGTTCATCACGGTCTTCGCATAGGCCTTCTGACTTTCGATAACCTTGGCGAAGAAGGGATCTTCGTTTGCGATCCGCCCGATCACAACGTCCCAGGCATCAAGCTGTGCCTGCATTACGCTGTCCGGCGTGCGATAAACATTGACGCCTTGCTCTTCCTCGAGCGTTACCAGGTCTTCGGAATAACGCTTGGTGTTGTTCCAGTAGAAGTTGGAGTTCTCGGCCTCGGACGCGTATTTCAGAATTGCCTGAAGTTCAGGGGCCAGCGCGTTATACTTGTCCTTGTTGAAGGTGACCTCAAAGAACTCCTGACTTTGGTGGAATGAGGCCAGATGATAATGTTTGGACACATCCTGCATGCCAAAGTCGCGGTCTGACGTTGGGTTGTTGAATTCGGCCGCGTCAATCAGACCTGATTTCATCGCTGGCTGGATTTCACCCCCCGGCAATTGCACGACCGACATACCCATCTCAAGCAGAACATCCGCGGCAAGACCGACAGTGCGATACTTCAGACCGTTCATCTGATCCGCGCTTGTGATCTGTTCCTTGAACCAACCAAGCGGCTGCGCCGGCATAGGCGAGTTAAAGAACGAAACAACGTTCAGGCCGAGTATCCCCATCAGCTCGTCGAACAGCTCCTGACCGCCGCCATAGTTCACCCAGCCCAGAACTTCCTGACTGGACCACCCAAAGCAGGGACCAGTGCCAAACAAAGACGCAGTCTTGGACTTGGAATACCAATAAGCCGGAACGTAATGCGCAGCATCCAGGACACCGCGATGAACCGCGTCCTGCATCTGACTTGTTTTTACGACCGAGTTGACAGGCAAAAGTTCAATCGTCAGTTTGCCGCCCGACATCTCGTTCACGCGGTTCACATATGACTGCGCATTCTCGAGAAAGATGCCCCCACCCCAAGCAGCCTGCATCTTCAGATTGGTTCCTTCCTGCGCATGGACTGCGGGTGCGGCAAGTGCCCCGGCACCCACAACGGCCGATCCACGCAGAAAACTTCTGCGGTTCAATGATTTTGTCATGTTTCCTCCCGTTTCTGGGCCGTCTCCGATATCGTTTCGGTATTGGCACCAATCCGCCCTCCAGCGGATAGGATTAACGATAAGTCAGAATTCCAAATTCTCAAAATTTTTTGGAATCGCCTTCGAATGAGGGGGCGAATTTCTGATAACATACTGAAAATATGACATTTATTAATTTTCATTTTTTCAAAGATACAGACAAGATAGAGTTTCAAAATAAGAAACTGAGCAATGGTTGCCCTGATTATGACCGAACAATCCACCACTGCACACCGGGGGCGCCCACGGCAGAAAAAGAGCGCTGCGAGGCCCGGCAACTCACCGGTTGTTGCACTTGATCGTGGAATTCGTGTCCTGATTTTTCTAGCGGATACCCGAGCTGCAAGCCTCGCTGAGATCGTTAAAGTCACGGCAATTCCAGCTGCAACTGCGCATAGAATACTTAGCACATTGCAGCGGCGTGGCATGGTCGTGCATGACGCGGATCGTGGCAAATGGCGGATTGGGCCTCAAGCCTACCGGGTCGGTTGCGCTTTTGAAGAAGGGTCAAGTCTGCTCGATGTCGCGCCATCCGTGATGAGAGCGCTTTCGAAAGAAACCGGCGAGACAGTAAATCTGGCCACCGAAGAAAATGGCAAGCTTCTGTACCTAATGCAGGTTGAGTCCGAAAACCCGATCAGAGCTTCTTTCAAGAACGGGACCGATGCTTTTTTTCATACATCCGGTGTCGGAAAGGCCATCATGGCATTTATGGAAGAAGCCGTGCTTGACAAATTCTTAGTTCCTCTGACGTTAGTTCGTCAGACGTCAAACTCCATTACAGACAAACAGCTACTGAAGGCGGAACTGAGAGTATCCCGGCAACGAGGATGGGCGCTGGACAATGAAGAGCGCTTTCCCGGCATGAGATGTATTGCGGCACCCGTCTTTGATACGTTGGAAAATGTGATTGCGGGTGTTTCAATTTCGGGTCCCACCAACAGGTTTCCCGATAACAAGCTTGAACGCCTTGCCGCGTCAGTCGTCAAAGCTGCGAATGAGATTACGGAACGACTTAGAAACACATCCGTCGGGATTTGATTGTTCCCAAGAAACGACGGGTTTCAATCTTCAAAGAAAGCTGTGCGCTACCTTGTTTCGAGCCCGTATCGACCTCGAAGAATTTGACGCAAAAAGTCCAATGGAGATTTTCTACCGCCGATCCTGAGGAACTTGTGCATGTGCGACACAATCCAAGCCAATGGATTGATCAACGAAAACGCCAGACAAATTACGAAGTTGTGATACAGTATTAGAGCAGATTTTGGCGGGAGGGCGTCGTGGATCAACGATTGCACGACTGGTTAAGCGCTATCGGCCTGGAGCGCTACGCGGTGTTGTTGGATGAAAATGACGTCGATCTGGAGACTCTGCGCCATCTGAACGACGAGGACCTGAGAGAGCTAGGTTTTAGCCTTGGCCACCGGCGTCGTTTGCTTGCAGCCTTATCGCCATCTGCGCAAGCGTTTGACAAAGGCTCAGTAACGGAGGCCGAGCCTGAGCGTCGTCTTCTCACTGTTCTGTTTGTGGACATTGTAGATTCCGTTGTTCTTTCCAGACAGCTCGATCCCGAAGAGATGCGGGACCTGATAAAGCGGTATCAATCGGCGATTGTGTCCGCTGTGCTGCGGTATCAAGGCTATGTAGCCAAGTTTCTCGGCGATGGGGTTTTGGCATATTTTGGTTGGCCCGAGGCGCACGAAGACGAAGCCGAGCGCGCGGTACGGGCAGCTAAGGACGCTTTTGCGGCTATTCAGGAAATTCGTTCGCGGGATGGACGGCAACTCCAGGCACGTGCCGGCGCGGCCAGTGGGGAAGTTGTAATTGGCACAATTGTGGGCGATGTCATGAATGACGATGCCGCTGTTATTGGTGCGACTCCTGGACTGGCCGACCGGCTTCAACGCCTGGCGCGGCCCAATGAGATTGTAGTCGGTCCATTGACGCGCCAACTCTTGGGGCGTCGTTTTGAAGTTGAAGACATTGGCCTGAATGAGTTGAAAGGGTTTGACGAGCCGGTACAAGCATGGCGTGTTGGAGAAGAGTCGGCAGCCGAAACGCGCTTCGAAGCTTCCCAGTTCGAAGGTTTCACACCATTGGTAGGCCGGTCCTCTGAGTTGCAGCTTATCCGCGACACATGGAGCCTCTCAAAAACGGGATCGGGACAGGTTATTACTTTGTCCGGAGACCCGGGAATCGGCAAATCCAGATTGGTCGAAGAATTGCGACACGAAATCGCCGGAGATCGGCGCTTTGGTTACCGTTATCAATGCTCCCCTCACCATACCAACAGCGCTCTTTTTCCAGTGATCACCGGTATGCGAAGGGCGGCGGGAATCGCAGATCAGGATTCTGATGCGGTACAGCTCGAAAAACTGGAGAATATCCTGGGGCTCACGGACTGCCCGCTTGTAAAAAGCATGCCTCTGATCTCATCACTGTTAAGAATTCCCACACAAGGGCGCTACAACGAACTGGATCTTCCACCAGTTCAGTTACGCCAGGCGACAATTGGTTGCTTGATAGACCAGGTGCTGCAAATGAGCCGTCAGCACCCTATCATCATTGTCTTTGAAGATGTTCATTGGGCTGATCCCACAACACTCGAACTGCTTCGCAATTTGATTGAGGCAATCGCCGAGGTGCCGATCATGTTGTTGTTGACACACCGCCCGGAGTTTTCACCTGACTGGCAGGACTGCAGCTATTGGCATGAAATATCATTGAGCCGGATCGGTCGCCGACAATCCCTGAGGATCATCAATGCCGTTTCGGGGGATGCCCTGAATGCAAAAGCGGCCAAACAAATCGTCGAACGCGCTGATGGAGTCCCCCTATTTGTCGAGGAGTTGACCAAGGCCTTTCAGGAAGCAGGTTCGGATGGTGGAAAAGCGCCTCCTGCCACGCTTCAGACGTCGCTTTCAGCGCGCTTGGACAGGCTTGGTGCGGCCAAGGCGATTGCACAGGTCGGATCTGTGATCGGGCGCGAATTTGACCATGAGGAAATTGTAGGCCTATCCAAAGAGATCAATCTCGACTGCAACCTTGAACTTGAGAACGTTGTGAATTCTGGTCTGGTCCTGCGGCGGGGAATTCCACCTGAGGCAAGCTACATGTTCAAGCACGCACTGGTCCAGGATGCTGCCTATTCGACAATGCTAAAAAGCCGACGTCAGGAATTGCATTGTGCATTTGCGGATTTACTTGAAAGCAAGCACTCCAATAGGAAAGGCGAGATTGCAGCTATCGTGGCTCATCACGCGTCTATGGGTGAAGACTGGCCACGTGCATTCAGAGAATTTCGGCGAGCTGGTGAAGATGCGGTGGGCCGTTCAGCCCTTCGAGAGGCGGCTGGCCAATTCCGAAGCGCGCTGGACGCGAGCAAAAATCTCGACATGGACGCCGAAGCAGCTATTGCCGCTATAGAAGTGAGATTTTCGTTACGGAACGTACTTTGGGCGCTTGGCCAATTCGGAGCCATTCTTGGGCCCCTCGACGAAGCCGAGAAACTGGCCATCGCGTTTGAAGACAATTTGTGTCTTGGTTGGGTTTCCGTTTACCGCGGAGCCAGTCTTTGGCAAGTTGGCCGCTCGGCCGAGTCGAAGGCGGCTGCCGAACGCGGGCGGGACATTGCGCAACACTTGGGTGACCGACCCCTCGAAGTAGCAGCCAACTTCTATCTGGGATGTGCTTACGTAACCTCCGGTGAACTTCGTACGGCCGAGAACTATTTCGAACGAGTTGTTTCCGCGCTACCTGGTGAGGCCGCCCTTGAGAAATGCGGTCTTCCGTTTGCACCCGCAATAATCGCCCGGTCGTGGCTGGTCTGGTCTTACGCCGAGCGTGGTGATTTCGGACAGGCCGCTCAACTCGCTGAACAAGCCGAGGCACTTGCCGACCGCCAAGACAACCCGTTCAACCGGGCACATATCGGCTATGACATTGGCTACTATCAGATTGTGCGCGGTGACATAGACGGTGCTATTGAAACGCTCAGCAATGCCAGCTCTGTCATTAATACCTGGGGGCTGACTTATCTTTCCCCATTCACAAACGGCTTTCTTGGATTTGCTGAGGTTCTATCTGGTAAGATCGACGAAGGCATAGCGCGCCTCGAACAGGCTTGCGATTTGTATAATGACATTGGTCTCGGGCTGTTTAAGTCGCTTGTGTTCATGCAACTGGCATTGGGATACCTGAAGGCAGGGCGCCCCGAAGATGCTTCGAGACGGTTGGCGCAAGCGCTGGATATCGCGCAAAGTCGTGGTGAACGCGGTCACGAAGCCTTCGGCTTGTTTGTTATGGGTGAAATCTCGAACGGTACGGGTGAAGGCGGAGATTTCGACGCAAGGAAGTGCTATGAGAGTGCTTTGAGGCTTTCGAAAAATCTTGAAATGCGTCCGCTTGCAGCACAATGCCACCTCAGGCTTGGCCACCTCAGCGCGAAATGGGATAACACAGAAGCTGCAGATCATCTGAATTTGGCTCGCCAGTTATTTGGTGAGCTTGGCATTCGGGGAAACGAGCAAACTCGATAGAGCGTGAGCTCTGCGGTTATTTTGAAATTTCGGTGGCAAGCAGTAACTAGATGCTAATTAAAGAAGAAGTTTGAAAAACCCGTTACACTGTCATTAATGGCCTTGTCTCGCCAAGCAGACCTTCGATGGAACTAAACAAGCTTCCGAATTGAGCGTATGTTCGGCTTTCAAAAAATTTTAGTCTGACAATTAATTTTGAGGCACGTGGGCAAATGACCCGGACGCGACGTTCTCAAAAAAATGGGAACCGTCAGCAGACCCAAGTCAGGAAGGCCTTGTCAGAATAACTTTGCTTGAGCGGGGTGGGGCGGTTGCGTAGTGTTCGGCCCTGACCAAGGGCGTTGCCACCCTATAGTAACGAACGAATACGACGTCACGCGGCCCTGGCTCATTCTGTTCACGGAAGAGGCCCGCGACCGCCTTGATACGTTACGTCGCTATGTAAGAGATTTGGAAGCCAAGGCAGACAAGCTGCTGCTCTCATATATAGGTGCTGTTCGGATCGGACGAGAGTTCATTCTTCCGACCGAATACAAGAAACCTCGACTAGACACCTTGAAGAGACTTGCCGAAAAAAGGGGCTGGTATTTGGCTTCGCGGAAAACGAGTTACTCCTTTACAACGAGTTTTCTGCGTGCTGCAACGCAGCCGACATATTCTTGAGAGACGCAAACCACATCAATTTCAACATCGTTGGTGTACTTAGAAATCGATTACACTCGAAGGACTTCAGGTTTACGGTTTCGGATGATGAATGGCTTCCGTCACACTCTGCCTTCAGTCACCTGAATTCAAAATCGAGATTGCACACTGCTAACCGAACGAACCGAGACGTGTGGGTGGAATTTCTAAAAGAAAAGTGGAGTGCAGGGCCATGGCGTGGCGGTCCTGCTAGCTTTGAAGGAATCGTCGATACAGGTACCCGAGCCTAGAAAGGAAACAAAATTTTTCGCACCGAAAGCTAGCAGTGTACTTCAATCGTATTGGAGTCAACAACAATTCCTACACCGCCACCAATAGTTAAGTCCCAACGTTAATTTCCATGTGAACCGCTGCATGGCATAAGCATTCGAGTGAGGCTGCAGCTATTGGCAGTATCAGAGACGCTTAAGCTCATAGTCGATAACCGCTCGCATCTTCCTAACTGAATTTGCATAGATAGCTTGCTCTATGGGGCGGGCTAAAATGGGGGAGTAAACCATTTTTTCGCAAAAATATTCAAATATATTCAATATACTAATGGAAAATAGTGGCGGAGAGACAGGGATTCGAACCCTGGGTGGGCTTGCACCCACAACGGTTTTCGAGACCGCCCCGTTCGACCACTCCGGCACCTCTCCGCGGGGGTCTGTGAGGGGGGGATTTAGTGAGGAACGGGCAGGGGTGCAAGCAGAAAATTCCGGAAATTCACCAAGACGGGATTTTCCGTTGCCTGTCGGCGCAAAACGCCTAGGCTTCTAAACATGACATATCTTGTTCACCGCATCGCTCTGCCTTGTTCACTGTTGCTACTGGCGCTTTCCGCGTGGTCCTCGCCGTCCGCTGCCGCCGGTCGCGAACGTATTGAGGCTTTTTTGACCACGACCGGTTTTGATGTGGCTCTTGAAAGCATCGCTCTTGCATCGGCCTCTGCGCCTCAAATGCTCGGAATCGACCCGGGCGGGTTCGGCTCTGACTGGGCCCGTTTGACCGAAGAAGTGTTCGATACCGAAGACATGCACGAGACCGCGGTTTCAATTCTGGAACAGACGCTCAGTGATGAAGCGCTGGCGCATGCCGTGGAATTTTATGCCTCTGATCTGGGCCAGCGACTGGTAGAGGCCGAGAATGACTCTCACATGATCGAGGACGAAGATGCGAAGCAGCTGGAAGGGCAGGAGATTGTGGCCGAGCTGATTCAGCAGGGGTCAAAACGAGTTGAAAGTCTCAAGCGAATGAACAGGGCTATCGATTCCAGTGGGACGGCTTTGCGGGCACTGCAAGAGATTCAGCTGCGGTTTCTTCTGGCCGCCAGTGCCTCGGGAGTGATCGAACTGCAATTGAATGCGGATGAACTTCGGCAGATGATGAAACAGAACGAAGCCGGAATGCGGCAAGCGTTGCAGCTGTCTGCGCTGGCCGGAGCGGCCTATACCTATCAGGATTTCTCAGATGCGGATGTGATCGCCTATGCCGAAGCGCTGGAGGAGCCGCTGATGCAGGAAGTTTACGAGTTGCTGAACGCAATCCAATACGAAATCATGGCGATGAAATTCGAAGTTCTGGCCGCTCGGATGGCTGACCTGCACCCCGCTCAGGACATCTGATGCGGCTGGTTGCAGCACTCTTTTTTCTTTTCGTCTGGGCTTTGCCCTTACGGGCAGAAGACAAGGTTGAACGCCTGATACTGGCCATGCAGCTGGATCAGGTCATAGATATCCTGCGAGACGAAGGCACCACACTGGGGCAGGACCTCCAGGGCTCCTTCCTGAACAACTCTGGCGGGCCTTTGTTCGACGCTCAGGTTGAGCGAATTTATGACGCCGAAATGATGCGAAGCCAGTTCGTCGAAACGTTTCGCCAGAATCTGACCGACAGCCAGTTGGACCGCGCGATTGTGTTCTTTGAAAGCGACTTGGGGCAAACCATCGTAACGCTTGAAAACTCTGCCCGTGTTGCTATTGCCGATGAAGCGATCGAAGAAATGGCGCGTGACACCTATAATTTCGGTGATCGCGATACTGAGTTGTTCCGGCTTGTTGACGAGTTCATTCAGGTCAATGACCTGATTGAACAGAATGTTCGCAATGCCATCAGTGCCGATTACAACTTTTTTCGCGGGTTGAGCGATAGCACCGGAACCTTTGACGTTGATCTGTTGGCCGAGCTTCTGTACGAAAAGGAAAGCATGACCAAGGAGACAGAGACCTGGATCTACTCTTTTCTTCTGCTAGCCTATCAACCCCTTAACGATGCCCAGATGCGCGAGAATATCGCGTTCTCACGCACGGAAACGGGCAGGGCAATCAATAGCGCCGTATTTGAAAGCTTTGACCTGATGTATGACGAGATCTATTTTCGGTTGGGTCTGGCGGTATCTCAGGTCCTGAAGGGATCGGATCTTTAGGTCTGCATTTCATGTTGACTTCCCCCGGTATTCTATGGATAAGCGCGCATCCCGGCCGGTTCTTCCGCGCCGGGTCTCGTTATTATTGACCCAATGGGCAAGCCCCGGGTCTTCACACAGCCCGAAAAGGGCGCGCTGTTCGAGGTGGCTTTCAAGCAATTGAGGCCAAAACACCCGAAAGGGGACCACAGAACGCGGGTTTGAAAAGGAAAGACGCATGTTTGCGGTCCTCAAGACTGGCGGCAAGCAGTACAAGGTTCAGGCGGGCGATGTGCTCCGTGTTGAAAAACTGGCTGCCGACGCAGGTGAAAAAGTTCAATTCAACGATGTTCTGATGCTGGGCGGTGACGCTCCGGTTGTTGGCGCACCGTTTGTCGAAGGCGCAGGCGTACAGGCCGAAGTGATCGAACAGATCAAAGGTGACAAGGTCATCAAGTTCGTCAAACGCCGTCGTAAGCACAGCTCGAAGCGTACCGTTGGCCACCGTCAGAAACTGACTCTGGTCAAGATCACCGACATCCTGTCGTCGGGCGCTGACAAGTCTGGCATCAAAGCTGCAACCGGTTCGGCTCCGGCTGGCGAAGTTGCTCCGGCGGCAAAAAAGCCTGCCAAGAAAGCTGAAGCCAAAGCAGAGGCACCTGCCGCTGCTGCTGCCGCCGATGATCTGACAGCGCTGACTGGTGTAGGCCCCGCCGCTGCCAAAAAGCTGAATGAGGCCGGTATCGAGAGCTTTGCCGCTCTGGCCGCCTTGTCGGACGAGCAGATTGCTGCTATCGAAACGGTCAAAGTGAAACCCGAATGGGTTGAGCAGGCCAAAGAGCTGGCCAAAGGCTAAGGAGAGAGAGAATGGCACATAAGAAAGCTGGCGGTTCCTCCCGTAACGGTCGCGACTCAGCTGGTCGCCGCCTTGGCGTGAAACTGTACGGTGGCCAAGCAGCCATCGCAGGCAACATCATCGTGCGTCAGCGCGGCACCAAGTTCTGGCCGGGCGAAGGCGTAGGCATTGGCAAAGATCATACCATCTTTGCAACTGTCGATGGCGCCGTGAAGTTCCACAAGGGACTGAAAAACCGCACCTTTATTTCGGTCCTGCCAGTGGCGGAGGCCGCAGAGTAAGCCGAAACCCAGAAGGTTTAAGAAAAATTCATGGGGGACCGGCACAAAGTGCCGGTCCCCTTTCTCGTTTTAACGCAGTCTTGATCAAACCCACCGATGGCAGTCGCAACCACCAGTTTCCTTATCTTTGCCGCCAGCCAGGTCGGCACGCCGGGACCAGCCAACATGGTTCTGCTGGGTACGGGTGCGCGATACGGTTTTCGGGCAGCACTGCCATTTGTGGCGGGCGTGATTTTGGGCAAGCAGTTGATCATCTGGCCTGTAGGCTTTGGCCTGTTGCAATTGGCGGATCAGGCGCCGATGGCCTTCACCATTCTGAAATACGCGTCAGCCGCCTATATCTGTTGGCTTGCGTGGAAAATTGCCAACCTTCGACTTTCTCTGCAGGACACGGCCAGTGAAGTTCCCGGGTTCTGGGCGGGGCTGATTGTGCATCCGCTTAATCCCAAGGCGTGGGCGATGATCATTGCTGGCTTTACGGGCTTTGTTGCCACGGGGACATCCAGCTTTGACGCAACGCTCACGATCGCTCTCTGTTTGTTGATCTGTCAGGTGATATTGCATCCGATCTGGACATTTGCCGGAGATAGAATTGCCCACGTGGTTGAAGGACGGCCTGTTGAAAAATATCTGATGTGGACGTTAGCGAGTCTCACCGTTGCGTCCGTACTTTTTGTGTTGTTCGGAGGAGGAACGCACTCATGAAACTTGAGGCAATAATAAATCAGCCGGTCATTGAAACCGAGCGCTTCGATCTGCGCCCTTTGCGCCGTTCGGATCTGGGACTTATCGAACATTATGCGGGCGATGAGCGTGTTGCACGCATGACCACCAGCATCGCACATCCACTGGCACCGGGTTCCACCGAGGCCTTTATCACCCGTTCGATGGCGGATGATCGTGATGAGGACGTCTGGGTCATGGATGCCACCAAGGACGGTGGTCCCGAACTGATCGGCCTGATCTCGCTGAAGCGGCTGGACCGCAACCAGTCCGAGGTAGGATACTGGGTCGCGCCGCTTTATTGGAACACGGGCATAGCCTCGCTGGCGGTTGAGGCGCTGGTTCTGGCCAACCCGCTGGAAAACGCGACAATGTTTGCCAGCGTGTTTCAGGACAATCCGGCGTCGGCCCGGGTACTGACCCATTGCGGGTTTGAATACCTTGGTGATGCCGAAAGCTATTCGGTGGCGCGCGATGCAAACGTGCCCACCTGGACATACAGCAAAAAACTCTGACTTGTGGCCGATGGGGCCTTTGCAGTAGGGGACACACATGAAATTTCTCGATCTTGCAAAGGTCTACATCCGGTCCGGGGCCGGCGGTGGCGGGTGCGTCAGCTTTCGGCGCGAAAAGTACATTGAATACGGCGGTCCCGATGGCGGTGACGGCGGTAAGGGCGGGTCTGTCTGGGCCGAGGTCGTGGATGGGCTGAACACCCTGATCGACTTCCGCTATCAGCAGCATTTCTTTGCCAAGAACGGTCAGCCCGGTCGCGGTCAACAGCGGACCGGCAAGGATGGCGATGACATTATCCTGCGCGTCCCTGTGGGCACAGAGATTCTGGACGAAGACGAAGAGACTGTTATCTGCGACCTGACCGAGGTCGGCCAGCGGGTATTGCTGGCCAAGGGCGGCAACGGCGGTTTCGGCAACCTGCACTTCAAATCGGCCACCAACCAGGCACCCCGCCGCGCCAATCCGGGGCAGGCGGGCATCGACCGGACCATCTGGCTGCGACTCAAGCTGATTGCGGATGTGGGTCTGCTGGGCATGCCCAACGCGGGCAAATCCACATTTCTGGCGGCCACATCGAACGCGCGTCCCAAGATTGCCGATTACCCGTTTACCACTCTGCACCCCAATCTGGGCGTTGTGGGCGTTGACAACGTCGAATTCGTCGTTGCCGACATTCCCGGTTTGATCGAGGGCGCGCATGAAGGGCGGGGGATCGGAGATCGTTTTCTGGGCCATGTTGAACGCTGTGCGGTTCTGCTGCATCTGGTCGACGGAACGTCTGAGACCGTTGCCGATGATTACCGCACGATCATTCACGAGCTGGAGGCGTATGGCGGCGAATTGGCCGAAAAGCCTCGGATTACTGTGTTGAACAAGGCCGACGCACTGGACGAAGAAGAACTGGCGTTGAAGAAGGCTGAACTGGAAGAGGCTGTTGGCGGTGCGGTCATGACCATGTCCGGCGTTGCTCATCTGGGTGTGACCGAGGTGCTGCGTGCCCTGCGGACACAGATTGACGAAAATCGTCTGCGGCAAAAGCCCGTTGAGGAGACGAAGACTTGGCAACCCTGACCTCGGCCAAACGACTGGTGGTCAAAATCGGATCCGCCTTGCTGGTGGATCGGAACACTGGTTTGCTGCGGTCGGACTGGTTGCATTCTCTGGCTCAGGACGTGGCGTGGCTCAAAGGGCAGGGGACAGATGTAATTCTGGTCTCGTCGGGCTCGATTGCACTGGGTCGCGGAGTTCTGGATTTGCCAATGGCGACATTGCCGCTTGAGCAATCACAGGCCGCTGCTGCGGTGGGTCAAATCCGGTTGGCGCGCGCCTATGAAGAGGCTTTGACGCCTCACAAGATCACCACGGCGCAAGTTCTCGTCACTCTGGAAGACAGCGCGAACCGTCGCCGTTACCTCAATTCACGTGCGACTTTGGAAACCCTGCTGGGGCTCGGCGTCGTTCCAATCGTCAATGAAAACGACACAGTTGCCACCGACGAAATCCGATACGGCGACAATGACCGCCTTGCAGCCCAGATCGCTGTGACGGTCGGTGCGGATCAACTGATCCTGTTATCGGATGTAGACGGGTTCTATACCGGCAACCCGAACGAAGATGCTTCGGCGACGCGTTATGACGTGATCAGTGAGATCACACCTGAGATCGAAGAAATGGCAGGTGATGCTGGATCGGGCCTGTCCAAGGGCGGCATGAAGACCAAGCTGCTGGCTGCCAAGATGGCCACGGCAGCCGGGTGTGATATGGCGATTACCGAAGGTTCGCCTCTGAACCCTTTGAAACTGCTGGAAGAAGGTGCGAATTGCACTTGGTTCACCGCTACCCTTGACCCACATGCTGCCCGCAAACGCTGGATTTCGGCGATGAAGCCCAGGGGCGAGATCGTCGTGGACGAAGGAGCCGCACAGGCGCTTGGAAACGGCAAAAGCCTGCTGCCTGCCGGGATCGTCGAAGTGACCGGGGATTTCGGTCGCGGCGATCCGGTGGCCATTCTGGACCTCTCCGCGCGCCGATTGGCGCAAGGGCTCAGCCGGTATACCGCGCAGGAAGCAGACGCGATCAAAGGCCGCAAATCGTCAGAAATCGAGGCGACGCTGGGCTATCCGGGCCGGGCCGTATTGATCCACCGGGACGATTTGGCGCTGTAGTGGCGCGATGGTAGAACAGAAAAGACTGACTGAAAGGCACATGAGATGAAGGATTTCGACAGCATTCCCACACTGATGGCCGATCTTGGAAAACGCGCCAAGGCGGCCTCGGCTGATTTGGCCTTTGCCACCGCCGAACGCAAGCACGCCGCTCTGATTGCGGCGGCGGATGCGGTCTGGGCCAATCGCGCGAAAATCATCGAAGCCAACCAGAAAGACCTGGAGTTTGGTCGCGAGAAAGGCCTGAGCCCAGCGATGATGGACCGTCTGATGCTGGATGAGACGCGCGTTCAGGGTATGGTTGATGGACTGCGCACAGTGGCCGATCAGGCCGATCCCGTAGGCGAAGTACTTACCGAATGGGATATGCCCTCGGGCCTTAACATCCAGCGTGTGCGTACGCCCTTGGGTGTGATCGGCGTGATCTATGAAAGCCGTCCGAATGTAACCGCGGATGCAGGCGCGCTGTGCCTGAAATCCGGCAATGCGGTGATCCTGCGGGGCGGATCCGAAAGCTTCCATTCCTCTGGCGCCATTCATGCCTGTCTGGTTGAAGGGCTTAGGGCTGCGAACCTGCCCGAAGATGCCATCCAGCTGGTGCCCACGCGGGATCGCGCGGCGGTTCAGGAACTGCTGACCCTGACCGATTATGTGGACGTCATTGTTCCGCGCGGCGGCAAGGGTCTGGTTGGGCTGGTACAACGCGAAGCCCGCGTGCCGGTATTTGCCCATCTCGAAGGCATCGTTCATGTCTATATCGACAAAGATGCCGACCCTCAAAAAACGCTGGATGTCGTGCTGAACGCCAAGACCCGCCGTACCGGGATTTGCGGGGCGGCGGAGTGCCTTCTGGTCCATCAGGATGTGGCTGACACGCTGGGTCGGGATGTCATCGCCGCTCTGCAAGCCGCAGGTGTTGAGGTTCATGCCGAAGGTTCGCTGGCAAATGATGGCACCGTCACTGCCACGCAAGACGACTGGGGCAAGGAGTTCCTCGACAGCGTCATCGCCGCCAAACCGGTTGCGGACATCGACGCGGCCATTGCCCATATCCGCCAATATGGCTCAAACCACACCGACTGCATCATGACCGAGGATGCGGAAGCCGCCGACCGGTTCTTTGAACGGCTCGACAGTGCGATCCTGATGCACAATGCCTCGACTCAGTTTGCTGATGGTGGTGAGTTTGGCATGGGCGCTGAGATCGGTATCGCGACCGGCAAGATGCACGCGCGCGGCCCGGTGGGCGCAGCACAGCTGACCAGCTTCAAATACCTCGTGCGTGGAAACGGAACGACCCGATCCTAGAACCGGATCGCTACGCGGGTTGAGGTGGTTTCCACAGCGACCCGCCGTCCCATCGACGCGGCCGTGTCGGGCAGCAATGCAAACTGAACCTGCGCAGGCTTCACGGCGTTGGCGAACCGGCCCGTCGGCAGGTTTTTCCACAGATCGTTGTCCAAATTCAGCTTGTCAGCTGTGCCTTTGACCATCCAGCTGTCACCGAGATTCTCGATGGTTACCTCGCCACCAAACGGCATCGCGCCTTCGCAACACATCATCGCCAGAAAAGCCAGCTTTACCTGATTACGCGGCACCGCTTCGGTCAGATGCCAATTGATGCGCACACGGCCAGCGCGCTCGACATCCTTCAGCAATTCCGCCACTTCAGCCCGCCCGAGTGGCTGATCACTGGCCGAGCCGAAGGCAACACGGAAGAACCGGATTCTGGCACCGGCACTGCCGACACTGCCCGAGATTAAGTCCATCTCAGGTCCCTGAACCGAGCCAACCATTTCGAGCAGTTCCAGACCATTGGTGATCGCGCCGATCGGGCTGATCAGATCGTGACAGATCCGCGAGCCGATCAGCTCGGCCAGGTTGACGTTTGTGTTGCTCATGCGTACCTCCTGCTGATCTGCCGTCGGACCGGAGCCCCTGAATGACAGACCTCAATGCTATTCTTGCACCGGGCATGTATGTCCGCCACCCCGATTTCCCGGAATGGGGCGTTGGACAGGTTCAGTCCAACATCGGGGGCAAGATCACCGTCAACTTTCGCGAGCAGGGGAAAGTGGTGATTGACGGAACACGCATCGCCCTGGTGCCGGTCTTTGATCCGTGAAACTGGTTTAGGAAAGGTTAACGTCGCCGCACATCTGCCCTTGTTGCCATCCCCCCGGGAACTGCGGTATCAGCGCGCAAACAAGAACGGAACCACCGATGCCGGATGCAGGCCCTTCCTTTACCGTCAAACTTGCCGAGACCGAAGCGGAACTGCGTGCCGCCCAACGGCTGCGGTATGACGTGTTCGTCCGCGAGCTGGGCGGTGGCGGAGAGATGGTCGATCACGAGGCCGGGCTGGAACTGGACAAGTTCGACAAATACTTTGACCATATGCTGGCGATTGATGACCTGACAGGTGAAGTTGTTGGTGTTTACAGGCTGTTACCGGGCGAACGTGCAGCGGAACTGGGCCAGTTTTATTCTGAAGATGAGTACGATCTGACCGTGCTCAAGCAAAGCGGTCGCAAGCTGCTGGAACTTGGCCGTTCTTGCCTGCATCCCGACTACCGGGGCGGGACCGCCATGTATCACCTGTGGAATGGTTTGGCAGCTTACGTCACCGAGCGCGAGATCGAAGTGCTGTTCGGAGTGGCCAGTTTCCACGGCACGGATGTACGGGCACTGGCGCAACCTCTGTCGATGCTGCACCACAACCACCTTGCGCCACCGGACCTGCGGGTGCGCGCCCAGCCGAAGGTGTTTGAATCGATGGATCTGGTCGCACCTGAAATGTTAGATCGCCGCGCAGCGATGGTGCAGGTGCCCGCGCTGATCAAAGCGTATCTGCGGCTTGGGGGGTTCGTGGGCGAAGGTGCGTTTATCGACCACGCCTTCAATACTACCGATGTGTGCCTGATCCTTGACACAGCCCGCATGAACGACCGCCAGCGGCGCATCTATGGCGGAGCCTGAACTGGTGAGCGATTCCTCCTGGCACAGTGAAGATGCACCCGACCCGATTGAATTGGGTTTTCTCGGCTGGGTCCTCGTCCTTTTGCGCGGCCTCCCGTTGGCCGTTCTGGTTTTTGGCGGTCTGATCATCCTTCTGACAGTGCGATTGATCGAACGGCCGCTATTTGGCGTGCGTCGGCCGATCACACCATTCATCAGCCAGTTTGTTTGCCGGAATGCCTTTCGCATTCTGGGCATCGGGTTTCGCACTTCCGGAGAATTGATGAAACAGCACGGGGCTGTGGTGGCGAACCATTCCTCCTGGCTGGATATTTTCGCGTTGAACGCCCGTAAAAGGGTTTATTTCGTTTCGAAGGCCGAAGTGGCAAAATGGCCCGCCATAGGTTGGCTGGCCCGCTCAACCGGCACCGTGTTCATCGAGAGGGATCGAAAGAAAGCCCGCGAACAGACGAAGCTGTTCGAAGAGCGCCTCTCAGCCGGGCATAAATTGCTGTTTTTTCCGGAAGGGACTTCGACGGATAACCTGCGCGTTTTGCCATTTAAAACAACGCTTTTCGCCGCGTTTTTCACCGAAGAACTGCGCGACTTTATGTATGTGCAACCTGTATCGGTCATTTTCCACGCGCCAAAAGGGCAACCCGACAGATTCTATGGCTGGTGGGGCGATATGGAGTTTGGCCCGCATTTGCTGAAAACGCTTGGTGCGCGCGGGCAAGGTTCGGTCGAATTGATTTATCACGCGCCGTCCAAGGTCAGCGACTTCGCCGACCGCAAGGAACTGGCCCTTCACTGCGAGCAGGCTGTGCGCCACGCGCATTCGCTCGCGCGGCTTGAAAAATAAGGTCGAAAGACCCTTGCGCCGCATTCAAACCTGCCGTATACGCGCGCCATTCAAACCCGCAGGCGGGGTTTGGCCTTTTTGAGGGAGACATCCTCATCAAGACCGCCGGTTGGAGCATCCGCTTCTTTCACCCCCGCCCAGGCGTAAACCGGAAAAGGAAAATAGCATGGCTCTTCCCGAGTTCACCATGCGTCAGCTGCTGGAAGCTGGCGTTCACTTTGGTCACCAGACACAGCGTTGGAATCCCCGCATGGGCCCGTTCATCTACGGCTCGCGCAATGGCATCCACATCATGGACCTGACCCAGACCGTTCCGATGCTGGATCAGGCTCTGCAGGCCGTTCGTGACACGGTTGCAAAAGGTGGCCGCGTTCTGTTCGTTGGTACCAAGCGTCAGGCTGCTCAGCCGATCGCAGACGCCGCTGAAAAGTCGGCGCAGTACTACATGAACCACCGCTGGCTGGGCGGCACCCTGACCAACTGGAAAACCGTTTCCCAGTCGATCAACCGTCTGAACCAGATCGACGAAGCGATGGAATCTGGCGCTGAAGGCCTGACCAAGAAAGAGCGTCTGGGCATGGAGCGTGACCAGGCCAAGCTGCAGGCTTCGCTGGGTGGTATCCGCGAGATGGGCGGCGTTCCTGACCTGCTGTTCGTTATCGACGTCAAGAAAGAAGCACTGGCTATCGCCGAGGCCAACAAACTGGGCATCCCGGTTGTGGCCGTTGTCGATACCAACTGCTCGCCTGACGGCGTAGACTACATCATCCCCGGCAACGACGACGCAGCCCGTGCAATCGCACTGTACTGCGATCTGGCCGCACGTGCCGCTCTGGACGGCATGACCGCTCAGATGGGTGCAGCAGGCGTTGACCTGGGCGCGTTCGAAGAAGCACCGGTTGAAGAAGCTGTTGCGGAAGAAGCGCCCGCTGCAGAAGAAGCAGCGCCGGAAGTCAAAGCCGAAGCGTAAGCTGCCCGTTACCTAAATGACATATGGGGCAGGGTAGACCTGCCCCAATTCCGTTTGAATTGAGGAGAGCCAAAAGATGGCAATCACAGCAGCAATGGTTAAAGAACTGCGCGACTCGACCGGCGCAGGCATGATGGACGCAAAAAAAGCGCTGACCGAAACCGGCGGCAACATGGACGAAGCCGTTGACTGGCTGCGCACCAAAGGTCTGGCCAAAGCGGCCAAGAAATCCGGCCGTACCGCAGCAGAAGGTCTGGTTGCAGTCCACGTTGCCGGTGGCAACGGTGTAGCTGTCGAAGTGAACTCGGAAACTGACTTTGTCGCGAAAAACGCTGAGTTCCAGGAAATGGTTGGCAAGATCGCATATGCCGCAGAGGGCGTCGATAACGTCGAAGCTCTGCTGGCCGCTGACCTGGGCGGCAAGTCAGTTGCTGACACCCTGACCGACAAGATCGCCACCATCGGTGAAAACATGTCGGTTCGCCGCATGTCCAAGCTGTCAGGCGATACCGTTGTGTCTTATGTCCACAATGCAGCCACCAACGGCATGGGTAAGATCGGCGTTCTGGTTGCTTTGTCGGGCGGTGACGAAGCCATCGGCAAACAGGTTGCGATGCACATCGCCGCCGTGAACCCGGCGGCCCTGTCCGAAGCGGACATGGACCCGGCGATTGTCGAGAAGGAAAAGCAGGTTCAGATGGACATCGCCCGCGAATCCGGCAAGCCGGAGCAGGTGATCGAAAAGATGATCGAAGGCCGCATGAAGAAATTCGTTGCGGAAGCGACTCTGCTGAACCAGCAGTTCGTCGTGAACCCTGACCTGACCATTGAAGCTGCGGCCAAAGAAGCTGGTGCGACTATCACTGGTTTCATCCGTCTGGAAGTTGGCGAAGGCATCGTTGTCGAAAAAGAAGATTTCGCAGCCGAAGTTGCCAAGGCCGCTCAAGGCTAAACAAGATAAGTTCCGGCCCAATAGGGGCCTGACATCCTGCAAAGACCGGTTTCGCGACGCGAAGCCGGTCTTTTTTTTGTTCAGACACAAAAAAGAGCGCCAGAGCGCCCGTCGACAAACTGATAAAAATTGAATTGAGGGGCCCCGCATGATGGGGATGGTCGAGGCCCCCCAAAATTTCCGACAAAGGTACGTGGACGAATAGACGCCCCTGTGTCAGAGCGACCGGAGAGCTTTGGTATTACAAAGGTCCGACCAAATGTTCCCTGGCTAAAGCCACCACTCACGGAACAATATCACTTTGCAACTAAGGTCCCAGATTCGGAAAGTCATGTTTTCCTTACCTAGCGTAAATTGACGCATTTTAGCGTCAGTCATTCAGGCGCTATGCCTCCATTATGAACATCTGATTCTGGAGAGCAGCCTTCAAGACAGCCTGCGCGGTCGTCTCAACCGACAGGGCCTCACGTGCAAGTCTCAGGTGCTTTTCGACAGTTGCTGCCGTAAGCCCCATCAACAGCGCAATATCCTGAGTTGTCTTTCCGTCTCCGACCCATTGCAACGCCTCACGCTGCCGCTTGGTCAAAGCGCGGTTTGGCGCGTGGTAGGGCAGGGTAAGGATCTTAAGATGCGCGACATTGTTCATCAGCAGGATGTCGTCGCCATGTTCTTCCCAAAGGGAATCTACCTCGTCCTGACTGGTTGCACCACCAGCAGACAGAGAAATCGCACCTTTCGACCGCATGGACACTGACGTAAAGCTGACCGTGTAACCTGCGACAACGCCCTGTGATTTATTGAACTCTAGGACCGCACGCTCCTGCGCTGTCATGGTGCCGTCGGTGACCGTCTCCTGGGCGATGTTCCAGCTCGCCGCACCCTCATTGTGCAAAGCCCACTTCAACATCGGCGCGTGGAAATACAAACCGTCGCGCAGGAAACCATCCAGATAGGGTTTTTCATGATTGGTCAGAATCACAAAATCCTCTGGGTCACCCAGAGATGTTTCCGTGCGATATTTGGTATGCCCGTAGAGCAGACGGTCGAACCCATACTCCGCCATCTGGCGGCAATGGGCATCCCAAAGCTCTTCCAATGTCTTTGTATAGCTCAGGAAATGTAGGTATTCGGCCAGCTTCATGCAGGCCCTCCACCATTCAGATGTGCCGCCAGGGCATCCAGTGCAAGCACATATCCCTGAGCACCAAACCCGCAGATCATCCCAACAGCGACCTTAGAGATATAGGATGTGCGCCGGAATTCTTCGCGCGCATGGATATTTGACAGGTGGACTTCAATGACCGGAAGCCCGACCGATGCTATCGCATCCATCAGGGCGATGGAGGTATGCGTATAGGCGCCGGCATTCAGAACGATCCCGTCCTGCGCGCCTTTGGCTGTATGGATGGCATCGATGAGCTCACCTTCGTGGTTGGATTGAAAACACGAAACCTCAAACCCAATGGATCTTCCATGGGTCAGGCACAAATCCTCGACCATCTTCAGTGTTGTGCTGCCGTAAACCTCAGGCTGGCGAGTGCCCAGCAGGTTGAGGTTCGGTCCGTTCAAAATCAGAGCTTTACGCATTATTTCACTGTTCCCATAACAAGTTCTTAAACGCGATTTGGTGTGGATGTCCACCGGGAACACTTTTTACGGGAATGCGACAAAATATCGGCTTGGGTCTCAGTTGGTCGTCACCACTATTTTCCCAAGTGTCGAGCTTTCGGACAGGTGCGTCAGCACTTCAGCTGCGCCGACTAGGGGGTACCTTTGGCCGATATGTGGTTTGATCTGATTATCGGAAAATAACCTGAGCAATTCATTGACATTTTCCGCAGTTCCCCGGGACTCGAAACAGCTAAGAACCCCATGATCCGGCACCCTTTAAGCAATGTCAGATTGAACGGGATATTGAGGATGCCGCGATGAAGCCAAACAACAGGGTAGCGGCCATTCCGGGCAATGCTGTGCAGCGCGGGCACGGTATAGTCGTCTACAATAGCATCAGAGCGCCACTTGGACCTTCCAGAACTTTGATTTCACGCGAAAATACCTTTTGCAAAGCCTTGTCCAACCCCCATGGTTTTTTGATCGTTTCCTCCACGCCGATGCTTCGGCAGAATTCCGCCTTGGCTTGTGACGATACCGCAGCGATCACGCGCGCGCCCATGGCCTTGCCGATCTCGACGACGGCCGATCCAGTTCCTCCTGCAGCGCCCAGAGCCAGCAGTGCTCATCAGGCCGGATTGCGACTTGGTCCCTTAGTTCCTGCCAGGGCGTTCCATAGCTGAACCGGGCCATCCCGATATTTGCGTAATACGAAATCGCGGCGCTGAAGAAACTGACTATTAAGAAGAACGCGACAATTCCAGTTCAAGGTTACTAAGACTGTTTTTGCCAAAAAACATCTCGGACCCGGCAAACATGCTGGGCACGCCAAAAACGCCATTTTTTACGGCAGCCTTGGTCTTTTCCTTCAGACTCTGCTTTACGTCAGCATTTGTCATGGCTTCCCGTATTTTTCGGACCGGCAGTTCGTTGTCGTGTAATATTTCAGACAGAACTCCAAGTTCATCAGCTTTTTGACCGTGCACCCAGATCGCATCAAAAATTGCATCTACGTATTTGGATTCCCAAGGCTTCCCGGACGCGAAAATCGCGCCACGCATGGCAAATTTTGTATTTATTGGAAAGTGCGGGCTCATATGAAAGCTCAACCCGCGCGAACGTGCAAATCGATGCAGGTCGTAAGTGAGATAGGCGGTTTTCTGACGGTTCTCGGAAAACGCCTGAAAAGGGCTTTGATTGTTGGTCGCTTTGAAAATGGTTGTCAGCAATACAGGTACATAGTTCAAACGGGCACTGTGCTTTGCCGCCAGATCTGGCAATACCTTGTGTGCGAGGTAGGCGTTGGGACTGCAGAAATCGTACACAAAATCGATATGTTGCGCCATGTTTCTCCTCCGGAATGTGGCCAAGATATTGAACCCACCCGTACTCAGCGAATCTGTTGAAACATCAGTGTAACAGGCTGGCAGGCCAACACGTACCGTCGACATTCAACAGAAATGGCCTAGAGTCGATTTCCCTGTCAATTCAGTGCGTAAGTCCGCAAACTCCCCAAGTGAACCAGAGGCCCGACCACCCATGATAAAGTTCGACCCGAAGCGGTTAAACCGTATCCCAGACTGGATGCAGCGATATGTGGACCAGCGGAAATATGCTGGCAGTTCGCTGCTGCTGAAACACTGCGGAACGGAGGTATTTTTCCACTCATGCGGGTTACGAAACGTTGAAATGGGTTTGCCATTCCAAAGGGACACAATCGCTCGCATCTATTCGATGACAAAGCCCGTGACATCAGTGGCGCTGATGATGTTAGTCGAGCGTGGATTGATTCATTTGGACGCGGCGCTTTCTGATTTCATTCCCGACTTTCAGAACATGCAGGCCTTGATTCCGGGTGCCGAAAGTTTGGATCAGACAGAAAGTGCGCCAACGCCGACCCTGCACCATTTGCTGACACATACAAGTGGGCTCAGTTACCCGTTCAATCCAGGGGTTCTTCCTGAGGCGATGGACGAACAAGACCTCATATTCGCACCCGATCAAGGCCTTCTGGCGGATCGCGTCGCTGCTCTTGCAAATCTCCCGTTGGCGTTTCAACCCGGAACCAGGTGGGAGTATTCCGTAGGCATAGACGTCATTGGCCGCGTCATCGAAGTGGTGACGGGCCAGCCTTTGGACCAGTTCTTTGCGCGGGAAATCTTTGAACCTCTTGGAATGCAGGAAACCGGTTTTTCGGTACCATCGGGGGCAGGGGATCGATTTGCGTCGCTTTACACTCCGTTGGCCGGGGACGCGATGGATCTGAATTCGGCCGAAACCGGTGGCAACACCCTGCGACTTGTGGATCAGGCAGGCGCGTCGCCCTTTGAAGCCGCCACCACGTTCTCGGGCGGAGGTGGTCTGGTCGGTACGATCGAAGACTATTCACGCTTTGCCGAAATGCTGCGTAACCGCGGGCAGGGTGACGGGCACCGCTTGCTTGGCCCCAAGACTGTAGATTTCATGATGCGCAACCACTTACCGGGTGACATTGCATCAATGGGACCACAGAGTTTTGCAGAGCAGCCCATGGAAGGAACAGGTTTCGGGATAGGCGGCGCGGTCGTCACCAACCCGGGCAGAACCCGCGTTCCGGGTTCAATGGGAGATTTCAGTTGGGGCGGCATGGCGTCGACTTTTTTCTGGATCGACCGGCTCAACGATCTGACTGCCATTTTCTTTACACAGCTGTCCCCATCAAGTTCTTACCCGTCGCGTGCTGAGTTAAAGGCGCTTATCCTAGGGGCAATAATTGAATGACCATCTGAGCGCTGATACCCAGGCATTGAATTTCGAATGGAGACCCGGACATGACCGAAGCAGAACGTATTCTTCTGGAGCTTTTGGACATCGAAAGACTGGAAGTCGACCTGTTTCGGGGTACCGGATCCGGCGGCGAAACGCCTACGCGGATATTTGGTGGGCAAGTCATCGCACAAGCGCTGGCCGCAGCCTATCGAACTGTGGAAGACCGTATGTGCCACTCACTTCACGCCTATTTCATTCGAGCCGGAGATCCATCTATTCCCGTTATTTATCAAGTTGATAGAGCTCGAGATGGAGGCTCTTTGACAACCCGGCGTGTCGTTGCGATTCAACATGGCAAGCAAATTCTAAACATGTCGGCATCGTTTCACGTTGAGGACGAAGGCTGGGATCACCACCATGCAATGCCGCAGGTCGAAGCGCCCGAGCATTATCCGTCGCGAACAGAATTGCGGCAGAGATACCTCGATCAGGTTCCTGAAAAATTGCGTGGAGAGTTGATGCGCGAGCGTCCCATCGAAGTTCGTGAGGTCAACCACCTGAATCCGTTCACTCCGGAAATATCCGACGACCGTAATCAGACGTGGTTTCGCATGCGGGCCGCTGTCAGTGCGGATCCTGTAACTCAACACCTTGTTCTGGCTTACGCCTCTGACATGCACCTGATGAGCTCGGGAACGCGGCCACATGGGTTGAGCTGGTTTTCCGGAGAAGTAAATGGTGCAAGCCTTGACCACGCTTTATGGTTCCATGCCCCGGTTCATTTTGAAAACTGGCATCTTTACTCGATGGATTCCCCGTGGAGCGGGCATGGGCGGAACTTTAATCGAGGATCGATTTACGCTGAAGATGGCACTCTGGTTGCATCCGTCGCTCAAGAAGGTCTGATGCGAAAAGCCAGAAAGTGACAAGAAGAAACATCTCTAAACTGTTGTTTTAAAAGTTTTATGAGACTCAATTGAAGCCTAGCGCGTTACCACCAATGGCCTGAAAACAGCTCGCTCACCACGGGCCAGCCTTTACCAACACCTCGTGCAGTATTGATAGCAAGTACAGTTTCCCGCTCAACACAATCAGGTCTTCGATTCTTCATTTAAGAAGATCCTTTTACGCATTGATTTATTTAGAAAAGTTGTACTTTCGTGTAATCGATATTTTACCATAATACCGATTACACGAACTTCGAATTACTTTAATAGAAGGCCTGCAAACCGGTTTGAGCCCGCCCCAGGATCAGAGCATGCACGTCGTGCGTGCCTTCATACGTGTTCACGGTCTCAAGGTTGACCATGTGACGAATAACCTGGAACTCAAGCGAGATTCCGTTGCCGCCATGCATGTCCCGCGCCATGCGCGCGATATCCAATGCCTTGCCGCAGTTGTTACGCTTGACGATCGAGATCATCTCGGGCGCAGCTTCGGCCTGATCCATCAGACGTCCAACGCGCAGGCTTGCCTGAAGCGCCAACGCAATTTCGGTCTGCATATCTGCCAGTTTGCGTTGGAACAATTGTGTCTGCGCCAACGGACGGTTGAACTGTTTGCGATCCAAACCGTATTGGCGCGCAGCGTGCCAGCAGCATTCGGCCGCGCCCATAACGCCCCAGCTGATGCCATAACGCGCCCGGTTCAGGCAACCAAACGGACCTTTCAGACCCTGAACATGCGGCAGCAACGCATCCTCGCCAACTTCAACACCATCCAGAACGATTTCCCCGGTGATCGACGCACGCAGGCTCAATTTGTTCTGGATTTTTGGCGCGCTCAGCCCCTTAAGACCTTTTTCAAGGACAAAGCCGCGGATTTTACCGTCATGCGCATCCGATTTGGCCCAGACCACAAAGACATCCGCAATCGGCGAATTCGAAATCCACATTTTGCTGCCGGTCAGACGATAACCACCTTCAATCTTCTCCGCCCGCGTTTTCATGCCTGCCGGATCAGAGCCGGCATCGGCTTCGGTCAGGCCGAAACATCCAATCCATTCGCCGCTGGCCAGTTTGGGCAGGTATTTCCGCCGCTGCTCCTCGGTGCCATATGCGTAAATCGGGTACATGACCAAAGAGCTTTGAACGGACATCATGGATCGATAGCCCGAGTCGACACGCTCAACCTCACGCGCGACCAGCCCGTAGGATACATACCCTGCCCCCAAGCCGCCGTACTCTTCGGGAATCGTGGTACCCAGCAGGCCCATTTCACCCATCTCGCGAAAGATTTCGGGGTCGGTTTCTTCGTTTTGAAACGCGTCCGTCACTCGTGGCTGAAGATTTTCCTGCGCGTATGCGTTCGCGCTGGCGGCGATCATGCGTTCGTCTTCGTTCAGCTGATCCGACAGTCGAAACGGGTCATCCCATGCGAAATTGCCCATGTCAGGTGCATCTTTAGCGCGTAATGCAGGCTTGGTGTCAGGGGCGTTCATATTGCTTCTCCGCTCAATCAACTTTGACGCAAACTACCCCGACCCACCGACAAAAAACAGCAAGAGTTTTGCATCTGCCTATGAGCATTACTCATAGCATTATGCCACTCCCCCTGCCCCGCATCGAATTACCCTAATGCGTAGCCAGCCCCCCGGACCGTACGCACCGGGTCATCTCCGCCATATTGGGTCAATGCCTTGCGCAGACGGCCGATGTGGACATCGACGGTGCGTGTATCGACATAAATATCGCGCCCCCACACCCGGTCGAGCAATTGTTCACGGCTCCAGACACGACCAGGTTTCTCCATGAAAGTGCTGAGCAGCCGGAACTCGGTCGGACCCAGTTTCAGGGGTTTGCTGTCGCGGCTGACTTTGTGCGTCTCAGAATCCAACACGATATCATCATATTCAAGTCGCAGCCCGACCGTAGCGGGCCGTACCCGGCGCAATTGGGTACGCACACGTGCCATAAGCTCGACGACCGAATACGGTTTGACCACATAGTCATCCGCACCGGTTTCCAGCCCACGCACCTTATCGACCTCTTCGGTACGGGCCGATAGCATGATGATTGGGATAGATCGCGTATCCGTACGGGATTTCAGGCGGCGGCAGACTTCGATACCGCTCAGGTTCGGCATCATCCAGTCCAGTACGATGATGTCCGGGTACTCCTCATCAACCAACAGCATGGCTTCGTCGCCGCTGGCGGCCTTGAACACTCGGAACCCTTCAGCTTCGAGGTTGTAGCCCAGCACTTCGCGCTGGGCCAGTTCATCCTCGACAACAAGAACTGTTGGCTGATCGGCGGACATTCTTCAGTTCTCCTAGACGGATTGCGAGGTAATATCAGCTTTCGGCCGCGCCTCAGTCGGGCGTTCACCTGTGACAAGGTAGACAACCTGCTCGGCGATGGCCGTAACATGGTCGCCCATGCGTTCGATGTTCTTGGCGATGAAATGCAGGTGCATGCAGGACGAAATGTTCCTCGGATCCTCGGCCATGAAGGTCAGGAATTCACGGAAAAGACCGTTATACATCTGGTCCACTTCCTCGTCGCGTTCGATGACATCTGCGGCCAATTCGGCGTCGCGCTGAATATAAGCGTCCAGCGCGTCCCGCAACATACGCTCAACCTCACGCGCCATGCGGCGCAGGGCGGCGGCACTGCCGTTGATCTCACCTGCGTTCACCAGAACGGTTGTACGCTTGGCGATGTTCTTGGAATAGTCGCCGATACGTTCCAGGTTGGCCGAAACCTTCAGTACCGAGAGTACCAGCCTCAAGTCGCCTGCGGTCGGCGCGCGCAATGCGATCAGCCGCGCCGTTTCTTCGTTAATCAGATCTTCCAGCGCGTCGATGGCTTTGTCGCCCTGACGGACTTCCTGCGCCAGTTCTTCGTCTCGTGTCTCGAGAGACCGCGCCGAGTTCACGATAGCGGCTTCGACCAGACCACCCATTTTCATGATATGGGCCTGAATTGCTTCGAGATCGCGGTCAAAAGCGGATGCAATATGTTGTTCGGTCATCAGAAAATACCTGTCTTCAGCCAATACGGCCGGTGATGTAGCTTTCGGTGCGGGGATCTTCGGGGTTGGTAAAGATCTGACCGGTCTCACCGAATTCAACCAGATTGCCCAAATAGAAAAACGCTGTTTTCTGGCTGACACGCGCGGCCTGCTGCATCGAGTGGGTCACGATCACCACCGAATAACGCGAGCGCAGTTCATCAATCAGTTCTTCCACCTGAGCTGTTGCGATGGGGTCCAACGCCGAGCATGGCTCGTCCATCAACAGAACTTCAGGCTCGGTCGCCACGGCACGAGCGATGCACAGACGCTGCTGCTGACCGCCGGAAAGCCCGGTTCCGGGCGCATCCAGACGGTCCTTGACCTCATCCCAGATTGCGCCGCGCCGCAGGGACTTCTCAACGATTTCATCCAGTTCGGCCTTGTTCTTGGCAAGGCCGTGGATGCGTGGGCCATAGGCAACATTGTCATAAATGGACTTTGGGAACGGATTCGGCTTCTGGAACACCATGCCCACCTTGGCGCGCAGCTGGACCGGGTCGACACGCTTGTCATAGATGTCTTCACCATCCAGTTTGAATGACCCTTCGACGCGTGCGATATCGATGGTGTCGTTCATCCGGTTCAGACAACGTAGAAACGTAGACTTACCGCAGCCGGACGGCCCAATAAACGCGGTAACGGTCTTGTCCTCGATATCGACACTCACATCTTTGATGGCGTGAGTGTCACCGTAGTAAACTTGGCAGTCACGGCAGTCCAGCTTGATATCCTTGGTGTCCACTTGTTTCTCCACTCGCGACATGTCGTTCATTGTCGTGCCCTTCATTACCAGCGGCGTTCAAAACGGCGGCGCAGGATGATTGCGATGATATTCATTGTCAGCAGGAACATCAGTAGGATGATAATCCCGCCCCATGCCTTTTCATAGAACCCGGCGTCAGCACGTGCAGCCCAGGTGTAAATTTGGGCCGGCATGGCCGAGTTCGGTTCGGTAAAGCCAGCCAGGAAACCATCCGGATATCCGCGCGCAACAAAGCCAACCATCCCGATCAACAGCAGCGGCGCCGTTTCTCCGAGAGCCTGTGCCAGACCGATGATTGTACCTGTCAGAATACCCGGCGCAGCCAGCGGCAATACATGGTGGAACACCGCCTGCATTTTTGAGGCCCCTACCCCCAGCGCGGCATCGCGTATCGAAGGCGGAACCGCCTTCAGCGACGCACGGGTCGAGATGATGATCGTTGGCAACGTCATCAGCGTTAGGACAAGACCACCAACCAGCGGGGCCGATTGCGGCAGGTGCATGAACTGGATGAACACTGCCAGACCCAGAATACCGAACACTATGGACGGCACGGCGGCAAGGTTTGAGATGTTGACTTCAATCAGGTCGGTGAACCTGTTCCGCGGCGCAAATTCTTCGAGGTAGATCGATGCAGCCACACCAATTGGCAATGACAGCCCCAATACCACCAACATCATGAAGAACGATCCAATCACCGAGGCACCTATTCCTGCCCCGCCCGGATTGTCCACACCAGAGTCAGCACCGGTGATGAAGGGCCAGTTGAAAGCCTGCTTGATGATGCCGGCTTCTTCCAGAGCATCCACGAGTTCGAGGTCACTCTTCTGCAGGAAGCGGCTGTCCTGAATGGTATCACGAGACACACGGCCTTTAAAATACCCGTCCACCCGGCTGGAGGCCGCCAAATCGAACTCTATCTGTTCACCAATTTTGTCCGGGTTTTGAGTGTAGAACGTTCGGATTGTTCCACCGACCTTACCGAGAAGACGTTCGATAGCCACCTCATCCACTTCGGTGTTCAACCCACGTTCATCCAGCTTGCTTTTGAGTGCCGTGATAAACAGGTCCGAGTATGCTTTTGTTTTTAACAATACGCCTTCGGATTCTTCACGTTGTTGTTCGGTCAACGTGAAATCCACACTCACCACAGTGCGGGTAAATGCGGGAATTCCCTCTTTGAGGATCGATGTGAACAGCACCACCAGGAAGAAAAGCCCTGTTGCGATTGCTACGATTCCATAGGCGCGAAAGCGCTTTTCAGCTCTGGCCCGTTTGCGGGTATGCTCGTCTGTGGCCATTAGCGAGACGGAGTGACGACCCGGTTCAGCGTTCTGCATGCTTGCGTCGGTCATTCGTACTGCTCCCGATACTTACGCACGATGTAGAGGGCAAAGACATTGAGGCCCAGCGTGAGGATGAAAAGGGTCATGCCAAGCGCGAAAGCGACCAGCGCCTCGGGCGATGCGAAGTCAGCGTCACCCGTCAGCTGGCTGACGATTTTTGCAGTGACTGTTGTCATGGCTTCGAACGGGTTGAGGCTGAGCCGCGCCGCAGCCCCTGCCCCAAGCACCACGATCATGGTTTCACCAATCGCGCGCGATGCCGCCAGAAGGATCGCGCCGACGATCCCCGGCAAAGCCGCAGGCAGGACAACCTGGCGGATCGTCTCGGACTGAGTCGCGCCCAGGCCATAAGAACCGTCCCGCATGGCTTGGGGCACGGCATTGATGATGTCGTCCGACAGCGATGACACAAACGGGATGAGCATGACGCCCATGACAAGACCGGCTGTCATCACGGCCGTACCTGCTTTCATCCAGCCCAGACCATCGTCGCCAAATACGCTCAGCAACAGTGGCCCGACAGTCAGCAGGGCAAACAGGCCGTACACGATGGTCGGAATACCGGCCAGAATCTCCAGCAGTGGCTTGGCAACGGCACGCACTCGCGGCGACGCGTACTCACTGAGGTAGATCGCAGCGAACAAGCCGATCGGAACAGCCACCAAAAGCGCGACAAGCGAAATGTAGAACGTACCCCAGAGCAACGGCAAAATGCCAAGCGCAGAAGAACCGCCGCGACCTGAAAAGCTTGGCGACCAGGTCAGGCCAAAAAAGAATTCGGACGCAGGATAAAGCTTGAAGAACTCCCACGTATTAAAGACCAGCGACAGAACGATCCCGACAGTGGTGAGAACGGCGATTGATGCCGCTGCAAGGAGAAGTACACTGACACCTTTCTCAACGACATTGCGGGCGCGGTAATCGGAACGGGTTTGCCGCCAACTTACGACAGCCCCAGCCAGTGCAAGTAAAACCAGGACAATGGACATTACCCAGTGACCCTTGGCATTCATGCTCCGATAACTTTGCGCAGCGTTCAGAATTGGCTGAGTAATCTCTGATGTGACAACCTGCCCGGCGTCCTTCAGACCTTGCGTTATTTCCGCAATATCGGCATTCGCGTTGCGCGCGACCTGTTCGGTCATTTGCCCCTGCGCCACGGCGGCATCCAGACCGGCGGCGGTGCGCCGTACCTCGGCCATGACGAGACTGCGCGAAGACCCATCCTTGATGGCGGTATCCGGGATCATGCCGGAAACCTGAGAATTCACAAATAGCGGCTGTGCCAGCAGCCACAAAACCAACAGACCAAAGGCGGGTATTGCGGCTTTCAGAGCAACATTCGCTCCGTAGAAATTTGGCAGCGAGTGCAGGTTACGTATTTCGCCACCAGCGCTTTGCATCGCGCGCGACCGCCCCGACACAAATCCGACCGCCGAGATCGCGATGACAATCAGAATGAGCCAAAGTACTGGCATGACACCCCCAAATGGTCTCGTTTGAGAATTCCGGAAACAAGCATGGGAGCGGCACCAAATGCCGCCCCCTGCAATCCGAACAAAGCCGGGATCAGCTGCCCGAACCCAAGGTTACTTCGTTGGCGATTTCGTCCTGAGTTTCCTTCAGTTCGGGATCGGCAACCAGACCATAGTTGGCCAGCGGGCCCGAACCACCGGCGATTTCGTCAGCAGTGAAGAACTGAGCGTATTCCTTCAGGCCGGGGATCACTCCGATGTGGGCTTTCTTGACGTAGAAGAACAGCGGGCGCGACACAGGGTATTCACCCGATGCAATGGTCTCGGTCGAAGGAGCGACACCGCCCATCGTGGCGACTTTCAGCTTGTCGGTGTTGTTCTCGTAAAACGCCAGACCGAATACGCCGATGCCGTTCTTGTTGGTGTCGATACGAGCCAGGGTCTCGGTGTAGTCACCGTCGATGTCGACCGACTTACCGTCCGTGCGTACGTCCAGGCATGCGTCTTCCGCGTCATCTTCGCTCATGCCACCAGCAATCATGGCTTCCATTGCGCCAGTAGATTCGCAACCGGCAAGCAGAACTTTGTCTTCAAAGACTTCGCGGGTGCCGTGCTTGGTACCGGGGATGAACATCGCGATTTCAACGTCCGGCAGTTCACCGTTGAATTCAGCCCAGCTGTTGTAGCTGTTATCTGCCAGTGCGCCATCTTTCATGACTTTCGCGCCGATGGCGTTGTAGATGTCTGCTGGTTGGAACGCGGTGAACTCAGGACCCGACTGCTGGCTTGCAAAAACGATCCCGTCATAGCCAATGCGGACTTCCATGATGTCGGTCACGCCATTTTCGGCACAGGCTTTGACTTCTTTTTCGCGGATCGCGCGCGATGCGTTTGCAACGTCAATGGTGTTTTCGCCAACACCTTCGCAAAAACGTTTCAGACCGGCGGACGAACCACCCGATTCAACGACCGGCGTCGGGAAATCGGTGTTTTCTCCAAACAGTTCTGCGACGATCGATGCATAAGGCAGCACAGTCGACGAACCTGCAACCTGAACGTTGTCACGCGCCGCAGCGGTGGTGGCCGAAACGGCAGCGATGGCCAGTGCAGAAGCCGACAGTTTTACAAAGGACATTTCAGTCTCCTTGAGAAATATTTTTGCGATCATCCCCATGATGATCCTGCGCGAACCTCTACGAGTCGTGCGTAAGCCTTTTGTGACACCCGTGTAACAGCTTTATGACAGCAGCTAAGAAATCGGGCTGTCGCAACGCAAAGCTGCCATGCTGTGTTCACATACCAGCGGCCCGCCGGACAATAGGAGACGCCGTCTGAGGGTTCAGCGAGGCAGGATAACGGTAAATGTTGCGCCCTTGCCCAGGTTGCTTTCAACACGCAAGCGTCCGCGGTGTCGATTGATAATGTGTTTTACAATTGCCAGGCCCAATCCCGTACCACCCAATTGCCGGGATCGGTGGCTGTCGGCACGGTAAAACCGCTCGGTCAATCGCGGAAGATGGACTGTTTCTATTCCGGGACCTTTGTCGATAATCTGGACCCGAACCGCAGGACCGCGCATGGCGGTGTCGCGCTCGGACGAGATGACATTGACTTCGACACTGCCTCCGCTGCCACCGTATTTGATGCCGTTTTCGATCAGGTTGGTAAAAACCTGACGCAACTGATCGCTGTCCCCGATCAAGGACATCGGGTCCTGAGGCGCATTCAGCATCAGTTCCACGCCCGCATCTTCGGCCAAAGGACGCAAAGAATTCAGTGTAGACTCCAGCAAACCCGTCAGCTCAAGCTGTTCCTTTGGCCGGACACGCTCTTCGCTTTCCACCCGGTTCAGGGACAGAAGATCGCCTACCAGCCTGTTCATGCGGTTTGCTTCCTCTGTCATGATCATGAGAAAGCGGTCTTGGGCCGCGACATCATTGCGCGCGGGTCCGCGCAGCGTTTCGATGAAGCCCATCAAAGCCGTCAGCGGGGTGCGCAATTCATGGCTGACATTCGCCACGAAATCACGACGCATCTGGCTGGCCTGCTCAATATGCGTGACGTCATAAAACGTAGCCAGCACCGCCCCACCCACAGCGTTCACATAGCGGCACTCGACCTCGAAGGTTGTATCCTGCGCCCCATCATTCGACAGATGGCGCGTCTTTGACGGACCCTTGGAGCGCAAGCATTGTTCCATCGCCTCAATGACCTGCGGCTGCCTGAGAATTGTCGCGAAATGCCTGCCGACGATATTCTGACCCACCAATGTCCTGCCATCGGCATTCGCCGCGATGATCCGCTCGTTCTGGTCGACCATTAGGGCCGGTATCGGAATGGCCGAGACGATTTCGGCAAGCAGGTCGTCGGACATGATCTCGATCTCGTGACGCAACCGGGTCGTTCTAGGAAACAGGCTTCATCGTGTCGCGGAACTTGCGCATGTTTTCCTGATAGTGCAGTGCGCTGAGCGTGATCCGATGTGCCGTCGACTCGTCTACCTGCCGCACGACCTTTCCAGGAGATCCCATGACAAGAGCGTTATCCGGGATTTCCTTGTTCTCGGTAATCAGCGCCCCTGCCCCGATAAGACAATTCTTCCCGATCTTCGCCCCGTTCAGAACGATGGCCCCCATCCCGATCAGCGTATTTTCCCCGATCGTACATCCGTGCAGCATGACCTTGTGCCCGATGGTGCAGTTCCTGCCGATAGTCAGTGGGAACCCAGCATCGATATGCATGACGCAGTTTTCCTGAACATTGCTGCCTTCGCATACGCGGATTTCTTCGTGATCTGCGCGGATGGTGCAGCCGAACCAGACCGAGGCACCCTGCTCCAACACCACCTTGCCAATAAGGTTGGCGTCCGGTGCGACCCAGGAATCCTCGTGGATTTGCGGCGCGTGTTCGCCCAGAGCGTAAATGGTCATGACAACCCCTCAAATTCGCTTTGCAGGGTTCGAACATGGTTTTGCAGTTTGGGCTGCTGAATACGGCGCATCCGCTCGGCGCTGACGATGGTTTTCAGTTTATCTTCAGTGGCGTCCAGGTCGTCGTTAATCAGGACATAGTCGTAGTAGCCCCAGTGGCTGATCTCATCCCAGCTTTTGAGCATCCGCTTGGAGATCACTTCGGCACTATCCTGTCCCCGGCCTTCCAGCCTGCGGCGCAGCTCGGGGATCGACGGCGGTAGGATAAAGATCGACAAAGCATGTTTGCCAAGATCAGAATTACGGATCTGAACCTCGCCCTGCCAGTCGACATCGAAAAGGACGTCCTTGCCGCTGTTGATAGACTCGCGAACAGGCCCGGCCGGCGAGCCATAGAAGTTTCCGAATACGTGGGCGTGTTCCAGCATCTGACCCTCGGAAACCTGCTGTCTGAAGGCGTCTTCACTGAGAAAAAAGTAATCGCGCCCATGCTCTTCGCCCGGTCGCGGCGCGCGGGTCGTGGCCGACACCGAGAATTGCAACCCTGTGTCCCACTGCATCAGCCGTTTCGCCAGAGTGGATTTGCCGGCCCCCGAAGGCGAGGACAGAATGATTAAAAGGCCGCGTCTATCCGCCATTTCGGGCGCTCCTGTCATTATTCTATGTTCTGCACTTGCTCGCGCATCTGGTCTATTACGGCCTTCAACTCAAGCCCTGCCGAAGTCAGATCGGCACTTTGAGCTTTCGAACACAGCGTGTTGGCCTCGCGGTTGAACTCCTGCATCAGGAAATCCAGCTTGCGTCCGACCGCAGCATCCTGAGTCAGCAGATCGCGCGCTGCCGCAATGTGGGCTTTCAGGCGGTCAATCTCTTCGGTGATGTCCGCTTTGACCACAAGCAAAGCAAGCTCCTGCGCCACCCGGTCGGGATCAGCGCCCTGAGCGTTGTCCAGAACGCGCGCCAGATTCTCGCGCAGCGCCTCGGCCATCTTGTCCTTGCGTTGTTCGGCCAACTTTGCGGCTTTCGCTGTCAGGTCTGCAACCTGGCTGAGTTGTCCATCAAGAATTTCTGCCAACGCCTGCCCTTCGGACTCGCGCATCTCGATAAAAGCCGCCAAAAGGTCCGCGAACTCAGCCGTCAATTGGGCAGTTAACGGCCCAGGATCATCCACGTCACTTCCCGCATCCAACATCCCTTTGATGGCAATCAGATCCGCCGCCGAGGATGGCACCAGCGTCACTCCGGACGCCGCGGCCAGTTCCTGCGTGCGGGCCAGAGCTTTGAGCGCGGCCTCCATCGCCCCTTCGTTCAGAACGAGATCCGGCGCGGCTTCATCCCGGCTCAGCCGCAGTGACAAAGTAACGTTTCCGCGGCTCAGGGATTTGGACATCTGAGAGCGCAGGGCACCCTCCAACCCGGTCAGCCACTCGGGGACGCGCAGTCGCATGTCCAGCCCTTTGCCGTTCACACTGCGCAGTTCCCACGCCCAGCTATGCGGCCCGAACGCCCCCTTGCCCGAGGCGAAACCGGTCATGGATCTGATCATGCCTGCCCTTTCTATGGCTACCCGTTTAAGCTTGCTTGCCGCACCTAATGCTATCGGCAGGCGCAGGGCAAGTGTTTGCTGAGTTTGGCAAAGCACGCCAGAAGTTAACCATTCATTAAAGAATTCCTCCAAAATTGATTTAACCCGTGTCAATCTGGCCAAACCGGGGGCTGGTCAGGCATGAATGGCCCCGATATCTGGCATTTTAAGAAAATGACGGTCGATTGGCGTTAGGGTGATGAAAATGAAAACCTTTTTCGGGAACGGTTCCGGGTCAAATTTTGGAAAGATCGTCGCAATGGATCGTTTTGACAGTGGGCGCAGCCTCTCGCCCATCCGGCAGGCCGAGGCGTACTGGACTGCGTTGCTGACGGGCGACAGTGTTCCGATGCGGTCGCAGATCGATCCGCGCGGGCTCGAGAACATTCTGGAATACACATTCATTTTAGAACGTATCGCGCCCGGCCTGGCCCGGTTTCGTCTGGCTGGTAGCCATTTGAACAATCTGGCAGGAATGGAAGTACGCGGAATGCCTCTGACGGCTTTCTTTGAACCCAGCGCACGCGGCCAGATCACTGACATTCTGGAACAGGTTTTCGCCAAACCCGCAATTGCTGAACTGGGGCTTGCATCCACGGGAAAGCTGGGACGGACACAGATGCAGGCGCGGATGATCCTGCTGCCCTTGAAAAGCGATCTTGGCGATGTCAGCCGCGTTCTGGGCGTGATGGTCAGTGACGGCGTGATTGGAACAACACCCCGCCGGTTCACCATTCCGGACAACCGGGTGCGTGCGGTCTCTGACGTTCAGGCTCCGAACAATGTAGCGCAACAAACCGCACCTGAATTTGCCGAGGATCAGGCAGAATTTAAGCCAACCGGGTCGCATCTTCGATTGGTCGCGTCGCGGGACGATTAAACGAAAAAAAGCGGGCCAGCCGGCCCGCCTTTCCCATTTCTAAGCACCTTGGTTCTTAGCTGACGGCACGCTTGCTGCCGTTGCGACGCAGGTTGGTCAACTCTTCCGCGACCAGGAAAGCCAGTTCCAGAGATTGCGTTGCATTCAGACGCGGATCGCAAGCGGTATGGTAGCGGTCCGAAAGGTCCTCTTCGGTCACGGCACGGACGCCACCGGTGCATTCGGTTACATCCAGACCCGTCATCTCGAAATGCACACCGCCGGGGATGGTGCCCTCGGCCTCGTGCACGCCGAAGAAGTCACGCACTTCGCGAAGAACCGAGTCAAACGGACGGGTCTTGTACCCGGTCGCCGACTTGATCGTATTGCCATGCATCGGGTCGCAGACCCAAGTGACTTTGGCACCCTCTTCCTTGACCGCTTTGATCAGACGCGGCAGATGCTCGCCCGCCTTGCCCGCGCCGAAGCGTGCGATCAGGGTCAGGCGACCCTCTTCGTTTTCCGGGTTTAGCTTGGACATCAGAACCTTAAGGTCATCGGCAGTTGTCGTCGGACCACATTTCAGACCAATCGGGTTCAGAACTCCGCTGCAGAATTCCACATGTGCACCGTCGGGTTGACGGGTACGGTCACCAATCCAGATCATGTGGCCGGAACCGGCCAGCCAATTTCCGGAGGTCGAATCAAGACGCGTCAGTGCCTCTTCATATTCCAGCAGCAGGCTTTCATGGCTGGTGTAGAACTCGACCGTTGAGAATTCATGTGTAGTGTCAGCCGTGATCCCCGCCGCATTCATGAAGTCGATCGTATCCTGAATTCGATCGGCGATTTCCGAGTATTTCTGAACGTCCTGCTCATCCGTGAAACCAAGAGTCCAGGAATGCACCATGCTCATATCCGCGAAACCACCGGTCGAGAACGCGCGCAGCAGGTTCAGCGTCGCGGCGGCCTGCGTATAAGCCTGCAGCATCTTGTTGGGATTCGGAATTCGCGCCTCAGGCGTGAAGGCCAATTCGTTAATGATGTCACCGCGGTAGCTGGGCAGCTCCACGCCATCCACGACCTCGGTCGGGGCGCTGCGCGGTTTGGCAAACTGGCCCGCCATGCGGCCCACTTTAACCACAGGCACTTTGGCGCCGTAGGTCAGCACCATCGCCATCTGCAACATCACTTTGAACGTATCACGGATCGCATCCGCGCTGAACTGTTCGAAGCTTTCAGCACAATCCCCACCCTGTAGCAGGAAGGCCTCGCCGCGACCGGCGGCACCCAGATGTTGCTTGAGACGCCGCGCCTCGCCGGCAAAGACCAGCGGGGGATACTGTGAAAGCTGGCCCTCGACCTTGGCCAAAGCGGCCTCGTCGGTATAGTCTGGCATCTGAACCCGGGGCTTGTTGCGCCAGTTCGTTTTTTGCCATTCGGTCATAGCTTTGATCTCCGCTGAAATAGTCAGGTCGTCTCTATACAAAATGCATTGAAGACTGACCATATACGATTTGGACCTCTTGACGCGGGAAACAAGCTTTGATCATGGTGACTGTCAAACCTGTGCCCGGGTAAGACACTGCCACGCGCCGAATCAAGGACGCCTCGCCATGAAAGAGCAACGCCAAGTTGTCACGGTGGAAGACACTGCGGCCAACCCCCGCAATTTCGTATTTGTCCTTCTGGACAAATTCTCTTTGCTGTCGTTTGCGTCAGCTTTGGACAGCCTTCGGATCGCGAACCGTATGGCGGACAAACCGTTATACACTTGGACACTTGCCGGTGAAGGCGGTGAGACGGTCAGCTGCTCGGCCGGGACCACTTTTGCGCTGGACTCCGATCTGATCGAGCTTCAGCGCGACGAGGTCGTTCTGATTTGTGGCGGCGTGGACGTGCAGGCAGCGACCACAAAGAAAGTATTGAACTGGGTGCGCCGCGAGGCGCGCCGTGGATTGCGCATCGGTGGTCTTTGCACAGCCGCCTATACGCTGGCCAAAGCGGGGCTGCTGGATGGCAAACGAGCCACGATTCATTGGGAAAATTCGGACAGTTTCGTCGAGGAATTTGACGAGGTCGAACTAACCAAGTCTGTCTTTATCGTCGACGGCAACCGGATGACCACGGCAGGTGGAACGTCTTCTATTGACCTGATGCTTAAAATCATTGCCGACGACTATGGCGAAGACCTGGCCAACGCGGTGGCGGACCAGATGATCTATTCCTCGATCCGCACCGATCAGGACACGCAGCGTCTGTCCACTCCGACCCGGATCGGTGTGCGACACCCCAAGCTGAGCCAGGTCATCCTGATGATGGAAAAGAACATCGAAGAGCCGATCTCGCCCTCTATCCTGGCCAAAGATGTCGGAATGTCGACACGGCAGCTGGAACGGCTGTTCCGCCGTTATCTGAGCAGGTCGCCCAAACGGTACTACATGGAGCTTCGGCTGCACAAAGCACGCAATCTTCTGATGCAGACAGACATGAGCGTCATCAACGTTGCGCTGGCCTGTGGCTTCGCCAGCCCGTCCCATTTCTCGAAATGCTACAGGGCGCATTACAACACCACGCCCTATCGTGAGCGTGGTGCGCAGAGTGGTCGTTTATCGGTCTGATTCAGACTTAAACTCCCGGGGTCATGCGATAGACAGCCCCCTCACCAACAGAAATGAACCAGATAGACCCGTCAGGTGCCTCTACGATATCCCGAACACGCCCGGTCTCGGGCCCTTTGATCTGTTCGACCTCGCGCAGAGGTGATCCCTCAAGCCGCGCGATATAGTCGAACTTGAGTGATCCGACGAAGATATCGCCCTTCCATTCCGGCCAGAGCTTGCCGGAATAAACCATCAGCCCGGACGGTGCTATGGACGGGTCCCAATAGTGCCTGGGCTGTTCCATGCCGGGTTTTGAGGTACCCTCACCGATCTTCTGACCGGAATAATGCACGCCGTAGGAAATTACCGGCCAGCCGTAGTTCTTTCCCGGCTGAACCAGATTGACCTCATCCCCGCCCTTTGCCCCATGCTCCGAAATCCAGAGGCGGCCTTGTGCGTCCAGCCCCGCCCCTTGCGGGTTCCGATGGCCAAATGACCAGATTTCAGGGCGAACACCGGCTTCCCCGACAAAAGGGTTGTTGGCGGGCACTGTCCCATCACGGTTTACACGGATGACTGACCCCATATGATTGGATTTGTTCTGCGCATTTGGCCGATCTCCCCGATCGCCTATCGTCAGGAAAAGCGTGCCGTCATTGGCCTCAACCACCCGAGAACCAAAATGACGCCCCCCTGATCCTCCCGGCGTTGCTTCAAATATCACGCGGAGGTTGCTCAACCGATCGCCACTTTCTGACAGGCGCGCGACGGCTAGCGCAGTTCCGGCCCCGCCCCGTTGGCGTTTTGAGAAGGTCAGAAATATCTCTCGGGTCTGCAAAAAGTCGCGCGCCACGGTTACATCCAAAAGGCCACCCTGCCCTTTCGCGGCAACCTTGGGCACACCCTTCACCCGTTTCGCCTGCCCGTCCGCCACATAAAGAATGTCACCGTCACGTTCCGTAACCAGAAAAGCGCCCCCGGGCAAAATTCCGATGGCCCATGGTGTATCCAGCCCTTCAACCATAGTGTTGAGCTGGACCGGACCAGCCGAAGTCTGCAATACGTCAGCGCTGACCAGACCAGCCTTTACGGACAGCAGTAGAATCGCGAAAGCCCTTAACATTTTGCTCTCCTGTCTCAGAACGCAGGCTACCCTGCAAAACGACAAACCCAACAAAACAAATAGGATTGTGCAGAGCAAAAACACAATTTCGTTAGGACTTTTCTTTTCCGGACGGCTTGCCTAGGGTCGTGCCCAGAACGAAAACGTTCCAATATGGGAGTAACCTAATGAAAAAGCTGCTTACTGCAACTGCAGCAACTGTTCTGCTGGCTGGCACCGCCATGGCCGAAGATGTGACTCTGGGCGTGTTGTTTGGCTTCACAGGCCCGATTGAATCGCTGGCACCGGCGATGGGCTCGGGCGCGGAACTGGCAATGGCCGAAGTCACCGAGTCCGGCAAACTGCTAGATGGTTCTAAAGTCAGCGCGTCCCGCGCCGATACCGGCTGTATCGACAACGGTCTGGCAACCTCGAACGGCGAACGCATGATCGCGGACGGCGTTGCCGGCATCATCGGCGGCGACTGCTCGGGCGTGACCGGCGCGATCCTGCAGAACGTTGCGATCCCGAACGGCATGGTCATGATTTCACCGTCGGCAACCTCGCCCGGTCTTTCGACCATGGAAGACAACGGCCTGTTCTTCCGCACCGCCCCGTCGGACGCGCGTGAAGGTCAGGTTATGGCTGACATCCTGAAGGACCGCGGAATCAACTCGATCGCTCTGACCTATACCAACAATGACTACGGCAAAGGTCTGGCCGACGCGATCCAGTCCTCGTTCGAGGAAGCAGGTGGTGAGGTCACCATCGTAGCCGCGCACGAGGACGGTAAGGCAGACTATTCGGCTGAAGTCGGAGCGCTGGCATCGGCCGGCGGCGACATTCTGGTCGTCGCGGGCTATCTGGACCAGGGCGGTCTGGGCATCATCCAGTCGTCGCTGGACAGCGGCGCCTTTGACACCTTCGGTCTGCCAGGCGGCATGATCGGCGACTCGCTGCCGTCCAACGTCGGCCCCGACCTGAACGGCTCGTTCGGCCAGATCGCCGGTTCGGGTGGTGAAGGTGCTGAAAAGTACTTTGCCATGGCCGAGGCCGCAGGTTTTGACGGCTCGTCGCCCTACTCGCCTGAATCCTACGACGCCGCTGCGCTGTTCATGCTGGCCATGCAAGCTGCCGGGTCGACCAACCCTGCCGAGTATGGCGCAAAGATCATGGACGTGGCCAACGAACCGGGTGAGAAAATCTATCCGGGTGAACTGGCCAAGGGTCTGGAACTGCTGGCCGCAGGCCAGGACATCGACTATGTCGGCGCCTCCGGCGTTGAGCTGATCGGCCCCGGCGAAAGCGCGGGGTCCTACCGCGAGATCGAAGTCACCGACGGCGAGAACAAGACCGTCAACTTCCGTTGATCCCGCATCTATCGTCATAAAAACAAGCAGCCCGGGCCTTGTGTCCGGGCTGTTTCAGTGAAAAAAGGCCGCACCTCTCATTTGGGAGTGAGGAAACAAAAGAACGCCGAAAACGGCGGCTAGGGGAAAAGATGATCGTCGTCGAAGACGTGCACAAGCATTTCGGCGGTTTTCACGCGGTGGATGGGGCGTCGCTGGAAATCGAAAAGGGTTCGATCACAGGCCTGATCGGGCCGAACGGGGCCGGAAAAACCACTCTGTTCAACGTGATCGCGGGCGTGCTGCCACCGACCAGTGGCAAGGTGTTCATGGATGGTGAGAACATCACCGGCCTGCCGCCGCATGATCTCTTTCACAAGGGCCTGCTGCGCACGTTCCAGATCGCGCACGAGTTTTCCTCGATGAGCTGCCGCGAAAACCTGATGATGGTGCCCGGTGCCCAATCCGGGGAATCGCTGTGGAACACTTGGTTTGGCCGCAAGCGCATCGCCGATGAAGAACGCGCCCTTAAAGCCAAGGCCGATGAGGTTTTGGAGTTCCTGACCATCGAACATCTGGCCGACCACAAGGCGGGTCAGGTCTCGGGCGGTCAGAAGAAATTGCTCGAACTCGGCCGCACCATGATGGTCGACGCCAAGATCGTGTTTCTGGATGAAGTCGGCGCAGGCGTAAACCGTACCCTGCTGATGACCATCGCCGACACAATCCTGCGCCTGAACAAAGAACGCGGTTACACGTTCGTCGTCATCGAGCACGACATGGATTTCATCGGCAAGATCTGCGACCCGGTTATCTGCATGGCCGAAGGCAAGGTTCTGGCCGAAGGCACCTTAGACGAGATCAAGGCCAACGAGCACGTGATCGAGGCCTATCTGGGCACCGGCCTGAAGAACAAAGACAAGCTGGAGGCCGGGGCATGAGCGACAATCCCTATCAGGATGACAAGGGCAACAAGGACGCGTCGATCACCAACACTCATGGTGTCGGCACGATGACGCCAGCGCATTCCAAAAGCGGCGAGACGCATTATGTCGGCGGCGGCCCCTTCCTGATCGGTGACACGATGACCGGCGGCTATGGCAAAGGACCCGACATCCTGCATGACTGTACCATCGCCGTGGACAAGGGCGAGATCGCCGTGATCGTCGGCCCCAACGGTGCCGGGAAATCCACCGCGATGAAGGCCGTATTCGGGATGCTTGACGTCCGCGCGGGTTCGGTGCGTCTGGACGGAGAGGACATCACCAACCTGTCCCCGCAGGATCGCGTGATCCGGGGCATGGGTTTCGTTCCGCAAACGCAGAACATCTTCACCTCGATGACGGTCGAGGAAAACCTTGAGATGGGAGCGTTTATCCGACGCGATGACATCAGCCAGACGATAGAGCAGGTCTATGACCTCTTCCCCATCCTGCGCGATAAACGCAATCAGGCGGCCGGAGAGCTGTCGGGCGGTCAGCGCCAACAGGTCGCCGTCGGTCGCGCGCTGATGACCCAACCGAAGGTGCTGATGCTGGACGAACCGACTGCCGGTGTTTCACCCATCGTAATGGATGAACTGTTCGACCGGATTATCGAAGTCTCGCGGACCGGGTTGCCGATCCTGATGGTGGAACAGAATGCCCGTCAGGCGCTGGAGATCGCGGACAAGGGATATGTTTTGGTTCAGGGGCGCAACGCCTATTCCGGCACGGGCAAGGAACTGCTGGCAGACCCCGAGGTACGGAAGAGTTTCTTGGGGGGGTGAAGATGAGAGCTAGTTTTTTGGTTTTTGCTCTTGCGATTACTCAGGCCAATGTCAGTTTGGCCGACGTGGTTTTTCCACCGCTCAAAGTTCTAGAATGTCAGGCAACAAGGCTTTGTGAACTAGGTCAAAATTGCATCGATGTTTCTAGGGCTGGAACTATCGCGATAATCGGTCCTGATGATCCGTCCTTGAAAAGTGATGCTCGGCATTTTGCGAATTTCTCGTCAACATCCGATGCGATTGGCCGGGAATATCTGACCGCATATCAATACATGTTTCGCGAACGAGTGAAACTGTCTGATCCGGACATTCAATCTCTCCAGTTTTCTTGGATAATAGAAGTCGGTATGAACGGAGACTTCGTCGTCGTCGATCGGGAACAACGTTTGATCGTAAAATGTGATCAGAATTCGAAGTTTAACTAACTGACTTCCACAACGCCCTTGTGGCGCTCTCCAACTTTGTCCTTGTTCCCACAAACGTCTAATGTCGCCCGTTCAACAGGATTGAGGCCAAACTGTGATCATGCTTAGCGATAATAATACTGCGACCCACTAAAATTATTCATTTACAACGCCCTGAAACCTTTTCAACGACCTCCTGATCACTCTTTCCGCGGCTAAAGTTTCGCCACGTTCCCCCCTTACTCACGGCCTGCGAACAGCGGGAATCGGGCGTCCGATTCTCAACACTTTCGGGCAATCGCCCCTTTCAGGAGACATACTATGAAATATCTGGCAGCCCTTGCCGCCGTCGTTCTGCCCGCCGCCGCGCAGGCCGTGACGCAAACCCCCGCGCAAGGTGAATTTGTTTACGAGTGCCAGATTACCGAGACATGCAAAGCCAGCGGTTGCACTCCGCTCGACCCCGTGCAGCTGGTTACGCTAAAACGGGTGGATGGCCAATCCAAAGGTGTGCTTGTGGTTGACGGCCAGGAACATGAGGTACTTGTGTATCCCAGCCTTGGCGCGCAGGAATTCCTTCAGGTTCTTACCGGCGGCAGCGTCGGTTACACGGTGGATTCCGACTCTGGCGAACTTGCTATACGGGCGTCAGGTGCGAAACAGCGGAACGAACGCGGCACCTGTTCAATGCCTCACTGAGACCACCGTAACGACCCTTTCCGCAGAATCAGTTAACCGCCCCCCCGGAGGATTTTGACATATCTCCGGGGTTCTTCTTTTCAACCCGGCTTGGCGACTGCCGTCACCGCGTTTTGTTCGTTTTTTTCTGGTGTTTTGAACCATCTTGCGCAGCGGAATTGTTGTGTTTTCACTCGGCCGCATGCCATAAGGTCGCACTCGGACAGTGAGAAGAATTCATGGACTTACTCAACGCGCTTGTTGCGCTTGCGAATTTTGTGTTGGTGCCCGCAATCGCCTATGGCAGTCAGTTGGCACTCGGAGCGCTGGGGGTCACTCTGATCTACGGCATTTTGCGGTTTTCGAACTTTGCCCATGGCGACACGATGGCCTTTGGCGCAATGATCGCCGTGCTGGTCACATGGGGGCTGCAGGCCGTCGGAGTCAGCTTTGGTCCGCTGCCGACCGCTCTGCTGGCCCTGCCCTTTGCCATTCTGGGCTGTATCGTTCTGGTGCTGATCACAGATCGGTTGGTTTATCGGTTCTACAGGGAACAAAAGGCCAAACCGGTTATTCTGGTGATCGTCTCGATGGGCGTCATGTTCATCATGAACGGGCTTGTGCGATTCATAATCGGGCCGGATGATCAGCGTTTCTCGGACGGGGCGCGGTTCCTGATTTCCGCACGCGATTTTAGGGCCATGACCGGTCTGAACGAAGGGCTTGCGATCCGAACGTCTCAGGCGCTTACTGTGGTCGTTGCCGTCGTTGCGGTGGCGCTGCTGTTCTGGTTTCTCAACAAAACACGGACCGGCAAATCGATGCGCGCCTATTCCGACAATGAGGATCTGGCACTGTTGTCCGGTATCAACCCGGAACGTGTGGTGATGATCACCTGGATCATTGTTGCGGCGCTGGCGACAACCGCTGGAGTCCTTTACGGGTTGGACAAGAGTTTCAAACCGTTCGTCTATTTCCAGCTTCTGCTGCCGATCTTTGCGTCGGCCATCGTGGGCGGCCTCGGCAACCCGTTGGGTGCCATCGCAGGCGGGTTCATCATCGCCTTTTCCGAAGTCACGATCACCTATGCCTGGAAAAAGGTGCTGACCTATATAGCACCGGAAAGCCTTGCTCCGTCTGGCTTGGTGCAGTTCCTGTCCACCGATTACAAATTTGCCGTCAGCTTTGTCATCCTGCTGATCGTGCTTCTGTTCAAACCTACGGGTCTGTTTAAGGGGAAAGTGGTATGACCGAGTCCGTCAAAAACACGCTGCTTTTCGTAGTCGTTGCCGGGTTAATCCTGTTAAGCGGGTTCACGCAGAGCTGGAACACCGCGATCCTGATTCTGAACATGGGGCTGATCTCGGCCATCATGGCGATCGGGGTGAACCTGCAATGGGGCTTTGCAGGCCTGTTCAACGTCGGTGTCATGGGCTTTGTCGCGCTGGGTGGGCTGGCGGTTGTGCTGGTGTCTACGCCTCCGACGCCAGGGGCCTGGTCCTCGGGCGGATATGGGATCGTACTGTCGTTGCTGCTGGGCGCGGCAACTGTTGTGGCTTGTGTGCTGGTTGCACAGAAATTGCCAAAAGGCCGGGTACAGACGCTGTCGATCATCGGCATTCTGGTTGTCGGTTTCTTCATCTATCGCGCTGTATTTGATCCCAGCGCGGCGGCGGTCGAGGCGATCAACCCTGCCGTGGCTGGAAACCTCGGTGGATTGAACTTCTGCACCGAGGCCCGATATTGCGGCTGGTTGGTTGTTCTGGCTTGGTTTGCCGGCGGTCTGTTAGCAGCAGGTGCGGCTTGGCTAATCGGGAAAACAGCTTTGGGATTGCGCTCGGATTATTTGGCGATTGCAACGCTAGGTATTGCCGAAATTATCATTGCGATCATGAAAAACGAAGACTGGCTGGCCAGAGGGGTCAAGAACGTCTACGGCATTCCTCGCCCGTACCCGGTCGTGGGCTATGAAGTAGAGCTGCAAAACGATCCTGGTTTTCTTACGCGCGCCGATTGGTTTGGGCTTGATCCGGTCACAGCCTCGACTCTCTCCGTCAAACTCGGATACTCGCTTCTGTTTACGATCGTCTTGCTGGCGCTGCTCTGGATGGCGCAGATGGCGCTCAAAAGCCCATGGGGCCGCATGATGCGCGCGATCCGAGATAACGAAGTCGCGGCCGAGGCGATGGGTAAGGATGTAACACGCCGCCACCTCCAGATCTTTGTTCTGGGGTCCGCAATTTGCGGAATCGCCGGCGCGATGATGACCACACTGGACGGGCAGCTTACGCCAGGCACGTATAACCCCCTGCGCTTTACCTTTCTGGTTTGGGTCATGGTGATCGTCGGCGGGTCGGGAAACAATTTTGGAGCGGTTCTGGGCGCTTTCCTGATCTGGTTCCTGTGGATTCAGGTTGAACCCATTGGGCTGTGGCTGATGAACCTGATAACCTTGGGTCTGCCCGATGGCAGTGCACTCAAGTCGCACCTGATTGACAGCGCAGCACATATGCGCCTGTTCACTATGGGTCTGATCCTGCTGATTGTTCTCAGATTCAGTCCCAGAGGCCTGATCCCTGAGAAGTAGGTCTATTTTCTCCCAAATACCTGAACCGCGCCGATTATTCGGCGCGGTTTCTTGATTCCTGACCTAATCTTTATTAGAGGCAACCATCGTTAGACTAATTCTGAATTTATAAAGGTCGACGTTCACGCCAAATTAGCTAATCGACGTTACTGGTTCAGGCTAACTCTTGAGAATAAGAAGACGACACATGAAAGCCACTCTTGTTACCAAAATCCTTATGTTGCTGCTTGTTGCAAGTCTGGCCGCATGTATCCCTTCGCCGGAAGATCTGGAAACCACGCCGGTAAAGGTTCAGACCCCCAAAGGTGAAGTGACATGTCAGCTTTACCGCCAGGACCGTGTGACGTGGGATCGGGCCATCAACTTCCCTGCAACCAAAATGTCGGTACCTGAGGCGGATGCATATTGTCGGCAGGAAGGGCAACGTCGTCTTAAGTAGTGCTATGGGCGACGGGCAACAGACCGGTTGCTCGACGCCCGAACGTCACCGGTTCTTGAACAGACCGCCAAGGATACCGCGGACAATCCGGCGCCCGGTGGTTCCCTTAAGTTCCTTGATGACAGCTTCGGTCATAGCGGTGGCAAACGTATCTTTCTGGCGGGTCACCCGCGACGACGAGCGCCCGACCCGGCTGCCGGAAAACCGGCGCGCGGTAGCGAATTCACGCTCGGCCACGGATTGTGTTTCTTCCTGCTCTTCCGCCACGGCGGCAGCCTGTGCTGCCGCGTCCGCGCGGGCTTGAAGAATTTCAAAGGCCGATTTCCGATCCGTCAACGTGCCATATTTGGCATTCATTTCAGACGCATCTATCAAAGCCTGGCGTTCTGAATCCGTAATCGGTCCAAGCTGTGATCCTGGTGGCCGAATGAGTGTGCGCTCAACAATCCCGGGCACACCCTTTTTCTGCAGCATGGATGTCACCGCTTCTCCCACGCCAACCTCGCGGATCACCGCTTCTGTATCGAAGGCAGGGTTCTCGCGATAGGTTTCGGCTGCAAGGCGCAGGTTCTTTCGGTCGCGCGCTGTAAACGCACGCAGCGCGTGCTGAACGCGATTGCCGAGCTGACCCAGAATATCTTCGGGAATATCCGCTGGGTTTTGCGAAATGAAATATACACCAACGCCTTTGGACCGGATCAGCCGCGCAACTTGCTCGACCTTGTCTACAAGAACCTTCGGCGCATCCTCGAACAACAGATGTGCCTCGTCAAAAAAGAAGACCAGTTTGGGTTTTTCCGGGTCGCCGACTTCGGGCAGTTCCTCGAACAATTCGCTCAGCAGCCACAATAAGAACGTCGCGTACAGACGCGGAGATCCCATCAACTTATCGGACGCCAGGATATTCACTATTCCCTGCCCGTTTTCGTCGGTTCGCATCAAATCGGCCAATTCCAGAGCCGGTTCACCGAACAGGTTTGTTCCACCCTGGTTTTCCAGCACCAGCAAGCGCCGCTGAATTGCTCCGATCGAGGCCGTGGACACATTCCCATAGCGCAAAGACAACTGCGCCCGGTTTTCTCCAATCCAGACCAACAGGGACTGCAGGTCCTTAAGATCCAGCAGCGGCATACCCTCTTCGTCTGCCACGCGGAAAGCGATATTCAGAATGCCTTCCTGCGCCTCGCTAAGGTCCATGAGACGTGACAACAGCAAGGGGCCCATTTCGGTAACGGTCGTTCGGACCGGATGCCCCTGCTCCCCGAACAAATCCCAGAACGTAACCGGGCATGCGACGTATGAATAATCCGCAAATCCAATGCGCTGGGCCCGGTCCTGAAACGCCTGGTGCAGTTTGTGAGTTTCACTGCCTGCCTTTGCCAACCCGGACAAATCCCCTTTGACGTCAGACAGAAAAACCGGGACACCGGCCTGCGAGAATCCTTCAGCCAGGATCTGCAGCGTCACTGTTTTACCTGTTCCCGTCGCCCCGGCAATCAAACCGTGCCGATTGGCATATTTCAGCGTCAGGGTTTGAGGCTGGCTATAGTCTTCACCTGCGCCGCCCAGAAAGATAGTTTTGTCCATGAATGTAAGGCCTTAATTTCCACCGATCTGCCCCCAGCATACAAACTTAACCTTTAACTGCGATAGTCCAATCGCAGCCTTCGCCTTCACAGGTGCACGGTTGCAAACTTCCTCCCTGTCGACTGGCCGCGCCTCCGGGCGCGGCTTTTTTTAACGAATCCTTGTTTAGGCATTAAAATTTCAGGTTTGCAGTTGACCAGTGCGTTCCCCTTTCGTAACGTCTGCGCATAACTAAGTCGGCCAGTCCGACGGGGAGAAAAGTCTTTGGAAGGGAGCCGCTCCACCGGCTCCCTTTTTCATTGGACACAGCGGGCGATCTGCCTGACGTTATGGCAAGAATCCGTCTACATCCAACGAATGACACACCTTACTGCCTGACAGTATCGCCCAAGGGTGATAGACGGGATCAAAAGCTCAATCACATTGCCGAGGCATCCATGATCAAGAACACCCTATCTCTCAGCTTTGTTGCCGCTGCCCTCTGGTGTGGTGCCGCTTATGCTCAGGAAGCAACTCAGGAGGCTGAGACATCGGCTGAAACTCCGCAAACCGAAGTTGGGTCCGATTTGGATCTGGGCGAAGCCGGACCCCGTGTTGGCGAGCAATATGTCAAAGAAGAGGTGGGGAGCTGGGCGATAACCTGTCTCAAGACCGAAACCGATACAGATCCCTGCCTGATGAGGCAGGTGCTGTCGGGGCCGGAAGGCCAACCCATCGCTGATATCACGATAACCAAACTACCCGAGTCTGCGCCGGCCGTTGCTGGCGCTACCGTTATCGTGCCCCTCGAAGTTTTTTTGCAAGCCCAACTGGCGCTGTCGATCGACGGGGCACCGGGCAAGCGCTATAATTTTCACCACTGCAACCCGGTTGGTTGTATTGTGCAATTGGGCTTTACCCAGGGCGACGTAGACGCAATGAAAGCCGGAACCAAAGCGAACATTTCGGTAGTGTCCGTTCTGGCTCCTAATCAACTTTTGGATATTGAAGTGTCGCTGGCAGGGTTCACCGCCGGGTTCGACGGGCTGAGTGTCAACCAAAACTAAGCCCGAACCAAACCAAAATTGCCGCCCGATTACACTGGCGGCGTTTTCATGTTCAATTGAAATTTTTGTCAGATCCGTTTTAGCGCCAGAACCGCATTCAGCCCGCCAAAGGCGAATGCGTTGCTGAGCGCTACATCGACCTTAGCTTCTCGGGCGTCGTTGGGCACCACGTCCAATGCGCATTCCGGGTCGGGCTCTTCATAACCAATCGTCGGAGCGATTACGCCATCGCGCAGCGCCATAATGCACGCCAGCAATTCCACTGCGCCAGTACCACCAATCAGGTGGCCGTGCATGGATTTCGTCGACGAGATCATAAGGTCATCTGCATGCGGGCCAAAAACGTCGGCGACCGCCGCGCATTCGGTTTTGTCATTTGCCGCTGTGCCGGTGCCATGCGCATTGATATAGCCGACCTGATCCGCGTTCAGACTCGCATCCGCCAAAGCGCCGGACATCGCCCGCGCAGCGCCCTGCTTACTGGGCATCACGATATCAGAGGCGTCCGAGGTCATCGCAAATCCGACAACCTCGCACAATATGTCTGCACCGCGCGCGCGGGCATGTTCGTATTCTTCGAATACGAAGACGCCTGCGCCCTCGCCCTGAACCATTCCGTTGCGATTGGCGCTGAAGGGGCGGCAAGCGTCCTTGGACATGACGCGCAACCCTTCCCAGGCTTTCACGCCGCCAAAGCACAACATGGATTCCGACCCACCGGTGATCATCGCCGGAGCCGCTCCACTGCGCACCATTTGAAAGGCAAGCGCCATCGCATGGTTCGAAGACGCGCATGCCGTCGACACCGTAAAACTAGGACCTTTGAGGTTATGCTCCATCGAAACGTGGCTGGCTGCCGCGTTGTTCATCAATTTGGGAACAACAAAGGGGTGAACGCGGTTCTTGCCGTCCTCGTACACCGATCGGTAATTGTCATCCCAGGTTGAAACACCGCCACCGGCGGTGCCCAAGACGACACCGGATCGCGCCGCAAGATCACCGTGGAACTCGATCCCCGACTGATCAATTGCTTCTTTCGTTGCCGTCAAAGTAAATTGGGTGAACCGGTCATACAGGGTCATCTGCTGACGGTTGAAACGCCCTTCTGCCTCGAACCCGCGCACCTGACCACCGATCTTGATCGCCAGACGATCGACATCGCGGAACTCCAGCTCGGAAATACCGCAGCGACCTTCGCGCATGGCCTCCAGAGTATCGGGAACGGAGTGGCCCAGCGAGTTGATCGTCCCGGCCCCGGTAATGACAACGCGTTTCATGGTCTTATGTCAGACCTTTTCCGACACAAGCTTTTCGATACCGGCAATGATTGCGGCGACGTTCGAGATGTCGAAATCACTGGCCGTCGGTTCGTTGGCATTAAACGGTACCGAGATGTCGAATTCTTCCTCAATTGCAAAAATGCTCTCGACAAGGCCCAGGCTGTCGATTCCCAGATCCTCGAGCGTACTTTCGGGCGTCACATCCGAAGGCTCCAACACGGCCTGCTCAGCAATGATGGCGATGACGCGGTCGGTGATGCTCATGTCGATCCTCTGATTATCACGTTGATTGTGACTTAATCGCTCGGAGGCTGTTTGAAAACAGCCTTTTTCAACGCCTCAACGTCACGTGCCATGCGGGGCAAACGGCGCTGCGCCTTGTAAATATCTGTATGGGTTTCCATTTTTATTCCCGGATAGCCCATAATTACACGGCCGGCCGGCACGTTCGACAGGATTTTGGTCCCCCCGCCAGCGATAACGCCATCGCCGATAAATATATTATCGACGACACCTGTCTGACCACCCAGAACAACGTTGTTGCCGATCTCGACCGAACCCGAAACACCGGTCTGGCCGCAGAGCAGGCAATCCTCCCCGACACGGGTGTTGTGGCCAACATGTACAAGGTTATCCAATTTTGATCCGTTGCCGACACTGGTATTGCGAATGGTTCCGTTGTCGACGGTACAGTTCGCCCCAACCTCAACGTCATCGCCAATTTCGACAGCACCGAGCGAGTGGATACGAAGCCAGCTTTGCGCCCTTGCGCCGCCCTGATCGCCCATGGTTTTGCGGGCGTTTTCGGCCCCCGAAACCTCAGGCGTGACAAAGCTGAAACCGTCACCACCGATCCGGGCACCGGGTTGAGCAATGAACCGATCGCCGATCCGCGCCCGCGCGCCAATGCTGACCATCTCGCGCAGCAACGCATTTTCACCCAGCACGGCATCCATACCGATCACACAATGCGCTCCGATGATCGCACCCTTTCCGATGCGGGCCCGGGCACCAATGACCGTCAGCGGGCCAATTGCCACGTCTTCGGCCAGTTCAGCAGTTGGATCGATCACAGCCGAGGTGTGAATACCAGGCTCAACACCCTGCCCGCCATCCAGCATGGACGTGATCCCCGCCATAGCCATACGTGGACGAGGCACGAAGATCGCGGCTGCCAGACCCAGAGCTTGCCAGTCAGCGCCTTCCCACAGAACTGCTGCACGGGCAGAGCCATTGCTCAGCGCCTCAGCGTATTTCGGTGACATTGCCATAGCCAGATCAGACGCGCCTGCGTCGGACGGTTCAGCAGCGCGCTCGATCATCAGGCTTGTTTCACCCTGACATTCCGCTCCAAGAGCTTCGGCGATTTGCTGAATGGTATATTGCATAATGGGCTTCCCGTTTTAAGGACCTGCCCTGGTGATTACCCCTGAACGTCCGGCAGGGCCACCCCTGCTTTCTGCAGAGCCTCCCAGATTTTCTGATCCCGTCCATAGACATCCCGGCGGTACTGAACCTGCCCCTTCGGCCCGATATAGGCCGTGCGATAGATCAGGTGGACAGGAACATGCTGTTCCAGTTGGACATTAGTTTCTTTGCCGGTGGCCAGAACACGATGGAAGAATGCTTTCGGATCTTCTTCCTGCCGGGCCAGTAGCGCATAGGCAAAATCGAATGGTTGCGCCAACCGGATACAGCCGTGCGAGAATGCCCGCACCTCACGCGCGAACAAACTTTTCTGAGGCGTATCATGCAGATAGATGTTGTACTTATTGGGGAACATGAACTTCACTAGCCCCAAAGCGTTGCTCTTGCTGGGTGGCTGACGCATCGCAAACGGGAAGTTGCGGGCGTTGAATTGGGTAAAGTCCACGGCTCCGCGATTTACCTGTCGGCCGCCGCGATCTGTGATCTGGATATGACCGACGGCGTTTGGATTTGACTGCAACTTTGGCAGGTATTCCTTGGTGATGATCGAGCGCGGAACATACCAGCTCGGGTTGATGACCATATGCTCCATCTCATCCGAGAATTCGGGGCTGCGGCGGTCATGCGTGTTCTTGCCGATTACGGCGCGTGTTTCAAATGTGACCAGCCCGTCATCCACAATCTTCGCGGAAAAATCCGTCTGGTTCACCAGAATGTGCCGTTCACCCCGCTCACGCGGCAGCCAGCGTTCCCGTTCCAGCGCGACATGGACGGCTTTTAGCCTTTCCGAGGCGCTACGATTGATTTCTGTCAGTGTTCCCTGCCCAGCCACACCATCTGATGCGAGGCCATGATCAACCTGAAACGCCTGAACGGCGGCCAGCAAGGCGTCATCGAAATCCGGGCTGGCCGTCGGTTTGAGATACCCCATCGAAACCAACCGGTTGCGCAGCTTAATTACAGCAGGTCCAGTATCACCATATTCCAGCTTCGACACAGGAACTGTCGCACCCCAACCGCCCTGATTTACCAAGTTCTCCAGAGCGATTTTTTGCTTCATCAACGCCCGGTATTGGGTCGATTGTGGTGCCAGTTGATCAAAATAGGTGCCGTTTTTCGCAGAAACGACGCCCTGCAAGTGAACTTTTGCCGGCGCCCGTTCAACTTTTCGAACCAACCCCTCGTCAATATCAGATGGGCGCAAAGCCCCGGATTGGAGGTTTCTGGCGTATTCGACAAAGGCGCGGGACAAATTGATTTCGACTGACCCCAGGTCACGGGTCGTGCGCGCGTCCTGCATCTGATCCAGAAGCGTCTGAACACTCTGGGACCCTTCGGGCAATCCGTGCATATGAGTCGTCGACAACGCGTTGATCAATCGTGCGCGTCGCGCCGCGTGCTCAGGTGTTTTACCCACCCAGATCGGAGAAAACCCGTTACTTCGGTAATATTCGGCGATTCCCGACCCTGAAGGGGCAAATTCGGCCACAGCCATCTGAAACGCCGTCGCCGTCTTGGACTCGGTATTGGCGATTGCCGCCGAAGCCAGAAAACATGCGGTAAAAACAATACTGGTACGCATTCGAAAAACTGAGAGCATGAGATGGCCTTGATTATTCAACATTTTACGCTTCCGAGGATCACGCCGACCAAATATGGTTTCGCGTCGGTCAAATTGTCTATTCACAAATGCATCACTTTGGTGCTTCTGTCTGCGCATGATGCTCGTTTGCATCGGCTCGCGCGGACCAGCAGGTAATTGCCTGTTGATTATACCTAATTGCATCACCTGCGCAAAAAACTGCCGAAATTTCCCCCTTGAATAGGCGAAAATGAAAGACTTCTTGGCGGAGATTTGCGTCTGTGTCATAAATCCCGCATCTGGGATGGGAAAAAATTAAGAACGCGCGCGTAACATCGTGCGCAGGCAGGAACTGTACGGGACGAAACTAAAATGACGATGAGCAGTACTTCGGGTTTGACCCGGCGTGCCCTACTGGGCGCATTTGCGGCTACAGCAGTCGTGGCGGCACCGACCTATTCCAATGCAGCAGGGTTTCTTCGCGGCGGTGGCGATATCCGGCGCATACGCATGTATTCCGGTCGCACCGGCGAGCGGATCGACATGATCTATTGGGTCGATGGAAAATACATCAAAGACGCCGTGAAAGAAGTGAACCATTTCATGCGCGACTGGCGGACTGATCAGGTCAAAGACGTGGACCTGCGCACAATCGATATCATGGCCGCATCGCACAATCTACTGGACGTCAACGAACCCTATATGCTGCTCTCGGGATACCGTTCCCCGCAAACCAACGCGATGCTTCGGTCCCGCTCGCGCCGGGTGGCGAAAAACTCGCTGCATATGAAGGGTCAGGCAGCTGACCTGCGGCTGGCTTCGCGGTCTGTGTCACAAATGGCCAAAGCCGCCATGTCCTGCCGCGCCGGCGGCGTCGGCAAGTACTCCCGCTCGAATTTCGTTCATATGGATTGCGGCGAAGTCCGTTCCTGGGGTGGCTAACCCAACTAATGCATGACTATTCAATGACGAGCGCCATTTGGCGCTCTTTGTTTTTGATGAATAGAGAACCAGCGCCGTAATTTGCCGGGCATAATCGACAGAATCGCCAGCCATTTGATAAGTGTGTTCGATGTGGCCGTATTGTCGTGGCCTCGCGCCATACGACATTAGTTTATTTTGACCGTTATTGGACCGTATCTGAACCAGCTATTCGACAGGTGTCACCCATCAGCGCGCATTAGCCACACAAGGCGTTGAAAATAATTACTTTTGCAGGATGGTATGGCGCGCCTCGAAGGAGAAAGTTCGAACACTCTTTTCGAGACGCTTGAGGAATGGGAACGGCATCTCACGCAACTAGACCTTGATGGTCGGAGGTGCGTCGATGAAGTATCCAGACAATGAAATCAAAAACTTAAATAACCCTGAGCCCAAAAAGGAGCGTGAACCGACCTTTCCGGTGCCGTTTTCGCTGCGGCTAAGCTTTGAGGAGCGTGCGCAGCTAGAAAACGAGGCGGCTGGGATTCCGGTCGGTGCGTATATCAGGCAAAGACTGTTCCGCGACAAGGAGACCCCGCGCAAGAGGCGCGGCAAGTCTCCGGTGAAGGATCATGTCGCGCTTGGCCGTGTGCTTGGGGCGCTCGGCCAGTCGCGGATTTCCAATAATCTAAACCAGCTTGCCAAGGCCGTGAATACCGGCTCGCTACCCGTCACGCAGGAAACCGAGGACGCGATCAAGCAGGCTTGCGATGATGTCAAAGCCATGCGGCAAGACTTGCTGCTGGCGCTTGGTGTCTGCAATTCGGGTTCAGGTTCGAAAACTGGACCGAGCCTGACACCATGATCCTGCAAGCCAAGGAACGCGGTGATGGTCCGCAGCTCGCCAGATACCTTCTCGCCATGCGGGACAATGATCATGTCGAGTTGCATGAAGTGCGCGGTTTTATCGGCGATGATCTTCTGGATGCATTTCATGAGACGGATGCGATTGCCAAAGGGACGCGGTGCGAGAACTATCTGTTTTCGATGAGCCTGAACCCGCCGCAAGGCGAACAGGTATCGACGGAATCCTTTGAAAATGCAGCGAATGAGATCGAGCAAAAGCTGGGACTCGAGGGTCAGCCCCGCGCGATTGTCTTTCATGAAAAAGACGGGCGGAGGCATGCTCATTGTGTTTGGTCGCGCATTGATGCTGAGTCGATGACCGCAATCAACCTGCCGTTCTATAAGCGCAAGCTCATCGAGCAATCACGGAAGCTGTTTCTTGAGCATGGCTGGGACATGCCGGAAGGCTTTCAGCACTGGACGCTGCGTGATCCTCTGAACTTCAACCGCGCTGAATGGCAACAAGCCAAGCGCGTCAAGCTTGATCCGCGCGAGCTCAAGGCGCTGTTCAGAAATTGCTGGGAGTCAACCGATTCAAAATCTGCGCTGCAAAACGCCTTGCAGGAACGCGGCTTCTGGCTGGCTCAAGGTGATCGGAAGGCTTTTGTCGCCATCGACTACCGTGGAGAAATCTATTCGCTCTCCAAATGGTCTAGTGTCCGCGTCAAGGATGTGAAGGCACGCCTTGGCGATCCGAAAGACTTGCCGTCTGTCGAACAGATCAAAACCCGTATCGGCGAGCGTATGACGGGGGCGCTATCGCGCTTTGTCAAAGACATGGAAGCGGATGCGCGGCGACGCTCGGCAAGCCTTGAGTTCAGGCGAAGCGAAATGGCTGGTCGGCATCGCGAAGAGCGAAAGGCGCTCAAGGCCGCGCTGGAAAAGCGCTGGATTGCAGAAACCAAGGCCCGCGCTGCCCGCTTGCCGCGCGGCATGAAAGGCATCTGGCACAGGATCACGGGGCGTTATTCCGAGATCAAGCGGCGGAACGAGCGCGAATCCTGGGACGCCCATCGGCGCGATCAGGCAGAAACCGACCGCTTGATCCTGCGGCAGCTTGAGGACCGGCGTGTGCTGCAAATCGAGATCAGGGAACACCGCAAGCAGGAGCAAGAAGAACTACTGGACCTGCGGGCCGATATCGCGCGTTACCAAGACCTCAGTGAGGAGCGCGAGGCCGAACCATCGCGAGACAAAGACAGAGGGCGCAAACGAAACCGTCCGCACCGCCCAAGACGATAGGAGAAAAAATGACCGAGCCACTATGCACCCTGTATGTTCCCGTTCGGGTTCTGGCGCTTTACGAAGCCATTGAAGCGCTCAAGAAGCCGGACACGGAAGACCATGTACGAAAAAGTGCGGAAATCGTTGCGCATAACGCAACCGAAGACGAGCACTACGATGCCTGGTGCTACATGCATTTGCACGAGAATCAGGACTTGATGGGTCCTGTGCGGACCATCGCCATCGACGATCCAGCCGTGAAACGTATGGAAACAGTCTATTCCTCGGAAGTAATCTGAACGGTCTTGGCGCGGTGTCAATAAATTGGGGCGCTATGCGCGCCCCTTTTGCGTTTCAGCGATTTTGGCCGCTTTCCGGTTCGTCAAGCGGTTGGCGCAGAACGATGCGGCCATTGATCGGGACGACTTCGAGTTGGAGCGTGTAGCCTTTGTCGTCCTTGTGCCGCCATGCCGCGCCGACTTTGTTCCAGAACGATTTCTCGCCTTTGTCTATAACGTGCCAGGCCAAAAAGTCGGGCGCGTTGGGTTGCGGGGATTCAGGTTTTGAGTTGTTGCGTGCCATGATGGTTCTCCTTGGTTTGTGGTTGGCTCGTTACGCCATTCCGCAAGACCGGACGGAGTAGGTTCAGGCGTCATATCCCACACGGTCCGCTGCTCGCTGCGGAGTGGTGCGGGCAGGATATTGAGGGCTGGCCGCGTTCGGTCAGGAATTCAGGCAAAAGAAACGAGACGTATCGCAAGCCAAGCATGATCCTTTGCATGCAATGCGTTGATCTATGATCCCGTAATCCGTGCGCCGCTCTTTTCCGCAGGCGTCCGGCCACAGGTCTTCAAGTCATCAGTTCTGGCAGAAAGGCCCGTGCAAACGGACAAGGCGATGAATGCCTGCTCCACGATGTTGCGCCCGCGAGGGTGTCCTATAAGGCCGCTTTCTACGCCTCCCGATTCCGAGAAGAGCCGGATGGACCGGTTCGAAACGGAAAAGGAGGATCGCATGATCACGTTTATCACAATGCACGAATTGCAAAGCCTGACGGATCAGGAGCTTGGCGAGCTGTACCAGCTTTTTACGCTGCTGCTTTCTGAAACTGAGCCGCACACGCCGGATCACCGCCGCATTCGGGCAACGCTTGAGAATATCCGCAACTTGCTTGGGCAACCACGGCAACGGTGCATCCGCCGCCCTTGATACTGAGCGAAATTATCCCTCGCGGCCAAGCGATTGCTCAAGTAATGCAACCAGCTCAGCGCGGCGTTCCGGCGGCAGGGAGTCGAGATTTCGTTGCCGCCATTTGACGGCGGGTAATTCGCTGGCATGCGGGGTTCTGATCAATGACCAATCCGGCTCTCCGTGCTCAAAACGGATCAGAAATTTCCGATGTTTGTCTGGCATGTTGCCGATCAGATCAGCGATCAAGTTTTGCTGCGTCTGAATGAGGTCTTCGATGCCAACGGCGGTTTCTGTCATGCCGTCGAAACCGTCCCTGAATTCATCGGCAAGGTCTTTGACGCGGCCAGACAGCACCTCTCCCATTGGGCGGTTGTGGCTGAGAAGATAAACAAGGAAAGCTTCGCGCAGCGCGTCGGTCAGCCCCTCATTGGAAAACAGATCGCGAACGTCGAACAAGTCTCGCGGATGCTGGCGGTCTAGGGCGGCGACGAGCTTGCCCGCATAGAGGTCTTCGAAGGACACAACGGCGATTTCCGCATACCCGAAAGCGTCTTCGACGGCCTCGGTCACGGGTTGGACGCTTGGTTCTTTGACAACACCGCGTAGCACGGGTGAGACTTCAATCTTGACCTGCGTGCGTTCCGCCGAAACCACCAAACGCAAAACAGTGCCTTCGCTGACGCTCTGTGTTGTTCGCGATCCTGGGATTTCAGCGAGTATGGTGGCCTCGATCCATTTCATTGCCGCGTCAATTCCGGCAAGCGCTTCCGGTCTTGCGTGCATTGGCAGATACATCAGGTCGATATCCACGGAGAGGCGCGGCAGATTGCGAACAAACAGGTTGATTGCCGTGCCGCCTTTGAGCGCAAAACAATCTTCGCGCGCCGCAATCGGCAGAAGGCGCATCAGCAAGCGGACTTGATGTTCGTAGTGTTCACGAAAGGCCATCGAGGTCCTCCGGAACGGTGATCAGATAGGCTGGATCAAGTCGCCCGCCTTTCACGAGCATCCGCTTGCCCTTGCCAAGATCAACGGCGTCTTTGTCGAGCCGCTTTAGCCACGCATGGTCGTGACGGTCGGCAAAGTAGAAGAAAAGGCGCTTGACCTTGATGCTGGCGCAGTCGGTCAGAAGTTTTTGCAAGCGGCGCGGGCTAAAGTTTGCGGCCCCCTGCATGAACATATCGGCCTGATGAAAACTCTCGTTGCTTGGCAACTCGTCCAGCATTTCCAGATAGGCTCGCTCTGGTCTCGATAGGGTCAGCGGCCAGTCCCATTGTCCCCATGCCAATGTACCCAAGCTTCCGCCCTGAAAACGTTCAAGATCACGCCCCGTTCCTTTGGAGATATCCCACGCGAGGTTTCCCAGCCCGAGGGTGATCGGTTGGTTTCGAAACAGGGTTTCGCTGTTGTGATAGACGAAGCGTTGCGGAAGGCTCAGCTTGTTGAGCCAGCTTGGCGGCTTGTCAGGGCCGTATAGATGGGTCGTTTTGGTTTCATGCACGAGGTAGTGGGCGAAGCCTTGAAGCTCTAACGCTGTTCGGCCTCCAACTACGAGTGGCACTGCGAGCAGAGTTTGGAGTGATATCACGACCTGCTGCCAACTGAGCGAGCCGCGTGGACGACGGTAAACACCGCGTGCGGCCTGCTCCAACCATCCGTTTTTGACGTAGTATGAACGTAGATTGCTGGCGATATTGCGCTTCTCAAGCCATGCAGCATCGACCACCAACCCTTCGGGCAGGTCTTTCTCCAATCGGTTTAGGTGTGACGATCTTTGCTCACTCATATTGAGTATTTTACATGAAGTTCAAACCGGTAGCAAGTTTGATATTTCCAATATTTACTCAACCATACTGACGATAACGCACACTCCTCAAACCAAGCTTGCGCCCGCCTTGTGAGAAGCCAACGCGGCTGGCCGAAGTGCCAGCCGAAAATTTTTCCCCTCAAAATAGCGATAACTGCGCTCCCTTCCAGCGGGTGCGATTGGCTTCATGATCCAGCCATGCGGTAACGAAGGCGACCGCGCCGCCGTGCTGTTCGACATGGCCAAGCGGCAGAAAATTGGAGCGGTAGCCGGTTTCTGTGACGGGCAGCGGTGTCTTGTTTTCGGTGCGCAATTCGACGTGATCGGTCATCCCGAATTCTTCCGGTTTATAGGTGATTTCGACCGCGATGCCGCGCCAAATTATGTTGTGTTTTTCCATGGTGTAATTCCTTTCTTTGAAAATTGATGGGGGTGGCCGAGCCGCCGCTTACGCGGCGACTCCTTCCTGCTGCTCGGTTTCTTGCTCTTGGAAGCTGTGTAGGTAATCCGCTGCCTGCTGTGCGTGCGCTGCCGCGCTAAAGATTGCCCGCTTGTCATTCTTCAAGACTTTCAGCCAGCTCTGGATATACGCCGCGTGATCTGTTCCGGCTTCGGGCGTCAGGGACAGATCGGCACAAAGGAAAGCTGCGCCAAGCTCGGCAACAAGTTCTTCTCTTGCATAACCTTCATCACCCCATTTTTTGCGTCCGAAGTCGCGATCAAGGCGGCTCTTGTGCTTTGTCCAGTGGGTCAATTCATGGGCAAGGGTCGCGTAGTAGCTTTCAGGGCTGCGGAAGCTCTCGAAATAAGGCATTTGCACATGATCTGTGCCGCCGCTGTAATGGGCAGAATTCCCGCCATGGCGAATATCTGCGCCTGTGGCTGCAAAGAAGGTTTCGGCGTGTTCGATCCGCTCGGCAGGATCAATCACGGGTTCTGGCTTGGCATAGAAATGCTCTGGCAGTCCTTCGATCTGCTCCACGTTGAACACGCTATAGCCTTTCATGAACGGGATTTTCCGTTCTTCTTCGCTGCCGTCGTCCTGTTCTTCTGTCTTGGTGATGGTGTTGGCATAAACGACCAGATTGCCGCGTTCGCCCTTGCGCACATGCGCCCCGAATTCCTTGGCTTGGCGGTAGGTCATCCAGAATGGGGAGAGATAGCCGCCTTCCATCGCCGCACCCCAGAGCATCAACACGTTGATGCCGTTATAGGGCATGCCGTTGTGACGGAGCGGCTTGATAATCCGCCCTTCCATGTTTCCGGCTGACCACGGCTTGAGCCATGTCAGTTCGCCTTGCTCAAGATCGGCAATGATCTTGTCTGTCACTTTTTGATAAATGTCTTGTTTCATTGGTCTTTTCCTCCTCTTTAAAAGCCGGTTGCGCATGCAACCGGACTAGGCCCGCGCCAATGAGCGGGGGGAGACCGTCAGGACCGCAGACAGCGGAGGGGGATCACCCGCCCTGCACAAACGCAGAGCGGAAGGACGGGGATACCGCTGGCTGCGCCCGCAACCAATGTGAAGGGCTTGGTCTTGACGGAGGACGGGGTCGCAGACCCCAACAAAAGAAAGAACGTCAGCCCGTCAGGGCTGGCAATAAACGCGCAAGGGATGGACGCCGCTTGGCCGAGACCGCCAAAGGCGGGCTCGGTTCACGACAGCCCGCCCCGCAGGGGTGCGCCGAGAAACCTACCACAGGGCAATATCTGTGGAGTCCGGCTCAGAATCCGGCAGCAATACCTGAACAGGCATGGTCATGGGAGTATCAAGACCAATTACAAGGGCTTCTCCCTGTCCGAGTATTGGAAGGAAAGCTGCCGCTGAAGCATCGAGGCTACCGCAAGCTCGCTCTACGATCTGACGATCTTTCTCGTTTATCAGACGATGCACGATGAACATCCCCATCTGGCTTAAAACGTCCTCGGGGATGTCGCGAGGGCGCTGCGTCGATAGCACAGTCAGCAGACCATACTTCCGGCCTTCTTTGGCGATCAGGCCGAACGACTCCAGCCGAAATCGGTTATAGTCGTCGCCAACTGACTTGTTAAGAAACTGATGCGCTTCATCGAGCACGGTCAACACTGGCTGCGCTCGAAATGCGCCAGAGCGCGCTTTGGTCAGCAAATAGCGCCCGAAGCCGTTAGCCACCAGTTCGCGTGTATTGTGCTCAAAGGGTAGGTCTTCCATCGAAATTCGCAAGATGCTTTGATCTTCATTGGCGAGGAACTCGTCAAGCACTGCCGTAAGATCGTGTGCTCCAGCAGGCGCGAAAATACATGCCATCTCTCGCGAGGCAATTTGAACAGCGATACGACTGACGAGTGTTGTACAATACCCCCGACTGTTCTGGTCGTAACCTCCCCAGCTATTGGCATTGCCACCGTGAGCGGTCGGCCAGACACATTCTTCATAAATTTGATCAGGTAGCTTTGTGATATCGTAGATAGCGCCAGGCTCCCGTATGCCCGCAGCGTGTTGAGCGAGCGCGGCGTTGAACGCGGCCTTCGCAGCGTTTGCCTTTAGTAGAAGTCCATTGTTGTTTGCCAATGCGGGCTACAACGCGAGAAGCTTCAAGCTAATCAGAGCTTCGCGAAGTTTCGGTGACTGTGATCCTCCGCTCGGTTGAAACATTGCGAAGAGATCACTTTCCGACAAATGGCGGTAAGGGAAAGAGACAAACTCTCGTTGATCATCGGCATCCACAGGTTCACCACCCAAGTAAACATGTCGCACGCGCTCATTGAGCGTGTGAAATTCTCCGCTTGGATCGAACAGAATTGCTTTGCCGTGGTTACGCGCGACTTCTCCAAGCATGCGGGCAACGGTCCAACTCTTCCCACCGCCTGTTGTACCAAGCACAGCACAATGGCGTCCAAAAAGTGCGGACGGTGCGAAAGTGACGTGCGTGGTGGGTGATGAAGGCACATGCGCAAGGTCAACATGCCGATCCTGATCGCCGCGGCGATCTTCGATCGCATGCTTTACTAGGTCTGGATGTGCCGCGTAGGCGTACTGCCCGATACGCGGATGCTCGGGAACACCACGGACGGTCTCGCCGGAGGCCAATTCGATCGAGAGCAAAAGCTGCACGATACCGACGGGATTTACGGGCGTCTTCGCGTTTTCTCGTGATGGCTCAACGGTCAGTCTCTCTCCCTCGGGCAGGCGTACCTGAGTTAAGCGGCCCAAGACCGCATGTGTCTCGCCTTCAATTAGAACGAACTCTCCAACTTCGCCCCTTCCGATACGATGCCCAGAATAGCTGGATGATGCGGCGGCATAACCATGAGGCAAATTTAAACGCACAGACGCGGGCTCGATTTGCGTGACGGACCCCAAGTATCGCTTTGTCTCGAATGGCGCAGTCGGAAGTGACATGATCACCCCCCTCGAACGGCGCGGACCCGTTCGACGTGACGCTCCAAGTCTGTCATTGCCGTCAGATCGGGAACAATGGGTACAATGTCTTCAAAGGTTGCGCCAATCATAGACAGGCGAGCATCGCCCTGATTGATCAGTTCCGAAATCTTGGATAGATGTCCGTTCGCCCCTGAGTGTTCCTGCACATTTGGCGAAACTACAACAACCTTCAATGCCAGATTGGTCTCGATTGCGGCAAGGATGGGCTCAGCGATGTGATTGTCATTGAAACCAAATCCAACGACAAGCAGCCCCGTGTCGCGTTTCCGAATTGCAGACTGGAAGGACGAAATCATTTCTAGATAGGGTTGCGCGAAAGCTAGCTCATATTTGGTGTTTCGCGGGTAAATAAGGAGTGGCCTGTCTGCGCTTGGAACCCTATTAATTTTGCTGGCATCTTCATCGAACTCCCAATCTATTGAGCCGTGGATCTTGTATAATTGGAATAGATTTTCGATGTAGTCTGGCGCATCCGACTCGCTACCGCGACGGACGATATCATAAGAAAAGTGCATCGGATCAAATGTCGACGGCTGCGAGAGCGTAAATCCGTCCATTACAACGAAGCCAGCACGCTGCCCCGCATGCTCGAAACACCGATCATAATTGGTGGTGAAGAGCCTAAGTCGTTCGCGCCTTACAGAACGTCGAGCGAGCCGTCGAAGGAATGACTCATGCAAGGGCAACTGCTCATTGGAGTCAAGAAAATCAACTTTTCCCCTAATAATCCGCTCCGCATCCGCTATGAAGCGACTAATTTTCTCTTGCTCTTCGCCAGCTTCGAAAGATTCTGCGATCTTAGCTCTAGAAAGTAGTTCTTCGATGTCAGTGTTGCCTTCGGGGTGGCGAGCTATCTGAAGAACTTCATTCCATGTGGGATACCCCTCTCGTGCCTCCGCATAGGCTTGCTGTACGGCTTGCCAAAGTACCCCCATCGTTGGCGCTTTCACGTTGCCGCCGTCATCCTTTACGCAAAGTGACGTACCTAGACCCGTGAGGACGATCAAATTCTTCGAGCGAACGATGTCCGAAAGGACTCTATCGATCTCCTGACGTGCGGGATCAGGCCGATCTCGGCCATCGGCTGCCTCACCTTCAAACTCTTCGGCAGGCTCAGCTTCCTCTTCTAGCCATTCCTGGTTCGTCATGTAAGTCTTGATTCTCATCGGGCTTTCCTCTCCACAAGGCGGGCCTCGTGAGTTTCGTAAGTATAATTCTTGATTGTTCCGTCCTTGATTTTCTCGACTGCTTCATCGATGGCATAGAGAGGCACTAAAAACCATTCTCTTGGGACCACTGGTCGCCCGAACCGATCCATGATCTCGATTTCTAGTCGGGCTGGCGCGAATATGCGATGGATGAGGTTTTCAAGCTTGGTGCGGTTGATATTGTAAAGCTCGTAGGTCGCTACGACTTCAACATCCGCCATAAGAAACGTCGATTGCAGCCTAGCTCCTGCAATCCGTTTCTCTACGCTCATGTTTGTGACGCCGATCTTGTGCACAAGATCGCGGTTTTCGGCGACAAGTGGGTGATCAGACTTGCTGCGCAATACATAGATCGTGCCGCTGGCCTCGTCGCCGTCGATCGTGTGATCAGAGAAGAGCGGACCAGCAGTCGGATCGGTGATGCGTCTTCCTGCTTCGTCCTTGTTCAGCGCGCGCTGAAGGGAGCGCATGAGCATGTTGCTCTCCGTTCCGTTGTCGAAGATCACGCGGAGCCTGGCGTCTGTTCGGCCTTGATCGGTCAACGTCATTTCGCCCATCTCTGCGACGTACGCCTTCTGGCCGCCGACAATGAAAAAACGGCCTTTCTCGATTTCGGCTTTCATCTCGAAGGGGCGCGTCTCGCGAAGGCCTGAGGTGAGTTCCTTCTGAACTTGTTCGAAGAGCGGTTTGAAGGTCTCGAAATCTTCGCACTTTTCGCGTCCGGCGACTTCTTCCGCAGCCTTCTTCTCGGCGCTGGATCGGACGTGCTTCAGCACGGTCAGGGGTGACGCTTCAGCCTCAATGCCCAGCTCGGCGAGCAACGCGTCGTCGTCAAGCTCTTCCTCGTTGACCGGAACAGGCTGTGCTCCACGCAAAAGCCCCTGATGATCCAGAGGCTCGACCAGTTCCATGCAATCTTGCTGCTCGCGGATGCGATCTAGGCGCACGGCGTAGAGCCGCTCAAAAATATCGCGGTCCTCGCCATGTTGCGGCGATCGGCCATGCTCTTCCACGAAACGCTGGATTTCTTCGAAGCCTGCGATGATCCGTTCCTCTCGTGGGGTACGGGCTGCGGTCTTCTTTTCTTCGACCTCGACACCCAGCTCGGCGAGAAGGGCATCATCTTCTTCGGTGAACTGCTTAGCCATTTGCGGCCTCCGCCTTCATGCGGGCGAGGAACGCTACACCTTCCGCCATCTTCCGTTCCCAGGCATCCGGCGACGTGATGGAGGGAAGCCTCCCGCGTTCCTGCTTGAATTTTACAGCGCGGCGGGCAAGGTCGCGGGCTTCCTCGGGTGTGAGCTGCACCTTCTTTGCCGAAATGATTGCCTGAACCTGCTTCAGGCTCTCCTCGCTCATTGTCTTCGCGAGGATAGCATAGGCTTCTGCGAATGGGTTGATCCGGTCGATCAGATCAATATCCAGCTCGCGGACATCCATCGCGAACTTGCGCACGCCGTCGATCAACGCCGTGTTGCCCTTTGCAGTGTCGTCATCGTCACTGCCTAGCGCGACCTCTTTTGCCTTCTGGGTCAAGTTCAGTGCAGCGATCGCATGCTGGCGCACGGCTTCTTGATCCTCATCGTCCAGTTCGGGATACTTGTCCTTGATGATCTTGCCCATGCGCACCTGAGTCAGTTCTTCGGGAACCAGCTCTTCATCAAAAAGGCCACGCTCGACGGCGGTTTTGTCCTGAGCAAAGGCGGCAATCACCTCGTTTAGGTCTTGCTGGCAAATGCGCTCGGCTTCCTTGCTCTTGGGTTCGGCGAGTCCCTTGATTTCGATCTGGAACTGGCCGCTTTCTTCGCTGAAGCCGACATTGCATTTCTCGGGATCGTAGCCGCCCTCGCCGTAGTCGAAACCTTCCTGCGGCCCGCTGGCTTGAGCTTTCGGCGTGAAGTTGAAACGTGGGGCGAGGACCGGTTCCATGAGCAAACTCGCAGCGATCGCCTTGAGCGTGTCGTTGACGGCCTCAGTCACGGCCTCTTCGGACGCGTCAGGCTCGGCAATCAGATTCGTGAAGCGGGCGCGCGTCTTGCCCTCGGCATCACGTGTGGCTCGGCCAATGATCTGTACGATTTCGGTCAGGCTGGTGCGGTAGCCGACCGTCAGCGCATGCTCACACCAAATCCAGTCGAAGCCTTCTTTCGCCATGCCGAGGGCAATGATGATGTCCACATAATCGCGATTGTTCTTCTGCGTGGGGTCTTTAAGGGCTGCCGAAACCTTTTCCCGCTTGGCATCATCATCCACGAGGTCGGCAATACGCAGCACGCGGCCTTCCGGTGTCTTCACAAGCTGGAAGCCCGTGGCAGGGTCGGTGCCTTGCCACTCGCCCAGCTCTTCGATGATGTGCTCGACTTCCCTGATCTTGTCCTTCGTGCTCTCGCGCGAATTGACCGAAGGGATGTGAATGATCGTCTTCTCGCTCGAGTCGAGCACTTTCAGGATGTCGTCGGCATAGGGTCCGGTGTAGAAGTAGTACCCGATATCAAGTGTTTTCAGATACTTATAGCCGTTGAGCTGTTCATAGTAAGTGTAGGTCACAGTCTCGAACCGCGCCTCGTCATGGGGTAGCAGCACAGGCTCGGCGTCGCCACGGAAGTATGATCCCGTCATGGCGACTACATGCACCTTGTCGCGCGCGATCAGGTCGGCGAGTTGCGCGCCTAGCTTGTTGTCGGGGTTGGCCGAGACGTGGTGAAACTCGTCCACGGCGACAAGGCAATCATCAAAGGCTTCAACGCCGAACTTTTCGACAGCGTTGCGGAAAGTTGCGTGCGGGCAGACCAAGACCTGATCGGCGCTTTTCAGAAAGGCTCCGACAGACTCCGCCTTACTCCGCTCGGAGCCTGGCGCATTGCAGAGGTTCCATTTTGGCTCGACATGCCAATCAGCCCAGAAGCCGAACTTTGCCAACGGTTCATCGGCGAAACTCGACCCGATCGACTTCTCTGGCACGGTGATGATCGCCTTGCGGACACCCTGATTGTGAAGCTTGTCCAGCGCGATGAACATCAGCGCGCGGCTCTTGCCCGAGGCAGGTGGCGATTTGATCAGAAGATATTGCTCTCCGCGCTTTTCGTAGGCACGCTCCTGCATCGGACGCATGCCAAGCTCATTCGACTTGGTAGAGCTGCCAGTCTGGGCGTACTTTACCGAAACGGAAGGGACATTTTTATCGCTGCTCATCTCAAATTGACTTTCTTTGGTTATATCGGCGGAGGAACAGGCGAGCAGTGACGAGCGAAATCTGTAGTCTGAAAGCCGCGTCTTCCTCCTCGGACAGTCCAGGGTGTCCCCCATGAGGATGCATCCTGTTCATTAATCCTTGAACAAACTGCGGTTTTTGATTGTTGCTATGCCATTCGTTGTAGTCCGAGAGCAGGAACGGCGGTTGCAAGCCACCGAGAAAATCGCGCTTCGCCTTGCTGTCGTCGCTGCCTGTATATCCAAGACCTACGGCCATCTCGTTCAGATAGCTTTCGTAGAAATTTCGCAGCTCGCCATTGGCCGAAGACCATTCACCCCTTTGGAATGCGGACATTGCTTGGCTCAAGTGCCCCTTCGCCACACCGAATCCGTGCCCATCGAGTAACTGAACAATTTCGCTCTCGGCTTCCCTAAAATTCAAACCTGAAACATCTGCGGGGAGCATTCGCGTCAACTCAAGCGCTGTCACCAAACGGTCGCCGCCAAAGAGAGACTCTCGACCGTTCGGGTCCGTAACCTGTTTCTCAACCAGCTCGAACCCGTCAAATCGAAGCCCCGCGACCAATCTCAACCATGCGCCATGTTTGCCGCGCCGAACATTCTCGTCCGCGCCCGTTGCAAGCTCGATCATCGCGCGTTCCAGCGGCTGAAGCCCGTTCAGGGTATGGACGGTTGGGTTCTCATTGATGGCTACGTGCGCCATTGCATTGACCTTTGACTGAACGGAGCCAGACCTACACCTATCTTCGACGCCCCATTGCAGCGCGAGAGAAGTGAATGCAGCCTGCGTTTTCATACCTTCGATAATCTCGGCGGCAGCGACGACGGTCATGCGGTTAAACTCGCTCATGCCGCCCCCTTCGTCTTTGTCACCTTCGTGTATAGCTCGAAGAGCTTTTCGAGGCGCTCTGTATCGTTCTTAAAACGGCGACCGATATAGATGCGTTCAAGCACCTCGTCGTTGCGATCATGCGCGGCGCGCAGATCGGCGGGCATCTTCGCGGGGTCGTAGAGATCGGCAATGGTCGTTGGGAAATGTGCCTCACGAGCTAGAAGAATATTTTGGCTACAACGCTGGAGATCGGCCATATTTTTTTCGGTCAATTTTGGAAGAGGGAAAGAATTGTAAACAATAGTTGCGGCATAACGTACGCCATTGCCGAGACGTCCAGCAACTGTCTCCGCCCAAGCGCGATGTAGTGTGGAGACCAGCACCGCCAGCTCATGCCCGACGGGTGATCCTCCCCCTCTGAAGTGGTCCGCCGTTATGGTTAAGAAAACGGAGGAACCA
>NZ_WPZL01000030.1 GCF_013031245.1 Ruegeria lacuscaerulensis
TGGCGGCGGGCGAGAACAATCCAATGGACGCGCTGCGCAATGCGATGATCATCGGAGCATTGCCCTTTACCATGGTGATGGGTCTGATGTGCATCGCTCTGGGCAAGGCGCTGTTCCGTGACAGTCAGCGCGACAAGCACGGCGTGGCCACGCAGGCCGCTGAATAAGCGTACGCCAACCTGACTAAACCAACGCCGCCCCGAACGGGGCGGCGTTTTTCATTCGGAACCAGTGTCGCTTCCTGCAAACAGATATCGCAATCAGTGAGGTGCAATGCCACCGAATCCCTCAACCTAACCTATAAGATTGGAGGATTGTCCGTGAACATTCGAACCGCAACCCGCTCGGGCGGACGCTCAGCCCGTCGTGCCATGCGCACCGCACCGAACATTGAAATGCTGCCCGGCCTGACCCGTGGCATCCCCTTGTGCGAGGTGATGGACGGCAGTCAGGTCGAACGCATCGACACGGCTTCGATGGATATTCTTGAGAATGTAGGCGTCCAGTTTCGCGACCCTATTGCGCTGGAAGACTGGAAGAAAGCAGGGGCCAAGGTCGATGGCGAGTTGGTCTATCTCGATCGGGGGTTGGTGCGAGAGTTGATCGCCACCATCCCCAGCGCCTTCACTTACCACGCGCGGGATCCGGAGAAGAATGTCCGGCTGGGCGGCAGGCATTCGATCTTCGTGCCGATGACCGGCGCACCGTTCCTGCGGGATCTGGATGACGTGCGCCGGAACCCGACGCTGGACGATCTGGCGATGTTCCATAAGCTCAGCCACATGATGCCCGCATTGCATTCCTCGGCGCACCACATCGTGGAACCTTATGACCACCCGATCAGTCAGCGCCACCTGCGTATCACTTATTCGTCGATGAAACACTCGGATAAAACCTTCATGGGCATGACCACGTCGCCCAGGAACGCCGAGGACGTGATGGACATGTGCGCAATTTTGTTTGGCGAGGAGTTCCTTGAGGATCACCCCGTCACCACTGGCAACTGCAATGGCAACTCGCCGCTGGTCTGGGATGAAACCATGCTGGGCGCGATGCGGGCCTTCTGCCGCCGCAAGCAGCCGGTTCTCTGCTCGCCCTTCGTGCTGGGTGGGGCAAACACGCCTGCTTCTGTCCCCGCAACGGTGACCCAACTGAATGCTGAGGCGCTGAGCGCGCTGGCCTACACACAGGTCATACGCAAGGGCGCGCCCGCAATCTACGGCCACTACCTGTCCACCGTGTCGATGAAATCCGGTGCCCCGATGGCCGGTACGCCCGAGATCAGTCTGATGAACTTCATGATTGGTCAGATGGCGAGGCATTACGGCGTGCCCTGGCGTACGTCGAATACGCTGGGTGGAGCCAAAACCTTCGATGCGCAGGCAGGGTATGAATCCGCGACCACGCTGCAGGCGGTGATGCATGCCGGGGCCAACTACATCTGGCACAGCGCGGGATGGAATGAGGCAGGAATGCACTGTTCGGTCGCCAAGTTCATTGTCGATGCCGAACAATGTGCCATGGCCTATCGCATGGCCGAAGGGCCGAAATGGGATGATTTCGATCAGGCCCTTGCAGCGGTGTCAGATGTGGGTCCCGGCGGGCATTATCTGGGCCACCCGCACACACAGGACAATTTCCAGAGCGCCTTCTTCATGCCCGAACTGTTCGACAACAACTCGATCGAGCAGTGGCAGGCCGAGGGTAGTGTCGAGATCACCGAACGCGCCCTGAACCGCGCCCGGTCACTGTTGAGCGAATATCAGGAGCCGAAACTGGACGTGGCCAAAAACGAGGAACTGCTGGATTACATCGCCCGGCGCGAGCGTGAAATCCCGGCAGCGGATGAACTGAACCAGAGTTACTGAGGAATTCTCCCCCGAAACTCTCCCGCCCGGACCATCGGGCGGGCATTTTCTACTCTACTGGAGGAACGATGGAACTACAGGGAAAATCCGCCCTTGTGACGGGGGCTGCGGGCGGGATTGGTGCAGCGTCTGCGCCACGCCGCGGTCCGCGTAGCAGTCGCCGACCGCTCGGTCGATGGCGTCGAGGCCGAGGCCCATTTGCCGGGTGATCTGCTGGGTGCGGCCTATGCGGACGCGTTGCCTAGGAAGGCGGCAGACGCGCAGGGCGGTCTGGATATCGTGATCAACAACGCAGGTGTCATCACGCGCGGTTCAGTCACGGAGATTTCCGATCAGGACTGGTCTCTCTCGATGGGTGTGAATGTCGAGGCTCCGTTTCGCATATGCCGCGCGGCGATCCCGATCATGGCCGTGGCAGGCGGCGGTGCCATCGTCAACACCGCCTCGTGCTGGGGTTTGCGTCCCGGAGGGTATTAGATGCAATGCAATTGCACCGGGTTGGATCGATACTGACCTGAAGCATGACTTCGTAGCTTCAATGCCGGACCCGCAAGCCTTTCTCGAGGATATCAAACGTATCCACCCGGTGGCTCGCACTGGAGCACCTGAAGAGGTCGCGGCGCTGGTCGCCTTCCTCGCCTCGGACGAGGCCAGCTTTATTACAGGGCAGGTCTACACTGTTGACGGCGGTCGTATGGCTAAGCTGAGCCTGCCTTGATCATTCGTCCCGCGCGCGCCATTCCTTCCAGCGCAGTACCGCATTTGCACCGATCTCGCGGAAGGGCTGCGGCGGAAGGCGCTTGGGCTGATCTTCGGCGTCAAAGTGTCGGGTGATGTCCGAACTATGGCCGCAGGCGCGTTCAGCCGCAGCAATCCCGGTCAATGTCCCGCGTGCGGTTCCCAGCCCGTTCTGGACGCAGCCGGAATAGATGCCGGGCTCAATTTCGCGTGCGACGGCGACACCATTCAGGCTCAGGCATAGGTGACCTGCCCAGTGATACTCCATCTCTATCCCGCCCAATTGTGGAAACCGCTGTTCGAACTTACGCTGCATCACCCGCGACGCTCGCGTCAGATCGCGCCGTGACGCCGCCATGCCGGGGCGAAGGGCCGCGCAGGTGCGGGTGATGATGCGATTACCACCCTGACCTGTATCAATGCGCCGCATGGTCGTGCCCATCGGATCGGATGGGGTTACCCCCCAGCGCGCTTGTCCGCCCAGCCGAGCCAGCGCCCCGTCATCCAGTTCCGGCGTCATTGCCGCGAAGAGGAAGAGTTGCATCAGGCGGTCGCACTCGATGCCGAAACTCTCAAGGTGGCCATTGACCGTCAGAATGACGGCGCCGGTGCGCACTGTGCCTCGCGCGGTTCGGACCTGCCAGTCGTTGACCTGTTTCTCGAACCCCGTCACCGCAGAATTCTCAAACAGCGAAACACCATCACTGACCAACCCTTTGGCCAGCCCGCGAATATACCCGGCGGGTTGCAGCATCACCGTGCCGGGGGTGTACAGCCCCGACCGATAGTGGTGAGATCCAGTCAGGTCATGCATCTGTTTCGGATCCAGCATCTCGCTGTTTTCGCCGAGTTTGCTTAAATGCTGCGCGTAGCTGATGTTATGCGCATGCCCCGCCGCGCTGGCCGCGCCGTTCACCTTGCCAGCAGGATCAAAGAAATTCGGGTCGATCTGGTAGTGTTCAACCGCTGAGCGGGCGAACGCAATGGCTTGTCGGTTCAGAGCGATCATCGCCGTGTCATCGCCTGCGCCGGCATAATCCGATGAGGACAAATCATGTGGCAAATCGATCATGAAGCCCGAGTTTCGTCCTGCGGCCCCCTCGGCCACACGCCCGGCCTCCAGCACGACGATGCTCGCCTCTGGCTGCAATTGCTTAACTCGACGTGCTGCTGATAGACCGGCGAACCCGGCGCCGACGACAACGAAATCCGTGGTCAGATCCGTGTCCAACTCCTGCGCGGGAGGTTGAGCGCCAAGAATGGCGCTCCATGCGGCTGGTCCTCGGTGGACCGGCAAGGTTCTGGCAACATAGGTGCTCAATCAACAGCCTCATCTTCATCGTCGGTCAGATCAATCCAGATGGTTTTCAACTGGGTGTACTGATCATGCGCGTGAACCGAGTTGTCCCGTCCGCCAAAGCCGGATTGTTTGTAGCCGCCGAAGGGCGTGGTGATGTCGCCCTCGCCAAAACTGTTGACCGTGACGGTGCCGGCCTGGATCGCACGCGCGCCGCGAATGGCGCGTTTGGCATTGGCCGTGAAGATCGATGCGCAGAGGCCATATTCGGTGTCGTTGGCGATCTTGATGGCCTCGTCAAAGCTTGACACCTCGATCACCGACAGGATGGGACCAAATATTTCCTCGCGTGCCAGGGTGGCGTCATTGCCGGGAACCTCGACCACTGTCGCCTCGACAAAGCCTTTGTCCGCCTTGCCGCCGATCACCACATTTTCGGCCTGATCCAGATAGCTGCAAACCTTGTTGTAGTGGCCTTCGCTGACCAGCGCGCCCATGCGCGTCTCGGGCGCCAGCGGGTCTCCGACATTCCACTGTTTCGCGTGATGGGCGATGCGCTCCAACAACTCCGCCTTTACATCCTTATGCACGATCAGGCGGGAAGAGGCCGAGCAGTTTTCGCCCATGTTCCAGAACGCGCCGTTGACCACATGCGCGGCCACGCGGTCCAGATTTTCCGCGTCGTCCATGACGATGGCCGGGTTTTTGCCACCCATCTCAAGCACGACTTCCTTGGCGTTGCTTTCAGCGGAATAGGTCAGGAATCGTTTGCCGGTCACGGTCGAGCCGGTGAAGGACACCATGTCGATATTCATATGCCGCCCGATGGGTTCGCCCACCTCGACGCCACCGCCGGGCACAATATTCAGCACACCACGCGGCAGCCCGGCTTCCATCGCCAGTTCGGCCAAGCGCAGCGCCGACAGCGTGGTTTCAGCCGCCGGTTTCACCACAACCGAGCAGCCCGCCGCCAAAGCAGGCCCGATCTTCCACGCCAACATCAGAAGGGGGAAGTTCCACGGCAGCACCAGCCCCACAACCCCGATCGGCTCGCGTACCACCATCGCAATGTGAACGTCGCTGGCAGGCGAAACCTGATCGTAGATCTTGTCAATCGCCTCAGCGTGCCATTTCAGGCATTGGATCGTCTCGGGCACGTCCACGGTTTCACAGTCGAAGATGGTCTTGCCGCTATCGATACTCTCCATCACCGCCAGTTCGCGCGCGTTGCGGGATATCAGTTTGCACAGGCGGATCAGCGTGTCCTTGCGATCCGAGGGGTGCAGTTTTGACCAGCGCCCATTGTCAAACGCCTCGCGGGCCTTTTCGACGGCAAAATCCACATCCGCCGCGCCGCAGGCCGCAATATCGGCCAGCTTCTCACCGGTTGCGGGGTTCATGGTTTCGAACGTCTCGCCCGAGATCGCGGGGCGGAATGCGCCGTCGACGAAAGCGCCGGTGGGCAGGGTCAGGCCTGCGGCAATGGATTTGTATTCGTCCTGTGTCAGCAGATCCATGTCTCTTATCCCTCGGCCACAATATCAGCGATTGTCTTCTTGAGCACATGCGTCACCTGTTCCAGCGCGCGCTTGTCGTCTTTGTTCAAGCCTTTCAGCGGAGGCCGCATCGCGCCGGCGTCGATCCCGTTCATAGTGACTCCGTGCTTGATGGTCTGGATGAACTTGCCACCCTGCTCCAGCACCCGCATCAACGGCATCATCGCGGACATGATCCGGCGGCCTTTGGCAAAATCACCCTCGACCACGCAGGCATTGTACAGCGCCACGTGCTCGGCGGGCAGAAAGTTTGACCCGCCGCAGACCCAGAACGGCGCGCCCCAGGCGAAGAATTCCAGCGCCTGGTCATCCATGCCGCAGCCCAGCTGGATATGTGGGTAATCCCGCGCCAGCATGTGCACCCGGTTGATTTCGCCCGAGCTTTCCTTGATGCCGCAGAAATTCCGACTACGGCCGACACGGTTCAGAAATTCTTCACCCATCATCGTACCGGTGCGGTGTGGGTAATTGTACAGCATCACCGGCAGATCGGCGGCCTTGTCGATGGCCAGTGCGTTCAGAGCGTTTTCCCGGTCGGTCGGAACCGAATAGGGCGGGCTGGCTAACAGGATCGCATCCGCGCCGATCTCACGCGCGCCTGAAGCCAATGCCACCGAATCCGGCGTAAGCATAGCGCCGGTGCCAACCACCAAGGGTAGACGGCCCTTTAACTGCACATGGGCGAACCGCGCCAACTCCAACCGTTCGTCAACCGTCTGGGCATAGTTCTCTCCTGTGGACCCACCGGAGATCAGACCGTGCACGCCATTCTCGATCAGGTATTCGATAACGTCGGACAGAACGTCCCAATTCACGCTGCCATCCTTGTGATAGGGCGTGACAACCGGGGTATAGATCCCCTCAAATCTGAAAATCGGGTTCATTCCGTCCTCAAGCAGGTTTCGAAAGGGGCGGGACGCCCATCGGGACATCCAGCGCGTCGGGCATCACGAACAGCTCGATCTGATCGCGCGAGAGGTTCCAGTGATCTTCGGCCAGCTGCGCTGCCGCGGCATCATCGCGCGCCTCAATCGCGGCGATGATAGCGTCGTGCTGACGGCTTGCCTCAGACAGATTGTCGGGCGTTTTCGCCGTTTGCGGTCGATAGAATGTCATACCAATCCGGGCGTGATCGATCAGCAGCCGGTTGAACGAGGGCAGCAGGTATACATTGCCCGACATTTCTCCGGTTACTTCATGAAAGCGGTTATTAGCCAGTGACCGGTCCTCAGCCGAGCCCGAACGCAACGCGGTTTTGAAGGCCTGTTGCGCGTCTTTCAGATCCCCGATTTGTGCCGGGGTGGCGTTCAGAGCCGCCAGGCGCAAGATCGCCCCATAGACCATGGGAGCGGCCAGAAAGAAATCGCGCAGGGTGGTATAAGACATCTCGGATACGCGGGCGCTGCGGTTGGTGCGCAGGTCCAGATAGCCTTCGCCAGCCAACTGCCGGAAGACCTCTCGCAGGGGCGTGCGCGACAGGCCAAACGCGTCTGACAGATCCGCCTCATCCAGATCCGCGCCCGGTTGCATGCGCAGGGTTAAGATAGAGACTTTCAGGTGCTCCATCAGCTCAGCTTTGCGGGACTTCGCATCGTCTTTCATCCTGTCTCCCTTTCCGAGTCCGGCGCGAATCGCGGCAGAGTTGCTGCGCACAATCAGTATTCTAGAAAAATACAACTTGTATACATAAAAAAATCGTGCAGCATAGACCATCGACTGAGACTCAGGCACCGGACGTCAAACGGAACGGGAAATATCCATGCGTCAGACCAGGCACATCACCTTCATTCTGGTCGAAGAATTCTCGCATCTCGCCTTTTCCTGTGCGGTGGAACCTCTGCGGATTGCTAACCTTGTGAGTGGCGAAGAGTTATACGGCTGGTCGTTTATCTCTGAACATGGCGAGCAAGCCGTATGTTCCAATGGGTCCGTGACGCTGGTGCATGGGGGGTTGGACGCGCTGGCCAAGACGGATCAGCTGTTCGTGCTGTCAGGCATCCACATGCGCAACCATGTCACGCGCCCCTTGCTGGCCACGCTGCGGCGCGAGCGGGCGCGCGGAACCGCCATCGGAGCCCTGTGTTCCGGGGCATGGCTGCTGGCCGAGGCTGGATTTCTGGACGGGATGCAGGCCGCGATCCACTGGGAATATCACGACGCCTTCATGGAGGCCTTTCCCGAAGTGAACCTTGTGCGCAGCGTCTTCGAAGCCGATGCAAAACACATAACGGCGTCGGGGGGTACGGCCACCGCCGATCTGATGCTGCACCTGATCGAACGCGACCATGGTGAAGAACTGTCGATCGCTGTTGCAGACCAGATGGTTTATAATGCCGTTCGCAACGCCACCGCCAAACAGCGCGTTTCGCTGCAATCGCGTAACGGGATGCGTAATGCCCATCTGGCAAAGGCGATCCACATCATGCGGAATTGCATCGAGGCACCGGTGTCTCCGACGCAGATCGCCGAGGACCTGGGAATTTCCACGCGTCAAATGGAGCGGCTGTTTGGTAAATACCTCAATACCTCGCCCAAGAAGTACTTCATGGAGTTGCGGTTAGAGCGTGCCCAGAAGCTGTTGCTGCAGACCGAAGCGTCTGTAACCGAGGTGGCCATGGCCTGCGGTTTCGAGAGCCCCGGCCATTTCTCGCGTGTTTACCGGTCGAGTTTTGGCGTGACCCCACACGCGCAGAAAAACAAGATCGGTTGATGTAAGGCGGCGGGGGGAGCTGCGCTGTCCAAAGGCGAGCCCGGCAGGTCAGGCGCTCACCCCCTTGGTCCCGCTCGTACCCCCTCGTTAAAGTCAAACTGGTAAACTGATCAGCAGGATTGAGTATTCATAGATGCGGAAAAGGGCATAACTATTACAAGATCGTGTCAGAGATATGTACGTTTTGACAGAAATCGTTGTCGCTGCCGTATTTTCAGGTGCCGCCCGAAATCAACAGATAGCTGATGTTTTTTATCAAGTCGGCAACATAAGTTTGCGTCAATTGTCGGACTGTGGCATTTATTTTAGGCCAGGAAACGGACAATTTTGGCAAAAAATGGCGGTAAATCACAACCAAACTTCTTTGATAGTTTCCAAATCCTCAGCGTGCGTAGGCGTTGGAGGGCAAGCATGAATTTAGAATCCCATGAAGTCGCAGTGGAATTTGCGCCACGTGTTATCTCGATTGCAAAGCGCGAGCGTCAAATCTGTCAGGCGGCCAAAGCGGCCGAAGCTGCCTTCGAGCGTATCGCCAGCGTGGCTTCCCTGGATTCTCGAGTGCACAGTGACTTACAGGACCGTGTGTTTTCTATTTTCCGCTGGTATTTTCTGTCAGCCTTTTGCACGCGGTTGCTGACCGATGCAGCACATCGGCTTGAACGCCAGACTTTGCAAGTTTCGGTGGATATTTTCAGCGCGGTCAAAATGGTCCTGACTGAAAGCGAAATTGAGCGGTCCATGGTTCTGGTCAGTATTGAGAAAACATCACCAACACTGGCGCGGGCGAACGACATAGGAAATCGGGGGCATACGGTGGGTTGGGTTGCTGCTGGTTTGCACAAGGATGGAAGGGATTTTCCGGGGGAAATTGAAAACGCTCTGGCAGGTGCTCTGGCAGCAACGACCCGCATCAACTGACTGAGACATCCTTGGTTGATAGACTAGGTTCCGGCTAATGGCGGCCCAAACTTCTTGGGTAGCTTGTCCCGCCTTCAATCCGGATGCGTTTTTCGGACTGATCTATTCAAATGGTTGGTATCAAACAAGAAACGCTGAACCTGCCTCCACTCGCAATCTGCCGCACCGGTGTGGTCTCGACAATGGGGATCGTGATCTTCGTTCCCTTGGTTTTTTTCGCTATGTCCGCCGGGACCGCAATCCATAGTTGGCAATTCCCATTACCTCGCAGGACAGAGTTCGGCATCATTTCATTCGCTTCCATGTATCAGACACGGCGGCGATGCGCCCTCACATACAAGGGTGCCATAAAACAAGGGGATTTGGATGGTGCTGCTGGAGAGAATTGAACTCTCGACCTCTCCCTTACCAAGGGAGTGCTCTACCTCTGAGCTACAGCAGCGCTGTGGGCGGGTGATTAGACTTAAACGAAACGGGGCGCAAGGGTGTCTGGACGGTTTTTTTCACCTCCTGTAGAGAAAGACCATGGCAGACAAAGATACACCCGAAAATAACGGCAAATCAGGGGATGCGCGGGAAGAGCGGCTGAAGGCGGCGCTCAAGGCCAATATGGCACGACGCAAGGCGCAGGCTAAGGCGCGCGCGACCCAAAACGACAAGGCCGACAAGGACGAGGGATAAGAGCAGATGGATTCGATTCTGGTAACGGGCAATGGGCCGCTAAACGGTCAGATACCGATCGCGGGGGCCAAGAACGCGTGTCTGACGCTGATGCCCGCGACCCTGTTGAGCGAAGAACCGCTGACGCTGACCAACGCACCACGGCTAAGCGACATCAAGACAATGACCCTGTTGTTGCAATCACTGGGAGCCGAAGTGTCTGCATTGCAGGAGGGTCAGGTGCTGGCGATGTCCAGTCATGACCTGACCAGCCACACGGCGGATTATGAGATTGTGCGCAAGATGCGCGCGTCCAATCTGGTGCTGGGTCCGATGCTGGCGCGGATGGGGCAGGCGGTGGTTTCGCTGCCGGGTGGTTGCGCGATTGGCGCGCGGCCTATGGATTTGCACGTCGAGGGGCTCGAAGCTCTGGGAGCAGAGATCGAACTCAAGGACGGTTACCTGCATGCCAAGGCTCCGGGCGGACTAAAAGGTGCAGTGCATGAGATGCGCTTTGCCTCGGTCGGTGCGACCGAAAACATCGTCATGGCTGCTACGCTGGCCAAGGGCACCACGGTTCTGAAGAACGCAGCGCGCGAGCCCGAAATCGTCGATCTGGTCGAATGCCTGCGCAAAATGGGCGCGCAGATATCAGGTGAGGGAACTCCGACCATCGAGATTCAAGGCGTAGATCGCCTGCATGGGGCGACTCATCAGGTTGTGACCGACCGGATCGAACTGGGCACCTACATGCTGGCCCCGGCCATTTGCGGCGGTGAAGTTGAACTTCTGGGCGGGCGCATGTCGCTGGTCCAAACCTTTGCTGAGAAACTGAACGCGGCGGGTATCAATGTGGAACAGACCGAAAACGGTCTGAAAGTTTCCCGCATGAACGGGCGCGTCAGCGCGGTGGATGTTGTAACCGAGCCGTTCCCCGGCTTCCCGACCGATCTACAGGCGCAGATGATGGCGCTGATGTGTACCGCCGAGGGCACCTCGGTTCTGGAGGAACGCATTTTCGAGAACCGCTTCATGCACGCCCCCGAACTGGTCCGCATGGGAGCGGATATCGAAGTGCATGGCGGCACAGCCACCGTAACCGGGGTAGAGCGCCTGAAAGGGGCGCCAGTGATGGCGACTGATTTGCGGGCGTCTGTGTCCCTGATCCTAGCTGGTCTTGCGGCTGAAGGGGAAACAACGGTTAGCCGGGTCTATCATCTGGACCGCGGATATGAACATGTGGTGCGCAAGCTGGAAGGCGTGGGTGCAAGGATTGAACGGATCAAGGGCCAATGACAGACGCAAGATTTGAAGACGGGCGTGAGGCCCCGCTGAATCTGGGAGCTGAAGACGGCGATGACCTGCGGGTGATCTCGACCCTGACGCAGGACGCGGTGTTTCCGGTGACCGAGATGACGTGGCATCCTTCTCAGCGCCGTTTTGGCCTGTTGTTGAATCGGTTCCGGTGGGAAGACAAAGACGCCGCGGCCGGCCGGGGTCGTGCATTTGAGCGGGTGCAGTCGATACTGGTGTTCCATTCTGTCCTGTCCGTAGCCAGCCAGGGCATCGACCGCAGCGACAAGGATATGGTGATGTCATTGCTCTCGGTCGATTTCGATCCGGGCGAAGACAGCGCAGGCCAGATCATTCTGACGCTGGCCGGAGACGGCGCAATCCGCCTGACGGTCGAGGCGATTGACGCCACACTCAAAGACGTGACCCGGCCCTATCAGGCCCCTTCAGGTCAGGTGCCACACCATCCGGAATAAACGCGGCATAGCGCAGGCGTTCACCGGCGCTGCCTCGGGTCTGGCATTGCGCCGTGCGACCGTGTTCGATGTGTTTGACCTGAGCCGGGTTTTGAACCGTTCGATCACCCAGCTCTGCAAGGCGGATCATCAGGATGATCCTCAGGCCATCGCGCAATGGACCGCCAACAAGGATCCGGCGACGATCCGGGATTGGATCACCTCCGGCTCGCAGATCTGGCTGGCCGAGCATGCAGGAAAGGTTGCTGCCGTGGGCGGGGTGCGTGGTGAAGAGATCACGCTGCTTTATATTGACCCCGATCACACCGGTCTCGGAATCGGCGCCGTTATGCTGAAAAGGCTTGAGCAGGAGCTCTTGGACAGCGGCTGTTCCAAGGGATACCTTCAGGCGACGCGGACGGCGCAGGGCTTTTATCTGCGGTATGGTTGGAAAGCCACCGGTCAATGCTGTGAGCGCAAGGACCTGTCTTGTTTTGCCATGCGCAAATCGCTGCACCCCGCGGACTGAGGGTTGAGGCGGGACCGTCCCAACGGTATGTCCCGGTGAAACGCCCGGAGTGCCAGATCATGCCTGTTTTTCTAGACACCACGTCGCCCGAGTTTGAGGCCGCCTTTCAGACCTTGCTGTCAGCCAAACGCGAGGACAGCCCGGATGTGGATGCTGTTGTGGCGCAGATAATTGACGACGTGCGGGCCCGCGGTGACGCGGCCGTGATTGAGCTGACGGCAAAGTTTGACCGTCTGGAGCTGACGCCAGACAAGCTGGCTTTTACAGCCGGAGAAATCGCCGAGGCGGTCGCTCAGGTTTCGGTGGATGATCGCGCTGCGCTGGAGCTGGCCGCCGACCGCATCCGCGCCTATCACGAAAAACAGATGCCCGAGGATCACCAATGGACGGATGGAGCTGGGGCGACGCTGGGCTGGCGTTGGTCTGCGGTTTCGGCGGCAGGGCTTTATGTGCCGGGCGGGCTGGCCTCTTATCCGTCTTCGGTATTGATGAATGCGATCCCAGCCAAGGTAGCCGGGGTTGAACGGTTGGCGATTGCCGTGCCGACGCCGGACGGGCAGGTGAACCCGCTTGTCCTGCTGGCGGCGCAACTGTCCGGTGTGGACACGATCTATCGCATAGGCGGGGCGCAGGCGATTGCTGCGCTGGCTTACGGCACTGACTCCATCGCCCCGGTGGACAAGATCACCGGGCCTGGCAACGCTTTTGTCGCCGCCGCCAAACGCCGGGTTTTCGGCAAGGTCGGCATCGACATGATCGCAGGCCCTTCCGAAATTCTGGTGATCGCCGACAAGGATAACGAGCCCGACTGGATCGCGTTGGACCTGCTGAGCCAGGCTGAGCACGACGAAAGCGCGCAGTCGATCCTGATCACCGATGACACAGCCTTTGGGCAGGCCGTTGCGCGGGCTGTAGAGAAACGATTGGAAACACTGCAACGCCGGGCCATTGCGGGGGCCAGCTGGCGCGATTTTGGTGCCATCATCACCGTGCGCGATCTGGACGAGGCTGCAAATCTGTCCAATCGTATCGCGCCAGAACATCTTGAACTGTGCGTGGCCGACCCTGTGGCATTGAGCGCCAAAACTGTACACGCAGGTGCCATTTTTTTGGGCCAATACACACCCGAAGCGATCGGAGATTACGTCGGAGGCCCCAACCATGTGCTTCCTACCGCGCGTTCAGCCCGGTTCTCGTCCGGTCTCAGCGTGATGGATTTCCTCAAACGCACCACGCTCAGCCAGATGACACCCGAAGCATTGCGTGCCATTGGCCCTGCGGCTGAAAAACTGGCGAAATCTGAAAGCCTCGAGGCGCACGGCCTGTCGGTGACCGCGCGACTGAACCGCCTGAACGGCTGATTTCGCGCATTGCGAGGCGTTGCCGATCGAATTTGCTTGTTATAGGTCTGTGCTGACCTGAACGGACCAAACGACACATGACCCGCATATCGCATATCGAACTGGACGACCGAAATCTGCCCCCGCCGACACCCGAGATCGAGCAGGAGCGTAAGGTTGCGATCTATGATCTGCTTGAGGAAAACAGCTTTGCTCTGCCCAATCGCGATGACCGGGTGGTGCCGGACGGCCCTTACCACGTTCAGTTGTCGATCCGCGACAAGCGGCTGGTTTTCGATATTGCCACCGAGGCCGAGGAAAAAGCGGCCGAGTTTCACTTGTCGCTGGGGCCATTCAGGCAGGTGGTCAAAGACTATTTTCAGATCTGCGAAAGCTATTTTAATGCGGTGAAAACTCTGCCGCCCAGCCAGATCGAAACCATCGACATGGCCAGGCGCGGCATTCACAACGAAGGCAGCCGGGTCTTGCAGGAACGGCTGGAAGGAAAGGCGGATATCGATACCGACACCGCGCGCCGCCTGTTCACGCTGATCTGCGTGCTGCATTTCGGGGGCTGACGCGTGAAGCCGTTGCCGCACTCGGTCCTGTTTTGTTGCGATCACAACTCGGTCCGGTCCCCGATGGCCGAAGGCATCATGAAGAAATTCTATGGCACCGGCACCTATGTCCAGTCTGCCGGTGTGCATAACGATCTTGAGATCGACGGCTTCTGCATTTCCGTCTGCCATGAGATTGGCGTTGAGCTTTCCCGTCATCGCTCGCGGTCGTTTGAGGAGATGCAGGAATGGGGCGATGATCTCAGCTCATTCGATCTGATCGTGGCACTTTCGCCGGCCAGTCAGCGTCTGGCACTGGAAATGACCCGGATTTTTCATCTGGATGTCGATTATTGGCCGATAATGGACCCTACCGGACTGGGCGAGAGCCGCGAAGAAAAACTATATCACTACCGACAGACCCGCGAACAGATCATTCGGCATCTGAAAGACCGCTGGGGAGAACCTACGGAGTGACCATGAACCAGACCGTCAAAACCTATTTCGATGCGTTCAATGCCGGGGATGTCGACGGCATGCTGGCCTGCCTGTCTGAGGATGTGGCCCATCACGTGAACGAAGGCCAGATTCGCGTGGGCAAAGAGAAATTTGCCGCTTTCTGTGCCCATATGAACCGCTGCTACCGTGAGACCCTTACGGATATCGTTGTGTTTGAGGCAGAAGGCGGCACCCGCGCTGCCGCTGAGTTCATCGTGAACGGAACCTATCTGGAAACCGACGAAGGCCTGCCCGAGGCGCATGGCCAGACCTACCGCCTGCCAGCCGGGTCCTTCTTTGACCTCAAGGATGGCAAGATCACCCGTGTCACCACCTTCTACAACCTCGCCGACTGGACCAAGCAGGTTTCAAATGGCTAAGGTCACTGACGTCCGCGCCCTGACGGGAGAGGCGCTTGCAGGCGCGCTGGACGACGTCGCGAGCCTGCGGATCGAGGTGTTTCGTACGTGGCCGTATCTCTATGACGGTGATTTGGAATACGAGCGGAAATACCTGCAATCTTACCGCGACAGCGACAAGGCTATCGTGGTTGGCGCATTCGACGGCGATCGCCTGGTGGGTGCGTCGACCGGTGCCCCCCTGACGGATCATGCCGACGATTTTGCAGCGGCCTTCGACGGCACCGGGCTGGACCTGTCTCAGATCTTCTATTGTGCAGAATCTGTCCTGCTTTCCGAGTATCGCGGGCAAGGCGTTGGCCACAAATTCTTTGACCAGCGCGAAGCCCATGCCCGCAGCCTCGGTTTCACCAAATGCGCGTTTTGCGGCGTACAGCGCCCGGCGGATCACCCGATGCGACCCGCCAACTACCGACCTCTGGATGCCTTCTGGCGCGCACGGGGGTACGAACCTCTTCCCGGTGCCATCGCGCAGTTCTCGTGGAAGGATTTCGGGGACGAAGGCGAGACGCCGAAGCCGTTGCAGTTCTGGATTCGGGACTTGTAACCGCATTTCGATCTTATGGAGACGGAGCCCTCGTTAGCGGCTCGACGCCGCGTTACTTTCGGTTGATCGGCTAATTCTGAAAGATAAATTAGCCAATTTGGCGAGACACAGCAGGCCGGGATCGCTCGACCCACCCGCTAACAAAGCCTCTTTTCAAATTAAATTTTTTTCCCGGCCGCCAAACTCTTGTGACTTCTTGCCATTGGTCTTGCACGCGAAACAGCCGTTCCCACGTGTGCCTCTACTTAAGGGGGCCGTTCCATGATCAATGACGAACCACAACCAGCCAGTTTTTACGACGACAGCGACATTTGGACTTTGGATCCCACACCTGCGGACAAACAGGTCTACGACAAGTTTGCCTCGAGCGTGGTCGAACTTGTGCAGCTGTTGGACGACAACGAGCAGATGATGTCACGGGACGTTTACGCCAGGTTTTTTGCCTCGTTGCTAGAGCTGTCCAGAGTGCTCGGAGAGTATGAAGATGGCTGGGACAAAGGCTTGCAGGGCGCACGTGATCCTTGATTTGTGACCGCTGTTGGCCCTTAACGCGCGGCGGGAAAAATATTCTGTACAGCCGGTAAACTCACCTTCTAATGTCGCGCAAGAATTGCCTCTAGGGACATTACGCATGAAAGTAGCCACCGCCGCATACGATCTCGACTGGCTCGACAGCTGGGCGCAGTATGAGGACAAGCTGGACCGCTGGGTCTCTGAGGCTGCCGGGCAGGGGGCCAAGTTACTGGTCTTCCCTGAATACGGCGCGATGGAAGTGTCGACACTCGACGGGGCCGAGATTACTGGTGATCTGGAGCGCTCGATCCGAGCGGTTTCAGATCGGATGGAGGATGTGCAAAACCTGCATCAGCGCCTTGCCGAGGAATACAAGACCTACATTCTGGGCGCGTCGGCCCCGGTTGTGGATGGGCCGGGCCGCCCGGTGAACCGTGCGGCGTTTTATGCGCCGAACGGCGTGCAGGGCCATCAGGATAAACAGATCATGACCCGGTTCGAGCGTGAAGACTGGGATATCGTACCCGGTGGTCCGCTGAAGTTGTTCGACACCGCGCTGGGCAAGATCGGGGTTCTGATCTGCTATGACAGCGAGTTCCCTTTGCTGGGCCGTGCCCTGCAAGAGGCCGATCTGATTCTGGTCCCTTCCTGTACCGAGGCTCTGTCGGGTTACTGGCGCGTTCGCATCGGCGCGATGTCTCGGGCGCTGGAAAATCAATGCGTTACGGTGATGGCGTCACTGGTCGGCAACAACGAATGGTCCGAGGCTGTGGACATGAACACCGGCACGGGCGGCATTTTTGGCCCGCCCGACAAGGGGTTCCCGCAGACCGGAGTTCTGGCCGAAGGAACGCTGAACCAGCCCGGATGGACTTATGCGGATGTCGACCTGTCGGCCATCGCCAACGTCCGCGCGGACGGTCATGTTCTGAACCGATCCCACTGGGACGAGCAGTCCTCGCGAGTAGATTCAGTCATATTATCGCCTCTTTAGGTGATTCCGCCCTTGAAATAGGGTTAAAATGGGCTCATTTAAGCCCACATCCCCGTAGATTCTGCGGGTGCAATGTAACGATGGAGACAACATGGCCAAGGAAGATACGCTCGAATTTCCCGGTGTCGTGAAGGAACTCCTGCCTAATGCGACGTTTCGGGTCGAGCTGGAAAACGGCCATGAGATCATCGCACATACGGCAGGCAAGATGCGCAAGAACCGCATCCGTGTTCTGGCCGGCGACAAAGTTCAGGTCGAGATGACCCCTTATGATCTGACCAAGGGTCGGATCAACTACCGCTTTAAGTAACGCCTGCCGCAATGGCGTTTATCTTAGGATCGGGCAGCCCAAGGCGGCTGGACCTGCTGTCCCAGCTTGGCGTGAAGCCCGATGCCATCCGTGCCCCCGATATTGACGAAACGCCTTTGAAAGGTGAGCTACCGGTTCCGTATTGCAGCCGCATCACCCGCTCAAAAGTGCAGGCAATTCAGGCGGATAGGGGCGATATTACCTTGTGTGCGGATACTACGGTTGCTCTGGGTCGCCGTATTCTGGGCAAACCCCGAAGCGTTGGCCAGGCGGCGGAATTCTTGCATGTGCTGTCCGGTCGCCGGCACCGCGTGATCACCTCGGTCGCTGTGCGGTGCGGGGATCGGGTGTTGCAACGCGACGTGGTCTCTCAGGTCAAGGTCAAGCGTCTGTCGGACGTTGAGATCAACGCTTATCTGGCCACCGGAGATTGGCAGGGTAAAGCAGGTGCCTACGCCATCCAGGGTCCGGCCGGGGCTTTCATTCCTTGGATTTCCGGGTCATTCACGGGCATCGTGGGCCTGCCACTGTCCGAAACCGCCGCTCTTTTGCAGGGCATCGGCTATCCACTATACCGTGAGGCATCATGAAGGGTCGTACCATCGTTCTGGACCACATCGACAACCGCGAGGCCGCGGCACTGATGGTGGACGGCAAACTGGACGATTTCCTGATCGCAGGAGACGCCCCAGCGCCCGGTACGATTTACCGCGCGCGTGCGGATCGCCCGGTCAAGGGGCAAGGTGGAATGTTCCTGACCACGCCCGATGGCCCGGCCTTTCTGCGTCAGGTTAAAGGTTTGGCGCCTGGCAACCTTATGCTGGTTCAGGTGACAGGGTATGCAGAGCCGGGCAAAGCGCTGCCCGTTACAGATCGCATCCTGTTCAAAAGCCGTTATGCCATCGTTACGCCCGATGCGCCTGGTCTGAATATCTCGCGCAGCATTCGTGATGAGGATGAACGTGACCGGCTGCTTGAGATCGCGCATGAATGCATGGCGGGCACCGATTATGGGCTCATCCTGCGATCTTGCTGTCAGGGCGAGGATGCCGGTGAAATTGCAGAAGACATCAGTGCGATGCTGGTTCAAGCTGACCAGGTTCTGAACGACACCGGACCCGAGCCCGAATTGCTGCTGGATGGCGACGGCCCTCATGTCCTCGCCTGGCGCGATTGGACGGACCCGGCGGACGTTGTGACTCAGGCCGGCGGTTTCGAGACCCACGGCGTGTTTGACGCTTTGGACGTCGTGCGCGGAATCTCCGAGCCGCTACCCGGAGGTGGGCATCTGTACATTCAGCCCACCCGCGCCCTGGTTGCGGTAGATGTGAATACCGGGTCTGACACATCTCTTGCCGCCGGGACCAAGGCCAATTTCGCGTGCGCCAAGGCCTTGGCACGAGTTTTGCGGGTTCGCGGTTTGGGTGGGCAAGTTACTGTGGATATTGCGCCCATGCCCAAGAAGGACCGCAAGGGGTTCGAGTCGGCCCTGCGCGCCGCGTTCAAGGCTGATTCCATTGAGACTACTTTGGCGGGCTGGACCCCGTTGGGCCACTACGAACTGCAACGTAAACGCGGCCGTATTCCACTGGTGGAGGTGCTGAAATGAGCTGCCCGATATGTGGTGAAGACACGGCGACCAGGTTCCGCCCTTTCTGCTCCAAACGCTGTGCTGACGTTGATCTGGCTAAGTGGCTGAACGGGTCTTACTCGGTCCCATCGCAACGGGAAGAAGACTTGGAATCGGATGTTTCCGATGGAGCTGAAAGCCAGCGCCGCCCGCATTGAAAAAATCTTAAAAAGCCTCTGGACACTGGCTGTAGCAAGTCATAGAAGGCCTCCACCCAACGGCGAACGCCGTTCCCGTGCCCGGGTAGCTCAGGGGTAGAGCAGTGGATTGAAAATCCTCGTGTCGGTGGTTCGATTCCGCCCCCGGGCACCATTAAATCTCTGAAATAACTGGTGAATTTCGAGCGTTGAGCGTTCGGATTTTCCGCCGTAAAAGTTATACACAGTTATACACTCCTCTGACGGGCTGACCTTGGCCAAAGATTCAAAAAACCAAATCTCCAAGCTGAAACACCTCCGAAAGGGTCTGGCGATCTATCGGACAGGTCGCAGCCCTTTTTGGTATTTCCGATTCAGAGACCCGACAGCGGGAAAATACATCCATCGGTCATCCAAGGAGGAATCACGGCTCGAAGCCATTGAAGTGGCTTATGAGTTTGCCGACACGTACCGCAGCAAAGCCAACAGTGACCACGCCAAGAAGAAAGCCAACAGCTTTGAGCACTACGCCAAAAAGCTGATGGGAGTGCAGAAAGGCAAATCGAAATGGTCGGACGGCGACAACAAACTTCTGAACCGATCCAAGGATGGGCTGATCTGCTATTTCGGAAAGTATGATGTGAGCAAGATCACCACGGGAATGGTTCGTGATTATCTGATACATCTTGATGAGAACCGTTCAAAGCGGCTGGCAGAATCAACAAAGGCCAAGCACACCATCATCATCCGCAAAGTCCTGACACTGGCTGTTGAGGATGGTCTGTTGGATGTTCTGCCGGTGATGCCGAAGCAAAAGACCGTCGATACACCCCGGCACACATTCACCGATGACGAATACAAGCGGTTCATGAAAACCGCCGGTGAATGTGTAAAGCGGAGAGACAAGGTTCGTGGTGTTGAGATCACCGGCCATCATGCCAAGATGTTCCGCTTTGTGGTGCACACCTTCCTCCGTCCGACCGAGGGCGAACTTTTTGGCCTCAAGCACAAGGACATTCAGACCAAGGGCGATCCAGCCCATCTGGAAATGAATGTGCGGGGCGGCAAAACAGGTGGCCGTGTCAGTGTCACGATGCCTCTGGCCGTACCGCTCTACCATGCCACCTTGAACCCGTTCGATGACAAGGGGCCGGACAAGAATGGCTATGTCTGGATGCCTGAATACCCAAACCGTCGAACGGCCATCAATACCGCCAGACGTATCTTCAACCACATTTTGGAAGAGGCCGATCTGCTGGATGAGGACCGTAAGCTGTCCCCTTACTCACTTCGCCATTATGCGATCCAAGCACGGCTCAGAGGGTCGAATGGGAAGGTCAACCTCCACACCCTTGCCACGAATGCTGGCACGTCTGTGGACCAGTTGGAGCGGTTCTATCTGAAGAACATGGCTCCCACAAAAGAACTCATCGAGAACTTGCAGCACAGGGAGTGACGGTTACACAAGGACTAGCGGAACCGGATCGGGTATTCGAGTGGAAAGCAGTTGGGGTAACTGAACTTGCAATACTATGACGATGGAGCAATTCTAGCCCGGTTTTGGCATTAATCTGAAAGAACCAAAATGAATGAAGTTGAGTTTTCGGAACTCATTGACTGTAAATTCCCCTACGATGACATTCCAGCTTCGGAAGCACTGGTCGTACAAGCCAAGTCAATTTCTGAATCTGCAACGTTTATGGTTCTTGAAGAAATTTGTAGGCCTCCGAGAGATGCAAGTGCATCGAAAGAGGCTCTGGTGGGATTGGTAGAAACGTGGCGCAGGAATGTTGACCATCCTTTGGCTAACATCATGGCCAGTACGGCCCGTGCTGTGGCGAGCGGTTCATCATGTTCGGTGCCAGAAGCAATAGCGCTCATGGAGCAGATTGCACCGTACCGTGGTCTCTACTCTGCTCTCAACATTGCGTCTTTTTGTTGTGATGACGTTGAGGGAGTGGCGGAAACACAAGCTGATTTGGTCAGAGCTCTTTGGGAACGTTGATTAACTTGGGCTAAGCCACTTATGCTTTTTTGGTGGAAGCTGAGTGGCTGCTCGTACTCAGTGCGACAGACGTTGCAACGGATTCAATTGTTTGCTTTCGTTGAGTGAAATCACGAAAGGACATCAATTGCTTGAACGGATTCTGGGTAGAAAGGAGTTTCGGTACAAGTGCTCTCAGTGTGGAAAAACACACGTCGGTTCGCCGTCATTTGCGTATAGGTATCCAACCTACTACTTTGACGTTCCCGAAGATGAGCGGGAAAAACGTGTTCGTGCTACCGAAGACCTCTGTCAGATTGATCCAAGTTCGGATGAGGACGGTGACGCTACCATTTATTGTATTCGAGTTATTTTGGAGATTCCGATCAAAGGTGCGAAGGAGCCGTTTACTTGGGGAGTATGGGTTACACAGTCCAAGGAGAGCTTTGAGAAGTACGTTGATACATTTGATGAGGATCAATCTTCGCAGAGCAGCTTTGGGTGGTTGCCTGTCACTATGCCGTTCTACAAGTCTTCCGAAGCGGGAGCACCGTTTGAGCACCTAGAATGTGACGTACACTGGGGCAGCCCGGGGCAACGGCCAAAAGCGTGCCTTTGGGAAAGTGAACATCCGCTTGCGGTTGATCAGCGGAGCGGCATCAGTTGGCAGAAGGCTTCAGAGATGGCCAATCTCATTAGCGGTTGTCAGTGATCCGACCTTAAATTGCGGGAGCGGCGCAGCGTTCGTATAAGGTTCGGAGCAGATTGAATAAGGACCGTTACGAATGGCGAGCGAAGATTACTCTACTGCCCTAAACTCTTGCCCCTACATCTTTCTTGTCAGCCATGAGGAAGCGCCGGACACTTTGGATTTGCGACTTGTCGTTCATGAGGCACGTGCAGAGGCCGAGCTTTCTCAGATTGACACTGGCAACGCTGAAGTTGATCAGATTTTGGGACATGGTTTTGCGGTCAGGTGCGACCCTTCGTACCGGGAGTTCACAATAACATTTGAGAATTACGTTGGTTTTTCAATCAGAAATGAAAGTTACGTCAATCCTGAACCTAACGAAGATTACTCGAAGAAGCTGCGCTCTTACACCACGTCAACGTTTCTCGACTTCATCGCAAGTTCAACTTTCGCTCAGCAATATTCAGATGAACCGATCTTGCACTTTGCTGTCGTGTGCTCAGATCATGTCGTGGACGTGGCTTGTACCGCTCCACCTGCCATCGAAATGAACACGATTGCGGAAAGTTCACGGCCAACAATTGTTTCATGAGTTGTTGGATTCAGTCTGCATAGGCCACAGCGCAGGTCGAATGGTGGAGCAACATAGATGACAAGCACAGAGCTAGAGTTTCAGCTTGAGCATGGTTTCTTTTGGACAACAAAACTCCAGTCAGATTTCTGGAAGCAGTTTTCTTGGCTATCTCAATCTGGGAAAGCAAAAGGTACAGACGAAAAAGCTGACGAAATTCACGTTGTTTTTGCTCCTGAGGCTCGAGACATCTCTCCGCTCAATCCGGACGAAATCGGGATCGTCGAGTGGGTGGTGGCCAGCCTCGACGAAATCTCCGAGGCGGCTTTGAGTAGCTTTCTTCGCTATTATCCTGTGATGAAGAAAAATCTCGATGGGTATGACGCTGAAGAGCAAGAGGCCCTTATGCCGGACGTAACTTCCGTACAAGAATTGAGTTCGCTCATAAATCTGAGAACTATTTGCGTGCATCAAATCACGAGGGCAGGTGTCCCTTACGTCGGCTTGGAATTCGATTGCACATGGGATGAAGAGCATGGTCTCGGAATACTAATGAATGGCGTCAGAACCGTTGAGATTGGTGGTGCTGATGTGGCGATTACCCTCTGGATCGCCGAACGGGACGCAGAAGCATAGTGAATGACGTTTGTAGCTGAAACACGCTTTTGACATCCTAAACCCGTTGTCTGCAATCGTGAGCCAAGGGACGCCGTTGGGGTAGCAAAGGAGATTCCAATGGCACTTGAAAAGCAATTCAATCTGGAAGCGGCAGAAAAGCCCAAGACAACGCAGCCGTCCCATCAGCGCCGTCAGAAATTCATCGCAGCCATCGACAAGCAGTTAGCTGGAATGGCGGTAGGGGAAGGCAGCAATAACTCGAAAAGCACGTGGGTCTGGCAGTCGAGCAAAGGGGATTGGTTCATTTCACCGAGGTATGGAAAAGCGTCTCTGGAACTGGCTCCGGGCTTGTCAGCGATCAAATGCACGGATGCAGAAGACGTAGTGCAAAATCTCGAAAAGCTGAAAACCCTCACGAGCGACGGCAAGCTGGATGCGGTCCTTGAGACGGCTGCAACAGCAATCCGCAGCCGGTTCGGAAAGTGATATCTGCCGGTTGCTCTGAACATTCAAATGGTCCCGTTGGGTTCTGGATGGAATGCAATGGGACCTTTTGCTTTCCGGTTGGTGCCAACCACCAGCAACAAAACCAAAATCGTGCGAAGCACTTCACGAAGTGAAGTTGATAGCCAAACAATTGCCGGACAGTGGCGATGGGTGGCAAACGTTGATCCCATTAAGGGCTATCAGGTCCAATAGGGATGGCAATGGGATCAAGTTTATCATCCAGCCAGCCCAATGGTCGAGCCAATATCACCAAGCACATGCGAAGCATTTCACGAAGTGAAATTGATGGCTATCCATTTGCAGGTGGATGGCATTGGGTACAATCATCATTCCATCATGGCCCTGACAGCCACCAGATTGAACGCCATGGGACCAAATACTTACCCCGGCCAGCCCAACCAGCCAGCTAATCTATCTGGTACATGCGAAGCACTTCACGAAGTGAAGCAGGTAGCTATCTGTTGGCTACCTGCTGGCAATGATTGATCAATCGCTTGCTTCGCAAGACATTCGCTTCGCGAATGTTAATCCTTTTTGGTCAATTTGGATTTTCGACATACTTCTCCTATCCGTTGAGGAGAAGTCCGACGAACCCGTTGGTTCTGTCATACCATCCACACACGATTGCTTTCTCAAGCACGGCTGGCGGTTATCCGGTCTCAGCCTACGTGCTGCTTAAACAGCGGACCGATATGCTAGCTTTGCGTGGATAGCAGCTTGGCTAGCTCGGCGACGGCACTTCCCCGTCTCGTGATGACAATTATTTTGCTCTGGCTCTCTCATGGGGGCTTTCATCCTTCCCCCGCTTTCGCTGTTTCCTGACCCTACTATTCGATGACGTCATGTCTGCTGGCCTACTGAATTCGGTTCGTCACCATCCGGCGGAAATTACCTTCTGATCGCATGACGCTTCGGGCTGTCTATGTGTGGTTTGCATCGCGTTCCTGATGCAAGAGAGCTACGAGCTGTGTGTAATGTGGCGATGTGTGTTGTCGTGTGCGGTGTGTGTCTGCGTATGGTCTATTTAGGGGCCGTAAACCAAAACTTGGTCGAGAATCCGTGATTTATTTGCGGTCAAAGCAACTTTGGGAGAATGTCCCACGTCATGCCGGGATTGGGGCAAAATCTCCCACGGTCATGTGATCCGCAGCGAAAAAAAATAGTAAAAGTGCCGTGTGGGTGTAGGGGATTAACAATTGCCATTTTTGCCGTTTGAATGCTGCCGCGCTTTACGAAATCTTTATCTGAAATCCGGTTCAGTTGTGAATTGCCAGTGCGTTTCAAGTCGGCACCTTTAGGGTGCTGACTGTCAAGGCAAATCAATAAAATCAAATCCAATTCTGACTGGAGAAGCTTGTTAACTAGCTGAGGTGATGCTCTTGCATGCCCGCCGCTAAGAGTGCGGCGAGCATGGCTGAGCTATTTGATCTACTTAGAAAGAGGGGCGAGGGGCCTCGTAGCGAAAGCTGACATTGCCATAGTTCGGTTGGTTATTGACCCGACACATGACCATAAGTCCTAAGTCGTTAGTAAAAGTGATTTCTTCGATTGGATCTATATTGTCGTTGTACCCTGGTAGGAAAGGTCGAAGGTCGGTCAGAACTCGACCGAACATTTCAAAAGGAGTTTCGCCGGTTTCCGCTTTGATAGCGGAAATTGCGCTTTGGTCGCTATCGTCAAGACTGCGTGGTAGTGCTGTTCCAGCAGACACATGCAGCGCGCTTCTATCGATGGAGATTTGATCCATCTCGCGCCAGCGTCGGGGCAGCCACATCACCCAACGTGGCCTCTCCCAATGTCTTGCAAGGACAACTCGATAAGCTGCCACCGCCTCTTTCCAAGCATTGTTAGTCACATCAAGTCGAAACACCGAGCCATGGCGATAGAGATCCGAACGTGCCACAGCATCGATAAACCCGTCTCCCTCAACAATCGAGAGTGCTGTGATGGCAAGATTGAAGACAGGGGCATTAGGGTCGCGATAGTCGAGTCCGGGTCGATAGCCTAGCTCCGCCATTCTGCTCAAAAAAATATCTGCATTGAAGTGTCTAGCGCTGACTTTGGAGCGGGTTTGCACGCCGCCCTCCTGCAGTTGGCATTTCAATTCGTGATAGTCGCTAAATCCTAATGCGCAAGCCAGCCCTTCATGAAGGTGCGTGGACTTTACGGGCCCTTTGATCGGCCATAGCGCAGTTTTGAGGTGCTTGTATGAAGAATAGTTGAGAAACATGCTCATCTCCTAGGGGCTCAAGCTCGCAAGTTGTACAAGAGCCAGGATTTGGCTTTTCTCAAGTATTTGACATGGCTGTCTATTAAAGCGTTTTCGGCCTGCGAGTGCCGGGGCTGCGCGCCTCGCCGTTATAGATGGTGCATTCAATTGTAGATGTCAATGCGTCTATACACTCTTGGGTTGAAGGTGCTTTCCAGGCGCTAGGTTTGGGGGCGTCGTGTTCGGTAATTGGTGAGCTGAATTGAGTGGAAAATAGTAAAAGTTCCGTATGGGTGTAGGGTATTAACAATTACTATTTTTACGGATATGGCAGCGTTACACGTTCCAGCATCATGATCTGTACTCGGGGTCCCATGCAAGCCAAACTCACTTTTCAGCCCTATCAGTTTTATCCCAAGAACAGACCAAGTTCCCGGCATATTCGTTACCTCGTCATTGGCTTTGACACTGAGTACCAGCGGGAACCGTTTGTAAATGCAGATGGTTTGGCCGAGGTCCGCAATCAGGTGTTGTCCTACCAATATAGCTGCCACGTTATAACGCCGGACAATGCAGGGGATGAACAGCACTGGTCAGGCATTGTACAGCCGAAAGGTCCAGCAGATGACGACCGGCTGACCTTAGCCGAATTCGTAGAACATGCTTTGCGGGATGGGTTTACCCGGCACCCCAATCTGAAAGTGCCGGTGAATGTCTATCTGGTAGCGCACTTCACACGGGCAGATGTGCCGGGGTTCTCTGACTTCAAGGAGGAGAAGACCCGGAAGGCAATGAACTTGGAGAATGTCCGTGGCCTGTTCATGAATGTCGGAAAGGACATCAAGATCAACCTGAAACGGGGTGAAAAGCTCAGACCGATCAAGCTGCATGTGGCAATCCGGGACACAATTGCTCTGGCCCCCGCAGGAGCCAAAAGCCTTGCAAAGCTGGGTGAAATCCTTGGCTTTGAGAAAATGAAGCTGTCCGATGATCCCGAGCAGGAGCAATACTACAAAGAAAACATGGGGGAGTTGCTGGCGGCCAATTGGCCGCTGTTCCGAGCCTATGCCATTCGAGATGCAGAGGTCTGTGCGCAATACACGATCCGCATGATCCGATTGTATTTTGAGAAGACCAGTAGCTTCAAACTGCCTGTGACGCTGACATCTATCGGTGTTGACCTCATCCGGGAGTTCTGGACGAACCAAGGCCTCGACCCGCTGGAAATTGTCGGCAAGGAAATTGTGGTGGAGAAGTACTGGAGCAAAAAGAAACAGCAATACGTGTCGAGTGCTGAGCCGAAGCCCGTTCAAAAACTGTTTTGGAGCGAAGACTTCTTCACGGAATGTTATCACGGTGGGCGCAATGAGCAGTTTTGGTTTGGTCCTGCACCCAAGGGTGTCTGGTATGACTATGATCTGACCAGTGCGTACCCAACGGCTATGGCGCTCATCGGTGAACCAGATTGGGATACGATCACGCACATCACCAGCACTGATGAATTGCTTGGCGGTGGATTGACTGTCGAAGATCTGGCCTTTGCCAATGTGGATTTTGAGTTTCCGGATGACGTGCGATATCCGGTTCTACCGGTGCGCACAGAGAATGGATTGTTGTTCCCCCGCAAAGGCAACAGCACCACCCATATCAGTGAAATCCTGCTCGCCAAGCAACTAGGGGCAAAGATCGAACTGGTTGAGGGGCGGCGGATTAACTCTGACCGTGTTATCAGCCGTAGGGAAGATGGCGGCAGGGAATACGGCGGCCATGCTGAGAAACCGTTTTTGAAGTTTGCCCGTCACTGCATTGAGGAGCGGGCCAAGCATCCGAAGAAGACACTGCACAACCTGTTCTGGAAGGAACTGGTCAATTCCACATACGGCAAGACGGCTCAGGGTCTTCGGGAACGTCGGATATACGATCTGAGGGATGCTGAAACCAAGCCTCTGAAACCCAGCAAAATCACCAACCCGGTCTATGCTGCCTTCATTACGGCCTTCTGTCGGGGGGTGCTCAGTGAAATCATGAACGCTCTGCCTCGGGATGTGCAAATCTTCAGCGTCACTACGGATGGCTTTCTGACGACGGCCACTGACGAGCAGATGCGGGAGGCTGCGAAAGGCACGCTGGGCCGGAAGTACCTGAACTCCCGCATTGGGTTGGCCGCGCAGTGGAGCATCTATGAGGTCAAACACATCATCCGTCAGCCAGTGGGGTGGCGGACCAGAGGACAAGCCACGCTACGACCATCAGAGGCCGCTGATTGGGGCGGTACAGGAATGGTGCCCAAAGAGGATGAACGGGTTGTGCTGGCCAAAGGTAGTATCAAGCTGAACGCTATCCTGTCCAAGGCAGAGCAGAATGGCAAAATCGTCGACCTGTTCTTTGACCGCAAACCCACCGACACGATGACCGTCACGATGGGCGCAGGCATCCGTGAGATGTACGAACAGGGCATGGACTTCGTGGACAAGACGATGACCAAACGGCTGTCTATGGAGTTTGACTGGAAGCGACGACCGGAGACGGCTGGTGATATCGCTGTCACAACTGAAGGCGGGCTAAGCCGCACCCACTTGGCATTCTCCACCAAGCCGTGGGACACCGTGGATCAGTTCAACACAACTCGAGACATCTGGTCGGACTACAACAAGCAGACTGCGCATTGTCTGAAGTCGCTGTCGGACTACCGGGCATGGGCTTTGTACTTTGAGGGCAAGCTGGCCGCTCAGGGTAAGGCTGGGGCTTACATTGCCAAAGAGGATGGTGTCCTGAAACGTCTGCGCCGGGACCTGTGCATTGCGCATAAGTTACGGAAAGCAGGCACCCACAAAATCAACGTGGAGTCGTTCCAGCGGGATAACATCACCCCCGACTACAAGCTGAAGGTGAAAGAGCTAGCCCAAATCCTGAACGATGGATTTGGCATTCCCTGCACCAAAACGGATGTGGACAATGCCCGAAAGAAGAAGGTGTTCGTGCCGCATCAGGTGCCACGGACGGCACAATCCGTTGAGCTGCTAGAAAACATCAAGCAAGCGTTGTTCCCTGAATTGAATGTTGAACAATTTCTGACGTCGAAAGCGGCTTTCGATCTGGCGGTGGAAGACGCTGACATGACGCAGCACCCTCGGGACCCAGTGAAAGATGCGCTGGATGCTCTGGTGAAGGAAATGGAAGATGCTGATCGGCAAGAGCTGATTTGAACCCCAACTAGCTGCGTACTAGGTCGCAAAAACCTTTTCGTGTTCCTCAGAATAGCGTCCGCGTTCGTGGAAGATAATCAATGCCTGTTTTGCGAATTCTGAGACGCTGACCCATTCGTCCGAACTTTTAAACCAGTCGACGCTCCAAGTATCTTCTACAGTTGCATCGGCTGCGTTTTTGGCAAGCTCTGTAAACTTAGAGATGGCTTCTTTTTCCTTTTCGCTGAATACCTTGGGAGCCTCATCGTAATCGAGCGGCAACAAGTCACCGACCAATTCGATCATCTCGTAGGCCCCAAGTGTAGCGATGTCGTCTAAAGACGAATACATATCAAGCAACTCGATCAAGCGGTTGCGAAGCCTTTGGTAAAGAAGTTGCCGGCTGATTTCTTCCATGAAGTGTTTTTGGCACCGTAGGTGCGTTCACTCAAGGTCTGCGTTAGTCAGCAAAGCGACCTAGGTTCGCTGAGAGCCCTAAAGCGTCCACGGTTTCGTTGTTTGTCTGTTGTCAATTCGACACCTTCGGTGCAACTTTTGGTGCATGAAAAAAGCTCACCCCAAAATCGATATTGATAGGCTTAGGGAAATTGGGTGGTCACTGTGGGACCCCATCGGATTGAATGGCACGATGGGTGGGTGGAAGGGCCAGCCCTTCGAAGACGAGTATGATACCTACCTAGTTAAAGCCGCAGGGATGCTGCGAAATCGAAGTACAGTTGATGAAGTTGTTGAGTACCTTTTTTTCATTGAGACCCAACACATGGGACTAGATGTCAGCGCAAACGAAGCCAAAATTCGGGCTTCCATACTAAATGCCGTCGAAGCGATTTCTGAGGACCCGCTGATTTGGTGTGACCAATAGATCTTTGGATTCCGCCATGAGGCCGTATGTCAGTTTCGCCTGCATAACAATTTTTCGGGCCGGTGTTCAGGCTTTCTGCAATTCGGTGTCACCCAAGAAAACAGCATAGTTCTTGACTGTCTGTGGATGCCAGCGCCCACCCTTGCATGTCTTTACTTCCCACTCGTTCAGCAGTCTTGCAGCACCCGAATATGATCCGGCGTCAGCAATCGCCTCCTCAAATTCGATGCGGATCGTTTCGAAGAATCTCTGCTTCTCAGACTGCCGTTGGGCCGCCAATGCCTGAGCGTTCCGGCCAAGGATGGTTCCCCGATTCTTTGCCGCTCTGAGTGCGGCTCTGGTGCGTTCTGATATCTGTCGGCGCTCCTCTTCGGCAAAGCAGGCCAGTAGGTGCAGAAAGAATGTTGAGACGTTTGGGTGTTCGCAGACGACAAGTTCTATTCCTTGGTCGATGATCCCCGATATGAACGACACCTTCCGGGAAAACCTGTCCAGCTTGGGGATCAACAGCTTTGAGCGGTTCTTCTTCACAAGGTTGATGGCGTTCCATAGCTCAACCCGATCATCCCGTTTGCCGGATTGGATTTCGGTGAACTCGGCAATCACCTGATCTGCCGGTGACAGGAATTGTTCGACCATCGACCGCTGCGCTTCCAGCCCGAGCCCTGATCGCCCCTGCCGTTCGGTCGAAACCCGGTAATAGACAACGTACTCGACCATGTTTCATCCCTCCGTAACCGACAAACGTTGGTTTATCGTAGAAGGGGTCGGAATTCTTGGACGTGTGGGCAACGGGTTTAGCGGTGGCCGATAGTTTGCCGCAGGTAGTCGTTGATTCATCAAAGCTGACGTTGGCTGTAAGGTAGCCAATCGGCATGGAAAAAGGCTAATAAATCGCGCCGAGATACGCACTGGATTTATGCACCATATCCACATCCTGATTTTTCAGAGTCCTCACATGTGGTGCACAAATCATGACTTATGCACCGCGCCCTCAAAAGAAACGAGCGTAGCTCATTGCAAGGCCCAAGACGGCAAGTGACGTTCCGATCACCCATTTCCACTCCCGAGATAGGAAACTGACCACGGCACGTGCAACATTTGCAGACCAGTGCCGTCGGTATGTCCCTCCCATCAAGAAGACTCCGCTGTCGTCATCGTTGTCGTAGGGGATAAAAGTGCCGTTCCACCAATGCTTGATCAATCGTTGAACTCCTGATGAGGTTTATGAACCTCCCATCCATTCACGTCGATATACACCACGTCAGATGTGTAATCGTAGTGTGGTGGAAACTCTTCACTGACCGTGAAGGTCAAAATAGTTCCCGCCTCCAGCCCTTTTTTATAGGTTTCCATCCGTATGGTGACTTCAGAGCCAACTGGGGGAACTGTACCTGCATCACTCTTTGCAACGACACTTCCACTTATACAAAACCAGACTTCCATATTTTCCTCTTTGTATCTCAGGCCACTATGCCGAGTTGACTAAACCACCGTAGACTTTTTCCACCGGCTCACTTTCGTCGTGCCAATCACGAATGGTCCGGCATATGGTGCTAAGCGCCATTCCTACACGCAAGCCGCTGCTTAGAAATGCCACCCCTTCTGTGAACATTGGTTCAGTTTCGCCATCCGCAAAAAATTGAAACTCTCCGGTGTCCTCCTCGTCTTTGATGAAGGTCCAGCTACCGAGAATTTCTCCGTCACGGGTAATCACGTCGCCACTGGTAGCACCGTGTTCAAAACCAACGAAGTTGATGGGGTATGTGAGTTCCATGTTTGATGCCTGAAATGATCGGTTCTTGTTCGCAATTGTTTCGGTGCGCCGCGATTCTCAGTAACAAAGCAGCGGCCGAGAAAATACTTTGCCAATGCTCTGCCGTTCAGGTTTGAGAAACGCTTTAGACGTGCGCTCAGTCCTAGTTAGGTCAGGTCTTCAACCCGTGCTTCAGGGGCATTCCGCTTGACGGATTCAATGCCGTTGTCCCGGGCAGAGGCTGTTGTGTAGCTTTCGCTCGTGCCTATCACTTGCCCATTGCTGGCTTTCAGGTTGAACATATGGCCGCCGGACTTGGTTTCCTTGCGCTCGTACCTGTCGTCATTCGGTGCATTCGTTTTTACCGATGCGACACCGTTTTCAGCACTGGCCTTTTGAACATAACCTTCGCTGGCCAAGATGATTTCGCCATTTCCGGCCTTCAGCCGAAACCGATACTCACCAGCCTTGTCCTCGTAGAGTTCAAATTTTCCAGCCATGTGATCTACCCCATTAGTTTTGAACTAAAAATCAACACGACGTTGCTACGTTTGCCATGCGGCCACAAGACTAATTGTGCGACCGAGTGCAAAGAAAGAAATGAGCCACCCGAAGACGGGTGGCTCACCTTGAGTCATTCACTCGACGCATGAAGTGCAGCCTGTCATTGGCTGAGACGTTGGCTGGCGATCTTGTTCCGGGTTTCCTTGAGAGCGGTTTGACATAACGGATGTTTGGCGATGGCGCTTTGGTCACGACCCAAAGCAGGCTGAGTGACGAAGGTATAGGCCGTCACGTCAAGCTGTTGCTGAGCTTTCTCCCATTCAATCGTATCTTCAAACGCATCCGTTGCCGATCCGAGAACCTTGGCAACATCCCGAATGTCGCCTTTGCCCTCAAGGAACCAAGCGCCTCGATGTTGCCAGTTCTGAAAATCGCTGTGTGACAGCACGTCCAGAAGATGCAGGCCGAACGGTCGTGAGTGCAATGCGTAGCCACCCATATCGAGGAAAGCGCGTAACGCATCATCGTCAATCGGTTCCTCAGCGACGTTCGTTGTGTTGGGGGCGATGTGGAATTTTACAAAGCACCGGTTTTGCTTGGACAAGTCAAAAGGTTGTCCGCCAACAAATACGTCGCTGACTTCTTCGCAGGCAGTGATTGCTTTGGTTGATTTGTTGACTCCGACAACACGTGCCTTCGATCCCGGTGCGCTCCGCTGCTCACTCACGTTGGACAAGTTCCTGCTACCCCGGCAGGCCGTACTTTCGATCAGATGGAACGATGCTGCCATGATGTCGTAATCGTCTTGGTTGCTGTTCAACCTCTCGGTTTCTTTGCCCGTCAGCGGATACACTGCCACCGAGTGTTTCTCGTGCAGGGCCAGATCATCTGACAGTTGGCCTGTTTCCGTGTCACGATATGCCAGATCACGCAGCAGAATGTGCTTGCCCAAATACTGGATTTCCGAGTCGAACAAGTCGGCCCACTGTTCCTGCTCCTTGCAGGCTTCCATCAGGGTCGTGCCATCCACCGCCTGCCAGCGATTGTTGACGTGGTGTACTCCGAGCCGCTTCACAGACAGCCCGATCTCTGCCCAGTTCACAGATGTGCTGGCCTTGTTGTTGAATGCATTGCTGCCGACAGGATCGGTAGACATGTAGTGGTTCAGGAGACGAGCATTCTTCACGCAGGCTGCAAAGATAGCCCGCTGCAAGTTCTCTGCGTTACCTGCGTCCGTGGTTGAGGCTGTTGCCGGTTGAAGGTCAGGTTCCTCACATCCGTCACATTCGCCACCTCCGCCCCACATGAAGGCACTGGCCGATCCGTCGATGAACTGGTTCAGGTATGCTCTGGCCTGCTGCGGGGAGTGCAACGCCAAATCCGTTCCCATGTTCTGTTCCATCATCATCGCAGCTTGGCGCAAGGCGTTTTCTGTATTCCGGCCCCACAGCCCATCCAACGTGCTGGAATAGAGGCCAAAGTCTAAAAGCTGAGACTGAATCGTGATCCGGTCACGCTCGGGTAGTTGCTTGAACGTTGTCTCAAGCTGCGATTGGGATTGGCTGACAGATTGTGCTTGGGCAATGCTGGGTGCGACGGTATCGAAGGTCACGACCGATAAGGCAAGGAGGGTGGAAAGGGTTAACGTCTTCATAGTGTCCTGAGTACCTGCTGCTTAAATGACTGGCGATGATGTGACGGACGCACAGCAATGGCTTGCTGTGCGTCTCAAAGATCAATTGGAGATTTCTGCAATCTGCCTGAGGCCGAAGGTGAATTGCCTGTTGGTCAGCTTGGGCTTCGCTCCGAACAGGACGGACCCAATCGTGTCCAGGCATTGATTTTCATACATGTTGCCCTGTTCAAACGTCCCTGAGAATGTGACTGACTTGCCGTCTTCGATGTTCAGCACCGTGTTCCGCAAGGCGTCAGGAACCTCGGCCCTGATTTCGTTGTCGTGGCCGATATCGATCTCCACATACATTTTGGAGTTCGAGTCCGTCAGGTCAGCACCATCGAAAATCCCGACCCATCCGGTCTTCACGCTGAACGGGTTGAATGTCTGGCCGGAGCAAAGCTGTTCGTTGGCCGCGATGTAGGCAGCCGTGGCCGCCGCATCGTTGCTGGCGCTGTCTGCTGTCTCGATGGCTGCTCCGACAACATCGAGAAACACTTTCTGGTCGGCTGGCGCAGTCGTCTCAACCAGTTCGTTGAATTGGTCTCCCCGAGGATCGGTGAAGAAAATCACGTACATAAAATAGCAGAAGACGCCGAAGCCGATGAGCCGGAACACGTCCCAGATGCTGCCTTCGTCGTTAGTGTCGTCTGTGTCTTGTGAGTCTGTCATGTCTTAATGCCTGTTGTTATGGATTGATGGGGGCAGTGGTGCCCGCACCGCCCCCGATACGGCCAACATTCGGGAAGGCCGACAAGAAATATCTACTTTTTAGATAATCTGATTTCAAGATTATTGGGAACCCTCGCAAGATGCGGGGTTCAAATGACAAAAACACTACATTCTGAAGGGCAGTTGGCCCTAGTGGCGGCACTCATTAAGGCGCGGAAAGATGCAGGCCTCTCACAGATGGAGCTAGCGAATAAGTTGCGGTGCCACCAATCGTTCGTTGCGCGGGTTGAAAGCGGGCAACGGCGTGTTGATGTGCCTGAACTGGTAATCCTGTGCCGGGCTTTGAGTGTGAACCCAATCGAAATTCTAAATGCAGTAGTATGTAATACTCCAAAGGACGCGCGCATTTAAGAGTTCTGATGTTGTATACAACGGGACAAATCTCTTAGCTTACAGTGTTCGAGAGCTTTTCGAAAAACAATACTTTGACGTTGCACTATCACCGGGAAAATAGCTAATTAAAATACCTCGCTTAGCAAACGACAAATACCGCCTTCTAATGCTGGGTGTGAGATAAATCAGGGTCGGAAGCACTTCGAAGAAACAAATTGTTTTGCATAGCATAAAATACTTGTTCTTGAATAAAGTTCATAATAGTTCGTGCTGCGTTGAGAAAATCTGCGACCTCTTTCTTACCGGGTTGCGCGAGTCGATCACCATGGGCAATTGCATTACGCGTACCTACGAGGCGATTTAATATTGCTCTATGGTTTTCAACGTCCTCGAATTCAAGTCCAAGCTGAAAAAGTAACTTCTTTAAAATCGCAGTATCGACGTTTGATTTTGTGTCTATTACCTTATCCGGAATCTCAACAACGAGCTGCGAAATCTTTTCGTAGTCAACAATAAACTTTTGCTCTCTCGCGCTTAGGTGTAGCGCTGAGTCGTCCGGCAAGGTTTTACGAAATGCATCATGCTTTCGTTGAGCATCCCGAAGCGCACCAAAAACATTGCTGAGACCTGCTGCCGCTATTGCTGGTGAAACGCTTGCACAAGACAATCGCATCGAGTTAATTGCGCTAGCATAAGTCAAAAGCGAAAATCGACAAAAACCCTCAAGGTGGGCGTAAGTCATTAAGACTAATATTCTCCGATAGCGTATTTGGTCATCTTCATCATCGGTGCTGTCGTGAACTTGTTCAATGAGTCGAATTTCCGTTTCACGACTTTCACGATCAGCCTCGAGTTCGGCGTGCACTTCAGCTGCTGAACGCATCTGCAAGCGCCTTTTCTACGAATTCGATTCTGGCTTTGAGAGGTCCGGGAGAGTTTTTTCCTCCCCCTGTTGTAATCGTAACGAAGTCGCCGTCGGTTTTAACCGCTGTAAGTACTTCTTGAAGCTTTTTCATTTGTGTGTCGTCGGTCGAATCGAGCTTGGACAAGACTGCTTGCAGTCCCATCGTCACGGCCTCAAAATGATAGATACCAAAGCCGTTAGTTAACTTTCCCGTTCTTTTGTTGAGAAATGAAAATGACATTTCCGCCATAGAGGCTTTGAGCGCTTCGAAAGTTTTTACGAAAACCTCTTTCTCCGCCAAATAGTCAAAAGCGATTTCCTCTTTTGCAACGCCCTCCATAAATTCTGTCAAAAAATCTCCCACTTCGTGTTTGAATTTTTCTCTGTTGTTTTTTAGTGCGAAGAATCTCAGTACCAATTCATCATGGGCGCCGGACAGGAAACGTTCTTGGGTGAGGCCACCAACGCACGCAACAAAAGCGTCAACTTGGCTAAGCTCTGACAGAAAATCCGGCATTTCATTGCCGAGCATTCGAACAGTGGCATTGCGTATTTGTTGGTCCGAAAGCTTTTCTCCACCTGTATTGAGGCGCTTGAACATGTGGTACTTGAAACGGGGATCAGATTCCTTGCGTACAACTTCGACCCTAATAAAGGAACGCTTCAAGCGAATCTGTAGAGAAGATGGGAGATCATGCCAAGTCAGGCCATTTAGTGCGGTGACAATATCACAGTCAACTAACCTCAGGAACTCACCCTTTTTGACTGGAGGATCCAAATGTGGTGCGTCTAGTTGACCTCGAAGATGTAAATAAGATGAGATACGTTGTAGGCCATCGATTAGTTGATACTTGTTTTCCTCATCTTCAATCACAAAGACGGGTGGAATTGGCATTTCAAGTAAAAGAGATTCGATTATTCTGGACCTTTGCCCCTCAGACCAACGAAATAGACGTTGGTAATCCGGAGCAATGTTCAATTCGCCACTATCGTGCATGTCGAGCAATTCATTAAATGAAATATCTAATGACTGTGTATGGGCCTGATGTAAAGCCGAGGACACTTCTTGGACAATATCGTTAGCTGAGTTCATTGCACCCTACTTCTAAACTGCTTCAAAGCAGAGGACAGCCTCAACTGCTCCCGGCTTTCGGTTGTAATTTTTTGAACTGACGTTCATGCCCGACATTGTTCGACGCACATTAAAGTCTTCCCTGCGTTTTAAGTGTAAGTTTGATGGACCTGCCATCTCGGAAAGGATAGCCGGTAGATCGTTGTGGACGTCTTTATAGAATGAATCCTGCACAACTAAGATGGCTTTTCCTCCTATTTTCAGAGATTGCCTTATGGACTTAAGGCTCGCCGCCATCTTTTCGAAATAATCTAGATGCGTCTTTAGGTAATAGCCACTTGACGCTTTCGACGGGTGTGCTTTCACTTTGTCTAAAAAGCTAAGGCAAGTTTTCCCCCACTCTTCTTTCTTCTCTATTTCATCGACCGGTACTCGAGTAGAGCCAATCATTTGTCGCGATAACTGACGATCATCGATTGAGCAAAGAGGCTTTAAAATGGCAAGCTCTACTCTTGTTGCTGCGGTGTAGTCGATTCTTGTACAATATGGAGGAGATGTTACAACGAGGTCGATAGCCTCTTCCTCTACGTTGCAATTTTGGCTGTCTACCGTTGCAAGTTCAACTGCCGCAAAGTCGATCTCTCTGTTGTGAGAAGGGTGCAATAACTCCAACGTCATCGCCACTATCTGATCCCGAAACAGTTCCCGCACATTACTTCCATCGACGTGAACTCGGTCTTCGTCGACCTTTGCAACACGTATCCATGTCGGGTTGGTTGATCTAAATGATGAAACAAGTTTTCTACCTACTGCAAAAAGCGCTACGTAAAATGCTGCTGCGATGGAGGATAAGTATTCAAGATTCACCCCAGAGTGGTTAAGCGTGAGCCTGCCCACTAGGCGCTCACAAATTGAACGCTCAAGCGCTCGAATAGCTGCGGTGGTTTCGTCATGGAACCACTTATTCAGTGGATCATTCGAAGGAACTTCAAGTTGAGGTTCACAACCCTCGAGAACTTGTTGAAGTATCGGCTCTAAAGAATCGGCTTCGGACTTGGGAAGCAGCCTAGCTCGAGCAATCACGATCATCACTGGATTGATGTCATAGCCAATTGACCTGTGGCCTTTGCGTGCGGCGGCTAAGGTGGTGGTGCCACTTCCGTTCCACGGATCAAGTACCACAGACGATTGACGCAAATCTGCTGAACTTAGAAGCTCGTCCACGAACACTTCTGGGTAGCCTGCATAGTACGGAAAGAAAGCTTCCCAGCCATTTTGGATGCGCCGGTCTCGTTTTGGAGATACAATCCTCAAGTTCTGCACGCTAAAGAAATCCCTGTTATGTTTTTTTGCCTGTTGGACGTAGCGTGGTCCCGGTTAATCAGATTCTACGGAACGTGTCCATAAAATGCCGTTTCAAAATTCTTCTTCAAGGTCGGTGATGTCTGACGCAATCTCCGATTTTCCAGTTGGTTAGCATTACTAGACCGCCAATTGTAAGTTGATGTTGATTGTGAGGTGTCGTTTTGAGCAGGGAAACACTTCCGTCGTTTAGATCTAGTTTGATAGACCAAGCTGATAGTGCTGAACCAGAGCATGCTCTTCAAACTGTTTTCCTAAACGTTGTGACGGCCATGAGATCAAAAAAACAATTGTATTTCAATATCCTAAACCCCCGCCAAACCATCGGTTTTCAAAGGTTATGCACGAAGTGATACACTTTGTTGTAACCCATTGAAATCACTTATGGTAACTTGATTGAAAATCCTCGTGTCGGTGGTTCGATTCCGCCCCCGGGCACCACGTTTTCATACAAACCTATTGATTACCCTCAGTTTCTTGTGAAAACTGCGCGGGTGTAGGACATGGCGTATGACAATTTGGTCCCCTTTTCGTTCAACAAGAACGGCATCTACTATTTCGAGCGGCGAGTCCCACAGGACCTTCTGAAGCACTACGCTGCCAGAAAGATATCGTTTTCGCTCAGGACGCGGTCATCAACGATAGCGGTCTCAAGGGCTACGAAAGCCGCGCAACAACTCGACGAATACTGGTATCACCTTCGAATTCTTGACGCCGCCCTGCCGGGTAAACATTTGTTGCGCATGGCGCATCACGGACAGGCTCCTTTAACTACTGTTCACAAGCTGACACAAGCAATGCGAGTAAAGTAGCCCAAAAGTCGTTCTTGAAACCTCATGGGGGCAGGGGCGTTGCTCAAAAGTTGCTCATTGGTCGAATGCCTTCTAAGCTATTGAATTGTTTCGGTTTCTGGACCGCCCCCGGGCACCATTCCCAGAAGGTAACCTGCTGTTTCCATTCAGCTTTAACTGGAGTTGACCAAGGGCGTAGTGCGTGCTGGAGAACAAAACCGTTCCCTTTTCATTTTGTAAGAGCCGGATTCCTTTACTTTACACGACGGGTCCCGAAGGACTTAATCCACCATTATACGATTGGAAAAATATCTTTCTCGTTGCGGACAAGATCAGCGGCGGTCGCAAAGTCCCGAGCGCAAAGTGCAGCTCAGCAACTGAACGAAAACTGGTATCACCTCCGCATCCAAGACTTGGAGAGCTTTGTCCGTTAGAATTTTCCGACGTTCTCTAACCTCATTTGGAACTTCTTGGATTGGGATTTTATTGTTGTACTGGTTATTCAGGCGTCTGTACGTGGACTTCTGAGTCGAAGTCATTGGAGCCTCTCTGGGCAAACAGTAGATTTCACCGTTTTTCATCTCTCCCAGGGTCGGACGTTGGAGCTTAAGTAAAATCTGTTCTCCGACTGGAAAGGTCGCGCGCAAGTCACCGCCAGTCAAAAATGAATAGCTTGCTCAAAGTTATCTGCCTTTGCTGCGTACTACGAAATGGCAAAGAAAGTTATTGTCTGACAGGAGACGCAATCGAGAATAACTCGTTAAAAGGTTCACCCGCCGATATAGGTTCCGCTCTTTGGGCGATAGAAGATTTTCTGATCGTGAAGCCTGCCCAGGAGGTCATGCATTTTGCGCACCGAGGTTTCACGGTCTTGACGGCTTTCGTCGGTTTCGTCAACGGAACTGGCGGAGTTGACGGTTATTGCAAGGCGCAACGCCTGTTCAATAAGGTCCATATCCTCGACAGACAATTCAAACATATCGTTGTACTGGGGCACTGTGGGTCCTCCTGCCTGAGTGCAGGTACTTAGATTGCCTTGGAACGAAGAAGGTTTCCACCGAAAACGTCGGCGCCCAGTGAGCATGCGCAACGTCAGGCAATTGATCTATACCTTAGCCTTTTGCAATTCATGGTTTGCCCGGGGCAAGAACGCTGGTTGAATACACCTTTGAAATCCATCGTCCCAACCATCGGGTTTTCCGGTCAGCCCCCTGAAAACTGGGAGGAATAATAATAGGCAATCGCCTGGGTTCTGTTTTTGACCGCCAACTTCTCGTAGATGTTCGACAGGTGAAATTTTACCGTATTGGTCGAGATCTGAAGCTCTTTGGAGAGGTCGCGGTTGGACATGCCCTGTGCCAGAGCCTCCAGGATGGCGCGCTCCTTGCGGGACAGGCTCTGGATCGGATCCTGTTGCATCTTCCGGACATCGATGAAAGGAAACACCATTTTGCCTGCCGCCACATCCGCACAGGTTTCCAGCAGGCCTTCGACCTCACCAGACCGGGCGGCGAAGCCCGCGGCACCTGCTTGCATCGCCAACCGCGGGGTATCACCGGTCGTTTCTCCATAGACGACGAAACGGGGGGCGTTCGCCTGTTCGCGCAGCACTTCGATCAGTTTGGCTGCGCCCAGAACCGGCAGGTTCCAGTCCACCACACCGACTTGAACAGGCACTCGCATCACCGTTCCCAGAAATCCTTCGGCTGTGGCCGAGGTCGCGACCAGAGAGAATCGCGGGTCACGCTCGAAGATTTCCGACATCGCAGAAAGGACCAGCGGATTGCCGTCGGCCAGCATGATATCAATCGGGGGTTTGGGGGCATCAACCATCTGTTTTCTCCCTAATTTTCTAAAAACCTACCCATTAGGGTGGGGTGGATTTTGGTATACATTGGTATTTTTACCAATATGGGTAGGTTTTTCCCCATACTATTAGCCATGCTAAAGCAGTAGTAAGTTACGTTGCGCGTTCGGGCAAGTCTCGGTTTTCTGTCTGTCAACGTAACACAACGGGTCGCTATGCCCGACCAACTGCCGAGGATGTCTAACAATGACTTTTCAGATCTTCCCTCCGCTCGAGATCCCCGAGACTCTTGCCGCGGGTCCGGGGCCAGGCAATACCGATGCCCGCGTCCTGCATGCCTTTGCCAATGCTGGTGTCGCGGATCACATGCAGGGCGATGTCCTTCGGGGGATGGTCGAGTGCAAGCACATGCTGCGGAAGATCTGGGGTACCGAGAACGCCTATACCTTTGCGGTTGCCGGTACTGGTTGGAGCGCTCTGGACACGATGTTTTCCGCCGTCATGCCCGGTGACAAGGTTATTGCCTTCACCAATGGCACCTTTTCCGGCATCGATGCGCTGACACTGCGGATCAAGGCCGCCACGCCCGAGGAACACGCGGCCAACCCGCTTGACCCGCAGGCCGCCGGCGTCACCGTGATCGAGGTTCCACACGGCCAGCCGGTGACCGGTGAAGTGGTTGAAGCCGCTTTGGCAGAGCACAAACCGAAATGGGCCTTCATGGCGCATTGGGAAACCGGTTCGGGCCGCATCAACGACCTGCGCGGATTCTCGGATGCCTGCGAGCGCCATGGTGCAATGGGCCTGATCGACGCGGTCTCATCGCTGGGCGTCGATGACTTTTCGATTGACGATTTTCCGGGCATTGCCGGATGGGCCTCATGCCCGCAAAAGGGTCTGTGCTGCCTGCCGCTCACCTACGCGCCGGTCAGCTTCACGGATGCCTATATCGATACGCTGAAAACATCAGGCGCCTATACTTACGTGCACAATCCGATCTTCGAGGCCCGTCACTGGGGCATCGTTGACGGGCAGGACGTGGAGAAAGGCACCTATCACCGGACCCATTCCGGATACGCCGTCGCCGCGTTCCATGAGTCGCTGCGTCTGACCCTGCAGGAAGGGTTGGCGAAACGGTCGCTGTCCTACCGGACGCATGAACAGGTTCTGCGGGACGCGGTGATCGAGATGGGATGCGAGGTGACCTCGGACATGCCCAGCCTCGTCGTACTGAACCTGCCGCCGGAACTGGCGGGCCGTGAGATGGAGTTGGTGCAGAACTGCCGGGCACGGGGATTCGGTATCTGGCCAACGCTCAGCGCGCCTGTGCAGGTACGCATCGGCATCCTCAACCAACTGAACCGCGAGGCCGTCAGCCGGATCGTGCGCCTGTTTGCCGAAGCTCTGCGCGAGCTGGGTGGGGTCGTCGATCAGGAAGCAATCGAGGCTTTGCTTGAAAGCCGCTACGGCACCTCAATCGCCGCATAAACGGGAGCGAACCAGATGGATATCCACGAATACCAGGCGAAGGAAATCCTTGCCAACTTCGGCGTAGATGTGCCTTCGGGCGCATTGGCCTACAGCCCTGAGCAAGCGGCCTATCGGGCACGTGAGCTGGGTGGCGACAAATGGATCGTCAAAGCGCAAGTTCACGCGGGCGGTCGCGGCAAGGCCGGTGGGGTCAAGCTGTGCAACACCGAAAACGAAATCTACGAGGCCTGCGATGACCTGTTCGGTCGCAAGCTGGTCACGCATCAGACCGGCCCCGAAGGCAAAGGCATCTATCGCGTCTATGTCGAATCCGCCGTGCCGATCGATCGCGAGATCTATCTTGGTTTCGTACTCGACCGATCCAGCCAGCGGGTCATGATCGTGGCCTCTTCCGAAGGCGGCATGGAGATCGAGGATATCTCGGCAGACCGTCCCGAAAGCATCGTACGCTCAATCGTTGAACCTGCAGTCGGGCTGCAGGAATTCCAGGCACGCGAAATCGCGTTCGAGCTTGGACTGGAACCAAAACTGATCCAGCAGATGGTGCGCACCCTGCAGGGTTGCTACGCCGCCTTCAGCGATCTGGACGCCACTATGGTCGAGATTAACCCGCTGGTCATTACCGGTGACGACCGTGTTCTGGCGCTGGACGCGAAGATGAGCTTTGACGACAACGCCCTTTTCCGTCACCCGCAGATTTCCGAACTGCGCGACAAAAGCCAGGAAGATCCGCGTGAAAGCCGCGCGGCAGATCGTGGTCTGTCTTATGTCGGGCTGGACGGGAATATCGGCTGCATCGTGAACGGTGCCGGTCTGGCAATGGCCACGATGGATACGATCAAGCTGGCCGGGGGCGAGCCTGCCAACTTTCTCGACATCGGCGGCGGCGCGTCGCCCGAGCGTGTGGCCAAGGCTTTCCGGCTGGTTCTGTCGGACGACAATGTGCAGGCGATCCTGGTCAATATTTTCGCCGGTATCAACCGCTGCGACTGGGTGGCGGAAGGTGTCGTTCAGGCGCTGAAAGAGCTTGATATCGATATCCCGGTCATCGTGCGACTGGCCGGCACGAATGTCGAAGAAGGACAGAAAATCCTTGCCAAATCGGGCCTGCCCATCATTCGCGCAACGACATTGATGGAAGCTGCTGAGCGCGCTGTAGGCGCATGGAAAAACGACCTTACTCAAGGCACCAAGATGAGGGCTGTGTAATGAGCATTCTTCTCGATCGTGACTCTCGCGTTATCGTACAGGGCATTACCGGGCGCATGGCCCGGTTCCACACCAAGGACATGCTGAGCTACGGCACAAATGTCGTGGGCGGTGTGGTGCCTGGTAAGCACGGCGATACCGTCGAAGGCGTTCCTGTGTTCGATACGGTCAAACAGGCCGTCGAAAAAACCGGTGCAAATACGAGCCTTGTTTTCGTGCCGCCGCCATTCGCAGCGGATGCGATCATGGAAGCCGCTGATGCGGGTATCCGCTATTGCGTCTGCATCACGGACGGTATTCCGGCGCAGGACATGATCCGGGTCAAGCGGTACATGTATCGTTACCCCAAAGAGAGGCGCATGGTTCTGACCGGCCCCAATTGCGCGGGTACGATCTCGCCTGGCAAAGCACTGCTGGGGATCATGCCGGGCCACATCTATCTACCAGGACATGTGGGGATCATTGGCCGCTCGGGTACGCTGGGGTATGAGGCTGCGGCGCAGCTGAAAGAGCGGGGGATCGGCGTTTCGACCAGCGTCGGGATCGGTGGCGACCCAATCAACGGGTCGTCCTTCAAGGATATCCTGCAGCGTTTCGAAGAAGACGAGGACACCCATGTCATCGCGATGATCGGTGAAATTGGTGGCCCGCAGGAAGCTGAGGCTGCGGAGTACATCCGCGACCATATCACCAAGCCGGTAATTGCCTATGTTGCGGGTCTGACCGCACCCAAGGGCCGGACCATGGGCCACGCAGGTGCCATCATCTCGGCCTTTGGCGAAAGCGCCAGCGAGAAGGTTGAAATCCTGTCTGCTGCCGGTGTGACCGTGGCTGAAAACCCGGCCGTCATCGGTGAAACCATTGCCCGCGTGATGGAGGCTGCGTGATGGTCAAACCCTCGGTTTTGGTTACCCGTCGCTGGCCTGCCGCCGTCGAGGCGCAGCTGGCCGAGAACTACAACGCGGTTCTGAACGCCGGGGACAAACCAATGTCCCCGGCAGAAATCCGGCAGGCACTGAAGTCCTATGACGCGGTGTTGCCCACCGTCACCGACACACTCAGTGCCGAGGCGCTGGACGTCCCCGGGGCGCAAACGAAAATCCTCGCCAATTATGGCGTCGGTTACAGCCATATCTGCGAGCCGTCGGCGCGGGAATTGGGCATGACCGTGACCAACACGCCTGACGTGCTGTCCGAATGCACCGCAGACATCGCAATGACTCTGTTATTGATGGTGGCGCGTCGTGCGGGTGAGGGCGAGCGCGAGTTGCGAGCTGGTAACTGGACGGGCTGGCGGCCCACGCATCTGATCGGAACCAAGGTCAGCGGTAAGACGCTGGGGATCATCGGCTACGGCCGTATTGGGCAAGAGATGGCCCGTCGCGCCCATCACGGGTTCGGCATGGACATACTTGTATACAATCGCAGCAGAGTGTCACCAGACGAGTTGGCCCAGTGCAACGCAACTCAAGTGGACGCAATCGACGATCTGCTTCCGCAATGTGACTTCGTATCGCTCCATTGTCCCGGCGGCGCCGCCAACCGGCACCTGATCAATTCGCGCAGGCTGAGCCTGATGAAGCCGGACGCCTTCCTTATCAACACTGCACGCGGTGAGGTGATCGACGAATGGGCTCTGATTCAGGCCCTGATGTTCGACATGATCGGCGGCGCGGCGTTGGATGTCTTCGAAGGCGAGCCGCGCATCAGCCCGGACCTTTTGCAATGCGACAACCTCGTGATGCTGCCCCATCTGGGCAGCGCCACGCGCGAGGCGCGCGAGGCGATGGGGTTCCGTGTGCTCGATAACCTGAGTGACTTTTTCGAAGGCCGTGAACCTCGGGACAGGGTGATCTGATTTCTGTCGTTACGCCCAGACACAACCAACAATGCACGCCAATTCGGCTTACGCAGCCGCAACAGCCCTCATTCTACAGGAGATATGACCCGTGAATGCGCCCCATCGAACTGACGGTTTTTTCACCCAGTCCCTTTCCGACCGTGACCCAGAGCTTTTTGGCTCGATC
>NZ_WPZL01000031.1 GCF_013031245.1 Ruegeria lacuscaerulensis
ACGACCGCAAAAATCGCCAATAAACTCTTGCAATGCAGGAGCCACCCACAGATGCCGCTCAATGGCTTCGTCGATGCTGCAACGCAGATTAAAAAATCCGGACGTTAGAGGAGTCTGCCGAAAACGCTTCTAACTTAGGCAATAGTTGCATACCGTAACTACAGTATTATTGGCATGAGGTTGGGGCATTTGTTGAGGATTGCGGTCATTGGTGGTGGTACCGCGGGTTATCTCGCCGCCGCGCACTTGACGAAACACTTTCGTGACCTCGTAAATCTGTACCATATCTACGACCCGAGCATTCCTACAATCGGGGTTGGAGAAGGAACCACACCTTCATTAAGATACTGGCTGAAAAATACACTTGGCGTGACAGAAGCCGAGGTCATAGCAAGGTGTGATGCAACGCGAAAATATGGAATTCTGTTCGAAAACTGGGGCCGTCAGAACGCTAAGTTCATGCATCACTTTTTTCCAGTCCGGGATTTGTACGCATACCATATCTCGGCGAGAAAGCTGGTTGAATTGTTAAGCGAACATGTGGTCGCGACGCATATCCACAAGCGTGTCCAAGACATCACCCAAGACGAGATGTCAGCTGAAATCACTTTTGACGACGGTGGTCGCCTGGGCGTAGACTACATAATCGACGCGCGCGGTTTCCCAAAAGATACCGGTGCGTCGCGCATTGAACTCCCTTGGATTCCAACCAATTCAGCTCTCATACGGCGCGGCCCCGTGATCAATGGCGGCACGTTGCAGCATAAGATAAATGGGATGCCCTTTGAGTACACGTCCGCGACCCGTTCGGTTGCACGGCCCCATGGGTGGATTTTTGTCATACCGCTCACAAGCAGAACGTCATACGGGTATATCTACAACAACCAGTTCTCAACGCCTGAGGAAGTTCGCGCAGACTTTGAGGTGTTCCTGGGTGCCAACTGTGCCGATTGCGCACCGGCTGAAAACCATCTGCAATTCCCAAATTTCACCCGCAGGACGTTTTTTGACGGCGTCGTGATGAATATCGGCAATTCCGCTTCATTTTTGGAACCTTTGGAAGCCACTGCGATTGCAATCGCACTTAGCCAGATCAATGCGTTTTCGCGTTGGCCCCTCGGTCGTTTGGCGAATTCGGACAACACTGTCTTATGGCGGCGAAACCGGCACAACGCAGAAGATCTTAAGACATTTAATACGTACCTGCTCAAAACGATCATGCGGATATCGGTATTCGTCGGCTGGCATTATTCGATGGGATCGCGCTTTAAGTCAGAGTTCTGGAGTTACGCGCAAAGTCGCGCAAAAAGTGTTCCCGAAAACCTACCTGTATCCAGTGTTGATCTTAAGACACAATGGAAAAAAGTCACTGATGCGGTAAGTCACCTACCGCATCCGTTTGAAGACCAAATTGATTTCCAGCATGTTTGCGAACCCGGACCCAGACCGAATAGACCGATCTATGGGATGTTTACCCCCGAGAGCTTTGCAGAGGTTGGGCACGGTATTGGTGCTCTATAATCCTTGACCGTAGCGCAGATTGCGTTTCCGATCACGCTGACTGGTCTATGATGGGGCGTTTCTATAGGTTGTCAGCGCTTGGTCTATTTTTAATATATTTAGTTATAAAAAAGGCCACAAACCTGATATATAACCTTCCTGTAAGTTCACGAAGACTTTCACATTCGAATTCATCTCGGCGTTCTTTTTTTGGCGAGATTTGATGGAGAAACCTGACCATGTCTGACGTAGATAAATTTGTTGAAGCAGTCAAAAATGACAAACAGGCGCAGGATAGGATCGCGGCTGCCGGTGATTGGGAAGAAAGCATTAAAATCTCTGTCCAGGTCGCGTCAGAGAAGGGGTACAACCTAACAGAGGACGACGTTCGCAGCCATCTTCACGGTAGCCCAACCGGCGAACTGACAGAGGCCGAGCTTGAAAAAGTGGCCGGCGGTGGTTGGACAAGCAATTGCCATGGTGCCGCAACATGGGATTGCAATAGTTCCTGCTAGTGACGAAATCAGCGTCGAGCGCGGTTAGACTGTCAAATTGGTCGCTCCAGCAATGCCACATTAGGTAACTTGCGCGGGACAGCCAGACGCAGCAATTCATACCCCACGCCGGATGCCCCCTGGAAGAACCCCGGGTTCAATTGTGGTTGTCCGGCAAGCTGCAGCAACCCGTAGTGACCGCGCTGCCTTGCCCGATGCACCACTTTGCCTGCAAGCATATGAGCACGTGAAGTCAGCTCAGGCTGCCCAAGTTTTTCTGCTGCCGACAACAGCAATTCGATGCGGCCAAGATTTCCGCAACACAGACTGTCAAGGACCGCGATTTCGGGCTCTATGGTCGCGACGGCGCGGTCGATATCGATTGTCAGGTAATCATCCATATCCTTGACGAGGCCGATACAGCCAATCCTTCCCAATCCTATGCCCGCTGATCCATTGCACCACTGTTTCAAGAATGGAGGAGCTTCCGCGGAATGCCGGAAGTCCGGCCAATTGTTTTGGTTGCGATCAAATTGATCATTTTCGTATCTAATGGCGCGAAGCCCCGCGTCGCGGAAACCTAGATGTTCTGTTTCAGAGAACAGTGAAAGCAACGCATATGCCGTTCCGGCAGCACCATGAGAGAAACCAGTTAGAGGTCGTGGTGCAAAATTCGTCCAACCCCCACTGGCCTGATCTTGATGGTCGATTAGGTGCTGCCCAAAATCGCTGGCCAGTTTCAGCCAAAGCGCCTCTGCTGTTTGGTGATACATGGCCAAAAGTCCAAGAATGCAACCCGCGCTGCCACCAATAATGTCCAGTTCATCGTCCTGAGAAATCACATCGCGGCTCAACGAGCTTGCAATGTGGTTAGACAGTTCAGGAATATCGCAATCGACCTCTGTCTGCCATTGGTCCAGGCAAGCCAGCGTGTAAAGAATACCGCCAGCACCTACGATACCGGTGCCGTTATTTCGGAAGTACCGCCCCAGGCCATCAAGACGCGCACTCAGGATATCTGAGGCCAGCGGTCGCATAGCCCGGTTCGCATATTCCGCATACTTCGAGTGACCAGTGACATGGGCCAGCGCCGAGAAAAACAATATGGGGCCGCACCGACCGTCGAACAGGCCCATTCCCATCGGTGCAAAATGCCATTGGTCGCTTTCCGACAGATAGTTGAAGCTAAGCCAACCAAAGTCGCCATTTTTATCCAGGACCGCCTTATTGACAAGCTGATCAGCAATTTGCTCGGCTTCGCCGATCAGTTCTCTTTGCATCACGTGCCCCGGTATCTCACATTCGCCGCCGTCTGCGCCCGTGTCGCTGGGGCCTGCGGGTTTGCGGTTCTGAGAGCTGAGGGTGCCGCGAATGATCGCTGTCTGAAATTCTAGGTCTGTATTCGAAAGCCTTTCGCATCTGTTAAGAAGATCCTGATAACCACTTGTTTCGAATGCACCCCTCAGGCTCTCGTTGTCTGGTAATATGAGATCGACGGAATTGCTGACATACTCAAAAACAGGAACATTGAGAGCCGCGATTTCGCGTTCTTCAACGCTGAGAATTGGCCATGTGAAGGGTTTTTCTTTTTCGGTTAAGAACGCCTTAGCGGCTTTTTCAAGGTGCAGATTATACTCCTTGGCATTTGTCAGAGCTTTCGCGCTTCGGCATTGGTCCAGGATCGCGGAGTAAATGCGCGTGTTACGAAATACAAAACGCACATGGCAATTCTCGAATTTCTGCAAAGGTCCGCTAGCGGTGGTGAGTTTGGTCTTTTGCGCGTGCAGCTGCTGGTATGTATGTGCAAAGCCCTTCAGAATATCATCGGCATAGTCTTGCAGTTCCACACTATCATGTTCTGCAAACGGCAGATTTAGTCTGGGCTTTATCACCGCCTCGCCGATACTCCAGCCCATTAGATCGGTATTCACATTCTGAAGAACTTTGTCTTTGAGCGATTTTGGCGGCAGCGAACTGCCTAGACCACTTATATCGACGGTGGCTTGTGTTGCCTTGAAGTACTGCCAATGCGGCAGGATCCCAGTCCTGTTCACCGACTCGCCAAACGCTTGTTCAAGCTTCGAATAAGCCCGGTCCGGCGCGTCACGGTCGGTCTCCCTGAGAGGGGATTGAAGGAGCGTTTCCGTGTCAACGAGCACCAGATGCTCACCAGAAGCGATGAGATTTTCAAAATGACAGTCACTGGCGCCAAGAAGATAAAGGATGCAAAGCAGCGCGCCGGCCTGCTCATAGAACACCTGCCACTGCTCCGGGGTGGAACTGGGCTGGAACTCAACAAACTCCATCCAGCCATAGTCTTCGCGCTTCATTACAAACAAGGTTTTGAATGGGCGTCTCAATGACAGATGGTCATTGCACCAATCCAGGAATTCTTGATAGGCGACTTCCAGACTTAAGTCCTTGGGCTTGTATACAATTTTTTCACCGGTTTCGAATACCGCTATCAGTACCATCCGCCCGCCACGATGAGGGTCGGACAAGCCGGTTTGAACTTGCGTTATACACTTTGGGTCTTCTTGTGCTTGCAGCGTCTTCTGCAATTCGGGCCAATCGCGCTCAACACGTTCCAAAAATTCCGCAGTGCAGTCGATCCACTGAAGAACAACTGTTGCCACCATACGGCCCAAAATCGGGAAGTTCCGTAAGACTTGACACAACCTGTCATCCGACACTTCTCGAATGAAAGCACGATAAAGCTCGTCAGATCTTTCCGAAGGACCGTCGCCGATCAGGCTCGCGAGCGCCTGCATCCCGACCGGACGGTATGAGTTGTATGCTTCCATGAGCGCATGGAAAGAGACGTCACAAAGACCCCGCAGCAAGCCCCGCTCCAAATCTTCGATCGCATCATCTGTGAGGTATTTGTTTCGTCCAACCCTTACCGCCAAATGCCGACGGGCAACCAATATTGCTGGAAACCAGATGTCCTGAAACGGCAGCGGGGTGCTACTTTCCGGAAGTGACCCCAACTCATTCCTGAATTCAGAACTAAACAAACTGTCGCCTGAGCTTTGAATGGCGGCGCAAATCTCCTCCAAAACCGAGAACCACGATGGTTGCCCAATACCCGCGTTTTGTGGCGGATTGAGCGCCCAGAGACCTTGTTCAATAGTTGAGCCGTTCCACTTCAACCGGTCGGTCAGCTTGGACGGAGTGTTGGGATTAAGTGCGTTTTGCCACTCTGCAAGACCATCGCAAGGCATCGATCCAGGTTTAGCTGGTGCATCCTTGAGGCGTTCGTGTACCAGCCAACACTCTCTAAGTATATGCTCGCGCAGCGCATCCGGAATCCCAAAATCTCGGGTAGTTGATAAGTCCTTACTCCGAGTTTTGGGGCGCACATCCATGGAGAACTCCGGTCGGTCTGCTCAAAATGTTTGTTTTGTTGAACGTGTTAGATTAGTGCACCATCACGCCGCAAATATCAAAATTCCTGCGTTTAGGCCAACTGCCGCTTTGCCAAAGAGTAAAACGGCCCCTTGGCGTCCATCAGGCTTTCATAGCCCCCGGTCTCAACGATCCGCCCATCTTCCAAAACGATGATTTTATCCGCGTCACGAATTGTACTCAAGCGATGAGCGATAACCAATCTGGTAGCGTTTATTTTGTCGATGCTTTCTTTTAGCTGAGCCTGAGTGCGGTTGTCTAAAGCGCTTGTTGCTTCGTCAAAAAACACTATCCGTGGTTGTCCGACCAATGCGCGCGCTATCATCAACCTTTGCCTCTGACCTCCGGACAAGGTACCGCCACCTTCAGACACAAAGGTATTAAGACCCATTGGAAAACTCTCGATGTCGTCTGCAAAGGCCGCGCTGCGAGCAGCTTCCATCACATCATCGTCGGAAAGTGCTCTTGCGCCGGCGATATTCTCATAGATCGTTCCAGGTGTGACGCCGATCGATTGCAAAACAGTGCCGATCTGGCGACGCACCAAACGGATATCAAGGCTGGACAGGTCTTGGCTGTCATAAAAAACCGAGCCGGAGGCGGGTTCTTCAAACCCCAACAGCAGTCGCAGCAATGTTGACTTGCCTGCACCTGATGGGCCGACAAGAGCCACATATTCCCCCGCTTCGATTGTTAGGTTGATGTCCTTCAAGACGAAAGGACCATCTGCAGCATACTGGAAGGATACGTTTTTGAGCGTAACCTCTCCGGACAGGCGCCCCGGATCCGAGTCCTTCCGGGCGCTCTCGGTTTGGGATTGAATAATTGGCGCCGCGCGGCGGGCCAAGGGGACAATAACGGCCAATGTGCCAATCGATATGCCAAATGAACTGATTGATGCCACAAACTGACCAAAAGCTGCGTTGAAGGCCGCGAACGCGGACAGGCTGATTGGCTGGGGCCTAACCCCGGCGACCAGGATGGCCCCAAGTATTCCCAGCGTTCCGACAACAGCCAGAAAGGTCGTTTGCAGGACTTGAACGCGACCAATGTGCCAAATGGTGCGCTGTTGGCGCGAGAATACGGTTGCCCATCTCAGAAATGCGCGCTCTTCAGCTGCCGCAATTCTCAGTTTTTCAATGCCACTGAGAAGCCCCAAGGATTGCCCGGTCACCTTACCCTGAATGTCCCGGAATTCTGCTTGTGACCGCAATTGCCTCGTTGCCAAAAAAGTCAGAATTGCAACCGAAACAGCTGCAAAACAGCCACCAAACAAAGCAAGCCGTGTGTCGTAGATCAACATAAGGGCAAAGCTGACAACTGAAAAAGCACCTGTCAGGACAGCCCCGAACACAGAATTGGTCAGACGTCTCCGGGCTTCGTCAACCGCCATCACACGCCGCACTAAATCCCCGGTTTGGTACTGTCGAAAAAACGACAAAGGCAGGCGCAGTAGCCTGTCCCAAATGGCGGCCTGTAAGCGGATATTGACCAAAGTTTCCAGCCGAATGGCCAAGAACGACTGCGTCAAATTCAAGGCGAAAATACCCAATGCACCTGCAGCTAAGAGCACGGCCATTTCACCAAGCAAATGAACTCGCCCATCAGGAATTGCAGTCGAGACAACAACGGCAGTTCCAATTGGAACAACCAATCCGACGATCATGGCAAGAAATGCCGACAACACGATCGCGCGGAGGCCTCCAAAAGAATTGCTCAGCGCAAACTCGGCCATCCCCCCAAACGTAAGTTGATCGGGCAGGCCCGGATACAGCTGATACCCTTCCTGGTTAATCGTCTCAGCATGCTTTTGGTCAATAGGCACCAAGTCTTCCGAATCCGGGTCACGCAAATGGTACTGGCGTTTTGTCCAGATCGCGGCGGCGAAACGGCCTGTTTTTTTGGATCGCACAAGAAGCGGAGGACCTTCCTGCCGCCACCAGGCCCCGTCCAATGCCACGCTGCGAAACCTGAAACCTGAAACGATCGCGAGATGCTGCAACAAATCGGGGACGTGGTCACTTGCGGGCAAGTTGGGTGATTCAGGCAGATGAAACCCTTCTATGGCACCGATTGCGGAAACCGCAGAGATGATGTTGTCATCCTTTTCCGCCCCGCCGCGCGTTGCGACGGGTTCGCTGGAAATTGAAGACAACCTCCGATAGGCGGTTTCCAGTTCGCCGGACACTACATCTCACCTTCCGTTACCAGTTCGAAATATTCTCCCTTCAGGGCCATGAGTTCTGCATGCGTACCGCGTTCCGCGACCCGTCCTTTGTCCAAAACGATAATCTGATCGCAATCTCGAATTGTGCTCAACCTGTGCGCAATAACGAGGCAGGTCGTTTTCCGCCGCCGTAGCGACTCCATAATCTTCAATTCGGTTTGTGGATCGAGGGCAGAAGTGGCCTCATCGAGGATCAGAAGTTTGGGTGAGCGGACCAGAGCGCGTGCGATCTCAATCCTTTGCCGTTCGCCGCCGCTGAAGTTTCTTCCTTTTTCTTCGACAGGTGCGTCAAAGCTTTCCGCGCGCGCAGAAACGACATCAAAAAGCTGGGCATCCTGAATTGCCGAAACCAGGTTTTCCTGAAGAATTTCAGGATCCCAGAGCGAAATATTCCCCCGCAGAGTGCCTTCAAACAAAACGATCTTCTGATCGACCGAACCAATGAGAACAGATAGGCTGGCGCGGTCAAACGACGTGATGGGCCTGCCATTTACTTGAATACAACCAGACCAAGGCTGGTATAAGCCAGATGCTAGTTTTGCGACCGTGGTTTTTCCGCTGCCGGATCGACCGACCAAAGCCACCCATTCGCCTTCGTTCATCTCCAAATTGAAATCTTCGATCAAAGCTGGGTCTCGCGGATTATAGCCAAATCGCAATCCATCCAGTTTCAGCGCCGCCGTTTGGTTGGCATCGATCGTATCGGTTTGTCGTTCCTCGTGCCGCCAATCGACCGCATGGTCGGTAATATCATTCAGCCGTATTAGCCCGGCCGCGACCTGCTGAGTGAGGCCGGATGCGTCAACAACGCGCTGAACTGAAACTGCCAGCACCGCAAACAGCGCCTGGAACGCAATAAAACCGCCCAGCGAAAGAGCCGAGTTCATCACGCGTTGCCCCCCAATCCAAAGCGCCAGAGCCACGGTGACCGTGGTGATTAACTGGGGGGCAATTGCGGTTGCCTGATCGAGGCGCGACAGTCGCTGTTCGGTATTTACCGCACGCGCGTGATATCCTGCCCATTTGCCAAAAAAGTCGTCTTCTGCACCGCTTATCTTCAGCGTTTCGATATTCGAGATTCCGTTGACCGATGCCGAAAACAATTTGCCCTGTTCGACGCTCAACCTGATTGAGGTTTCAAGTCGAACAGCGCGCAAAAACCGCAGCAGCATGACATTCAAACTGGCACCGCTGATCGCAATGAGCGCCAATAACTGATCAAGCATCATCATGAGGACAAACAGGATGGATGCCGTAAAGATGTTGATTGCCGCAGTTCCGATTTGTTCGGTGCTGGTCAGAGCAAGCGATTGGATGCTGGAAACGCGACTTACCAAGTCGCCCATAAATCTGAGTTCAAAGAATTGGGAAGGCAATCGAAGCAAGTGCCAGAAACACTCGGCAGACTTTTTCAGTGCCAAATGTGTTTGAATTCTCAATATTGTAGCATTCATCACCCAGCTCAGCGTGCCTTGGAAAATGGCGGCTAGCACCAAAGCGAATATCAGAGGTCTAAGCCAACTGTCTTGCTGTCCGAGAAGGACGTCGTCGACGAAGATTCCAGCAAAATTGGGGACCGCGTATCCCGGAACTACCAGAAGCAAACCGATCAAAAGTATGAACATCATCTGAAGGCGATAATTCAACGAAAGCCCAAGCAGTTGCCGGATCGGTTGGGGTCGTTTCCCGCCCGTTTTAAAACCTTCGCCCGGCTCGATATACAAGGCAATCCCGGAATATGACTTCTCAAAATCCGACCGCGTTACGGTCCGGTGTCCGATACCGGGATCATTCAGAAATGCATGTGTTTTATCTGCGCCTTCCAGAACGACAAAATGGTTGAAATTCCAGAACAGTATAGCGGGAAAAGAACCTGACAGAACGTCGCCAGCAGGTTTCTTGAAGCCATGGGCATCACAGCCCAAAACCTTTGCAGCATGAACAATGTTCCCGGCATTGCTGCCGTCGCGAGAAACACCGCAAACCAATCGAAGCGAATCCAGGGTCTCAAATCGCTGAAAATAGGCCAGAACCATCGCAAGGCTGGCGGCCCCGCATTCAACAGCTTCCATCTGCAGAACGGTTGGTGTCCGCACGCGGCGCTTTGAAAGCCTGCTTGGATTTTTGTTTTTCCAGGCTGGCAAATCTAAGACCCTATCAAAGCCCGTAAAGCTGGTATCACCAACGCAATAGGAGGTTTCTCGTCCAAAATGATATCAACCTCCGCGAGAGTTCCCAGATTAATTCGAAAAGGTGGCCCTTGCCCCGTCCACCATTCAAAACCACTCGGCGAATCTGTGTTTTGGACCAAGCTGATGCGCGCCAGATACTCTTCTCCGCTGGACACCATCCGGTCGGCCAGCTGCTCATTTCTCAATATGCTGTTAACCTCTTTTTCGGATACGGGAACTTGCGAAATGAATGACACCGTGCCGCGCATTGTTCCAAAATTGGCCCTTGTGACGGATGATGGGATGACGTGAGCCTGCATTCCGACTTTCACGCGGCGCGCATATTGCGGCTGTAGAAACGCGATCACCTCGGTGCCATCGCCGCCTTGTGCAACTGTCATGATGACTGTGGTTGCCGAAACGTTTTCGCCCTCTGCGACTCTGATCTCCTGCACTTCACCATCGTCTGGAACGTGAACGGATTTTCCCGTGTCTCTGGTCGATTGGAGTTGTGATAATTTCCGTTTCGCCGAATTCAACGACTGGGCGGACTTGTCTATTTCGACCGACACATCGATTTTCAAATCTTCCAGTGCCTGTTTTGCGTCAGCCAATGTTGAGTTCAAGTCGGCCAATTGGACTGTCGAACTTATGTACGAAGACCAATCTTCAAGAATCTCGTTTCGTGTGGTCAGTCCGCGTTTCTCGATCTCCTGAATATCCTTGATTAGATCATCGATTAGCGCTCGGTCTTTTTTGAGTTCTTCGATCGAACCGGAGTAAGTCGTTTGGAGCGTTTTGAACGCCTCTTCATGCGCCGAGATCTCCCCTTGGCGCCTTTTTACCAACGCATCATGCAGTGTTTCTTGTTCAGTTACCGCCGCTGTGGCTTCTGCGATCTGAATGTCCAAGGTGGGCTGGCTGAGGCGTGCGACCACATCCTTGGACTTTACGTTGTCGCCAACTGAAACCCCAATTTCCTCAATGCGCCCATCTGCGCCACTTTGAACAACTGTGACCACTTCGCCTTCGCGAACGATTATGCCACTGCCAATCGCTTTGGTTGGAATCGTGCCATACAGAGCCCAAAACGAAACCACCAGCGCACACCCTAAGAGGCAAAAGAACGAAAAAAGGTAGGCGCGAGGGATAAGGACTATCCGCACATCCAGGTAATCTTGTGTTCGCCAGTTTCCCTTCATGGTGAGCCTCTCAATTAACCTTGAGCAGGTGTCCGATTGCGTCCACGTTACCAGCCAAACAAAATTGGTCTAAGCTATTTATGCGAAACTCTTTCATGAAGTTTCTGATTGGGCTTAGTGCTTCTGCATACGGGTTGTTCCAATCAAGCGGATTTGTTCTAGCTGTTCGCACCCACCCTGAATTCTGTCGCGGCCTTCTGTTGAAGGGTTGTGTCGCGAATATTTGGAGAGACACGAAACGTCCGCTCACCAGCCTCAGCAAGGCCGGTAGAGTTGTCCTATATGCCGCCCCAAATTGACACCACGCGGCAAGAGCGGTCCGTGTCAGCATAATTGTGTCTCGGGTGGCGAGAGATCGCTCCTGGTGAAAGTGGTTGTGGACGGAGAAAAAAACGGCAACGAATTTCCACAAACTTCGCAAGTCCTCGACGCCTGCGAACTTATAGATCGAGGACAAACCGGTCATCCGAGCGTGAGTACTAAAGGTCTGGATTACCTTTGACGCGTACGAGTCACGGTTTTAGTGCTTCGTCGAAACTTCCTACGCGGGTAATCCGCAGGTATGCTGAACGAATTGATGCATGGTGCCGGTTGTATCTAAACGGAGACTAAATGGTGTTGTTCGACCGACGTGGCTTTGTTTTCTGTTGTGTGGCGATGTTGGCCTCATGGGGCGGGTTGCGCCTGCATGCTGCCCCGAGCATTGATGACGATGGCTTTCTGGCATTATCAAAAAAGCTTTTGCAGCGCGAAGACCTGGACCCAGACGCCGCTACGAAGTTTTTGCAAGGTTTTTTGGCAATCGGGGATGGTGAGGCCCTGCATGCTCTTGCAGAGGGCCAATCGCAACCGGAGCTTGAGGAAAGGATACTCATGGCGTGGTACACGGGACTCTCCCCCGATCCCTCAATTCCCGAAGCGGTGACCTACGGTTCTGCTCTGGTGTGGCAAGCCATGACCTATACAAAAGCACCCGGGTTCTGCGCTGTTGAAGATTGGAGCGAGGCACCTGCTCTGTAAGCGCACAATAAAGGAGAAGCCCCGTCGCTACCTCAGTCAATATCGAAGCGGACATTTTGGTCATCGGTTCTGGCGTAGCCGGCGCGCTCACCGCGTCTGAACTGGCGTTACAAGGCCTGCGCGTAGTAATTTTTGAAACAGGTCCGCGTGTGGAACGCGGTGAGGCTTACGACAAGTTTTTGCGCGCTGCCGTGAAAGACCTGGCTAGCCCTTATCCCGCGGATACGGCCCCATCCTACAAAAACGCTGCGGGGCAAGAAACGATTTATCGCCAGACCGGCCCGCAACCTTTCCTGTCCGACTATCTCAAGGCAGTTGGCGGCACAACTTGGCATTGGTTAGGCAGCATACCAAGATTTCTGCCGCAGGACTTTAAGCTCCGCACGACCTATGGCTTGGGAGAGGATTGGCCGCTCAGTTACGAGGCATTGGAGCCCTATTATGGATGGGCGGAGCGCGAATTAGGAGCGTCCGGCGACAGTGATAACGATCGCGGATCGCCGCGCTCCACCCCATACCCTATGCCACCAATCCCACAATCTTACCTTGACCAGAAAGTCGCCGCAGCACTGACGGGCAGCCGCTATGAGTTTTCGGCCGTGCCACAGGCCCGTAATTCCATCTTTCATGACGACCGGCCCGCCTGTTGTGGAAGTGCGTCCTGTATCCCGCTTTGTCCTATCCAAGCGAAGTATGATGCCACGGTCCATACCGCCAAAGCCGAAGCCGCCGGTGCGGTCCTTTTCCCTGAAACTACGGCGACTATGCTTCATCTTGATGAAGCTGGGATCATCAAATCGGTCGAATATCGACGTTCTGATGGTACCAGCGGCCACGCGCGTCCGAAGATTGTCGTTCTGGCTGCCAACGGCATTGAAACACCAAGGCTGATGCTGAATTCTGCGCAGGAGCGTGCCCCCGGCGGGCTGGCCAACTCATCTGATCAGGTCGGTCGAAACCTGATGGACCATCCGGTGAAACTTAGCTGGGCCATAGCGCCAGAGCCCGTGTGGCCATTTCGAGGTCCGCTCATCACCTCAACGTGTGACGCCTTGAGAGATGGGTCGTTTCGCTCCGATCACGCCGCGCTTTTGATTGAAATCGGCAACCAGGGTCAGGCTTGGTCCAAGCACGCGCCCTTCTCAAATGTGAAGCATCTAATAGCCAAAGGGTTGCGGGGCGCAGCGTTGGATCAAGCAATCTTTGACGTAACTTCGCGACAGATCGAAGTATCTTCCATGGTCGAACAGCTTCCGCTCTCGGAAAATCGTGTAACCTTGGATTCGGGCCGCCATGACGAAAACGGTGTGCCCGAAGTCAGTATCTTTTTCAGCATCGACGCCTACACCGCAGCCGGGCTTAAAGCGGCCGAGGCTGCGCATACAGATATCTTTAGCGCGATGAGCGCGTCCGAAATTGGCCATGATCCCGTGGCAAGAGGTGCGGGCCACATTATGGGTACGGTGCGGATGGGAAGTGACCCAAAGACGGCCGTATTGGACGAGAACTTGCGCAGCTTCGATACCACTAATCTTTTTGTTGTGGGTTCTGCTGTTTTTCCCTCTGGTGGCACAGCCAACCCGACATTAACTATCGCGGCCTTGGCGCTTCGGGCATCGGAAGCCATTTCGGCACAACTGGCGCAATTGGATTAGGGTCGACCCGCCAAGACGCATTGAACCTGTTCGCCCAAGATTTTTTCCTAGTCTGGATAAACAACGGTGAAAATACGGGCGATGTCCTGAGAGGGCCTTGGGCTGCGGAGAACTAACGGCACGACTTCTGTCGCGCCAGTCATGAAATGAATGCTTGCCACCTCAAGCAACAGATAGCAACAAAACGATAGCTGTTGGTTTTCCTGAGCAATGCCGGTTTCTGATTGATCATGTCCAATGCCGGCTTTGGACTTATTTCGTTGAGAATCTCGCGCCTGTTTCAATCGTAAGACGCTGATTCAATTCTTCCTTTAAGGATGGATTCCCAATGATGGGGTCGAAGCAGGAAGCGCCGGCGGCATTGTTCTACAAGTTCTCGCTCGAAGGACACGTTCCCCAGAACCACCTGCTTCGGTCGATTGATCGCGTCGTCGCCAACGGGTACGGGCTATGGTTTTGGTGATATTCTGTCTTCGTCACAATCGGGCGTTCATTTGTACGCCACGACTGCGCGTGTGATACCGGTTAGCGAAAAAGTTTCAAACCGTTTGAAGCCGATCTCTCGCGCCCAAGTTTCGAACTCCGCAGCGCTAAAATCAAAGGCGCGGTCGCCGAACTCCATCAACATGGTCAGAGACATGAACGACCCATAGGTGTTTTCACGCCGTGCGTCGTCGATGAGGGCTTCAATCACGACAAAGGCACCGCCAGGCTGAAGTGTCTCATATGCCTTTTGGATCAGGTGACGTTTCTGCTCCAGATCCCAATCGTGCAGAATCATGCCCATGGTGATCACATCGGCAGGTGGAAAAGGATCCTGGAAAAAGTCGCCAGACACACATGTTATGCGGTGTTCAAGATTATCTTCCACCACGCGTCTCTGAGCGATCGCAGTAACTTCAGGCAGATCGAACGAAGCACATGTTAGGTGATCGTGCGCCCTGGCAAACAGACGCGAAAGCAGCGCGTCCGCACCACCGATATATGTCACGCTTTGATAGTTTTCAAATGGAAAGGCCCGCGCCATTTCTGTAAAGGCATGCAGCGACGATCCGTTCATGGCCGCCATGAAGGCTTCTAGCCGCGCGGGTTCGGCGTAAAGCGTTTCAAAGAAACCGGTTTCCTGGGATTTGCTTTCGTTCTGAGCTTCGCCCGTCTGCGCGGCTTCAAAGATCGTATCCCAATATCGATAGTTGCGCTTGTCCCAAAACTCCAGGATACCGCCAATGTATCCGGGTTTGGCGGGATCAAGGTATGTCGCTGTTTCGTCGGTATTGCTGTAAACGGCGCTCCGCCCATCGCCTGTACGGTTGAGAAGTTTCACCGAGACGAGCAAATCCAACATATCCATAGCCGGGCGTTCCCGCAGGTTATAAGCCGCGCGGACCTCGGACAACGTCATGCCACCTTGCGCCAACCGGCCGAATAGACCAGCCCCGGTTGCTGCCAGCAAAACTCGCGACACACCATAACCCGATGCAACGTTCATAATGTGATCAAGTGTCGGTTTGGTCATTCTTGCCTCTCAACGGTGGGTTCTTGGCCAAGCCAAGAGCCGTCCGTGACACACCAGTGAACATTGCTATAACGTAAGGGTGCACATTCCAGTTTCCAACGCCCAAACGGATCAAACAGGTTGGCCCTTCTGCAAGGAAGCAGAAAACCACAAAGCGTGTGAACGATATCCGATTTGCGTCCAGATCGAATGTTGGTCAAACATGACAACATCAATTTAACGGACCAAGTTGCTCGCATGCGAAGCCGTCTTGCTGTGATCCTGATGGCCGATGTGGTCGAATACAAGCCAGAAATGGTGCCTGGCCAGGCGGGCGCTATCGGATTGATCCGTGAACGACGTAGATATGTACTGCGCCGGAATAAACACTACCGCGAGCCTTCAGCCTGGAAGATACTGCACTCTCGAATGTAAATGACCGCTTTCACAGTTTGGAGGAGTTGCTCTCGCAGATGCAGCGAACGTCCGCTGCCCGCCCTTCGTGCCCAGCCCCCTACCCTTCTCGGTCCAACTTTAGCCAATAGCGTGTGTACCGGAGTTCGCCCGTTCGGGTCAGAGCTCCCTTCTCTACCAGGTCCTGCAGATCCCGTGTCGCAGTGGCGCGCGACGTCCCTGTAATCGAGATATATTTCTCGGCACTTAATCCCCCTTTGAACCCTTCCGGTCCAGCTTTGAACAAACGTGCGATAACTTTGCTTTGCCGGGCGTTGAACTGATCACGATACCGGTCATAGAAGTGCGTCTTGGCAATAAAGAAGCCGACCCGCTCAAGAGTCACCTGCTGCGCTGTAAGGACAGTCTCTGCAAACCAGATAAGCCATGGTGTCACGTCCAGCGTCTTTTGATGACGTTCGAGCTGATCATAATATGCCTTCCGCTCTCGCTCGATAGTGAAAGCAAGTGCAATCAGACTCGGCTGACCAATGTTTTGTGCCAGGGACTTTTCAGCCAGCGCCCTACCCAACCGGCCATTGCCGTCTTCAAAGGGGTGAATGCTCTCGAAATACAGATGGCTCAATCCGGCCCGCATCAGCGCGCGCAATGGTTCGGGACCATCCGGTGCGGTCCGATTGAACCAGGTTACGAACTGGTCCATTTCAGCCGGAACTTGACGTGAAGGTGGCGCTTCGAAATGTACCGTTGGTCGATCCAGTCTGCCTGAGACGATTTGCATCGCATCCTCATGGCTCCGGTATGATCCAATCGATTCCAGATGCCTGTCATGGGACAGAAGCATGTCATGCCACTGAAACAGGGTGTCGTGTGACAGTGGTTCCGAATAGTTGGAATAAACGTCCACCATCATTTCGGAAACGCCCTGCTCGCGCGGTTTGGACGGATAGCTGTCGGGAACCAGTCCAAGATGTCGGCGCAAGGAAGATTGCACGCTGAGACGATCCAGCATCTCACCTTCGATCGCGCTGGTCTTCATCGCCTCTTCGCTTAGCAGGTCGATACGCAATTGATCTCGATCCGATGTGTTCACATGATGAACAGTTCCAAGAACTTCCCCTGAGGACAACAGGAACTGTTGCTCGTATGGTTCGAGTCTTGCGGCGTCGTAGCGAAAGGTCGGCCAGTCAGGGTTCTGCCAGTTCCACATCGTGAGGTATAAGTTCCCTTTCTATAGCTCACTATTTATGTCTGCGTGATTTATAGAGGTCAATCCTATTGCTCATCTTTTTCAAACCAATCGATCCAATCATCGATTGGACGTGTAATCTGAAATCGGTAAATCTCATCCTGTTTCACCAGATTTACGTAGCATTGGATGTCTGCGAGAGCATTGCCTTTGGAGACAAATCTCCCTTTTCGATTTTAGCCAGCAACGAAATCAGGTAAGCCCCTGGAGACTGTATGTTCTCAGCACGTTGAAAGATGTATCCGAGAACGATGAAACGAATAGCTGGGCCAAACGTTGACTTCATTGCATACCAGGTTTGGCCAAGCCGAAGATACTCGGCGATATCATCCATAAGCCGATCACAGTGGTGCTGATCTTTCGCAAAGCGTAGTTCTGAGCATAGCCGTGGAAAACTGCGTTCCATTTGTTCTGGAGAAACCTGAATCTGAGAAAGTTTTTCTTTCTTAACTTCCGGATTCAAAGAGTCCTCTTTGTGCCCCTCAATTTCATTGTCACTGTCCCTCAAATTTTCTGTATCTGCCTGTGTTATCTCAGAGATTTCCACAGAGATTTCAGCCAGCAGTTTGCTGAGTACATTTGCATCTGGTTTGCGACGCAGAGCATTGCGTACGGTGGTCATCAAATCAGAGATCGCGGTGTCATTTGCTACGAGGTCCCTAAGGCGCGCCAGAGCGGCGGAAACCTTGTCGCGGAGTAAAGTGAACTCCAGAACTCGATCAGCATGCCTCTGGGCTTCCTGGATGAACTCAGCGTGCCGTTCAGACAAAGGCATCAAGGAGAGCCCAGTTGCGGTGACCACCCTGCCCTGTCGGTTCCGACGTGCCCAACGTTTACCGTTTGCGCTCATGACGCGACGGATAAGTCCAAGCTCAACTAGCGTCGAAATATGACGCTCAACAGTCTGCACGCTGACATGCGTTCGTTTGGCGATCGCTGCGTTGGAAGCGAAGCAGATGTGATGATCATCCTGGTCCGCAGCAATCTGATCACCGCCCACAAAGGAAATCATTGTTCTCAGGACATTGAGAGTTGTGGATTTTAACCCAAGAGGCTCTCTGGCTTCTTCAACGGCGCGAAGAAGCATCCATTTTTTGAGCGTACTACTCCCCTGCCCTGCCGTTGCCGACAAGGTTGCCCCATTTGGAGCCAATGCTGTTAGAGTTTTCATGATTATCTATTGGCAGACAAAAATTACCCGTTCGCTCAAGAGCGTTTTTTCTTGTGTGGCGATTCGGGTGCTGCTAGATTCTAGGTGTCTAATCTAAGAATTGCGCTTTGCGCAGCAGCCCTCGAAGCTCCGGTTTCGGGGGTTTTGTTTGTTTGCCTTCCTCCTTTCTGCTCGTCCTCAGTTCTTTTTTTCGGCGTTTACAGCTGTAAACTCAGCGTGTGAGCGCTTAATGATTTCAGCCATGTTTTTGTCCAACCAGCTAGCGAAGCCAGCGTTAGCTCCGGTCCTTTTGACCGAAACAGTTAGTGATCCGTTGGTGGATTTGATTGTAACACCTTCGATTGGGCTGACTTCGGCCGCACCTTCTCTTTGTCGTGCACCACGTTTGGCAGCTGCTTTTAGGAGCATTTCCAGCCGATCATCTGACAACACCGGTGGCTCAATGGTTGCAAGAAGATTTGCCGCTTCATCTTCTGCTAGCTTGCCTGCAACGAAGTGCTCTGCAAGCGCGGTCCATTTTGGGCGGCCTGATTTTGGGGCTGCGCCGATCATGTCACCAATCTTTGCAGGAACATGTTGCGTTATCTTTGTCAGGTGGGACAGCCCCGACTTCGAAACGTTCAATACTTGCCGCACCGTTGCAGTGTCATGCCCGGAATTGAGGATCGCCTCGGCGAAACGTGCTTTCTCGTAGAAGGAAAGATTGCGCCTCGCAGCATTCTCAAGCCCTTTGGCGAGAAGCGCTGAAGCATCGTCGATATCCTGAACATTAGCGCGGACTTTAATGCCGAGTTCACGACAGGCTTTGAGCCTCCTCCGCCCATAAATTGCCTCGTATCGACCGTCGTATTTCGATTTTCTGACAAGAATGGGAACTTGTTGGCCACCGTCTTGTATGCTCGACATCAAGCTTTCAAAACTATCGTCTTCTTCGTCAGTGTTTACAGCTGTAAACTCACCTAGCCTATCGGCTGGCCCCCAATCGTCGATCAGAGCAGGGTCAATTTCCCTGATTGCGGCAAGAGAGCCCTGAAGCGCACCAAGAGCGGGAGCATTGGGTTTTGGGGCCTTATCCATGGCCTTGGGGCTAGAGCGCGCGATGGTGTTTGCTATCCCCGACATTTCCTGAAGCGATTTTCTAGCCATTAGCTGCGTCCCCATGCTTGATGGATCATTTGCTCTACCTCAGAGCCGATCGCATCCATTGAGTTCTTTGCCCGATCATAAGTTGCGCGTGTCATCTCCGACCGCACGACTTCGTAAATTGATTGTTTGAGCATTGTGGCGTCACTGATTGCAGTGCTTTTGAGGGCCGTGGCTGACATAACGCGATCCTGAAACAGTGCTCGCATGAAAGAAGCCAGTTGTTGAGACGGAACGTCTGTCGGCTCGTCACGCGTTATTAGGAATTTGAAATTGTCGTATTCGAGTGTGGCGCCGGCATCTTCAATGACTGCCATGTAAGCCCCAGCGAGTTCGAGAAATTGAGCCGTCGAAGACACGTCCAGCATTGAAGGTGTCAGTGGCACAAGCAATGAACTGGCGGCGGCCATCCCTGCTATAGTCAAGAATCCAAGTTGAGGTGGGCTATCAATCAGAACAAGGTCAAAATCGCCTTCTACCTGGGCCAGGGCATTTCGTATTCTCGTAAAGAACGGATGGTCCGGGTTGGAGTGAACGGCAGATTCTGTCTCAAATTCGGAAAGAACAAGCCGTGACGGAGCCACAGAGAGACCTGGGAAGTATGTCGGAAGCACGACGTCCGCCATATCTACCGGATCTTCATATCGAATAGCATCGTAAATCGTCAGCCCGTCAAACTCTATTTCCGGGCTTATGCCGCACATGGATGTAAGAGAGCCTTGAGGATCCAGGTCAACGGCCAATACACGGTAACCGCGAAGCGCAAAATAATGAGCCAAGTGAATTGTTGTGGTGCTCTTGCTGCTGCCGCCTTTGAAGTTCATCAACTGCCAGACTTGGAGCTTTTCTCCTTCAGTCCGGCGAGGGACATAGCGCCCTTTTTTGCGTGAGGTTTTCTCAAGCGTTTCGCGAGCCTCCCAGAGTTCTTGGGCAGTATAGTAACGCCGACCGCTGCGTACGTCATTCGGTTCAGGAATCGTTCCCTCTGCGTGGACTTTGCGCATGAATTGACCTGAGACTCCTAAGAGTTCAGCAGCTTCTGGCGCTGCAAAGTTTCGCAGTGATTTGGTGTTGTCGGGGGCAAATGCAGCAAGTAGATGTTCCCGGATAGCCGAGTTTAATCTCTCAGATATTTCCGTGGCGAGTGCCGATGGTCTTTCTGCCGCAAGTGGTGTCACGGGAATCATGTAGTTGCCTCAAATTAAAGAATGTGGTCATTTTTGCGCCACTTGAGACAAACAGCCGTGATTCATTGCGCTAAGTCAAGGATTTTCGCCTATATTGTAGGTTTTCCAACGCGGAGGACTACATACGCTTAGCATCAGAGCAGGGTGGTTTACAGTTGTAAACTCGGTTGAGCGGGATCATGGGTTCTTTCAGTCGATGAAGTTCTAACGTAGGCATGCGAAGGCATTCCTGTAAAACTCCTCCCTAAGCTCCGCTTTGAGTAGAAAACCTCTAGTTTGAAATTGGAGTGAAGGCCGAACGGCATGTGGCGCAAATCGCGCAATTGGGAAGGGCAGGGAGCTAGTTGAGCTGATTGGTCAAATTCTCTCGCCAACAAACTCGTTACTGAGTTTTCCGCGATATCGACGTCGCAACAGTACTTCTGCGCCAGTACGGGAGGACGATGCTGTGAGAAGGGCATGGCGGCCAAGGTCAGATACCCCGAGCGCAGCCCGTGCGGAGAGGCAAATCCCGCGGACACTCCGGCTAGAGTCAGCCGCTGGCCGATAGCCCAAGAAATGGCATACAGGGAGAGACGGGGTTTAGAGTACTGTGTGCCTTTAAGTTACGACGGAACAGGGAACCGCCCTCGATCCAGTGCAACTGTGCTTGCGCGGCGCGGCTTTTGGCGCAAGTCTCTGCTGTCGTTGGATTCATATGGGAGCACAGACACGATCCGTGTGTTCATTTCCCTTTGGCGTCGATAGAACCAGCTTGCTCGAATTTGCGATAATGGGCTCCTCAATCGTTGAACCGACTGTCTCGTTGGCATATATTGCCAAAGAGGAGGCTTAAGCCATGGTAACCCGCAATGTCGTACTTACAGAATCGCAGGATCAATTGGTGCAGAACCTGGTTGCATCCGGTCGCTATCAGAACGCTAGTGAGGCGTTGCGTGCGGGCCTTCGTCTTCTGGAGCGGGAAGAAGCGGGGCTGGTATCTCTCAAACAAGGCCTGCAGGAGGGTGTGGCCCAGGCTCAGGCTGGAGATCTGGCAGAGGGCAGCGGTTCGGATGCGATCCGTCGTGCCTTTGCAAGGGCACGAACCGAAGCGTGACCAGACCCTTTCGACTGACACGCCGCGCCGAAGCCAGCCTAGTGGAAATTGCCCGATGGACCATCGACAAGTTTGGACCGCATCAAGCCGATCTTTATGAACAAGAACTGATAGCGCGCTGTCAGGCCATCACGGAGGGCAGGGTGGCCAGCCGCAGCTGTTCTCTATTGGTCGAGGAGTCGGTAGATCTCAGATATGTGCGGGCAGGGGAGCATTTCCTCGTCTACCTGGACCAGCCGGAAAGTGTGATCATAGTCGATATCCTGCATTCCCGTTGTGATCTGCCGCGACATGTTTCCGCACTGGCCACGTTAACGGATGCGGCAGAGGGCAAGACATAGGTGCGAAAGCCAGCGTATCTGTCAGGCTGGGATTTCTTTGATCACTCAGTAAATGCTCACCCCAACAAATCCGCTGCCGGGTTTTCAGCGATATCGACATCGTCATAGTATTTCTGCGCCTGCGCCATGGAGCGGTGCAGGGACAGGCGCATGGCGGCCTGGATCGGGGCGCCGTCCAGGGCGGCTTGGGTCAGGAACCCGGAGCGCAGCCCGTGCGGCGAAGCAAAGCCTTCGGGCAGTCCGGCAAGCTTCAGCCGGTGCCGAACGATCTGCGCAATCGCATCCGGGCTGAGGCAGCGTTTCAGCACCCGATCCGCTTTGGAGATCGGCCGGAACAGAGGGCCGTCACTGATCTCACCCATCTCGATCCAGTGCACCAGTGCTTGTGCAGCGCGCCCTTTCAGGACCAGCCGGGGCGTCTCACCCTTTTGCGTGGTCTTAGTCTCCAGCAGCGAGATCCAGAGCACGCCCTTTTTGTCGAATTCCTTCAGCGATACATCTTCCTGCATCAGCCCGGCGATTTCGGAGCGCCGTCGGCCGCCTGAGGCCCAACCCAGCATCAATAGCGCCCGGTCGCGGCAATCCCGTCGGCTACCCCGACAGGTGGCCAGCAGCTGTTCCAGCACGTCACGGGTGATCGGGTGTTGTGATTTCGGGGCCGGGCAGGCCAGCGACTTGCGCAGTCCCTGCGTGATCAGCGCCTCTGCCACCTGTCGCGCAGGGTCCTCGGGCGGGGCATCTCCGAGATCGCGCGCGTGATCGAGAATGAAGGCCAGCGCAGTGGCCTCGGATTCCGGCCAGTCCAGCGTCGTTGTGAACCGCGCGGATTTCCAGGCGGTGACATAGATCAAATCCCGTTCATAGGCACGCAACGTGTTTTCCGGTGTGCCGCGTACATAGAGGTCGGTGAGCGCCTCTTGATCCGTTTCCGAGAGGGCAGGGGCAGCGGCGGGAAGATATGGGGCGGGGGGCTTCATGAGCATCATTCTGCGCTGCTTTTGCGCCTAAATCAATCACACCTGATAAGCGATACTTATCGGAGCTAATGGCGTTTTTAAGATGTGACAAAAGTAACGAGCAAAAATGTCGAATTATGCGCGTAAGGTGGGTAGGGGCGGTTGCTGTATAGCAAAATCCAGAGCTACGAACTCTACCAATCCGGAAAACGTGTCGTGAAATAGCTGGGGAGCCGGACTGTGAACAGCCGCTGCAGCATGGATCTCAATGAAATGCCCACTGTTATTTTCGCGGGGCTTCCATCCTTTGGAGAATAGCCAATCGCTTGTCGTGTTTCGGTGATATCCCAGCGCATACCTGGGTTATCTGACATCAGGTTCAGGGCTGCGAAGGAAATATCCTTGGCATCTATTGCGGCGCGCATTCCGTTTAGAAAGTCCCGATCACTCAACCACATTTCCTGACCCCACCGGCCCATCGCCATGTGTGTGCCGGGTTGGTTGTCATGAGTCCATTGTGTCCAGCCGATGCGTAAGCAGATGACCGACAGTCCGTGATGCTCGGCGAAGTAGGCCCCTGTCCGTTCACAGAACAGCTTGGACATGCCGTAGGCGTTTACTGGACCTGGTGGTGTCGTGCTGTTGAGAACGTCGTGCGTGAACCTTTTGTCGCCGTGGACCCAATTGGAGCTGGCAAGAACTACCCGGCTGACGCCCATGGCTGCCGCATGGTGATAGAGTGAAAGCGTTGCATCCATATTGTGTTTGATCGCGGAGGCCCAGGTGGCGGAGGGCTCTCGGTCACCAGCTAGATGCACGATAACGTCCACTCCCTTAAGCAAACTGACCCAACTGCTGTCGTCGGACAGGTCTGCGGTGTGAATGTCGGGGTGATCAACGGGGCGAATGTCGATGCCAGAAACAGTGTAGTCGGGGTCGCGTTCTAGCGCGTCGAAAAGTTTGCGGCCGAGATGCCCGCCAGCGCCAGTAATCAAGACATGCATGACAGGAACTCCTTGTTGTTTGTGAGTCCCAATGGCATTTGGGATGCATCCTCATCCGCCAAGACGCGGAACGTCTGCCGAAAACTCAGCGTTTCATTTGGTGCGAGATTGCGTGCCGGGGAGTGCCACTCCGCTTCGCAATAGGCGTAATCGCCTGAATTAAAGGCCTCAAACGGATAGTCGTGTGCAAATTGATCGCTCAGTTGCGGTTCTAGCACTGAGCACATCAGCAAGGGAGCATTATGGCCGCAGCGCACCAGTGTACGACCGTTGGGGTTCGGTAGCCCGACCTTGAATTCCTGCTGTCTGTTGCAATCCACGACAATGCCATTGCCGTGCGTAGCTATCATCCCTTCGGCAGAGCCAAAAACAGGATGAAATGCAGGGTCTTCCAATTCGACACCGATCTTGGTGGGGGTGTTAAGCATCATGACTGACCAAATGCCGGTCAGTCGCGACGAGGTCCCATGGTTGACCACGATGTGTTCTATATGCCAGCTCTCCGCGGATGTCAGTGTGATGCGGCGCGACACCGACAAGTGCGAAGTCGGGCATATTGCGCTGGTTATGTCTATATGAGTGCTGCTTCTTGACGTGATCTGGTAAGCGCCGCTGTCCAACACGGGAAACGGAGCGCCGTTTACCCAGGATGCATCCGGTGCGATCCAAGTCTTCTCGCCGCCCCAGAGTGGAAAACCAAATTGTGGAGAGCGTGTGGGCAGATCATTAAGCCGTGTGTCATCGACCTCCAACCCGATGAGATCTGCGTTTTGAAATAGGAGGGAGCGCCCTTGGAAGTTTACATCCCATAAGCGGCCCCCGATGCCGGGCAGGAGTGTCAGCCGCAGATCGCTTTGCTGCAGGTGAAGAACGCTCCATCTGTCCGACATGTACCCCCTCCTATCGGTTTCCCGGCGCGACAGAATGCACCGGGACAATCCCTTAGGTGTGCTTGAACTGGACGACGTTCTCGGCAGTAATCGGCATAACCCCGGTTTCAACGCGCTCTGGCAAAGGATTGATGCCCGCCGCCTTCCAATCGGGCAAGACTTTCAACCCATCGGTATTCTGCCAATGCATCATGTGGAAGGCGAGAAAGATCTCCAGATAGGATTTCTGAGCCACTGCGCCGTGAATTGTGCCGTCTTCGATATAGGGAAGCATATCATCATTTCGGTCCATCGCGACAATCTTGATGTCCTTGCGCCCCGCCTCATTGACTGCAATTGCCGCGCCTTTGCCGCTGTCGCCGTCCGTGCCGCCAATGCCAACAATATCCGGGTTCGCCTGAATGGCCTGAAGGTAGGCTGTCGGCGCATAGGACGGGTCAGCCTTGTCGTTGACTACGTCGACGACCTCGATATCCGGGTATTTCTCGGCAAAGATCTGTTTGTACCCTTCGACACGCTCCAATGTGGAAGGGGCAGGGAAAGTGCCGAGGATAACTTTGCCCTTACCGCCAATCGCTTGCGCCAGCATTTCGCCGCCGACACGTCCTGCCTGAACGCCGTTGATACCAAGGAATGTGGACCGGGGACTGTCGGGAATATCGCCAATACAACATGTGACTGGAATGCCCGCCTCGACCGCACGTTCGACGCCGGGGGCCAGAGTGGCCGGATCACCCGGGAAGATAAGGATGCCTGCGGGACGTCTTGCGATCAGTTCGTCCAATTGGCGTGCTTGTGCGGCCGTGTCGAAATCCAACGGGCCGGTGAATGTAGCCTTGATGCCCATCAGTTCCTCAAGGTCTTCCATCGCATTGCGATAGTCCACCCAGAACGGCACCTGCGTGACGATGGACAGGAAAACGTACTCCTTTCCGGCCGCTTGCGCCATGGCTTCTTTGGACAGCATGGGCAGTCCGAACGCGGTAGCCAGTCCAGCAGTGGTGCCCGCTGTCAGCAACCTGCGGCGATTCACATTCAATTCAGTCATCGTAGTCTCCCTGTTTTGGATCTTTGGTTGTTGTTGAGTTTTGGAAAGCTTAGGGATTAGCCCCGTTTGCTTCGGATCAGCATGTCCAAGGCGACCGCTGTAACGAGTACACCGCCGATGACGATCATCTGCCAGTAGATCGATACAGCCAGCATCGTCATAGTGTTGTTGATCAACGCAACGAAAACGACGCCGAGGAAAGCACCAAGAATAGTACCTTCGCCGCCGCGTAGGGATGCGCCACCAATGACAGCCGCTGCCAGAACCTGAAGTTCGATACCGTTGCCTGCCGTGGGCGTACCGCTCATCAGGCGGGAGGCCAGCAATACACCCGCCAAAGCAGCCAGAATACCGGTCAGTCCGTACAGAATGATACGCACACGGGTCACATGGATGCCTGACAACATTGCGGCCTTTTCATTGGCGCCGATGAAATAGACTTGGCGGAAAAAGCGTGTGTGGCGGACAGCCAAATCAAACAGGACGACCAGCAGAATGGTGAACAAGACGATTACCGGAAAGCCGCCTATGTCGGCTTTGCCGATCCAGGCAAAGGATGCAGGCAGGCTTGAGACAGAAAAACCTTCGGTCAGGACAAGAGCGATGCCACGTGCGATCGACATCGTGCCGAGGGTCGCGATAAGCGGATTGATCCCGAGGCCGGTCACCAGCAAACCGTTCACCACACCGACAATTCCGCCCAGCACTAGTCCGCATACCACAGCGAGCGGAATTGGCATGCCGGTCAAAAGCAGCATGGCTACGACGGTAGAAGACAAGGCCATAACCGACCCGACCGAAAGATCGAACCCGCCGGATGCAAGTAGGATCGCCATACCGATCACGATGATCGCGGTGGGGGCCATGCCCATGGCCACCGCTCGAAAATTCGAGAAGCTGAGGAAGTAGGGATTAACGTTGGACATTACGATGATGATGGCGGCGATCAGAACGATCAGCGTCAGTTCACGAATGTCGACAAAGGCTTGCAAGACTCGGCGCAGCAGGGGACGCTTCATGGGCAAGTTGGCTTGAGCGGTCATGGTCACGTCGCGACTCCTGATTGATTGGTTTGGGGTGCGTCCACAATTGGAAAGGAATTTCCGGCGGCCATTTGAAGAAGCGTGGTTTCGGTTGCCTCGGCGGCTGCGATATCTCCCATGAGGCGACCGTCGTGGACGACAAGGATGCGGGTTGAGAGAGAGACAAGTTCGGGAAAATCGGATGACACGACGAGGATGGCCATTCCCTCGGCTGCGCGACGCAAAAGTTCCGTGTGGATTTGGAATTTGGCTCCGACGTCGACCCCTTTTGTGGGCTCCTCAATGATCAGAAGAGCTGGCGTGCGTTTGAGCCACTTGGCCAACATGATCTTTTGCTGATTGCCCCCAGACAGATCACCAACAAGTTCGTTAATCCCGCTGGTTTTAACACTGAAGGCGTCAATCGCTGCCTGGCTGGCTGCTTTGATCGAGCCTGAACGCATGAACCCTGCAGACGCATGATCGGAAAGACTGGCCGCGATCAGGTTGTCACTGAGAGTTTGTTCCAGAAATAGGCCTTCAGTCTTGCGTTCCTCGGGAACAAACCCGACCCCAGCACGCATCGCTTGCCGCAAGGACGCAAAGTTAACAGGCTTGCCGTGAAGTCTGATCTCCCCGGTCGCGCCATGCATCAGCCCGACAATCGATCGAACAATCTCGCTGCGGCGAGCGCCCATCAACCCTGCCATGCCTACAATCTCTCCGGCTTTAATTGAGAAAGAAATGTCTTCGAATTCACCTGGATGAGTTAGGTCTTGGACATGCAAAACCTCTTCGCCGTTAACCTTACCTGACCGCGTGACATCACCGGGGTGAGCGCCGCCGATCATCTCGGCAACGACTTGTTCCTGAGAAGTTTCCGAAACCGGTAAAGTGCTGATGTGGCGCCCATCTCGCAAAACGGTAATGCGATCCGAGATCTGGAAAATCTCGGCCATATGGTGGCTGACATAGACGATGCCAATCCCTTTTTTTGTCAGGGACTTTAGGACTTCGAATAGTGCGTCTACTTCGTCGGGTGCCAATGCCGATGTCGGTTCATCCAGCAAAAGGACGCGGGAATTCAACGACAGCGCCTTGGCGATTTCAACAATCTGGCGGGAGCTGATCGGCAAGTTTTCCACGGGTGTTGAGACGTCGATATCCAGACCGAATTCCGCCAGCAACGCCTCCGCTCGGCGGCGCAGTTCAGGCCAGTCAACTACGCCAAACCGGGTGGGTACGCGGCCCGCGTAGATGTTTTCCGCAACAGAGAGCGCGCCAGCGAGGCTGAGCTCTTGGAAAACACAGCCGATGCCCAGGGATTGCGCATGCGACGGGCTTTCGACCCGCTGTTCCTTGCCGTCGCACAGGATACGCCCAGCAGAAGGTTGGTGAAGTCCATAAAACAGGCCGAGACAAGTGGATTTTCCGGCGCCGTTTTCCCCACACAGCGCGTGAACTTCGCCGGGTCTCAATTCAAAGTCGACGCCATCCAAAACAATGTTCGTGCCGAAGCTTTTGCCAACCCGATCCAGCTGGATCAGTGGCTGTAGCCCCGGTGAGTCAGGTTTCATTGCTGGCGTCATACAAGCTTCCTCCCGCCTTTTGATTGGCATCTGATATCTCAGATGTCAACTGAAAAAGAAAAGATCGGGAGGTGTCAAGAGAAAGGGGCGGCGCCGTTTTGGCCCGCCCCCGTCACAACGAAGCTACGTTTTTGCTAGGATGCGGCCGCTCCTTCGAGGACGATGGCGGCGCTTTGGTAGGCTTGTCTGGTACGGTCAATATGCGCTGTGAGAAGAGATTTGATTTTGGCCATGTCACCTTCGTGAACGGCAATAGCGATTTTTGAATGCTCATCGAAGGAGAGCTCAGTATGCTGTGGCAGCTTCGCCAAATGGGTCCGCAATGCGGCAATCTTACCGATGTAGCGTGTATAGCTCGCCGTCAGATAATCGTTACCGGCATGTTCAAAAATCAACTGATGAAACGTGGTATCCAGTGAAAGGTAGCCCTTTTCATTGCCTCGCCTGCGTTCCTTCTCCATGTCCTTCACGACACGCTGCATGTCGTCGGCAAGACCTTCCGGGTTCCGCAACAACGCAAGTTCAAAGGCGGCAGTTTCGATAGCCTGTCTGAAATCGCAGATCTGAGTCACTTCCGGCTCAGACAGCGAAAAAACACGTGCGCCTTTTTGAGGCTCGATACTGACCAACCCTTCGTCACGTAGTTGAGCGAGTGCTTCGCGGACTGGCGATTTCGATACGCCCAGCTCTTCGGAGATTTTTCGCTCCGACAAAACCTGACCCATTTTCAGGGAGCCATCGATAATACTATTCCGCAAATGTTCCAGTGCGAGTTCACGCAAAGACTTGGGTCTCTCAAGCGCCATCTGAGGATATCTCCAAAAAAAGGTGTTGCCAGATGCAAGATATCTGATACACCAGATTAGGCAAGCTGGTATATCAGATATCAGAATGTGCTTGGGAGATCAAAAAGTGCGCGCAGAGTTGGTCGTCGATTGTAAGAACCAGCACGGGGAAGGGATTTTCTGGAATCCCGCCGATGGTCTTGTCTGGTGGACCGACATCGAAGGCTGTGCGCTTTGGTCATTTGATCCTGCAACCTCAGAAACCGCATCTCATGAGATGCCGGAGCGCGTGTGTTGCTTTGCGCCGCGTGCGTCTGGCGGGCTGATCGTTGCTTATGCGGATCGGGTTGTATTGTTCGATTCGCCCAAGAGCGAGGAAACCCTCGTGGCACGATTCGAGTCGAACAATCCGGAGACACGGCTGAACGACGGGCGAACCGATCGCCAGGGGCGATTGATTGTTGGAGGCATGAACGAAGTTTCTGGTAAGGCCGATTCGTCAGTCATCCGCGTCGATAAGGACTTAAGTGTACGGACGATTATCGAAGGAGTGTCTTGCGCCAATTCGACTTGCTTTACGTCCGACGGTGAGACGATGTTCTTCGCGGATACCCCGGATCGGGAAATCGTCGCATTTGATTACGACACCCGTAGTGGAACCGTCTCGAACCGTCGGCAGCACGCTTCTTTCAATGATGAGCCTGGCTTGCCTGATGGGTCCTGTGTCGATGCCGAAGGGGGCGTCTGGAACGCCGAATGGGAAGGCCATCGCGTTGTTCGCGTCGCACCAGACGGCACGATAGATCGCGTGATCGAGGTGCCGGTCTGGAAGCCCACCTGTTGCGCTTTCGGTGGCCCTGATCTCGACACGCTGTTCATCACGACCTCAAGGCTGATGAGTGACGAAGCAGCTTTAACAAAAGAACCGGAATCTGGCGGCCTCTTTGCTGTGAAACCCGGCGTTCGTGGCGTGATCGACGCGCCATTCAAAGGATAACCAACGAAATTCTGGAGGAGAAAACTATGTTGAAAACGCTAATGACCACTACGCTTGCCGCAGGGTTCGCCACGCTGGCAACGGTCGCTCTGGCGGAAAATTATCCAGCGCCGGTTCCACTTGAGGACGGGGCACAAGCGCCAATCGATGCGATAGAGCCCAAGAACGAAACGTTCCGGATCGCGTATATGCCGCCGGCGACAGAGTTCAACTATTACATCGCCATCGGTGAAGGCATCAAAGCGGTTGCTGCTGAGGCCGGGGTCGAAGTCTTCATGCTTGCGCCCCAGTCCGGTGCGGACATCAACGGCCAAATGGGAATGATCCAGGATGTGCTGACGCAGGATGTGGATGCAATCATCTTTGGTACACACGATGAATTTGCTGCCGCACCGCTGCTGAAGCAGGCCGTCGACAAGGGCATGGCAGTTTTGATGATCAACTCGGACATCCCGAACTTCCCGACACCAATTCATGGTGTGGTCGGGTACTCTCAGCGCAATGGCACACATGCCATCGCTGACTGGGCCATTGAAACTTATGGCGATCAACCGTTGAAGGTCGGAATCATCGAAGGGCAGCCTGGCTATCATTCGACCGAGCGTGTGGGTGGCTTCCTCGACGGTATCGAGGGCAACGATAACTTCGACGTTGTGGTCTCAATTGACGGTAAATGGAACGTTGAAGGCGGCAACACTGCTGGTATGGATATCCTGCAGTCGAATCCCGATCTCGACATGATCTTTGCGGCGAACGACTACATGATCATTGGGGCGTCCTTTGCTGCGAAAGCACTCGGCCGCAATGACATCGTCCTTTTGGGCAACGATGGCGATACGTCTGGCCTTGAAGAGATTGCGGCTGGCAACATCACGGCAACCGTCAACACCTCACCATTCCTGATGGGTAAGGCGGCCATGCACGCAACCATTGATGCGCTCAACGGTTCCTATCCCGGCGGTTGGATCGAAACGCCCACATCAATTGAAGACAAGGATGGAGCGATAAGCGTGCTGCAAGAGCCAGAAAAGCTCTTCCCGCAGCCGTCCAAAGAGTACTGAGCTTTCTCCCCGCTTCCCGGTGGCGCGTGCGCGTGCTGCCGGGTCGCAACTCAACCGAGTTTCGCTTTTATCGAGGCAATCGCAATGACACCCGCAACGCCACTTTGGGAGTTTGTCGATATCACCAAGGCCTATCCCGGGGTTTTGGCGAATGACAAGGTTTGCATCCGGCTTATGCCCGGTTCCATTCATGGGCTGCTGGGTGAAAATGGCTGTGGCAAGTCGACCATGATCAAGACTCTGTCCGGCGTACAGCAACCCGATAGCGGTCAAATCCTGCACAATGGCAAGCCGGTCACGATCAGCGACCCGCAGGCGGCACGTGAATTGGGTGTCGCAACAGTTTTTCAGGAATTCTCGATCGTGCCCACTTTGTCGGTTGGCGAGAACATCTTCCTTGGCAATATGCCTCGGTCCCGCTTTGGTGTGATCGACTGGACCAAGGTCCACCACGAAGCCGCTCGCGTTCTGGCGGAAATGGATGTCGATGTTTCACCCGAAACCATCACCGGCTCGCTATCGGTCGGCGAGCAACAACTGGTCGAGATCGCGAAAGCCGTCGCGATGGACGCCCGCATGATCATCCTGGATGAGCCAACAGCGGCATTGGGTGAAGATGAAATTGAGCGCCTGCACCAGCTACTGCGCAAAATGCGTGAGCGCGGCACCGCTATTCTCTATGTGTCGCACAGGCTGGATGAGGTTGAACGGATCGTTGATGAAGTGACGATCCTGCGCAACGGCTGTGTTGTGCGTGCAAGTGGCGAGACCAAGATCAACGTCTCTGAGATTGTCAGCGCAATGGTCGGTGAGGACATTGGTGAGCATTATCCGAAGGAGCAGAACGCAGCCAAGGATATTGTGTTAGAGGCAGCGGGTCTGGCCACCAATTCGGGCGTGAATGATGTATCGTTTTCGTTGCACCGAGGTGAAGTTCTGGGCTTGGGTGGTGTATTGGGCAGTGGCCGCACAGAGATTGCCCGCGCCCTATTCGGGACAGATGAGCTAACCGCCGGGCAGATGTCACTGAACGGCAAACCGGTTCGCTTTCGTCGGGAAATTGATGCGATCCGTGCGGGCTTGGCTCTTGTCCCAGAGAACCGAAAGTTTGACGGGCTGTTCTTCAATTTCCGCGCAAGCGGGAACGTCACCGCAGCGTCCCTTGGCGGGCTAAGCCGGTTCGGCGTGTTGAATCTTAAGGCGGAAGAGCAAGCTACCCATGACCTGATCCGCGATCTGGAAATCTCGACCCAGGCTGAGGAAAAGACGGTCAACTTTTTGTCTGGTGGCAATCAGCAGAAGATTGTTATTGCACGTTGGCTGTTCTCAGCCTCGGACATTCTGATCCTTGATGAGCCGACGCAGGGGATCGATATCGGCGCGAAGATCGCTGTTTACAAGCTGATTAACAGGCTCACGCGGGCGGGAAAATCGATCATTCTGATCAGTTCAGACCATGATGAGTTGCTTGCGATGAGCGATCGGATTGCCGTCGTGCAGCACGGAACCATAGTGCGCACGGTCGATGCATCCGACCTTACTCATGACGACCTTGTGCGCGCGTCCGCCGACACTCCTCAATCCAAGCCTAAGGAGGCTTTCGCATGAAGCGGATCTTTGACACCCAGTTGATCGGACCATTTGCAGCAATGGTGATCGTCGCACTGATCGTTGCACTTACGACGGAACGCTTCCTGAACCCGGGTAACCTTTCAAACCTGTCCCTACAGGTAAGCATCGTGGCCTTGATCGCAATCGGGTCTACTATCGTGATCTTCGCTGCGGGCATCGATCTGAGCTCCGGGTCTATGGTGGCTTTGCTGACCATGATCCTTGCGCAGATGTTGAAATTTGTTGGCATTCCACTGGTTCTGGCGTTGCCACTCATTCTTCTCATGGGCGGATTGCTTGGTCTGTTCATTGGGCTGATAACAGCCTACGGGCGTATCCCGTCTTTCATCACAACATTGGCGGCGTTGATTGCCTTCAGGGGCCTTGCGCTGACCTTCAACAATGGGTCTCCGATCTTCTCGCTGGATCCGGCGCTGGAGCCAATCTTTTACGGCAAGCTGTTCGGCGTTCCGATGCCTTTCTTCTACCTCGTGTTCTTCTACGTCCTTGCCGCGTTCACTATGAACTTCACGAAACTCGGCCGTGAGATCTATGCCGTGGGTGGTAACCCAGCCGCTGCCGTTCTGACGGGTATTAACGTACGTAAAGTTCAGACGACGACATTTGTCATCGCGGGTTTTATGACTGCGGTTGGTGCGATCCTGATGTCAGCGCGCCTCAACTCTGGTTCGCCCAACTATGGCCAGACGCTGGAACTGCAGGCCATTGCCGCTGCTGTTGTCGGCGGAGCCAGCCTTGCAGGCGGACGCGGCAACATCCTCGCCACGCTGATGGGGGCGATGACAATCGTTATCGTCCAGAATGGTTTGAACCTAAACGCTGCGCCATCTTCGGTTCAGAACATCGTGCTGGGCCTGATCATTCTGTTGGCCGTTGGTATAGACATGTGGCGCGCGGAAATTTCGGCCTTGATGGGTCGAATGTTCGGTCGCCCTTCATCGCAGCAGTCATCTAACGTCAAGAAGGAGGCCTGAGATGGATCTGGGGCTCAAAAACAAGCTGGTCCTGGTGACTGGTTCAGGTTCCGGCATCGGCAAAGCCACTGCGCGGGGCTACCTGGAAGAAGGCGCGCGGGTCATCGTGCATGGCCTGACCGAGGCGGAAGTGTCCGCCTGCGTCGACGATCTGTCACCTCTGGGCAAGGTTGAAGGCATTGCGGCCGACTTAACCAAGACCTCTGATGCGGAAACTCTGGCGGAGTTTGCGCGAGCGCGGGGTGCGGTGGATGTTCTGGTGAATAATGTCGGCATCTTTTCGGTTAAGCCGTTCGAGGATCTCACGGATGACGACTGGATGCATTACTTCAACATCAATGTCCTGTCCGCCGTTCGGATGAGCCGGATTTTCTTACCTGACATGCTTGACCGAGATCAGGGATCTATCATCAACATGGCCAGCGAAGCGGCAGTGAAACCACTTCCCCAGATGGTGCATTACTCTGTTACCAAAACTGCCATGTTAGGTCTTACACGTGGCATGGCAGAGCTTACAAAGGGGACAAAAGTTCGGGTTAATTCGATCCTGCCTGGTCCGACCTGGACCGAAGGTGTCGAAGCCTATTTTGACGGCCTCGCCGATCAGAAGGGTGAGCCGCTCGACACTATCGTCGACAATTACTTCAAATCAGATGAGCCCACATCGCTCATACAGCGCTTTGTCCAACCAGACGAAGTCGCCCGCATGATCGTCACGATCTCAGCAAGCACAGCCTCTAATGGTTCTGCGCATCGGATCGAAGGCGGCATCGTTCGCAACATTCTTTAACTGCTAACTGGAGGAGCCTGCTATGGCCGCTCTTACTTTCTCTCACATCGGCATCACAGTTCCCGACCTGGAAAAAGCCGTGGAGTTCTATTCCAAGGCATTCGGCCTTTACGTGCTGATGGAACCAACTGAAATCCTGCATGACGAAAGCGCCATCGGTCAGATGTGCGACGATGTATTTGGGGAAGGCTGGGGAAGCTTCCGCATCGCGCACTTGTCGATGGGCGACGGTGTTGGCATCGAATTGTTTGAGTTCCCGAAGACCGTCGAAGAAGAACGCCCGTTTGAATATTGGCGGCGGGGCTTGTTTCATTTCTGCGTACAGGACGAGGATCTGGAAGGCCGCATCAAGGTCATCGAAGACCTGGGCGGGCGCCAGCGCATGAGCCAAGTGCGCAAGTATTATCCAGGTGAAAAACCCTATCGCATGGTCTATATGGAAGACCCGTTTGGCAACATTTTCGAGCTCTACAGCCACTCGTACGAATTGACCTATTCGGCGGGTGCTTATGACTGATCGCGCCAACTTTCCCCCCAGAACGGACAGGCCCAAGGTCGTGATAACCGACTACGACTTTGGTGATGTTGCCGTTGAAACGGAAATCCTGGAAGCCGCAGGTGCTGAGGTGATCGCGCTTCAGGCCAAGCGTCAGGAAGACCTGTTTGACGTCGCGCCGCATTGCGCAGCGATGATGAACCAATATGCCCGGATCGGGAAGGAAACGATCACGCGGATGCGGAACTGCGAGGTCATCGCGCGTTATGGTGTAGGCGTGGATATCGTGGATGTCGGCACGGCGACGGAAAAAGGCATCCTCGTCACCAATGTGCAAAACTATTGCACCGAGGAAGTCGCCGATCATGCGATTTCCCTTTGGCTGACCCTGGCACGCAAGCTGCCCGACTATGATCGGGCCACCCATGCTGGGGTCTGGCAGTGGCAAAGCGGGCAGCCGGTTTACCGGTTGCGCGGGCGGACGATGGGTGTCGTCTCGCTGGGTAAAATCGGACAAGCCATCGTGGCGCGGGCGCAATCCTTCGGAGTTACGGTCATCGCTTACGACCCGTACTTGCCAAGAGAAGTCGCCGCGAAGATTGGGGTCGAGCTGGTGAGCAAGCCTGAATTGCTGGCAAGGTCCGACTATATCCTGATGCAAGCGCCGATGACGCCAAACACCCATCACTTTCTGTCAGATGCCGAATTCTCGGTCATGAAACCGGGTGCGATACTCGTGAACACGGGACGCGGACCAACGGTCGACAACAAGGCCCTGTTCCGGGCGCTGACCGAAGGCCATCTGGCTGCCGCCGGGCTCGACGACCCCGAAGAAGAGCCGGCCAAGCGCGCCAACTGGACGCCTGATGACAACCCGTTGTTCACACTGCCCAACGTCCTCGTAACGCCGCATGCGGCCTACTATTCCGAGGAATCCATACACGCAGCGCGAGTCACTGCGGCCACGCAAGTGGCCAAGGTCCTGACAGGACAAAAACCCGACTACACAGTCAATGCCGACGCATTGGCCGTATCTACCGCATAACAGGAGACAAGAATGCCAGACGTCAGCACGGACCTCAGGGTTTTCAATGATTTTGAAAGAAATTCGGAACTTCTCAAAAAATTCGACAAGGTGTTGGAGGCGTACTCTGCTGCTGCCATTTTTGCGGATGTGCAGTACCGAACAGGTGTGATGGACAGCGCCATCAAGCCTGCTTTCCGCGCCAAGGTGACAGGCCAGGCCGTGACGGTTCAGCTTTCAAAAGGCGATCTGGTCGACCCATTGCAGGCGCTTGAAATGGGACAACCCGGGGACGTGATCGTCGTGGACGCGGGTGGTGATCGTCAAACGTCGGTCTGTGGTGGTTTAATGGGCGGTCTGGCCAAGAACCGTGGTATTCGCGGTATGATCGTAGATGGCACCGGGCGCGACACAGATGAGTTGGAAGACATCAACTGGCCAATCTGGACGCGCGCGATCACACCGCGCGGAACGCACACGATGTTCTCGGAACGTAAAGAAGAACTTTCGATCAATGTGCCAATCGCCTGTGGGGGCGTCGTCGTAAACCCCGGAGATTTCATTGTAGCTGATCTTATGGGCGTCGTTGTGGTTCCACAGGAAATCGCCGAAGAAACCGTGCGCCTTGCTCAAGAACAAGCTGACCGTGAGGAGGAAACCCGTAAATGGGTGGCCCAAGGCAAAACCGTTGAGGATCTGCTAAATGAATTCGGTCGCATCTGAGCCAGCGCTGATCGGCGTAGATTGGGGCACTTCATCGTTCCGTGCATTTCTCATTGGTGCGGAGGGCGAGGTGATCGATGGGGTCTCGTCGCCTGAAGGTATCATGCAGGTTGCAGGACAAACCTTTGAGGCGGTCCTTGATCGTCTCATCGGCCCTTGGGTCGCCAAGGCTAACCTGCCGATCCTGGCATCTGGCATGATCACCAGCCGCAATGGCTGGGTAGAAACGCAGTATGCCGAAATGCCGCTGGGTGCTGGCGGTCTTGCGCGAGCGTTGGTCCCGCACGAAGCGGCCAACGGAGCGCGTATTCATTTTGTGACAGGTGCCTCGACAGAACATGCTGGAGGACCGGACGTAATGCGCGGCGAGGAGACCCAGATCATCGGGGCATCTTCGCTAGGCTTGAGCGAAGGCATGTTCGTGATGCCGGGAACGCACAGCAAATGGGTTCAAGTTGCGGATGGGAAGATCGTGGATTTCTCGACCTACATGACAGGTGAGATCTTTTCGGCGCTGAAAGAACACACGATCCTTGGCACCTTGATGAAGGAGGACGCCTTCAGCGAAGACGCTTTCGTGATGGGCGTCAAGGCGGGCCTCAGTGGTGAGTCGAACCTGCTGCACAGCCTGTTTCATGTCCGGACGCTTCCTCTTATGGGCAAAATCCCAAAGGTTGCTACGGCCGATTACTTGTCTGGCTTGTTGATCGGGACCGAGGTTGCTGCCGCGACCGGCGAAGTAAAAGACGTCGGCACGATCACTGTTGTTGGACGTAGCGATTTGTCTGACCGATACGAAATAGCGCTTCGAACTGCTGGATTCGACAGCCGTCGCGCGCCTGATGATATCGTTGCGAAAGGGCATTTTCTGATTGCTCGCGCTGCGGGGTTGGTCGGATGATTGACATCACCGCAGCTCTTGCTGAGAATCCGCTGATTGCGATTTTGCGGGGGCTGGCACCAGAAAATGCGCGCCCGGTGTCTGATGTACTCTTCGATGCCGGGTTTCGGATAATCGAAGTGCCGCTCAACTCACCGGACCCGCTGGAATCGATTGCGCAGATCGTTGCAAAACATGGCGCTCAAGCCATAGTCGGCGCTGGCACAGTGTTGACTACGGATCAGGTCGCGGCGGTCGCAGATGCAGGCGGGCGGATCATCGTGTCGCCCAATATGAACCCGGACGTCGGGCGCGCGGCTGTCGCTCGGGATCTTTATTGGTGTCCAGGAGTCATGACCCCCTCCGAGGCCTTTACGGCGTTGGATATCGGAGCATCGGTCCTCAAATTTTTTCCGGCGGAAATGGTGCCGCCAGCTGCCATTGCTGCCATGCGCGCCGTATTGCCTGCAGACGCAGTCGTCGCAGCGGTAGGGGGCATAACGCCGGATACGATGGCGTCGTATCATGCCGCGGGTGTAGATGGATATGGGCTGGGCTCCGCGCTGTTCAAACCGAGCTATACATTGGATGATATCGGCCGGCGCGCGCGCGCCTTCACCAGTGTATTGGAGGAACTTGGATGAAACAGGCCCTTGTAACGGGCGGTACGCGAGGGATCGGTGCGGGTGTTGCACGGTCTTTGGCAGACGCAGGTTGGTCCGTCATTGCCGCATCCGCCTCCCAATCCGAATTGGATGCATTCGAGCCTCAGGACGGGATAAAGGTGCAGATCTTGGATGTCACCGACCAGGCGTCCATCAATGATGTACTCGGCGAACTCACGGGTCTCAATGCCTTGGTGAACTGCGCAGGTATTCTTTTGCGTGGCGAAGAATATGACATCGACGTCTTCGCCAAGGTGCTCGATGTGAATCTGACCGGCACCATGCGCTGCTGTCTTGCCGCGCATCCATTGTTGGCTGAAGCGAGTGGGGCGATCGTCAACACCGCCTCTATGCTCAGTACCTTTGGTGGGCCTTTGGTTCCGGCGTATTCCGCTTCTAAGGGCGGCGTGGCACAGTTGACCAAGGCGCTCGCAGGTCGCTGGGCCGAAGACGGTATCCGGGTCAATGCCATCGCGCCGGGTTGGATTGAGACAGAGATGACCCAGGGCCTTCGGGAAGACCCTGAACGAACAGCGGGGATCATGGCGCGTACGCCAATGAAACGCTGGGGGAAACCCGAAGAAGTCGGTGCGCTTGTGCAATGGCTTTTGAGTGAAAACGCCAGTTTTGTGACCGGATCGATCTATCCGGTCGATGGCGGCTATCTCGCTATGTGAGGAAAATCTATGAATGACGATGACACCGCCCGAATGCCATATCAATTGCCATTCCCCAAGGATGCGCAAGACGAGATCGTGATCCCGAATGCCATGAGTGAGGACGACAGACTATGGGTTCCGCAGGCAGAGAACGTCTGGTTCCGACCGCTCTGCCTGAACCGCTCGCAAGGTTATTGGATGAACCTTCTCAAAGTGCGCAGAGCTGGTGTTCTTTCGCGGCACCGCCATCCACAGCCAGTCCACGGCTTCGTCCTGAAAGGGCGCTGGCATTATCTGGAACATGATTGGGTTGCGGAAGAAGGGGGATATGTCTTTGAGCCGCCGGGTGAGACTCATACCTTGGTCGTTCCCAACGATGTCGAAGAGATGGTCACCTATTTCCAGGTCAACGGCGTGATGTGCTATGTTGATCCGTGGGGCAAGGTCACTGGCTACGAAGATGTCTTTACCAAGATTGATCTGTGCCGAAAACATTTCGCGGAAGTCGGTCTTGGAGAAGATTACGTTGAACAATTCATCAGGTGATGCGCCGCGTTTCGCGCTTGTGGCCCATGATGCGCGAAAGGACGAAATCGTTGAATGGGTGGGTCTGCAATTGGCCCGCCTGTCCAGAGTACAAATCTTTTCGACAGGGACCACCGGTAGTCGCATTAAGCAAGCCTATCCACAACTGGATGTGACCTGCCTGAAAAGCGGACCACTCGGAGGCGACCAACAGATCGGCGCCATGATCTGCGAAGAGAAACTGGATGCATTGATTTTCTTTGTCGACCCTCTCTCACCCATGCCACATGACGTCGACGTTAAGGCTCTGACCCGTCTCGCAACGGTATATGATCTGCCAATGGCATGTTCGCGCTCAACTGCGGATCTGATCGTGAAGGGACTGATTGACGGGGATGACAACACGCCTGTCTGACACGCTGCGCGCCGTAATTGCCGATCAGCCAGTTCTCAGAAGGTGCTCTGCCAGACTGCCGAGGTTTTCGCTGCCAAGCTGGCTCATGTTGGCCTTTATGTCAGCTTTCAGGATGTGAACAAGATGGTCGATCCCTCGTGCTCCGAACGCTGCAACGGCATATTGAAACGCGCGTCCGACCATGACGAAATCTGCACCTTTCGCCAGGGCTCGCATGATGTCCAATCCCCAGGCAACGCCAGAGTCGTAGATCAATGGCACATTTGTTCCGACCGCCTCGCGGATGTTCGGGAGTTGGTCAATCACGGCGGGCCCGGCTTCGAATTGACGCCCGGAGTGGTTTGAGACCCAGATGCAATCCACGCCCTCGGCCACCATTTTTTGCGCGTCCTCCGGCCGCAGGACACCCTTGACGATCAGGTGACCCTCCCATTCCTGCCGTAGTTCGCGCAGGTAGTCCCAATCTGGAATCCCACGGATCAGAGCGCCTGCATGGGTAAAGCTTTCTCGCCCGCGTGTCGGGACGTAATCGTCAAAGAACCGCATACGTGGCATGATGCCCTCGCGCAGATGTGCAAGGCACCAGGCGGGTCGTGACGCCATTTCTTTCAGCGTGCGCAGGTCGGCTTTTGGTGGCACGGTCAGGTTGGCGCGGCGTTGTCGTTCGCGACGGCTCTCTTCTGGAACGTCCACCGTGATGATCAGCGTATGAAATCCCGCGGCCTTAATCCTCGGCAGCATCGCGCGGCGCAACTCGCCGGAATTCACGGGGTAATGCTGAAACCATCCGTTTTTGCCAATGTAAGGTGCCACATCTTCCGGTGAAGCAACCGCCACGCTGGACAACGAAAACGGAATGTTGTGAGCAACCGCAGCCTTTGCAAGCATTCGCTCTGCTCCCGCCCACATCAGACCGGACATACCTACCGGTGCTATCCCGAATGGCAGATCGTAAGTTTGACCCATCAACGTAGTCTGCAGGTCGGCCTTTGTTCGGCCGCATAGTACACGCGGCATGAAGCCAATGGCATCAAGTGCGTCACGGTTGACCTTCAACCCCCGCTCCCGGCCGGTCGCGCTGTCGAGATATTCGAAGGCAAACTTCGGAATGCGCTTTTGCGCGGTTTGCCGAAGGTCTTCTATCGACGGGTGGGATAGGTCCAGATCCATCCGGGTCCTCTGGCTTTGTCGTCTAACGTTTGAAGGTTCTCAGCCGGTCACCAAAGGGACGGCAAGGCCAAGGAAATTGCGGGCACATAGGTGATGAACATCAATAAGACCAGCATGGATGCAAAAAATGGCAGGATCGCCCGGCTGAGGCTTTCGATGGAAACCTTCGAAATGCTGCTGGCCACGAACAGGTTTACACCCAATGGAGGTGTACAGAACCCAATTGCCAGGTTGACTGTCAAGATGACACCAAAGACGATCGGATCGACACCTAGTGCGGTTGCAACAGGCAGCAGGATAGGCGTCATGATGATGATCGACGAAATCGTCTCCATGAACATGCCGATCACCAACAATAGCAGATTGATCAACAACAGAATGATGATCGGATTGTCGGACAGGCTGGTGATTGTCGTTGCGAGTTCTGTCGGGATTCTTGCGAGCGTGATCAACCTGCCAAAGGCGGTCGCCATGATCACCAATATCAGAATGGTCCCGCTGGTTTTTGCACTGCCCGCCAATACCTCTGGCAGGTCCTTGAGGGTGATGTCGCCATAGACGAAGATGCCGATGAAGGCGGCATAAACCACGGCTACGGCTCCGGCTTCGGTAGGGGTAAAGATACCGCTATAGATGCCCCCAAGGATAATTACCGGCACCAGTAGCGCCCAGATAGAAGAGCGGAAACTTTGCCAGACACCCGGACCTGAGAACTTAGTCGTCGATTGCTGAACAACCGCGTCCTTTCGCAGCAGGACGCGGGCGACCAACATGAACATGAGGGCAAAGAGGATGCCGGGAACAACACCTGCAAGGAACAGCTTACCGATCGAAACTTCGGCGGTAACACCATAGATGATGAAGGGGATGCTGGGCGGGATCATAACGCCGATCATTCCCGAGGACGCCGTTAATGCGCCGCTGAACTTGCGCGTATAGCCGACCTTTTCCATCTCGGGGATCATGTTCGACCCGATGGCGGCTACGGTCGCAGGAGACGAACCGGATATGGCGGCAAAGAACACGCAGGCGAGTACGTTCACATAAGCCAGCCCACCCCGGATATGCCCGATCAGTGCATTGGCGAACCCAACCAGTCTACGAGACATTCCGCCGTGCTGCATCAGGTCACCTGCCAAAATGAACAGAGGGACGGCAATTAGAGGAAACGAGTCCGCGCCTGTTACCACCGACCGTGCCAGAAGAACCATCGGTGGCGTGCCATCCACGAAGACCATCACGATCATGGTCGCGAGGCCTAGGCAGATGCCGATCGGCACGCTGAAGATCAAAAGGGCAAAGAGTGTCAGGAAAAGCGTTGTTGCAAGCATCAGAAAGCCCTCACGCTTTGGTTTCTGCGATTAGCCGCAGGGTTCGGCGCAGATGTTGAGTGACGCGGATTGCAGACAGGCCTGCGCCAACCGGCGCCGAAGCATAAAGGATCGGGATCGGTAGTCCCAAAACGACCGACGTCTGGCTGGCCACAAAAGGCTGTCGGATCAGCTTGATGCATTCAATTGTCAGAACGATTAGAAACCCAAGGACCAGAAGCGCGATCACAACATCTGCATAAAGCCTCGCCCGCTCGCTCAGGACATCACGCAGGACCGTGATGCGCACATGATCGCCTGTGTGGAAAGCATAGCTGACACCAAGCCAGACGAACCAGACAAACAGCCAAAGCGTTAGCTCTTCGCCCCATGAAAGAGAAGCATTCATGATGTAGCGCATGAAAACATTGCCAAAGATCAACACGACAATCGCGGCCAACAGCGCGCTGGCTAAGACCTTTTCGGCATTCATATCGATCCATTTGATAACCGACACCGTTCACCTCCCCTTGAGCGAAAGGGGCGCCCGAACCTGCATGGCACGGGTGCCCGGATTGGCTGAGTATACTGCGGGTCAGCTTCCGCTCGCTGCGGCCACAGCGGCAACCCAACCGTCATAGACCTCGGCACCGACCTCGTCGCGATACTGCAACCGGACGCTCTCCGTCTTGTCGGCAAATGCCTGTCTCTGCTCTGCCGTCAGTTCCAGGACCTCGACACCGGCGGTACGGATCTGTTCGAGCTGTTCTGCGTCTTCCGCTGCGATTAGTTCCGCCTGATAGGCGCGCGCTTTAGCCATGGAGTCCTTGACAAGCTGCTGGTGCTCAGGAGACAGGCTCTCAAAGAAGAATTGCGACATGACGGGCATGTAAACCGCAAAGACATGGCCCGTGGTCGAAAGGTATTTCTGCACCTCGTAGAAACGCTGTGAGGTAATGATCGCCAGCGGGTTTTCCTGGCCGTCGATCACGCCCTGCTGGAGGGCAGAATAGACCTCGCCAAAGTTCATCGGCGTTGGGTTGGCGCCGAGTGTTTCGAATGTTGCCACATGCGCCGGAACCTTCATGGTACGCAGCTTGACGCCTTCGAGGTCTGCGGGGGTCGCAACCGGACGAACATTGTTGGTCACATTGCGTACACCCAATTCAAGCCAGCCAAGACCGACCAATCCCTGGTTTTCGACCCGTCCGAGCATTCCGTCTCCGGCCTCACCATCCAGAACATCAAAGGCGATGTCTTTGGAGGCATACATGTAGGGAAGCTCGATCACCGCAAAAGCCGGATCCCAACCTGCAAAGAACGAAGACGGGGGAATGGCCATTTCAAGAACGCCGGTTTGAACACCTTCGATCATCTCGCGATCCGGGCCCATCTGCGAGGATGGAAAGATCTGGACATCGATCTCGCCATTCGAACCGGTCTCAACCAGTTCTTCGAATTTCAGGAGCGCACGATGCATGTGGAATGCTTCGGCGGCACCATGCCCAACTTTGATAACTGTTTCGGCCGAGGCCGCGAAGGCAAGTCCGGTCGACATGGCGACGGCAAGCGCGAATGTGGATTTGTTGAACAAGGTTTCCTCCCATGAATTGTTCAGTTTTTTACGATCTGGTATCTGACATATCAGATACAATATAGAAATCAAGCTTGCATGTGCTATTGTGTTAGAGAGACGAAATAGGACGAAGTGAAAATGACCGAGATATTGCAGATTAAACGGCCGGATTCGTTGAGTAAAACTGCCGAAGAACACATTCGAAAAGGCATTATCAATGGCACGTTTCAATTGGGTGAATCGTTGTTGGAAGTGAAGCTGTCAAATGCCATGGGCATCAGCAAAACTCCGATTCGCGAAGCGCTATCGGCTTTGAATCTTCAAGGGCTCGTTCAGATATTTCCTCATCGAGGAGCCTTTGTATTCTCTCTTTCTCAAGAGGACGTGGTGCAGCTTTGCCAGTATCGGCTCATCCTAGAATCTGCAGCTTTGGAGCAGGCGCTTGAAAAGAACCCCTCGGTTCTGATCAATGAGCTGGATACAATTGTTTCGAAGATGTCAGAAGCGCAGGAAGCGGATGAATTCGAGCAGTACTTGGAACTTGACGCCGAGTTTCACGACGCGTTTTTCAGGTCCTGCGGAAACAGTTACCTGCGGGATGGATATCAAAAAGTCAGTGATATCGTCCAAACTATGCGGACGCATCTCTCCAAGCGCTCTAATCGAAGGAAGAAGTCATTTCAGGAACATCAGGCTATCACAGTGCTTCTTAGCGAGGGTAAGGTAAAAGCAGCAAAGAATACCCTCAAACGGCAAATCACTCGCGGTGAGCGTTCCTATTCCGATTTGGTCGGCGTCAATCAAACATAGATGTCGTAGCTATGGAACCCTGTGCTCACTAAAAGCGCATGGATTTTTTGCAAAGTTTTGACCATTTGTGTTCGCGCCGTTAGGGCGTTTCTGGTTGGCAGTGGCGACCAGTTGAGAACTTGCTCAGGTTTTGAAGGTGTAGACGCCCCCGCTGGCCTCGATGTGCCATTGTGGGTTTGCA
>NZ_WPZL01000032.1 GCF_013031245.1 Ruegeria lacuscaerulensis
CGTCCGGCCGTCTCTCCGACCCGTCAGCACCACCTCAGCAGCGCCGGTGAAGGGGTATTTACGGATTAGGTCCGGGACCTGCAACCCCCATTTTGAAAAAACTTCGCATTTCTCGGCGAAAACTCACCGATCTTAATAAAAACAATATGTTAGATTAATAATTGGCTCATTTTTCCCGTTTCACCAACCACTAAAGAACCGTTTCCAGTTCCCGAAATATGGCCGATGAGCGGAATCGTATTGTCCACGCGAATTTCACCGAAGACTCACGCAAAGAAAACACCGCCAGAGATTCCTCTGGCGGCGCAATTCACTGCGGTACCAGCGACATTACTTCAGATCGAAGCGGTCCGCGTTCATCACCTTGTTCCAGGCAGATACGAAGTCGCATACGAATTTGCCGCCCGCTTCAGCCTGGGCATAGACCTCGGCCAGCGCCCGCAGTTGCGAATTCGAACCAAAGACCAGATCGACACGTGTACCGGTCCATTTGACCTGACCGCTGGAGCGATCACGACCTTCATAGACCCCGGCCTCTCCGGACGGTTTCCACTCGGTGCTCATGTCCAGCAGGTTGGTGAAGAAGTCGGTGCTGAGCGTACCAGCGCGGTCCGTGAACACTCCGTGCTGCGTCCCGCCGAAGTTGGCGCCCATAACACGCAGACCGCCAACAAGCGCCGTCATCTCAGGTGCCGACAGAGACAGCAGTTGCGCCTTATCCACCAGCAGCTCTTCAGGTGAGACGCTGTACTCGGTCTTCTGGTAATTGCGGAAGCCGTCAGCAATTGGCTCGAGCACCGCGAAGCTGTCCACATCCGTCTGATCCTGCAACGCATCTGTGCGCCCCGGAGTGAACGGAACTTCGACATCAATACCGGCCGCTTTGGCGGCTTGTTCGACACCGACCGCACCGGCCAGAACGATCACATCCGCCAAGGACACTTTCTTGGTGCCGGACTGGGCGTCGTTGAACGCCTTCTGAACGCCCTCCAGAGCATCCAGCACTTTGGACAGTTTCAGCGGCTCGTTCACATCCCAGTCTTTCTGCGGCGCAAGGCGGATACGGGCACCGTTGGCCCCACCGCGCTTGTCCGAGCCGCGGAAGGTTGACGCCGAGGCCCATGCGGTCGAGACCAGTTCGGATACTGACAGACCGGTTGCGCCGATCCTGGCTTTCAGGTCAGCCACATCGGCATCGTCAACCAGATCGTGATCTAAGGCTGGGACGTTGTCCTGCCAGATCAGCTCCTCAGTTGGCGCCTCGTCACCGATGTAGTTCGAACGCGGGCCCATATCGCGGTGAGTCAGTTTGAACCACGCACGGGCAAAGGCGTCGGCGAACTCTTCAGGATTCTCGTGGAAGCGCTTCGAGATCGGGCCATAGATCGGATCCATGCGCATCGCCATGTCGGCGGTGGTCATCATGGTCTTGACCTTCTTCGCGGGATCGCCAGCTGCCGGGGCCATGTCTTCTTCTTTCACCCCGATCGGTTCCCAGATCCACGCGCCCGAAGGGCTCTTGGTCAGGTTCCAGTCATAGCCGAACAGCAGATCGAAATACCCGTTGTCCCACTTGGTCGGGTTTGCTGTCCACGCACCTTCGATACCGCTGGTGGTGGTGTCATCGCCTTTGCCGCTGCCGAACTTGTTGATCCAGCCCAAACCCATTTCTTCGATCGGAGCGGCCTCGGGTTCCGGGCCAACCAGATCGGGATCACCGGCGCCATGCGCTTTGCCAAAGGTGTGACCACCGGCAACCAGCGCGACGGTTTCCTCGTCATTCATCGCCATCCGGCCAAAGGTGTCACGGATGTCGCGGCCCGAGGCCAGAACGTTGGGCTCTCCGTCCGGGCCTTCGGGGTTCACGTAGATCAAGCCCATCTGAACGGCGGCCAGCGGGTTTTCCAGCTCTCGATCACCCGAGTAACGGCTGTGAGGGTTGTCTGTTGGGGCAAGCCATTCGGTTTCGGTGCCCCAATAAATGTCTTCTTCGGGGGCCCAGATATCTGCTCGGCCACCGGCAAAGCCAAAGGTCTTTCCACCCATGGATTCAATCGCGCAGTTGCCAGCCAGAATCATCAGGTCGCCCCAGGAAATCTGGTTGCCGTATTTCTGCTTGATCGGCCACAGCAGACGGCGCGCCTTGTCGAGGTTGCCGTTATCCGGCCAGCTGTTCAGCGGCGCGAACCGCTGGTTTCCGGTCGAAGCGCCGCCGCGGCCGTCCGCTGTCCGATACGTCCCGGCGCTGTGCCAGGCCATACGAATGAACAGACCGCCGTAATGGCCGTAATCGGCAGGCCACCAGTCCTGCGAATCCGTCATCAGCGCATAGAGGTCTTCCTTTAGCGCCTTCATGTCCAGCTTCTTGAACTCTTCGGCATAATCGAAATCCGCGCCCAGCGGGTTCGAGGCAGGCGAGTTCTGATGCAGAATCGACAGGTTCAGCTGGTTCGGCCACCAGTCCCGGTTCGACCGGGTTCCCGCGCCGTGCATGACAGGGCATCCGCCTGTTTTGGGGTTATCACTTCCGTCCATATCGATCTCCAATCCTGGCTGAATTCCGGCAGGTTCGCGCGGTTAAAAACTCGGTCGGTCAAGAACACATATAAGTGACACTTTTACCCGGTCCACATGCGCGCCGGACGACGCGCATTTCTTGCAGGGGGTATCGGCGACTCTTCTTTCTTGTCACAGTCAGATGTAACAAATTCGATCCATGCAAAAAAGTTTTGTTTAATGATGATTGCGATAGGAATTGATTATAATTCGTTCATCCTGTGGCGCCACCTTGCACGCAAACCGTCAGGGCATTTCGTAACCTTGGGTCACATCCCTTGCACGGTGATTGTATTTTCTCGCCGCTCCGTCACAGTCTGAACTCAGACAGGATGCGTGTTGGCGCCTTGTGACATCTGCGGCCAACACCAGACCCACCATCGCAATCGCATAACCGATCCGAGGAAAAAAGGAACCAGAATGGAGTTTGACTACGTCATTGTCGGAGGCGGCTCCGCAGGATCGGTTTTGGCCAATCGTCTCAGCGAAGATCCGGATACACGGGTTTGCCTGCTGGAGGCCGGAGGCCGCGGCGACAGCATTCTGGTCAGAATGCCCTCGGCTGTCGTTGCCGCCCTTCCGGGGAGGCCCAAAATTAACAACTGGGCTTTTGAAACGGTGCCGCAACCGGAGCTGAACGGACGCCGGGGGTATCAGCCGCGCGGCAAGGCGCTGGGTGGGTCCAGCGCGATCAACGCAATGCTTTATATACGCGGTCAGCGTCAGGATTATGACGGTTGGGCCGATCTGGGCTGCGAAGGCTGGGATTGGGACAGCGTCCTGCCCTATTTCATGCGGTCCGAGAACAATGAGGAGGGCGCCGATGACCTGCATGGCGACAGCGGCCTGCTTCAGGTGTCAAATCAGAAGGAACCGCGTCCGATCACGCACGCCTTTATTGAGGCGGCTGAGCAGATGCAGCACCGCCGGACTACGGATTTCAATCGCGGCGACAATGAAGGGGTTGGCCTCTATCAGGTCACGCAGTTTCACGACCCTGCCAAAAACGGCGAGAGGTGTTCGGCGGCAGCGGCTTATGTCTTTCCGGTTATGGATCGCCCGAACCTGGAGGTCATCACCCATGCCCATGCCACGGAACTGACCTTTGACGGCAAGCGCGCAACCGGCGTTGTCTATAAGAAGAAGGCCAAAGGGCCCGATGTCACGGTAAAAGCCAGGCGTGAAGTGCTGATCTGCGCCGGCACGTTTATGTCACCGCAACTTTTGCAACTGTCCGGGATCGGAGCCGGGGAAGAATTGACCCGCCACGGCATAACCGTGCGCCATGACCTGCCCGGCGTTGGCAAGAACCTGCAGGATCACCTAGATTTCATTCTGTCCTACAAGACCAGAGACACCGACAATTTCGGAATCGGAGCCGTCGCAACCGCCAACCTGCTTGGCCATCTTTGGCGGTGGCGCAAGACCGGCGTATCAATGGCCGCCACGCCTTTTGCCGAAGGAGCTGCTTTTCTGAAAACTACTCCTGCACTGGATCGCCCGGACGTCCAGCTGCACTTTGTCATCTCAGTGGTCGATGACCACGCCCGCAAACTGCATTACGGCCATGGGTTCAGCTGCCATGTTTGCAAACTGCGTCCCGAAAGCCGCGGCACGGTTGGTATGAACAGTGCCGACCCCTTTGCCCCACCCGCCATTGATCCGGCTTTCCTGTCGGACGACCGCGACCTGGAAACGATGATCAAAGGCGCGCGGATGATGCGCGATATTGTTCAGGCTCCGGCGCTGGAAAAATACCGGCACAAAGAGATATTCGGAACCGAAACCGCCGAATCGGATACCGATTGGGAAAGGCACATCCGCGCCCGCGCCGATACGATCTATCACCCGGTGGGAACTTGCAAAATGGGCGTGGATGACATGGCCGTGGTCGATCCCGAATTGCGCGTGCGCGGGATCGACGGACTGCGTGTGGTCGATGCCTCGGTCATGCCGACACTTGTGTCAGGCAATACCAATGCCCCGACCATCATGATTGCGGAAAAAGCCGCCGATCTGATCAAAGCCGCCGCGAATTGATCCTCAGCCTTCTTTCATCAGGGCCTCTAACCCGACGCGGTAGTCCGGATAAAGCAGACGCACGCCGAGTTCTTCCTTGATCCGGTCGTTTTTGACCCGCTTGTTCTCATTATAGAAGCTGCGCGCCATCGGGGTCAGATCGGCCTCATCAAACGGCACTGCGGGCGGCAAAGGCAGACCCTGCAGTTCCGCTGCATAGGCAATCACGTCCTGCGGCGGGACGGGTTCATCATCACATACGTTGTAGATTGCCCCCGGGTTCGGCGCAGCCATCGAGGCCGCGAGGACTTGTGCAATGTCGGCAACATGGATGCGGGAAAAGACCTGTCCGGGCTTTATGATGCGCCGCATGCCTGCGCGTTTTAGCTTGGAGAATGGACCGCGACCGGGGCCATAGATACCAGCCAGTCGGAAAGCATGTGCGGGCAGGTTCGGAATATCCATCCACTGCTGTTCGGCCTGCACCCGCCACCTGCCTCTGTCGGCTGTTGGCGCCGGCGGCGTGGCCTCATCCACCCAGCCGCCCTGATGATCGCCGTAAACTGCTGTCGTCGACAGATACCCGACCCATTCAAATTGTGCCGCCCGCGCGGTGATTTCGTCCTGCAGTACCGCCAGAACCGGATCCCCGTCCGCGTTGGGCGATGTTGAGATCAGCAGATGCGTCACACCATCGAAATCCGGCGTCTGCCCCGGCCAGATCAATGGATCAGCCCCTGAGGCCCGAATTGTCGGTGTCTGAGCGGGGTCACGTGTGGTGCCGCAGATGCGCCAGCCCTGAGGTTTCAGCAGCCGGGACACAGCCTGCGCCGAATACCCGTGACCGAAGGAAAAAAGTGTACCTGTCATGGCTTCCTAGATGATCCGCAATTTCAGCGGATGCAAGTGATTGGACCTGAATACTTGATTCGAATCCCTCAATGCGCCTTTCTTTTAAGCATGAGTGAAAAAACACCTGACCTGCACGCCGCCTATGCGGCTGAATCGCCGGAAGATCACAAACGGCTATACGCTGAATGGGCCGGAGATTATGACGAATCCTTTGCATCACGCGAAGACTATCAGCTGCACATTCACACGGCCCGTGCCTTTGTCAGTGCCGGCGGGCAGGGACCTGTGCTCGATGTCGGCGCGGGCACCGGGCTTTGTGGCGCCGTTCTGGCCGGTCTGGGCGTCGGTCCGATCGACGCCACGGATATCAGCGCCGAGATGCTGGACAAGGCCATGCGTAAGGATATCTACCGCGACGCTATCGAGGCCGACCTGAATCAGGGCATCCCGGTGCCGCGCGACAGCTATTCGGGCATTGTTTCCTCGGGCACATTCACCCATGGCCACCTCGGCCCTGACGCGTTGACGGCCTTACTGCGTGTGGCACGTCCCGGTGCGCAGTTCGCCCTGTCGATCAACGCCCAGCATTATGAGAAGCTGGGCTTTGCCGAAGCCCTGCACAAGCTGGCGCATGGACAGATACAGAATCTGACGCTTCCCGAGGTACGAATCTATGGCGATCTCGCAGCCGGACCCAACAAGGACGACACCGCGCTGATTGCATTATTTGAGCGGACCTGACCCCATTTGGAAGCCATGCTGACACAAGGGGCTTTGCGGCGCTCCCTCAACCCAAGGCGTTGCGGTGCTTTATGTGTACATCTGCTTCTTGAACGCACGGGTCCGGGTTGTCGCTTCGGCTGATCCGTCGTGATAGGTGCCGAACCACATGTCGAACGGGATTTCCGAGGTGCCATAGTTGCACTCGAAATACCTGTGGTGCAGCTGGTGAAAGAAATCTCCGGCGCGGGCGGCTTCTGTGTCACCAGCCTTGAGCTTTTCAAACCCGGAATGAGACAGAACCGGGCTGATCTGCTGGAAATAGGCGTGAAACAGGAGGTGCAGCGGGTGCGAGGGCACGATCAGGTGAACGAAGTAGGTTGAAAAGTACAACAGGTTTTCAAACCAGTGGTTCGAAATTCCGGACCACGGCCCTGTGTTGACGTTGCGGTGATGCACAGCGTGGACATGTTTATAGAGCTTCGGATGATGTTCCAGTCGATGCACCCAATAAAAGTGCAGGCCCGACCACATGGGGATGAAGGCAATCCAGATCACGCACCAGACTGGCGCGCTGGCCCAAGTCACAGTGGGCACATAACTGTTGGCCATCGCCCAGTAAATCACCCACTGATAGACAGTCGCCACGGTGATCGCGCTGCCCAATGTCCACCAGATATTGTCCCAGACCTGATTGCGAAAGGTGAAGGTGCCGTTGTTGCGGGTCAGGTCCCGGCGGTCGAATTTCTTGTACATGCCCTGCCCTTTGCGCATGTACAGCCACCAGTGGAGACATCCTGCGATCAGGATCTGAGGCACCATGTTCAACAGCCAGATGCGGAACATCCAGCCGGGCGCAAAACTCCGCATTGCCTCAAGGGACGGAAAGAAGAACACATAGGCCACCAGGGCCAACGCCAGGCAAAGCGTGAGGGACGTGATCTGCAACCATGCACCGCTGTACCACTTCCACACGGCAGAGGGTCGCGGCGGCCAGCTGAACATCGGGTTCAGAGCCACTGGCCCTTCGGGGCGATAATTCCAGCGGACAGATTCGGGGTCCAGAGCGGCGTCCGTCATGGCAGATTCCCTGTTGCAAAGGTCAGGTCGCGTAGTCGGAACCCTCGGTGTCCAACACAGCCTTGATCTCGCGCAGATGCGCTTCGGCCTGACCAGGATAGTCGTCCAGCTCTTGCGCGGTTTTCTCAGCAATTTCATCAGACAGCACACGCAAAGGTTGGCCCGTCTGAAGCGCGCGAATGTAAGTTTCGGCCGCGCGTTCGAAGTAATAGAGTCTGTTGAAGGCATCTGCCGGGCCGCTGCCGATGACCAACACGCCATGGTTGCCCATGATCATGACCTTCTTTTTCGGATCCGACAGCATCGAGGCACAGCGTTCCCCTTCACCTTCAAAGGCAAGGCCGCCAAACTCCTGATCCACGACGTAACGATTGTAGAACGTGGCCGTATTCTGGTCGATCGGCGGTAATCTGCTGTCCGCCAGCGAGGCCAGAACAGTCGCAAAAATCGAATGCACGTGCATCACGCACCGCGCGTGTGTGCAATGGCGGTGGATCGAACCGTGCAGACCCCAAGCGGTTGGGTCAGGCGCACCTGGCTGATCCATAACATCCGGGTCATTGGCATCCAGCAGCAGCAGATTCGAGGCCTTGATCCGCGCGAAATGCATCTGGTTCGGGTTCATCAGGAACTGTGTGCCTTCCTCATTCACCGCAAAGCTGAAATGGTTGGCCACGCCCTCATGCATGTTCAGCCGCTCGGTCCAGCGGAAGGCGGCGGCCAGATCAACGCGTTCAGGCCAGTGGTCAATGTTGGGGCGCAGGTTCGTAACACTCATTTCCGGGCTCCTGTACGGATAGCGTGGGCTTTGGAAAATCGTGCCTTTGACGGGGACGTTTGACCAACGAAAAAAAAACATCTATTCCATTAGTTGAACTAATGGCAGAGTTATGCAAATGCGAAAATCGCTCCCTCCGCTGGGCTGGCTGCGCACTTTTGAAGCCGCGGCGCGGCATCTTTCCTTCACCGGGGCGGCCCGTGATCTGAACATGACACAAAGCGCGGTCAGCCAGCAGATCAAGTCACTGGAGGGCTTTCTGGGGCAGCCGCTGTTCCTGCGCCGCCCCCGGGCTCTGGAACTGACCGAGGCTGGCATCACCTATCTGCCGGTTGTGCGTGAGGCGTTTCGCACACTGGTCCGTGGCACGCAGGCAGTCACAGGCGATCAGCAGAATTCGGTTCAGGTGCAAAGCAACATCTCTTTTGCGGTCAACTGGCTGGCCCCGCGCCTGCCGGCCTTCCGGGCGGCGCATCCAGACGTACATCTGAATATTTATACCGAACTCTGGGAGCCGCGGGAAATGGCGGAAGGCGCGGCGGTGGAAGTCCGCTTTTCGCTGCGGCCTTCTGATACGGTGCGTGCCGAGCTGCTGCGGACAGATCATTATTATCCGGTTTGCGCGCCGGGTTATGAGGTGACACTGGACACGCTGCAACAACACCCCTTGTTCGACTGTTCGAACCTGTTGTCGAATTGGGAAATCTGGACAGAAGAACAGGGTCTAAATTGGGAAAATCCGCCGATTACTTATTCAACCACCTATCTGGTCAGCCTGTCCGCGACGATGGCCGGAGCAGGCCTTTGCCTGGCCCATGACGCCATCGTGCGTGATCTGATCGAACAGGGGCGTCTGGTCGCCCCCTTTGCCCATCGCGCGGTGATGCCCGAAGCCTATTACCTGTTACTTTCGCCTCAGGCCGAAGAAACGCCGGGGGCTTTGGCATTTGCCGATTGGATTCGCCGCGAGATGGACGCCGACGGGATGGCGTGATCCCAGGCGCTCCCGCCCATCGTCGATGCCCCCTTGGGGCGCCTCCGCTGGTTGGGCCGGGCAGCGCCGACGCGCTGCGTGACCGTTTCATGATAGCTGCTCGGTAGGGGTTGAACCTTTTCCAGCATTCGGGAAAGTTGAACCATGGAATACACACCTTTCCCCAGCTGGCCCGATGTCGCCCCTCGATTGATTGCAGTTGCCGCAGGACGCGAAGCCGCGGACACGGTTATTCGCGGCGGTATCTGGGTGAATGTACACAGCCGAGAATCTCTGCCCGATCACGATATCGCCATTGCCGCAGGGCGCGTGGCCTTTGTCGGCCCGGATGCGGCGCATTGCATTGGGCCCGACACGCAGATCATTGAGGCGCGCGGCCGCTACATGCTGCCCGGCCTGTGCGACGCGCATATGCATATCGAATCAGGCATGCTGACGCCGGCCGAATTTGCCCGCGCAGTGATTCCGCATGGCACAACCTCGATGTTCACCGACCCGCATGAGATTGCCAACGTTCTGGGGCTAGACGGCGTGCGCATGATGCATGACGAGGCGCTGATGCAGCCGGTGAACATTTTCACCCAGATGCCATCCTGCGCACCATCGGCACCGGGTTTGGAGACCACCGGCTATGAGATCTCTCCCGAGGATGTGGCCCAGGCGATCACCTGGCCCGGGATCATCGGGCTGGGAGAGATGATGAACTTTCCCGGTGTGATTCATGGCGACCCCAAAATGTTGGCCGAGATTGCGGCAACTCAGCGAGCCGGAAAAACGGTGGGCGGGCACTACGCTTCGCCTGATTTAGGGCCTGATTTTGCTGCCTATGTCGCGGGCGGGCCCGCAGATGATCACGAAGGCACCTGCGAAGCCGACGCGATCGCCCGCGTACGCCAGGGGATGCGATCCATGATGCGGCTGGGCTCTGCCTGGTATGACGTGGAAAGCCAGATCACCGCTGTGACCGAGAAAGGGCTGGATCCCCGCAACTTCATCCTGTGTACGGATGATTGCCATTCCGGCACCTTGGTAAATGACGGGCACATGAACCGCGTGGTGCGACATGCGATTGCCTGCGGCTGCGATCCGCTGGTCGCTTTGCAAATGGCTACGATCAACACCGCAACCCATTTCGGGCTGGAGCGTGAGATCGGCTCGATCACACCGGGACGGAGGGCAGATGTCATTCTCAGCTCGGACCTGAGCCAATTGCCAATAGAAATGGTTATCGCGCGTGGTCAGATCGTGGCGGAGAACGGCCGTATTTCGGCCGATTGCCCACATCTGAACTGGCCTGATACCGCGCGCAACACCGTGCATCTGGGTCATGCGTTGACCGGTACTGATTTCGAAATCAAAGCCCCTGCTGGCGCCAACCGCGTGAGAGCCAATGTGATCGGCGTTGTGGAAAACCAGGCCCCTACCAGGGCGCTGAAAGCCGAACTGCCCATTATCGGCGGGTTGGTCGAAAGCGAAGGCAAGGTCTGCCAGATCGCTCTGGTCGAACGGCACCGTGCGACCGGAGGGGTAACAAACGCCTTTGTTTCCGGCTTCGGCTATCAGGGAAAGATGGCCATGGCCTCGACCGTGGCGCATGACAGCCACCACATGATCGTGGTGGGCACCGACCGCGAACAGATGGCACTGGCTGCGAACCGGCTGGCCGAGGTGGGCGGCGGCATCACCATTTTCCGCGATGGTAAAGAACTGGCGTTGGTGGAACTGCCCATTGCGGGGCTGATGTCGGACAGCCCCGCTGCCGACGTCGCCGCAAAGGCGGAAAAGATGGTCGAGGCGATGCAGGCCTGCGGCTGTCAGCTGAATAACGCGTATATGCAACATTCCCTGCTTGCCCTCGTCGTGATCCCGGAATTGCGGATCTCCGATCTTGGGCTGGTAGACGTACGCACATTTGAAAAGATCGATCTTCTGGAACCTCTTGCATGACAATAATAAAGACACCCGACGTCCCGAATCCCGAGAAATTCACCGACCCCGCAGCCGCAGTTGCACGGCTGGAAGAACTGTACGAAAAAGCAACGAATTTTCTCTGCGAAAGCTTTGCCAAAGCGATGAAGCAAGGTGCTCCGGCAGAGCGGTTCAGAGCCTATTACCCGGAAATTCGCATCAAAACGTCTTCTTATGCGCATGTCGACAGCCGGCTGAGTTTTGGCCACGTTTCCGAACCCGGCACCCACGCGACGACGGTGACACGCCCCGATTTGTTTCGGTCCTATCTGACGCAACAGATCGCCTTGCTGATCAAAAACCATGATCAGCCAGTGACGATCCGTGCATCCGATACACCGATCCCCGTTCATTTTGCCGTCGCCAACAACCCCGATCTGGTTGTCCCGCACCAAGGGGCTGCGGGGTTCACCTTGCGTGACGTGTTCGACGTGCCAGACCTGACCACAACCAACGACGACATCGTCAACGGCGTCCACGATCACGAGGACGAATACGGCCCCTTGTCGCTTTTCACGGCGCAGCGGGTCGATTACTCGTTGGCCCGTCTGGCGCATTACACCGCAACCGATCCCGACCATTTCCAAAACCACGTCCTGTTCACCAACTACCAGTTCTACGTGTCCGAGTTCGAAAACTACGCGCGCGAACAACTGGCCGATCCGGACAGCGGCTATACCAGCTTTGTTTCAACCGGGAACGCCGAAATCACGGACCCCAAAGCGACGATTGTACAGCCACTGAAGCTGCCTCAGATGCCGACCTACCACCTGAAGCGGGCGGACGGGTCCGGCATAACGCTGGTCAATATCGGTGTAGGGCCGTCCAACGCAAAAACGGCCACCGACCATATCGCCGTTCTGCGGCCTCATGCCTGGCTGATGGTTGGCCACTGTGCCGGATTGCGCAACACTCAGGCGCTGGGAGATTTCGTACTGGCCCATGCCTATCTGCGCGAAGACAAAGTTCTGGACGCTGACCTGCCGGTCTGGGTGCCGATCCCGCCGCTGGCGGAAATTCAGGTCGCGCTGGAACGGGCTGTGGCCGAGGTCACCGAGTTGGAGGGGTATGAGCTTAAGCGCGTCATGCGCACCGGCACTGTCGCCTCGGTCGACAACCGCAACTGGGAGCTGCGCGATCAGTCCGGCCCGGTGCAACGCCTCAGCCAGTCGCGCGCAATCGCGCTGGATATGGAAAGCGCCACCATTGCCGCCAATGGATACCGGTTCCGCGTGCCTTACGGCACTTTGTTATGCGTTTCCGATAAGCCGCTGCACGGGGAATTAAAGCTTCCCGGCATGGCTTCGGACTTCTATACAGCTCAGGTCAGCCGTCATCTGGCCATAGGGATCCGGGCCATGGAACACCTCCGCGGCATGCCGTTAGAGCGGTTGCACAGCCGGAAATTGCGTTCTTTTGACGAAACGGCCTTCCTCTGAAGCAAAAAAGCAACGAAATCCCCCTATTTTTAGGGTTTTCAACGCTACTATTCGTTGTGTTCGTCCACAATATCCCGTTACAGTTACGCGGTGAGGCCCAATCTATCGGGCACGTTAAGGAGACCAAGAAATGGCAAAGCCTATGACAAAGACTCAGCTGGTTGCTGCTCTCGCTGAGGAAATGGGAACTGACAAGAAGGCTGCAAACGCTGCGCTGGAGGCCATGACCGGCCTGATCACCCGCGAAGTGTCGGCCGGTGGCGCAGTAACCCTGCCCGGCGTTGGCAAAATCTACTGCCGCGAACGCCCCGAGCGCATGGTGCGTAACCCTGCCACAGGCGAGCAGTTCAAGAAAGAAGCCGACAAGGTGGTCAAGATGACCATCGCGAAGGCGCTGAAGGACAGCGTGAACGGCTGATTTCAGCTTTTACGGACAACGATTGAGGGCCGCCTTTCGGGGGCCCTTTTTCTTTGACGCTAATGCGCGTCAATGAACCAGGTTTGGAGCAACGCCTGCCAAACAGTGCCGCCGATTTTTGGCATGATCAGCGAAATTAATTCGCACCTGCGTTTGATGTATCAATTTCGAAGTGCTTACTTGGGACCCGTTTCGAGAAATCTTCATTTATCTGGCGCAGTACCCGCCTTTGGCCACCATAGGGAACCATGTTTTCGGCATCTTCAAATCGCACCCAGCGATAGGCGCTGTGCTCAAAGTTCAAAGTAACCTCGGCGCTTTCCTTGACGAATGCTACAAACACCGGCGCAACGTTAATGACATTCTGGGTTACCCCATAATATGTTTCACAAATATCGGTGGAGTATAACTTGTCAGCTTCAAGACCGGTTTCCTCTTTTAGCTCACGAAGCGCCGTTTCCCACGCTTTTTCGTTACCCTCAATCCGACCGGATATCTGGGAACATTCTCCTGCCAATGTTTGGGTTCGCTTCAAAAGCAGCACGTCATGCCCTTCCTCAGAAACCCGCAATGCGAAGAGAAATACTAGAGAAGACCGTACTGGAATTTCCGCCACATTCATTTTCCCAAGTTGAGAGACCCCCAAAAACGGTGCTTAGCTTTTACCTGAGCAAACCTCAACATCAGTTCCGCCCTTCTAGATTTATCACTATGTCCGCAAAAATACGGGCACCGGAGCGGTGCCCGAATCAATTTTCACAACTCATGCAGGTCAGTGAACCGTCTCGACCTTATGAAAATCCAGATCACGGTCTTCCGGCATCGCGTCGATGCTCAGCACCTCTTTGCGCTTGGCGATCAGGATATAGACCACGCAGGCCAGATACAGGCCGACGACCACCGCTCCGATCCACTGGATCTGCAACCACTGGCTCTGGAACAACAGGGTAAGCACGAACAGCAGCACGACATTGCCCGCCACGTAGATCGCCTTGCCATAGCGCTCAACCGTCAGGTTCAGGTTGTCTGTATAGAGCCTAATCAGCGAGTCCAGCGAGTTGATCACAAAGGTTACGCCCACGATCACCATAGCGATATTGGTAATGCCCGCTGTGCTGATGCCGTTCAGGTGGTAGTAGTAGAGAACGGTGAACCAGATCCCCAGCGGGATCGACGGGAAGATCAGCAGTGCCGCCAGCAATTGCCAGGTCTTCAACCCACCCACAAAGCGCGAAGTGAACTGGCCAATCATGATCGACCACGCGAACCACCAGAACAGGTAGAAAGCGTGATAGTCGGTCAGCGGCAGCACGAACTTGTGCAGGTTTGCGAAATATGCGCCGATATTGCTGCCGGTATCCACGAACCCGGCCAGGCCCATACCTGCTGCGGCCCACATGCCCAGGATCAGCGCCAGGAACAGGAAGGTCGATCCAACCGACAGAATACGCACGTATTTCAGATCGGTCGACGAATAAGCTGCCGCCAGAATGACCACAAATACGATGATGTAGAAGGTGGTGACCACGGATTCTCCGTCTCCGACCTCGGGCAGGTAACCCGGCAGGTAGATCAGGAACAGGCTGGCGGTGAAGGCACAGGTGCCGATGATGACCACGTTGTTGATCAGCTTGACCAACGGGATCTCAAAGAACTTCACGCGTGGTTCGATGACGCAGAAGTAGAACGCGGTCAGGAAATAGAATGCCCAGATCAGAAAGCCCCAGAACCCGAACTCGATTGCCAGCGGGTTGGCAAACGCGTAGGCCGGGTCTTCGGCATAACCGCCGAACTCGGTCAACGGGAACATGATCAGACCCACGTCCAGCCCGGATGTGAACAGGATCGCGATGAAGGTGAACAGATGGACGGGCGTTACGCCAACGCAACGCAGATTCCACCATTTCACGACGAAGAATGCGACCAGGCCCAGGGCCAACAGGACGCCAAATGACAGGATGTACTCCAGAAGCACCGACAAACCTCCCTTGATATGTCAGACCCGGCTGCACTTATCTTTAATTGGCTGGTCAATCAATAAAAACATGCAAAATGGATTTCTTGTATGGCGTTTGTGTCTTTTTTGACGCCCGATGCGCCCAGCGCTTGCAGCCTTATTAAAAATCGGGAACAGTCCCGGCGATTTGACAGGGGGCTGCAATGGATCTGCGCGCCATAGCCATGGGGCTGACATTCGCGTTCATCTGGTCGTCGGCCTTCACCTCGGCGCGGATCATCGTGGCGGATGCATCACCTCTGTTTTCACTTGCTCTGCGGTTTTTGATTTCAGGTCTTCTGGGCGTCGCCATTGCGCGCGCAATGGGGCAGAGCTGGACCCTGACCCGATCCCAGTGGCGGGCAACAATTCTGTTCGGGATTTGCCAAAATGCCCTTTATTTGGGTCTGAATTTCTATGCCATGCAAACCGTCGAAGCCTCGGTGGCAGCCATTATCGCATCCACCATGCCGCTGCTGGTGGCTTTGGCAGGGTGGCTTTTTCTGGCGGAGAAGCTGCGCCCGGGCGCGGTCTTGGGCCTGTTTGCGGGATTTGCCGGCGTCGCCCTTATCATGAGCAGCCGGATCAATGCCGGCGTCGACATGTTTGGTGTCGTCTTATGTTGTATCGGCGCACTGGCACTTACCTTCGCAACACTGTCTGTGCGCGGTGCCACCTCCGGCGGTAATTTCATGATGGTGGTCGGACTTCAGATGCTGGTCGGATCGGCCGTTCTGTTTGTCGCCGCGCCACTGTTCGAGACGATTTATATCCACCCTACCATACCTCTGGCGCTGGCCTTTACCTATACCACCCTGTTCCCCGGCCTGCTGGCCACGCTGATCTGGGTCCTGCTTCTGGACCGGATCGGAGCCACTCGTGCGGCGACCTTCCACTTCCTTAACCCGGTCTTCGGCGTCACCATCGCCGCCATTCTGCTAGGTGAAAAGCTGGGGCCGTTGGATGCGGTTGGTGTGGGGATCACCACTCTGGGCATTCTGGCCGTTCAACTTGCCCGGCAACCAGTGGTCAAACCGGGTTGATCGCTGCACGAGCGCGCGAGATCAGTGAAACACCCCTTTGCTTTCACTTCGCAAACCCCATTTATTGGACCAATGCCAACACATCCGGAGGACCCATGACCCGATTCACCAAATCCCCCGAAGCCATCGCTGCCCTGTCGCCCGAAGAGTTCCACGTCACTCAGCGCAGCGGCACCGAACGCCCGGGCACCGGGAAACACCTGAACAACAAGGAACCGGGGATTTATGTGGACATCGTCTCGGGCGAGCCACTGTTCGCCTCGACCCACAAATACGAATCCGGCTGCGGCTGGCCCAGCTTCACCAAGCCGATCATTCATGAACATGTGGAAGAGTTTCACGACGCCACCCATGGTATGATCCGCACCGAAGTCCGTTCAAAACACGGCGACAGTCATCTGGGGCATGTATTCCCGGACGGGCCGCGCGAACATGGCGGGCTGCGCTATTGCATCAACTCAGCCGCGCTGCGGTTCATCCATCGCGACGATATGGAAGCCGAGGGCTATGGCGAATACCTGATCCATGTGGAGGAAGTTCAATGACCGAACAACGCGCTGTTCTTGCCGGTGGCTGCTTCTGGGGCATGCAGGACCTGATCCGAAAGCTGCCGGGCGTCAACCGCACCCGTGTTGGCTATACCGGCGGTGACGTGCCCAACGCCACCTATCGCAACCATGGAACCCATGCCGAAGGGATCGAAATCTGGTTCGACCCTTCGACCATCGCCTATCGCGACCTGCTGGAGTTTTTCTTTCAGATCCACGACCCGACCACGGTCAACCGGCAGGGCAACGATATGGGTATGAGCTATCGCTCGGCCATCTACTACGTGGATGAAGACCAGAAACAAATGGCTCTGGACACGATTGCCGATGTGAACGCCAGCGGTCTCTGGCCCGGCAAGGTCGTGACCGAGGTCGAACCTGTTGGCGATTTCTGGGAGGCCGAACCGGAGCATCAGGATTATCTTGAGCGTATTCCAAACGGCTATACCTGCCACTTCCCGCGCCAGGGCTGGGTTCTTCCCAAGCGTGACGCGGCTGAGTGAACGGAGCGGCCCTCTTGAAAAAGGGGGCTAGCCCGACGCCACCCTTGGCCGACCGCTGGCCTCAACCGTGACCATCGCCTCAACAAACACCTCCTGCGCCTCAACGCGGGCGGTGCGGATATCACGGTCAACAATGACTCTGATATCCTCGGCCCCGGCGTCCCGCACGGCACCCTCGGCCTGATCCCGCAGCACGGCTTCCAGCAGGGCCAGCGCTTTGTCGGATTCGCTGAAATCCTGCGGACCGCCTTCCAGATGCACCCTGTAGCGACCTTCCGCCGGCGACGTCACTGTTCCAGATCTGCGCAGGGTCAGACGCCCAACCACTGCGCCAATCGCATTTGCCACACCTGTGTGTTCCGGCAGGATCATGCGGCAATGCAACCGTTCACCCACCGCCGGATAATAGCTGGGGGCAGAAGCACCCAGCCCAACTACATCCACATTCAAAGCGGTATCCAGCGCCAGCAGACCGCGATGCCGTGACAAGCCCTTTTGCGTCAGGACATTACGGGCAAGATCAGCCGATGGAACACCGAAGTCATAGGCTTCTTCCGCAAAAGCAGTCTCTAACAATGTCAAAGCGGTCTGTTCGGTCAGCTGATCCACGATCATTTGCGCCAAAACCTCTGGCGATCCGGCCAGCATATCACCGGTCCCAACACGCTTACGCGCGACCAGTTCCAGCGCCTTGCGTGCGGCCTCTGCGTCCCAGGTATCCAACCGCCCCAGAACATGGCTGGCGTCGGACGGTGTCACCCCCGAGACCTGAACGATACCGCGATCCACCAGGCGAGTCAGGGCGCCGCTTTCCATCCGGGTGCGCAGCATTTCACTGAGCGGCAGGACCCGGTCACCTAGCCGCGCAAGCAAGTCTTCTTCCCGTCCGCCCAGGCCTTCGGCATGAATACCGGGTACACGGCGGGCGAATCGCGTGTCGTGTTCCCCCACGGTCGTTGAGCGCAACTGCTTTTCCAGAACGTCATGCACGACCTCGGGGGCTTCCGAGGCGATCAGAGAGACCGGCAAAACTCGCCTCGGGCCCAGAAACACGCCGCCGCCCAAACCTTCGGTGATCACATGCACCTGACTGTCGCCGCCCAAACCGTGGGTGCGCATCGCCACAGCCTCAACCATGGTTCGGAAGCCCCCGACCCGCGCCCCCGCCGGGTCAATCGCAGGCTTGCCGTCCCGGATCAGCGCCACATCGGTGGTCGTGCCGCCGATATCCGACACCAGAGCGTTCTCAGCCTCCGTCAACCAGCTTGCCCCTACGATTGAGGCCGCCGGACCGCTGAGAATTGTCTCAATCGGCCGCTCGCGCGCCTGCTCGGCGCTCATCAGCGCGCCATCGCCGCGCACAACCATCATCGGTGCGGTGATGCCCAGTTCCAGCAACCGGTCCTGCGCGCGCCCGATCAGACGGTCGATCATACCGATCAGCCGCGCGTTCAGAACGGCCGTCACTGCGCGCTTCGGACCGTTGAGCTTGGCGGACAACTGGTGCGAACACGTCACGGGCGCCCCGGTTTTTTCCGTGATGATCCGCGCTGCTTCCAATTCATGCGCCGGATTTCGGGTCGCAAACTGGGCGGCCACCGCAAAGCCAGAAATTCCTTTATGAGAGTCTAAAAAGGCCTCAAGCGCTGTAACATCAAGTGGCACAGCTTCGCCTCCCGAATGGCTGTGGCCACCCGCAATGACCAGGGCCGGGTCGCCATTCAGCGCATCCTTCAACCCATGCTTATCCAGATCGCTGTCCTTGAACCCGATATAAATCAGCGCAACGCGCCCACCCTGCCCCTCGACAAGAGCGTTGGTGGCCAGTGTGGTTGACAGCGACGCCATCGAGATCTGATCCGGCGAAACCTGCGCCTGATCCAGAACGGCGGAAATCGCCTTGCCTACCCCAACGGCCAGATCGGCCCGTGTGGTCAGGGACTTGGCCGAGGCGATCACCTCGTTCTCATTCCGGATCAATACCGCATCGGTATAGGTTCCGCCCGTATCCACCCCCAAAGCCAGCACCATCGGGATCTCCTTCCTGTTCGCTGCAGATGGGTGTAGCGGTTTGGACCGACACGTCCAGCCTGTTTGCGGCACTTATGACAAACGTTTCACCGCCCAGCGCGCCGCATCGGCCACGGTTGGATCAGGGTCCTCCGTCAAACCTTGCGCGACGGGGCGCAAATTGGCTGAACCCGAGTTACCAATGGCGTAGAGCACATTGCGCACAAACCGGTCCCGCCCGATCCGTTTGATGGGTGAGCCGGAGAACTTTGCCCGGAAAGCCGCATCATCCAGCACGGCCAGTTCTGCCAAAGGCGGCGCTTTCAGGTCTTCCCGCGCGGCATAGCGGACATCGCTGGCCGCAACAGCGAATTTGTTCCACGGACAGGCCGCCAGACAATCGTCGCACCCGTAAATCCGGTTGCCTAGCTTGCCGCGCAAATCTTCTTCGATCGGACCTTTGTGTTCGATGGTCAGGTAGGAAATACACCGCCGCGCGTCCAACTGGTACGGCGCAGGAAACGCATCCGTCGGGCAGGAATCCAGACAAGCCTGGCAATTGCCGCAATGATCCGTTTCGGCCATGTCCGCGGGCAGGTCCAAAGTCGTAAAAACAGAGCCTAAAAAGGCCCAATTGCCCCAGTCCCGACTGACAAGGTTGGTGTGTTTTCCCTGCCATCCTAATCCCGCGGCATGACCCAACGCTTTTTCCGGAACTGGCGCCGTGTCGACAAACACCTTCACTTCACCTCCGGCTTCGGCAATCAGCCATCGCGCCAAGCGCTTCAGCCGTTTCTTGACCAGATCATGATAATCCTTGTTCCGGGCATAGACGGAAATCGCAGCGTTCTCGGGGTGATCCAAAACCTCGGTTGGATCATGCTCTGGCGTATAGCTCTCGGCCAGCATGATCACCGATTGCGCCTCGGGCCACAGTGCCGCCGGGTCGCCTCGCCAATGCGTTCGCTCTGCCATCCATCCCATCTGGCCGTGGTATCCGGCCTGCAGGAATGCATCCAAACGGGCCGGCACCTCGGGAACATCCCAGGTTCTGCAAATACGGCAGGACACAAACCCTTCGCTCAGCGCCTGCGCAACCAGCCTGTCTTTTAAAACCGATACGCTCGTCATCTGGCTAAAGTACCCCAGGGTGAAATGGACCAATGGGCCAAAAGCGGGCAGATGGCCCCATCGCCAGCTTATCAGAAATCCAGGTCGGCGTAATGAGCAGGTGGGCGGAAGCCCGGCACCTGATCCGCCAGAATCGACCGGAACGCCGGGCGCGACTTGATCTTGGCGTACCAATCCTTGACCGCCTGAGAGCGGTTCCAATCCACGTCAGAGATATAGTCCAATGCCGACAAATGAGCGGCGGCGGCGAAATCGGCCAGGGTCATCTGGTCCCCCGCCAGCCAACGGCGGTGATCCAGCAGCCACGCCATGTAATCCAGATGGTACTTGATCGCACGCGCGCCTTCCTTGACGTTTTTGCTGTCAGGATAGCCCTCGCCTGTCACCTTTTTGTTCACCCGCTCATACAGCAGTTTCGACGTGACCTCGTGGTGGAACTTGTCATCGAACCAGCCCACCAGACGCCGCACTTCGTACCGGGCTTCGGGCGTTTTCGGCATCAGCGGCGGCTCGGGGCGGGTTTCCTCGATGTACTCACAAATGGCCGCGCTTTCCGACATGATCTGCCCGTCAAGTCGCAAAACAGGTACTTTGCCCGCCGGGTTACGGCGCAGGAAATCCGGGTCTTTTTCCCAGTATCGCTCTTCTACCAGCTCAACCTCGATCTTCTTTTCCGCCAGCGACAGACGGACCTTGCGGCAGTAAGGGGACAGGGGAACATGAAACAGACGCGCCATGGGCTTCCAATCGAACCAGTGAATACACCCCAGCTTTAGCCTTGAGGGGTGTTGGGTTTCAATCCTCGAAACAATCCGCGCGACCATCTGCGCGGATGGTGGCCGCACCTTCCAGAATCGCCGATGCCCGCCTGCGTGTGAAAACCGACGGGTCCGTGATCGACCGGTTGCGCGGAGACGGCAGTATGGCCGCGATCCGCGCGGCCTGTGCGGGCGACAGTTGCGCAGCGCTGACGTTGAAGTTGCTTCGCGCGGCTGCTTCGACCCCGAACAGGCCGGTGCCAGTTTCGGCGACGTTCAGATAGACCTCGAGAATGCGCTGTTTGCTCCAGAAAATCTCGACAACCGGGGTGATCGAGGTCTCCAGCGCCTTGCGTACCCAGCTGCGGCCCTGCCACAAGAAGACGTTCTTCACCACCTGCTGCGTGATTGTCGACGCTCCCCGCGAACCGCCATCTTCCAGCGCATCCCGGATGGCTTCGACGTCGAACCCCCAATGCAGACAGAAATTGGCATCCTCAGCCGCAACGACAGATCGGGCCATGATTGGCGACATATCTTCGATAGGCACCCAGTCCCGCTCAACCTTGCCCAACCGACGCCATTCGGACCAGATGGTATGAGTCACTGGCGGGTTTATCACCGAAAACAGCATCACCATCCCCACGACAAAGGCGACTGCACCCAATACGGCGCGACTCACCCAACGGCGAATCCGCAAGGATGTTTGTTTCTTAGCCTTCGACGCCTTGCTTTTTTTTCTGCTCGACTTGCGCGCTGCTTTATTTGCCATGTTGTTGCTATACGACGCGGCGGACGGGTTTGGAACGGTTTATATTGCCAGCGCGCGCGCCTCGCGCGGGCGGACTACGGGGCGCGCGGTTTCCGGCAGTTCCGGATTGCGGGCCCGCAGTTCAGGGAACAGGCGCAGCACTTCCTCCTGCGTGTCCTGATCCGCCTGCGAAATCGCGTGACCGGGATAGTAGCTTTCGCTTTTCGCGCCGTTGGCGATCACGATCTCGTGCCGCGAAAACAGTAGGTGAATATATTCGACCTCGCCGCCTTCAACGCGTGTGACCGTATCGCCATTGACCAGGCAGTGGGCCGCGATCAACACCTCGGAATGACCAAACAGGTAGAGCGCACGCCAGTCTTCAACCAGCATCCGGTGCTGTGGCGAAACCGTGAGCGGGTGATCCAGCCCCAAAACTCCGGCCTCAAACCGGATCGGGGCCAGCTTGCCTTGAGCCTCGACGACGGTTCGGCCAACCCAGAGCAAAGGTTGCGCACCATGATCTGCGGTGGTGATCAAATCGCCGGGCTTCAGTTCCTCAACCCGGCGTGGACCATCGGGCGTATCGATCAGGGTTCCGGGTGTAAAGCAGGGCGGGCCCAGATCGCCATTGTCGATATCGACCGAGCCGAAGGACGCCCCGGTATCGCTGAAATCCGTGACCGACGAGCTGATAAAGGTTCCGTTTTGCAGAACCTGGCCATCGGTGGGTGTAAACACCTCACGCCCGTCGGCAAGATAGAACGTCACGCCGGTATAGGTGACCTGAGCGCCGCCCGGCAGCTGGATGGTGACCACATCGTTGAAATACGAAGCGGTGATGTCAGAGCCATCGACCGAGTCGCCGGTTCCACCTCCGGGTGGGTCCAGCCGGTTGATCAGATCGTCGTCGTTGTGATCCACGATGTCGAGGTTCTGAAACGTAAGGGCTGTGCCCGGGGCTGTACCATTGGCGCCGGGATTGGCCGGGTCCAGGATAAAGAACTGGTCTGTATATGTCGTGGGCATGCGCCTGCTCCTGCCTACTCGTCACACTGGGACGCAGTTTGCCTGCAAATCCCGAAGAAACTATGGCCATAGCTAGGCCCGCTCGGTGCAAAAACGCAATAAATACGAGAAATTTGCCCCAAAATAGATAAAACCCGCGTGTTTCTTGCGACACGCGGGTTTTTTGATCAGGGCCTGTTGCCCGGCTTATTCCGCTGGAACAGCCGTCGCTTCGGCGGTCAGAGGATGGCTGAGCTTGTTCAGCATCTCTTTCGGGCAGACTTGCAGGAAATTGGATTTCTCAACATCCCAATGTTGCAGTATGTCTGCGGCCTTGCGGCTGAAGGTTTCCGCCTGATGGGTTTCGATCATCGATTTCAGCTGCTCTTCCCAATGGTCGACGGTCACCGGGCAGGTCACCAGCGTTTCCATGTTCATCAGCTGCTGCGCCTTACCTTCGGGATCGTACAGATAGGCCATTCCGCCCGTCATCCCCGCGCCAAAATTCGCACCGATATCGCCCAGGATCACCGCAACACCGCCGGTCATGTATTCACACCCGTTCGAGCCACATCCTTCGATCACCACCTTGGCGCCCGAGTTCCGTACCGCGAACCGCTCACCGGCGCGCCCAGCGGCGAACAGGTAGCCATCGGTGGCACCGTACAGGACGGTGTTGCCGATGATGGTGTTGTCATCCGCCTTCAGAGGGCTGATCTGCGGCGGGCGCACGACGATCATGCCGCCCGACAGACCCTTGCCGACATAGTCGTTGGCGTCACCGGACACTTCCAGTTTCAGACCCGGCGCGGCAAAGGCGCCCAGCGACTGACCGGCGGAACCTTGCAGCTTCACATGCAGGTGGTCGGACTGGAACGTGTTCCGCATTCCGAAATTCTGCACGATATGGCTGGAAACGCGGGTACCAACGGTCCGGTGCGTGTTCTGGATCGCGTAGGACAGCTGCATTTTCTCGCCATCCTTCAGGAACCGGGCCGCATCGCGGACGATTTCGGCATCCAGCGTATCCGGCACGGCATTACGCTCTCTATCGCGGTTGTATACGATGTCATGTGCGCCATCGACGGTGATTAGCAGCGGGTTGAGGTCCAGATCGTCCAGATGCGCCGAGCCACGGCTGACCTGCGCCAGCAGGTCCGCGCGGCCGATGATCTCATCCACCGAGCGGGCCCCGATGCTGGCCAAAACCTCGCGCACTTCCTGCGCGTAGAAAGTGATCAGGTTCACCACCTTGTCCGCGTTGCCGGTAAATTTGGCGCGCAGGCTCTCATCCTGCGTACAAACACCGACCGGGCAGGTGTTCGACTGGCACTGACGCACCATGATACAGCCCATCGCGATCAGGGCGGCGGTGCCGATGCCGTATTCCTCGGCCCCCATCATCGCGGCCATGACGATATCGCGACCCGTGCGTAGGCCACCGTCGGTCCGCAGGGTCACGCGATCCCGCAGATTGTTCATCGCGAGAACCTGATGCGCCTCGGTCAGGCCCATTTCCCACGGCAGACCCGCATATTTGATGCTGGTCGCGGGCGAAGCACCGGTGCCGCCATTGTGGCCCGAGATCAGGATCACATCCGCCTTGGCTTTGGCCACGCCGGCAGCAATCGTACCAACGCCCGAGGACGCCACCAGTTTCACCGTCACCTTGCAGCGCGGGTTGATCTGTTTCAGGTCATAGATCAGTTGCGCCAGATCCTCGATCGAGTAGATGTCGTGGTGCGGCGGCGGCGAGATCAGGGTGACGCCTTTGGTGGAATGGCGCAGACGCGCGATCAGGTCGGTGACCTTCATACCCGGAAGCTGACCGCCTTCACCGGGCTTCGCACCCTGCGCGACCTTGATCTCGAGCTCCTCACATTCGTTCAGGTATTCGGCGGTCACACCGAACCGGCCGGAGGCGACCTGTTTGATCTTGGCCGACGGGTTATCACCATTGGGTTCCGGCACAAAATGGGCCGGGTCTTCACCACCCTCACCCGAGTCCGACTTGGCACCGATCCGGTTCATCGCCACGTTCAGCGTCTTGTGCGCCTCAGGGCTCAGCGCGCCCAGCGACATGCCCGGCGTAACAAAGCGCTTGCGGATCGATGTGATCGATTCGACCTCTTCAATCGGGATCGGCTTGCCCACGGATTTGAAATCCATCAGGTCACGCAGATGGATCGGCGGGCTCGACTGCATCTTGGCCGAATACTGTTTCCACAGCTCATATGAGGCGCGGTTACAGGCCATTTGCATCATATGCATCGAGGTCGCTTCCCACGCGTGGGTCTCACCGGACTTGCGCGCCTTGTAGAAGCCACCGATGGGCAGCACGTCCAGACCCGAAGTCCAGCCCTTAGCGTGGATTTCTTCGGCTTTGACCCGAATACCGTGTATGCCGATACCCGAGATACGGCTGGTCATGCCCGGGAAATATTCAGCTACCATGGCGCGGCTGAGGCCGACGGCCTCAAAGTTCAGACCGCCGCGATAGGACGAGATCACCGAAATTCCCATTTTGGCCATGATCTTGAGAAGGCCCTGATCAATAGCCTCGCGATAACGGGCTACATTCTCGGTCAGCGTGCCATCCAAAAGACCGCGTTCGATGCGGTCGGCCAGCGAATCCTCGGCCAGATAGGCGTTTACAACGGTCGCGCCACAGCCGATCAGCACAGCGAAGTAGTGCGGATCGATACATTCCGCCGAACGCACGTTGAGCGAACAGAACGTCCGCAGACCCTGACGGGTCAGATGACTGTGCACCGCGCTGGTGGCCAGAATCATCGGCATTGCCACCTTGTCCGGCCCCGAATACTGATCGGTCAGCACCAGATGCCCCGCGCCCGAGCGCACGGCTTCTTCGGCCTCGGCCCGAATACGGGCCAGAGCGACGTCCAGATTGCCCGCGCCCGGGTCAAAACTACAATCGATCTCGACCAGCGTGGCGTTGAAGTTCTCGACCAGAATCTCCCACTGTGCGTTGCCGACGAAGGGGCTTTCCAGAACAATGATTTCGGTCTGGCTGCTGTCTTCGTCCAGCACGTTCTTGAGGTTACCAAACCTGGTTTTCAGCGACATCACGCGGTACTCGCGCAGGCTGTCGATGGGCGGGTTGGTCACCTGGCTGAAATTTTGACGGAAGAAATGGCTGAGCGGGCGATACTGTTTCGACAGCACGGCCGAGGGTGTGTCATCCCCCATCGAGGCCAAGGCTTCTTTGCCATCCTCGGCCATAGGCGCAAGGATCTGTTCCAATTCTTCGACCGAGTATCCGGCGGCAATCTGGCGCTTGCGCAATTCTTCACCAGAGAACAGCGTCCGTTCGCTTATACTTCCCAGCGTTGTGTCCAGATCATTGATCTTACCGACCCACTCGCCAAACGGCAGCGCGCGCGCCAGCTTGTTCTTGATCTGCTTGTCGCGGTAGAGCTTACCCTTCTTCATGTCGACGGCCAGCATTTGTCCAGGACCCAGTGCGCCCTTTTCGGTCACGCTGGCCTCATCGATCGGCACCATGCCGGCCTCAGAGCCCGCGATTACCAGACCGTCGCCCGTCACCACATACCGCATCGGGCGCAACCCGTTGCGATCGAGACCTGCACAGACCCAACGGCCATCGGTCATCGCCAGAGCAGCGGGACCATCCCACGGTTCCATCACTGAGTTGCAGTAGGAATACATATCGCGCCAAGCCTGCGGCAGTTCCACCGCCTGCTTGGACCAGCTTTCCGGCACTAGCATGGTTTTCGCCATCGGGGCCGAGCGGCCTGCCCGCACCAGAACCTCGAAAACCGAGTCTAATGCTGCCGAATCCGACGATCCGCTGGCGATAATCGGCTTGATATCCTCGGCATGGTCACCAAAGGTGCCGCTGGCCATGCGAATTTCATGGCTCTTCATCCAGTTGATGTTGCCTTTCAGCGTGTTGATCTCACCGTTATGAGCCAACATACGGAACGGCTGGGCCAGCCACCATTGCGGGAAGGTGTTGGTCGAATAGCGCTGATGGTAGATGGCAAACGCGGACTCGAACCGTTCGTCCATCAGGTCGGGGTAGAACACCGCCACCTGCTCGGCCAGCATCATGCCCTTGTAGATGATCGAACGGCAGGATAGCGAAGCCAGATACAGGCCGGAAATACCGGCCGCCATCGCAGCCTTTTCGATGCGTCGGCGGATGACGTACAGCTCACGCTCAAACGTTTCTTCGTCCACGCCTTTCGAGTTTGAGATCAGAATCTGCTCGATCTCAGGCCGGGTCGCGTTGGCCTTTTCACCCAGGCAGGTCACATCAACAGGCACGTGGCGCCAGCCATAGATGTAATAGCCCATCCGCAGAACCTCGGTTTCAACGATGGTCCGGCATTGCTCCTGCGCGCCGAAATCGGTGCGGGGCAGAAAGACCTGACCAACCGCGATCAGCTCATCCAGGTTGGGCTCGTGCCCGGTCCTGCGGATCTGGTCGTAAAAGAAAGGAACCGGGATCTGCACATGGATACCCGCGCCGTCACCGGTCTTACCGTCGGCATCCACCGCGCCGCGGTGCCAGATCGCCTTCAGCGCGTCGATACCGGCGTCGACAACCTTGCGCGACGCTTTGCCATCGACCGAGACAACAAGACCCACACCGCAGGAAGAATGCTCTTCTTCCTCGGAATAGAGACCGTTTTCCGCCATCCACTGGCGTTTGGCTTCTTCGGCCTTCACCCAATCGGCATCGTATTTGGTCATTGGCTGTCTCCTTCTTCCGGTTGGGCGTACATGGATTCGACCTCGGCTTTGGTCATCTGCCTGCGTTCACCTTCGAACACGTAACCCTCGGGCTTTTTGTCGATATAGAGTTCAAGTTTCAGCGTGCCGCCGCCGGCATTTTCAAACAGGCCAGCGGCCATTTGTGTCTGGCCGTGCATCTCACCCGGCAGCGTGATGCGATACCACAGCGCCGAGCCGCACTCGGAGCAAAAGGCGCGCTCGGCCCAGTCGGACGAGGTAAAGGTCCGCACAGGTCCCAGTGCCGCGTATCCTTCCTCGGCCGGAAAACTGACATAGGCGCTGCTGGTCCAACGGCGGCATTGGTCGCAATGACAGGCGCCCAGCGCATCACGCGCAGGCGTGGCGGTCACCGTGACCGCGCCGCACATGCATTGGCCTTGCAATTCGGGCATTGCTACCCCTCCTGTCGCTGGGCTGTTGGGTTACTCGGCTGCGACGGCAGCCTTGCTGTTGAACCGGTCGATGATTGCGTCGGCACAGTCGCGCCCGTCACGGATCGCCCAGACCACCAGGGACGCACCGCGCACGATGTCACCGATGGCATAAACGCCGTCCATCTCGGTCTCACCGGTCTCGAACGCCGCCTTGACGGTGCCCCAGCGGGTCACGGGCAGGTCGGGTTGGCCAAACAGAGTTGGCAGGTCTTCGGGCTCGAACCCCAATGCCTTGATGACCAGATCAGCCTCTTCCACGTAATCCGCACCCTCAATGACCTCAGGGGCCTGTCGACCCGAGGCGTCAGGCTGACCCAGGCGCATCTTCTGCACCATCACGCCCGAGACCTTGTCGTCACCGGTAAAACCTTTGGGCGCGCTGAGCCATTCAAACACCACGCCTTCTTCCTCAGCGTTTTGTGTTTCGCGCTGCGAACCCGGCATGTTGGCGCGGTCACGACGGTACAGACATTTGACCGAGGTTGCGCCCTGACGGATTGAGGTGCGCACGCAGTCCATCGCGGTGTCACCGCCGCCGATGACAACAACCTTCTTACCGTCGGCGTTCAGGCGACCATTGTCGAAGTCCTCAACTTCGTCACCAAAGCTCTTGCGGTTCGAGGCGGTCAGGAAGTCGATGGCTTTTTCGATGCCGTTCAGACCACTGCCCGGCATGGACAGATCGCGGGACTTGTAGACGCCGGTCGCGATGATCACCGCATCATGCCTGGCCCGAATTTCTTCGAACTTTGCGGCATCCACGTCGCAGTTCAGAACAAACTCGACACCGCCATCGGCCAGCAGTTCATTGCGGCGCTGCACGATATCCTTTTCCAGCTTGAAGCCCGGAATACCATACATCAGCAGGCCACCCGCGCGGTCGTAACGATCGTAGACCGTCACCTGAATTCCCGCGCGGCGCAGCATGTCCGCGGCGGCCAGCCCACCGGGGCCACCCCCGATGATACCAACACTCTCGCTGCGCTCGGCACCCGGTTCGGCGGGTTTGACCCAACCTTTGTCCCAAGCGGTGTCGGTGATGTATTTCTCGATTGTGCCGATCGTGACAGTGCCGTGGCCGGATTGTTCGATAACACAGTTACCTTCACACAGACGATCCTGCGGGCAGATGCGGCCGCATATTTCCGGGAAGGTGTTTGTGGCCTGACTGGTCTGATAGGCCTCTTCCAGACGGCCCGTCGCTGTCAGACGCAGCCAGTCTGGAATGTTGTTGTGCAGCGGGCAGTGCGATTGACAGTAGGGAACGCCACATTGGCTACAGCGGCTGGCCTGTTCGGCAGCTTTTTCGGCCGCAAACTCGGCGTAGATTTCTTCAAAGTCTTCCTTGCGGTCATTGGCGGCACGCTTTTCCGGCATGACGCGGTCGATCTGCACAAATTTCAGCATCGGTTGCTTGGCCACGGGTCAGACTCCATGAATTGGCTTGGTCGAGCTTCTTTAAGGGATGCACAGCCAGATGAAAAGTCACATATCCTGACCTATTTTGAAAAAATTCAGTCCAAACCGCCAACTGTTCAGAAAATTTACATGTTTTTAGTTCCGTATCGGACCTATTTGCGCACTTTCCTTTTCGATACCACACTTATACCCATTGAGCGCAATTAACACGTGACGGCAGCACGGCAGGGCAGATGAGTTTTTTTCAGTTGATTCTCGCGGCGATTATTCAGGGTATCACCGAATTTTTGCCGATCTCTTCGTCAGGCCATCTGATCCTTCTGCCCAGCCTGACCGGAATGGACGATCAGGGCCTGGCCATCGACGTCGCGGTGCACGTCGGCACCTTAGGCGCGGTGATTCTGTATTTCTGGTCGGACGTAAAACAAGCCATCGCTGGTCTGCCCCGCGCTTTGACCGGTCGTGTCGACACCCCGCAGGCGCGCCTAGCGATGGGACTGATCATCGCCACCATACCAACTGTCATCGTCGGAGCCATTTTGTTCAAGACCGGTCTTAGCGACTCCTTGCGATCAATGGCGGTGATTGGCTGGACGATGCTGGGTTTTGGTTTGGTGCTGTACTGGATGGACCAGAAAGGCCCGCAAACCAAGTCCGCCGACGATTGGGGTCTGCGCGACGCGTTCATCATGGGGTTGTGGCAGGTTCTGGCGCTGATTCCGGGAACCTCTCGGTCCGGCATCACCATCACAGGCGCACGGCAACTAGGGTATAGCCGGGAAGATGGCGCGCGGATCGCGATGCTGATGTCAATTCCAACGATCTTAGCCTCTGGCGTTCTGCTGTCCACAAATGTGATCCGTGAGGCGGACGCCCAGCTGGCCAAAGACGGCGCGATCGCTGCCTGTTTTGCCTTTGTCTCAGCCCTGCTCGCCTTGACACTGATGATGCGCCTGCTGCGCAGTGTCAGCTTCACACCCTATGTCATTTATCGCGTGATTCTAGGCGCCATCCTGCTGGTCATCGCTTACAGCTAGATCACATCCGCAGATTGCTGGCGGAGTTCTGAATGTCGTCATACTGCCCTGCAGGGCGGAACTTCCACAGGTAGTCCGGCAGCACCGATTCCAGCGTTGCGGGCTCGATCCCCAATTCGGCAAAACCCCTGGCCCCTTCGGTCACCACATTGTCGCGGCGCAGGTTCTTCAGCTGGTCGCGGGTCAGAATGTGGTTCGGGAACAGCTGAAAGCTGACGAACTTCACGATATCCAGCACGCCCGCCATGATCCGGGCCGCGAAGAAGGGCATCCCGAGGATGATACGGCGGCGATGGATCACCTCAAGCATCTGTTGCATCAGCGCACGAAAAGTCTTCACCTCTGGCCCGCCCAGCTCATACACACCGGCCTCTGCCTGACCCAGAACGCCCTGAACGGCGGCCTTGGCAACGTCATCCACATAAACCGGCTGGAATCTGGTCTCTGCGCCCACCAAAGGCAGGAATGGCCCCATCCGGGTCATGCCGGCAAAGCGGTTAAAGAACTGGTCCTCGGTTCCGAAAATGATGGACGGCCGCAGGATCACCGCATTCGGCATATGGGCCAAAACGCCAGCTTCGCCATGCGCCTTTGTGCGGGAATATTCACTGTCGGAATTGGCATCCGCACTGATCGCCGAGATGTGTACCATCCGAGCAATCCCCTGTTTGGCGGCAAGACGGGCAATCCGTCCCGCCCCTTCGGCCTGCACCGTATCGAACTCATTCTTGCCCAGTTCGTTCAGAACACCCACGCAATTCACAACCGCGTCTGCCCCGTGCATGGCCGCAGCAACCGAGGCATCATCGCGAATATTACACAGGATGGGCTCGACCTGACCGACAACGCCATACGGCTTGACGAACATCGCCTCGTTCGGGCGCCGCACCGCGACCCGCACGCGCCACCCTTCGTTCGCCATGCGCCGTGCGACATACCGACCGACAAATCCCGATCCGCCATAAATCGTGACCATTTTGGACATGAGAGGGCTCCTGCTGATGGGTCCTGATCCGATCTACCGCCCAAAGCCCCGGCAAACAAGGCGCAATAACGCCGCGCAGTTGGGAAAGATTCCGAGGGATCAAAGAACTTTCCAGTCGAGGCCAAAAAACTTTCAATAAACTTCTCGAATCTAGTTGACGCCCCCCGCCAGTAGGCTTAAACGCCCCTCCACGACACCTGCCCAGGTGGCGGAATTGGTAGACGCGCTAGCTTCAGGTGCTAGTGTCCGTATGGACGTGGAGGTTCGAGTCCTCTCCTGGGCACCAAATTTTTCCCCAACATACTGAAAAGAATTACGTTACTCGTGACGTCTTTCTGCATCCCCTGATTTATCCCCCGTTTTTTTACTGGTGGGTCGGTAGGTATTTGTTGGTATTACGCCAGATCCCGGAATCAGAAGCATTACCCCTCAAACTGCAACGGATATGTTAAGTTTTGTTAAGGTTGCGCGGCCCGTTCCAATGGTCCCAGTGCCCCGAAAATTGTTCTGGGTGGGAACCGACGGCCCAACTTTTCCTTTCTCTCTCCCAAAAAAAATGGCGGGAGGGGCCGGTTAATCTTCAAGGCCCCCTTTAGCTTAGACCCGCCGCCCCGCTTCATTCTCACAGAGATCAAACCTAAAGGGGGGTGGGGGTGGTTCAATCTTTAGGGCCTCAAACCTGTATACCGGCGGTTCAGCTTTCCTTATGCATCCGCAATTCAAACATTTTGGAAACCAGGGGCAAAAAGGCAAAAGGACCACAGCGGAGTGATTAGAACGTGGGATTTTACCGTCTTTTTCACTGATTTTAGCGCCGAAATTGCTGCAATAGCGTAAATTGCTACGCCGCTGCGCAGCAGGAAAACCGGCCGTTCATGCGAACCGCAGCGGGAACGAAACGCTCAAGGATCAAGTCGCGGACAAACTTAGCTTTCGCAGAACGACATCATTGATCGAAGCCAACCCTTTCGACCTGTTCGTAAGGGCTGGTTTAATTGCAATGGTGTTGACACACTAGAGCGTTTCAAGCACTGATTGCGGCAATAGTTTAGATTGCAATTTTGACTTGGTTGAACATGCTTCTACAAAGTTCATGGCGATGGTTCTTCCCGCAATTCATTTAATCAGTTTCGGCTGTATCGGAACAACAATGGACCGTTCGCCTGGGTCAGCTGGGCCTTCGTGACCACTGAAGAAGCGGGTGGTTACATGGAAGGCAATTTTGACTTCAAAATATTCACTTTATGGGGCCAATGTTGCTGGTCAGGATAGGCTTATGACCAAGGCAGATTTTATGAAATCGGTTATCAAGAAGTGAGAAGAAAATGGGAAGCGCTTATCATTTCATAGTTAACTTTTCTGCTGCCATGGTCTTACCTATGGTATTTTTTTCGTTCTGGAGAATTTCTCGAAGAGACGAGTTTAAAAATCTCAGAGAAAGCGGACAAAAGATAAATCTTAACACGTACAATCTATTTTCGGCATACCGAAGAAAAAAGGACGACCCACTTAGGGAAGCGCACATAAAGCTTGCGAGAATCGGCTTTATTCATTGGGCAATCACGCCCTTAGTGTTTTTGGCTATTTTCATTGTTGCCACACTGGTAGTTTACACAACTGGAGAATCATAGAATGACCGGAATGACGACTTGCTCCGCGCGTCAACACTAATCATGCCGCAGACGCGAACAAATGCTGCGTCAGCGAAGGTTGAAAATCCAATGACGGCAAAGTCCGCAACGCCGCCATTGGCTCCTAATTGTGAACTCTCGAATGTCGGCACTGAGCCCATAGGCGACTTTGGAAATGAGCGCAGTATTTACCGTTTAAGGGCGGGAAGCAGACATTCGCCGCAGGCGTTCGGTGAGACTGTCAGCGGCTCAAAAGCAGACGTTCGGGCGTTTTCGTCAGGCGAAGCTTCCCAGATGCCGGTTCTGAACTCGACGTAGCCGAAGCAACATTCGACTAGTTTGGATCGAAAACCATTCATGCTCTAAACCCAAGTGCGTCAACAGCCAAAGTTTGCAAAAGAGTCCACTGTTCGGTAGCTGCAGCGCGGAACGTTAGCCCAGCCGTTCGCAGCGTCTGCAATACTACCTGCTGTACTTAGCCCGTTTGAGCCGTGATTTAGCCGCTGGGGTCTCCAAATGCCTGTACCGGCCACCCGAGTACCTGTGACAGTCCAGGGCGTGTCCTGCCGCGATTACAGTGGCCCCTACGTCCTCCCCATCGGCAAAGCAGACCCCTACCAAGCGGTCATGGGTGCGTTCGCCGTTCAAGTCGCAGGAAATAGACTTGCCGCGAAGGTAGTTGACCATCCAGCGCTTTGCGGCCTGCCCGGATCCGGTGTTGAGTTCGGGGGCATCTACGCCGTTCAGCCTGATAGGTGTACCGTCAACAACGATGGTATCTGTGTCTCGCACATGAAGGGAACCAGCGGCGGCGGAAGTGGCAAAAAGAACCAAAACAATCAAAGCACGTGTCATGCCGACAATATGGGGATTCCGGGTTAAATCTTCACCCCAAAACGCAAAAAAAACCCGACCTCGTGGGCCGGGCTAGTCCGAGGAAAGTCTTCTGTTGATTTGACTATTCTGCAAATTGGTAAATTTTTAGTTAGAGCCGCGTGCTTCAGTTAGTACATGACACCGCGTTCTCGTAACTCGTTTATTGCTTTAGAAGATTTGCAAAGCCATCTTGAACGGCCTTGCGAAGGACGTAGGAATCCTCACACGCGCTGATTGCGACTGCGCCGGTACGAGCTAGCTGATAAATATTTTCAGGCGTGCAATACGACCGTATACCCTCATGGTAGGCTTTAAAGTACGCCTTCTTGTCCGGTCTTTTCGACCAGCGCTTACAGAGCTGCTCGTAGACGCTGAAATAGCCCGGCTCTATTCCCAGCCTGCCGTCAGACAACCCAACCTCGAACCAATCTATCTTCCCTATACAAATTTCCGGTGAAAAAAATCTTGAAAAAATGCCACTGGACTTATCGCTGGCTGATGCTGTGCCCCCGACGCAGACGGCCAACACCGTACAACCGCAATACAGGAGGGATTTCATCCATTGTTTTCCGAATAGCATTGTGTGTTCGCAGTTCTTCGCTTGTTCAATCATTGATCTCGTCCCGTCGTTTAAGAGTGTCGCACCCATCAATTGCGCGGTGTCAGAAAGAGAATAAGAATCGCGGATTAACATTTTTCTAAGTTCCAATTTCAAAACGGGAATTCGAGGGACAGAACACCAATCGTTTGGCTTTCGACCTGCGACTCGAATTCTTTACTGAGATAGGTAAGGCCAAAAAATGTTGAGACTTTTCGGATTCGGACCTGAACTCCGGCCCTCGCCCTGAAGCGCGATTTTGTCATTTCAACATCTGACCAATCCGGGAAAAAGTCGCTGTGTGTGACGTAGGTGTAGTCGGCACCCAATAGAAACGACATATCGTTCATCTTAGACGCCCGTTCCGGTGAAGAAGGCTGTAAGAACCCTGAAATTGGGTCACGAACGTAGCGTTGAGCATTGGCATAACCATCTATGAGAAGATCAACGCCAACCCGCCCGAAAGTTTCATAACCAGCCTGAACCCCGACAAATGGCCGGAAATAAAAACTGTCGCTCAGCACGTATCCTCTTGCAATTTCGGCAGAAACCATACCAGTCACGCTATCGCCAACATGCTCATGAGGCATATCATTTGGCAAGTAGCCCGCAATTCCGGTTAAGTCGTGAAAACCTTGCTGAAAATCAGCTATGTGCGTCTGTTCGCCTGTAAAGAGGACTTCAGCACCAGCGTTGTATTGCCATTCTCCGTAGCTATCGTTTGCAAAAACCCCGAATCCGAGCAATCCAACGTAGGGCCGGTCATCATCTGTCGGTTGGCTTTTTGCACCCCATGGGGAAATGATTTCGGCGCGAGCCCGGAAGTCATGTGCGACGCCGCCAGTTTTTTCACCTTCAAAACCGAAGAAAAGTGTATAACTGGCTGAACGCCACCGGTCTTGCCCATCTCCAAAAAAATCATTGGTAAAGAAACTCGACTTTGTCGTATCTGCGGAAGCCGTGGAAACGGTTAAAATTGCACCTAATGCAGAAATCAGGGCTCTCATCATTTCCACCTCACTACTTTTAAGAACCGGGACGCACCTTCCGAATCTCTAGTGTTGAGGCGTTAACGTCGGCCTAACGCAGCCAATCTCCTGAGAAATGCCAATAATCCTTGTTAAGTTTGGCAACCTGAAAAATTAATTTTCAATTAGTACTGAATGTTAATTAGCCATTATGACTCTTCTATGAAAGTTGTAAAACTAATCAAAGCTAGGATCGAGAATTGTTTTGCACGACTACGACCCCTTTTGCTATCCAGGATGCGGCTGCCGCGTTAGCCAAACCCACTGCTCAAGTCGAAAATGCTTGGAAGATCCAACAGCCGTATTTCGGGACTCAGTTGACCTTCGGTTTCGGCCGAATTGTGCCAGCGCCGAATTTCTTCGACGTTGTTGCGATGGGCGTTATGATTGAGCTACTTTCTAAGCCATGCGATTTGAACGACTTGGTTGCAATTTCAACTTGTGTAACGGAAGAAGTTGCGATTTGCATGGACCATGAAGACCCGTTTCTCGTCTTGGGTGATTCACACAGAACCGACGTAATAAACCACCTGATTGCCGTCTTTTCTTGTCCACAATTAGCGAAGCAACACCGACTTCTCACCCGAAGGTGCGTTGGTATCGTCGCTGTCGTCGCAGAAATCATGGAGCAAGTATACGAAATCCTGATTGACGGTTGTGTTAGCGGGCTTGTTTCTTGCAATACACTGCATGTCGCTGTGGATAGAATAGCTTAATGCCGTGTTACCCTAAGCCAATGTTACTTGAACCAGCATAGGGCCTCCCAACACTATCGAATGAAACTCCAACGCCCTGTGTCGGTGCGGTCGGAGCCTCATGTTCGTCTCGGCGGTGCAAGAGTTCTTTATTGGGGTGCTTCGCTTCAGAGTTTCCCACTTGGGCATTCTGAATTTTTGCGCTCCAATCACTCTATTGTCGGTAGCAAAGTTCCTTTGTCTGCTCCGTGTTTTCACGTATCATTTTTCTAACTCTGTCCTTATCCACTTCGGTGATTGCAGTCTCTTCCAAAAAAACTTCGAAAGCCGTTTGCAAGCCGCATAGCGTATTTTTTGAACCTTCTGCTTTTGCGTTGGCTACCAATTCCGTTATTGCCTCGACGAACCAGTGATTGGTGCTCATGAAACCCCTCGCTTTTTGTTTTCAGCACTGTCGAGGAGGATTGGTTAACGCGGGGTTAAATCTGTTTCGGCTTCAAGTTTTTTAGCGTCGAATAAATTTGTTTTGTATTTTGTGTGATCCAAAACATACGCGTTAATTACTTGCCGAATAGCCTGTGCTGTCAGAAACAAGCCCTCGGCTTCGAGCCTTAGCTCAGTGTCAGTGGCGCATTCCAAGAACCTTCTATCCATACCTTTACTCCCGTCCACACAATTTCGCCCAAATTGCAGCGATTCCATTAAGAAAAGGTAAACTGTTCTAACCTCGGCAATGGCGCTATGCGTCAGTGAGCTCTAAGGTACAATATGTGCTAGGTTCCTCAGTTCTGCGACGTCGTACATAAATTTTGTTTCCAATTTTGATTCAATACCGTGCCAGAACTAACAGGTGTCCTGTGGACGACCCCGAGCCTGCCAACTTACCTGAGATTGTCTGGTTATCGAAATAGTCTTAATTCCACCTCAGGAACGACCGAATTAGGACTTAACGCAGTCGCAACTCGTCCTCCTTCCTTTTCAACAACTCAACTAGCTCTCCAGTGGCTTTGCTTCGGTTCTTAGAAGGCCAGGACCAAGAAGGTTCCGCCTTGTCTTGAAGAGAGCCCCTGAGCGACTCGAGGCGCGCGTCACTGCGCGACGTTCGTAGCGGAGCAAACCTGTTTGAAATCTCGGATTCGATGGATTCACTACACAAGTGCCCATACGTTCTGCTGACAGTATCAGTATTGGTATGCCCCAATTGTTTGGCGACAATTGCAAGGGGCGTTCCGGCTTGCACCAACTGACTTGCATAGGTGTGACGTAGACCATGAAAAACAAAACCATCAGGCAACTCGGCTCGCCTGACGGCGTCCTTGAATAGATGCTTGTGGCATCCGGTCCAAGGTTTCCCTGATGACATTCTGAACACCCGGTCCTCATCGTCCAATCCGTCGATTTGATCCAAAAAGAAAGACATGCCCTCGTCTGGAAGGATCACGTAGCGCCCCCGGCAACTCTTCAAAGGAGCAACATATATTCCAAAAACATGACCCCCGACATCTCGGGCTTTTAGGTTCGCGAGTTCTGACACTCGACAGCCAGAATACAACGCCGCCTGCACCAGTGCAGCAAGGTCAGGTCGACAAGAAGCAATCAAACGTTTTGCTTGCGCTCTTGTTAAGAAGAACTGTCGTGGTGTGTCGGCATGAGGTACTCGGCGAAGCCTTCGCCAGGAGCGTTGACTCTCAACGTCTCCGTTTTCCCAAGACATCTCAATCGCGGTTCTGAGCAACCCGATGACTGTGTTGAGCGTCTTTTTGCGTTTTCTAAGCTGCTCGAAGTCCAGGGTTTCAATGCGGACTTTTTCAACTTGAGCCCCCTTTCCCCTTTTTGGAGTAGTTTCCAAAACATCGATGCAGAATTGTGTAAAGACTGATTGGTTGAGCTCCGTAACAGGTACGTCACCCAGCCTAGGGATTATGTGGTGGTTTATTAGAGAAAGCGTTGTTTCAAAATAGGTTTTGGCGGCGGCGATACGCTTCCATTCAACAAACCCGTGCATTGCATCCCCAACTGTGAAGCTGTCATTTGTTTTCTTGTAATTTAGCTTGCAGTTCGCACCGATGGGGTAGGGCTGCGAGGCAATGGCGAGAATGTGTGGTTGATTAAACCAGCCCTTCGCAACGGCCAATGCCTGCGTAAAGTCTAAGCCGAGTTCGTGTATCGGAGCGACTTTTCCAATCTTTGTTTGGCTATATTTCCCGTCGACCCTGCGAATGCGAGCCACCCAGTGACATCTACCGGACGGCAATTTCAACACGCCGATATGGCGACAATACTCTATAATGTTCCAGTAAGGACTGTCGCGTGCGCGTAAGCTCTTGATGTTCTCAACGCTCGATAACGAAGGGGCGTGTGGTACTTTATTCATGAAGTAGCTCCTCGACAAAGGTGACGGAAGCTTAAATCAGTGTTGGTCTCAATCTAGTTTCGAAGAAACACAAAATGGATCAATATACATGGGCACCACTATGCCGACCTTTCCCAAACCAATCTCTCGCGGGCAACCCATAGATGATCCGGTTTCCGAATGACTTTGACGTTTTGCACCCCCGCGACGTCACGGGCTTCATCTGCGGTATGTGCCAAGACCCAACCGCAGACGTTATCTTTGGCTTCAGACGCTGTCAGCACTTCAATTTTCCAAACTTGTAGCATGCATATGTGATGCCTCATTGTGGTTAATGAATGGTTCACAATAAATGGCTTAGCATTTTTCGCCGCAGAAACCTTAGCGGTTCGCATGCGGTTCAAAAGTCGTAGCATTTGACCGCATGGCGGCCACAATTCCGCCCAAACACTCACTTAGGAACGCTGCTAAGAGTAGTTCTGATAGTCTTGTCAGAAGAACTTGGGTTGAGGCGGGCAGGGTGCTCTCGTAGCCTTCGCGCATGATTAAACAATCGCCATTCAAGTACTTCAAGACCAGTTCAGAGGTCATTCGTTTGGCTGTAATGCTGTACGTTCGGTTCCCATTGTCGCTTCGAAACGTGGAAGATCTGTTACACGAGCGAGGCATCGACGTGAGCCACGAAACCGTCCGATATTGGTGGAACAGGTTTGGCCCGATGTTTGCTGCTGAGTTCAGACGGAAGCGTGTTCAGCAGCTACGCGCATTCTCTAAATGGAAGTGGCACGTGGACGAGGTTTTCGTGAAGGTGAATGGCAAGCGGCATTATCTTTGGCGGGCTGTTGATCACGAGGGCGAGGCGCTGGAAGTCGTTGTCACCAAACGCCGAAACAAGCAGGCGGCACTGAAATTCCTCAAGAAATTGATGAAGCGACACGGTAAAGCAGAAAACGTCGTCACGGATCGCTTCGCCTCATACAGAGCCGCTTTCAGAGAGCTTGGTGCTCTCGAAAAACAGCAAACGGGCAGGTGGCTGAATAACCGCGTTGAGAATTCGCACCTGCCGTTTCGAAGACGCGAACGCGCCATGCAACGTTTCAGGCGCATGCGAAGTTTACAGAAATTCGCCTCCGTCCATTCCTCCATCTACAACCACTTCAATCAGGAAAGATCGCTAACCAGCAGAGATATTGATCCTCCCCCTCTGAAGTGGTCCGCCGTTATGGTTAAGAAAACGGAGGAACCA
>NZ_WPZL01000033.1 GCF_013031245.1 Ruegeria lacuscaerulensis
GGTCTGGCTCTCCTTGCTGGAGACCAAGACCACCCAAAAGGGTGAAACCCCGCGGTTGGTGCTCAAGACCCGCGCGGCACAGGCGCTGGTGCACTGGATTGAAGTGGGCGAGATTGCCGACGGACCGCTGTTCCGCCCGATCTCCAAATCCGACCGGGTTCTGAAACGCCGACTCAGCCCGGATGCGATCTACCAGATCGTCAAACACCGGTTGGCCCTCGCGGGATTGCCAGAGGATTTTGCCTCGCCGCATGGGTTGCGCTCGGGCTTCCTGACCCAGGCCGCGCTGGACGGTGCCCCGATCCAGGCCGCCATGCGCCTGTCCCTGCACCGCTCCATGGCCCAGGCGCAAAAGTATTATGACGATGTCGATATCGCCGAAAACCCGGCAGCAGATTTGCTGGGGTGAGAAACGTGAAAGCGCCAGGGTTATGACCCGGCGCTTTGCTTGCGTGTCGGCAGTAGGGCTCAGTTCTTACCCGTGGGTAAGATCATCCTCTTCCTGCAATTTGTCGATTAGTGTTGCTATGGCCTGCTCAAGCTTTGCCCGGTCAACCCGGGTAAAATCCAAATCGTACCGCAACTCGATCCGGCCGCTTGAGGCGGAGCATTTTGCGACCCCTGCCCGCCCGGACACCTGAAATGTTGTTTTCGCACGACGCGTCTTGCTTGGGCCGCTTGTGGACGGCTTTGGCGCGGGTGCCGCCTCGGATGTTACGAAACTGCGCAACAGTGCAACCTCCCGCAGGCTGTCCCGATCCGGTTCGCTCATGACAACGGTGCTGACCTGACGCACCAATTCAGGGTTCGCATCAATCTTGCGCTTGAGCTCCACGCCCAAATTACGCGGGATGTCGTTGGGGTGTTTCAGCACCTTGTCCAACATCATCAACAGGCTTGCAAAGGCCCGGATGTAGCTTCGTTTGGTGTAACTGGCCGACTTGAAAAGCACCGCCACCGCCTTGTCCACATCCGGGCAGTCATTTACCGGATCCTCGGAATAGGCCCGCGCCAGCGCCCCCATCTCTGCAAACGAGATGTCCTTGCGGATCAGGTTTTCATCCACCATGCGCCGATAGCTGCTGTTCAGGTCAGTCGCGTCAGAGATACCGGCAGGAATTCGGTCATACCGAGCGTCGCCGGTATCCTCGCGCAACGCGCGATAGGCGGACAAGCGTCGCATGCCCTGAATCAGATCGAAACGACCATCAGAGCGTCGCTCAAGCCGAATAGGGTTGGATAGTCCAATATCTCGAATGGAGTCCTTCAGTTCTTCCAATTCGGGGTCGGGCCCCGCTTTACGGTCGCGGGCGAGTTTATCTGTGACAACATCCGACAACGCAACATGCTCGGTCACAAGGCCCTCGGACCGCAACCGAACCAGTTCATGCGCAAGGCGGTCATTTTCTGCGCGGATGGAATCTTCGGTCGATTGCTGATCCCGCAACGCATCCGCGTTTTCCGAAATCGCTGCCGCCATGGGACCACGTCGCTTTTCCAGAACCTTGTCCGGAACCTTGCCAACCGGGATGTCGTCCATGGCAGGCATGTCAATGTCAAACATTCTGCGTTTACGGCTCATGCGTCATCCTCCAACTTGTCCCAGGCCGACAACATCACGCCCCGGAATTCCTCATATACATTGTCAAAGGTCGACCGCGCCCGGCGCCAGGTTTCCCGGGTCATCTCTCGGTAGTCCATTTCATAAACCGAGCTTAGAAACCGACCCGACTGCTCAACGGCGCGCGTCATCTCGACCGGGTGTTCAGCAACATGGTCACCAAAGACCTTGCGAAACGCGTCGAACATGGCCAGGTGCAAAGCATTGCCCGGCTCGTACCGTGTCAGCAGAAAGCGTAGCTCGCAGAAGGTCTTGGGCAGGCCGATCTTACCCGTGGGTAAGGTCTTGTCGAACCCATAGGCCAAATCCTCAAGCGCTTCGGCAAGTTGTCCGATAAACGAGGTCGTCGAATCGTATTCCCAGTATCCCGGGCCCGAGGGAACATAGAGCATGTCGGCCGCAAACACTGCGTTCATCGACTGATACCCAATTGCGGGCGGACAGTCGAACAGGATCAGGTCATAGGCATCATCCGGGATCTGATCCAGATAGCGCGACACCGCGGCAAAGAACGACCACTCGGGGTTCATGTGCCGATACTGGGCCGAGGCGAACTCGACAAAGGCAGCATTGGCGCAAGAGGGGATCGCATCAATGGTCGACCAAGATGTCTTCTTGATGAAATCGTTGACGCGTAGATCACCTAGACCCATCCCGGTAATCGATGGCGGCAATTCGCGGCGGGGTAGGGCGGTTCCAGACTCCGCGGCTGCGGGGCGGCTGTTCATCCGCTCGGTCTCGCGGATCAGGTCGCGGGCCATAATACCCCAGACGGTGATGTCCTCGGCCACATCGGTCAGACCCATGGAATGGCTGAGGGTCGCCTGCGGATCGAAATCCACCACCAGAACCCGGTAGCCATCCAACGCGGCGGCATGGGCCAAATGTAACGCGACCGTGGATTTGCCTGCCCCGCCTTTGAAATTGGCGACCGCAGCGCGAATGGCGCGCTTGCCCGCAGGGCGCGGCGGCATCAGGGATTGCCGGTTCACCTTGAGACGCCGGCGCAGTTCATTCACCTCTTCCAGGCTGAACCAACGCTGCCGGCCATCCGGCTCGACCTCGCCGCCGGGCAGGGATGGGTCAGCCGCAAGTTTGCCCCGAAAGGTTGACTGGTTGACGCGAAATATAAGCTCGGACACTTCCCAGCTGGAAAAGCGGCGGAGTGTCTTCTCCATCTCGGGGCTAAAGGTCTGCTGACGAATCCATCCCTGCAATTTCAGGGACTGGTTTCGCAATGCGTTCAGGTCTTCGTGCGTGTACATGCCTCGGGTCTCATCTCTTGGGACGCTATTTATTGTATTTTTTTTATTTACGCTTGATTTGTGTTTTTGGCAAAAGAAAATATGGTGTAGGTGCAATCTTACCCACGGGTAAGAAAACAAGGGCAACGACAACAGAACTGATTCGAATGCAGCAGAGATTCGAAAATCGCAGGGTTAGGGGCAACTCCTCTAGATTTAGGGGGTCGTCTATTAAGACTTCGCCTCATATAGGGGGACACAACATGCCAATACGGGGACAAACACGGTGTCCCCCATCACCAATACTTCACCAATTTTCTTTTAGATTTTTGAGATTGGTTTGGGCCGAAACGCAGGCCGGTTCAGACTCCGCTTGACAGAATCGTCGGTTTGGACGCTAATCAGGGCATCAAAGTGAAAAGCGTTGGCAAACAGCGTGAAACTGACGGCAAGACCGTCTGAGGCGGACAGAGCGGTGAGATCAAGGATGCAGGTTGCAAAACCGGTCGGGCGAAATGCGCCCGTACTAAAATATGATATTCTATCGGCGCTTTCGGTTCATGCGCTGTCAAGGGATAAACATCGTCAGCGTCTGGTTTTACGCATGATGGCCCTGATTACGACTCGCTACAATTGGCGCGGAAACGAGTTGTCGATGGGGCGTGAGGAAATTGCCCGCCTCTGGTCCGTGAATGAGCGAACCGTTAAACGTGAAATGGCCAAGTTGAAAACGATGGGATGGATCGCTGTCAAACGTCCCGCTGTTCGCGGGCGCGTTGCCGTTTATGAACTGGACTTAAAGCAGATCATGATCGATACGACCGAGGTCTGGCCGTTGATCGGCCGTGATTTTCAGGCACGGATGACCGAAGAGCCTGAGGTCGAGACCAACGTTGTACCGTTTAAGACCAAACCCGCCGCTCCGGAGGACGCGGATGGAACGATCTGGTCACAGGTTCAAACGATCCTTCACGGGCGTGATCCGGAGCTTTGGAGCAGTTGGTTCCAGCATCTGAACGAAGTTGAGAGGGCAGGGGGGTGCGTTACCTTGATCGCGCCCTCGCGTTTCATGGCAGACTACATCGCTCAGAAATGGTCTGCGCGCTTATTGGCTGCCTACAGTCGGGTAGATCCAGAGGTCAGAACCTTGCGCATAGATGCGACCGAATAAACTGCTGTTAGCTTCGCGTTTGTCGGTGTGCCGGGACCGGGTGGCATAAGACCTGCATTTCATGTTGACGGTAAAACCAAGCCGTCCATGGCCTGTCACAAAAAGACGTGTGTGATGGGCTACACTCAGCTGGAAAACCAATTGGGAAGGTGATGGTTGCTTACAACGAGTCGAAAGCTGATAGGGAAGTTGCTCTCGACATACTATCAATCCACAACTGCATGGTGAGCGTTGATATCACCCATGCGAAACACTGGGCTGGTCTGTATTGGGTTTCTACCGCTGAGTTCAGAAGGGTAGTATCCTCGAAGTTTAACCTTGTAAATCTTCTACTGAATGGAATAAATGCAAGGTATGATCGAGCGCGGTGATAGAAAGTCAGTTGAAGACTCACTGGAGAACCAGGCGGGCGTCGTCCTGCTTGGGCCGCGGCAAGTCGGGAAGACAACACTCGCGCAGGACATCGCTGAAAGTCGTGACGCTGTCTATCTTGATATGGAGAGATCTGCTGATCGCCAGGTGCTCGAAGAGCCGGACCTCTATCTCGACGAGCAGGTTGGACGACTGGTGGTGATCGATGAGGTTCAGCTTATGCCGGGCCTGTTTAAGGCATTACGCGGTCAAATTGACCGACGACGAAGACAAGGGTATCGGACTGGGCAATTCCTGCTGCTGGGGTCGGCCTCGAACACGCTTCTGCACCAAAGCGCAGAATCCTTGGCTGGCCGGGTCAGCTATCACGAGCTGACGCCTTTCATCCTGTCGGAAACCGGAGCGGACTCGATATCCGCGCTGTGGTTGCGGGGTGGGTTTCCAGATAGCTTCCTTGCAAAAAACGACCAGACCAGTCTGACATGGCGCGAGGATTTCATCCGCACCTATCTGGAACGTGATGTTCCGGCTTTCGGGTTGCGCATTCCAGCGGAAACACTGCGCCGGTTTTGGACGATGCTTGCCCATGACCAAGGCGGGTTGCTCAACGCAGCAAAACTTGCGGGAAACCTTGGCGTATCGGGCCAGAGCGTTGCGCGCTATCTTGACTTGCTGGTCGACCTGATGCTGGTGCGTCGTTTGCCGCCCTGGCATTCCAATGCCGGAAAACGCCTGGTCAAGTCTCCCAAGATCTACATCCGCGATTCCGGGCTGGCCCATGCACTTCTTGGGATCGAAACGCAAGAAGACCTGCTTGGGCACCCGGTTGTCGGCGGCAGTTGGGAAGGATTCTGTATCGAAAACCTGATCGCCGCGGCGCCACGCGGAACTGAAGCAAGCTTCTATCGCTCTTCCGCTGGGGCTGAGGTGGATTTGATGTTGAAGCTTCCCCGAGGCGCCCTCTGGGCCATAGAGATCAAGCGGACGACATCTGCCAAGGTGACGCGCGGGTTTCACATCGCGACAGAAGAATTGGACGTCTCAGAACGCATACTTGTCTATGCAGACGAAAAGGAAGTGCCGGGGCAGGGGGGAGTACGGGCAACGTCCCTCATAAGTGCAATGGAACGGCTGGCATCCGCAAAGGCGTAACAGCGACCGGACCGATGAAAGCGGGTTCGAAATTGAACGTTTTAGCCCACCAAAGGCGGAACTTTGTTGCAATTGAAAGTACCGTCATAAGGGCGTATTTTGTTGAAAAACTCACCCTTGATCGAAGCGTAAGTCGCTGATTCAATTCCTTCTGCAGGGAGGGATTTGCGATGATGGGACCGAGGCAGGAGGCGCAAGCGGCGCTGTTCTACGAGTTCTCGCTTGAGGATCATGTCCCGCAAGATCACCTGTTGCGTTCGATTGACCGTTTCGTTGATCTGGCCAGCGTGCGGGCTCATCTGGCGGATTTCTACAGCCACACCGGCCGGCCATCTGTCGATCCGGAACTGCTGATCCGCATGCTGCTGGTTGGGTATTGCTTTGGCATCCGGTCCGAGCGGCGGCTTTGTGAAGAGGTGCATCTGAACCTGGCATATCGATGGTTCTGCCGCCTCGATCTGAATGAGCGTATCCCGGATCACTCGACGTTTTCCAAGAACCGGCATGGACGCTTCCGCGAGAGCGAACTGCTGCGCCACCTGTTCGAGACGACTGTAGCGCGGTGCATCGAAGAAGGTCTCGTCAGCGGCCAGCGCATGGCAATCGATGCCAGCTTGATCGAAGCCGATGCAAACAAACAGAATTCAACGCCAAAAGAAGAATGGGATGCATCAACCATCGATCCTGAAGATGCGCCTCGCGCGGTCCGCGAGTATCTCAACACTCTGGATGAGGCGGCTTTCGGAGCTGCGAGCGAGGTGCAACCCAAGTTCACCTCGCATTCTGACCCTGCGAGCCAATGGACGGCAGCGCGTAAAGGGCCTGCTTTCTTCAGCTATTCTGACAACTACCTGATCGACACCGACTATGGCGTCATCGTTGATGTCGAGGCCACACGGTCCATCCGACAAGCTGAGGTCGGATCGACGGAGACCATGCTGACACGGGTGAAAGACAAGTTCGACCTCGTCCCCAACTGGATGATCGCCGATACCGCCTACGGCTCCGGCCCGATGCTCGGCTGGCTCGTGGATCGCAAGATCGATCCTTACATCCCGGTAATCGACAAGGCCGGACGCCCCGACGGCACCTGGACACGCACAGACTTCGAATGGGACGCTGAGAATGATCAATATATCTGCCCAGAGGGTCACGCGCTTAAACAGTTCCGCAGGAACTACTCAGACCCGAACCGGGGGCCGACGGGCAAGGGCACAGCCCGCTATCGCGCCTTGAAAGAAGTCTGCCAGGAATGTCCATCCAAGCCCAAGTGCTGCCCGAATGCCGATGCACGGAAGATCACCCGGGAAGAGCACGAAGATGCGCGCCAGGTCGCCAGAGATCTGGCCAAAACCGAAGAATACCAGATTGCGATGAAGCTCAGAAAGAAAGTTGAGATGCTCTTTGCCCACTTCAAGCGCATTCTAGGCCTTGGACGGCTCCGATTACGTGGGCCGTGCGGCGCAAATGACGAATTCCTCCTCGCCGCCACCGCCCAAAACCTCCGCAAATTGGCGAAGATCTTTCCCGCACCGCAGCAAACACAAAAAGCCTGACCAGAAAGGCGCTTGCGCTCCGTTCAGAGCACCACTTTCTGCACTCGCAACGCGTTGTTTTTCCACAGAATCGGCGGGAAGCTGACGTTCTCTGCAGGCGCAAATTAGAGGGTCTTTTTATCGCAGAGCGGTCAATTGACTTCCCGGCAATTCATTAAGCGAACCGCCGTTCAACATTATGCTACGGATCATACCCTTCTTTGGCAAAAGGGGGGTGGGTCGACCTGAGTCGGCCAAATACTCATTGCGTGGTATATAATTGATGAAAGAATGCACCGACCAGTAGGTTTGCACGATCCGGCGGCAGAGTACGGCCTTCGAACATAAGTTTCGATGCTTCTTGAGCCATTCGGTGTCCATAGTACGCGGAGGCGCAAGGGGGGAGTTTTGACTAAGGTTCTGTTGGTTGAAGACAATGATATGAACAGCGATATGCTGTCGCGCCGGTTGGAACGCAAAGGGTTTCATGTTGTCGTCGCGAAGGACGGGCTGGAAGGCGTGTCCATGGCTGGTGAAGAAAGTCCCGACATCATTTTGATGGATATGAGCCTGCCCGAAATTGACGGGTGGGAAGCTACACGGCGTATCAAAGCAGCGCCCGGGACGGCCTCGATCCCGGTGGTGGCCCTGACCGCGCACGCGATGGCCAGTGATCGGGAAAAGGCGCTGGAAGCAGGTTGCGACGACTTCGATACCAAACCGGTCGAGTTGAGCCGTTTGCTGGAAAAGATAGGGAAACTTCTGCCCGCGACTTGAGGAGGAACCGCTCAATCCGCGGCCGTTTTGTGTCGGGTGACATAGTATGTTCTGACCTGACCCTTGCCTTTCACCCTTGCTTCGACAGGTTCAGAGATATCAAAGCGATGCTCGACCTGTCTGGCGGTGACCTCGGAAACCTGTACCCGGCCCGGCGCACCGGTTGATTCAAGGCGGCTGGCAAAATTAACGGTGTCCCCCCAGACATCGTAAAGGAAACGGTGCGATCCGATGATTCCAGCAACCACCGGCCCGGTATGCACGCCGACCCTGATATGCATCGGGTGGTCCGTTTCAAGGTTCAGCGCCTTGACCTGATCGAGCATCCGAAGCGCCATCTCGACGATCACCTCGGCATGATCTGCGCGACCATCCGGCACCCCGGCGGCAACCATATACGCATCGCCAATCGTCTTTATCTTTTCAACGCCAAGTTCCGTCGCCGTTTTGTCGAACCCCGAGAAAATCCGGTTCAGATAGGAAACCACCTGTGCCGGGGCCAGCCTGGCCGACATCTCGGTAAAGCCGACGATATCAGAAAAGAGCACGGTGACGTCGTCGTGGCGGTCGGCGATTGTGTCCTCGCCGTCATTAAGGCGCGTCACGATCTGTTGCGGCAGAATGCTGAGCAGAAGGCCTTTGTACTTTTGCTTTTCCGCTTCCATCATCTCAAGGTACTGGCGTTCGCGCTTTCGCCAGCGGTTTTTCTCCAGCGCGGCGCTGATCCGGGCTTGTAACAGGATCGGGTTGAAGGGTTTGGGCAGGTAATCCTCGGCACCGGCCTCGATGCAGCGCGCAACGCTTTCGACCTCATCCAGGGCTGAAATCATAATGACGGGGATATCATGAAAGGCGTCATCCTGTTTCAACCGGGCCAGAACGTCGAAGCCGTTGATATCCGGCATCATCAGATCGAGCAGAACCAGATCGAAAGGCTGTCGGGACATTTTCTCCAGAGCGGAATAGCCGCCGTCGGCAGTCCAGACGCGATGCCCGTCCCGCTTTAACCGGCGGGCCAGCAAGTCCCGGTTGGCCTCGGCATCATCGACGACAAGGATGTCGCCGGTTGATCCAGATGCATCGGCGATTGAAGGCAGGGGCTGCATGCTCTGGACCAGATTGGCAAACATCGCGACCGTTTCGCGCGGTGTGTCAGAGATTTTGAGGCCATCACCGGACAAACCCGAGAGCGTGTCGATACGTTGTAGCAAGGTGTCGGTGTGGTCCAAAAGCCCCAGCAAGTCCGGCTCCAGATTTTCTGCGTTCAGGTCCTCCAGATCCTCCAACATCATCTCGCTGTAGCCTTTGATCGCATTCATCGGGGTGCGCAGGTCGTGACGCAGCCGCTTCACGCCCTCATCGCCGCTGACCGTCAGCTTCATCGCCATCTCGGGGTGCAGAAGCTGATCCACCAAGGCGCTCAGTTCCGTCGTCGCCTGGGAAATCCGGTCCAGATCCGAAGTGACTTCTTCCAGATTCAGCCGCTTGGATTCGCTTTGAAGCATCTCGCAAAACCCGACAATGGCGCTGACTGGAGAGAGGAGGTTTTGACGCAAATTGGCCAACCACACTGCCTGTGCGTTTTGTGCTTCGTTTTCTGGGCTGCCATTCACAACTTATGCTTCCCCTGCAGAGGCAGGCCGGTGTTTGATTAGAATGTCGTTCAACTGGTTGAGGATGGTTTCAATTTCATCCCCGTCCTTGCTGATCAGAGTCTCGACCGAGCCGCTCAGCCGCGCGCGGTCATCGTTTGACAGGGTCTTCGCTGTAACTACGATGACGGGTATGTCTTTCCAGTCCGGGTTCTTCCTCATCCCCGCCAGAAATTCAAACCCGTCCATCTCGGGCATCATGAGATCCAGCAAAATGACGTCCGGTACGGATGCAGAAAGATGTTGAAGAGCGTCCAGCCCGTTGACAGCCTGTTCGATCTGCCAGCCTTCCTTGCCCAGAACGCGACAGATCATTTCGCGGGTTGCGGCCTCGTCTTCAACAACAAGGGCCCGGGGCGCTGGACGGGGCGGACAATGCTCTTTCAGCGCATTCAGAAGTGTGACCGTGTCGATGGGTTTGCCCAGATATCCGCTGGCACCCAGAGACAACCCGCGCGTGCGGTCCTCTGCGAATGTCAGCATAATCACCGGGATGTCTGCCATGTTCGGATCGTCTTTCAGCTTGGACAACACCGCCCAGCCGTCAATCTCGGGCATGAACACGTCCAACGTGATGGCGTCAGGCCGGAATTTGCGCGCCAGTTCCAATGCTTCGTCACCCTTGGTTGAAGCTAGAACGCGGTATCCTTCCCTGCGCAGCCGCCGCCCCAAAAGGTCATGCACCGTCGGGTCGTCATCGACCAACAGAACCAGCGGCGCATTTGAATCGCTATGCGGATCATCCCCGGAATCCCCTTTTTCCCGCAGCGGGTTTGTAGACGGATCTCTGCAGATGCTCGGAAGACGAATGGTGAAAGTTGACCCCTCGCCGAGGGTGCTGGCGCAGCGAATATTGCCGCCCAGCTGTTCGCAGAAGACCTTGGTGATCGACAGCCCCAGACCGGTGCCCCCATAGTTGCGGGTAGTGGAGGAGTCCGCCTGAGTGAACGCTTCGAACACTTTGTCGACTTGCTCGGGCGACATGCCGATGCCTTGGTCGGCGACTGAAAATTCCAGCTGATCCTGTTTCTTCGATCGCAGGACGGACAGCGTGATTGTCGCGTTTTCGGTGAACTTGCAGGCGTTGGACAGCAGGTTGAGCAATGCTTGCCTCACCTTGGTCAGATCGCAAACCATATCCCCGATGTTCTCGGCGCACACAAACTTCAAAGTATTGTTGTTTTTTTCGGCCAGCGGTCGCACCGTTGTTCCGACATCTTTGATCATTTGAAAGACATCGAAGGCCTCAAGATTGAACTCCATCTTCCCGGCTTCGATTTTGGACAAATCCAGAATGTCGTTAATCAGGGCAAGCAGGTGCTTCCCGGCAGATTGGATTTTCTGAAGATCGCTCAGGTTCGTCTCGTCATTCTGATCGATAGCTTCCTCAAGCATCAACTCACTGTATCCGATGATCGCGTTCAATGGCGTGCGGAGTTCGTGGCTCATGTTGGCAAGGAATGTGCTCTTGGTTTTATTGGCAGCTTCAGCATTGTCTTTTGCCACGCGCAGTTCGCTTTCCACTTGCTTCTGGGTGGTAATGTCCCGGCCATAGATGTTCGCATAGCCTCCCTCCGGTACCGGCCATAGTAAAAGAGCATAGATCAGACCACCTGCCTCGTATTCGAAATCTTGCCGTTGATCCTCGTGCAAACCTTTGGTGACTCGTTTGCGCCAACCCGTTCCCACGCGGTCGCCAACCTTCAATTGTAGCGCTTCAATCAGTGGAGTGCTTGCCTTGTTGGCGTAGATCAATTTGCCCTTATCTGTGATGCGCATGACCGGGTTAGGGTTCTCTTCAGGAATGCGCGCCAGTTCTCGCATCCGCTTTTCTGCTTGCCTCAGCTGCGTAACGTCCCGCCCGTACAAGTTGACATGTTTGGCATCCGGCACCGGCCAGAGCAGTAACGAATAGACCATGCCGCCAGCATGGCATTCAAAATCCTGCCGTTCGTTCTCTTCAAGCCCTCTCCTGACGCGAGCCAGCCATTCTTCTGTAACGGCTGCACCGACTTTCAGGTTCAACGCATCCAACATCGGGTCGCTGGCTTTATTCGCAAAGAGCAGCTTTCCGTCGCTGCTGATACACATGACCGGATTGGGGTTTTCCTCAGGAATCTGAGCAAGCTCGGCATTGCGGGCTTCGACCTTCTTCAGTTCGGTCACATCGCTGTAGATCGCAACGGTTCCGTTATCACGGGTCTTCCGCTCGCTGATCTTGATCCACCCCCCGGATGTCCGGCTTTGCATCTGGGTGCCTTCCGGATTGTCGTGACGTTTCAGCCGTTGCGCCACCCATTCTTCTTCTCGTCCGATCGCATCTGTAATCACATTGAGCGACAGTGCTTTGCGAACGACCTGTTCGAACGTCATCCCCGGTTTCACCAAGTCTTCGTGCCCCGGATACAGCATCTTCCGATATGTCTCGTTCGCCAGAACCAAACGATCATCGGAATCGTAGAGGGCAAAGCCTTCCGGGATTGTGTTTATGGCATCGACGATCCGGTCCAGCGCTCGGTTCGTTCCAACCGGTTTCGACACATGGTGATCGTCTGATTGGTTCATTTCGCGCGCTCCATCTGGTGAAACCGACACGTCGGTAAGTCACTGTTTTCAGTTGAATTGAAATGCGGGATCGAAACAAGGCTGTTTCGGCCCGTCTGTGTGCGCCTTTGGATTGATGTTGACAGAGCCACTATTCTGCCGGATCCCGTGAGAACAATGGAAATCGCCGGTCGGCGGGCTGGGTCGTTCCATCTTTTGCGCACCGCAGCGCGGCGAAAACCATGAGATCGGCAGGATTGGCCCGCGTTCACCGGTTCAACCCGGCTGCGCGCAAACCCTGTTGATAGCGTTCGCGATCTTCCAATCGTGCAAAGGGATGTGTGCGCTCTGCCAATTGAAGAGAGGCGCCGGGGTCAAGACGCTTTAGGTCGAGAACAGCCTGCCTCGCCTCATCCAACTTGCCGCAAATGGCGTTGTTCACAGCAAGATCCAGATAAGAGCTACTACGATTAGGCTGAATCCGGATTGACGCCTCGGCCCACTCGATGGCTTCGTTGTGTCGGCCAGCCACAAATTCACAAAGTGAGCGTATGGAATACCACAAAGCTATCAATGGATCGCGCGGGCTGAGCCTGATCGCGGCCATGATGTCATCGAGGGCTTCCTTGCCGTCGCCCAGATAAACCTGAGATCTGGCAAGCAAAGCATAGGCATGGGGGTCGTTGGGGTTGAGGGCTATAGCGTCCCGCAACTTCCTTACGGCGTCCTGATGATGGCCTGAAAACAAATCCGCCGCACCAAGTAAGGCCATCGCATAAGCGTCGCGGCCGTTTATCGAAACTGCCCGTTGCGCCAGACTAATTGCCTTGGCCTTCGAAGCGTCAGGATTATCACTCCATCCACTCACGCTCTGCATCAAGTGAGTGAATGACAAGTCCGCCAAGCCGAATGAACTTTGGGGATCCAAATCGACAGCTTTCAACAACAGGTTTTGGGCTTCAGCTATGTCGGCTTTTGTGAATTGTGAGATATGCCAATGAGCTCGCGCTGTCAGCTCCCAGGCGTCCATCCGGGGTATCACCTTGCGCCGTGCCCGTTGCATTTCTGCAGACAGGTATTCAGGTGCGACGGCGCCCACAATTTTTTGCGTAATCTCGTCCTGCAGATCGAAGATGTCTTCAATCACGCCGTCAAATCGATCGGTCCAGACGTAATGGTTTGCAATGGCGTCGATTAGTTTTACTGAGACGCGAACCCTGTTGCCGACCCTTCGAACGCTGCCCTCAAGAACGTATTGCACGCCCAGATCGCGAGCGATTTGCTCTGTCCCGATGACGCGACCCCGGTAGGAAAAGCTCGTATTTCGAGAGATCACGAAGAACCAGTGAAACCGGGACAGCGCGGAAATCACATCTTCGGCGATACCTTCGGCAAAAAAGGTCTGATCCGCGTTTTGGGACACATTGTCAAAGGCCAAAACCGCAATCGAAGGTCGTTCCGGCACCTCCAAAAGGTAGCTCTGGATGGCTGATGCAGACATTCCCCAACCATAGGCGACCAAAGGCTCTGCGATGTTTTTGAGTTTCTGAGAACCGAGACAGGTGAAGTGATCCGAAAGCCTGGCATCAAGGCTGCGCCGCGCAGTTTCCGAAATCACCAGTGAACCTGGCTCAGCCAGATTCTGAAGGCGTGCGGCCACGTTGACGCCGTCGCCATAGACGTCTTCATCAGCAAAACTCACATCGCCGCTGTGCAATCCCATCCTCAATGTGATCCGGGGATCATCGGTCAGTGCGTTTTGGACAGCCATCGAGCACTCTATACCATTGACCACGCTGGGAAATTCAACCAGCCAGCCGTCCCCCATGCTTTTTATCACCCTGCCGTGATGCGCACCAATTGCCGGAGTAAGAATGTCGTTCCGAAAACGGCGCAGCGCGGTCAATGTGGCAGCTTCATCCTCCCCCATGAGTTTGGAGTAGTTTGCTACATCCGCAGCCAGAATAGCGGTCAGCCGTCGTTCAGAGGCATTCGACATGGATGAAGCATAGCCGACGGCCGGCGAATGGGAAACTTCAGCGGTTTTGGATAAAACGTTAATGCCTCCGCTCCAATTTCGGCTGCGAACGCCAAGGGTTCGATGACGGCGGCTGAAGATCGGGACCACTTCGCGCAACCGACCATATTTGTTGTTTGAGTATGTTTTCATCTATGGTGAGCGCACGCGATCTTTGGACCGGGGGGGCTGCCAAATGACAACACACACAGGTTACCTGCTGATTGCCGACATTACCGGCTACACTCAGTTTCTGACATCTTCGGAAATGGATCATGCCAATCCCATTCTGCAATCCCTTCTGAGCGTTCTGCTTGAGCAGGTCGGAGACCCGCTGCACTTCTGGAAAACCGAAGGCGATGCCGTTCTGGCCTATTCGACACGACAGGATTTCCCGTCGGGAGAGACATTTCTGACCATTTGCGAAAATCTCTACAATGCGTTCACCCTCAGACGGCAGGACATAATCGCCAACACGACGTGCCCGTGCCAGGCATGCGCCAATGTCGGCAATCTGGACCTCAAAATCATCGCCCACCACGGTCAGTTCGATGAAATGCAACTGGGGCCAACCAAAGACATCTCCGGTGCCGATGTCATTCTTGTTCACAGATTGACCAAGACGGATGTTGCCGAGCGCACCGGTATTAACAGCTATGCCTTGTTTAGCGAAGCGGCCGCAGAAGCCATGGATATTAGCGATATAATGGAGCCGTTTTCCCAGGAAATAGAACATTTTGGTGAAGTCGGAATGAAGGTCTACGATCTGGCCAAATCATGGGAAAAGATGCGCGCTGATCGCCCGCGCGATTTTCTCGAAGAAGAAGATGGCGTGTGGACCCTGCGCTACCATTTCGATGCGCCCATGTGCCTCGTGTGGGAGGCCCTCGTCGCTCCTGAACACAAGCTGAAATGGATGAACAGCGTCAACGACATCAAGATGGAGAACCCTTTGGGACGTCTTGGCCCGGGGTCAGGCTATCATTGCGCGCATGAAATGGCCCAGTTCTTTTATCGGGTCACGGATTGGGAACCCTTTGAGTATTTCTCGACCCGCATTCTGGACCCTGCGCGCCCCGATGTCAGCTTTCCCGAGACCTACCATCTGACAGAAACAGATAAGGGCACCGAACTGCGCTACACAATGGGTATGGCAACGGAAGTAGATGGCACGCGTTCGGAAATTTCCGAACAGGAATGTTCCGCGTTTTTAGCGGAATTCTGGGCGGTGTCTTTTGCGGACATGAATGAGCAACTCAGCCAATCCAAATAGCGCCGTGCGGCTTAACGTCGGGCGACAGATTTTACTGGTAGATGATCCCAGCGCTGCCTGATCAAAGGAGTAGGCTATGAAAAGCTACACTCCAGCAGTTGTGCTAAGCAAACAGTGGTGACGTCATCGCGGCACGCAAGCCAAGTTCGGTGGATGCGACCTGCCAGCACAAATCAGTAGATTTGACCGTTAAGCCATCGCCGACACTCTATGCGTCGAAGTTCCAGATGTCGCCCTGTACCTTCCAGCCGTCGTCGCCTTTTCGGAAGTAGAGAACGTACTTCCCAGCAAGTTTTTGCCCTCCCATCGAGCCCGTCAGGGTTCCCATAGTAACGGCACAATCTCCGCCGATATGGGCGTCGGTCAGATTGGCCACAACATTACTCAGGCCGCCGTCAATTGCTGCCTGCCAATATTCCCGAATGGCTGTATGACCTGTCATTATCGGCGCACCCGGCGGCATGGCCGCGCCATCTTCAGCATAGGGTGCTGTCGCCTTACTTGCGTCCTTTGCATTGATCCCCTGGATGATAGCCGCGTCGAGTGCTTTTACAGTATCAATATCCGACATTGTTTACTCCCGAGTTTCTTGCTGGTGCCCTCAGGTTATCACAGGAACTCGGGTTGATGTTCATCTCTGGTGTTCAACCTTGGACGCCGCATCGCCGCAAGTCTGAACCGAGGCCTTAGAGGCTATCTGTTGTCCTCAGTTGGGAGAGCATTGGGCAGGATATGTTTCCGCTATCGCAGTTAGCAGTAAGTTCATTCAACGCCGCTTCCAGAACTGTCAACTCCTTGATCTTACGACGCACATTGGAGACATGACGCTCTGCCATCTCCTTCACGGTTTGGCAGTCTGCACCACTGCTTTCTGAGAGGTCGAGCAGCGTCTTCGCGTCTGCAAGTGGGAATCCCAAATCCCGGCACTTTCTCAATAAACGCAACCTTCCAACATCACGTTTTGAGTAGAGACGGCGATTGTTGGAGGCGCGCTCGGGTTTTGGCACAACTCCTTCGCGTTCATAATAGCGGATGGTTTCAATACCGACTCCACTTTGCCGGGAAGCCTCTCCAATCGCAATCATATGAAATTACCCTGCTTGATCCTGTAGTGGCTACAGGATCTATACACCGCTTGGGTCATCACTGCAAAGCCGTGCCGTGAAGACCAGTGGAGAAGAAGGATGCAGAAATACCTTGGCCTCAGTTATTTAGGATCGGTTTCAGCGCTTGGCGTGGCGACCTGCTGTGTTCTACCCATGGCCATGATGTTGCTCGGGTTGGGCGGCAGTTGGCTGGCAATATTCGGGAAAATTGCGACAGTAAGTTTTTATGTGCTGACAATATCGACTGCGCTGGTCGCGTTGTCTTGGTCGGTATCGCATCGACGCGGATCAATTGGGCGGCTGAAATGGTGGCTTGCCGGAAGCACAGCAATGACCGGACTGGCATGGGTCATCGTGTTCAATGAGGCTCGGATCAACGATTATCTGATTATGCAGATGTGAGACTATGACGGAACAAAACGTGGTGCTTGAAAGCACATTGACGTGTCCCAAATGCGGACATGCCGAGACAGAGGAAATGCCGACAAACGCCTGCCAGTGGTTCTATAAGTGCAAGGCGTGCGAGACAGTATTGAAGCCACTCGAGGGCGACTGCTGCGTGTACTGCTCCTATGCCACCGTTCCGTGCCCGCCAATTCAGATGGGCGATAGTTGTTGCGGTTGAGTTAAATGGCAGGTTTGCTGCGCGATGTGTGAGTTCATCAGCTTCAAAATCTCGCACCGGCGGCGTATGTCCGAATAGCGGGCTGCACTTGCAAAAAACTATTGGCACGTTCAGTGACAAATATGGGCCACCATTGATTACCCATTCTTCAGCGATGACCCAGATGCTGCGCCGTCTCGTACGGCAGGTGCGAGCCCGAAGAAGATGATAAAATATCAAAAACTAATGCCGATCTGGCGCCATTTCCGGACATTCAGTTCCTGTTCCTGAACTACGTTGCTCGGAACAAATTCGTTGTCTACCATATGTATTGACGCACGAAATTGGGATCTTTGTGACTATGTCTATTCAGTCAGGCTATCTGCTCATCGCCGATATCACCGGTTACACTGGATACTTGACCCGGTCAGAGTTGGAACACGCCAACCCGATCATCCATTCTTTGCTGGAGGCAATTGTGATGGAATTGAAGGACCCAATGAAGTTGCGGGGCCTCGAGGGTGACGCCGTTCTCGCTTATTCGAGTGGGCCATTCCCTTCTGGCGAAACCTTCCTCAATATATGTGAAAGCCTTTATCGGGCGTTCGCCGAACGCCGTCGGAACATTGTGCAAAACACGACTTGCCCCTGCAACGCGTGTCGCAACGTAGCCGATCTCGATCTGAAGATCCTTGCGCATCACGGAAAATTCGAAGAACTGTCGATCGGACCGATGAAGGATATTTCCGGTGCTGACGTCATACTCGTGCATCGTATGGCGAAGACCGATGTGAAGGAGGATACTGGTATCCTCAGCTACGCCCTGTTCTCGGAAGACGCGTTCCGGGCAATGGGCATTGAGTCTGACCTCATGCAGTATAGCGCTCAGTTCGAGCACTTTGGCGACGTGCCGATGCGGGTCTACGACCTTGCTGCAGCCTGGCAACGATACCGGGAAGTCGCCGGACCCGTCCGCGTTACCGACGAGGATGCCGTGTTCACAACCCGGCACACACTAAACGCGCCGCCGGTAGTGGTTTGGGAAATGCTCACAGATCCGCGGCTCAAGATGCGCTGGATGATGTTGAAAGACGCCTATCGGGAAGGGGATGCATCGCGCACTTCGGCTGGCATTCGTTTGCACTGCATTCATGAAGCCGCTCACTTTCAGATGCTGATCGTCGACTGGCATCCATTCGATTATGTGACTGATATTCTACACAATTCGTCTATTGAGGGTCTTACTAATTTGGAGACCTATGAGTTAGTCCCTGTAGATGAAGGCACCGAGATCGTGTTTCGAATGGGGCGACTTACTGATGCCGAGGGAATACATCATCCCGAGCAGGAAGCAGCGGTGATCGAATTATTCGAGAATTTTTATCCAGTGGCTTTCGGTATTCTCGACGAGATGGCATTGGAGGCTCGTCAAAAGAGTCAGGAACAGTAAAGATGGGTATTTAGGGGCGACACCGCCGCTAAATGGGCTGAGGGCATCATACGGTGCATCGAAGAAGGTGGGACCTTTACGATCGGGGTTGTTCGCTTCAAGCCAGAATGGGCTTGGAGCTTTTTAGATGGCCGCAATGGCTTTCATGCGAACCTCGCGGTATTGAGCAGCCACTTCCGCTTTGTTAGGCAGATCGTTATTTCGAGTTGCCTTCGGCTTTGCTCCTGCAGCGAATGGCGGCAATGCGGGCCGCGGTCGCAGCATTGCGACCTGCCGCTGGATGTCGGCAATGGGCCGTTCGTCAAGTTGATCTGCTGAGTTCGTGATTGAAAAATTGCGCACTGCTGATTTGAAAACAACACTAAATGTCTAAGAAATAATCAATCTGGCAAAAATTGAATGTAGGCGCATGTCGCAGTCTCATTTTCAAAAAAGATCAGTCAGAACTATAAAGGTTCTGACCGCGTGTCTTGGTGATCTTCGCGCACGCGGTCAGAGCAATGTGTGAACCAGTCGGCCTACCAATCCACAGTTTTCTGCGGGGTATAGACTGGCGTCGGCTCAGGATCGAAGGACCGATCGAAATCCCGATAGTGCCCCTGCAACACCCGGTGAGGGAACTGTTGGATCAGCGCGAAATGATCCTGGATCATCTTGGTGAGACCTGGTCCGGCCCAGAGGCCATTCTGGATTTCATTGGGAAAGCGTTCGGCCGGATCGTGGTAGATATTGAACATCTCATAGAAATGAAAATCAGGGTTGTTTGGCTTGAGGTTCATTTTGACCTGATCCTTGCGCACCGCTTCAAGCTGATCGCGATTGTAATGAAATATGTAGTCTCGGCGACCCGCACCTTCTCCAAGGAGCAAGAGCCCGCTCTGATCGACACCATCGATGACCCGATCCGTGGGAATGTAATCTTCCGCATCCGCCAAACGCGCCATTGTCATGAACCAGTCGGTTATCTGCACGAGATCGAGCGGGTCCTGCCCGGCTTCGATCATACCAGGCCACCAAGCGACTGCGGGAACCCGAATGCCGCCTTCTCTGGTTTCGCCCTTTGTTCCTGGTAGTAAAGAGTAGCCGCCATGCGGGTGCACGGTGTACATCGGTCCATTGTCCGAGTTCCAGATGACGAGCGTGTTTTCGGCAATTCCCAGATCAACGAGTGTTTTGATCACACGCCCGACGTTGTAATCATGTTCAACCATCTGGGCTGAGGTGTTGGATTGTGCTGGTGTATCCCGGAAATCCGGATGCGCACCCCAGAAGTGGTTTCCCTTGCCCCAGAAGTTCACGAAGAATGGCTGGTCCGATTTTGCCCGACGCTCAATGAAGTCGATAACATTATCGGCAACCTCAGAGTCATAGGTATTGTAGCGTTCCAGACTGTAGCGATAGACCATTTCGGGTGTTTCACCACGACGTGCACGCATCACGCCACCGTTGTCGTAAGGAAATCCTTCGGGACCGGGAGAATTGATCATGCCCCTGTTGTTGAAACCACCCGCATCCTCATCGGCGCTGGCTTCCCAATTGGCGACCCACCAGGGCGGATTGCCCTCAGACCATTCGGCTTCATCGAACCCCTGATTGGTCGGAAAATGTTCTTCATCCTCACCCATGTGCCACTTGCCGAAGAAGCCAGTGTAGTAGCCCGCTTCTGAGAGTATCTCGGCAATCGTCACTTCTTCGCCATGTAACCCGCGCCCAACCTCTCCGGGCAATGTGATGTTGTAGAGACCATTGCGGATCGGGTGCCTCCCGGTCATCACCGCACCGCGAGATGGTGAGCACTCAACTTCCGAGTAAAATGACAGAAACCGCATGCCTTCCTCTGCCATGCGGTCGAGGTTGTTGGTTGGGGCGCCACGGATCTTGCCACCACCGTAGCTTCCCAATTCGGTGTAGCCCACGTCGTCAGCCAGGATGTACACGATGTTGGGCTTCTTACCGAAACGCTCTTCCAGCGCGGCCAGTTTCGTAGCAACTTCTTCGTCTTCGACACCCCATTGAGCGCCGAACTCTTGCTCCATCCGGGTGAATTCCGCGTCATGAACAATTTCATCCTGCGCTGAAACGGCACTGCCAGTAGACGCGAGTACAGCCGCCACAGTCGCTTTTAGAACAAAACACCTCGCAACCATTGGTATCACTCCTTTGTCGTATTTCGCCCTGTCTCGCATTTGGCTACCCTGATCCGAAGCTCGCTGACCAATTCGGCCAATATGTCCGCCATGACGACGGACCCTCCGTGTTGGTCGCGCTCAACATTTTGGGCCATAAACTCCAGATCATTGAACACGTCGCACAGACGAGGATCGACATGTCGCAGTTGCAAGTACCGCGCGTAGAGTTCTGGATCTTGGCGTTTCAGATAGCTCACCGGACAGTTGCTCTGGTTGTGTTTTACTGGCTTAAGTGTGGACATTAGCTTTGAATGCGAAAGTGAGTTACCCTAAGTTGCGGGGTGAGGTTGGCCTATAAGGCTTTGCAAATAATGACTGAATTCGACGACACTCAATTTGGCGGAAAAGTGAATGCGACTTCTCTCACGCAATCCGAAATGCGCGCTGCAGTGCGCAGAGTGTCAGACAGTCATACGCTTTCGACCTCACCGAAACTGAAGGATTTCTTGAGTTTTGTGGTCGAGGAAACCATTCAGGGCCGACAAGATGGTCTTTTGGCGAAGACCATTGCGCTTCATGTCTACAAAAGGGACGCAGATGATCCGACATCAGCTAATGTGGTGCGCGTCGAGGCCGGACGATTGCGACGGTTATTGGAAGACTATTACGAGGACGAGGGCGCCGCTGACGATACTCGAATTCACATCGACAAAGGCGGTTACGCACCACGTTTCGAACGGCGCATCAAAACGGACGAGACCTTAGACGCCCAGGCCTCGACTGAGGCCTGGCCTCGAAGAAGTAGTTTCAGCGTCCGAACTTTGCCGTTAGCAATACTCGCACTGATTTGCATAGCAGTTACCGCACTTTATGTCTTGTGGCCTCGGGAGCCTCGTTCGCTTTCCAATAGTGACAAGACGCGACTTGAGCGTGAAGCGTTAATGGAGCAGTCCCCAGCCGCGTTGGAAGCCGCCAATCTGACGGATCAGGCGCGGGGACTGATCTGGCCGATCTTCGACTTTGAGCGTCAACGGCTGACGACTGAGCTTTTTCGAACGGCAATTGTCGCCGATCCGAACGCGGCCGGAGCATATGCCGGTGCGGCCCAAACACTTGCATCGCTGGCACTGTTGTCGCTAAGCGGACCGCAACATGATGCATTCCTTGCCGAAGCTCAGCAGATGGCTGAGCAGGCACTTGCAATCGCGCCCAGCGATGCCTGGTCACAATCAGCCGCCGGTTGGGTGAGATTTGTTGCGGGTGACCATGACGAAGCGATGCGCCTGTCAGAGCGGGCCGTATCACTTGCTCCGAATGACGGGAATGTACTGGACTTCTATGGGGTCGTGGCCATCTTGTCCGGCAAACCTGACCTTGGACTAACAGCAGGCAACCGAGAACGTAGGCGTACCGGTCCTAACACCCGCTTTGCCTACTTGAACATTCTTGGTGCTGCGTACTTTCATACCGGCGATTTCGAAGCGGCAGCAGCGGCGTTCGAAGAGGGTAATTCCGGCGGCGGCCCGTTATCAGCGCCGGGCATCATCTACCTTGCAGCTACGAGACAGGCGTTGGGTCAATCGGACGAAGGGAAACGTCTGTTGGCTTTACTTGAAGAAAGCTGGCCGCAGTTCCCTGTGGAGGCAGTGTTGCTGAGATTGCATAAGGAAGAGGCGGCGGCGAATGAAGTATTGGACCGCCTGAGATCACTTGGTTGGACGGGGCGCGCGGAATAGCCAAACTATGTAACGGCGCCTTTCAATGTCGGCTTCTGGGAAGCTGCGATGAAGAAATAAACTCCGTGCGGGCGGCAGCTTTGGGCCGGCTCTACAGCAATTCGTAACGATCTCTCTATTCGTGCGTTCGCAGTTTTGTTGGATCGTAGATGGGGCTTGCTGCGATGGTTGCTTGCGTGTTCAGGCCGTCGCTTGAGACTGCCAGCATTGTTCCAACGGCCAGTCCTGGAACAACATGCGCAAGGGCAAGGGATTTTCCCATTCGGTGTGAATAGCAGGGGCTGTTGATCACGCCGACAGTTTGGTCGCCCAGCGAAAGCGTTTCACCACCGGCGACCATGTCGGGGTGATCTATGTCCAGGCACACATTGTCGATCTTCTCCTTTCCCTTCGCAGCCTGGGCAGCCGCTTTGCCGCGATAGTCAGCCTTGGTGCTGCTGACGGTGAACCCAAGGCCGACCTCCCATGGGGTGTTGTCCTCGGTCATGTCATAGCCATAAAACAAGAGCCCGGCTTCGATCCGCACCTTGTCCAGAGCGGTAAAAGAACAGGGCATAACGCCCTCCTGCACGAGCTTGTCCCAGATATCCGTAATCACTGTTCCATCTGCGAAAATCTCATAACCGCGTTCGCCGGAATAGCCCGTGCGTGAGATACGACAGGAATGGCCGAACAGAACCGCAGGCGCGTGTTCGAAATAAGCCAGTTCGGCCAGGTCGATATCCGTGTGGGCGCTCAAAATCTCCAGAGAGGCAGGGCCCTGCACCGACAGGTCATGCAGTTCGTCGGTAAAATCGATCTGAACGTCACGCCCTGCCGCCGAGGCTTCCAGCAACGCCATAGTGTCGCCAGAGCCATGCACGATCATCCATTCGTTTCCACCATTGTTCGATACGATCGCATCGTCGGCGATCCCGCCGTCATCGGTCAGAACGCAGAGGTAGGCAGCCTTGCCTGGTCCGACTTTGGTCAGATCGCGCGTGGTCAGATGGTCCAGCACTGCCTGAGCTTCGGGGCCTCGCACGAGCACTTTCTTCAGGGGAGACATGTCGAACATACCGGCCCGTTCACGGACCGCATCGTGCTCATCATTGGGATCAGAGTTATAGGTCCAGGCCGTACCCATGCCGTTCCAGTCCTCCAACCCAGAGCCAAGCGCGGTATGGCGCGATGCAAGGGCGGATGTGCGGCTAAGTGCTTCGGTCATGGATCTTCCTTTCTAGTACCATTCGTCCGGCATCCGGGATTTGCGTTCAGACACGAAGTCTTCAAGCGTTGCTTTTGTGCTGGGGTTCATGTCGGGCTGTTGATAGTCGTCCAGCATTTGGCGCCACCGCGTCGTAGCGCGTTGGTCTGACGTGAGCGCACCGTTCTCTGTCCAGGTCTCGAAAGGACCGGCATCCGGGATTTGCGGTTCAAAATTCGCCGATCTGTAGTGGCGCAGCGTGTGGCTGGTAGAGAGGAAATTCTCGCCCGGGCCGGTTTCGAGATAGGCATCGCGGCCAAAGGCTTCATCGCCAGTGTCAAAACCCTGCAAAAGTTTCAGCATCGCGCCGCAGTGATCTACGTCCATGATGAACTTCTCGTAGGACATGACCAACCCGCCTTCGAGCCAGCCCGCCGCATGCCAGACCTGATGCGCGCCGGACAGAAGGGTGGACCACATGGCCCCCGTACTGTCCTGCATCGCTTGTCCGTCCGGGGCGTTGGACGCGGTGATCTGTCCACCGCCAGAGCGCACCGGAACGCGGAGCCTGCGCCCCAATTGCGACAGCGCCATGGTGACCATGTTCGCTTCCGCCGATCCGAACGTCAGCGCACCCGTGCGGAGGTTCATGCTGGAATGAAACGACCCCATGACCACCGGGCACCCGGGACGGACAAGCTGTGCCAGGGCGATGCCGACCATGGCTTCGGCCAGCGTTTGGGCTGCCACTGCCGCAGGCGAGAGCGGCCCCATGGCCCCAGCGAAAATCGCCGGAGAGACGCACACGCACTGGTTTGCTTTGGCATAGATGCGGAGCGTGGAGGACATGGTGTCATCGAACACGAGCGGAGAGTTGATGTTGATATTAGCTTGCATCACCGCGTTGCGTTCCATGACGTCGCGCCCAAAGACTAACCGCGCCATGTCGATGCTGTCCTGCGCGCGTTCTGGCGCGGTGACGGACCCCATAAAGGGTTTTGTCGACAGGGTCAGGTGGGCAAGCATCATGTCCAGATGCCGTTTGTTCACAGGCACATCCGTTGGTTCGACCACCGTGCCGCCGGAATGATGCAGGGCAGGGGAGTTGTATGTGAGTTTGACAAAGTTGCGGAAGTCTTCGAGCGTCGCGTATCGCCTTCCATTGCTCAGATCGCTAACAAAGGGAGACCCGTAACCCGGCATCAGAACAATGTTATCGCCGCCAAGGGTCACGGTTCTGGCGGATTCCCGACCATGCAATTTGAATTCAGACGGAGCCGTCGCGCAAAGGTCGCGTGCATGCCCCGGGTCAAACCGAACGCGCTCACCTTCGACGTGAGCGCCTGACTCGGCAAACATTTCTAACGCTGCTTGGTCGCCTCGAAAATCGATCCCGATCTTGCTCAGAATCCAGTCCGCCTGATCTTCGATCCGCGCCAAAGCCGTATCGTTCAGCATCGCGTATGCAGGGATTTTTCGCGTGGTGAATGGAGCGCCTGGAGACACCGTGTCGCGACATGACGGTCGATCTCGACGGGAACGGCTGCGGCGCTCTGCTGGTTTCGAGAAGTCCGTGGTGGTGTTCAAAGCACTCAAACGCGAAACTCCGATTCATTTGTTCCCCGGCAGGATCGGCGTTTGCTGCGCGGTTGGAAATCGAAATTTTCTGGTCATAGCGTTCAAAAATTTTGTACAAACTTGATATGCGCCGACACTTTCGCCATCATGACCTGCTTAGGTTGTTCGCCGAGATCGCCCGGCATTCTAGTTTCTCGGACGCTGCCACGGCCCTGAACATGACCAAAGGTGCGATCAGCTATCAGATAAAGACGCTTGAAGCTGATCTGGGGATGGTCCTGTTCCGGCGCACGACACGCGGCATTACCCTGACGGATGAAGGGCTGAAGCTGCTGGCGGCTTGCCAGACCCGTTATCTGGAAATCGAAGCTGACATTCTGGAGATGAAGGGGCGCGTATCGCGATCCCTGATTGTTGGAGTGTCGACCTATTTCGCGGCGCGATGGCTGTCCCCACGTCTGATGACCTTTATGCAGCGCCACCCGGACGTGCAGCTGCGCATTCAGCCGATGATCCAGTTTTCTGAACAAGAAATGCAGCATGTTGATCTGGCGATCAGGTGGGGGAATGGAGAATGGGGGGGAGGCGTGGTGATCCCTTTCATGGCATTGCCGCCCTATCCCGTTGGGAACTCTTCTGTGGCGCGAAAAGTTGAGGCGTTGGGAATGGGCGTTGCGATATCACAGCTCACATTGCTTAGAGACCGGGACGACAGCAATGCCTGGTCCGATTGGCTGACCGCCGCAGGTCTGCCCCAGCAGACGCCTCAAGATGTGTTGATTGTCCCCGACCCCAATGTTCGCGTGCAGGCTGTCATCGACGGGCAGGGGATTGCCTTGATGGATGGCCTTGTTTCGGCCGACCTGGAGGCGCAACTGCTGTTCCGGTTGTCTGATATTGAACTACCCGACTACGGGTACTTTCTGGTTCAGCCACAAAACACTGTTGCGACGGAGGCCGTGGCCGCCTTCTCGGAATGGTTGACCAGCCAATCCTGACCTCGTTTGCTTGAACATCATCGGCTTAATATTTATACGCTGTATAAATATGATTCACGGAGACACGGATATGACAACCGGACACATCATGATGGCCATGAGCCTCGATGGATTTGTTGCGAGACCCGACCACGCACTTGACTGGCTGAATAAGCGAGCGACGCAAGATGAAGATCACGGCTTTGCGGAGTTTCAAGGCCGGATGGATGCGATCGTCATGGGGTCGGGATCGTTTCGCACGGTATTAGGGTTCGGGGAGTGGCCATACACCATCCCCTGCATCGTGATGAGCCGCACTATGACTGATGAAGACATTCCGGAGGATCTGCGCGGCAAGGTCGAGGTTACGACACTTGCGCCCAAATCCCTGTTGGACTCGTTGGAAAAGCGCGGTTTGAAACAGGCATATGTCGATGGCGGCGCGATTATTCGGTCCTTTATCCAGGCGGGGCTTATCGAGGACATGAAAATATCCATCGTGCCGATCCTTCTTGGCGACGGCATCCGGATATTTGGTTCCAATGACACGGACATTGATCTGGAGCTGGTGTCCTCGATCGCCTTCCCGTCCGGGCTGGTGGACCTTGAATACAAGGTGAAACGGTGACCAAGGTTGCGTCCGTTGGACGACCGGTAAAATCGTCGCAACACCTGTCAAAGCAAGTGATCCTTAGGACTGCGCTGCCAATCGTTCAGAAAGGCGGTGTCGATGCGCTGTCATTCCGTGTGCTTGCCGATCAGCTGGGCGTTAGCCCGATGGCAGTCACCTATCACGCCGGCAACAAGAAACAGCTTTTGACCGATCTGGTGGAGCTTGCCTTCAAGGGGGTCGCAGACGGCATCGAAGAGAGGTCCCCGGTCAAACGGGCCCGTAGCATACTGGCGGCTTACTACCGGTATGCGTTGAAGAACGCCAATCTGCTGCGCGCGATCTTGAATGATGTGAAGCTCATGAGCGCGGACCTCGCCCGTGTGGCGGCGGAACTAAAGTCCAGCACGGACCAGCTCAAGAACAGCGACGGTGGCAATGTTCTGGTTCACCTCCTAATCGACTATGCGCATGGCTTTGTGCTTTCGGCCTCAAGCGGAGAAAACAATCCCCTGACAATCGACGACTTTCTGCGCGGCGTTGACTGGATTCTGAGCCAAGCAGCCGGAAAGGACGATGCGATCTAACATGAAGAACAAACGCATCCGCGCTGCGCGCCGGAACAACCTTTAAGCATCCCCCGGAACCAGATTGTAGTGTTCACTGGCGTTTCCGGATCGGGTAATTTGTCGCTGGCTGAGTTTACTATCGGAGTAGTTTCGCCCCCGCGGCGAATGTCTGGAAAGCGGGATGCAAACGCAGCATCTCAGCTGGTTGTTGGATGTCGCCTAAGGGCCGTTCCGCGTGATTAGTTGTTGGCGGGACAGGGGGGGCTCTCTGCAACGGCACCGAAGCCTGGAGTGAGCCCATCTTGAACTTCGAGGCAATCGCAGCGAAGGTCCGATCTTAAAAATTTGTTGGGATTCGAACTGTGCAAATCATGTGTCTCAATGGGTGGGGCGGCAAGCTTCACGAGGTATTCCTCCCGTATATCACCGTCGCTTCCCCGGATGTTTTGTGCTTGCAAGAGGTTGTACATAGCCCTGCCAGTGACAAAGAGTGGTTGACCTACCGGGACGGTGATCACGTGCTGCCTCAGAGGGCGAATTTCTTCCGAGATGTTTGCAATGCGTTGCCAGATCATGTCGCGACCTTCTGCCCGGCCGCACAAGGCGTTTTATGGGACGACGACGCTTCCGTTCCCTCTCAATGGGGACTGGCGACATTCGTGCACAAGTCCTATCCCGTTATTGGTCAAGCGCAGGGTTTCGTGCACAAAACTTACGGACCGAATGGCTATGGCGATCATCCAAGATCGCGAAGTGCCCACGCGGTACGTGTCTACGATCATAATATGGATCGTCCCGTCAGTATTACGCACATGCACGGTCTCCGCGATCTGAATGGTAAGAAGGACACTCCGGAGCGTGCGGCGCAGGCTCGGAAGTTGCTCGATCTCTCACGTCAGGTTTCTGAGCCGGACGACCTGACAATTATTTGTGGTGATTTCAATGTCGAGCCGGACAGCCAAACGCTGTCGATCCTTTCGGAAGCGGGCTTGTCAGAACTGGTAACGGGACAAGGCTTCATTAGCACTCGAAACTCGCAATATAAGAAACCGGGACGGTATGCCGACTATATGTTGATCAATCGGAAGGAAGAGGTGAAGAGCTTCGATGTTATCTATGATCCTGAGGTTTCGGATCACTGCCCTCTCATCTTGGAATTGTAACCAGCACCGGCATGAAACCGACATTCGTCCAGTCGCAGCGAATTCACACTTCGTCCGCAATCTGTGAGTTCGCCCGGTCCCAGATTTTGCTCGCGCAGCGAACGTCCGGACATAGGAAGCCGCGCCGCAGCGCCGGGGATGGTAGTGAATGTCTCTTGAGGGCCGTACAAGCATTCAGTGCAAACCCGCCACCGGCATAGAAAGGTGGCGGGCGAGTTTTTCGAAGAGACAAATCGATAGGATCAGAGCTTGATGCGGAAAGCTGCAAAGCCGTCAGAGCCTTCTCCGGCGTCCTCTATTGTGACACCTTTGACGTCGTCCATGTAGTCGCGGGCCTTCGGGCCAGTTTCGAACAACACCGTGGTGTCCTCAAGCGAAGCAAACGACCAGTTGGAGTCCGCTTTTGGATCGATGGTTCCCAGCTCGACAATATAACGCACGATTACGTCACGGTTGGTGTCCGGTGCTTCGAACACGATCGTGTTCCCCAACGCCCCAGGGAACGAGCCGCCACCTGATGCACGGTAATTGTTGGTTGCGATGATGAACTCCATGTCATCCGTAACCGGTGCACCGTTGAAGGCAAGGTTCACAATCCGGGCCGCATCAGGGTTTACCTCTTCGCCCTTAGGCCCAAAGCGTGAAGGCTGGGACAAATCTATCTGATAGGTCACACCATCCATCACATCGAAATTGTAGGACGGGAATTCCGGATTCAGCAGGATTGCGTCCTCGGAGCCCGGCTCAATCTGATTGAACATACCGGCCGAGCGTTCCAGCCAACCCCGAACCTGAGCACCATTCACGCGGACCGCGCGCACCGTGTTTGGGTACAGATATAGATCCGCCACATTCTTAATGGCAACGTCACCAACCGGGACATCGGTGTAGTACTCCGGGCCGCCACGGCCACCCGCCTTAAAAGGTGCCGCTGCTGACAGGATGGGCAGACCTTCATGCTCAGTGCCTTTCAGCATTTCTTCGACATACCATTTCTGTGCGATTGAAACGATCTGCACAGATGGGTCGTCCGCAACCAGCGCGAAATAGCTGTGAAGTGGAGCAGACGTCTTGCCGACCGCGCGACGGACATAGGCCAGCGTTTCGTCGTGATCCTTAGCAACCGAATCGAGAACCTTCTGATCATCGCCGACCAGTGCGGTGATCGAACGATCTTCGTTGCGTTTAGAAATCGGCCGCGCCTCGGACGTGGTGGTCACGACGCGCCATTCATTGCCGTCCCGTTCCAAAAGCAGATCAAGCAGGCCAAGATGCGATCCCCAGAAGCCTCCCATGACTGCAGGTTTACCCATCAGCGTGCCTTTTTCCACATCGATCCCGGGGCGGTCCGCAAATGTCGGCGACGGGAAGACCAGGTGGTTGTGGCCTGTGACAAGCGCGTCGATCCCTTCGACACTGGCAAGAACCACAGATGCGTTTTCCATACCATCTTCGTGATTGGCATCGCCAATCCCCGAATGCGATAAGGCGATGATCAGGTCACACCCTTGTTCCTTCATCTCAGGCACATAGGCCTGAGCCGTTTCAACGATATCTCGTGTTTCGACATTGCCTTCCAGATGTCTGCGGTCCCAGTTCATGATCTGCGGTGGCGTAAAACCTATGACACCAATTTTGATCGGAAGACTGGTACCGTCGCCCATTTCAATTTCCCGGTCGAGAATGGCGTAAGGTTGCACAAGGGTCTTGTCGTCGCGAGGGGTCGCGCCTTTTTCTTTTGTCACATTGGCAAGAACGATTGGGAACTCGGCCCCGGCCAGAGCCTTGTTCAAAAACTCCAGACCGTAGTTGAACTCGTGATTGCCCAATGTCGTCGCATCAAAGCCGACAGTGTTGAATGCGTTGATGATGGGGTGGCTGTCGTCGTCTTTCATTCCACGCTCGTAAGCGATGTAGTCGCCCATCGGATTGCCCTGTAAAAAATCGCCGTTATCGACCAAAATCGAATTCGTCGCCTCGGAGCGAATTTCGTTGATGATTGAAGCGGTGCGGGAAAGGCCCACTGTGTCGCGGGGTTTGTCGGCATAATAATCATAGGGGAACACATGAACATGGATGTCCGTGGTTTCCATAATCCGCAGATGGGCTTGATTGTTGGCCGCTGCCACCGAGAACGGGTGTAGGGTGATAGCCGCTGCACCAGCGGTTGTTGTGGCGAGAAACTGGCGACGCGAAATTGAAGTGCGGTTGGAGAAAGACATAGGTCACCTTTCAAGTTTGTTGGACAACGCGTCTTTTTGCCGGCTTTTCACAACAACCGTATGACATGGGTTGCCAGAATAGCTGACGCGTTGTGTTTAGGCGTTAATGTTCGGTAACTTACCCTAACTTCATGTGTTTGCTAAGGTATGGCAGGATCGGAATCCAAGCCTTCAATCACTTGGCCATGCAGTCACGGGGAAGGTCCGGACTGACGAGCTGCAACGCAGCGTCGAAGAAAATAGGTAAAGGTCCGGTTCGGGCCGTCAGTTAGACCAACAAACGGGTAGGGGGCAATACTGCGCTCGCTCCTGGTCTGCCACGAACCCCGAGCGGGCGTGGTCAGGAACTCAGACCGAACTTCCGGCGACTGTCTTGCCAAGCGTTGGGTCAAACAGTCCTCCCCCTAAGTGCGAGTGTCCCCAATTCATGATCCCCAACAAGGTTGGCTCTAGTGCTCGCCCCCGCTCGGTAAGCATGTAACGATAGCGCACAGGCCTGTCCTGATAGGCCTCCCGCTCCACCAGCCCCCAGTCCATCAACCGCTTTAGACGTTGAGACAGAAGGTTCGGGGGCAGGTGTTCCTCACTGTTCTGCAATTCCTGAAATGTATGCTTTCCGTGCCACAACAGGTCTCGCACTACCAGCAGAGTCCACTTGTCACCAAGAATCTCAAGGCTGCGCGCAATCGAGCATCGGGAACGAAACTCATGCTCTATTTGGGTCATTTCGTCCTCATGTTGGCTATCAATTTGTTGAACTTAGCGCAGTTACTTAAGAAATGGAAGTTTGACTCAGATTGTGACTTAATTTATGGAAGTCACTTGTAGTGACAGTCTGTGAAAGGCTCTTAAAATGACCACCATCGGCAATACCCCTCTCATTAAGCTGTCCCATCTGACAGGACCCGATCACGCCGACATTTATGTGAAGTGGGAAGGAGCCAACCCAACGGGCAGCATGAAAGACCGCATGGCCTTGTCGATGATCGAAGGGGCCGAACGGCGCGAAGAGCTGAAGCCCGGTGGGCGCGTTGTCGAGTATACTGGTGGTAGCACCGGAAGCTCGCTGGCGATGGTCTGTGCCACTCGCGGGTATAAGGCCTACTTAGTGTCTTCAAACGGGTTCTCCGAGGAAAAGCTGCAAACGATGAGAGCGTTCGGCGCAGAAGTGGAAATTGTCCACGCCGAGGGCGGCGTGCTGACTGCGGATGTACTCGACCGGATGATCGTGCGCGCAAAGGAATTGGCCGATGAACCGGGCACGTTTTGGCCGGATCAGGTGAACAACATAGATAACAAGCTGGGGTATCACGATATGGCTCAGGAAATTCTGAGCCAAGTAAACACTCCCGTACATGCCTTCGTCATGGCAGCGGGCGGTGGCGGCTGCATTTCAGGCAACGCCGAGGTCTTGAAGGCACACAATCCCAACACCGAAATTGTCGCCGTGGAGCCCTACTATGTGCGCAATCTCTCAGGAGGTGACACCAGTGGTACGCACAAGCTCGAGGGGATAGGCTTGTCCTTCGTGCCGAAGATCCTGCGTAGGGACCTCATTGATGATGTTATTCCAGTGAAGGATGAAGACGCCTATAGGGGGGGCCGGGCGCTCGCTGGCCAGGAAGGTTTGCTTGGCGGTGTGACGTCAGGTGCAAACATCTGGGCGGCCCTGAAAAAGGCCAAGGAACTTGGACCGGGCAAAACCGTAGTGACCGTGATCATCGACACCGGTCTGCGCTACTTGAACGGTGACTTGCATCGGTAGTGGGTCCCAAACACGAATTGTCGATGCCAGCTTTGTTCGCGCTGCTGACCTTGAGGTGGTCCTGCCTTTCGTGCCTGCAGCGAATGTTTGAATTTCGGGCTGCGACCGCAGAATATGGGTTTGCGCTGAGAGTCTGGTTTGGGCCGTCTTTATTTCTTACATTCCAGCATCCACCAATCGTGCATTGCGTGAAACATCTTGGTCAGGGCCATTGCCTTCTCAGTGGCCGTGTATTCGACCCGTGGTGGAACCTCCGGGAACACCTCCCGCGTGACCAGCCCGTCTTCCTCCAGCGCCCGAAGCTGCCCGGTCAGCATGGTCTGCGTAATCCCGTCCACGTCCCGCTTGAGCTCGCCGAAGCGCTTCGTTCCCTGAAAGATCAGCACCTGAAGAATGATCAGTTTCCATTTTCCGCCGATCAGGCGGGCGATGTCGGGCATGGGGCAGCGCTCGGCAAAAGCTTCGTTCGACGGCTCGGATTTGTTCGTGACGTTTTTCATGACATTCATGACGGGCCTCTACAGTACTAAATTGCTACCAACCATTGTTTTGTGGGTTTCCTTAAAAATCAAACCTTTTTGCATGGAAATTTGCTGGGTTGCCCTGAGGCGCGTTCGAGAATTTGTTGCCAATAGTAGTAAAAACCTGACCAAGTACGAAAAAACTGCCTTCTTTTCAAATGGTTGTCTTGCGCCATATTGATGCTAGGCAAACAGAAACAGGGAAGGGAGAACTATGCTTCTGGAAGGAAGGACGGCCATCGTACTCGGCGTGAATGGGCACATCGGACGTCATGTCGCCGAGCGATTTTTCGAGAGAGGGTATTCGTGTCCCGGGATGCGGTCCGAGGCGATGCCGGAATCGCTCACCATCGACTACACATTCAAGACGATGGGCGGACAGATCGGCCTCGACTATGCGGGCATGAAAGATTTCGTCGTGCAGAAATAGACTGCACTCAATCGCCTGCCATCCGCAGAAGATGCCGACGGGGTCTTTGCCTTTGCGGCGTCCGAACTCGCAACATTTTCGCAGTTAAGGATCAGGACCTGAACCATGACATTAACCATCCACACAATCAGCGGCGCACCGCGACCCTGGCGGGTTCTTGTAGCACTTGCGTTAAAAGGAATCCCTTATGAACAGCACGTGCTGAAAGCCTCTGCCGGAGAACACAAATCCGAACCCTTCCTGTCGCTCAATCCGCGCGGAACAGTACCCGTGGTGGAAGCAGACGGCATCGTCATCCGCGATTCAATCGCCGCCCTTGCCTGGCTGGACCGGCGCTATCCCGAGCCTCCACTCTTTGGCGCGACACCGGACGATGCCGCGAGGATCTGGCAGATCACTATGGAAGCGTGCGACTACATGCGCGAAGCCAGTCACGCCGTGCTGGCGCCGGTCTTGCTGCGGCACCTCGACCCGGAAATTGGCAGTGAAGAAGAAAAAGCACTGATCGAATCCAGCGAGAAGCTGCATGCGGAATGCTGCTGGCTTGAAAGCCTGCTCACAGACGGCCCCTATTTGGCAGGTGGTGCACTGAGCGCGGCCGATGCGGTCGTGTTTCCGGAAATCCGCCTTATCCAGCGAGCGGTCGAGAACCACCACGAAGTGATGGATCGGCTTGGTTTCGGCTACCCGCCTGACCTTTATCCTCGGGTGTCCGACTGGAAGGCACGGATGAGCGAGCTTCCCGGTATTGAGGACACGTTGCCACCGCATTGGAAAGAACAGGAGACAGTACCGTCCATGCGAAACTATAAAAAAACCCTCATTGTTGATGCTAAGCCAGATCAGGCCTTCGAGGCACTGACGAAGGGGTTTGAACACTGGTGGACCACACCTGATGAGCCGATCCGCAATGAGGGGGACCGGGTCAGGTTCACCTTCCCTCCGGGCCGGTCGTATTGGACTTTCGAGGCAAAAAAGCTTGTTCCCGGCAAACTGGTCGAGTTGGAGTGCGTCGAGGCGCTGCACCTGCATGAAGGTAAGCCCAGAGAGATCGAAACAGAATGGCTCGGCACGCGGACGATCTGGAACATCTCACCCGTAGTGAACGGCGCGCGAATTCGTTTCGAACATGTGGGGCTTTCCCCAAGCCTGCATTGCTACGAGGTTTGCGAAGCAGGATGGGACAGGTTCTTTGTCGACAGCCTCAAGGCCTATCTCGACTCCGGGACGGGTAGGCCGCACCGCCCGCCGGTTTGAATTTCGAAGGCAAGGGCAATGGAAAAGCCTGCTCGATAGTGAACGCCGTTGACCGGATGACTACCCTGCTGCTCGACGGGGCCGACAACGGTTCTGGTATGTGCGTGCTTGATATCGGTTGCGGGTTCGGAGCAGTGCCATTCATGGCTATCGACCGTGTTGGATCGAATGGTCAGGTGATCGGCCTTGATTGGGATGCCGACGCACTGCAATTGGCACGCGCCAGACAAACCGAACTGGGGTTGCACAACGCTAACCTCTCCAAAGGAGGTTTCGACGCGGTATGAAAGGGTCATTCACGTAGGCTCAATCGTTAGATATTGCGCTTGCACCAGCATTGGTACTGAACCCAATAAAGAGATATCCCTACCGCGAACGAACGGCGATTTCCGTTTGAAGCCTTTTAGCCGATCCGTTTCTTGCGCAATCGATTCAGATATTTCAACTCACGCAAGAACCGGGTCGTGCTGCACCCGCATCATTCACTAGTTTCTTGTCATGCAATTTCAGAGAGGAATGACCATGGAACTTAAAGACAAGACCATCATTATTACCGGAGCGAGCAGCGGGATTGGCGCTGCGGCCGCACTTTTGTTTGCCTCGGAAGGGGCGAATGTTGTGTTAGGTGCCCGCAGGGAAGCTGAGCTGAACACAATCGTCCGGCAGATTACACAGAGCAAAGGGCATGCGGTTTACCTTGCGGGTGACGTGACGGACGAAACATATTCCGGGGACCTTGTTGACCTGGCAAAACGGCAGTTTGGTGGCCTTGATGGAGCCTTCAACAATGCTGGCATTATGGGTGAGATGGGGCCAATTACAGAAATGGAGGCAAGTAATTGGCAGTCGGTTCTTGCCACAAACCTGACGAGTGCGTTTTTAGCGGCTAAAGCGCAGATACCGGCAATGGAGGAACGCGGCGGCGGGTCTATTGTATTTACCGGAACTTTTGTTGGTGTCAGCAATGGGGGTATGCCCGGTATGGGAGCCTATG
>NZ_WPZL01000034.1 GCF_013031245.1 Ruegeria lacuscaerulensis
ACGACCGCAAAAATCGCCAATAAACTCTTGCAATGCAGGAGCCACCCACAGATGCCGATCCTGGACGTCGCCCTCGCGGACCGGGACCGCGGCCGCGTTCATCAGTCTCGCCGTTTTGTTTGCGGCGCACCCGATCATTGGAATGGCCCTTCTGGTACTGGCTGCGGTGGCCAGTCTGCTCCTGTTCATGTCGCTGCGCATCGCAGGTCTATTTGCCTGTTTATTGCTGTCGAAAAAGCCCGCCAGTGATGAAGTTGCGCCCGGCGCTCCGCCCGCTTTACCTTGTGTTTCAATACTGGTTCCGCTGTTTAAAGAAAGAGAAATTGCAGGTGCGCTGATCCGGCGGTTGCAGCGGCTGACCTACCCCAAAGCGCTGTTGGACATCATTCTGGTTCTCGAAGAATCCGATGATGTGACCCGCTCTACACTGGCAGAGGTTGACCTGCCCAGTTGGATCAGAACAGTTGAAGTCCCCGAACTGAATGGCCTGACCACAAAACCCCGCGCGATGAATTATGCGCTGGATTTCTGCCGGGGCGAAATACTTGGGGTCTGGGATGCCGAAGATGCGCCGCAACCGGATCAGATTGAACGCGTTGTCTGGCATTTCGCACAGGCCAAAGAAGACGTTGTTTGCCTGCAGGGCGTTCTGGACTATTACAACCCGCGCACCAACTGGCGGTCGCGCGGCTTTACTATCGAATACAATAGCTGGTTTCGGGTTGTCCTTCAGGGCATCGCGCGCCTTGGGCTTGTTGTTCCTTTAGGCGGCACCACCTTCTTTTTCCGCCGCGACAAGCTGTTGGAGTTGGGTGGATGGGACGCGCACAACGTCACTGAAGACGCCGATCTTGGCGTTCGGCTCAGCCGCGCGGGATATCGCACTGAGATGGTTGATACCACGACCTACGAAGAGGCGAATTTTCGCGCCTGGCCCTGGGTGCGGCAACGATCCCGCTGGCTCAAGGGGTTCATGGTCACCTACCTTGTTCACATGCGGGCGCCGTTGCGCCTGCTGAAGGATCTTGGACCCCTGAGGTTTTTCGGTGTGCAGGCATTCTTTCTGGGAACTGTCGGGCAGTTCCTGCTGGCACCGGTATTATGGCTGTTCTGGTTGTCGACCTTCGGCATACCAAGCCTTTTGGACACGATTATACCGAATACCTTAATGACCGTGCTCTTGTTCCTATTCATCTCTGCAGAGATCACCAATGCCGTCGTTGGCATGATTGCCGTGTCCGCCCGCGAAAGACGTTTTCTGATGCCGTGGGTACCAACGATGCCGCTGTATTTCCCACTGGGTGTTCTGGCCGCGTACAAAGCGCTGTGGGAACTGGCGATCAACCCGTTTTTTTGGGACAAGACACAGCACGGTCAGGCTGGCGAAGAAACCTTGCCGCAGTAGCGCTCAGGTCTCGCGGAGAACTGCATCCTGTTTCAGACGCGTCATGAAGGCAACTGAGATGTGTTCCTTGAGGGCACGTTCAGCCCCCTCTTCGTCCCGCGCCGCAATGGCCTCGACAATGCCTTTGTGCTCGCTCTGCGCGATCTCGCCCCGCCCCTGCACGGCCAGAGACGTGGTTGCCATCAGCGCCATGGTGCGATGCACAAGATCCAATTGCTGAACCAGATACCGGTTGTGCGAGGCCAGGTGAATCTGTTCGTGAAACCGCCGGTTCGCCCGCGACAGGGCCGATGGATCGTTCACCAGCGCGTCATCGGCGGCCACCATTTCCTGAAGCACCTTGATCTCTTCTTCGGTGGCATGCTTGGCCGCCAGCCTTGCGGCCAGCCCTTCCAACTCGCGCCGCACCACATAAAGCTCGGCCATCTGATTGTGGTCCAGCGAAGCCACGATCAGTGAGCGACCGTCGCGTTCCAGCAACGATTGTGTCTCAAGCCGCTGCAATGCCTCGCGGATCGGCGTGCGAGAGACGCCAAACCGTTCCGCCAATTCACTTTCGACCAGACGGTCGCCAGGCTTGTAAATGCCGACGTCAATTGCTTCGAGAATAAGGCTGTAGGCATCTTTGGTGGGCTGTCTGGATTGGGGCATAGGGTCTGTTGTCTCCTCGTTCGGACATGTCTATCCGCCTCAGGCCCTCGCAATCAAGTGCGCCATTGAAAACTGCGCGTCTGCGCTCTAAACCACAACCATGGTCAAACCTGCCTTTGCTCACGTCACCCAATGGGTGTTCGACCTCGACAACACGCTGTACCCACCGCATATGCGCCTGTTCGATCAGATCGAGGTGCTGATGACGGATTACGTGGTGCAGGCCATCGGCGTCGACCGGGCGGAGGCGGATCGGCTGCGGTCACAGTACTGGCGGCAATACGGCACCACTCTGGCTGGTCTGATGGCCGAACATGATCTGGACCCCGATCCGTATCTGCACGCCGTCCATCAGGTCGACATGAGCCATATGGACCCGGACGCTGAACTGGCCGACCACATCCGGTCCCTACCCGGCCGTCGCATCGTCTATACCAATGGCAGCGCGCCTTATGCCGAGCGAGTCCTTGAGGCACGTGGCCTTAATGGTCTGTTTGATGCTATTTATGGGGTGGAACACGCCGGATACCGGCCAAAACCGGAAAAAGTCGCGTTTCAGGCGATCTTTGCACAGGACGGTATCGACACCGCCAAAGCGGCCATGTTCGAGGACGACCCCCGCAATCTGACCGCCCCGCATGAGATGGGAATGCGCACGGTTCATGTCGCACCCGAGCCGCATGAGGCCGACCATATTCACCACCACACCGACGATCTGACTGCGTTTCTGGCCCTCCTGCGTTAGGCTGTCGCACTGCGACGATCTGCTCATTATGCAGGTGCAGCATCGCCCTTATATGCGCTGCAGCGACGAACAGAACCGGAGACTCCCATGAGCGCGATCGAGATGCCTCGGCGCCTGCCCATCTGGCAGCGCCTGTTGATTACAATTTTCTTGTTTGGCCGGAAGGTCCGTGACGCGGCCCATGGCGAGGCGGCCGGCTGGGGCTTTGCCGCCGCTGCGATAATCGGCCTGTGGGGATGTTCCGCCCTGCTGTTTGGCCTGCCCGGGCTTTATATCCCCGCCGTGGCTATGGTGCCGGTGGTGTTCCTGATCCTCATTCTGATCTCGCGCGGCTGACATACGGGACAGGATGTCACTTGGCACGCGCCTTGGAACCGCACTAGGTTCAGCCCGAGATACGGAGACCAAGGCCATGACTGACAGCTGTGACATCCTGATTTCCGGCGGAGGTATCGCCGGTTTGACCGCTGCGGCGGCCTTTGGAACTGCCGGGTTCGACGTGATCTGCGTCGACCCCACACCGCCTATCACCGAACGTGACGTGGACGGGTCCGACCTGCGGACCACGGCCTTTCTGCAACCGGCGCACGGACTGCTGGAGCAATGCGGGCTATGGAGGCGGCTGGACGCGCACGCCGCGCCCCTGCAGATCATGCGCATTGTGGACGCAGGCGGGGAAGTGCCCGAACCCCGCGTGGTACGAGATTTCAATGCAGCCGACATCTCGGACCAGCCCTTTGGTTGGAACCTGCCCAACTGGCTGCTGCGGCGAGAGATGGTCGCCCGCCTGGCCGAATTGCCCAACGTCGATTTCCGCCCCGGCACCGGAACCGCCAGCCTGTTCACCCGCACCGCCGAGGCGCGCGTCGGCCTGAGCGACGGCAGCCGCATTCGCTGCAAACTGGTGGTTGCTGCAGATGGCCGTAATTCTCCGATGCGTGAGGCAGCCGGGATCAACGTGCACACCACACGTTACGGTCAGAAAGCGCTGGCCTTTGCTGTCACTCACCCGGTCCCGCATGACAATGTCTCAACTGAGATTCATCGTTCGGGCGGACCGTTCACACTGGTCCCCCTGCCCGACTGGCAGGGGCAGCCTTCCTCTGCGATTGTGTGGATGGAGCGCGGCCCTCGTGCCGTTGAATTGCTGAACACCGAACCCGAAGCGTTCGAGGTACTGATGACCGAACGCTCCTGCGGGCTGTTCGGCCAACTAAAGCTGGCATCGCGCCGGACGATCTGGCCTATTATCAGCCAGTCGGCGGAACGGCTGTCCGGCGAGCGGATCGCACTAATGGCCGAAGCCGCCCATGTGGTGCCGCCCATCGGCGCGCAGGGACTGAACATGTCGCTGGGCGATCTGCGCAGCTTGCTGGACCTCGCGCAAGCCCGGCCTGAGGGCCTGGGTGATGCTCAGATGCTGGATGCCTATCACAAAGCCCGCCACGCCGAGATTGAAATGCGGGTGAAAGGCATCGACCTGCTGAACCGCGCCTCGATGATCGAAGCGCGGCCGTTACGGGACGTGCGGGCAATGGGGTTGAATGCGCTTTATTCCCTGCCGCCCGTACGTAAGACGCTGATGCAGATGGGCCTCGGCGTGCGCTGAGACCCCGCCGTTACAGAACCTGATCCAGAACGCGTTTCAACCGCGCGATGGTGCCATCTACATCATACAGTTTGTCCAGACCGAACAGGCCCAGGCGGAACGTGCTGAACCCCTCGGGCTCATCACATTGCAGGGGCACACCTGCTGCGATCTGCATGCCCAGAGCCGCGAATTTCTTGCCGTTCTGAATTTCGGGGTCCGAAGTATAGCTGACCACCACCCCTGGCGCACCAAACCCATCAGCAGCAACGGATACGATGCCTTTTTCGTTGAGCATCGCGCGGACACCGTCACCTAAAGCCCACTGCGCATCGCGCAGCTTGTCAAAGCCGTATTCGCGGGTCTCGACCATCGTGTCTCGGAACGCGCGCAGCGCATCCGTCGGCATGGTGGCGTGATAGGCGTGCCCGCCGTTTTCGTACGCCTGCATGATCTGACGCCATTTCTTCAGGTCAACCGCGAAACTGTCCGAAGTAGTTTCCGCCAATCGCGCCTCTGCCCGTTCGGACAGCATGACCAGCCCGGCGCAAGGTGATGCGCTCCACCCTTTCTGCGGGGCCGAGATCAGAACGTCCACACCGGTTGCCTTCATGTCTATCCACGCGCAGCCAGATGCGATGCAATCCAGCACCATCAGCGCGCCGACTTCCTGCGCCGCGGCTGCCATGGCCGTCACGTAATCGTCCGGTAGTATGATCCCTGCCGCAGTTTCAACATGCGGGGCAAACACGACATCCGGGCGTTGCTCGCGAATTGCTGAAACAACCTCTTCAATAGGGGCTGGCGCAAACGGAGCCGGACTGGAATTGCCAGTCTGACGTGCCTTGAGAACCGTCGCCGACGCCGTCAGCCCCCCGGATTCGATAATCTGGCTCCAACGGTATGAGAACCACCCGTTCCGAACCACCAGTACGTTGGCATTACACGCGAACTGACGGGCAACAGCCTCCATCCCGTAAGTACCACCGCCCGGGATCACAGCAATGCCATCCGCCTTGTAAACATCCCGCAACATCCCCGAGATATCCCGCATGACCTGCTGAAACTGAGCGGACATGTGGTTCAAGGACCGATCCGTAAAAACGACCGAGAATTCTTCGAGCCCGTTCGGGTCAATGTTGTCCAATAGCGCCGGCATGATGTGTCCTTTCCAAGCATCGACAGAACTTCTGGAACCATAACGGAGAATCGTAAAGCCCCTTTCGCACCAAGAGTTGACCCAACGGAACCCAAAATCCTAACAAAATATTAACTTCTGAACCCGCCAATAGCGTCAATCGTGACGCCAAACAGTGTCAGCACCCCTTTACACCCTGACGTGTTTCTGAACAGATACATTCACTTTGTAGAAGAAAGGTATTTCCACTCGTGACTGCGCAAAAGCGGATCAGTTTTCAGGTTGTACGTGACGAAGTTAAACGGAGAATTGAAAGCCGTATCTGGCCTCAGGGTTCTCTGTTGCCTACGGAAACACAACTCGCTGAAGAATTTAACTGCGCCCGTGCCACCGTGAACCGCGCCCTGCGGGAACTGGCCGATCAGGGCTTTGTGGAACGGAAACGTAAAAGCGGCACGCGGGTCAAAAAAGAACCAAGCAAGCACGCGAAACTCGAATTCTCCCTGACGCGTCAAGCCGTTGAGAACCAGAATTCAACCTATCGCTATGCCCTGGTCGAACGGAAAATCGTCCCAAGTCCCGGTTGGCTGGCGTCGCAACTCAACGTTCCACCCACGGCACGGGTACTGCACGTCATCTGCATGCATTACGCTGACAATCGTCCTTTTCAACTGGAAGAGCGGTGGATCAACATCGGTACGGTGCCAGAGGTGGAGTATGCTGATCTGAACACGCATGGCCCACATGAATGGCTGCTGAACGCTGCCCCCTTTACCGAGGCCGAGGTCGCCTTTTGCGCAGTCTCCGCCGATGGTCGGTTGGCCGAATTCATGGGCACCACCGCTGGTACATCCATGATTCAACTTGAGCGCACCACCTGGAAAGACGGTGAGCCGATGGCCTTTGCACGGATGACCCATCACCCGGGCTATTGCGTTCGTACCAGATACTGAACGGCGTTAGCCGATTGGCCCGGGCAACCGTTCTTCGCTCAATAGAACGTTGGCTTCGACATCCCCGGCGCCGGGCAATGTCATGATCCGCCTTCTCAGAACCCGTTCAAAGTCCGACAGATCGCGGGCGACGACACGCAGGCGGTAATCGTAAAGTCCCAGCACATGCTCAACGGTCTGAACTTCGGGGATGGCGCTGACGGCGCGTTCAAAATCCTCCAAACTGACCTGCCCTTTGCGGGCCAGTTTGACCCCAAGGAACACGGTCACCCCAAATCCCAGCGCTTCGGCATTCAGTCGCAATCGGCGCCCTTTAATGACACCTGCAGTTTCCAGTCGCCGGATGCGTCGCCAGGTTGCAGGTTGTGACAGGCCCAGTTTGCGCCCTAAAGCCCCGGCACTCTGCGATGCATCCTGCGCCAAAGCATGCAGGATTTTCCGATCCAGTTCGTCCAGTTCCGTCATACCGGCAACATCTCGTCGCTTTTGACCCGCGCGATATGCATCAATGCCTCGATATCCGCGATATGCGGCAAAGTCAGGATGCGGTCGCGATACAATTGCTGATAATGGGACATGTCCTTTGCCAGTATCGAAAGGCGGACGTCTACCCGACCGAGAAAGGTCTGCAATTCGATTACCTCGGGAACTTGCCGCGCCGCCGCGGTGAACTCGTCGAACGCACGTGGTTGCGTCTTGTCCAGCGTCACTCGCAACGAGACCTCGACCGCATACCCCAGCGCCGCCCAGTCAATGACTGCCTCTTGCCCTTGAATGATGCTGGCCTCCTGCATTTTCTCAACTCGCCGCCAACAGACGCTGGCGCTGATACGGCAGAGTTCGGCCAGTTCGGCGGTCGACAGGCTGGGGTCAGCCTGAAAATGGCGCAGGATTCGCCGGTCTATGTCGTCGAGCATGATTTTTTCGCAATTCCGCTGTTTGAAGAATAAATACTCACGTTAATCTTAAAAATTCAAGGTCACTACTATCGCCATCCCTAAACAGGCGCAGTAGAACCCTCAGCAATCGAAACAGAAAGGACCAGCAACATGCGCGTCTATTACGATCGCGATTGCGACATCAACCTGATCAAAGACAAGAAAGTGGCGATCCTGGGCTATGGTTCGCAAGGCCACGCCCACGCGCTGAACCTGCGCGACTCGGGTGCCAAGAACCTGGTCGTTGCCCTGCGCGAAGGTTCGGCATCTGCCAAGAAAGCCGAAGCAGAAGGTTTGCAGGTCATGGGCATCGCCGAAGCCGCAGCCTGGTGCGACGTCATCATGTTCACCATGCCCGACGAACTTCAGGCTGAAACCTACAAGAAATACGTGCATGACAACATCAAGCCGGGCTCGGCTATTGCCTTCGCGCACGGCCTGAACGTCCACTTTGGCCTGATCGAGCCGAAAGAAGGCGTCGATGTCATCATGATGGCCCCTAAAGGCCCCGGCCACACCGTGCGCGGCGAATACGTCAAAGGCGGCGGCGTGCCCTGCCTGGTAGCCGTAGACACCGACGCAACCGGTAAAGCGCTGGAAATCGGACTGTCCTACTGCTCCGCCATCGGTGGCGGCCGTTCGGGCATCATCGAAACCAACTTCCGCGAAGAATGTGAAACCGACCTGTTCGGTGAACAGGCCGTTCTGTGCGGCGGCCTGGTCGAGCTGATCCGCTGCGGCTTTGAAACCCTGGTCGAAGCCGGTTACGCGCCGGAAATGGCCTATTTCGAATGTCTGCACGAAGTGAAGCTGATCGTCGACCTGATTTACGAAGGCGGCATCGCAAACATGGATTACTCGATCTCGAACACCGCCGAGTACGGCCAGTACGTCACCGGTCCGCGTATCCTGCCTTACGAGCAAACCAAGAAGGCGATGAAAGAAGTTCTGGACGACATTCAGCAGGGCAAGTTCGTCCGCGACTTCATGCTGGAAAACCAGGTCGGTCAGCCCTTCCTGAAAGCCTCGCGTCGCGCCAACGACGAGCACCAGATCGAAGAAGTCGGCAAGAAGCTGCGCGGCATGATGCCGTGGATTTCCGCCGGCAAGCTGGTCGATCAGGAAAAGAACTGATCCTGGCAATCGTCTGCGAAAGGGCGGCCTGACTGGCCGCCCTTTTTCGTCCCGGCAATTCACCGAACAGAGGCGCATATGGTTCAGAACCCCACGCCCCGCGACTGGAGCGGTGTCATCACCCTGGGTCTGATCTGGGGTGGCACTTTCATGATCGTCGCAATGGCGTTGGAAGGGTATGGACCAGTGACCGTCGCCACCGCGCGAACCACTCTGGGCGCGGTGACGCTACTGGGCCTGATGGCGATCACCAAACGCAGATTGCCGGGGGCTTCGGCTGCGCTTTGGTGGTCAATTATTGTGATTGGCGTTCTGTCCACCGCCCTGCCCTTTGTCCTGCTGAGTTGGGGACAGCAATATGTGCCGTCGGCCTTTGCCGGACTGTCGATGGCTGCAATTCCGTTGATGGTATTGCCACTGGCGCATTTCTTTTCAGACGAACCAATGAACGCGCGCAGGTTCATCGGGGTTTCACTGGGCTTTTCCGGCGCTTTGGTGCTGATTGGCCCGGGCTTGGCGCAGCTCGGACAAGGGGCGGAACCTTTGGCCCAACTCGCCTGTATCGGCGCGGCACTTTGCTATTCCTGCGCGTCGATCTTCACCCGCAGGTGCCCACCGATTGACCCGGTGGTTCTGGCCGCCTTGACGCTGATGGTCGGCGCCGTGATCCTGCTGCCGATCATGCTGGTGACAGAAGGCATTCCAGGATGGGAAGGAACCCGCCCCGGCCTTTCAATCCTGATCCTTGGCCTCTTGCCGACGGCGTTCGCCACCCTGTTGCGGGTATCCATCATCCGCAGCGCCGGGTCCGTGTTTCTCACACTAGTCAACTATCAGGTGCCGATCTGGTCGATGGTCTTTGGCGCGTGGATCCTGTCGGAATCCCTGCCGCTGCGGTTTTACATCGCGCTGACCATGATCCTGACCGGGCTGGCCATCAGCCAGTGGTTCAGCCTGAGGAAAATGCTGATCGGTCGCTAACTGGCAACCGCCTCTACCTCGGCGACGATGCCGTCAACAACCTGGGTCAACAGCGCATCATCCTCGCATTCGGCCATCACGCGGATCAGAGGTTCAGTGCCCGACTTGCGGATAAGTAAACGCCCCTGCCCATTCAGACGCGCCTCGGCATCAGCAATCGCAGCTTTGACGTTGGCAGCCTCTAGTGGAGCTTGCCCGTCGCCATAGCGGACGTTCTTGAGCAATTGCGGAACAGTTTCAAACTGCACCGACAGTTCAGAGGCTTTGCGGCCCGAATGAACCATTTCAGCCAGAAAATGTAAGCCCGCCATCAGGCCGTCGCCTGTGGTGGCGTAGTCGCTCATGACGACGTGCCCTGACTGTTCGCCACCCAGATTGAACCCGCCTTCCCGCATCCGCTCAACGACATAGCGGTCGCCAACTGCTGTCCGCTCAAGCCGTAGCCCCTGCGCGGCAAGGTGCCGTTCCAGCCCGAGGTTCGACATGACCGTCGCGACCAGTGCGCCCCCTTCCAGGCGATCCGCCTTGGCCCAACTGGTCGCCAGCAACGCCATAAGCTGATCACCATCGGCCACCTGCCCGTGTTCGTCGACCATCACAACGCGATCGGCATCTCCGTCCAGACAAATTCCGACATCCGCCCCATGGGCTACAACAGTCTCAGCGGCCAGTTGAGGTTTGGTCGAACCGCAATTCAGATTGATATTCTTGCCGTTCGGTGCGACGCCGACTGGAATGACGTCGGCACCCAGTTCCCACAGCACCTCGGGCGCGGTGCGGTGAGCGGCGCCATTGGCACAATCGACCACCACTTTCAGCCCATCCAAACGCAGATCGCGGGACAGAGAAGATTTGACTCGCTCGCCGTACCGAAAACGGGCATCGTCTACCCGGCGGGCGCGCCCGATATTTTGTGCCTGCGCGGGCTTGACGCCTTCCTCGATCAGACGTTCAATCTCAAGCTCTGCCTGATCGGACAGCTTGAACCCGTCGGGGCCAAAGAACTTGATTCCATTGTCTTCAGCCGGGTTATGACTGGCCGAAATCATCACACCCAGATCCGCACGCATCGAACGCGTCATCAGACCCACAGCCGGGGTTGGCACCGGCCCCAGCAACAACACGTTCATTCCGGTTGAGGTCAGACCAGCCGTCAGAGCGTTTTCCAGCATATAGCCAGACAGACGCGTATCCTTACCGATCACGACCCGGTGCGCACTTGACGAGTCGCGGCGGAAATACCGCCCGACAGCGGCCCCGATGCGCAAGGCCATCTCGGCCGTTATCGGATGCGTGTTGGCGGTGCCCCGCACTCCATCTGTCCCGAACAGCTTGCGCATTTTAGTTACTCCACAAATTCCTGCCTGCGACCGGATTACCGGACGGCAGCCCATAGGCGCAAGGCCTGAGCTGTCTCGGCGACGTCATGCACGCGAATGATCTGCACACCTTGTGCCAAACCGGCCAATGCCACGGCAATGGATCCGGGTGCGCGCGCATCCTTGCGCGGCTCCTTGCCGATCTGCCCGATGAATCCCTTGCGCGATACGCCCAGCAGGATCGGACAACCCAGGCCGTGGAACACGCTGAGATTTTGCAAAAGGGTCAGATTGTGTGCTTCGGTTTTGCCGAACCCGATGCCGGGATCGACAACAATCTGGTCCCGCTTCAGGCCCAGTTTTTCCAGTTGAACCACCTGCTCCTCAAGAAAATCGTAAACGTCGAGAAGAACATCATCGTATTGTGGATCATCCTGCATTGTGGCCGGATCGCCCTGCATATGCATCGCACAGACCGGAGCGCCCACCTGAGCGCAAAATGGCGCAAGTTGCGGATCAAACGTGAACCCTGAAACGTCGTTGATCAAACCCGCGCCTGCGTTCCAGGCCGCCCGTGCAACGCCTGCCTTGCGCGTATCGATGGAAATCAGTGCATCCGTCTTGGCGCGAATAGCCTCAATCAAAGGTTTCGTGCGGGCGATTTCCTCGTCCTCAGGCACGTAAGACGCGCCCGGCCGGGTCGATTCACCGCCGATATCCAGAATACTGGCCCCGTGAGACACCATATCTTCCGCCGAAGACAGGGCGGCCTCGACCGAGTTGTGTACGCCACCATCCGAAAAACTGTCCGGCGTTGCATTGAGGATGCCCATGATTTGCGGAAAGTCCATTGGCAGCCCGGCAATTTCGGCGCGCGGAAGTGTGAGGCGATTCAGAACATCGCTTGGAATATTCTGTGCTGCGACAATTTCGGGCTTTTCCTCGCGGGTGAGCCGCTCGGCATGTGTGAACCACAATGCCTGCCCGGCAAGAGGCACCTCCCCTTCCGGGCGCACAACCCCGTGTTGAACCAGTGGCCGGAAGTACTCGATCACAATTGCGCCTGATCCACGGAAATCGCACGCAGCGGTGTTTTCGGTGCGTCCGGCAGCTCTCCGCCGATCACCATCATTTCGCTGGCCTCAAACGTGGCCGCGAACCATGCCGCCAGCGCAACTGCATCCGAAGGCGCGGCGGAAGGGCCGTCTACGGCATCCAACACGATCTTGGACGGTGCCCAGACGCAAATCTGGCCATTCTTCATGGCCCAGTCCAATTCCGTCCGCGTAGATACTACGACGCACCGGTGATCGCGCGCCGCCAGAACCCATGCGTTCTGTTCGATCGCCAGCAGGTCGATCCGGCGTTGGGTCATGGAGTGACCAGTCTGAGAAACCGCCATATCGGCAGCCCCAACGCACAGGATCAATGGTCGCTGACGGTTTTCCAATTGGTCAATCCATCCGGTCAGATTGGGCGAGGCAATGGCTTCGTTCGACAGGAACACCAAGCGCGGATGCGGGCGTTCTTCCTCGACCACGTCGTGGTGAGCTCTGTCCTTTCCGCGCACAATTTCCACTCCCAGAGCGCCGGGGCCACGATCCAGTTTTTCGATGCGAACAAAAGCTCTTACAGCCTGAGGTTCAAGCAGGATACGCTCTGCCACACGGTCTGCGAGTGTTTCCAGCAGGTTCAGACGTTCAGCCGCCAGTTCATACGCGATGGCCTCCGTCACCCGGTCGTAGGACAGGATGCGGTCAACGTCGTCGTCTATCGGGTCGGTCAGAGGGCGCACCTCGACCACGATGTTGAAGCAGATGCGCTGCGTTGTGCCACGCTCGGCCTGAAAGGCGCCAATCTCAACCTCGACGATATGGTCCCGCAACGAGATGCGATCCAGCGGGCCGCGCGCCGCGGTCGCTTCGGACCGTTCGGACGGGTGCGCAAACGCAAGACGGATTTCAGAACTCATTCGACGGACCTTTTCGGGCTTTATGGACATATTTGCCCAAACTAAACGATGTGCGGGCGTATAACACCGCGACAAGCGCCTTTCCAGCCATCGAATGCGGCGTCAGGTGACGCGGAACCAGCTCATCATGCCCGAAGCGGCATGACCCAGCATATGGCAATGCAGCAGCCAATCGCCAGGATTATCCGCCACCAGAGCGATCTGCCGGGTCTGCCCCCGCTCGACCAATACCGTGTCCCGCCACGGACCCAGGCTGCCATCCGGAAGGATCAGCCGAAAATGGTGCCCATGCAGATGCATTGCGTGCGGAAAGGCGGTTTCGTTGACGAATTCAATTTTGTGAGTGCCGCCCAAAGGGGCATCAAGAAACGGGTCTTCAGGGCGGTCGGCGTACCCGCTCAAAGCCCAAAACCGGCCAAGTTGCGCCAGTTCGCGGCCCGATAGCTCCGTTTCTCCAATCTTCGCTGCCTCCAGCCACCGCATCGCGCCGCCCTGCATCGTCATACGATGCGACGGTGCGCCTTCCAGGTTCACCTGTGGCATGGGGTTCGCTGGCAATGGGACGATCCCCGATCTGCGGGCCTCAGAATGGCCGGAAACTGGAAACCGCACCACTCCAAACCCTCCGTCCCGCTCAACACTCACTAAACCGGCGACTTCTGCGGAATTGGCCTGAACATCCACGATAAGATCTGCACGTTGCGCTGGAGCCAGAGGAAAGCTCTTTTGAATCGAAAGCGGATTATCCAGCGGCATTCCGTCCAGCGCCACAATGCGCCCTTTCAGACCATCCAACGCCAGATCAAAGATCCTGGCGTTTGACGCATTGATCAGGCGCAACCGCAGACGCTCGCCAGTTCGCACGGAATATGCGGGGTCGAACTGACCGTTCACCGAGACAAGGTTGCCCAGCCGTCCCGCGTGGCTCAGGTCATGGCCATTGTCGAAATCGTCCACGATCAGAGCAGTTTCCGGGTCCAGCCTCCAATCGTCCAACATCAGCGTCAGATCCTGATCGACATCGGGGGCATCAGCCTCTTCAACGATCAGCGCCCCGTACAGGCCACGCGCGACCTGTTCCATAGACCGATTATGTGCGTGATACCAATATGTTCCGGCATCCGGTGCAACAAAATCATACTCAAAGGTCCCACCGGGTTCGACAGCCTCTTGCGTCAACCCCGGCACACCGTCCATCGCATTGTCGATCCGGATACCATGCCAATGCACCGTGGTCGCCTGAGGCAGATCGTTTACCAATCTGCGCCGGACCCGGTCGCCCTGACGCAGCCGAATTTCCGTGCCCGGGACGCTGCCACCATAGGTCCAGACCGGTGTTTCCGGATAACCTTGAGGGGCAATCTGCTGCACTGCCCGCTGCGCGACCAGTTCGGACCCATTCGCCTGACCTACTGTAGGCAGCAACGTAAGTGCGGCTGCTGATTGCAGAAATTGTCTGCGGTAAAAGTTCATTGCGGGCCTCCTGGCCCGCAACATAGGTCAATTAACGCCCCGCGCCATCAGGGTTCCAGCGCGGGTGCGTCAATCAGTTACTCGCTGTCCGGTAATTGTGCCGGTAGAAAACGTGCACACCGATGCGCGCCGTTTCTTTGTATACACGTGACCACGATGGCCGCACCGCGGTGGTGTGGTAATGAGTGGCCCCTTCAGTCAGGTCTTTGGCGACGCCATCAATTGCGGCACGGGCAACTTTGGAAACACGCTCATAGGCCTTTTTTTCGTGGATCACTTCCTTATGCCCGTCACAGGTATATGTGAACTGGCATTGGTATTTCTTGCCTGTACCCTGCTTGATCACACCGCACAGCGAATCCGGGAAGCGACCGCTATCGACGCGGTTCAGGATAACTTCGGCCACGGCGAACTGTCCGCGCACGCTTTCGCCTCGGGCCTCAAAGTACAGCGCTTCGGCCAGACATTTAAAGTTTTCGTCCCCGGTTGCAGCTGGTTGCTGATCCAGCCAATCATTCGAGTACGATATTTTCTGGGGCTCAAGCACTTTTCGGGGCTTGAACAGATTCAGATAGTCGCGAAAGTTCTGACCGGGCAGTTCGCTCCGTGTAACCAGTTCGCGTTTGGCAGTATCGGTGGCTTCCCTTTCAGCGAAAGACACACTCGGCAGCACGGTTGCTGCCAACGTGGCAGCAGCCAGTATGTATCGTAGCATCAGATAACCTCGCACAGGCACATATCGCGCCAAACCCTCCCCCGGCGGGCGCGACGAGGCTATTACCGAATAGAATCCGAAACGTCCAGTTCTGTCGAAAAAGCAAGTGGAAAATTGCCCGCGGGACCGAATTATTTCGGTCACAGGTCCATCCCTGACCCACTAATCCTAGGGTGAAAAGCTTCTGTCAACCCCCAAGTCTGGACGAAATCGCCAGTTGAGCGGCAGCCAGCCGAGCGACCGGTACCCGGAAGGGGGAACAGGATACATAGTCAAACCCCAAATCCCGGCAAATGGCGATTGATTCGGGATTTCCGCCATGTTCGCCGCAAACAGACAGTGTCACATCCGGTTGCGCCTGTCGGCCACGTTCAGACCCAAGTTTCAGCAATTCTCCGACTCCATCCGGGTCGAGAACATGAAACGGGTCTTCAACAAAGACGCCTTGCCGTACATAGGCCGACATAAACCTGCCTGCATCGTCTCGGGACAGGCCATAGGTCATCTGCGTCAGGTCGTTTGTGCCGAAGCTCAGAAATGAAGTTTGCGGTGCAATCTCATCCGCCCGCAGACAGGCGCGTGGCGTTTCAACCATAACACCCAGGCGGTATTCGAATTCCTCTCCCCGCTCGGCCGCCACCGCGGCGGCAACGGAATCGATGCGAGTTTTGACCAATTCCACCTCGCGTTTGGCTGAGACCAGCGGGATCATCACCTCGGGCACAACCGGCGCTCCGTCCTTGCTGGCCTCCAGCGTTGCCTCAAAGATCGCGCGGGCTTGCATGTCATAGATTTCCGGCACGGTGACGCCAAGACGGACACCGCGCAGACCCAACATTGGATTATACTCCGTCATGGCAGCAACCCGGCGCTCAACATCCGAGATCGGCAAATCCAGAGCCTCTGCCAACTCACGCTGTCCGCTTCGAGTCGTTGGAAGGAACTCATGCAGCGGCGGGTCGAACAGGCGAATGCACACCGGCTGCCCCTCCATGATCCGGAAGAGCTGCACGAAATCTTCACGTTGCATCGGCAAAAGCCGCTCCAGAACCGCAGCCCGACCCGAGGAGGTCTGCGCAAAAATCATTTCACGCATCACGATCAGGCGGCCGGGATCAAAGAACATATGCTCGGTTCGGCACAGGCCGATCCCCTGTGCCAGAAAGTTTCGTGCGGTTTGCGCGTCGGCGGGTGTATCGGCATTGGCACGGATAGCTATGTCACGCTCGGCATCGGCCCATCCCATAAGGGTCTGGAAACAGTCGTCCAGCGCAGCTTCGAGCATGGCCGGCTGGCCGGCCAGCACCTGCCCCGACGACCCGTCGATCGTCAGGGTATCGCCCGTCTTGAACACACGCCCGTCAGGGGCGGTCAGCAGCTTTTTCTTTGTCTGGAACCGGATATCAGACGCGCCAACAATGCAGGGCAGACCAAGGCCCCGCCCGATCACCGCGGCGTGGCTGGTCATGCCACCCTTTTCGGTCAGCACCGCCACTGCCGCGTGCATACCACGCACATCTTCTGGCGACGTTTCGCGGCGAACCAGAATACACGGCTCACCGCGCGCGGCGCTGGCCTGTGCCTCGGCAGCGGTGAACACGATCTTACCCGTGGCCGCACCCGGGCTGGCTGCAATACCGTTTGTCAGAACATCACGGCGTGCTTCGGGGTGGACCTGCCGGTGCAGCAGTTCGTTCAGGGAATGCGGATCGACCCGCATCACCGCCTCCTGCGGCAGGATAATGCTGTCTTCGGCCATCCGCACCGCGATCCGCACTGCGGCCCGCGCATTGCGCTGTACACGCACGCCGTCCAGAATATGAACATGACCGTTTTCAATCACAAATTCGACCTGCATTTCCTCGCGCAGCTTTTCACGCATGAGTTCAGCGTGGTTTTTAAGGGCTGCAAAGGTCTCCGGCGCTACGTCTTCAAGGGAAACCCCGCGTTCGTCCCTTTCCAGATAAAGCGCTGAGACCCCCTCGCCCAGGGCATCGCGCCCCTGGCTCTGGCTCAGATAGCGACCCGTGATCTGCGGCATTCCGGTTGTCGAATCCACCAGCTGCAGCACGCCCGAGCCACATTCACCCTGCCCGACACCCGGAATCATCTCCTGAATGACCAACCCAAGCCCGGCATCCGCCGGCGCACCCTTGGCCTGACGCAGCAGACGGGCCGAGGTCCCGTCCCATGCCCGCGCCATGGACCTCAAAACAGCCACCAACTGTTCACCACGATCCTGCGGGAAGGGCTCTTCGGTCTCATCCTCATAAGCCCGCAACGACTGGCGCAAACCTTCCAGACCATCTGCTTCGATGTCGTCGAACACGTCCGCATCCAGACGGGCCACATGGATCGCATAGCTTTGGACAAAGCGCAGAGACAGCGCCGCAGCGGCCTCGGCCCCCATCTTGTCGGACAGATCCACATATCGGGCGTCGTTCATGCCGATATTGAGAATCGCCCCCGGACCGCCCCAATCGGGGTCTTCCGAACTAGGTCGCACACAGAGCAGCGCCGACTCGTCGAACTGTTCGAGGATCGCGGCGATATCCGGCACGTGCCCTTCGGCGATCCGGTGTACCGCATCGAAGGACAGCGCCACGGTGCGCGGCACCGGTAGGTCCAGCCGGACCAGACGTTGCAGACATTTCGCCCGCCCGCCATGCGTATTGGCGGCAACGGGCGCTTCGGACGTTATCAGTGTGGTATGCGGATTATTCTGCACTGCGGCACCTTTTGATTTCACCGCAGCATAAGCCCCTGCACCAGTGGCGCAAGGGCGTTCTGGGTCATCCGTCGATCTTGCTGAGATCGGCCACGCTGGAACAGACCTGTCTGATTTGGCTCAGCAGGTTCAGACGGTTGCGGCGCAGGATATCGTTGTCGGTGTTGACCTGAACGTCCTCGAAAAACGCGTCCACCGGGCCACGCAGTGCGGCCATTGCCGACATCGCGGCAGGGAAATCCTCGGACGTCAACGCCGGGTCGATCCTGGCCTGCGCCTGATCCAGAGCCGCGAACAGCGCCCGTTCACTATTCGTCTCGGCGAATTTGACATCCGCACCGTAGGAGTATTCGACGCCGTCCTTCTCTTCGGCCTGCGTCAGGATATTGTTGGCGCGCTTGAACCCCTGCACGAGGTTTTCACCATCCTCGGTCGCGATCACCGCATTCAGGGCGCGGGCGCGTTTGACCAGCAAGTTGAGGTCGTCATTGCCGTCCATCGCGATACAGGCGTCAATGATGTCGTGGCGGATGCCCTCGTCACGGAGGAAGACTTTCAGGCGGTCGTGAATGAAGGCGAGTAGGTCGCCGGTAATTTCCTTTGAACTCAGTTCGCTTGCATTACCAACACCGTCAAAGTCCTCAATACTGTCGAAGTCCAGAACATCGTCGATTGTAACAGAACGTGCAGCGCTTCTATTGCGCTCCACTTGGGCTTGCATTGGTTCCCGAAGTTTTACTCGCAACTCGTTTAGAATAGCCAACCGAATAACCCCCAACGCCGAGCGACGTAGGGCAAACGGGTCTTTCGACCCGGTTGGTTTCTCATCAATCGCCCAGAACCCGGTTAGCGTGTCCAGCTTGTCGGCCAGCGCCACGGTCACCGACAGCGGCGCGGTCGGCACGTCATCTGATGGGCCAAGCGGCGAGTAGTGCTCCTGTGCCACGGCGGCGACGGCAGCATCCTCGCCGGCAGCTTCGATGTAATACCGCCCCATAAGCCCCTGAAGTTCGGGGAATTCATAGACCATTTCCGAGTTCAGATCGGCCTTGGCCAGTCGCGCGGCTTTCTCTGCCTGATCCGCCTCCGCACCGGTTACCGGAGCCAGTTCACGGGCCAATGCCGCAATACGCCCGATCCGCTGGGACTGCGTGCCCAGCTTGTTGTGGAAGGTCACATTCTCCAGCGCGCGGGTCCATTGGGTGATGTCAGATTTGGCGACGCGCAGATCGTTCTCCCAGAAGAACTTGGCATCGGCCAGACGGGCCGACAGCACCTTCTGGTTCCCGGCCAGAATGGTCGCACCATTGTCGGCGGTTTCGCGGTTGGCCACGGTAATGAACCGCTCGATCCGGCCCGTTTTCGGATTGCGGACCGAGAAGAATTTCTGATGCTCTTTCATCGAGGTTTGCAGCACCTCGGGCGGCAGGTCGAGGAATTCGTCGTCGATCTGCCCCATCAGCACCACCGGCCATTCGACCAGCCCGGCGACCTCGGCCAGCAGGCCCTTGTCGTCGACCACTTCCAGACCGGCGGCAAAGGCCATGTTCTGCGCATCGTTCCAGATATGCTCGGCGCGGTCGCCGGGGTTCAGAACCACAAAGGCGCGCTTCAGTTTGGCGGCGTAATCGTCGAAAGACGTGACCGAAAACCGGTTCGGCGCCATGAAACGGTGGCCTGCGGTAGTGTCGCCGGATGTGATGCCATCGACTTCCAGCGGCACGACCTGCGTACCCGCCTCATCGCTGAGGATGCACAGGATCGAATGCAGCGGACGCACCCAGCGCAGCGGCCCACTGCCCCAGCGCATCGACTTGGGCCAGGGAAAATTGCGAATGGTCGCTTCAAGCACCTCGGCCACGATCTCGGCTGCGGGGCGGCCGGCTTTTTCGATTGTTGCGAAATAGACGGCACCTTTAGGCGTATCGCGTTCCTCAAGCTGGTCGCGGGTCAGGCCGGCACCGCGCAGGAACCCTTCAATCGCCTTGTCCGGAGCGCCGACCTTTGGGCCTTTGCGTTCCTCACGGATTGTTGGGCTTTCGGCCAGCAACCCTTCGATTGCCAGCGTCAGGCGGCGCGGCGTGGTCAGCGCGGCGGCACCGGCATAGGTCAAACCAGCCTCGACCAGACCGTCGGTAATCCGCTTTTTCAGATCCTCGCCCGCGCGGGTTTGCATGCGTGCGGGGATTTCCTCGGAAAACAGTTCGATCAGCAGGTCGGGCATTTTCGGTCCTTAGAAATTGACGATCGTCTGAATGACGATGGCATTGGCGATATCCACAAAGAATGCGGATACAAGGGGCAGCACGATAAAGGCAATAGGCGACGGGCCATATCGCTTGGTTACTGCGGTCATATTGGCGATAGCGGTGGGTGTGGCCCCCAGAGCAAAGCCACCGAACCCGGCGGACAGAACGGCGGCGCGGTAGTTACTGCCCATCACCGGGAACAGAACCCAGATCACAAAGGTCACGGCAAACAGGGTTTGTGCTACCATGATAACCACAATGGCCAATCCAAGCTCTGCAATGGTCCAGAGTTGCAGGCTCATCAGCGACATGGCCAGAAACGCGCCCAGCGAGAATTCCGAAATCAGCGCCAGCGAAGGGGTTCGTGACACAGGCGGCGCATTCGGGGCCAAAGCCGAGCGCAGGTTGGCGATAACGATCCCCATGATCAGGCAGGGCACGAACAGCGGCAGTTTCAGGCCGGTGGCGATGATCACTTCATTCAGAAAGTAGCCCGAGATGATCGCCAGATTCAGGTACAGCAGAACCCGCATGATCGTCAGGTGGTCGATCTTTGATGCGGCCTCAGCCGGGTTATCCGGCAGACCGACGGTGTGCTCTTCTTCCGGACGGTCAGGGGTCAGCTTTTTCCCCTCGACCAGCACACGTGCAATCGGACCACCAACCAGAGCTGCCAGAACCAGACCCAGGGTCGCCACGGCCACACCCAGTTCCGTTGCGCCCTCTAAACCGGTCACGGTACCAACCTCGGGCGCCCAGGCGATCGCCGTGCCGTGCCCCCCGATCAACGCGGCTGATCCGAACAGAACACCGGCCTGCGCCGGATATCCGAACGCCGCTGCACCGACTGCGCCAACTACGTTTTGAGCCACGATCGTCACTAGCGTCAGAACCAGAAGCAGAAACAAAGGCTTACCACCCGAAATCAAATCGGAAAGCCGAGCATTCAGCCCGATTCCGGCAAAGAAGACGACCAGCAGGAAATCCCGTGTCGCCAGCCCGAATGTCAGTTCGAAGCCACCGAAAAGATACAGAAACAGCAGCACAACGGACGCCAGCAACCCACCCGTGACAGGCTCGGGGATGTTGAACTGGCGCAGGACCGCAACCCGTGCGTTGATTTCGGCACCGATCAAGTAAACAGCGAAACCGAGTGTCGCAGTCAGAAAGTCGGGAACCTGTAACACTGCTTCGGCCATAGCTGGGCCTCAGTTTTCGGGTCTGGGCGGACATTCCTCACCCACGACCGTTCCGTCATATGCCTTTTCGCCGCAATTGTTCAAAGCGTGCCAGACATAGCCTTTGCCGTCCTGTGTCACGACGACGATCCGATCAACGCCGTAATGGATGTTCTTAACCCCCATGAATGCCTGCGCCTGCCCGGATTTCAGTGCGTCGGCAATAGCCACTGCATCGTAGCAATGAAACCAGCCAGGGGCCGTCAGAGGCTCGGGGCTTTCGACCTGCTGGAATACGGCCAGATCCTCTGTTGTCAATTCCGTTTCAAAACATGCCCGGTATCGGATCGGAGAGCTGTCGGCATCTATGGCCTGAAACACCGAATAGGTGATCGGTTGCGGGTTTTCGGCACCGATGGCCAATAAAGTCACGTCCTTGCCGGGCTGAGGCGAGACATCATAGTAAAACCCGTAAACCTGCAGGTAATACATGCCCCCTCCGGCCAGAGCCGCGGACACCAAGAGGATGATTGCAAGCAGTTTTCCAGTCATCTTTTGAACATCCTGATCACGCGGCCTCTTTCAAACTTGCTGCAAATACGACAGTTTCCAACCTGATACAGGCTGACATGAGGCTTTTGGAATGGACACGACCCTTGCCGTTGGGTTTTTCGGCGCGCTGTTTGCGATCATGAACCCAATTACCAACCTGCCTGTCTTCCTGAGCGTGACTGACGGCCTGACGGCGGCGGACCAGCGCAAAGTTGCGGTGAAAACCGCCACCTACTGCCTGATCCTTGGCGGCGCTTTTGCTGCCATTGGCAACCAAACACTGGGTCTCTTTGGGATCAGTGTGGATGATCTGCGGGTTGCGGGTGGTCTGGTCGTTCTGATGATCGGGCTGAATATGCTGAACGGCAACGAAAGCAGTTCGCACCACGGGACGGAAGGGGAAAAACAATCTTACCCGGCACCTGAAACCGTCGCGTTCTATCCGCTGGCCTTTCCCATTCTGGTGGGTCCCGGAACGATCACGACCCTGATCCTGTATGCGCACCATATTTCCAAACCCATGGATGCCATTGTTTATGCGGGTGTTTTTCTGGTCGTCCTGTTTTTGCTGTTCATCACTTTCTGGAACGCGTCGGCCCTGGCAAAACGGCTGTCGAACAACGCGCGAGTCATCATGAGCCGCTTCATGGGCATGATCCTGTCTGCCATCGCAATCGGCATGATCGCCGCTGGCCTGAAAGTGTTGTTGCCGGGATTGGCCTGAGCGCCCCATCAGGCCTCGAACCCAGCGGCCTCGGTCAACAGAAACGCGTCAGCGCATTGTTTTGCCAGCGCCCTGACGCGGCCGATATAAGCCTGTCGTTCCGTCACCGAGATCACACCGCGTGCATCCAGCAGGTTAAAAACATGGCTGGCCTTGATGCATTGGTCATAGGCTGGATGCGCCATGATGATACGCTTGCCGGTTTTTGGGTCGTCATGGCCCTGCGCAAGAATGGCGGCACATTCGGCCTCGGCCTCTTCGAAATGCCGCAACAGAACTTCGGTATTGGCCACGTCGAAATTCCAACGGGCATATTCTTCTTCGGTCTGCTTGAAGATATCGCCGTAGGTCAGCGGGCTGGGCGATTGCGGATCGTTGAAGGGCATGTCCATTACGTGGTCGATGCCCAGCACATACATTGCCAACCGCTCCAGACCATAGGTCAACTCACCTGAAACCGGCGCACAGTCATGACCGCCGACCTGTTGGAAGTAGGTGAACTGGCTGACTTCCATGCCGTCGCACCAGACTTCCCACCCAAGGCCCCAGGCACCCAGGGTCGGGCTTTCCCAGTCATCCTCGACAAACCGGATGTCATGCAGGTCCATATCGATACCAATGGCCTGAAGCGAACCCAGATACAGCTCTTGCAGGTCCGGCGGGCTGGGTTTGATCAGCACCTGGTACTGATAGTAATGCTGCAACCGGTTCGGGTTTTCGCCATAACGCCCGTCCGTTGGGCGACGGGACGGTTGGACATAGGCCGCAGCCCATGCTTTGCCCCCCAAAGCGCGCAACGTGGTCGCCGGATGGAACGTGCCAGCCCCGACCTCCATGTCATAAGGCTGCAGGATGGCGCAGCCTTTCGAGGCCCAATAGGTCTGAAGCCGCAGGATAATCTCCTGAAATGAGCGAGGTGCGCTGGACTGTTCGGTCATGACATTCCCTTTGGACGCCATCGCGCCCGGTTCCGGTCGGTTTTGCCCTTCCTATGCAAGGGGCCAGGAGGCGTCAACGGGCCAAAGCGCCCCTGCTGTCACTGCGCCGCCACACTGGAAATTCCCCGTTTTCCGGGCATGGCATTCCGCGCCTCAAATCGCGTAGTCTGCCGCAAAGCTAAAACACCGCGGACACGGGCAGACAATGACACGCATATGCACTGCAATTTTGTTTCTATTTTCCTTCGGCGTCAGAGCCGTTTTTGCGCAACAGGACGCCGGCGTCTGGGTGCAGGTCGAGGCGCGGCCCTCGCTGCGTGAAGCGCAGGAACGCGCGCAGGCTTATGCGAATGTTCTGCCGGACGTGAACGGATTTCGGTTGAACTCTGGCTGGTATGCCATTGTTATCGGACCATATTTACGCAGCGACGCCGAACAGGTCTTGCGCGTTTACCGTGCTGAGGGGCAAATTCCTACAGACAGCTACATCGCCTTCTCAAGCTCTCTGGGTCAGCAATTCTGGCCGATCGGCGCGAATATTCTGGACCGGGGCGTTGTTTCCCCACCTGTTGAGCCCATACCGCAACCCGAACAACCGGTTGCGGGACTGACGCCGCAACCGTCGGATGAAACGAGATCTCAGGCGCTGCAGGCAGAGCGTCTTTTGACCGCGCAGGAACGCAGGGAATTGCAGACCGCACTTCAGGCGGCTGGATTCTACAACGCCACCATAGATGGCGCTTTCGGTCAGGGTACCCGCCGTTCGATGGGGGACTGGCAGCGGTTCAACGGATTCGAACCGACCGGCGTCCTGACCACGGCACAGCGCAAGGCGTTGATGGACGACTACAACGCGCCGCTGATCAGTGTTGGTATGGATCGCTATTCGGACCCGGAGGCTGGAATTGATCTGGATCTTCCGCTGGGTGTCGTTGCATTTGACAGATACGAAGCGCCCTTTGTGCATTTCAATGGTTCGACCGATCTGGACGCCCGCGCGCTTCTGATCAGTCAGGAAGGCAACAAATCGACGCTGCGCGCGCTTTACGAAGTCATGCAATCGCTGGAAATCGTGCCTCTGGATGGTCCGCGTCAGTTGCGCGGTGACCGCTTTACATTGGAAGGTCGCGGCAACGGGATCGTTTCGTACAGCGAGGCTGCTCTGAAAGATGGCCGGATCAAGGGTTTTACGCTGGTCTGGCCCGAAGGCGATGAAGCCCGCAGAACACGGGTACTGGCCGCAATCAAGGCCAGTTTTACCACCAATGACGCCGTTCTGGATGCTGGCGCCGGGTCGGATGCTGAGCAACGGATTGACCTTGTCTCGGGATTGCAAGTGCGCAAGCCCCGCCTGTCCCGGTCCGGCTTCTTCACCGACGCAAGCGGTACGGTCCTGACGGTCTCGGAAGCCGCCGACAGCTGCAGCCGGATTACGCTTGAAGGTGATCAGGAACTGCAGGTGGCCTGGAATGACGCGGATTCAGGCGTGGCTGTTCTGCGTCCCAGCCGCAATCTGGCCCCGATCAGCATCGCTGAATTCAGCGCTGACAAACCCCGCATTCAATCCGAAGTCGCGGTTTCGGGTTTTTCCTATCAGGGCGCTTTGGGCGCACCGACGCTGACCTATGGCCAGATCACGGATGTGCGCGGTCTGAACGGTGAAGAAGGCGTAAAGCGTCTGGCCTTGGCGGCCCAGCCGGGCGACGCCGGCGGCCCGGTATTCGACGACAGCGGTCAGGTTGTCGGCATGCTTCTGCCCACTCCGTCCGAAGGGCGTACCCTGCCCGCCTCGGTCAGTCTTGCAGCCACCGTGGATCGTCTGAACGAGATTTTGTCCAAGGCTGGCATGTCGGGTCAGTCGGCAGAATCGGCGGCGTTGATCTCACCTAATGAGTTGAGCCGCAGGGCAAACGGAATGACTGTGCTTGTCCATTGCTGGGATTAAAACAACCCACAAACGATCAAAACGCCGCCCCATACGGGCGGCGTTTTTTTCAGATGATGTCAGGCGTGACCCGGATCAGCGTTGGAACCGGCGCATCAAAAGCCGCGCGAACATTGGCCTGCATCTCTTCCAGGTTGCGGGGCGCGGCTGACAAGGCACCAAACGCTTCGGCCAGCTTGCAGAAATCCGGGTTACGCGCCACAACCGCGTTAGGGGCAATCTGACCCCGTACCATGCTGTCTTCGATCTCTTTCAGCTTGCCGTTGTCCCACAGGATGATGGGAAGCGACAGGCCGAGTTCAACAGCAACGCCGAGCTCCGTCATCGTATATTGGAACCCGTAATCTCCTGCGATCACGGCAGTCGGCTTGCCTTTGCGCGTCACCGCGCCGCCTATACCGGCAGGCAGCCCGTACCCAAGCGTGCCAAACCCGGTCGGGTGGTGCCAGTGGTAAGGATAGGCCATCTCCCAAACCTCTTTGGCGACATAGGCGAACTGGGTCATGTCGGAATAGATCATTGTGTCGGCAGGCATGGCATCGCGCAACGCATCCATCACCGGTACGATCCCCGGACGTTCCGCATCAACTTCTGCGCGCCAGCGGGCACGGACCTCAGCAACTTCCTCTGGCGACCAGCCTGTCGCGGGTTGGACTTTGTCTATTGCAACCCAAAGCGTGTGAGCAAAGCTCTCGCCATCCGCCTGCAGTTTGACCGCTGCCCGGTGGTGGTCGGACAAAACCTTTGGATCCAGGTCGACGCGCACGAGATTGGCGCTGTGCCCCAGAGAGTCGCGCCACAGATCAACTTCACCCAGTTCTGTACCAACCGCGACAACCAGATCGGCCGAGGCAATGATCTCGGCACTTCCCGGGCGCGGCAGCGTTGCACCGAAGTCAAGCGCATAGCTCAGCCCGGCCATTCCGCGCCCGGCATAGGTCGTGAAACACGCGGCCCCAAGCTGGGTCAGGATCTGCCGCCAAAGGTTGGACCGTGCGCCGCCGCCCAGAATGAACAGAGGCCTGCGGGCGATATTGAGCAGCGACATAACCGGAGCGATGTCCGGCGGCAGAACCTTGGTACGCAGCCCCGGCTGATTGGGAAATGGCGCGGGATCGGCCTCGGCCTCAAGCTGTGCGATCGGCATCTGAATGTGCTTGGGGCGCGGGCGAGACAGTTCGAATTCTTCGAATGCACGCTCCACCAGCCCATAAACCGCCTGCGCAGTGTTGGCCTGACAGGACCAGTCGGTCACGGTTTCGGCTGCGGCACGTTGATCCTTCATCTGGTGCAACTGGCCGTGCACCCCCTGCGTTTCATCCAGACAGGATGACATCACCAGCATTGGCACCGAGTCCGTATAGGCCTGCCCCATCGGGGTCATGATGTTGCAAAGCCCCGGCCCGGTGATCACATAGGCCACCCCGGGCTTGCCAGTCGCACGCGCATAACCGTCGGCCATGAACCCGGCCCCTTGTTCATGGCGGGCCAGAACATGCGTGATACCGGCCTCTTCTATGCCGCGGTACATTTCCTGATTATGCACGCCGGGGATGCCGAAAATCACGTCAACACCCCGATCCTTCAACATATGCGATATCTGGGCACCCAAGGGCCTTTTCATCAATTTCTCCAGAATTGGACGGTGAACAACGCGTATACGGCCAGCAGTTCGAGTCGCCCCACCAACATGCCAATGGACAGCAGCCATTTCGCGGTATCGCTCAGCCCCGCAAAATTGCCGGCCGGACCAATGTGATCCCCCAATCCAGGCCCCACGTTAGCCAGTGCCGTGGCCGCCCCCGAAACCGAGGTGATGAAGTCCAGCCCCGTGAGGGCCAGCGCCCAGGCCAGCACCCCGAGGGACACGACAAAGAACATAAAGAAACTCATCACCGAAGTCAGAACATCCGGTCCGATCGTGCGCCCGTCATATCTTGGGGCAAAGACACCGTGCGGCGACCGGATCCGGCGGATTTGCGTTTTGATAGAAGCAAATAACAACTGATATCGGAAAATCTTAATCGAACAGGCAGTCGACCCCGCACACCCGCCGATAAGGCCGATCAGAAAAAACAACATCACCGGAAAACTGCCCCAAATCATATAGTCAACGCTGGCATAGCCGGTGCCGGAAATGATCGAGGTAATATTGAACAGGGATTCCCGGAACGCTTGCTCCCAATGGTGCGGAAACACGGAAATCAGGAAGATCGCCATGATCGCGACCAACACCAGGATTGTCGCCAGAAAAGTCCGTATCTGACTGTCATGCCAAATCGAAGTGGTATTGCCGTTGGCGAACTGAACATAGCGCACGAACGGAAGGGCCGCGAGGATCATGAAGACCGACGCCGCATACTCCGTTGGTCCCGAAAAGGTGGCGAACGACGCGTCGTAGTTGGAGAACCCCCCCGTTGCGATGGTGGTCATCGCATGGACCAGCGCGTCGAAAAAGCTCATGCCCAGACCGGCATAGACCAAGGCACAGACAAAGGTCAAAAAGACGTAGATCAGAGAAATCTGGCCCGCGATCTCTTGCGCGCGCGGCAGGATTTTTCCCATGGTTTCAAATCCTTCCGAGCGGAAGATCTGCATACCTCCGACCCGAAGTTCCGGAAGGAAAACCATGGCAACGACAATGATGCCGATACCGCCCAGCCATTGCAGAACACCGCGCCACAAAAGCAACCCCTGCGGCAGGTCGTCGAGGCCCGAGATTACCGTTGAACCGGTGGTTGTCAGTCCCGACATCGCCTCGAAGTAAGCATCTACAAAGCGCAGTTCGGTTTCACCGAATAAAAAAGGAATTGCGCCAAATAACGGCAACGCCACCCAGACGCCAGTGGTCAGCAAAAAGGTCTGCCGGATCGTCAGCCCCTCGCCCACACCATTGGAACAACTGAGCGACAGAATAACGCCGGTCAGTATGGTGATAAGGCCGCTTTCCAGAAAAACATGCCATTCGCCCCGGCCTTCGAAGAGATCCGCAAGCATGGGCAGCAGCATGGTCGCCCCAAGAATGGCGACCAACAGGCCAATCACATATCCAACCGGGCGCATATCCGTCATGAGGCGCAGCGTTGGCGCGCCTGCACGACTGTGTCAAGCGGATGTCCCGTTTTACTTGTCTGTTTTGCTGGCTGATGCAGGCATAACAGGTGGTTTTGACGGAGCACGCGTGCGCCGATGCGGTGCCGCTGGCTGAGCTGTTTCAGCCGTGGGCGCAATCGGTTTGGCGGCTTCTACCTTAGGCGCTGCGGGCTTTGCAGCCTCGACCTTGGGCGCTGCCTGTTTCACAGCATGCGCCGTGGGGGCAGATGGTTTGGCAGAAACCGTGGGCGCGGCCGGTTTTGCTGTGGTTTTCGCAGATGTTGGTTTGGCAACCGCCTTGGCCGCGGGTTTGGCCTTAACTTTGGGAGTCACAGTTTTGGCCGCGGTCTTCACCACTGCAGGCTTGGCCCCTTGCGTATTGGGGGCAGCAGTCGCTGTTGTCGATTTCGGCTCTGCAGGCCTTGCTACAGCAGCACGGCGGGTGCGCGGTGCTGGTTTTGGTGTCGCAGTGGCAGTCGGATTTGGAGATTTCGAAACCGTTTTGCTTGCGGCTTGGGCCGTTGCGGGTTTTGCCGGAGCGTTGGGCTTTGTGGTTGCAGCAGGCTTGGGCGATTCGACCTTTGCCCGCGCAGTCGTTTTGGCCCGTTTGCTCGGTTTGGCTCTTACAACCGGCGCCGCTTTGGCTTTTGCAGCCTGTTTGACCGCATTTGCCTTGGACTTAAACTCGGGTTCCTTGGAGGCCGGTGAAGGGGCCGAAGACGCCGCGTGCAGTGCGTGCACCGGTACAAACGGCAGTTCCATTGCCGAGCTGGTCAGGATTTGCATGATTTTCAGTTGGTTGCTGACCGCATATCCGGCCATGCGAATGGCCGCCGCCTGAAATTCCAGCGGTTGGGTAATCAGATTCATTAGTCGTTTCTCCTGTAATAGCGATGCAACCTGAGCAACAGCGAGGGACCCTGTCCGTCCCGATATCTCGGACGGATGCGAAGTCTTGAAGTCCCGCGGCGTGACACGTCTCGGCTTCCTTTCAGTCCGGCATGACCGCTGAAAAGCGCGCATACCATGGCTGCATTCCCCGCTATTGTACCGTGGAATATGGTGCGTGTGCAGCAATTTTTGCCGCAGTGCGGCAAAAATTCGCCGTTAGTCGTATTTTGAGACTTCCTGACGTCCCCGTGGATTACCCTACATGGAACAGCGTCGTGAACAGACGCGGGTCCAGGCTGGCCGAGACAAAGGTCGGACCCTGGGTCAGAACGGATACCGCATCATGACTGTGCAGACTTTCCTGATGGCTTGCCACTACACGGAAATCGCCGACATGGTGGTCGGCCAGCAGTTCGGCACAGAAAAGGCGGGCGGCATCCTCAACAAAGATCGGGTTGGCGGCGTTGAGCTCGGCAAAGGCCTGCTCGTCCTCACGCTTGACCATCACCTGTGTCTCTGTCGGCACGGCGCGGCGGCACAGCGCGATCAGGTCCTCGAACCAAAGACAATCTGCATCGCAATCGACGACGACTGAAATCCGGGCGACCGAACGCTGGGAATGCGGTGTTGCCAGTTGCCCGCGGGTGGAACGTGCATGTTCGCTGAGTTCCAGCGAACATGGGCAGGTCGACGAATAAACATAGTCCAGATGCATGATCTTCTGACGGACGCCGTTCTGTTCGACCAGTTCCAGCGCAATGTCGTAATACTGATACCCTTCCAGCCCGGACCGCAGGCTTTGCACGCGATCAGGATAGGAAAACCGCATCTGAATTCGCGCATCAAAGCTGTCCAGATCGGACATGTAGTCGTCCAGCGCGGCCTCCATGACCTCAAAGCTGAACGTACGCTCGGCATGTTTGTAGAACGAGCGCATGATCCGGGACATGTTGATGCCCTTTTTTTCGGCTTCTAGGCTGACTGACCCGGTTACCGACGTTTCCAGAGTCAGATCCGCGCCGTTCTTGCGGTGGAAGCGGATCGGCAGGCGGAAATTGGAGATGCCCACGTGCTGAATCTGCTGCTTGGCCCCGCGGATCAGACTGGACGGTCCGTTCTGAAGGTCGGGCAGAGTCGCACGGTAGGCGTCATCGGACACAAACCCTTCGGGGTAGTTGCGTGACAACGAAGGATAACTCACCGGCACCAGCCCGGGCACCAGACGCGCGATGGTAGGATCGAGCTGGCTGATCTCTGCCTCAGTCGCGGATTCCGCCCATTTGCGCAGGGTCTTCAGCGCGGCGGCGGCCTCATCATGGTCAGGTGCGTCATCAATGTCACGGGGGTGCACGTTCATCGATCAAAGTTCCTCGGTTGATCGCCGGACTATATACAGGTTCAGCGCGTTTTCCAGTGTAACCATATACGCATCAAAACATAGCCCGGATCGAAATCCGACGAAGGGCGCAGTGATTGCGCCCTTCGCATTTGCATTCGAACAGGGTCTAGCAGGTCTGAAACACGATTTAGTGCTGAGAAACGTCCAATGCGCGCTTGATATCGGCAAGCAGGTCGCCCGCGTCCTCCAGACCGATGGACAGGCGGATCAGGCCGGGGGTGATGCCCAGTTCCTCTTTCAGTTCATCGCTCAGCCGCTGATGCGTCGTTGTGGCTGGATGCGTGGCAATCGATTTGGCATCGCCGAGATTGTTCGAAATCACCGGGATCGTCATAGCATTCAGGAACGCAAACGCCGCGTCTTTGCCGCCCTTTATGTCCAGCGACAGCACCGTGCCGCCCTTACCGCCCAGTTGCGACTGAACGAGGTCGTTCTGCGCATGGGTCTTCAGACCGGGGTACAGCGTCCGCTCCAGCGCCGCGTGCCCTTCCAGCGCCTCAGCTACGATTTGCGCCGTCTCGGCTTGGGCGTTGACCCGCAGAGCCATGGTTTCAAGGCCTTTCAGCATGATCCACGCGTTGAACGGGCTTAGCGCACCGCCTGTATGTTTGAGGTAAGGTTCGACCGTGCCACGGATGAATTCCTTGGTGCCGATGATTACACCACCCAGAGCGCGACCCTGCCCGTCGATATGCTTGGTCGCGGAATAGACGACAACGTCTGCGCCCTGTTCGATCGCGCGCGAAAATACGGGTGTGGAAAAGACATTGTCCACGATCACCACGGCCCCAACCGCGTGAGCCAACTCGGCAACCCCCGAGATATCGATCACCTCTAGTGTGGGATTCGACATGGATTCAAAGAAGACAGCCTTGGTGTCAGGCCGGATCGCCGCTTTCCAGGCGTCCAGATCGGTGCCGTCGACAAAGGTCACCTCGACCCCAAACCGGGTCAGGATGTTTTCCAGAATATACAGGCACGACCCGAACAGGGCCTTGGCCGAGACCACGTGGTCGCCCGCTTGCAGCATCGCGGTCAGCGCTGCATTCACGGCAGCCATTCCGGACGCAGTGGCAAAGGCGTCCTCGCCCCCTTCCAGCGCGGCGATGCGCTGTTCGAACATCGACACGGTCGGGTTGCCATAACGTGCATAGATGAACTCATCCGGGCCGGTCTCGATGAACCGCGCCTCGGCTTGCTCAGCGTTTTCATAAACAAAGCCCTGGGTCAGAAAGATCGCTTCGCTGACCTCATTGTATTGGCTGCGACGGATGCCGCCATGGACGGCTTGGGTGCGTTTGTTCCAGCTCTCGCTCATGTCAATCCTCTCGGCCCTTGCCCGGCAAAGGCATCAAAAAAACCCCAGACGCGGTCAAGCGAAAGGGGCCTTTCATCCTGACCTTTTAGCGGTGTTGTTTAGCGTGGCCCGCAATCCGGTAACAAATCGCCACGTAGCTTGTGCGACGCAAATACGCCGCGCGCCCTATGCCGTCAAGCCCGGTCGCCGCTCTGTCACGCTTTCGTAACTCCCTCTTGCCGATTGCGCAGAATGCCGCATGATCTGCTCAACCCAAGGAGACGCCATGATCGATCTGTATTTCTGGCCCACGCCGAACGGCTGGAAGGCATCCATCGCATTGGAGGAGATGGAGCTGCCCTACACCACCCATCTGGTCAATATCGGCAAGGGTGAGCAGTTCGATCCCGAATTCCTGAAAATCGCCCCCAACAACCGGATGCCCGCCATTGTCGATCCCGACGGCCCCGATGGCGCGCCGATCTCGGTTTTTGAGAGCGGCGCGATCCTGATGTATCTGGCTCGCAAGACCGGGCGCTTTTACGGCGAAACCGAACGCGACCGGATCGCGGTCGAGGAATGGCTGATGTGGCAGATGGGCGGAGTCGGCCCTATGGCCGGTCAGGCGCACCATTTCCTGAAATACGCCCCACAACTGGACCCGCCGCAGGACCTTGCTTACGCCAAAGACCGGTATCGGGCCGAGGTAGGACGACTTTACGGGGTGTTGGACCGTCGTCTGGCCGAGAACGAGTATGTCGCGGGTGATTTCTATTCCATTGCCGACATGTCGATCTGGGGTTGGGCAAGCCTGTGGGAAGGTCAGCAACAAGCGCTGGAGGACAAACCTCACTTCGCCCGCTGGCTGGAAACGGTAAGCGCGCGTCCGGGGGTTCAGGCCGGTCGCGCGCTACATGCCGAACTGCGTGGAGATCATAGGCACAAAAAGGCGCAGAGCGTTTTGTTTAAGAGGTAAGGCGTTTTGCCTAATGTCCGTTTCGAGCCCAAAGCGGATGAGGTGGGTGGCTCCTGCTCCACCGGCATCGAATGTGCCAAAGTGCAGTT
>NZ_WPZL01000035.1 GCF_013031245.1 Ruegeria lacuscaerulensis
GCGAACGTTTTATACGGACGAGCAGAAGCCGGAGATGTGGGACAGGTGGCAACGGGGAGAGTCGCTCAGCTCGATTGGACGCAGGTTTGACCGGGCGTCGTCGTCGATTTTCCCGCATTTGGCGCTGACTGGAGGCATTCGGCCACCGGCCCGCACGAGGTCGCTGTTTGCACTGACTTTGATTGAACGCGAGGAGATTTCGCGTGGTCTCGCAGCCAAGCGCTCGTTTCGGTCCATTGCTCGAGCGTTGCGGCGCTCTCCTTCTACAGTCAGCCGGGAAGTTCATCGCAATGGCGGTCGCCAAGCCTATCGTGCAGCGCCTTCAGACCAGCGTGCCTGGGACTGCGCAAAGCGGCCTAACCCGCTACAATAGGCGTCCGAAAGTGTTCTTATCAGCCATCGCATTCGCTGCCGCAGTCATCTTCTGGAGTTGAAAGGCAATAAGTCTGGAGCCCAAGCTATTTCAATTGGTGCAAGAGATCAGAAAGCTGGTCTATTGTCAGCTTATCAAGCGCACACTGCAATTCCAGCCTGCCTGGGGTAACAGACCCAGAAACATGTAGAATCCCGATTGGGATCTGGAGTACGTCACAGGCACGCAGGAGGTTTGCGTAATTGATGGATCCATTCCCGTTTACAAAAGTTCCCAGCGTGTTGACGCCGAGCCCAGCTTTTTGGCTTACCTCTGCGGCTGATGTCTTTTTCAAAACGAAAGCTACCCGAAGGTTTTGCCGCGCGTTTTCCAATCTAGGGTCGTTTTTCTTCATTGGATCACAACATACTGTTAGAACTTAGATAACTTTGTGATCTTCACAAAATAACGTGACGAAGGAAAGTAGTGAATACCCTACAACCGTTAGTAACGACAAAGCCTGGGGGTTCTGCTGTATCCAGTTAAACGGTGAATGCGAGTGTGAATTTCATTGACGAGGGTGAGAGCGAAACTAAACCTCTTGCCATGCAACTATGAGTGGACTACCGTTCTCTAGCGTCGGCAAAATCCGTCGCCGGGATTGAGACCCCGTTTTCTCGTAGGTGCTAAAAGCCGCGCTATTTGTTGCGGCTTTCTCTATGGTCAGGCGTTCCGGGCCGCGTTTTGCGGGCCGTATCCTACGAGCGGTAGTCTCAACCCTGTTCGTCTGGCCGCCAAGCGTTGTGCTCTCTGCGGTCAACTGGGAAGACCTATTTAAGGAGTTTGCACATGTGCGGCACAATAGACCCGATCGAGACTACTGAAACCCTAATTTTGATGCTCTCCAGAGCCCTCTCTCAGGCGCAAGCAATTCATCATTTGGCTGTGAACGACGGCAATCTGAAGCCAATCGAAGTTCTGAACATTATTGAGGGAATGTCCGGCCTTTTGGAAAGCGTACTTTCCGACGCGCATGAACGATCTGATAAACTGTGGTTAGACGTCTTGAAGACGCAACCAGAAGTTCAGTCGAAAATACTAGAGTTTCAGGGAAAACCTTTATGAAGGGAATCGTCAATTTTGCTTTCGAAGACCACCTCGTTCGGGTGATTGAGCGGGAGGGAGAGCCTTGGTTTGTCGCTACGGATGTGTGCCGGGTACTTGGAATTGCAAATAGTCGCGACGCTCTGTCGAAACTTGATGAGGATGAAAAGGGTGTCGGTTTAACCGACACCCTCGGTGGTCAGCAGCAAGTATCAGTTATTACCGAGAGTGGTCTCTATGCTCTTGCCTTTGCTAGTCGCAAGCCCGAGGCCAAGCGGTTCCGCAAATGGGTTACAAGCGATGTACTGCCTACGATCCGCAAAACAGGTGGCTTTGCGCATTTGGATTCCGGCTCGGCGGCTGTACAGGCTCAATTGGATATGTTGGATCGGGCTCTATCAGCATGCCGGGAGATTCGGTTGACCTGGGGCTGCAAGGCGGCGCGGCGGTTTTGGATCAATAGCGGTCTGCTCGAACTCTACAACCCGGAATCGGACCTCGAAAATCTGGTGGATGCAACCTTGTACTTGTTTTTGCGGGAAAAATGCGAGGTTACGGGATCGCGAGATGATTTTACACGATCGCGGGACTTACTGGATGCGCTGCTTTTCTACCTCGACTCGCGAGACCTGCCGCGTATGGGATTGCGTGAGGCATCCATCGCTTTGCGCGCCCTTTCTGTTGCCTATCGGGATCTGAGCACAGGCGCGCAGTTTTGGCATCATAAGCGTTCGAACACTGGGTATTGTGGCGTTAAGCTGCTTCCTTGAGTATTTAGTTTGACGTTCGGGACTGGCTTGCGTCGCAAGGATGGAAAGCGCGTTCAAATCGAGAAGCGCCGCCCGCTCCCCGCCCCCCTCTGCAAGAAAAAGCAGGCGTTGGGATTACTTCGGTCCCTGATCGGGACCGAAAAAGGGAGTTGTTTCGATAGACTTTCGGAGAAAATGTCTCAGGGTTTCAATCTGTTGCGCGATATCAGGGACCGAAGGGACTGATATCCGCAGGTTCTTTTGCTTCTGCATGGGGTAGGGGGTCGCGGGCCGAGGCGGTCTCGTGCGTGGCGCGACATTTTCAGTCTGCTAGTCCCTGATTTGCGTTTTGCGTCATGTTTTCAATCGCTTGGCGATATAAGTCAGTCCCTCGCTAATCCCTTTTTAATCCCCGATTGGGAGTAAGTCAGTCCCTCGGGAAATGTTTTGAGGTGTAGAGTTCACAATATATTGTGATATTATCTTGCCCGGTAACGACATGAAGGGTCCGAGATGCATCAAACAACCTATTCAACCCCGGCCGGATTTGTGGCGGCGCTTAATCTGGATCTGATCGCGGCGGCGGCGGCGCGCCGTCAGGCTGTAGGCAAGGGCGCTGGCGTTCGGTCCGAGCCGAGCCTTGCGGCTGGATCTGTGGACCTGATCGAGATCCATGACATCGACGGGCGCGGCGAGATCACCGCGACCGCGCGCGGGGAAAAGACGGCGCGCCGCCGCGCGCCTGCGTTCCTGTCGCGTTATCATGACCATGACGGCCGCCGTCTTGCGGCGCTGCGATACCTCGCGTCGGTTGAGCGGATCGGCGGCATGAAGGGCTCGGCACTGTCGATCGAGGCAGACATCTCCGGCGGTTCCGGCGGGATCAGCGACGGCGGCGTAACATCGCGCGTTCAGGACGTGAAACTTGTCCAGATGGTTCACGGGCTGGTCAATCGTTGGAAATGGGATCCGGTCTGTCGGGACTTTGTGCGCACAGTGCCGCGCGTGGTGCTGTTGCCCCGCCGGGGCGCTGATCGACACCCGGCGCGCCGCCCGATCACCGCCGTCGCTTTGCTCAACGGGATCCTGATCGACGGGCTCTCGATGGCGGAGATCCTGCGTCGCTTCGGTTGGTCGGTGCAGTCCAAGCAGCGCGACACGCTGACCGAATCCGCCGAGGAGATGCTCGAACTGATTGCGGATAAACTTGGGCTCTCGGCCCGGGTGATGCGGAATTAGGACTGTTTTGCTGCGAAAGGTTTGACATGTCGGACCACGTTCCCGTAACGGATTCGAAATGTTTGAAAAGTGATCATCCGGGTTTCTCCTGCCCTTGTGTCTCAGTTCCTTCGGTTCCGGCTGGTTGCTTTTGGACTATTCCCCAGAAAGAGATTGCGAGGCGCTGTTATAGCAAAGGACCCCTGGCTACGGCGGCGGCTCTACAATTCGGCGGCTTGGCGGCGGCTGTCGAGGGCAAAAAGAGCGCGAGCCGCTCTGCTTAACCTGCCTCCTGCTCGGTCGGGACTACGATGGAAGTCTCAAGGGAGACGGCACCCCTCTGATTGACAAGCGCGGCCGTTATCTGGTCGCGGATCACAAGATCCCGCATCGCGGAGACGAGTCCCTGTTCTATGACCCAGACAATCTGCAATCGCTACGCCCCGATCGCCGCGATCGCGACAGGCAGATCGAAGAGCGCTAGGGTTACCCGAAGCGGTATGGCGTTGATGACTGGCCCATTGATCAACGCCACCCTGCCAACCGGTAAGGAGTCCGCCCGACATTCGGAAAAACTTCGAGGGGGGGGACGGGTAAAAACAAAAGGCTTTTTCTCTGGGACCGGAGAGGGAGCCTTTTTTCGCAACAAACGGTAATTGAATAGAGTTCTCCACTTTGGAGACGATCTCACGGCGAGGCGATGAGGAAAGCAGACATATAAGCGAAGGCTCGCTAGCTACTTGAAAAAGGCGATTAAAGGTGGGGTTTTAGGTGCCGGGCAAAGCGGGTTTCCGCCTTCATGTCTAGACAGAAAAAAGACTTTGCCGGCCTCTGAGGATCGCCGGAACAGCTTCCAGCCCGTGCCGTGAGATCAATTTAATGAAAGGTCATTTGATGAAAGGCCGCCAACCAGAAGGGAGCGGCGCTGTTGTTCCAATGCGGGAGGACGGTGTCGATCAGTTCAACCTTGACGAGCGCGGGCGCGACCGGATGCGCGAGCTTGAGCCCGAGGGTCTCAACGCCGCTCACCGCGAGATCTATCGCCGTCTGGCGCTGCCTCTATGTCATCCAACGCGGGATCGGCTGAACGAGGGTAACATTTTCATGTTTCATCAACTCGTGCGCGTTGTGGCACGGCATGAGCGGCTTTTGATTGCGATCGAGGATGGCGAGACCTACACCACAGAAACCCGAGACGGTATTCAGCAAAAGTCCAAACCCGAGGTTGCCCAAGTAAATGAGACTTTTCGCCAGATTCGGGCGTTGGCCGGTGAGTTCGGTATGACGCCCGCGACGGAGCGGAGCCTCTCGGGTGGCGGCCAGATGGGGTTCAATTTCCTGGATCCGATCGAGGAGAATTACTTCACATGAGCGATGCGGATCTCGGTGTCTCGTCCGGACGAATCGAGCGGATGATCGAGGGCGATCTCATGGTGGTCCCGGCTCCGGAAGTGGCATATCGGAGGCCACTTTTTGCGATGCAAACGCTCGGCACCGCATGGGGTCGCGACATAATGGACCCTGATTTCTGGGCGAGCCGCAAGATTTACGCGCGAACGCGATCGTGGCGGAGGGCTGCCGGGGTGTGTTCGAGGATATCCGCTTTGCCAATGAGGCGGCGGCCAACCGGAATGCGGGCGGCGTGGTGGTCCTGATCGCAGGGCGCGGGGTCGGGATGCCCGGCGATCACCCTTCCGAGGCGTTTGAGTTTGCCGCCGATTTCGAGTTCGACAACTCCGGATCCTCAGCGGATCTGGAGGCCACGCTCCGGTAGGTCTTTTTCCTGATCGAAGGTGAGAACGGGCCGGGAACGCTTGCACCAGTTTTGCACCAAAATCTGGTGCAAGCACTCCGGATGTCACAGAATTTCGAGGAAAATCACGGAATATTGTGACGCAGAATTTCTCAATTTTTTTGCGCGAAAACCCTTGTGTTTATTGGGCCTTATCGACTACACCCACCGGCGGAGACGTGGCCGAGTGGTCGAAGGCGCTCCCCTGCTAAGGGAGTAGGCGGGAAACCGTCTCGAGGGTTCGAATCCCTTCGTCTCCGCCATATACCATTGAATTTAAATAATATTTTTGGTGTAGTTGGCAATACTCGCCAAAAAACCCGCCATCCCAAATGCACTTGACTGCCATTCTATGCGACGGATGAATCAGTTCAGTCTATCTGCAATCCATTCGCCGTTTCAGGCATTGGATCTAAGTCGCATTTAGATAAGCCCACTGACAGCTATCTTTAGCGGCGTTTTGGCGTTAGCCGTCGTTTGGTTGTTCATGCCCGCTATCATACGTAGGTGACGTCGATTAAATCATCGTCGATCAGCTGCAAGTGCCATTGGTTTCCACCTCAGATCATAGCGCACGCGGTGTGCCTGGAATGCAGCTACCCGTCTGACCTGGCCCCCTGATTCAGAACTTCAACCGTTCAGACAAATCGGTTCGAAATTGGTGACAGAGGCCTAAGTTCCCATAGTTTACGCGGATCCTGATTTTCCCAATACCAGAAAGGTCATTATCCCCAGCGGGGGCAGCATGCTTTTTTCTTCGAGTGAGAGCGCTTCCTCTTGCAATACCGTTTCGATGGCAAAATCCGAATGCCATCCTATCGTGTTGGCGAGCGGTGCAATTACCTTTTCGAGAGACGCGAAAACCCCCTGCTCCCGCTGGAAATGGTTGGTGATCACCACCTTTCCACCCGGTCTGCAGACCCTCGCGATCTCTGCCATCACTCTTTCCGGTTCCGGCACAACCGACAACACATGCATCGCCACGACTGTATCAAATTGGTTGTCCGGAAAATCGAGTGATCGGGCATCCATTTGGCGCAGTTCCGCGACATGGCTTAGCTGCATGGTGCTTACCTTTTCCCGGGCCTTTTGCAGCATATCCTCACTGAAATCGATTCCGGTCACTCGCATCTCGGGCGCATAGTGCTCCAAGGACAGCCCAGTGCCTACGCCGACCTCCAAAACGCTTCCGGATCGGGAATTGATATATTCGACGGCGCGCTGTCGACCAGCATTCGTGATCGCCCCGAACGTTTTGTCATAAACGGGTGCCCAGCGAGCGTAGGAGGATTGAACGGCCTTGATGTCCATAACGGCTACTTATCCTTTGGAAGGTTTTTCGCTGTCGAACCACGCCCAGGCGACCACACCGACATAGCCGACACAGAGCGCGATCAGTGTGGCCCAGGCATAAGTCAGCAGGGCGGCCCCCGCGATGACAACCCCGACGAGAAAGTACTTAACGTTCTCCCGGGAAACTCTGGTTGTCTTGAATGACCAGGTCGGAATACGGCTGATGAGCAGAAGACCGACAAAAAACATATACAAGCAAATCAACAAGTCAGGTAGCAACGGTGCATCTGCAAAGGCAAATGACACATACATTGGCAACATGACCAGCAGCGCGCCAGCAGGTGCGGGAACCCCTTCGAAATAGGCACTGTCCTGATCACAAGTCTCGGATTTGCTGCTCACATTGAACCGGGCCAGGCGCATAACACAGCATACTACAAAGATTAGCACGGCGATCCAAGCCGCACTTCGAATATCCTGTAAAGCCCAGAAATAGAGAACAAGCGGTGGCGCCACTCCGAAATTCAAGAAATCCGCAAGTGAATCGAGCTCGGCTCCCATTTTGCTGTCACTGCCGAGCAGACGCGCAAGGCGCCCGTCCAGCCCATCCAATACGCATGCAGCAATTATGAGCTGCACTGCGAGTACGTAGTTCCCCTGGACGCCAAACCTGATTGCCGACAGGCCAGCACAAATAGCCGTTATGGTCAGCGCATTCGGTAGCAACTGGATCAGCGAAAACCCGGTCTCTCCCTGTTCGGATGGTTTTGCCACTGCTCCAGCTACCTACACGTTTCGGACACATTCAAACTGGCAAGAACGGTTTCACCGGCAATCATCGTTTGCCCGACGCGCACCTCCGGCTCCACTCCGTCAGGGAGATAGACATCCAGCCGGGACCCGAACCGGATCAGGCCAAATCGCTCTCCGGTTTGCATCATATCGCCTTGTTTTACAAAGCAGACGATCCGCCTGGCTACCAGTCCGGCAATCTGCACGACAACCAGATCCTGGCCGTTCGCCGTCCGAAGGCGCAGGCTATTGCGCTCGTTGTCTGCACTCGCCTTGTCCAAAGAGGCGTTGAAAAACTTGCCAGGCCGATAAGCAACGGCAGTAACCTCACCTTCAATTGGGGTTCGGTTAATATGGCAGTTGAAAACACTCATGAACACGCTGATGCGCGTGAGGGGCATGTCAGGCAGCCCAAGTTCCTTGGGTGGGACCGCTGCTTCGACCAGAGAAACCACTCCATCTGCCGGACTGACAATCAGGCCGTCTCGGGCCGGCGACACGCGCTCAGGGTCGCGAAAGAAATAGTAGCACCAGATCGTGAGGCCGATGCCAATCCAGCCCAACACATCAGACAGAAGAAACAGACCTACTGTTACAGCAGCAAAAATCGCGACAAACCTGACGCCTTCCCGGTGCATCGGTTTGATAAATGTATCGCGCATGCGCATCGCAATCATTCCCTCAGGTCAATTCTCGGCACGTTCCTAACTGCCATGGACTAAACGGCAAGGGTGACGGATACAACCCGATTGGCTCCATTATTGAGTGTTACAAATTTGTGGGCGCTGGCGGGTTACTGTCCATCTGGGTGCGTTCCAAAACGAAAAACCCTTGTCTGCCGAACGGCGCTCACACCCATGAATTGGCAGCCGTTGCACACACCAAGAAACCTGGCGGCAAGAAACTCGGGGTCGCCACAAAACAACGCCAGTATCCTGAATATGACGCACCAGTCTGATTTAGCTGGACCGGGCGAGAATGGCGCACGGCAAATTTGATGCCTCGCGCCAAACCGGGTTCATTGGAATAAGTGATCGTCAGATGAGACTTATTTTCACTCAAGGCAGCTTCCAATCTGGAGGGAGGGTCTCTGGTAAATTCTGACGGCCGATGAATAAGGCCGAGAGGTTAGTCGGCCTGCAAATCGACGGTGAGCCAATCGTCGAGGTCGCCTACGGGCAGATCATGCCGCGACTTGTATATGCTCAGTGTGGTATCACGCCGACAAAGAACGTTCTATACTCTGTACCCGGTATTGAGACTTAGCCGAGCGTGTCAACATTCTTCCTGCACCTTCTGGCCTGCTTTGCCGAAAAGGAGCGCCGACAGGTTTCAGAACGCACTAGAACCGCACTCAGCGCGCCAAAGAATCGGAAATTCTTCGAAACGATGCGGACGGAGTTTGAACGGTCGTTGGCCGATGCGGGATCCTATTCGGGGGCGGCAGGATTGCTGAACGGACGTGGCGTTGTCGCCTACAAGGGCGGTCGCTGGTACCCGCAGACGGTGAAGAACTACACCGACAACCTAGGGCTTCCAAAGCTGGTTGTGCGCAACGGAATTACCTTACGCGGCGACTGCACGTTGGTACCAAAACTGTTTGAGATAGAAGAGATTACGCCTTTTTGGCCATCTGGTTGCTCCGCGCTGGAGCAATTAACAAATGCCGGAGTTCAAGTTCTTTCCCCTTGCCGCAAATACCAGCCTCTTGAGGGCAATTCGTATGCAACTACAACCGAAGGGTCCTACGTGAGGTTTTTGGTCTGGTGCAGGGTTTTGGTGTCGTGTCGGGTAAAGGCCAACGGAAGTAATATATGCCGTGTTTGGACAGCGAAAGATACGCATGCAGCTTCATTTTGTGTCACACCTGTGTGTCACACCGCCCTAATGCTTGCTATCCAGTTGTATTGTTAGGATTTGGTGGAGCCTAGGGGAGTCGAACCCCTGACCTCTTGCATGCCATGCAAGCGCTCTCCCAACTGAGCTAAGGCCCCATGCAGGTACTGCCGAAGCAGTGGACGGACGTTTATGAGACGGCGAAGGTGAGCGCAAGTCCAAAAATGGAATTTGCCAAAAAGTTTCCTTCCCGTGTCCGAGGGGTGGGCATGAGGCGGCGCGGGGCCGCCTCTGTCCGGTCTTAGTTTTCGTCTTCCGACGACATGTCGGTGATATCGTCCAACGAGACGTTATCGCTGTCGTCGTCATCATCGTCCAGCAGATCATCATCCAGATCGACATCGACATTGTCGTCATCATCCAGAACTATATCCTCATTCGACGCGTTCTCACGCGCTTTGGCCGAGGCGGCATCTTCCGCATCCGCGGCGATCATCCGGCTTTTGCCGGTCTCAAGCTCCACAATCTCGCCGGTATAGGGGCTGATGATCGGGTCCTTGTTCAGGTCATAAAACCGCTTCCCTGTGGTCGGGCAAACGCGCTTTACGCCCCATTCTTCCTTGGGCATGTCAAATCCCCTTGATATCAGGTGAGTCGTATCAACGATTCAGGTCACGTGCCACATGCAGCGGGCACTGTCAAAGCCTTTGAGCAGGAGAAACAGGCCTATGGGAGATCATGCACTGCCCGGAACGCCACCGGTGCCGCTGACGCTGCGTAAATCGGCGCGCGCACGGCGCATCAGCTTGCGGATTTCCCAACTGGACGGGCGGGTTACGCTGACGTATCCGCAAGGCGTGCCAGAGTCCGAGGCACTGAATTTCGCCCGCGTAAAAGAAGAATGGATTCGCCAGCACTTGCTGGACCGACCGGACCCCGCAGTCGTTCAATTTGGTCAAACGATCCCCGTGGAAGGTTTCGGTCGGCGAATCGTACCCGCGACTGGTCGCCGCGTGCTGTTGCGGGGCGATGAGATTGCGGTGCCCCAGGGCGCCGAGGCGCGACGTCTGGCGAGATTCCTCAAGGAACTGGCGCGGGATCGCCTGACCCGTGCCTGTGATAACTATGCTTTGATGCTGGGCCGTCCTTATAGCAGCCTGACCATAAGGGACACCCGATCGCGCTGGGGATCGTGCAGCTCGGCCGGTGGGCTGATGTTTTCCTGGCGCCTGATCCTTGCCCCACCCGAGATCCTGCACTACGTGGCCGCGCATGAGGTGGCGCATCTGGCTGAAATGAACCATTCGCCCGCGTTCTGGGCTCAGGTTGAGCGAATTTTCGGTGACTACCGGGATCAGCGGCGCTGGTTGCGCGACAACGGGGCGCAGCTTCACCAATACAAATTTGATGCTTCCACGAGTTGACCCGGTGACGGTTTGTGATCACATGGGGGCATGTTAAGCGCACGCCCCTCCGAATCTCAGACAGCCACACATGATCGGGTCTATCGTGTCCTGCGCGCACGTATCATGCACGGAGAGATGGCGCCGGGGCAGGCGCTGACCCTACGCGGGATCGGTAAGGAGTTTGGCGTCTCGATGACTCCTGCGCGTGAGGCAGTGCGGCGTCTGGCGGCCGAGGGCGCGCTGTTCCTGTCTTCGTCAGGTCGCGTCTCGACGCCGGAACTGACCAATGACCGGATTGAGGAATTGGCCGCGCTACGCGCGCTTCTTGAAGTTGAACTGGCCAGCCGCGCCTTGCCGCGCGCGCACATGGCGCTGATCGACCGGTTGCAGAGCATCAACATGAACGTCGCCGAAATGGTCACAAAACGAGATGCCGTTGGCTATATCCGGACCAATCTGGAATTCCACCGCACGCTCTACCTTCGGGCGCAGGCCCCGGCAATGCTGGCCATCGCCGAGACGGTCTGGCTGCAATTGGGGCCGACCATGCGCGCGCTCTACGGTCGGCTGCGACGGACGGAACCACCGCATTATCACAAGCTGATCATTGCCGCGCTGAAGGCCGGAGATGAACCGGGGCTGCGTCTGGCGGTCCGCTCGGACGTGACGCAGGGGCTGCGGATGCTGGTGAGTTAAGCGGCTTGTTGCCGAACGCCCGTTCAGGCACGTTCTTCACGTCGTCGTTCTGGTTTGCGGATTGGGTCTGAGTTACTCTGGACCAAATCACAACAAGAGCAGATTTCAGCCATGATCAATCGACGGAATTTCTCAATTGGACTCGGGTCCACCCTGTTGGCCGCCTGTTCCGGCGGCGCGCCGACCACCGCACCTGCGTCGCGGATGCGGGCAGTTCCCAATCCGGGGTGGGACGCCTGGGTGGCCAGTTTCAAATCGCGCGCCGCATCGCAGGGGATTTCGCAAACCACTATCAACCGGGCTTTTCAGGGGGCAGGGTATTTGCCCGACGTGATTGAGCGGGATCGCAATCAGGTCGAATTCAAGCGCTCGCTTGAAGATTACCTGGCTATCGCGGCCTCGGACGAACGGATCAGCACTGGCAAGCAGATGCTGGTGCGGCACGCCGGAACCCTGTCGCAGATCGAGGCGCAATATGGAGTCGACAAAGAAGTCGTCGTTGCCGTCTGGGGTCTGGAAAGCCGCTATGGCGCGCGGCGAGGGGACGTTCCGGTTGTGTCGGCCCTGTCTACGCTGGCCTATGACGGGCGACGCGGGCAGTTCTTTGAGAAGCAGCTGATCGCGGCGATGAAAATCCTGCAGAATGGCGACACCACACCCGCCAATATGACCGGCAGCTGGGCCGGGGCAATGGGGCATACGCAGTTCATTCCCACGTCCTATCTGGCCTATGCGGTGGATTTCACCGGCGACGGGCGACGCGATATCTGGTCCGAGGATCCCACAGACTCGCTGGCCTCGACCGCGGCCTATCTGTCGCGCGCGGGCTGGGCGCGCGGTCAACCCTGGGGTGGAGAGGTTGGTACTGTGTCCGGCTCACCCGTTGCGGTATTGCAGCCGCAGACTCCAGGGCCTCGCATCGCGGTGTTCCGCAATTTTCAGGTCATCAAACGCTACAACAATTCAGACAGCTACGCGATCGGTGTCGGGCATCTGTCCGACCGGATCGCAGGCGGCGCGCCGTTTCAGGCCTCGTTCGGGCCGGATGCGACCGGTCTGACACTGGATGATCGCAAAGAGCTTCAGCGTCGTCTGACCTCGGTCGGCTATGACACGCAGGGTGCGGACGGGGTAATCGGCAACAACACCAAATCCGCGATCAGCGCGTATCAGCAAGCCAATGGTTTGCCAACGACCGGTGAGCCTTCGGCCGCGTTGTTGCGCAGATTGGGCGGCTGACGGGTTACGCGGCCAGCCCTTTCGAACCGATATCCAGGAATTTCTGACGGCGGTCCTTGATCAGGGCCGCTGCGTCCTTACCCTCCAGTTCCTTCAGCATGAGGACAATGGCGTTCCGAACGGACTCGACCGCAGCGGGACGGTCCCGGTGGGCGCCCCCCTTGGGCTCTTCAATGATAAGGTCGCAGACGCCCAGCTTGTGCAGGTCCTGCGCGGTCAGGCGCAGTGCCTCTGCCGCCTCGCGCATCTTCTCGGCATCTTTCCACAGGATCGAGGCGCAGCCTTCAGGCGAGATCACCGAATAGACCGAGTGTTCCAGCATTGCGACGCGGTTCGCCGTGGCAAACGCGACCGCGCCGCCAGAACCGCCTTCACCGATGATGACGGAAACCAAGGGCACCCCGATTTTCAGGCACATTTCGGTCGACCGCGCGATGGCCTCAGACTGACCGCGTTCCTCGGCCCCCTTTCCGGGATAAGCGCCCGCTGTGTCGATCAGAGTGATCACGGGCAGGCCAAAGCGTCCGGCCATTTCCATCAGGCGCACGGCCTTGCGATAACCCTCGGGGCGAGCCATACCGAAATTTCGCTCGATCCGCGATTTAGTATCAGAGCCTTTTTCGTGTCCGATCACCATTACGGGCTGATCATTGAACCGGGCCAGACCGCCGATAACGGCAAGGTCGTCCGCAAAGTTCCGATCGCCTGCCAGCGGGGTGAATTCGGTAAACAGTGCCTCGACGTAGTCCTTGCAATGGGGCCGCTCAGGATGGCGCGCCACCTGACATTTTCTCCACGGGGTGAGGTCGCCGTACAACTCATCCAGCAACTTGGCGGCCTTGGCGTCCAGACCAGCGGCCTCTTCGGCCACATCCATCTCTTCGTTGGCGCGAGCCAGCGCACGCAATTCCTCGGCCTTGCCTTCAATCTCGGCCAGGGGTTTTTCGAAATCCAGATACTGGGTCATGACGCCTCTCAACGCGGAAGTTCCCTGCTATATGAACTTGCCGCCGGAGGAATGCAACACAAGGTAAAGCGGGCCCCGAACATGACCCGGGATGGTGCAGGTTACTTCGCAGGTACATAGCTGGAGGGCAGACCGTCGGCATCGGTGTTTACCATGTAGTATTGGTTCTCACCTTCATCCCAGACCAGAAATGCGTCGGCCCCTTCGGGTTTGGTCTGTTCGCCCCACGGAGCCTGAATGATCAGGGTGGCATCTGTCGCATAGCCCAGATCGGACACGCGCAGCATCTCAACCGGTGTCGTCTTGAGCGCACCGACCATGCCGGGTGTTTGGTCTTCGAACATGGCCTTGACCTCGGGGGCCAAATCCAGCCGTTCGATCAGGCGCGTGTTTTTAGCGGCGACGTCGTCCAGCGGGACCAATTCGTATTTCTCATCAAACGTGCCTTTGCCGATGATGTAGAAATCGGGGCCATCCTTGCGAAACTGCAGAGCAATGATCGAGCCGGTGTTCTCGGCCAGATAAGCCTGGTCATACCCGGTGGCATCGACCGAACCGAGGTTTTCCCGAATGGCTATGGGGATGTCGTCAAACTGGTCGCTGGTCAGTTGCCAGCCAAGGATCGGACGATCCTTGATATAGGCCTCAGCAGTCGGGTTGTGCTGCGTTACGCGCTCGGCGATCATCGCTTGCGTCTGAACGTCTTGGGCTTGTGCAAAGCCGGGGGTTGCCGAGATGACAGCCATCAACAAAACGCGGCGGAGCAGGGGGAATGGCTTGGTCATATCTGTCCTCCGTTCAGGTACTGGGCACAGTCGTATGGGTGTGTAATTGCGCGCAAAGTGTAACACCTATGTTATCATTTTCCGATTTGAATTCAGCAAGATTTGTGGACGCCGAGTGTGCGATCCAGAACGAGCAAAGAGAAGGAAGGGATGCCGATGGCAACCAGCTATGAAAACCGCGTTCTGCGTGTATTGGCCTATATCCACGATCACCCCGCCGGGGACCTGTCGCTGGATACGCTGGCTGATGTCGCAGCTATGTCGCGGTTTCACTGGCACCGGGTGTTTCGCGCCATCACTGGCGAGACCTGCGCTCAGGCCGTACGCCGGATCAGGCTGCACCGCGCTGCCTGCTGGCTGGTCCAGTCCGAAAAGCCGGTCGCAACCATCGCGACCGACATTGGCTATCCCAACCTAAAGTCCTTTGCGCGAGCCTTTTCTGAGGCTTACGGCAGCAGCCCCGCCGCCTTTCGCAAGGCCGGACAATTTCTGCCAGCCAATCCACATTTCAGAATCGGAGAGTATCCAATGCATCCCATTACAACCCGCACCGAGCCTGCCCGCCGCGTTGTCGCCCTGCCGCACAGGGGCAATTACGCAGAAATCGGCAAAAGCTTCGAAGCCTTCGGCGCCTTGTGCGAATCCCGCCACCTATGGCCGCAAATAGACCCTGTAATCGGCCTCTACCTTGATAGCCCTGATGATGTGCCAGTGGAAGATTTGCGCAGCTATGCAGGGGGCGAGTTTCGGGGAGAAGCGACTCCTGAGGGAATGGAGAACCTAACCATTCCCGGCGGCAAGACGGCGGTTCTGACCTACAAAGGTCCCTATTCCGGCCTTGCAGCGGCTTATCACACCCTCTTTGGCAACTGGCTTCCGGACTCGGGAGAAGAGCCTGCGGATCAGCCCTGCTATGAGATCTACCTGAACGACCCGCGAGAAACGGCTCCGGAAGAATTGCTGACCGAAATCTGCCTGCCGCTGAAGTAGATCAGTTTGGCCAGAGAACCGGATAGAGTGACGCCACCAGCAGCGCGGCCATGGTCCAGTTGAACACCAGCAACCGGTGCGGGTTCGTCAGAATCCGCGCCATCTGCTGCCCCAGAACCGTCCAGGTGCTGACTGAGGGCAGGTTTACCGCACCGAAGACCAGCGCAACAATTACAATGGCCGTGAGTGTCTGATCCGGTGTGTAAGCAGTGGTCGCCGTCAAGGCCATGGCCCACGCCTTTGGATTTACCCATTGAAAAGCTGCGGCCTGCAGGAACGTCATGGGTTCACCCGCCGCAGTCTTGCCCTTGACCGGAGCGGCATGCGCAATCTTCCATGCAAGGTACAACAGGTAGATCACCGATGCGACTTTCAGCGCCGTGTAGCTGATCGGATAGCGGTCGAATAATTGCACCAGCCCGGCGCCAACCAGCAGAACCATGAAGGTGAACCCCAACCCGATCCCCAACATATGCGGAATCGTGCGGCGAAACCCGAAATTGGCTCCCGAAGCCATCAGCATCAGGTTATTCGGCCCTGGCGTAATGGAAGAGACGAAGGCAAAAGCAATCAGGGCCAGAAAAATGTCATGTGTCATGGAGCGAATAATTGCTGCAGTGAAGCTAAATGAAATTGCGTTTTGATGCTAGATTGCAGAAACTTCACAATTAATGGCGAAGATTGATCAAATAAACCAACAGATATTGCATGAGCTTTCGCGCGATGGTCGCATCAGCAATCTCGATCTGGCGGATCGCGTCGGACTGTCTCCATCAGCCTGCCTGCGCCGGGTGCAGGAGCTGGAACGCTCGGGTGTGATATCGGGCTATCGCGCTGTGCTAAATCCCGCGGCACTGGGCGTGGGGTTTGTGGCCTATATCGGTGTGGGTCTGGGTGAGCACACCAAGGCGGCGCAGGAGGGGTTCGAGCGCGCCCTGCAACGTGCACCGGAAGTGGTGGAATGCCATAACATTACCGGCACCATCGAGTACCTGCTGCGTGTGGAATGTGCCGATCTTCCGTCATATAAAACCTTTCACACCGAGGTGCTGGGAACCCTTCCGCATGTAACCTCGATTACTTCCTACGTGGTCATGGATTCCCCCAAGGACATGCGAGCCTGACCGCTGGAATGTGATGTTTAACTGTCTTGCGGGGTAAAACCTCACGTCTTAGTGTCATCTCAAGGACCTAATAATAGGGGATCAACCCCCAGCAAGGTCAAACTCAGGGAGAAGACCATGACATTCGTCCGAACCGGAGAGCTAACTGTAGCTTTGATGTTAATCGCCGGGACGGTATTCGCCGCACCGCTGAAACTGCAACCCGCCAGCCCACAACCCAGCCCGAAAGCCGGGTTGAATGTAAAATACGCGTGGGAAGGGAACCCGCCGCGTAAGATCCAGAACCTGACCAAGGTCAAGCAGATGGCCAAGAAAATGCAGCCAGGGCAGCCCTTGCGTGGCCTGGACTATCGCGACACAAACGAAGGCGACCCGGTTCTGACCTTTAACGAAGCTTTTAATGTGGCGGCTGAAATCACCGGTTACATCAAGTTCGACTCCCCGGGGGTTTATGAGCTGGAAACCTGGTCGAACGATGGGATCGACGCCTGGGTAGGGGGGCAGCAGATCGGGTATGTCAACGGCCGTCAGGGCTGTGAGGCCAATCAACGGACCGAGGTCGAGGTCCCACAGGCCGGGTGGTACCCTTTGAAGATCAGCTATTTCCAGAAATACGGCACGTCCTGCCTGATGATGAAATGGGGCAAGCAAGGAGAGCGGATCACCTGGACGCCCAACAATGTGTTCGGTCGGTAAGACCAAAAAGGCGCCCTGACAGGCGCCTTTTTCTTTCTGAGGTCAGCCGTTTGCGGCGATCAATTCGGCTTGTGCCACGATCACTTCGGCCTGCTTGATCGAGGCGATATCGACAAGACGCCCTTTATAAACAGTTGCACCCTCGCCATTGGCCTTGGCTTGCTCCATCGCGGCCAGAATCTCACGAGCTTCTGACACGGCTTCATCCGACGGAGTAAAGACCTGATTGGCCAGCGCAATCTGTTTGGGATGGATCGCCCATTTTCCGACCATGCCCAACGTGGCCGAGCGTTTGGCCTGCGCGATATAGCCCTCGTCGTCCGAGAAGTCGCCGAACGGTCCGTCCACCGGCAGAACTCCGTGCGTCCGGCACGCGGCAACGATGGCGGCTTGCGCCCAGTGCCACGGATCGGACCAGTGTTTTTCGCCTTCGCGCAGCATGTAGTAGTTTTCCTGCGTTCCGCCGATGCCGGTGGTCTGCATGCCCATCGAGGCTGCAAAATCCGCCGCGCCAAGGCTCACGGCTTGCATGCGAGGGGATGAGGCCGCGATCTCTTCGACATGGGCGATGCCTGCAGCGGATTCGATAATTACCTCAAAGCTGACCGGTTTGGTGCGGTCTTTCGCGCGTTCGATGGCGGTGACAAGAGCGTCCACTGCATAGACATCCGCCGCGCAGCCAACCTTGGGGATCATGATCTGATCCAGACGATCGCCCGCCTGTTCCAGAAGGTCGACGACATCGCGGTACCAATAGGGCGTGTCCAGCCCGTTGATGCGCACCGACATATACTTGTTGCCCCAGTCGACCGTGTTCAGCGCCTCGATGACGTTAGCGCGGGCGATATCCTTGTCCGACGGCGCCACCGAGTCTTCAAGATCGAGGTTGATAACGTCCGCCGCCGACGCGGCCATTTTCGGGAACAGTTTGGTGTTGGACCCTGGCCCGAACAGCTGACACCGGTTGGGTCGGGCGGGTGCGGCAGGTTGAATGCGAAAGCTCATCTGGACCTCGTGCGAGAAAGGAAATTGCGATTTTCTTGCCTCATGGGGTATTAAATTGCGTAACGCTTCGCAAGCATCTTTGTGCAGGCGCGGCAATGCAATCGCAGCATTTGCTGCGTAACAAGGTGTTGCTGGTGATTAAAGATTAATCACTGTGAAAACTTAGAAGAAACGTGCGCCTATCAACAATTCTGCGCAAGAATTTCCGATGGCGATAGGCGTAGCTGAAGGAAAACGCGAAACACTCGTCAGGGTTTCTCACTAGCCTGCGTCGGAATCAAAGGAGTGCACCGCATGATCGAGACACCGTATCTGCTGTTTTTGGGCGATGCGCCCGACCAATTGGCGGCCAAAGTGGCCGTCGGCATCAAGGACTGGCGCCCGGAAAACGCCGTTGGACAATACCGGATGGAAGGCTGCAAGGCCGATTTGGGCCTGACCGACATGAGCCTGACCGAGGCGAAGGAAGCCGGAGCCAAGACGCTGGTGATCGGCGTCGCCAACCGTGGCGGCGTGATCAGCCAGGAATGGAAAAAGGTCCTGGTGATGGCGCTGGAAGAAGGCTTCGATCTGGCCTCGGGCCTGCACAACCTGTTGCGGGACGAGCCCGATCTGGTTGCTGTTGCCGAGGCCACCGGCCGCAAGCTGCACGACGTGCGCGTGCCCGAGGTCGAGTACCCGATCGCCAATGGCATCAAGCGCAAGGGTAAGCGCTGCCTGGCAGTAGGTACCGATTGCTCGGTTGGCAAGATGTACACGGCCATGGCGATGGATGCCGAGATGCGCAAGCGCGGCATGAAGTCCACCTTCCGCGCCACCGGCCAGACCGGCATCCTGATCACCGGCGACGGCGTGCCTCTGGATGCGGTGATCGCGGACTTCATGGCCGGGTCGGTCGAATGGCTGACGCCGGACAATGACGACGACCACTGGGATCTGATCGAAGGGCAGGGGTCGCTGTTCCACGTGTCCTATTCCGGCGTGACCATGGCGCTGATCCATGGCGGCCAGCCGGACGCGCTGATCCTGAGCCACGAGCCCACCCGCGAACATATGCGCGGTCTGCCGACATATAAGTTGCCGTCTTTGGAAACCCTGCGCGACACGGCACTGGCGATGGCCAGGGTTGGGAACCCGGATTGTCAGGTTGTCGGTATCTCGGTCAACACGCAGCACATGAGCGAAGCGGATGCCAGCGCCTATCTGGCGAAGGTCGAGGCTGAGATGGGGCTGCCCGCCACCGACCCATTCCGCTTTGGTTCGGGTAAACTGGTCGACGCGCTGGCCGCGATGTGATCAAAAGACCCCGCCGGGGACGCTCCGGCGGGAGTATTTTCAAAAAAGGTGAAGGAGCAGGCGCGTGCAGATTGAAGTCTCTCGTGATGTATTCCGGCTGGCTCAGGTCTTTACGATCTCACGCGGGTCGCGGACCGAAGCCAAGGTGCTGACAGTGCGCGTGTCTGATGGCACGCATCAGGGCTGGGGCGAATGCGTGCCTTATGCGCGGTACGAGGAGACGCTGGAATCTGTGGAAGCAGAAATTGCCGGGCTGCCAGAAACGTTTGATCGCGCCCAACTGACGGATCTGCTGTCTGCAGGGGCCGCACGGAACGCGGTGGACTGTGCGCTGTGGGATCTGGAGGCCAAGCGCGCCGGAAAGCGCGTCTGGGAATTGGCCGGGCTGCCGGTGCCCGGACCGGAGATCACCGCATATACGCTGTCTCTGGATACCCCCGAGAAAATGCAGGCGCAGGCGGCCGTGAATGCGCATCGTCCTTTGCTGAAGATCAAGCTGGGCACCCCCGACGATATGCCCCGGCTAGAGGCCGTGCGTGCTGGCGCGCCGGATGCCGAGATCATCGTGGACGCCAATGAAGGTTGGTCGGCAGCGGTATATGCTGACCTTGCACCGCATCTGGTGCGTTTGGGCGTGGCGTTGGTGGAACAGCCGCTGCCCGCGGGACAAGATGATGCCCTGATCGGGATGGATCGCCCGGTGCCGGTATGCGCGGATGAATCCTGTCACGACCGGTCCAGCCTGCCTGCGCTGAAGGGCAAATATGATGTGGTCAACATCAAGCTCGACAAAACCGGTGGCCTGACCGAGGCGCTGGCATTGCGCGAACAGGCGCTGGCCGAGGGCTATCGCGTGATGGTCGGATGCATGGTCGGCAGCTCGCTGGCGATGGCGCCTGCGACACTGCTGGCGCAGGGCGCAATGGTAACGGACCTTGACGGACCGCTTCTGTTGGCCGAAGACCGCGACAACCCGCTGACTTTTGATGACGCCGGAGTGCACCCGCCCAAAGCGGACCTCTGGGGCTGAGGAGAGATACATGACCCGCACCGTTTACGTAAATGGCGAATACCTGCCCGAGACCGAGGCCAAGGTGTCCATCTTTGACCGTGGTTTCCTGTTCGCAGACGCTGTTTACGAAGTCACCAGCGTTCTGGGTGGCAAACTGATCGACTTTGAAGGACATGCAGTGCGCCTCAAGCGGTCTCTGGATGAGCTGGAGATGGCTGAACCTTGCACCAAGGAAGAACTGCTGGAGATTCACCGCAAGCTGGTCGAACTGAACGGGATCGAAGAGGGCCTGATCTATCTTCAGGTCTCGCGCGGCAGTGATGGCGACCGGGACTTTGTGTTCCCATCGGCGGACACCAAGCCAAGCATTGTTCTATTCACTCAGAACAAGCCGGGTTTGGCCGACAGCCCGGCGGCCAAGAAGGGTGTCAAGATTATCTCGATCGAGGACATCCGCTGGGGTCGCCGCGACATCAAGACCGTGCAGCTGCTCTACCCGTCGATGGGCAAGATGATGGCCAAGAAGGCAGGCTGCGACGATGCGTGGCTGGTTGAGGACGGTTATGTGACCGAAGGCACCAGCAACAACGCCTATTTCGTCAAGAACGGCAAGATCGTGACCCGCCCGCTGTCCAATGACATCCTGCACGGGATCACCCGCAAGGCGGTGCTGCGCATGGCTGCCGAGGCGCAGATGGAAATCGAGGAGCGCTTGTTCACCATCGACGAGGCGAAAGAGGCGGACGAAGCCTTTACCACCTCGGCCAGCGCCTTTGTCATGCCGGTAGTTGAGATTGATGGCGTAGCGCTGGGCGATGGTACTCCGGGCCCAATCGCCAAACGTCTACGTGAGATTTATCTGGATGAAAGCCGTAAGGCGGCTATCTGAAAAGAAGGCCCACCTAATCGGTGGGCCTTTCGCTTTTTTAGGGGCGTCAGCCTTTTTTGGTGACATTCTCTTCAAAGGCGACTTTGAAGGCGGCCTGTTTCTCGGGGCTGGCCTCGGTCTGATAATTGGCTTTCCATTCATCCATGGTCATGCCGTAGAAAATCTGCCGAGCCTCGTCCTTGCCCATCTCGATGCCTTTTTCATTGGCGGCTTCCTGATACCAGCGCGACAGGCAGTTGCGGCAGAACCCGGCCAGATTCATCATGTCGATGTTCTGCACGTCGGTGCGGTCTTCCATCAGGTGCTTTTGCAACCGGCGGAATGCGGCAGCCTGAAGTTCGATTTCGGTTTGCTTGTCCATTGTCGGCTCCGAATGGTTGTCTTGCGTCTTGTGCCTGACCTAACAATCCGACGGCTTCGTTACAACAAACAGGAAGGGCCCGGCAGGCGCTTCTGAGCGTTGGGTGCAGATATTATGCTAGCTTCAGCGCCAGCCATGGCATCAGGCAGAATACGATCGTCAGAATCTTATAGTTGGCCAGATACCTGAAGTAGGCTCTTTTCACATCGGCCCGTTCCATCTGGAACATCCGGCCGTGAACCCCTGCGATCCAGTCCCGCAGGATTACGATCATCAGTGTGGTGAACGCCAAAAGGGCGATATTCAGGACCGTCATCCAGCCGAAGACGGTCGTCAGGAATTCCTGAGTCATAGTCGTCTCCTTTCCCCTAATATATGGGGATTAGCGAGCGTGCTCACAATAACGTGAGGGCTGGATTCGACTTCGGATAACCCTACGTCAAAGTTGGCTATCGCCTAATGCGCCCTGCAGAATAAGGGCTAGACGCTCCGCCCATTCCCGCTGTCCGGCGTTGTCTGCAATCAAATCATTCCGCACTTCAATCAGGGCATTTGGGCGTCCAAAGCTGGAGCAATGTTTGTCTATCGCGTCGCCCGGCAAAACGCCGGTATAGGGTTCATTGACGCCAACGCACAGGTCGTCTTCAGCCTTCAGCCGCTCGATCAGTGGGCGTGAAAACCGTTCATCCGACGTGTGCAGAATTCCGATGTGCCAGGGGCGTGGAGTGCGACCCCGAAGCTGTCGTGTGAAGGAATGCATCGACACGATCACAGCGTGAGGCAGTGCGGCCAGTTGTGCCAATGCCTCGTGATAGGGGCGATAACACATGTTCAGGCGGCGTTCGCGCTCGGCGGCATCCGCATGGCGGTTGCCGGGAATGATCGAACCATCATACAGCTTCATAAGCAGGGTCGGGTCATCCTCACCCCTGTTTGGATCGATCACCAGACGCGAGAAATTGGCGGCGATCACCGGGGCGTTCAGGATATCGCCCAGATGTTTTGACACCTCGTAGGCGCCTACATCGTAAGCGATGTGTCGCTCCATATCCTCGCGCGGCAGGCCAAGGTTTCCGCCGTTGATTTCGGGCGGTACGGTGTTGGTTGCGTGGTCGCATGTGATCAGCCAGCGCGAGGGCCGATCCGCGCCGTGGATAAAAAACGGGGAATACGTCATAAGCCTGTCATCTAGTTTGTCGCAGGTGTAGGGCAGTTGCTTCGGAAAGGGAATTGCGCAATAAGCGGCTTGAAGTAATGTTTGCGGTAACATTGACGACGTGAGGAGAGCAAGACCAATGCGACGCCTGAGAAATGTGAAAATCGTGGCGACGCTGGGGCCAGCGTCCAATGACTATGACACCATCCGCGCGCTGCACGAGGCCGGGGCGGATGTCTTCCGCCTGAATATGAGCCACGGCAGTCATGATGAAATTCGTGAACGGCATCGGATCATTCGGCAGGTAGAAAAGGATCTGGACAGCCCGATTGCAATTCTGGCCGACCTTCAGGGCCCGAAACTGCGTGTCGGTGTATTCGCCAATGACGCCGAGGAACTGGAAGAAGGTGCCGCCTTCAGGCTTGATCTCGATCCGGTGTCGGGCGACGCGGGCCGGGTCTGTCTACCGCATCCCGAGATTTTTGCCGCGTTGGAGCCGGGTGCACGCCTGCTGGTCAATGACGGCAAGATTCGCCTGATCGTTCAGGACTGCGGACAGGATTTCGCCAATTGCACAGTCGAAGTCGGTGGCACGATCTCGAACCGCAAGGGCGTGAACGTACCGGACGTGGTTCTGCCACTGGCCGCATTGTCGGCAAAGGATCGTGACGATCTGGAATTTGTCTGTCAACTGGGCGTTGACTGGCTGGCGCTCAGCTTTGTGCAGCGCGCCAAAGACGTGTTCGAGGCCCGCGGGCTGGCCGATGGCCGTGCCTCGATTCTGTCCAAGATCGAAAAGCCCGCCGCGGTTGAGGCATTTGACGATATCCTTGATGCCTCGGACGGGATCATGGTCGCGCGGGGCGACCTGGGAGTTGAGCTGCCGGTCTCTGCGGTGCCGCCGATCCAGAAACGTCTTGTTCGAAAATGCCGTGGCGCAGCCAAGCCGGTTATCGTCGCAACCCAGATGCTGGAAAGCATGATCGAAAGCCCGATGCCCACAAGGGCCGAGGTCTCGGACGTGGCCACCGCGATCTATGAAGGCACTGACGCCATCATGCTCAGCGCGGAATCCGCGGCTGGATCATATCCGATTGAGGCCGTGCAGACCATGAACAAGGTCGCCATCGAGGTCGAAGCAGACCCGACATATACTCAGATCATTGCTGCGTCCCGCACGGCCAAGGGAACAACAATTGCTGACGGCATAGTTGCCGCCGCCCGGGAAATTGCCGAAAAGACAGACATCAAAGCCATCTGCTGCTTTACCCAAAGCGGCACCACCGCTTTGTTGACCGCGCGCGAACGCCCCGGTGTTCCGATTATCGCCCTGACGCCCGCCACAGGCACTGCGCGCCGCCTATGCCTGAGCTGGGGTTGCCATTGTGTGATGACGCCGGAACTGGAGCGGTTCAAGGGCGCGGTTGTCAACGCTGCCCGTGCAGCTCGTGCAGGCGGTTTCGCGTCTGAGACAGATCAGATCGTGGTCACTGCAGGTGTGCCGTTCAACGTGCCCGGCACCACCAATATTCTGCGCATCGCGCCCTGTGATGAGCGGCTGATCTACAACACCGATCCGGGCTGAAGAAATTGTTCCGAAGAAAAGCCCCGCCTGACCGAACGACCATCCGTCAAGCAATAGGGCTTTTCACGACCTCCATGACAGTAAATGAACTGGTCTGGTGAATTCCTGGAAGCTTGTTTATTTTTTCTCCGAGGATATCGCGGAAGTGTGCGATATCCCGGGTGCGGACCGTTAGAAGGTAGTCAAACGATCCTGCCACCATTAGACAGTTTTCAATTTCTGAAATACTTCGAACGGCGTCATTGAACCGGTCCAGCGATTGTTCGGCGGTCGCGGCAAGTGACACCTGAACAACTGTCAGCAAAGCGAGCCCCATTCGCTCTTTGTCGACGAGGGCGCAATAGCCTTTGATGTATCCGTTTTTTTCCAGGCGTTTGACCCGCTCAGAACAGGGGGTATTGGTTAGATTGACACGTGTCGCAAGGTCGACAATCGACAACCTCCCGTTGATTTCCAACTCTTCCAGGATGCGTTGGTCTATTTTATCCAATTCTCTATCGATCAGTAAAAATCCCTGAAATTTTAGCGTAATTCGACATTATTCACTGAATATAGACTAAATTTATCCCCATTTCCTAGTGATTTTTCCTGATACTTGTCTGAAGGCAGCCCGCAATTGTGTTCCAAGCTCCGGCTGCCTTGTCGAGGGCACGGGCCTCGACCCAACGAAAAAAAACTGGAGAAACGTCATGACAACAAAAATTGTCATAGGACTGGACGGGACAGAAACCGGAGAACGTGCGATTGCCTTTGCCAAAGACCTGGCTGAGCGGATTGGGACGTGCGAATTACTGGTGGTCTATGTCATCGAATGGTCCCCATTTACTTTTCAAACACCAGAAGAAAACGCATTGCGCCATAAGCGGCGCGAAGAAGAGGTTGAACTGGCGACGACACGGATCGTCACACCGGCTGTCGAAGCATTGACCAAAGCCGGCTTTACGGCAAAAGGCATTGTGCGACACGGCGACGTGGCAGAGACGCTGAACGCGATCACAGTCGAAAACGGCGGGACGCAGATTATCGTTGGTCGCGCGTCGGCGGATGGGTTCAAGAAACGCCTCTTCGGCAGCTCGACCCAGAATCTTGTCATGCATGCCGATGTTCCGGTCACAGTAGTGAACTGAGGGGGAGGGACGAGAATGAATATGTTGAAACATCTGGGTCTGGCTATGATCGCCGCCCTGATCGCCAGTCCGGCTGCCGCGCAGGAGGCACCCGGTCTGGACGACAAGATCAATCAGGCATTTGCTGATTTCACCGGGCCATTTGTCAGCTTTATCTTCGCGCCGTTCCCGGGAACTGGGTTCCCATGGATTGTGGGTTGGCTCGTCATCGCGGCGACGGTTTTCACCCTGTACTTCGCCTTTGTGCAGCTGCGGTTCTTTGGCCATGCGATCAGCCTTGTAAAGGGGGACTATTCCGATCCCAACGACGCGGGTGAAGTCAGCCACTTTCAGGCTCTTGCCACTGCGTTGTCGGGTACAGTCGGTCTTGGCAACATTGCCGGTGTGGCCGTTGCCGTTGGCATTGGCGGACCCGGGGCGACTTTCTGGATGATCATGGCGGGCCTGCTGGGCATGGCGTCTAAATTCACCGAGTGTACGCTGGGTGTGAAGTACCGCAACGAATACGACGACGGCACCGTTTCCGGTGGACCGATGTATTACATGTCCAAGGGTTTCAGCGAGTTGGGGTTGCCGGGTGGTAAGATTCTGGCGGTTCTGTTCTCGATTTTCTGTATTCTTGGCGCGCTGGGCGGGGGCAACATGTTCCAGGCCAACCAGGCACACCAGCAGATCGCGGGCATTACCGGCGACTATCCCGGCTGGATTACCGGCCTCGTGTTTGCAGGTATCGTGTTCGCTGTGATCGTGGGTGGCCTGAAATCCATCGCGCGGGTGACCGAAAAGGTCGTACCGTTCATGGGGATCATGTACGTAGCTGCGGCTCTGGTCATTATCATCATGCATTCGGACCAGATCGGCTGGGCCTTTGGCCAGATCTTCGCGGGCGCCTTTACCGGACTCGGCGTTGCGGGCGGTATGGTCGGTGCGCTGATCCAGGGCTTCCGTCGGGCGGCGTTCTCGAACGAGGCGGGTGTTGGTTCCGCGGCGATTGCACACTCGGCAGTGCGGACCAAAGAACCGATCACCGAGGGCTTTGTCTCGTTGCTGGAGCCGTTCATCGACACTGTCGTGATCTGTACCATGACCGCTCTGGTGATCATCATCACCCAACAACTGGTCATCGACCCGGCCACCGGCCTGTACATGCTGACAGAAGATGGTTCCGGGATCGCTACGGTAGACGGCAATTCGGGCGTCAGCCTGACCTCGGCGGCCTTTGGCAGCGCCTTCAGCTGGTTCCCCTATGTGCTGGCTATCGCGGTGGTTCTGTTTGCCTTTTCGACCATGATCAGCTGGTCCTATTACGGCCTCAAGGCCTGGACCTATCTGTTCGGGGAAGGCCACACCAAGGAGCTGGTTTTCAAGGTCATCTTTTGCGTCTTCGTTGTGATTGGCGCGGCGGCCAACCTTGGCCCGGTCATCGACTTCTCGGACGCGGCGATCTTTGCGATGGCGGTTGTGAACGTCTTTGCGCTCTACTTCCTGATGAAAGTGGTGCGTGAAGAACTGGCCAGCTACGCTGCACGGCTGAAGAGCGGAGAAATCCGCAAATACAGCCATTGAACCAAACCACCGGGGCGGCTATGTCGCCCCGGTGTCTGACCAATCAGCGAAAAGCGCAGATTCTGGTCAAAACCCCCTTGCCAGTATGACCGAACTTGCGTAAACGGCGCTTCTGATCGCGTGACCGGCCGAGATGGCATGCCGAGTCGCGTTTTGTACCGAACCCTGAAAGGAGACGGAAATGCCTAAGATGAAGACGAAGTCGAGCGCCAAAAAGCGCTTCAAGGTGACTGCGACCGGCAAGGTCATGGCAGGCCAGGCCGGTAAACGGCACGGCATGATCAAGCGGACCAAGAAATTCATCCGCGACGCCCGTGGCACCACCACCCTGTCCGCCCCCGACGCAAAGATCGTCAAGGGCTACATGCCCTACGACCGCTAAGAGGAGATTAAGAGATGTCCCGCGTTAAAGGTGGAACCGTAACTCACGCCCGTCACAAGAAGATCATCAAGGCCGCCAAAGGCTATTATGGTCGCCGCAAGAGCACTTTCAAAGTTGCTACTCAGGCCGTCGACAAGGCCAACCAGTATGCAACCCGTGACCGCAAGAACCGCAAGCGCAACTTCCGCGCTCTGTGGATCCAGCGTATCAACGCTGCTGTGCGTTCGCATGACGAGGCTCTGACCTATTCCCGCTTCATCAACGGCCTGAACCTGGCCGGCATTGAAGTGGACCGTAAAGTTTTGGCCGACCTGGCCGTGCACGAACCGGAAGCGTTCGGCGCGATCGTTGCCAAAGCACAGGCCGCTCTGAGCGCCTGATCCTCTTTCGAGAGACAGTGATAAAAGGGTCGTTCTTGTGGGACGACCCTTTTTTTCGCCGATCTGCTTCAGGTTGCGGTGCAGGTCACGCTGTTGGTCGCCGCCCGTGCCAGACCTTGCGAGAGCTGATGCTCAATCCCGGCGGACTGGCGCAGGTGAACGTCCCCTCCACCCAAACAATATTCGGGTTTCGATAGCCCGGGTTTACCCTCCAGACTGGTCACTTTGCGCAGGTCAAAGTATGGAAAGCCCTGAGCCTCCGCTGCCTGTCGCAAGCCGGCGGAGATGTCGGCATTGATTTTCCAATGCCTCTCCAGAGTGATACCGAGGTTTTCGATCTTCTGGCTGAATTGCCCTCGTGGCAGTTCAAGAGGGGCGCGGATCCGGCGGTGCAACATTTTGCGCATAGCCTTGGAATCTTGCAGCGTCGCAGTATTGAGGCCTTTGACTACGATCTGTCGGTGCCCTGCCGCTTTCCCGCAGGACTCCATATAGCGTGGAAATGAATTCAACCGGGACTTGATGGCGTCCTCCAACGGGATATTGTCTCTTAGCGCCACAAAATAACAACTGAGTTCCGCATCGACCTGCCCAAAGCCGAAACAGATGACATCGGGATCAAGCCGTCTGATCGCACGCGCCACACGGGAAAAAGAAGATTGTCGGTCCTTTTTGGGGTAAAAGCCCGCAGCAGTTGCGCCCTTGATGCTGACGACATTGGCCGTGTCGAACCCACTGACCTCGATCGCGCTGACCCGTCCATACCTGAAACGCGATCCGGTTGGTTTTGTTCCGATAAGCCGGGAATGTGAGTCACCAACACACAAAAGCGTTTTCATTGTTTGTCCTGCTGCGAATGCGACGACACGGTCGTCTTTCAACGCCTGCCCGTCAAGCCGGAATAGAAGGATTCAGGCAGGATGCGCTGTTTCGGGATTCTTTCCAAATGGGTTTCATGGTTTCGTCCGATAACAACACCTTTCGCTTTTGCTGAAAGGTAAGGCTGGAAACGCACGGCTTTCTCGTTAAAAGTCTCGTCCTGAAGCGTCGGAAAAAGGGGTCTCAGAACGATTATGGGAATCCGGGTTGATAGAATGCACTCAAAAGGAAATTCGAGCAGGTGAAGAAATGGTTGCCATAAGCAACAAGTATAAATTCGTCTTTCTGAAATCCCGGAAAACGGCCGGTACAAGTATTGAGCGTGCGTTATTCCCCTTCTGCACGAAACTGGATGACGATCTGCCTCTGGATCTTTCCGAAAGCCGGTACGGAGAGGGTGTTGCCCGCGGGCCTGCCCCAGATGGATGGCGACCGCATATCCCCGCCGCTCGCGTGCGGCGGCGTTTGGGCCAAGAGAAATGGGATTCGTATTTCCGGTTTACAGCGGTTCGCAATCCGTTTGATCGCGTCGTATCCCACTTCTTCTGGCTTCGACGTGAGGATGCAATTGCTAAATCGGACAGTTTTGACGAGGTCAGGTCCGCGTTCCGCCAGTTTTGTGTGCGACCCCGCTATGCGACGGATACGGATATTGTCATGATTGACGACCAGTTCGTGGCCCAGGATGCAATCCGCTACGAATGCCTGTCCGACGATCTGACGCGCATCGCGACCAAATTGGGGTTTGAAAAGCCGCTGGAGCCCTTGCCTGAATTCAACAAGGGAATCCGCAAATGGGGCGACGTGCCGGTTTCCGATTTCTATGACGAAAAGTCAAAAGATGCGGTCAAACGCACGATGCGCTGGGTGTTCGACAACTTTGATTACTCCGAGGACCCCAGGGATGTGCGTATCCCGGAAATCAGCCTTTGAAGATTGTTCAACTAAACAGGGGAAGATTGGAGTTCGTACATTGCTGAGCATTTGAGCCGAAGCCAATCGTAGCGAAGTTCTAACCTGTTCTCGTTGCTTGAAACTGGCTGTCCACGAACCTGAAGCTTTCGGTGCAATTGTCGCCACAGAACACGCTGTTCTGAACGCCTGATCCTCTTTCAAGTGACAGTGGGTAAAAGGCTGTTTCGAAAGGAGCGGCCTTTTTTATACCAAGCGAGTTGATTGTCTGCTTTGAGCTCAATGCAGACAAACAGGTGGGCCGGTGCTAAAACGAGTAGTGCAAACGCTTTCCTATCGTTCTTTCTGCGGGTTTTGCTATGCCAGTTGCCGATGTTGTACTCGATGCGCCATTCAAGATTGCTACGCTTGGCGACATTGACGAAATCCTCCCGCTCGCAAAATCTACCGTACCGGGTTTTGTCGAGCATCTTTGGTCAAGATTGGCTGGAGAAGATGAAACAGCAGAAGACTTTGGACGCCGAGCACAAATCGCATTTGTCAACGAAGGTAATACCATAGTCGCACATTTCGATGGCAGGATCGGAGCGATGCTGATTTCGTATCCCATGGCAGAGTCACCAAACCCACATGTGCCGGGTATGGATGAAATGCTTAGGCCATTGATGACGCTGTTTTCAAAGGCAAAAGGGACATGGTACCTGCACGGAATAGCAACCGACCCCGATTACTTTGGCAGAGGTTTGGCAACACGTTTGATGGATATAGCAGAACATCTCGGAAGATCAGCCGGGAAACCCAAGATTAGCCTGCTGGTCATCGACACTAACCCAACCGCCATTCGGTTCTACGAAAAACGAGGCTATGCAACCACCGCTAGGGAAGCGGTCGTCGGCAAGGGCTGGCAAACGGCGGCCAAGAATTGGCTGCTTATGGAAAAAGCGCTGCACTGAATTAATGCCCATGACTACCGGGTAAAATGAACGTTGTGCCCGTCGAGCAGTCGTTCATTTTGGCCGCTATGTTCCGACCTGCAACGAGCGGTCGCTTTGTCCCGCATTTCTACTATTGGGCACACCGGATCGGTCTGTGAACCCTACTGAATGTGCCAGATGTCTGTTCTGAGCCCACAGCCGAAATTGCTTCCCTATAGTGAATTAAGACTGTCTACTTTGAGCCCTCATAGAGCGACGCCGAAATGCCGCGAACGCACCAATGCCGCCTAACAATAACCATCCTGTGGCTGGTAGCGGTACAGGTGCCACGCCCGCAGGTGGTGTCGTCGTCATAGTAAGCGATATTAGGTCACGATGTGGAAAAAGAGCACCGCCACTCCTGTTAATTCCGTCACACGAGCCGTTGGTTATGGAACAGTAGCCTTGGTCGGATTGCCCGCCGAGTACACCGTTCAGTAAGGTCAATGAAGCGGGATTGCCGCTGAACACCAATCCCAAAGCAGCGGTCGCCGGGGTTGGGTTATTTGCCTGAAACTGATCGATATAAAAAAACGTGTAGAACCGGTTGTCAGCAGGCACGTAAGTTGCCTGGCCTGCCCATCCAAAGACAACTTTGTCCCAGTCAATCTGACAGCAATTGGTCAAAGTTTGGCCGCTGTTGGCCGTCAGGGATACGTTTGAGGCAGTGGACGTATCTGGATCAAAGTCGAAACTGCCAATCAGCGCTGGATTGGTATTATTGCTACTTTCGAATGCACCACTGACGTACCACGTTGTTGTCAATGCGAGGGCTGTACTTGTCATGCCGCCCAGAAACAAAAGTGCAATCAGAGTCCGGCAGAAATACTGTCGCATAGTACTCCTCTCAGTTTTGCCACTTCGGTTAGCATCATAGCACATTTGTGTTTTAAAGGCAGCATTGTCCCGGTGAGTTCAACGGGTCAGCGCAACACTTTAGTCTTTCTGGAAGGATGGAGTGTTGAGCATGAAGTATCGTCGGCGAACGTTTTATACGGACGAGCAGAAGTCGGAGATGTGGGACAGGTGGCAACGG
>NZ_WPZL01000036.1 GCF_013031245.1 Ruegeria lacuscaerulensis
CGTTACCAGAACCGCCTTAGATCTGACAGGTAGGGGCGAATTTTGCGACAGAACCTTTGCCAGGCTATGAATGGTCGGGCAACACGGCTATCGGGGGCGATCACAACGTCTTTTTCCGTACCGAAGGCCGTCCGATCCGTCGCTGCAGCCATGTGCTGTTGGAAGGTACCAAGGATTACGGCACAGATGCCAACACGCTGACCGACCTGTTTCAAGCCTTCCGGGAGACCAGTGAGGATGTCGTGGTCTATGCCCACGTGGGAGGACGCTATGCCAATATCCACTATGATCACGACCCCAATATTGAAACCGCCGTTGAAATACACTCAGCCTGGGGCACATTCGAATGGATTTTGACGGACGGGTTCGAACTGGGCCGTCGTGTCGGTGTCGTGGCGAATTCGGATGGGCACAAAGGCCGCCCAGGGGCAAGCTACCCCGGCGATAGCCTATTTGGGGCTTACGGTGGCCTGACGTGCTTCATCACGGCGGAAAACACTCGTGACGGGATTATGGAAGCGCAACGCCGCCGCCACCACTATGCCACTACTGGGTGCCGTTAGGCGATGGATGTGAATCTGTGCTTCGATCAGGACAGCGTCCTCTTTGAACGCAATCCTGCCGGCCGCCCCGACACCCGGCGGCACACCGTGCGCGAAGTGATGATGGGTGACATCGTAACAACCCCTTCAGACACGGCGCGCCTTTCGCTGGATGTACGCGCACCGAAAGGTATCGAACGGATCGAAGTGCGCAATGGCAAGCAGGTGTTTAAAACCCTGCGCCCTTACGCGGAACCTGACCTCGGCAACCGTATCCGGGTGCTCTGGAGCGGGGCGGAATACCGGGGGCGGGGACGCAACACAACCTGGAACGGTCTGGCCACCCTGTCAGAGGCATCCATCACCCGGTTTGTCACGATTAACAAATGGAACCCGGATTCACTTTTGCAGCAACGAAATTCCGATCAGGTGATCTGGAGAACCATCACCACTGGAAACTACATGGGATTCGACATCCAGACCGACGGTTATGCAGGTGATCTGAAGATCACCACCAATCATGGTGATATTGTCATGCCGTTTGCGGAAATTCAGCTCGAGGATCAACGTCTGGACGCCGGCGGACAGGAGCGCCAGATCAAAATGTTCCGCCTGCTGGATGCATCCCTTGCACGGCGGATCAGCCATGAAATGGAAGTCGACCTGCATCAGCATGGAGACAACCAGATCTGGATCGCGGTCTACACCGAGGATGGATATCAAGCTTGGTCCAGCCCAATCTATGTGTGCCGTGATTAGATAGGCACTATGGTATTGAGGACGCCGGCATGATCCGAAACTTAGCTCTTGTTCTCAACGTCAGACGGATTGCCAAGGCACTTTGCGAAGCGTAACGACCAGCTGTGCCATATCGTGCGCGGAGCCACCACCGACTGACGCCACGTAGTCCACATTTTCTGCACGGGCTTGATCGACAGTGTTCCGGGTCATTTTATCAGTAACGAATGCCATTCTCTGGCAACCACGAGCCGTCAGGATTTCGCCAATTTTCGCTGTCGCGCCAACCTCGGCCAAGACCGATCGGGTCGCTTGAAAACTGAAAGAAAGCATTATGCCTTTGGCATTTAATTCATTCAGTTTTGACTTTGACCACATGAGCGGCCATGCCAATTCACATAAAGAACCTAGGTTGGCCAGGCTCGGCCTACGGCCAGAAATTTCCGGCCGCAGGTTCTATTGCGTCACTTTAGGCGTGCAGGTCACCATCAATGACGGTTCCATCCGGAGCCGTCTGCTTCTTGGGTTCGGAAACGGCCGCCGGGTCCTGCATAAGCGACTTGAACACTCCCCACGCCATTAGCACGACCAGCACCGAAATTGGCAGCGCTGCGGCGATAGCCGCCGTTTGCAAAGCCGACAGGCCTCCTGCCATCAACAGCACGGCAGCGACCAGACCCTGCGCGGCACCCCAAACGATGCGTTGCCGTTTTGGCGGGTGGGGATTACCCATAGACAAGATCGTGGTCACAACCAACGTGCCGGAATCCGAGCTGGTGATAAACCAGGTCGCCAGCAGGAAAGTTGTCAAAGCCGAAACGATCCAGGCCATTGTAGCACCGTCGGAAAGACGTTCGATGGTTCCGAACAAGGTGCCACCCAGGTTCCAGTTGTTGACCATGTCGATCAGACCAGCGGTACCGACTCCACCTTCCGCGTTCAATTCCAGGAACAGCGCGTTGCCGCCAAAGATCGAAATCCAGATGAAAGCCATTGTGGTGGGAACCAGCATGGCACCGAACATGAACTCGCGGATGGTGCGGCCCTTGGAGATACGGGCGATGAACATGCCGACAAACGGTGCCCAGCTTAGCCACCAACCCCAATAGAAGATGGTCCAGCCGCCTTGCCATGCCACGTCACCCGGAGCGGAAGCGGTCCAGAAGCCCATTGAGAGGAATTGCGTGACATAGTCGCCTGTGGCGTTCAGGAAAAAGCCGACCAACCATTGCGTCGGCCCCGCAAACAGGAAGAACAGGATCAGCGCAATTGTCAGGACGATGTTCCACTGCGACAGAATCTTGATGCCTTTTCCGACGCCGGAAACCGCCGACAGGGTCGCAATGATAGAGATGACGATGACCAGCGCCACTTGGGTCGTCACACCGGGATCAACCCCAAAAAGCACATTCATGCCGTGCGCCATCTGCGTTACACCCAGCCCCATCGATGTCGCGATGCCGAAGACGGTGCCGAAAACGGCAAGCAGGTCAACTGCATGCCCCGCGGGCCCATAGATGCGCTCACCAAGTACTGGGTACAGCGCAGAGCGGAAAGTCAGCGGCAATTTCTTGCGAAACGCGAAATACCCCAGCGCCAGGCCGGTAAGCGTATAGATTGCCCAGCCGTGCAGACCCCAGTGGAAATTCGTCACCCGAACGGCGTCAACGGCGCGCTCGAGGTTCATCTCGGTATGACCAGCAGCGTCCGCGAAGGGGTTATTGGGATATCCCCATCCGGCCGAATTGTCGAAATAGAACAACGGTTCAGCCACGCCGAAGAACATGATGCCGATCGATACCGAAGCTGAAAACAGCATCGCGAACCACGAAAAGTTGCTGAACTCCGGCTTTGCGTTATCGTCGCCCAGCCGGATCGAACCGAAGCGGCTGAACATCAGAAAGAGACACACGAACAGAATGATGATCACCGAACTGATGTAATACCAGCTTAAGGCACCTTCGACCCATGAACGAATACCGCCATAAACCTCGCCAGCAAGATCAACATTGAGGATGGTAAAGACGACAAAGGCCGCAACCATCGCTTTTGATGCAATGCTCATCCCGTTGTGAAGGCCTTTGAAGAGCCCTTTGTCAGAGATCAGATGATCTCCGTTCCGGGGCATTGAGTCCTGAGGCATGATGCGTTTCCTCCCATCAGAAATTCAGGATTACGAAAAGGGCTGGAAATTCTGTCCAGCCCAGTTGTGCGTGATGTCATCTCATCACGAAGGGGTCGGGGATCGGATCGTCGCTGGTGCGCAGCCAAACCGATTTGATTTTGGTGTATTCCAGCGCGGCTTCGATCCCGCCCTCGCGCCCATGACCGGACAACCCAAAGCCACCAAACGGCGCTATGGGGCTGACGGCACGATAGGTGTTGACCCAGACGATGCCCGCGCGGATGCCGCGCATCATGCGGTGGGCACGGGTCAGATCGCGGGTAAACAGTCCCGATGCCAGTCCGAATTGCGTATCATTTGCGATGGCCAGTGCTTCGGCCTCGGTGTCGAAGCTCAGCACCGACAGAACAGGGCCGAAAAACTCATTGGTCACGCAAGGCGCGTCCGGCACTTCGGAGCAATCAAGAATGGTTGGCGGAAAGTAGAACCCGTCACGTTCTGGTACCGTGCCCCCCGTTATCAGCCGCGCGCCCTGTGCAACCGAGCGCTCAATCAGATCCAGCGCATTTTCTCGCTGGCGCGACGTGCAAAGCGGTCCAACTTCGGTTGCCATATCTTGCGGCGCCCCGATCAGGACGTTTTCGGCCTTGTCCTTCAGGCGGGCCAGGAACACATCCTTGATCGACCGCTGAATAACCAAACGCGAGCCCGCTACGCAACTTTGACCGGTGGCCGCAAAAATCCCTGAAACCTGCGCATTGACCGCGCTGTCCAGATCTGCATCCTCGAACACAATGAAGGGCGATTTGCCCCCCAGTTCTAACGAGGTCGAGGCCAGGTTTTCGGCAGAGTTACGGACAATATGGCGCGCGGTGGCGGGACCTCCGGTAAATGCCACATGTGCCACCTTGGGGTGGCTGGTCAGAACCGAACCGCAATCCGGTCCAAAACCGGTGATGACGTTCAGCACCCCTTTCGGGAAACCCGCCAGATCGAAAATGCGGGCAAACTCCAGCATTGGCGCCGGGCCCTCTTCACTGGCCTTCAGAACGACTGTGCAACCCGCAGCCAGGGCCGGGCCGATCTTTACCGCTGAAAGGAACAGTTGCGAGTTCCACGGCACCACTGCGGCGACAACACCTATCGGCTCACGGCGCAGCCAGACATCCATGTCCGGTTTGTCGATGGGCAGATGTGCCCCTTCGATCTTGTCGGCCAGTCCGGCATAGTAGCGATAGTATTCTGCTACATACGCGATTTGCGCTGAGGTTTCGCGTATGATCTTGCCCGTATCACGGGTTTCAAGTTCGGCCAGGCGCGGTGCATTTTCCGCGACCAGATCGGCAAGACGCAGCAGGAGCTTGCCCCGCTGCGTTGCCGTCATATTTGCCCATTCAGGATTCAGAAAAGCCCGTTCCGCAGCCTCGACGGCACTGTTGACGTCATCGGCCCGCGCCTCGGGCATCAGGGCCCAGGGTTGGCCGGTCGCCGGATCGATGCTTTCGAATTGCGCTGCGCCATCCGAAAAGACACCGTCGATATACTGCTGAAACTGCTGCATTTCCTGTCCTTTCGTACCCTTACTGGAAGGCGGGCATTACGTCAGAGATGAATCGCTCAAGCGAGGCTTTTTTGCGCTCGAAGGGCATGGAGCTATCAATCCAGAAGGAATATTCGTCATATCCCATGGCTTCGTATTTCTTCAGCCTTTCGATCAGGTCAGCCGGTTCGCCAATGGCAAGATCGCGCTGAATCGCTTCGGGTGTGTAGAACGGGTGCGCGGCGATTTCCTCATCCGACAAGGGCGCGATTAGGCCCTGCGTGATCTCGCGCTTGTTCATGAACCAGGCGCCGAAATAGTTGTAGAACCGGTTCAGCTCCTCAGCGGCCAGTTTCGCGTCGTCGGCATCGCTGGCCACGTAGGTATGCAACAGCAGCATGATGCGCGGGCGCGGCTGGTCAGGGAACTTGGCGCAGGCGTCATTGAACTTGCCCATCAGCGATTCAATCTCGGGGTCCCCGTTCCACAGGGGGGTAACCTGAACGTTGCACCCGTTCGAGACAGCAAATTCATGGCTGTTGGGATCGCGGGCGGCAACCCAGATCGGCGGTCCGTCCTTTTGGACGGGCTGCGGCGCAGATGTCGTTTTGGGGAACTGCCAGTATTCGCCCTCATGTTCGTAGTCACCAGCCCAGAGTTTCTGAACCGCTGGCACCTGCTCGCGCATCCTTTGCCCGGCTTCCCAGGCTTCCAGTCCAGGCAACATGCGTTCGTATTCAAAACTATAGGCGCCGCGTGCGATTCCGAGCTCCAGGCGTCCGTCGGTGATGATGTCGGTCATAGCCGCTTCGCCCGCCAGACGGATCGGATGCCAGAACGGCGCGATAACCGTTCCAGTGCCCAAACGCACGTTCTTGGTCTTGTTCGCCAGATCGACCAGGTTCAGAAATGGGTTCGGCGCGATGGTGAAATTCATGCCATGATGCTCGCCGGTCCACACAGCGTGGAATCCTGCGTCATCCGCGATTTGGCACAATTGCACGAATTCTTCGTACAATTGCTTCTGATCTTCCTGCGGATCGATCCGCTCCATATGTGCAAAAAGAGAAAACTTCATTGCGTTACTCGCTTCCAGAAGAGATCGGACGGACCTTGCCGCTGACCTGATTGCCAAAATACACCCCGAAATTTCCCATGCGGCTTTCCTGTGCAAACCGTTCCAACATGGTGCACATCGCCGGATCGGCAATGTCCATCAGTGTGGTTTCCGTCAATTCAGTGAAAGCCCCGCGCGAGGGTTCCCCCTCGGCGGCCTGGCACAGAAACGAGATGTGCTGGTGTTCGCGCGCTTCATCTTCATACACGGAATAGATGAACCCCGGCTCGGCACTGATGCCACTTTGGGCGATCAGCCGGTTCAGAGCCGCGGAGGCGCCATCTTTTCCGGTTCTTGTTTCCGGCAGGGTCAATTGTCCCTGCTCATTTCCGATCAACAGGACCTTGCCCTCACGTTCGATCAGTGCCGAAACGATGAGGTTCGTGCTCTGGCTCAGAGCTTCCGCCTCAGCCGCCGGGGTTACATAGGCGCCTCGCGCATAACCCAGCCCAGGGGCGGTGGAGGTGTCGAAAGCTTCAACCTTGCCAATCAGGATCAGGTGATCACCGGCCTCAACAGTTTTGTACGCCGAGCAATCGAACCATGCCGATACGCCATCGAAAAGAGGCGAACCGAACGGACCGCACCGCCAGTCAACGGCAGCGAAACGGTCCTCTACCGGCCGGGCAAAGGTGTTGGAGACTTCTTTTTGCGCTTCCGACAGAATGTTGATCGCAAACCCCTTTGCTTTGACAAAGGCGTCGTAGTTGCGAGAGCTGTTGGCCAGACATACCAGCACAAGTGCGGGATCCAGAGAAACCGAGCTAAAGGAGTTGGCCGTAAAACCGAGAGGGTTGCCCTCTTCGTCATGCGTCGTGACAACCGTGACACCCGTCATGAAGGTGCCAAACGCGTTTCGCAATGCGCGCGGATCAAAATTCGTCATGCCGTTTCCCTTTCCTCCCAAGGGGTTTGGAGCCAGTCGAGCAGAATGGCGTTGACCTGTTCAGGCGCTGTCAAATTGACCATGTGGCGCTGACCGTCGATCACGACGGCGCGGCCCTGAGGTGCCGCCTCGGCCATGGAGTTCGCCATGGCAGGGGTGGAATTCGGGTCATCTGCCCCTGTCAGCGCCAGCAGCGGACAGCGAATGTCGGCAAAACCATCAGCGTATTCTTCATCTCCCCCCGCAAAAGCACTATAGGCGTCCGCATAACCTTTATGATTAACCGCAGAGAGCCATTCCGCCACCTGCTCACAGGCAGACCGCTCGGCGGGGCTGTCCCCGAACCATCGCTTGAGCGGTGTTTCCAGATCGAAGCTGCCACTCCGGATCTCTTCCGCGCGCACCTGTACAGCGGCGCGCGCTTCAGCTGTGCGGCGGAAAACTCCGTTCAGCAGCGCTACACGCGCGACCTTTTCCGGATACGAGACCGCGTAGCCACCGGAGATCAGCGCCCCCATCGAGTGACCGGCCAAGTATACCGCTCCCAGATCGAGTGCCTTCACGATTTCGTCCAACCATGCAACATAGTCAGACAATTCCGGGTTGCCTGGCAGTGGGTCGCTGTCGCCATGACCGGGCATATCCAATGCAATGACCCGGTAGTCGGCGGACAAGGCGTCAATCTGCGGTGCCCAGGCAGCGGACTGCATGCCAACCCCGTGGATCAGCACGAGAGGGGCACCCCGGCCCGCCTCCTGATAGGCTACGCGTCCAAAGGGTTTAGACAGCTGCAGGGTTGTCAACGTCATGGCCCAGCTCCTTGAGATCCTGATAACGGTCACCGATCCGATGATGCGGACGTCCGCCGATGGATGCACCCAGGGCGATCACGATCTCATCCGGGCCGGGAGCATCTGCCACTTGCAACTGGATGGTCAGGTAGTGACTGCGCTTGCCGCCGTCATTCTTGTCCATAAGGGGAATCTGAAGCGGAGCATTGGCCGGACCGCGTGTGTTCGTGAATGCCAGGTAGGATTTCGCCCCCACGGCTTCGCGGTAGTGGTTGCCGAAACGCAGGGTGTGGATCAGGGCAGACGCGTGCTCCACCTCACCATTCACACCGACGATTGCGGATTTACCATATCCTTCAACTTTGTCGCCGCCACCGGCTGCATCCAGAACCATCCTGGTCAGCAACTCGCCCAAGCCAGGCGCACAATCATGAATCGCGGGGCGCAGATCTTCAACAAACCCCTGCCCTGCCCATGGGTTCTTAATGACCGCAATCGCAGCAATCATCTTCAGCGGTTGTTCAGCTGACTTGCCGCCTTCAATCAGCGTTTCTTCGACATGCAGCAGTGTTTTGCGGATCTCGGCAGGCATGCAGGTGACTCCTGTTAAAGGTGTTGATTCGACTGTCTCGTACGATGGTATACCATCATCCTCTATGTCAAGAAACAATTGCGCCGTCCTGTTGCAATTGGTAGCTTGCCGTCATGACAAAAACTGTATTGAAAAGAATCGAGCAGGCCCCAGCCACACTTCGCGACATTGTCCAAAGGCAAATGCGGGATGCGATTGTCGAAGGGCGATTTGAACCGGGCCAGCGGCTCGTTGAAAGACCCCTTTGTGAGCAATTGGGAGTCAGCAGAACCGTGGTCAGGGAAACCATCAGATTTCTCGAAGCGGAAGGGCTTGTTGAGGTCATACCGAACAAAGGGCCAATCGTGGCCTGGCTCAATCGCGACGACGCGCGCCAGATATACGAAATCCGGATGATGCTGGAGACAGCGGCAGCAGAAAGCTGCGCGCAAAACGTGACCAAAGAGTTGTCCGACAAGTTGGAATCGGCTTTGGACAGCCTGATACAAGCCTCGTCAAACAATGAACCCGCGGCTTTGCTGAGAGCGACGGATGAATTTTATCAGACGATATTCGAGGGTGCCCGACGTGACATAGCCTGGGAGGTTTTTCAACGTTTGACGGGGCGCATCAGTCGGTTACGTGCCATGACATTTTCGGAGCAAAATCGGGAAATGCTCGGTATCGACCATATGAGCAGCATTTGCAAAGCCATCGTTGCCGGAGATGCCAAAGCGGCAAGGAATGCAGTCCAAAAGCATATTACAGACGCCGCAAAGGTAGCCGACAAAATTCTTGTCGATGCGGAAGAAAAGATCTGAAACGATGCCAAAAGCCTATTGGATTGCTCATGTAACCGTCAAAGATCCCGAAGCCTATACGGGGTACCAACGTCTCGCGCCGGCGGCATTTGAGAAGTTTGGGGCGCGGTTTCTCGCCCGAGGCGGCGAGTCAGATTGCTGCGAAGGCACACGTTACGAAAGGCATGTCGTTATCGAATTCGATAGTCTTGAAAAGGCCCGCGCCTGCTATTCATCAAAAGAATATCAAAACGCCAAGGCGAACCGCGACGGGGCTTGTAACGCTCATGTGACGTTGGTCGAGGGGCTTTGATCAGTTCGGGTTCATACCAGCGACAGAAAAGCCCGGCTCGCGCGGGTCCAGGTCGGAACATAGGATTCCGGCGCCAGACCCGGCATGGGCGGTTCTCCAGGTGTCGCCAAGAACGCATTTTGCAATCGCGGCCCCAAAGCCAAACAGGAACATCACCCCATAGAACCACACAATACAATGACAGCTATTATGCAGAGGGCTTAGGGGTAACCCTGTCTGAACTCATGCGATGTCAAACGGACAGGCAGCAATACTTGATTTCGAGATAGTCTTCGATCCCGTATTTGGAGCCTTCGCGCCCATGGCCCGACTCCTTGATTCCGCCAAACGGCGCAACCTCGGTTGAAATCAGGCCGGTGTTAACGCCGACCATCCCGTATTCCAACCCTTCCATGACCCGCCAGACACGGCTTAGATCGCGGCTGTAAAAATAGGAAGCCAGGCCAAATTCAGTGTCGTTTGCGGCTTGAATGGCCTCGTCTTCCTGGGAAAACCGAAAAACCGCAGCAAGCGGCCCAAAGGTTTCTTCTTTCGCGACAGCCATGCTTGGAGTCACGCCGGATACCACAGTGGGTTGAAAGAATGTGCCTCCCAGTTCATGACTGTCACCCCCAACATCAATACGGCCACCCTTGGCAACGGCGTCCGCAATATGCTCCTGCATCTTCGTGACAGCCGCGTCGTTGATCAGCGGACCTATGGCGGTGCCTTGCGCAAAGCCATACCCCACAGGCAGCGCCGCCACCGATTTGGACAGCTTGCGGACGAATTCGTCGTAGACACCGTCCTGTACGTAAATGCGATTGGTACAAACACAGGTCTGACCAGCGTTGCGGAACTTCGAGATCATCGCGCCTTCGACCGCGGCGTCAACATCGGCATCATCAAAAACGATGAAGGGCGCATTGCCGCCAAGTTCCAGCGAGAGCTTCTTGATCTGCTCGGCACCTTGCCTCATCAGGATCTTGCCCACGCGGGTCGAGCCGGTGAAGCTGATCTTTCGCATGATCGGGTTCTCGCAGAACTCGACACCGATTCCAGCGCTATCGGTTGACGGGATAACCGAAAGAACACCGGCTGGAACACCTGCTTCCTCTGCCAGTTTTGTCATGGCAAGGGCGGAAAGAGGGGTCTCCGCAGCTGGTCGCACGACCATTGCACATCCTGCGGCAAGAGCGGGTGCCACTTTGCGGGCGATCATGGCGTTGGGAAAATTCCAGGGAGTGATCGCGCCGACGACGCCGACGGGTTGTTTCATGACGACAATGCGCTTGTCGTGTTGATGGCCCGGAATGGTGTCACCGTAAACGCGCTTGGCTTCTTCAGCGAACCACTCGATAAAACTTGCGCCATACAGGATCTCGCCTTTTGCCTCGGCCAGAGGTTTACCCATTTCAGCCGTAAGGATGGCGGCGAGGTCATCTGCATGGGCGATCATGAGGTCGAACCAGCGCCGCAGGATCGCCGCGCGTTCCTTTCCGGTTTGCCCGGACCAGCCCTTTTGAGCTTTTTCCGCCACCAAAATCGCTGCCCGTGCATCTTCGATCGAACAATCCGCCACATCGGCGAGATGAGCGCCATTGGCAGGATTGGTGACGGCAAATCGAGATTGCGCCGGATACCAATTTCCGCCGACATATGCGTCGGAAATCAAAAGGTCGGGACGAGCAAGGTTCAGCAAATTCATACTCCGGTTGCGCGTGAGTTTCGGACAGCATCTAAGGACGGCCTTAGCTGCTATCATATGGTATACCATCTTCCCATATGTCAATAGCTGCGACTTGTAAGAGGTCCAGCTTGGATACGCAAGACAACGGTCCTCATCCAAACTGGTCGCTTTATCCCGAAGATCAGAAGAAGTCTCCCGAACGGCTCATAGCTTAGCAACAAAGCCACTAATTTCTCATTCGCGTTCCGGTTGGGTCAAATGCACAGCTGTATTGAAGTCGTGCGGCATAGTGCTTGCCAGCGATGTCTATTTCGACCTCTTTTCCTTCCGCGTTGTCCAATTGCACATACGCCAGCGCCAGAGGTTTGCCGGTACGGTAGCCAAAACAGGCAGTTGTCGTGTGGCCCACAATTCTGTCATCTGCGTAAACCGGTTCGTGCCCTACCGGAACAGCGGTTTCATCATTGATGACTACAGTGACAAGACAGCGCTTTGAATTATCTCGCCGCTCTGCAAGAGCTTTTGAACCGATGAATGATTTCTTCTTCGAGACCAGCATATCCAGCCCAGCTTTGATCGGAGTCACGTCACTGTCCAGTTCATGCCCCATCGCCGCAAAGCCCTTTTCGACCCGCATTGAAGTTTGGGCAAACATCCCGGCCGGAACGGCCCCGGCTTTGGTTAGTGCCGAGTAGACTGTGCTGGCATCCTGTGCCCTCATGGTCATCTCCCACCCGGCTTCACCAACATAGGACATACGCACCGCCCGGACATGGCATCCAGCAACATAGGCTGGACCGACTTTGAAGTAACCGAGATCCTTCAGTTCCGGGGCGCCACATTCAGTGACAATTCTTGCAGCCTCGGGGCCCATCAATCCCAACACCGCATAATCTTCGGTCGAATCTGTCAGTGCCACGTCAAAGCCCTCAGAATGGCGCGTGAACCATGCCAGATCGCGTTTGATCACATTGGTGCCGACGAACAGGCGATAGTGGTCTTTTGTAATCCGATGTGCGGTAATGTCGGATTCATAAGTGCCACGCTCATTCAAAACGGCAGTATAGATGGCGCTCCCCGGAGCCTTGGCCATGTTCGCGGCGCAGGTGTGCTGCAGGAACGCTTCGGCACCCGACCCCTGAACTTCGATCTTGCCAAACGGGGAGGCATCGAAGATCGCCGCCTTTTCGTGCGCGGCCATCACCTCGGCCCGAACAATTTCGAACCAATCGGGTTTTTCGAAGGTCATGCGCGGCTCTGAAGTCTTGCCGAAATACAATGGGCGTTCCCAGCCATAGACTTGCCCGAAATGTGCGCCCGCCGCCCGATATTCCCGATCCAGCGGCAAGCTGCGCAAGTTCCGGGCAGTTGAGAGTTGTTTGCCCGGAAAAGCGATGTCGTAATGGGTGCCGAGGATCTCGGGCGCGCGGGCCATCAGATGCTCGACTGAGTTGTAGATCGGGGCAAACCGTTTGGCATCCGCCTCACCGAGATCATAGGCCGTGTGACCGTGCAGGATGCAGTGGGCCAGATTCATACCGGCGCCGCCGCCCGACGCGATCCCGACAGAGTTCATGCCGCAGCCCAAGAACAGACCACGTGTTTCTGCGGTTTCACCCAGCATGAACATGCCGTCCGGCGTAAAGCTCTCGGGTCCGTTCAGCAGCATCTTGACCTCGGCCGTTTCCAGCGCCGGCAGACGGTGCAAGGCATTCATCATCATTGGCTCAAAATGGTCCCAGTCCTCAGGCAGCAGGCCGAACTCGAAGTGTTCATCCAGAACACCGGGGGCGATGGGTTTACCCGTCGGCTCAAAACACCCGACCAGCAACCCACCGGAATCATCGCGGATATAAAGGTGGTTATCGTGATCCGACAGTGTCGGCGTGTTGCCCACGATCCCGTCAATCGGTTTGGTTAGCAGGTAAAAATGTTCACACGCCAACGCGGGCACCTCGGCGCCGGCCATTGCGCCAACTTCACGTGACCAGAGCCCCGCACACAACGCGATGGCGTCGCACATGACTGTACCTTGCGTGGTTTCTACACCTCTGACCCTGCCATTCTCTGTCAGAATGCCTGTGACGCCGGTGTCCTCGAACAGTTTTGCGCCCAGCCCTTTTGCTGCCTTGATCAATGCAGCACAGACACCGGACGGGCTGACCCGCCCATCTTCGGGCGACCAAACTGCGCCAATGACATCATCCGCGTTCATCATCGGCCAACGTTCTTTGGCTTCTTCGGCGCTGATCGAAGTTGCACTCACCCCATAGGCATGGGCGAGCGCCTCTTGCCGCTTGATGTGGGTCAGCCGGTCCTTGTTGGCAGCGATAGAGAGGCTGCCCTTCTGAATCCACCCGACGGACTGCCCGGTTTCCTGTTCCAGCCTCGAGTACAAGTCGACCGAATACTGGATCATCCGTGTCAGATTCTGCGAGTGGCGCAGGGCGCGAACCTGTGCTGCGGAGTGCCATGTCGTGCCAGAGGTGAGCTTATTCCGCTCGAGCAATATTGCGTCGCTCACGCCCATCTGGGCCAGATGATACAGGGTCGAACACCCCATGATGCCGCCGCCGATGACGACAACAGAAGAGTGGGAAGGAAGAGGCATGGCCGAACCTTTCTCGGGGGTTTTGAGTTGCGATCAAATGTGACTTGAGCAACCTCGTTTTCAATTTCAAATTTTAAGAACATATGTTCTTATTCGTTATGGATCAGAATCGAAAAACCCGCCTGATTGCTCAGCTGAAATCGGAAATCGACGAATTGTCGCCCCGGCTTAAATCCATCGCTAAGTACATAATTGATAACCCTGGGGAATTCGGCATGGACCCGATCAGGGTATCCGCCGAAAAGATTGGCGTCAGCTCGAACTCACTTGTTCGTCTGGCACAAAGAATGGGCTTTGATGGGTTCGAGCCCTTTCGCGAACCGTTCCGCCAGGCGCTGATGACTGACAGGGAAGACCGGTTGGGCGAAGACTGGCTGGAACGTTTGGAAGATGGCGACGATATGGCTCACAGGCAGGCTTTGATCGCGCGCAACGAGTTGAACATCGTTTCCCGATCACTAAGGCTCATGACTCAGGACAAGCTAAATACAGCAATTGAATACATGACGCAGGCGCGGACATGCTACGTGACCGCCACGCGTGCGAGCTATGCCTTGGCCTATTATTTTCACTATGTCGGCAGGATGGCATTGCCCGGCCTGCAACTCATCCCACGCCATATGGGTTCGGCGGTCGACGAGCTGATAACAGCAGATGAAAACGACTGCCTGATCGGAATTACGTTTTCACCTTATTCCGCAGAAACCATTCAGTCTGTACGCTACGCCAGGGAACGTGGTACCCGGCTGATCCTGATTTCAGACAGCGAAGTAATAGCGCCGCGAGTTGAGCCCGACATCATCTTTCCGGTGGCAACGCAGTCGCAACACTATTTCGGTTGTTACTGTGGAGCTATGGCGGTGCTGGAATGTCTGATCGGTCATTTGGTTTCTTCGGGTGGCGATGCCGCACAAAAGCGGTTCGCCGACTACGAAGCCACCCGGGAAGATACCGGTGCATATTGGAAAGCACCGCGCCAGCCGCGAATCCGCCTGTAACGCCGTACCGGTATGATTGACTGGTTTCAGTCCTTACACCGCGCATAAGGACTGCCCCAATGCCCTGCCTGAACATGCTGTTCAGGCCGTTAAGACCTCTATCCGGTAGTCTTCCAATCTGTCTTTTAGAAAGGTGTAGTCCTTCCGAGCTTTTTGCAGGGTAGCCCGATCGAGCGATATCTCCCGAAAATCCTCCGCAGTTTCAGCAAAATTCACAGGCGGCGTGTTTTCGTCCTGCCACGGCAAACAGAAAAGCGAATTTCCATAGTTGGTTCCGGCCCGGTTCAGCGACAGAAAATAGACCTGGTTTTCCAGCGCCCGTGCCACCGCAAAAGGGTGCCACGTATGGAATGATTCATCCCGAAAATACGCCCCGCAATGCAGGATGACATCCACACCATGATCAACCACCAGCGCGCGCGCCAGTTCCGGAATTCGAATGTCGTAGCAAATGATTGGTGATAATCGGAAACCATTAACCTCGAAGGTAAACAGGTGTTTGCCACGGTTGAAGTATTCCTTCTCCATCGATGCGCCATATTGGGCCAGATGCAATTTGTCGTAATGTCCACGCATCTCGCCATCCGGACCGACGACACCAACACTGATGTAGGGGCCACCTTCTGCGGCCCGGGCAAAGCCGTAAGAGATAAACACCCCCTTCTCTTTCGCCACTTCGCGCCACACTTCGAATGATGCGCCTTGCAGCGGCTCGGCGATTTCATCCAGTCGGGAGAAGGTCTCACGCGAATAGTCGATGCTGGAAAGTTCTGGCAGAACCACCAGATCAACCTTGTTTTCCGCCTGATCAAGTTGCCCCCGCACCTTGGCCGCCGAAACGCTAAGATGCGCATCCCGCTCTGCCGTTGTGGTCATCGGCGGAATCTCGATCTGGCAGGCAAGCAGAGTAAGCGTTTCATTGGCGGTCATGGATCAGACTTTCTTGTTCTTCCAATATTCGTTCATGCGCAGTCGGTCAGCTTCGATACGTTCGATCCGTTCAACTGTGCGGCTGGATTGCCCTATCGTGAAGAAACCGACGAGTGCTTCGATCAGTGCGGTGGTTCCCAGATAGGATTCAAAAAACAGCGGGCTGCGGTTTGGCCCTAGCAAGACATAATCAGCCTCCAGTGCCATCGGTGATGCCGGGCTGTCGGTGATCGCCACAACCTTTGCACCGCGCTCGCGAGCGATCATGGCCAGTTCTATTGCGGCCCGGGCGCAGGGCTGCTGGCTGATCGCGATCACTGCATCCCCTGTACCAATGTCGGCGATTGGGTCTGCAAAAACACCGCCTTCGCCTCGCACCAACCGGAACTTTCCGCTGGCCATTCCGCCGATGTAATGCGCGTAGCTTGAAAAACTGGCCGATGCCTGCATCCCGACCACGTAGATCTGCCGGCTGTCGTTCAGAACTTTCGCGACGCTGGCGAAATAATCAGGATCGATAGAATCGAAGATTGCGGTCAGGTTGTCGATGGTCGATGACTTGAAAGCCTCCCACACTTCACGCGCTGCCTGATCTCCGCCCGATTTTTGCAGGTTCTCGGCCCGCAAATGGTATTCGCTGATGTCATTCTGCTGCACCTGCTTGCGGTACACTTCGCGCAATTCACTGTACTTTTCATACCCAAGCGCCTTTGCCAGTCGGGCAAAGTTTGGCAGCGAAACACCTGCATTTGCGGCCACCTGCCGCATCGAAAGCGTCGCGATGTCCCCCGGGTGCTCAAGCATGTATGTCGCCGCCACTTTCAACGCACGCGGAAGCTGCGGAAACAGCTCCTTTAGGTTTTCATTAACCTGTAGATACGCGCTCATATCCGTCGACGGCTCCTGCGGCATGTCGGCCTCCTCCTATGCGTCAGGGGTGCCGGTCTGATCATTTGCTACACCCCAGAGCAGATGAGTTCGCATTTGCAAACATTGCAATGGGGAAAAACATGAAACGGGCAGCGCCTGGGGAGAGGAGAGGTACGCGCTGCCCGCAAACCCTCAACGGCTCAGCAGCAGGTCAGGCAGCCAGAGCGACAGCTGAGGTATGAACGTCGTCAGCGCCAGGGTCGGTAGCCATGCGCAGAAGATGAACAGAAATGTCGGGCCAAGCATCTTACTGACGGGCGTCTCGGTCACCTGCGCACCGAGATAAAGCAGCGGCGCCGTGGGCGGCGTGACGTTGGCCATGCCCAGATTCACGCCCAGGATCGCCGCGAAATGGATCGGATCGACACCGACGCTTTGCACGATTGGCAACAGCAAAGGCGTGGAAAGCAGCAAGCCCGAAATGTCGTCCATCAGCATACCGATCAGGATCATGACCAGATTGACCATCAGCAGAATGACTATAGGGTTTTCCGAGACCGAGAATACAAGATCACGAGCGATGTTCGGGATGTCTTCGAAGATCAGAAAGCGGCTGACAATCAGCACCATGAAGATCATGGTCATGACGATACCGATGGTAATGCCAGCCCCGGTCAACGTGTTCATCAGGCTGCGCCAGGTCAGCCCCTTGTAGACATAAATTGCGATCGGGATCGAGTAGACCACGGCGACTCCGGCGGCCTCGGTCGGGGTCATGATGCCGCCATAGATACCGCCAAGAATGATCAGTGGCATCAACAGGGCGGGCATGGCCTGACGCGATTGCAGTTTGAATTCAGACACGAATTTCACGGGCCGCTCGGTCGTCCTGATGTCTTTGTATTTACGCAGAGCAAACTGATTGGTGACGATCAGCAGAACGATCAGGATGATCCCCGGAATTACGGTCGACAGAAACGCCTTGAGCACCGATTGTTGTGCCACCCAGGCGTACAGGATGTGCGATGCACTGGGCGGGATCAGCAGGCCCAGCGGACTTGCACTGACGATCAGGGCTGCGGACAGGCCTTCGGGGTAATTTGCCTTGCGCAGATGCGGCATCATGATGCCGCCGATACAGGTCAGCGTCGCGTTCGCGCTGCCTGAAATGGAACCGAAGATTCCGCTGGCCACTACAGCGGCCGCAGAAAGACCGCCCTTTATGTGGCCGATGAACAGCTCTGCCAGCGCCACCAACGGAGCGGCGATCTTACCTTTTTCCATGATTGAACCGGCGATCATGAACAGCGGAATGGCAAGCAGAACCAGCGTGTTCATCTTCCAGTATCCGGCTGGAAGATAGCCGACAATATCGTACCCGCCGGTATATGCGAGGAACAGAAGTACTGCACCAAAGGCGATGTAGACGCTGACCCCCAGCAACAGGAGGCCACAGATAAGGACGATGCTGCCCAGAATAACCATGATCAGCCCTCCAGGTTTTGATCTTCAGGGGCCTGAGGACCGTCGATGATGTGCAGCACCATGTAGATGGTGTTGAAAACCAACATCATGAAGAATCCAACCAATATGGCGCTGCGCGGAAAGACCGCCGGAATCTTCAACGCGGTTGTGGATTCCCAAAGCGGATAGGCTGCCATCTCACTGGCGACGGCCAGATAGCACCAGTAGACAATGTAGGCGCCAATCAGGAACTCGATGACATAGACAATCATGCCACGCCACCAGATCAATTTGGGGTTCTTGAGTACGACTCCCAAAATGTCGGCGTTCACGTGCGATTTCTTTTCGGCGGCCAGCGCGGCACCCAGAAAAAATGTCCAGAAACTTATGGCAAGGAGCCATTCTTCATAAGCAAAGAGGTTGCCGGAAAACCCATAACGGACGATCACCACCGCAAAAAAGGTGACGGCCATCAACAGACCACCTAGGGCAACGAAAATGCGCATGAACTGCAGAACCGCCCGCAAAGGTCGGGCCGCACCATCCGGCAGTCTATCCACTATTTCGGTCATCTGGCCCCCTCCCAAGCGGCAGTAAGAGTCGGCCGCAAGCTGCAGCCGACTAATGGACATTATTCGGCTGTCAGACGGTCCAGTGTGTCCTGACCAATGGTATCAGCCATTGTCGGCCAGATATTTTCGCGCACCCAAGCAGCCATCACGGCCTGCTCTTCGTCGTTCAGCGCCAGAATTTCGTAGCCCTTTTCTTCGAGCTTTTTGCCGAACTCAGCATCGTTCGCGCGGTTGTAGGCAAAGAAATCATCCGACGCCTTGGTGAAAGCTGCCTCAACGGCAGCACGCTGTTCGTCACTCAGTTTTTCCCATGTCTTTTCGGACGCGTAATACGAGGTCAGCTCGGATACCGAGTTGTACTGAACGTAGTAGTTGCCAACATCAGACTGTGCGAAGATCGAATAAGTCGCGGATTTGGTGCAGCAGATCGCACCGTCGACGATACCGGACTGAAGCGCCGGGAAGATGTCGCCCCACGCCATTGTGGTTGCCTGAAAGCCCAGACCTTCGACCATGTTCTTTACAACGGGCGAAGACCAGACGCGGATGTTCATGTCCTTCTCACCCAGATCATTCCAGTTCTCAGGCTTTTTGTTGGCGACGATACCGGTGAAACCCTCGGGGTTGTTGGCCAGCAGGCGCAGCCCCAGTTCGTTCAGACGCTCCTGAAGGATCTGGTTAAAGGGAGAATCCATGTTCCGCATGATGCTGTCCATCTCGTCCCAGTTGTTGACGAGAAACGGCATCGACAGGAATTCCAGACGCGGATCTTTGTGCGAGTAAATGAAGGCTGCGGTGAAATCGATATTGCCGTTGATGGTGTCCTCCATCAGCGCTTCGCCGGAACCCAGTTGGTTGGCAGGGAAGACGGATACTTTCAGTCCCACATCGGCTGCTTCGATGTCTTCCTTAATCTGCTCAAGCATTTTGGTGCCCTGGTGATCAACCGGGAACGTGCCTGCAAGCTTCAGGCGCATATCGGCCGCCGACGCCATCGTCGCAGCCGACAATGCCAACGCGCCCACAAGGCTGGTGCGGATGAGAGTTCTCGCGAATTTGAATGAGTGGAACATTTTATCCTCCCTGTCTCAGGTCTGTCGAGAGCGGCACCATCTTTGATGGTCCACCAAAGCCTGGCGAGCCGAACTCGAAAGTCGAATCGCAGGTCATGCGCCATCACTTAATGAGAAAAATTGCATGTTTGCAATTTTTTTTCCGAAAATTTATCATTTGTTAAATATGCAATACCATATCATTGAACTCGGATTTCGGCCAAGTTTCGTACCCCCGCTTGAAAGGATATCGATTCCCACGATCTGTGAATTCAATCACCGTTTGGGCATGTCACCGTTTCGCGCTAAGCCTTTGCAACACCGAGGATTTTTTGGCAGTACGAGGTGTCGGCGCAATCTAGGAAATGATCCGCTCGTCGCGCACCCTACTGCGTCGGCGGTCCGCGCCTTCCGCGATTGGCTTCTGGGTTACAGCGCCGCTGTCCAGACCCGGTAACGCCCCTGCCCCGTCACCTCGCGGATCAGACCACGCCGGGTGAAACGGTCGATATTGCGTTGCACCGCTGCGCGGGACGCCTTCGTCAATTCCTCGGCCAGCGGGGCCGACACCATCGGCCAGGCAGTCAGAACGTCGACCAGCCAGGGCGGCGTCCGTCCGCTCAAATCGCTCGTCGCCTCACGGGCGCGTCGGTCCCAGGCACTAACCCGGTCAAGGTGTAACAGCGCGGCCAACGCGGCCTGCCCGGCTCCGCTGATCCAGGCGGACAGCTTTTCATCCGGCTCTCCCGCCCCGCGCAGCGCGCCCGGGCCGGACAGGGCCATGGGCATGAACATCGCTCCGCCCCGACCCATCGTCGCGGCATGACGCGCCGCGATTATCGCCGCTTCGGTGTCTTGCCCGATCCCCTGAGACAGCGCGCGCCACGCGTGAAATCCGACTGCGGCCTGCGTGACCGGATGCAACCCTTCAGCATTGCGCATCACTTCGGCCAGGTCGGCGATCGCTTCTGGAATCTCCTCGATACCCTGCGCCATACGGTCCAGAAAGGCCGTCAAACCGCTTTCCCAGCCGCCTTCCGACGGGCCCGGCCCCGAGGTCAGCCTCCGCACGGCCCACCCCGCCCGGAACAACGCCTGAACGTCATCTCCGGTAGCGCCGATCCGCAGACCGGTCCACAGGGCCAGACGGTCAACACTGATCCGGTCGCCAGTCCACCAGCCCAGATCAGAAACATCCATCAATGCCAGACGGTGTGTCCACCCATTGGGACCCGCGCGAAGGCGTTCATCTAACGCGCCAAAGGTAGCCGCCAAATCAGCAAGCTCAAAGGACAGCTCCGCCTGTGCCGCGCGCCAGTCCTTTGGATCGAATAACAAGCGCTGGTCGGCCTTCGGGCCCGGTGGCAGGAAATCCTCTACCGCCTCTTCTTCCTCGGGCGGAAGAAACCACAGATCGTCATCTTCGGGCGGATCGGTGTCATAGATACTCGGAGGACCGACGGCTTCGTCGTCCTCATCGGGATCTGGCATGACAGGTTTCGACGTCATGCCCGGTATATTTCGGACATTTCAGGCGTTTCACAAGGCGTTTTCTGCACTGGGCACAATCAGCCTGCAAAAGTTGTGGTCAGAAGGTCCAACTGCCCACCCAGATCGGTCTGCGCCTCGCTGCCGATCAACATATACCCATAGCCGTCTTGCGCCCATGTTGCTGTCGCCAGGCCACTGAGAACGGCCTGTTTCACACCCTTGTTCGGTGCTCCTTCTCCCTGACGGATCACGCAGAAGGCAAACGGCTGACCCTGTTCATCGGCAAACACAACCTGAACAAGCGGCTTGCCTTTGAACGACAGAACCTGTGCGCGTTTCAGCTCCATACCGGGTAGCGCCTCAAGCGCCTCGCGTTTCAATGAACGGCCAAGCTGTTCTTCGGCAAGTGCGAACTGTGTTTCGAGCGCTTGCGGCGAGTTATCCAACCCGGCTATTGTGTCAGGCGCATAAAGCGATTGATAGATTGCCGCCTGTTCGGCCCAACCCATCGGCGCAGGGCGCGTCGCCCAGAACGTTGCCGACACCGCAATGATCGCAACAGACGCGGCAACGGCCAGCAAACGCCACAGCCCGGCACCATGTTGGACAGCCCCTGCGGTCCTGTATTCCGGCAGGTCAACGTGCGGCGCTTTGGCAGGTACGTGTTCAAACACGGCCTGAACCACAGGCGCAAACGGGTCCAGCGCCATCAGGCGTTGTTCAAGATCGGGATCGGTCTCAACCGCTTCTTCGATTGCGTTCGCCTCGTCCCCATCCAGATTGCCTTCCAGATACGCCTTAAGCGTCTCGTCGGAAAACTTCATTTGCCACTCCGTCGAACGGCGTCCGCCGCATCATGCTGCATCACGTTTTTCAGTTTCTGCCGGGCGTTGGACAACCGGCTCATGATAGTCCCAATCGGCACCTCCAGCAACGCAGCGGTTTCGCGGTAGCTGTAACCTTCGACAAACACAAGCATGACCGTTTCGCGCTGCGCCTCTGGCAGCTGCATCACTTGGGTAAACACTTCAGCAGCGAAAATATTCGTTTCCGCGTCGGGTCCGGAGGCAATTAATTCAGCTTCGGGCGTCACGGACAGCGCCTGCGCCTTGCGAACCGATCGCGCGCGGACCTCGTTCAGCCAGATCGAGCGGCAGATCGTCATCAGCCAGCTGTCCAGCCGGTCATAGGTTGTTACCTGATGATGACGCTCGAGCGCGCGCAGACATGTGGATTGCAACAGGTCGTCGGCAACGTCAGATGCCCCGGACAACGCCAGCCCAAATCGCCAGACGCGTTTCGAATGCATCTGGATCGCGCCGCGTACGGCCTGTTCGGAGCTAATCTCACCACCCATCGAATAAATCGCGACCTGTGTGTGTTTGCCATTCACGGACCGGGCCCGCGGGGTCAGGACTGACATAACCCGAGGAGGAAAGAAATGAAACTTCCGTTGAAAGCGGTAACGATTGCGTCGGTAATTGTTGCAGCCCCGGTGCTTGCCGAAAGCTGGACCCTGGTCCCTGAGAATTCGCATCTGGCCTATGGAACCATCAAGAAGGACACTGTAGGCGAGGTCAATTCCTTCACCAACCTCCGCGGTCATGTCAGCCCGGATGGCAAGGCCGAAATTGAGATCGACCTGTCTTCGGTCGAGACCAACATCGACATTCGAAATGAACGAATGATCGAGCATGTATTCCGCAAGGCAGGCGCCGCGTCGCTGACCGCCAAGTTTGATATGGAAGAGCTATCGGGCCTTGAAGTCGGTGGAACCACAACGGTCGACGCCGAATCCGTTCTGTCCCTGTCTGGAACGAAGGTGGCGTTTGACGCCGAGATGTTTGTGGCCCGCCTGTCCGAGACCTCGGTCATGGTATCCACAAATGACATGGTGTTCATCAGCACCGAAGACGCAGGCGTAAACGTGGGAGTGGACAAGCTGATGGAGCTGGCCGGCCTTTCGGGTATTACCCGGACAGTACCGGTAACCGCGCGGCTGGTCTTCAAAACTGACGACAAAAAAGCCGAGGCGGCACCCGCCTCTCCCGTTTCAGTTGCCACTGTAGATGGTGATATCAAGGCGGGTAAAAAGGTATTTCGCAAATGCAAGGCGTGTCACCAACTGAAACCAGACCGCCACACCGTTGGCCCGTCGTTGCACGGGGTCATCGGAGCCACAGCCGGGCGGGCTGACGGCTTCAGGTACTCGGCCCAACTGCAAGAGTCGGGCATCGTCTGGACCGCCGAAACTCTGGTCGCATTTCTGGCTGACCCCAATGGCACCATCCCGGGCAACAAGATGCAGTTCCCCGGCCTGAAAAACGATGAAGACATCTCCAACGTTATCGCTTACCTGCAGTTGGAGGCTCAGGGTTGATACGAATACAAGCGAAAACCGGGTTTTCTTTGCCCGCAATGCCACGCTATCCCTTGTATCACCACAGACAAGGGAGAGGCGGGGCATGAGCGAAACGATCAGACTAACATTGGACGAGGTTCGGGATCTCTGCCAGTCCATCCTGACCAGGTCCGGTTTCGGACCGGATCACGCCGCCGCAATCTCGGACATGCTGACCACCTGCCAGATCGATGATTGCCAGTCTCACGGATTGTTCCGCTTGTTCATGTGCAACGACACTATTAAGGCAGGCAAAATAGACGGGCACGCGATGCCGGTTCTGGCACCTTCGGACAATGCCATCGTTCGGGTCGATGCGCAGGGCGGGATGTCTCTGCTGGCGTTTGAGAAGGCGCTGCCTGTCCTGATCGAGAAAACCCGCACCCATGGCATCGCGGCAATGGCGATCAATCGCTGCTTCCACTTCTCAGCTCTCTGGCCCGAAGTAGAGCGTCTCTCCTCCGCTGGTCTGGCCGCGATGGCGATGGTGCCCAGCCATTCCTGGGTCGCCCCTGCCGGAGGTACACGCGGAAGCCTCGGCACAAACCCGTTGGCCTTCAGCTGGCCACGTCAGGGCAAGGATCCGTTCACCTTTGACTTCGCCACCAGCGCGTTTGCCCGCGGCGAAATCGAGCTTTATCGTCGCGCGGGAAAACCTCTGCCCGAGGGCGTCGCCATCGACAAGGACGGCAACCCGACGACTGACCCGCAGGCCGCTATGGATGGCGCGATGCTGACCTTCGGCAGTTACAAAGGCTCGGCGCTGTCGACCATGATCGAACTGCTGGCCGGACCGTTGATCGACGACCTGACCAGCCTCGAAAGCATGGAGTTCGCCGCAGGCGCAGGCGGCGCGCCTTATCATGGTGAAATCATCATCGCCTTTGATCCAGCCCAGTTCAGCGGTGGTCGAGTCGCCGAAAACGACGCCAGGGCCGAGCGTCTGTTTGCTGATATCACCGATCAGGGTGCGCGCCTGCCTTCGCAACGGCGGTTTGTCGCCCGCGCGCGAAACAAAGCCCGCGGGTATGTAGAGATTTCAAAAACTCTGTACGACGACTTGCAGGCTTTGGCCGAACAGGCGCAGGCGACCTAAAGACCCTTCCCCTTGGTGATGCGGCTGGCTAAGAAGTTCCTCCAACCTAAAGTCAGGAGGCCCCCTTGGACCGCATCGCCCGCACCATCGCCACCGAGATTAACGCCCGCCCCGAACAGGTCGGCGCCGCGGCCAAGCTGCTGGATGAAGGGGCCACCGTCCCCTTTGTTGCACGCTACCGTAAAGAGGTGACCGGTGGGCTGGATGACACCCAACTGCGGACTCTGTCAGACCGACTGACCTATCTGCGCGAACTGGAAGCGCGGCGTGAAACGATCCTGAACTCGATCAAGGATCAGGGCAAGCTGACCGACGATCTGGTCAAGTCCATCGCACAGGCCGACACAAAGGCGCAGTTGGAAGATATCTACCTGCCCTATAAACCAAAGCGTCGCACCAAGGCCATGATTGCACGCGAAAATGGGTTGGAGCCGCTGGCCGATGCCATTCTGGCTGATCGGTCGGCCGACCCCGAAGATTTGGCACAGGGCTATGTCACCGAAGCGGTGCCCACAACGAAAGACGCCCTGAACGGCGCGCGGGACATCATCACCGAACGGTTGACCGAAAACGCCACCCTGCTGGGAGAGCTGCGCAGCTTCATGCAGCGCGAGGCCCTGCTGACCTCGAAGGTGATCGACGGCAAAGAACAAGAAGGCGCGAAGTTCAGCGACTATTTCGATCACTCGGAGCCATGGTCCAAAACCCCGTCGCACCGCGCGCTGGCCATGTTGCGTGCCTCGAAAGAAGGAATCGTGACACTGGACATCGCGCCCGTACCCGAGGCCGGCGCCGCCCGGGCCGAAGCAATCGTGGCCGCCCACCTGCAAACGCGCAGCGACGCAACAGGAGATATCTGGCTACGCAAAGTGGCAGGATGGACCTGGCGGGTGAAATTGTCACTGTCGATGATGGTCGAGCTAATGGCCGAGCTGCGCAGTCGGGCGCAAGACGAAGCAATTCATGTTTTCTCGCGCAATCTCAAGGATTTATTGTTTGCTGCGCCAGCTGGCGCACATGCAACGCTGGGTTTGGACCCGGGAATTCGCACGGGCGTAAAGGCTGCTGTCGTTGATGCCACTGGAAAAGTCGTCGCAACAGATACCCTATACCCTTTCCAGCCTAAGAATGATCTGCGCGGCGCACAGGCGACCATTCTGCACCTGATCGCCAACCATAAGATCGAACTGATCGCCATCGGTAATGGCACCGCCAGCCGCGAGACCGAGAAGATGGTTGGTGACACCCTGAAGCTTCTGCCAATGGGGATCACCCCGCCGACCAAGGTCGTTGTGTCCGAGGCTGGCGCGTCGGTCTATTCCGCATCGGAACTGGCCGCCCGCGAGTTTCCCGATCTTGACGTCTCGCTGCGCGGGGCTGTTTCGATTGCCCGGCGGTTGCAAGACCCCTTGGCCGAACTGGTCAAGATCGAACCGAAATCCATCGGTGTCGGCCAGTATCAGCACGACGTGGATCAGTACCGGCTGTCCCAGTCGCTGGCGTCGGTAATCGAGGATGTGGTGAATGCAGTCGGGGTCGATCTGAACACGGCGTCGGCGCCCCTTCTCTCTCACGTTTCGGGCCTGGGTCCCGGATTGGCCGAAGCAATTGTACTGCACCGCGATCTGAACGGTGCGTTTCAGTCGCGCAAAGAACTGCTGAAAGTCGCGCGCCTTGGGCCCCGTGCGTATGAGCAGTGTGCGGGCTTTCTTCGCATCCGCGACGGATCAGAGCCGCTGGACGCATCTTCGGTCCACCCCGAGGCCTATGATATCGCCCGGCGCGTCGTCTCGGCCTGTGGGCGCGACATCCGTCAGATCATGGGTCATGACGGCGCGCTGAAGGGGCTTCGGGCAGAGCAATTCGTCGATACGACATTCGGCCTTCCTACTGTGTTGGACATCTTCGCCGAGCTTGAAAAGCCGGGCCGAGATCCGCGCCCAAGTTTCGTAACAGCCACATTTACCGATGGCGTTGAAGACATCACCGATCTGAAACCGGGAATGGTGTTGGAAGGTACTGTGACTAATGTGGCGGCCTTCGGTGCATTTGTGGACATCGGCGTACATCAGGACGGGTTGGTACATGTCAGCCAGTTAGCCGATCGTTTCATCAAAGACCCGCATGAGGTCGTTAAAACCGGACAGGTCGTTAAAGTTACCGTGGTTGACGTGGATGTACCTCGCAAAAGGATCGGTCTGACCATGCGCAAGGACGGTGGCATCTCCGCTCGTGAGGATCGTGCAAGCCGGGGCCCACAAAAGAGCTCAGACCATTCAAAATCCAAAGGATCGCAACGCGCAAAATATTCACAAAATGCGCAGCACAGTGCGCTCGGAGATGCGCTGAGATCAGCAATGAAAAACCGATAACATAGAGGGGCCGCATTTGGCCCCTTAATCGCCATCCGATTTGATGTCATGTAAAGGCATCAGGCTCCAGTTCTTCCCAGAAATCAAAAATGGCGGTGGCATTCAATCCTGATCGCCAGCCATGGGTCCGGAAATGCTCCCGGTCCAGGTCATTGTCGAGCCCGGCCAGAAACAGCCGTTTATCTGCATCCCGCTGAGTGGGGTTTCGCCGCGAAACCAACTCCTCGACGATTGTAAGTTTTCTGGATCGTTCGGCCCGTTCCGCGGACCGCGCTGCGTAGGCCTGATCTTCCAACGCCTTTTCAGCCTTTCTCAACCGCGCGGCTTCAAGTGCCTCGGGACTTGGTTCTTTAGGTGTTTCCTTATCCGGAGACTTATAATCGTCTCGCAACGCTGCAGACAAATATCCAACAGTGGATTTCACACCCCCCTGCCCGCTCACGTAGTTGAGTTTCTGCTGAACGTAGTCTTCGCCGTGCTCCGCAATCCACTGACGCGCAAGCCTGTCCGAAACACCTTGCCTCCTTAAGGTTTTATAGACTTGCAGATTCCTTACGCCGTCACTGTCATCAATCTCGAACATAGCTTTCTGCGGGTTTCCTTTAATCAGAAAACGAATGTCCGTTACCGTACGCCCCTTCTTTTGGAACTCCGGCTCAATCAGGATGTCCGAGCTTTTGTTTACCTCGGCGACCGCTGGCTTGATGATCTTTGCATTGAGATGCTTAAAGCTGGCGTAGTAGTCGCTGCCATCCACGCCCATAAGTTTGCGAAAGACTTCCAGCGCCCACCAGCCGGTTGAGCCAGTTCGCACAAAGCGATAGCAGTTCTCATACAGCGCCAAGCCATGGCCAGAACTGAAATTCCGTTGTATCTGGACGTTGATCAGAGCGTAGATCTTTGGGTCATAGAGTTTCTGCGCAAGAGCCGGCGAATAAGCGTATTCGCAAATACCGTTCTTAAGCTTCGCAAAACTAAGAAGCGAAGACACACCCCACTCCTGCCGTCCCTGCTCGTCAAGCATGTCCCATTCGGCGACAGTCTCGGCGAGAGCCCGCAAACTTGCGCGCAATGTATCAAAATCATTGGAATTGTACCCGACCATCATCGCCAATGTTCGAGCATCGATCGTATGGGTCGCAGCAGAAGTCAAAGCATCGTAGGCATTCAGCAACAGAACATTCGACAGCTTGCGTTGTAACAACGTAAGCTTTCCGCTGATGTGAATTGCGGCGACGTTTTTCTTGACCGTTTCCCGGCGCAATGCACCGGTCAGGTGATCCATGTCCAATTGTGTATCCGGCATGATTCTGCCTGGCTGCTCGTTTCGATATTACTGACACATAAAGTACCTGTGGATCAATCTGTTTTGGGTACCCAAATGCGGGAGGAGGTGAATCCTGTGTTTGGGTACCTAATTGCGAAACCGGCCAAGTTATCCCCAGAAAAGCCAATCTGGAATGCGAAATACGACGTTCAAACAGGAATTAACGCGTCCATCCAGCAATGATTAGTGTCTAAATTCACAGTCTATACAACGTCCTGCGAATCGGGGCCCTTCTTCCCGGAGTCCGGAACCTTTCATCCCGTGAACAGGTACCTTAGGTACCGCAAACAGGTCCCCTAGTTACCGGAAACGGGTACTCAAATAGCGGTTACCTGTTGTTATTACTAGTATTCTTCACACCAAAGATTCTAAACTATCTAAAAAAGATAAACTCTTTGTTCCGGGTAGTGTCCATTTTTTAGTTGGTTTCGCCACGAAACCCTGAGCGGAATGCACATTCTGTGGGAAACCCGAATTCATAGGATAGCTTTACCGGATCATGTTCGCTATGTTGAGCAATATACGCCGCTAAGGCGAACATTATCTGAGGCATCGACAGTGAACAAATCTAACCAACCTCCTTTGCCGCCCTATTTGAATCTCGATCCCGAACTTGCGGCGGAAAGGTTGCCAGATCCTATCGGGACTTCTCGATTCGCAAAAGCCGCCACATTTTGCGCCAAGGGCCGTGAGGACTTAGCGCGCAGGGGTTACGCACCGGACGGAGAAAAGCGACTACGCCGCTTCTCAATCTGGGAGATAACGAAATATCTTATTCCAGTGGCCCCTGCTCATTTGCGCCGGGTGCTCAAGGCCAACCCCGAACTACCGCAAGGAGAAGGCGAGGCGGGTTCAAAATGGTTTACACTTGAAGAGGTTCTGGCGCTAAGAAAGCATTTTGCCGCTGAAGGCGTCAGCACCAAGGAATATCTGCCCTACCGTCCCGAAGGGTTACCGGCAAAGGTTGTTGCAGTCGCTAATTTTAAGGGCGGCGTCGGGAAAACGTCGACAGCAGCACACCTGGCGATGTCTGCCGCTCTGGACGGTTACAAAGTGTTGGTTATAGATCTGGACAGTCAGGGATCTATGACATCGATCCTGGGTGGTAACGTAGCGGACGAATGGCAAACAGTATTTCCGCTGATTGCCAAAGATTATGCCCGTGCTGTTCAGGAAGAAAATCGGGTGCGAAATGCGGCTGGACAGCCGGAAATACCACTGGATGAAACACTTCACGAGGCACTGAACACCCTGCCCCGTGACGTTATTCAAAAGACGCATTGGCCGAACATCGATCTGATTGGCGCTCAACTTAACCTTTATTGGGCTGAATTTCAGATACCTGTTTGGCGTATGGGGCTTCGCAGTTGGCCGCTTTGGGATGGTCTGACCAACTTCCTTCACGACGAAGGTGTCTTGAACGATTATGACATCGTCTTCCTCGATACGCCTCCTGCACTTGGGTACCTAACGATCAACGCGCTGGCCGCGGCGGATATTTTGCTGGTTCCCTTGGGGGCATCTTTTTTGGAGTTCGATTCAACCGGACGGTTCTTCGATATGCTCTACACCACGTTTGCAAGCATAGAGGATGGTGAGAACGCCGCCCAACGGGCAGCGGGATTGCCGGAACTCAAGTTTGAATGGGACGTTGTCAGGGCAATTATCACGCGGTTTGACGCCAGTCAGCAGACGGATATGGCGAATGTGATTCAAGCTTATTTCGGGGATTTCATGAATGCTTACCGGCAGGACTATACCGCTCTGGTTGGTCAGGCTGGTGAGCAGGTCAACGGTATCTATGAGGCGGATTACAGGGATTTTAACCGCGACACGTACGTCCGGGGTCGGGAAACATTCGATCGAACCTATGCCGAATTCAAACAAGTTCTGATCGGTTGTTGGTGGCGCGACACCCAGATGGAAGGAGAAGCAGATGGCTAAACGCAGAAGATTGACAGCTCCGGATACGTCGGAACTTGAACAACTGGAGGCAGGTTTCGCTGCGAAACCGTCAATTAGTCCGTTTGAAACGAAATCGTCGACTCCTCCGATCGCCCAAGTCGCGGCCGAAGCCGCCACGCTGAACGGCATGGCGGCAGTTACTGATCGGCTTGCCCTGGCGCAGGACCAGGGCGACGCAACCCGTTGGCGCGAGGCTCAGGATGCGGGTTTGGTTGCAGAGAAACTACCTCTGGATAAAATTGATGCCGATTACATTCGTCGGGACCGCATGGTCGAAGACGAAGAAGCCATGTCCGAGCTTTTGGAATCCTTGCGCGTTCACGGGTTGCGTACGCCAATTGAGGTAACGCGCGATGGTGAAGGGTTTGGCCTGATTTCGGGCTTCCGGCGATTAGATGCTTTTCGCCGGTTGGCAGAAACTGATCCACAGTTTTCCGAAATCCCGGCATTTATCCGCGAGGCTGATTCCGGGCAGGGTGCCTACGTTTCGATGGTAGAGGAGAATGAGCTTCGTTCGAATCTCAGCCCTTATGAACGGGGGCGCATCGCTGTATTGGCTGCCGGGCAGGGGGTGTTTGCGTCTACAGAAGCCGCGGTCGATGTTTTGTTCGCGGCAGCATCAAAAGCCAAACGTTCCAAGGTTCGTAGCTTTGCAATGGTGCACGAAGCGCTTGGCGACCTGTTGCAACATCCTGTATCCTTGCCGGAAAAAGCTGGCCTGAAATTGGCTGCGGCATTGCGAGACGGTGCGCAATCCAGACTGCGTCAGGCGTTAGCCGGGGCAGGGGAGCTTAATCCCAAGTCAGAATGGGCTTTGTTGGAGACGGCGCTAAAGATCACACCCGCGCCTGCGAAAGACAAAGCAAGAGGTGGCCGTCCACAGCAGGTTCTGCGCCTGACGCCGGTTCGTCTCTCAGGTGGTGGGGAAATCCTAGCAGAAGTTTCATCGGGTGAGTTTCGTATTCGAATTCGCGGAACGGAAATTTCTATCGAAGACTCTCAGGAAATTGTGGATCAAATTGCAAGACGGTTTACTTAGTTTCGTGGCGAAACCTGAGCAGGTTGGAGGGGAAATTCCAAAGAAATTTCAAAACGACTCCTGTGTTCAGCCTGTTCTGCAAACAAAATACAGTCACAGCCTAATAAAACTGGGGTGCGAGACTAGTACGCAAAAGCGCAAAAAAAAGAGCATTATGGTCCATCTAGGCCAAAATATGAAGTCATCAAGGAGCCGGTCTTTCCGTAGGTTCTGTTGCGGAGGTTTTAACAGTGGATTTGTTGCAAACTTTTGACCATTGACCTTTGTGGAGTTAGCGCCTGTTTGACGAATG
>NZ_WPZL01000037.1 GCF_013031245.1 Ruegeria lacuscaerulensis
ACTGCACTTTGGCACATTCGATGCCGGTGGAGCAGGAGCCACCCACCTCATCCGGAAAGGGCCGTCAGAAGCCTGCAGCAGAGCTAATCGCCACTGAGCCATCACCTGCAGCTGAGCCTGCGGCAGAAAGCGACGTCAACGAATTGGATCCCAAGTTGATGAAGGCGGGTCTGGATGGGTTGCTTCAACTCATTAGCCAGATCAAGATCGAAACGTCGGCGCGATCGAAGACTCAGTACACATAGGCAGATCCACGAAAGATTAGCGCATCGTGATACAAATTGAAGGCATGCTTTAGGAATTAGTGCATTCAATCAGAGGGAGCGAACAATGGCGAAACCCAAAAATGGCGATATCAGATGGGCGGGCTATCCCACTGCGCATGTATACAATTACAAGCGCAATTCTAAGACCAAGAAGCTTGGCCTGAGCAAAGTCAAACATCTTCTTTGGGGGGACTGGGTCAAAGTCACTGACTACTCATACGCAAAAGACCCGGAAGCCGACCTGAAAACAGCAGCAGAGAAAACAGCCACCGGTAAGACTCCGAAAGGAATGGTCCCGGTGCGCGTTCGCGGTATTTCTGGATATATGCACCTGGAAGATTTGCAGGAAAACAAGCTTTGCGAAATCGTGTTTTGTGATGTCGCTCAAGGAGATGGAGCCTTGCTTGTGACACCTGATGACAAGAAATACGTCATTGATGCAGGTGTCAGTGACAACATGTATCGCTACCTGAAATGGCGATTTGCAGGGTTCAAAGGCCAAACAGACTTCGATGGATTCATCATCACCCATCCCGATCAGGATCATTATTTCGGGTTCAACCACCTGGTCAATGACAAGAAGGTCAGCGCCGCAAACATCTGGCACAATGGTCTGGTTGAGCAGTTTGGTATCAGTTCATCCGGCAAACAATCTGCATCAAGTGCAGCCCTATTGGGAAAGACAAAAACCGTTCAAGGTCAGAAGTATCTCATCGATTTGATTGAGACGGACAAGGACATGCGAGACCTGCTGAAGAACAAAAACCGATGGATCAAAAAGAAGACCGGTAATCCAAAGCAATACCCTGATCTTATGAACTCAGCAGCCGCTGCAAAAAGCGGCGGAAAACGGCGTTTCCCAAACATCGAAATGCTGTCCAATCAACATGGAGAAATTCATTCTGAAGGATCGTTTCTTCCGGGATACGGACCCGACAATACCGATAACTGCTCGATACAAATCTTAGGGCCGGTTGTTGAGAAGGTAGGATCTTCAGCGGCCTTGCGCGTGTTCGCTGACAAGCCAAAAGAGAAGACGACCGATCTCAACACTGGTAAGACCAAGAACGGACACTCCGTTCTGCTCAAACTCAATTATGGATCGGTTTCGGTTCTGTTTGGTGGAGATTTGAACAGCTCTGCAGAAATGTTCCTCCTCAGCCACTACACTGGACTGCCCGTCTACGATTCCACACAAGTGCGAACGGACCAGGTTGTTGAAGCGGCAAAACCCATCTTCAGGGTAGACGTCGCCAAAGCTTGCCACCATGGAAGCGCGGATTTCACTGACCATTTCTTGGAAACGATTAATGCATGTGCAACTGTGATCTCGAGCGGCGACAAAGAAAGTCACGCACACCCACGAAGTGATACCTTAGGGGCGCTTGGACATCACGGGCGCGGTTCGCGATCTCTGATATTCAGTACCGAACTTTCCCGCAGCACAGATGAGTTTTCGAAGCGAGAAGACTCTCCATGGTTTCAAGGGTACGAGCTCGATGTAGAAGCGAAAGCTGAGACGGACCCAATCAAAAAGAAAGTACTGCAGGAAGCGGCCAATGAAAAATTTGAGATCGCGAAGAAGCGCAATGTTACGGTCTATGGAGCCATTAACCTGCGAACTGATGGCGAAAAAGTCGTGATTGCCTATATGCTGGAGAAGCCATCCAAAGGTCGACGCTGGGACGTATATACGCTCGAGTCGGCTAATGGCGGAGTGCTTCAATACAAGAACGTGAAGGACGCTGCAAACGACGAGGCCAAGCGGCGAAGTGCAAGTAACTAGAAAACTGTGCATATCCAATTTTCAGGTGCGAAAGAATTGTGCCATCAAGACTCGGAGCTCTGAATCGGGCTGTTTACGATCAGTGGATTGGTCCATGCGCTAAAGCAGTTATCGAGAAACTAAAAATGCTGCGCTTTGCGTGAACGGCGGCTTTCAGGAAATCGAAAATTAGATACTGGACGCCTTCGAAAGGCGGCTCTGGGCCGGACCGACCATGACCTATTCCAGGGATTAGTCCTGTTCTTAATCCTTAGGATTTTATGAATCGTCTTAGCCCGCTGACCGAACGACTTGTGCAGCAGCCTTAAGCTCAGAAATCAATAAATCAACATCGTGGGTAACCGTACGCCAGGACGAGATACTAATCCGCATTGCTGGTGCCTCGTTCCAAACTGTCATACCAAACCAAACTTTCCCTTTGGCAGCAACTAGAGACTGTATTTGAGCCGTCTCTGCACTGCTCCCGAACGAAAACAGAACTTGGTTCAGTACCGGTCGCGTTAACAAATTGAATCCGGCCTCGGCTAATGCATCTGCCACATATTCAGCCAACGCGCAGTGCCGTTCGATCATAGCCGCAACCCCTGTGCGCCCTAGAGATCGTAAAACGGCCCAAAAAGGAATGCCGCGAGCGCTTCGAGAGAATTCGATACCCAGGTTTTTCTGGCTCTCTGCAGACGCAGAAGAATAGTCTGCATCGCTATTCATGGCGTCGGCCAGTGCATGGCGATCACGACATATACCGACAGCGCCATCATACGGTGTATTCAACCATTTGTGTCCATCAGTGGTCCAGCTATTCGCCAATTCCACCCCGTCTGTAAGACGGCGTTTTGTCGGCGCAGCACGCGCCCAAAGACCGAAAGCGCCATCAACATGAACCCAGGCATTGGCAGCTTTCGCCACTTCCATCAAAGGCGGAAATGGATCAAAGTTTCCGGTATTCACTTCGCCTGCCTGAAGGCACAGGATGGTCATTTCATCCAAATGGGGAAGCTTTGATGGATCGATGCGTCCTTTTTCGTCAACCGGTGCCACAACCATGTCTTGTTCACCAAAGCCGAGAACTCGCAGTGCTTTGCGAACTGTCACATGTACCTTTTCGGATATGACAACGCGGATTTCTGGCGCACCAGACAGGCCCCGAATATCTTGGTTCCAGTTCTTTCGCAAAAGCAAAGTCCGACGAGCAGTTGCAAGGCAAACAAGAGTGGATGACGAAGCAGATGTGCCAAAGGTGACGCCGCTCTCGCGAGGAAGATCTAGAATGTCTAGTATCCAGCGCGCCGCTACTTTTTCAATAACATCAGCGGATGGAGAATTGGTATAAGACGAAGCGCATTGATCCCATGCGAGCATCATTCGCTGGGCCGCTGCGGCGACCGGGATAGTAGCTCCAATAACGAAGCCGAAGTAACGCGAGCCATTGGAAGCCACTGTTCCCGGTGATCCTATATCATCCAATAGACTCAAGGTTTCAAAAGTATCGAACCCGTTTTCTGGCACGTCTTCATCAAAACGGGACAAAGCACTGCGCGCCAACTCTTTTGGAAAGACATCCATGTCTGCTATTTCAGCGAGGTAACGGTTGGCGCGACGATCCGCATCCAGGAGGAGGTCAGTATCCGTTGAGCAAAGCTGTGTTTTTTTGCGGTTCATATTGTCCTCCGACAAATTGGTCCTGTAGCTCGGGTGCGCACTGTCGAGACTGAGGAAAGCGTCTTCCAGATGCGCGGTAGTCAGCTCCTTTGGCCTGGATTTCGTAGGTCAACAGATATCTCAAGGATGGTTCACCAATTTTCACCATAGGGTCGCAGTTCTACGTCAAACGACCAAGTAGATCTGTCTTGATGTGCTATATGGAACACCTCTTCAGCGATGGCGTTGGGTTTGCTGAAAAACTCTTCGGGCATATCGGCGTTAAAAGGCACGCGGGTCCACGGCGTGTCGATGGCCGCATCGATCACCACATAGGCGACGTGGATGCCCTTCGGTCCCAGTTCGCGGGCAAGCGCCTGCGCAAAGATCCTTTGTGCGGCTTTTGTTGGAGCAAAAACCCCGTAATTTGGAACACCGCGCAGTGCGGCCGTGTTGCCGGTTACAATGATCGCGCCGCTGCCGCGCTTCACCATGGCTGGAGTCAGTTCGCGGGCTATGTACAAAAGGCTTGTGGTGTTGACCCGGAAATTGCGCTCCAATTCCCCGGGATCCGCCTCCATAAACGGTTTGAAGGTGGCGCGGACGGCGTTGTGGACAATCACATCGGGCGTGCCCATCTCTGCCATCACCTGCTGGCAGACCCGAACAAGCTGGTCGAGATCCTCAAGATCGAATGCAAAGGACCGCGCGCCGGGCAGTTCTTTTTCCAGCTCTGACAAACGCGCGGTGTTCCGGGCCAGCAAGGCAACGCGGTATCCGTCCCGCGCAAACCGGCGGGCGACAGATGAACCGGTTCCGTCGCCGACACCTGTGATCAGACAAACCTTATCTTTCATAACGGCTCTCCTTCTTTGTTGTCTCGCTTGCTCGATGGCTCCCTAAATCAGGGATTTCACATCCGCCGCGAAGGTCGGGAAGGCATAGAGCGAGGTCTTGAGGTCATTGGCGGGAATGCCGTGTCGCATGGCCATGGCAAAAAGATGGATCAACTCGTCGCCATGATGCCCAAGGATATGGGCACCCACGATCCGGTCATTGTTCTGATCGACCAGAACTTTGGACCAAGCTGCGGATTCAGCATAGGTCTTGACCGAGAACCAGCCGGACATGTCCGACACCGTGACCGCCACATCCAGACCGCGCTCGCGGGCCTCGGCCTCGGTCAGGCCAACGGAACTGAGCGCTGGAACCGTATAGACCGCGCTGGGGATCACGCTGTAATCCGGCTTTTTAGTGGGGCCGTTGACGATATTGTGGCCGACGATCTGGCCTTCATAGGTCGCAACAGGGGACAGTTGCGCCGAATGTGCGACGGCATCGCCTGCCACCCAGACCGAGGGGTTCGATGTGGACCGCATCATGTCGTCGATCAGAATGCGCAGCCCGTCATGGTCGACGCCACCAGCCTCCAGGTTCAGGCCGTCGATATTAGCGATACGGCCCGCGCCGTTGACGACCCGCTCGGCGGTCACGCTTTGGTCACGGCCTTCATGCTGGAACCGGACGTCGAGGCCATCGGCCGTCTTTTCGATGGCCGTCACCGACACCCCGGTTTTGACAGCAACGCCAAGGCGTTCGGTTTCGGCTCGCAAGGCGGCAACGGCGTCACTGTCAAGACGCGGCAATAGCTGCTGCAGTGCCTCCAAGATCGTCACCTGCACCCCTGCACGCGCGTAGACATGGCTGAACTCCATTGCGATGACACCACCGCCGATGAACACGACCTCACGCGGCAGGGTAGGGTCGGACAACACCTCGTCCGAGGTGATCATGTGTTCGGCCCCGGGGATAGGCAGCGGTCTTGGCTTCGATCCCGTGGCAATGACGATGTTCCGGCCCTGAATGACTTGACCGTCCACGTCGACGCTGTCCGGTCCAACGAAGCGCGCGGTGCCACGAAAAACATCGCCGCGTTTTTCGGCCAGCTCGTACATCGCGTTCGGAATAAACCCGATCAGGTCCTTTTCCCGCTGGATCAGTTTGGCCCAGTCCAGCCGGGGCTTGCCAAGTTCGATCCCGTGGGTCGCGGCCCGTTCGATCTCGTGCATGGCATGGGCGGCTGCTACCAGCACTTTCTTAGGCGTGCAGCCGCGATTGGGGCAGGTGCCGCCAAAATCAAGGGCCTCGATAAAGGCGATGGATTTCCCGGCTTCATGCGCAATGGCCGACACTCCGAACCCGGCATTGCCGCCACCGATAACGATTACATCATAAAATTCGCGCATGTCCTTGCTCCTATGGTTTGAATTTCAAGTGCCCCCGAAGGATCATTTCCGATCACCCTGCGGGACCGAAACTTTCGGTATGAATATGCTCCGCAGAGATGCCCCTGCGTTCCAGATCGGCCTGTATCTCGGCCATGAAACCGACAGGGCCGCACAAAAAATAATGTGCGCTGGCATCGTCGATCAGCTTTGCCAGAAGTGCCCCATCGACGCGGCCGCGCGAGTCATAATCCACCCCGATCTCATCCTCCGGCGCAGGTTGACTGTACGTCACATGAGTCGTGATCCCCGACCGTCTGGCGGCCAAATCGCGAACTTCACCGGCCAGCGGATGGTGCTGACCATCCCGCGCGCCGTGGATGAACCATACAGGGCGATTGCCGCGCTCACCCGCGACCTTATTCAGAATGCTCAACATTGGCGTTACACCCACACCGGCGCTGACCAGAACCAGCGGACACCGGTCGCAGGTCATAACGAAATCACCGGCAGGGCGGCGGCTGTTGATAATCGCGCCCGGTTCCAGATGATCGTGTAGAAATCGCGACGCGATCCCATTGGGCTCACGCTTGACTGTGATCCGATAGCGATGCTCGTTCGGTGCGTTGCTGAGGGAATAAGTGCGGCGCACCGGTTCGGGGATCCCCGGAACTTCAAGCTCGATCGGCAGGTGTTGTCCGGGTTCGAACCCGACCAGCGGGCCGCCGTCGCGGGCTTCGAAAACAAACGAGGTGACATCGGCGCTTTCGCGGGTTTTTTCGATCAGGCGGATCGAGCGGACCGACTCCGCATCCGAACTCCATCTGAGACTGACTGCCGACCGTGTTTCCACGATCTCGTCGATCTCCAGCGTCACCAGACGCCGCGCGCCAGGGACCTGCGCAATCTCATCGCTGTCCCAGTCGATCGAGGCGGTGCCGGTCAGTTGCAGCAGGCTGCCGCTTTCGAAGTCGACGAACAGGAATCCCGCCTTGGGATCAAGCAGCAGGTTGCCGATGGTGTTGAAGTGATTGTTGCCGGCGTAATCGGGAAACCGCAGCCGCCGGTCGTCCAGAACCTTCACGAAACCGCGGTCACCGCCGCGATGGGATGCATCCATCCCGAAATTCGGGCTGTCGCCCCCTTCGCGGAAGCCGCTGGCGATAAAGAAAGTATCGGCAGTTTCGATCCACCGGGTTTGATCCGACGTCAGACGTTGGCCGCGCGTGGTCGGTCCGGGCCCCGAGCTTTCCACCCGAGTCCACGCACGTTCGCGGATGTATTGCGGGCAATTGCCAAAGGTCTGATCGACGCGAAAGTCAAAGCCGGTCGGCGTGACGCTCCCGGCGCGGCCATTGACCCGATTGCGCCGCCGCGTGGCCAGTTCGATGCCAAGGATGCCGATATCACTTTGCGGATGAACGGCTTCGTGCAGCGCATCACCCCGGACGGGCAGGGCGGTGATGGACAGCGTTTTGGTGTCCGGCGCCGTGACAAACCCGTCTGGCCCCTCGACCAACGTGGCCCAGGGCCGGCCTTGTCCGTCGCGTGCGGCCATCACCAGAAACGGCAGCGCGGTGTAAAAGTCCCGATGTTGTTCCGGCATGTGGTCGCGAACGACTTTGCGCGCCCAGTGTTCGATGTCGCGGACACCCATCCGCGCCTGCGCCATGTGTTCGCCCCGATGGAAGGGCGAAGTGCTGCTGTCGCGGGGGTCGGTGAAAAGCATGGGATCTCTCCTGGGCGGAACACGGGGTGGTAACTCGCGCCCGGCCTCAGCGACCAGGCGCGCGGTAACGTCAGGCGGCGAGGCCGACCTTGGTGCTTTGCATCGGTACAAAACCGGGCAATACCTCGACTTGGGCCAGCAGGGCGCGGATGTTGGGATAGTCGCCCAGCGAAACGTTCCCCTCGGGGGCATGGGCCGTATAGCTGTAGATCGCGACATCAGCGATGGAGGGACTGGTTCCGACCAGCCAGTCGCGCCCGTTCAGATGCGTTTCAAGCCGGTCAAAGGCAGACTTGGCGACAGCCTTGGCGCGGTCGGCATCCAACTGCGCGCCGAAGACGGTGATTAATCGTGCCGTGGCCGGACCGTGGGCGATGTCTCCGGCGGCCAGCGACAGAAACTTTTGAACCTCGGCCTCGCGCACGGGATCGGTCGGCAGCCAGTCGGGCGCGTATTTCCGGGCGAGGTAGACCAGAATGGCGTTGGAATCGGCGATGGCGGTTTCGCCATCTTCGATCACCGGCACCTGTCCGGCCGGGTTCAGGGAGAGAAACGGTTCCTTCTTATGCTCACCGGCCAGCAGATCAACATCGACCAGTTCATGATTGATGCCGCCCAGCTTGGCGAACAGCTCCACCCGGTGCGAGTGTCCGGACAATGGGTGGCGATGAATACGGATAGCGTTTGGCATGGTGGTTTCCTTTTGGGAGGTTCTCTGGAGGTGATGCAGTTCATTGCAGATCACTGGACCAAACATGCCAAAGGCTCATTTCATTTATAATCCAATACTTTGTTCAGTAACTATGAACATAATGGTAATAATGAAGTGGGAACGATAAAGGAGCTTGGCCATGGACACGATTGATACGATGCGCGCCTTTCTGGCCGTTGCCCATGAAGGGTCTTTTACGTCTGCGGGAAAACGCCTTGGTCTGTCGACCCGGTTGGTTAGCAAATATGTCGCGCAGCTTGAGAGCAGGCTTTCGACCCAGTTATTCAACCGAACGACTCGAAGCGTTGCGCTGACGGATGTTGGCCTTGCCTATCTCGAACGATGTCGTCCTATTGTGGAGCAGATAGACGAGTTGGAGGATCTGGTTCAGGAAAAGCAAACTGCGCTGGCAGGGTTGATCCGGATCACCGCACCGACCGGGTTTGGCAGCAACAATTTGGCGCTGGCACTGGTTCCGTTCATGCATGCCCATCCTGAAGTGGACATAGACCTCAAGCTCACGGACAACCGGGTCGCGCTGGTCGAGGAAGGGATTGATCTGGCAATTAGAATTGGTGTGCTTCGGGATTCGACTCTGATTGCGCGCAAACTGTCGGATATGCCGCTGATCGTCTGCGCTTCACCCGAGTATCTGGCGGAACGAGGGCGTCCAGGTGATCCGATGGCCCTTGCCACACATAACTGCCTGATTGACGAAAACCCTGCTGATGCAACCGCGTGGAGGTTTCGAACCGGCAACCGGGATTTCGTAGTCAAGGTGGCGGGGGCGTTTCACGCCAATGCGCCAGCTGCGATTGCCAACATGGCGATTGCCGGGCTGGGGATTGCACGCTGCCCGCATTACGTCGTTGCTCGCAGTTTGGAAAAGGGAGCTCTGGAACATCTTTTTCAGGACTACGAAACAGAGAGCTTCGGTCTCTACGCGCTCTACCCACCCAACCGCCATCTAACCGCACGGGTTCGTACACTGATAGATCATCTGGCAACCCGTTTCAGGTCATATTGAGGAAACGCGCAGTCGCAACGCTTTGAAATAGGAAGTTTTGACCGCGTCAGCTGAAGTTTGTTGCAATATCGTCCGATGAAGTAATCAGTCTTTGTGTTGCTGTAGACGAAAGCTCATTTTTCCCGCCTATCGAATGTGTAATTCCTCATAACTACTGCAATTTGTACGAATGTCCGCAATGCGGAAGCTGCACAGCAGCGTTCGACGGGTTGGCGAAGGTCTGGATTGGGCCGATCCACTGCGCTAACTCAGGCCTGGTTTTCCGCGATGCTGCAATACACCCGATGTCCGCGAAGAGCCCAGAGTGCAAATTGCTGCGGTCGGCCCAAATACGTGCGAAGCGTGCGTCGCTGCCGTTGGTCGTACAATGGACGGCCCATAGCGGATGGAGTGGGTGGCTCCTGCTCCACCGGCGTCGCGATGCGCCATACTGCAGTTGTCTTGGACTGCTAGGAAAGGAGCCACCCAATGACAGTTAAAACAGTTGGACTGGATCTGGCCAAGGACGTGTTCCAGGTTCATGGAATTTCAGCGGCTGGCCGCAAGATATTCAACAAGAAGATCAAGCGCCCGAAGCTGCTTGCGTTTTTCGAGACACTTCCGCGCTGTGTTGTCGGCATGGAAGCTTGCGGTTCGGCCCACTATTGGGGCCGTGAACTCAGCAGGCTGGGCCATGACGTCCACCTGATGCCAGCAGCCTATGTCAAACCCTATGTAAAGCGCGGCAAGACCGATGCCGCTGATGCCGAGGCGATCTGCGAGGCCGTCCGTCGACCAACAATGCGGTTCGTCGAAGTGAAATCCGAAGACCAGCAGGCAATACTGGCGCTGCACCGCACGCGGGACCTCGCAGTCCGACAGCGCACGCAGCTGGCGAATATGATCCGAAGCCTTTTGCGCGAATTCGGCCATGTGCTGCGAAGCGGGATCGAGGCTGTGATTGCCTTCGCCAAACGCCACCTTGAAGGGGAACGGCCCGACATGCCGGATCTTGCAAGCGGCATTCTCGGCACGGTCTGCTACCAGTTTCTTGGCGTTCACCAACGCGTTGAAGGGTATTCAAAGATGATCGAGAAACATGCGCTGTTGGATGCCGGTGCCCGGCGCCTGATACGCATGCCTGGCGTCGGCCCGATTACCGCCTCCGCCATTGTGGCGACCATCGGCGATGCTAAGCAATTTCGGACTGGCCGCGATCTTGCGGCGTGGCTAGGCCTGACGCCACTCAACAAGTCCAGCGGTGGAAAGGAAAGGCTCGGCAAGATCACAAAGAAGGGCGACCGCTACATCCAAAAGCTCCTGATCACCGGCATGACATCCCGTGCCCTGATGGGCAGGAAGCATCCGGAGCGCATAGATATCTGGAGCGCCAGAATCCTCGCCGAGAAACCGTTTCGGTTGGCGACGGTCGCCATGGCCAACAAGAGCGCCCGGATCATCTGGGCGATACTGACGAAACAACAGGAATACCGGCAGCCGACCGCCTGACCAGGCCGACCTGCCCAGAGATGCAAGACGTTTGAAGTGATGATGCGGACTTAAGTCAACCAAAAGCCAGGACACCCCGACCAACGTCGCGGCCCAAACCGAGGTCGTTTAGCCGATAGGAACCTTGCTTGCGGAACTCATCAAGGCCAGCAGCCGACAACAATGGCCGCGTGAACAGGCCGAACACACGACAGTACTGACGGACCGCCGCTATCAACGCAGAAAACACTTGCAATGCAGGCGCCACCCACACACGCCGTTGGCCGCCACTCGAAGTGCTGCAACGCAGAGTTCTTCACAATCATATTTGATCCTATTGCATGTTCTTTCTGCTCACTCAGACGCGACGGGCTGTTAACGGACCATGGATACATCTCTTTTCCGTTGTGCGTCTCGGACCAGCGCCGCAAGCCGATAGAAGCCGTGTGCCATTTTTGTGTAGGGCGTAAGGAGGAAAAACGTAAGGACCGATCCGAGATGGATGGCCAGCAGTGCGGGCATCAGAGGCGTTGAACCGAGGGCATAGAGAACCAGCCCGCTGAGCCCCACAAACCCGAGCAACAGGATGAAGCCGATATCCCCACCCCAGGCCGACGGATCGCCGAGGTCTCGCTCTGACTTTAGCTTGAGCAGCGCCATCGCACCGCACCCCACCGTCAGCAGCAGCCCCCCGGAAATCCCGAACAGTTTCGGCAACGACCAGAACCCGTAAGGCGCGTGCATTCCGAAGACATAGTGCATGATCGTCGCGACCGAGGTCGACGCAAAGCACAGCAGGAAGCCATACATGATGGCGTGGTGGATGTGGCGTCGGCCCTGACTGAAACGGTCTTCGTCCTCGAAGTTACAACCCTCGCCATGGCCTGCGGCCAGATCCTGCATTTTGCCCGCGCGTTTGAGCGCAGCCATCAGATCAGACATCTGGATCGGTTTGCCGCCAACCTCTGCCCAATAGCGCCTCAGGCTGAAGGCGATACTGAACAGAGGCAGCAGGAATGCAGGCGCAAAGATCGCGACCATCGCGTTATGCGACAGGACGGCATAAAACCCTTCGCCTCCGCTGGAACCGATGGCGCGGATCGCCCAGAACAACAGGGCAAATCCGATCACAAGCGCCAGGGCGATGGCCCCGCCATGGGTGTGGAACCGGCGTGCCAGGGGCTGCGGCCATGCCAAGCTTTCCCAACTGTCGCGCCGCACTTCGGCCAGCGCCTTGGGCAGGTTCAGATCGAACGCGTGCGGAGCGGTGTACTGACAGGCGTAGTAACAGCCCCGGCAGTTGTGGCACAGGTTGGCCAATTGCGTGATGTCCCCATCCGAGAACGCGCGTTCCGCATGAAGCGACGGGAAGACCGAGCAATAGCCCTCGCAATAGCGGCAGGCGTTGCAGATCTCGGCCTGGCGGCGGGCTTCCTGAATAAGATCAGTTTGCATAAGCGGCGGCCTCTCGTCCTGCGATGCGTCCAAAAACCGTTCCGATGGTCATGCCAAAGCCCGCCAGATAACCTTGCCCAAGGATGGACCCGGCCATCGTTTCCCCGGCAGCCCAAAGGTTTTTGATCTTACCGCTGGACGTCGAGCATTGGGCCGTCTCGTCAACCTTCAACCCAAGATAGGTAAAGGTCACGCCGGTCCGCAGCGAGTAGCCATAAAACGGCGGTTCGGTAATTGAGCGCGCCCAGTTGGTCTTGGGCGGGATCAGGCCCGAGGTCGCCACCCCGTCCAGTTCGGTCGGATGAAACCCACTGATGTCGCCGCAAGCGGCGTTGAATGCGCTGACGGTTGCTTTCAATTTCTCCGCAGGCAGGTCCATCATCCCGGCCAATTCGTCCAACGTGTCTGCCTTTAGTGGAGGGAACACGGACGGCATGAACAGGTTCAGCGACTTGGCGTCGATGATCACGTACCCCACTTGGTCCGGCTGCGCCGCCACCAAACGGCCCCATATTGCGTAGCGCTTGGGCCAGATGTCTTCGCCCTCGTCATAGAACCGCTCGGCATGTTTGTTCACGACGATGGAAAACGGCACGCAGTCCAGACGCGTAACAATACCGCCGTCGAACTTCGGCGCGCGCCCGTCAATTGCAACGGCGTGGCACTGAGTTGGATCACCGACGCTTTCTACACCTTGGTCCAACAGATCAGACAGGACCACGCCCCTGTTATAGGGCGTCCCCCGGATCAGGAAGTTCTTCGCAGGCTCACCCCAGGCGCGGGTAAGCCAATCGGTGTTTGCCTGAAAGCCGCCGGAGGCAACGATGACCGCTTTGGGTGTGATGCGATGAGACTGGCCTTCATAGGTGTAATCGACCCACTCGATCTGGTCGCTGTTTAGTTCCAGATGCGTCACAGCGGCCTCATACAGCACATCTACACCCAAACCTGCCGCCGTGCGGTAATAGGCATTCACCAGAGATTTGCCGCCCCCCATGAAAAACGCATTGGTCCGTGCCAATGACAATGTTCCGGAAAGCGACGGCTGAAACCGGACCCCGTGCTCTAGCATCCACGGCAGGCATTCCTCGGAGGTTCGGATTGCGAGGCGGGCAAGATGTTCGTCGGTTTTGCCGCCGGTGACTTTCAGCAGATCCGAGAGGTATTCGTCTTCGCTATAGGCCTCGACGAGCGGGCTCAACGGGCCGGAATGCATGCAACGAAAATTGCGCGTATGGCGGGAGTTTCCGCCGCGATAAGGTTTTGGCGCCGTTTCAAGGATCAGAACACGGGCGCCTGCCTCGGCTGCAGTCATCGCAGCGCAGAGAGCCGCATTACCGCCACCGATCACAGCGATATCGTAAGCTTCCTTTGGGGTGGCCATATCCTGTCTACCTACTGGCTTTCGTCGATTGAGCGGTCGCGGTCCTGCAACGCGCGGATGCGCATCCGCTGCGCAGCCTGAATATGCGCGCGCATCTCTGTCTCGGCCGCTGCGCCATCGCGGGCCTTCAAAGCCGCCATGATGCGCCGATGCTCGGCCACTGCGGCCTCGGCGCGGTCGCTATCCAGCAATTGCGAGGGACCCAGGATCAACAGCGCCTTTTGCAAGGACAACATGGATTTTGCCAGAAACCGGTTCTTGGCCGCATCCAGAAGTGTTGCATGAAAGATCTTGTTGATTTGGGCCGCATCGGGGCCAGTACCCGCCTCGGCCAGCCGGTCGTTCAGAACTTCAAGCTCGTCCAGTTCGACATCAGACGCCGCGCGGGCTGCCAGACGGGCCGCTGTCCCTTCAAGCACCGCGCGCATCTCATAGAGTTCCATGACCTCGGCGTAATCCAGACTGCGCACGGTGGCACCTTGCCGTGGCACATGCGTGACCAGCCCGTCGGCTTCCAACTGCCTTATCGCCTCGCGTACCGGGGTACGGCTGACGCCCAACCGCTCAGACAACTCAATCTCACGCAGCCGGTCGCCGGGCAGAAGAGTGCCCTCGCGAATCTCGTCCAGCAGGCGCTGATACGCAGAATTGCCTTGTGGGCCAGGCTGTAACGGGTCGTCCTGAAGGGTCATCGCAGGCTCTCTTGTCATCTTGCGTCCAGTTGTATACACATGGATACATTATAAGTCAACGAAGCTGGAACGCTTACCTTGCACAGCCAAACCGATACCCCCTCTCTTCTGACGAAACGGGCCGTCACGCTCGGCCTGGCGGTGTTGGGCACTGGGGTATTTTGGGCGCTAAACCTGCCGCTACCCTTTCTGTTCGGGCCAATGAGCGCATGTTTGATTGCAGCTCTTGCGCACGCACCGATGGAAGGCTTTGGACAGGTCTCGGTTGCCGCCCGCACTATACTGGGCGTGGCGGTAGGGGCATCGATTACGCCGGCTCTGTTTGCTGAATTGCCGAAAATGGCCGCGTCAATTGCGCTGATCCCGTTCTTCATCCTGCTGATCGCGCTGGTAGGTGTGCCATTCTTTCGTAAATTCTGGGGCTTTGACTCCACAACGGCTTTCTACGCAGCCATGCCGGGCGGTTTGCAAGACATGATCATCTTTGGCACTGAGGCGGGGGCCAATCCGCGTACCTTGTCCTTGATCCACGGTACGCGCGTGCTGATCATCGTGACGTTGGCCCCCTTGTTCCTCACCGTGTTCTATGATGCCCAACTCACCAATCCGATTGGCGAGCCCGCGCACAACCTGCCAATGCAAGAATTGGCGCTGATGGTTCTGGCCGCCTTTGTCGGCTGGAAAGGCGGGGAGCGGATCGGCCTGTTCGGGGCGTCAATCCTGGGGCCAATGATCCTTACGGCAGCCTTGTCACTGGGCGACTTCATTCATACCCGACCGCCTCGCGAGGCCATCCTTGCAGCGCAGTTTTTCATTGGCTGCGGAATTGGTGTGAAATTCGTAGGTGTCACATGGGTCGAACTACGCCGGGTAGTGGCAGCGGGCTTCGCCTATGTCATTGTCCTTGCCGTCCTGGCAGCCGCTTTCACCGCCGTTGTCACCACCTTGGGACTGGGCCAACCTGTCGAGGCGTTTCTGGCCTTCGCGCCCGGTGGGCAGGCAGAGATGACGGTGCTGGCCATCGTCTCGGGCGCGGATTTGGGCTTTGTGATCACCCACCATCTGACAAGGATCGTGTTGGTGATCATTGGTGCGCCCATCGCCGCAAATCTTATTCTGCGTTGGTCCAAACCTCGGGGTTGATCATGTGGATCGGAGCGCCTTCGGCATAGGCGTTCACCTGATCGAAAATATCCGCGAATTGCAGGTCGAACTCGTCTTCAGTGACAAAGCCGATATGTGGGGTCGCGATCAGGTTGGGATGTGACAAAAGCGGGTCGGTCGGATCAATCAGTGGCTCGGAATCGAACACATCAATCGCCGCTTTGCCGGGGCGACCGACGTTCAGCGCCTCAAGCAAAGCACCAGGCGCGATCAGCCCGGCTCGCGAGGTGTTCACAAACAGCGCCTCCGGCTGCATCTGTGCGAAATCCGATGCGGTGATGATCCCGCGCGTATCCGGTTTCAAGCGCACATGGACCGAGACAACATCGCTGCTGCCAAAGAACGCTTCACGGCTGGGCGCGACCTGCGCGCCATCCGCCTGCGCACGTGCCCGGCCTTCTACGGATGACCACCAGACCACATTCATCCCAAAGGCCTCGGCATAACTTGCAATGGCGCGAGCAATGCGGCCATAGCCATAGAGCCCCAACTGACGCCCCCGCAGCGTCTTGCCCACGCCCGCCTGCCAGTGCCCTGCTTTGACCGAGGCCATTTGTGCGGGCAAATCCCGCATCCCGGCCATGATTAACGCCCAAGTAAGTTCGGCTGCAGCATAAGACGGCGTCCCGCCATGCATGTTTGAGCACAGCAGCACGTCGTGATCTGTGCAGGCCTCAACATCGACATGAGGATAAACGCTGCGCTGGCTGATCAGTTTCAGGTTTGGTAATTTCTCCAGCAAGACGCGGGTGACTTTGGTACGTTCGCGGAACAGGACAAGCACCTCTGCGTCATGCAGTCGTTCGGCCAGAGTGTCAGTGTCTTCGACATGATCCGTCCATAACGTCACCTCATGACCGGTGAGTTTCTCAAAGCAAGGCAGGCCACGCAGCGTGTCAAACCAGTCATCAAGAATGTGGACCTTCATCGGCTTTCTATACCCTGCTCGGTGTTCAGTTTTCTTGGCGTCGGCACAAAATGACATGTGTCGAGAGCGGCAAGTGCATTGCGGACCCGTTCGCTTTGATCCAGCAGATGGTTGAACTGCTCATCGCAGCCAGCAATCGGTGTCGGGTAGTCCGCGATGTCCCGCCGTAGGGCCGACTGCGCCAACCTGAGTTCCTGACGCGCGATATCGAGGCATTCCGAGTAGTTGTCCATCGTGTCCTCCCGCTATGTATACAATAGTATACCATTTGGGTTGCACTTGATCAACTCCCGTTCCAAACAGACTTAGGCACATAAACATGCCCGTCCGCCAACTTGCGCGCGGTCCGCACCAAACCCGCCGCGTTCACTGTGAACCCGTCGGTGGTGGAAAAATCCACCAACACGTCGATATTGCCCGAGGCGTGTTCCAGAACGACTTCAGCCGGGCTGTTCGTGGGGCGATCCAGCAAACCGTCGGCGACGGTTCCGGGCGTCAAAGCGCAAGACGCCATGCATTGCGCGCCGGTGACCGCCATGGTCGGGTGGGTTTTCCACGGCATGAAATACCGCACTGCGAGCGTTCCGCCCTCTCTGGCCGGAGCAACAAGGCCGAACTTAGGGGTGACCGATTTGGACACATCCCCCATACCCATCCGCTGCCCTGCTTCGATCCTAACGGCCTCCATCCGGTCAAAGAACGCGCGGTTTGCGTCCAGCTCCTTGGCGCTCTCATAGCCCGTCAATCCGAAGTCTGTGGCGCGGGCGATAGCCATCGGCATAGCGACATCCATGCAGGTCAGTTCGACGCCCTGAACTGCATCGCGCAGGTTGCCCGTAGGCAGGAACGCTCCGGTGGCCGAGCCCACCACGCCCATGAAACTCAACTGCACCGGCGCTGAATGACCGGGAACGCCGGCGATCTCCGCATCACCCTCATAGGTCAATTCGCCCCCGGGTGTATTCACCTTGGCTACGACCCGAGCCCCAGTGTTGACGGCCCGAATGCGAACTTCAGTTTCATCACCCTGCGGTTTGAACAGGCCCATCTCGATGGCAGCAGGGGCAACGCCAGACAGGATATTGCCGCAAGTGGGTTTGAAATCGACCAGCTTGTCCTCGACCGAGACCTGCGCAAAGAAATAGTCGATATCGGCCCAGTCATCCTCGCTGACCGACAGCATCGCGACCTTTGTGGTCACCGCCGCGCCGCCGCCGATGCCGTCGATGTTCAGCGACTGCCCGGACCCAAGAGCGGCGATCAGCACCTCTGCCAGCGCGTCCAGATCCTCGGGCAAATCCGAGCGGCGGAAATACGGGCCTTTCGACGTGCCGCCGCGCATCAAGATATAAGGGATTGCGGTTTGAGTCATTTTGAACCCCTCACTTCAACGGCCAGGGCAGGCTGACCATGTCCTGCAACAGACCCGGCGGGAAATCGCGGTTCAGAGCGCCCGCCATCAGGCACATGAACCCGATGCCGCAGGCGGTCAGGATCAGAGTCATCTGCCAGCTGGACCCGGCGCGGATACGGAGAAAGGCGATCAGGAACCCTATCAGGGCGAGGATGAAGCCCACCACCCACGTGGCCGCGATCAAACTGGCGAACCACGCCAGAGTGGACCACAAACCATGTGGTGCGCTGGCGTCTTCACCGGCGATTTCCTTGTCGGCAAAGATCACGTCGCCTTCGGGACGTCGCATCATCTGGATCAGAAGGATCACGCAACAGAATAGCGAGACGCTGCCGATCACCAGCGGGATGATCTTGTCGGTCATATTGTAGTCGGGGATCATGTTGGCGTTGACCAAAGCGACAATCAGATAGGCCATGATCACCAGCAGGAAGATCAGAGGCGCGCGCTTTGTACCTGCCTGAACATCACCCTCGGCCATGATCATCTTGGCCTGTCGGATGCCCAGAATGACCGAAACAACCGTGACTACGATCAGGACGATGACGATGGGGCTGAAGACATATTCCATCCCCTCGCCAAAGCTCTTGCGGAACCGGAACGAGGCAATTTGGAAGGCCTGATTGGTGAATTTCTCGACCGGGTTCGACAGAACAAAACCGATCAGAAAGGCCGGGCGCGACCAGTCGAAACGGCGCAGGAAGATGCCGATCAGTCCGATGACGAACAGGGCCAGCAGATCTTCGAAGTTTTGCCCGGACTGGAAGGCCGCAAAGCTGATCAACATGAACAGGAATGGAGCCAGATAGGTAAAGCGGATCGTGGTCAACTTGGCGATGCCGCCCGAGGCTGCAATGCACAGAATGGTGCCCACCACGTTGGCCAGCGCCAGCAGCCAGACGATCGAATAGGTGATGTCGAGATTGTCCTGGAGCATGCTCGGACCGACTTCGATATCCCCCGACCCCAGCAGAGCGACTGCACCGATGAAGATCGCCATCGATCCTGAGCCGGGGATGCCGAACAGAAGCGTCGGCACCAGACCACCGCCTTCCTTGGCGTTGTTCGAGCTTTCCGGGCCGATGACACCGCGCACTTCGCCTTTACCGAAATTACTTTTGTCCTTGGTCGTTTGAACTGAGTGACCATAGGCAATCCAGTCGACAACCGAGCCGCCGAGGCCGGGGATAACCCCGACAATCACGCCGATGATCGAACATCGGACCGACAGCCAGATGTTTGCAAACCAATCCTTTACGCCATCCAGCCATCCAGCGCCTAACGAAGCGCCTTTGGCGATCGACCGATCCTGCCGCAGCAGCGAGACAATCTCGGGCACGGCAAAAATGCCCAGACCGACGATGACCAGCTTCAGACCGTCCGTCAGATAGGGAATGTCATAGGTCGCCATTCGAAGCGATCCGCCGGCATCAGCCTCACCAATTGTGCCGACCATCAGGCCCAAACCGGCCGCGGCGACGCCTTTCAGCGGGATACGCCCCGCCAAAATTGCGACCATAGACAGGCCGAGGATTGTGATCATCAGCATCTCGGGCAAACCAAAGGCCAGAACGATGGGCCGCGCGATCAGGATGAACATGGTCAGGAAGGTCGCACCGACCAACCCACCGAACAGCGATGAGGAAAAGGCCGCCGACAAGGCCCGTGCCGCTTCGCCCTTTTTCGCCATGGGGAAGCCATCCAGCACCGTCGCTTGCGAGGCGGAACTGCCGGGAATGCCCATCAGGACGGACGCGAACGTGTCCGAAGTCGGTACCACCGCGACCATTCCGATCATCAAAGCCAGACCAAGGATCGGGTCCATACCGAACATGAAAGGCAGCAGCAGCGACAGGCCGGCGATGCCTCCAAGCCCCGGGAAAACGCCCACGGCCAGCCCCATAACGACGCCGAGCACAAGATAGCCCAGAACGATGGGTTGCAGGATCAGAGCCCACGCATCACCAAGCGCAGGTAGAGCTGTGGCGAAAACCTCCATAGCGGCCGCCTTTCATAAATTGTCTTGTATTTAGAAAAGCGCGCGCCCTTCGTTGGGCGCGCGACGACGTGTCGGCTTAGTTCAGCTCGACGCCATAGGCTTCTTTCAGCCAGTTCAGGACATATTGCTTGGCATTTTCATCCACTTTGGTCGCTGTTTGCAACGCAGCTTTCGAGCCGTCGCCGACGAACACCGGATACTTGCCCACGCGTTTGGACGAAATGTCCGCAAAGTCACCACGCTCGGTTACGGCTTGGAACGCTGCGGTATATGCGTCGACCACCTCCTGTGGTGTGTCTCCGGGCAGGAAGGCCAGTTTCTGAACCGGGAAGCCCGCCACGAAGAAGGCTTTCCAAGCATCCCAAGCCTCACCACTGGTTTCGCACCCATCCGTGGCCTCGCAGACCTCTTTAAACGTCGGAATGTCCGGGAAGGTCGGATCGCGCACGATGTTGCCATCGGCGTCCAACGCGCCCCACGTCATCATCGGCACAGCCTGACCTGCCTCGACCAGCGGGGCCGACCCACCCAGATAGCCGGACGAGGTCTGATAATCGATGTTAGCTTCGCCACGTTCGAACATCAGACGACCGTCTCCACGGCCTTTGATTCCAAAGACGGGCTCAACGTTCATGCCCAGCATCTGCCAGGCCAGCAGCGGGACCAGATCCAACCGGGTCGCGCCCTGTGAACCGTAGATGAAATTGGTGTCTTTCAGCGCATTGGCAGAGCCGTCAAACTTGGCTCCGTCCTCGGCGTTCAGATAAGCAACGCCACCGGTGCCCGACGCCATGACCGGGATCCAGTCGTTGTATTCATAGCGTACGCGCGGGTCGCTCAGCAGATACGGGAACTGTGTTGAACCCGACGTGCCAAACAGCAGCGTGCCGTCATCATGATTCTGCTCCTGAAACCAGTTCGCACCTTTGGTTGAACCTGCGCCCGGCATGAATTTGACCACCACAGTCGGTTGGCCCGGCAGTGCCTCGGACAGAAGCGGCGCAAAGAAGTTGGCCCATTTGGCCGACCCGCCCGTTTCCGAGAAAGGAATGACCCATTCGATGGTCTTGCCCGAGAAATCGACCTCTGCAGCGGCAGGTGCGGCGAGTCCGGCGGCGGCGATCAGCCCCACGACGGCGCGACGGGTGAAGTTGGAAATGGCCATTGGTTCCTCCCTGTTGACCAGACAACCACGTCAGCGCCCTCCGCACCACCGTGATTGCAAATAGAACTGTGGGGTTGATTCCCCCTCCCATCTGGCAATCATGGAGCGCCAACCTTGCGCGAAACTTGCAGGAGCCCGAATGCGGATTGTCATCGTCGAGGATAATGAAACCCTCGCCAACGCCATTGCTTATCGTCTGCGGGATCGGGGTCATGCCGCCGACGTACTGACAGATGGCGATGCCGCCGATCTGTATCTGGAACAGGAAGGTGCAGACCTGATCGTTCTGGACATCAACCTGCCGGGTCGGTCAGGTCTTGAGATCTTGCGGTCGCTGCGCCATCGGGGCGACAGTGCGCCTGTCATCCTGCTGACCGCGCGCACCGAGACCAGCGATCGCGTATCGGGCCTGGATATGGGCGCAGACGATTACCTTGTGAAGCCCTTCGAGATGGATGAGCTTGAGGCCCGCATCCGCGCGCTTTCCCGTCGCAAACAATTGGATTATGGCGCGCGCGAGACCATCGGAGATCTTGAGTTCGACCGCACCGCCCGGCAGGTGAGCGCAAAGGGCCAAGTTCTCGATGTGCCGCGTCGGGAAATGGCTGTGCTTGAATGCCTGCTGGAACGGCGCGGCAGGATCGTCCCCAAAAGTCAGTTGACCGACTACGTCTACGGCGTGGGAGCCGATGTCGACGATTCAGCCGTCGAGCCGCATGTGTCACGACTGCGCAAGCGCCTTCAGAACCTTGGCATCCGGATCAAGACCGCCCGTGGCCTTGGATATCTGCTTGAGGTGCAGAAGTGATCCGGCACGGCTCACTCAGGCTCAGGCTTTTCATTCTGATCCTGACGCCCTTGGTGCTGCTCGCAATCCTGCTTGGATACTGGCGCTACACGGTGGCTCAGCAAACGGCGCAGGAGCTTTTTGATGACAGCCTGCTATCCGCCGGTCTGGCTATATCGCGCGATGTTGCGGTGTCAGAAGGCGATGCCTTGTCGCCCACCACGCGCAGCTTGATCCGCGACGCGTCGGGCGGAGAGATTTTTTATCACGTGACCGGACCCGGCGGCATCTACGTCACAGGGTATGCACATCCTCCGGCCGCTGCAAAACCGTCTGAACAGGACGCGTACCAGCCGCGGTTTTTCGAGGCGATCTATCGGGATGAGCCGGTGCGTGTGCTGAAAATGACCGAGCGGGTCACGCTGGATAACCTGGTGGGCGATGCGACAGTTACGGCCTGGCAACGCGTCGCGGACCGCAACGCCTTTGCCAATGAGTTGTCGATACGTGCGGCGATTCTGATGGGTATCCTGTTGGCCACCCTTGCGTTTGTTGTCTGGTTCGGCGTCGCGCGAGGGCTGCGGCCCTTGCTGGATTTGCAGGATGCGATCGACCTACGCTCACCTGACGACCTGAGCAAAATCAAACGCCCGGTCCCGGTCGAGGTTCATGGAATTGTTCAGACCCTGAATCGGCTGTTTGGGCAGGTCGAGCGTAGTATTAACGCCCATCAGGTTTTTATCTCAGAAGCCGCGCATCAATTGCGAAATCCAGCGGCTGCGGTCCAGTCCATGGCTGAGGCATTGCGCGATGCAAAAACAGATGAGGACAAAGACAAACGGATAATCGAGCTGGTGGCAGCGGCTAAGAATTCGGCTACAGTGGCGGAACAGCTATTGTCACTGGAACGACTGCGGCAACCTACGCATCAGGATCAGATGGACAAGATCGATTTCCGTGCGGTTGTCGAAGAAGCCTGCGCTGACATGGGTGTACAGATCCTCGCAAAAGGGATCGAGTTTGATGTTACGATGCCGGACTCGACAATTACGGTTTCAGGAGATCAGGTTTTTTTAACTGAGGCCATCAAAAACCTGCTGGACAACGCAGTTAAGCACGGTGGGACTAAGTTGAGCCAAATTTCAGTCGCGCTGCGCTCTGATGGCGAGAACGTAAAGCTTACCGTATCCGATGACGGAACCGGCCTTTCACCCGAACAAAGCGAAGCCGTTTTCAGTCGATTTTCGCAGCTGGAATATTCCGAAGGTAGCGGTTTAGGGTTGTCGATTGTCTCAGCTGTAGCGAAGCGCCACGGAGGAGTGGCCGCGATCAACCAAGTCGAAAAAGGAGCAAGCGTTACGCTTCAGCTTCCCATAGCCCTGTAGTTTGTTTCAATTTCTGCTCGGAACCCGAAACCTGTCACAATCAAAGAGAGTTTTTTCGATTACAGCGAATGACCGGTTTCCACCCCAGGTGCCGGGCACGGCGGTCTTGATACGTCTTCACCGGACTTTGAAGCCTTTTGCAGCGAAATGGCGCTTGGTCCGCGATGTGTGAGTCCGACGAAGCCTGGAATTTTCGCTTGCAGCGAACGGCGGCTATGTGGGCTGGGACCGCAGCATGTTGATCGGTCGGTGAATGGCAGGTTTGGGCCGTGGAATACAAGGCAGGAGCTTATGCTGCGCGCTGAGCAAACGTCGGCTTTGGAACCTCATGACAACACCTTAAACAGCAATCACGAATTCCAGTCTGAGTCGCTATTCCAGCCGGTATATACAGGCACAGATACTGCTACTGGCAACGGTGATACTCCGCCGTTCCTCAAATTTGATAGTTTTGGTTAAACGTGACGCAAAGACCTCGGAAACCTGAGCTGTACCAGGAATACCGGAGCTTTCCATTCTCGCTGCTATATTCACTGTTTCGCCCCAAATATCGTATGCAAATTTTGCCTTTCCGATAACGCCTGCAACGGCAGGGCCGGAATGCAATCCGATCCGAACGACAAGGGGGCTTCCTGTGTCAGGTCGCTCAAAGTGCTTTGCAGCAGCTAGTATGTCGCGAGCAAGTTCCATGGCCCCGTCTTCCGGGGTGGGATGAGGTATTGGTGCACCGACGGTGATCATTATGGCATCGCCGATGGTCTTAATCTTCTCGGCGTCGTGTTGTTCGATGAGATCATCAATTGCTACAAAGAATTTGTTCAGGAACTCAACGATCCTTGCCGGTGGCTGGTCTCGGCTCATTTCAGTAAAGCCGACGATATCGACAAACATGACCGCAACACGCGGATGTTCATCTGCGATCTGATCTTCTCCGGCCTTTAACCTGTCAGCCACAGTTACGGGCAGAATATTGTGCAAAAGGCGCTCACTTTCGCCATGCGCAATCTCAAGGTCTTTTTCTGCCTTTGAAGCCGCACGAATGAATGGCATCACCATCGCCAACATCAGAATGGGCCATGTCACGACCCGCATCGCGAGATCCCCTGACGTAACCTGGAAATGAGAATAAAGGGGCGCATGGGTCAACATGTACTCCTGTGTGAACACAGCTGCCGCCAACGCGAGTGCCGAAAGAACCAACGACAAAATCAGTGGATAAAAAGGCTGTACGTAAAGCAGAACGAGAACCAGCAGAATTGCGTTCAAAGCACCGAACTCGGTGCCTACAGAAATCGTCGCAGCTATTGCATGGGAAACAAGCTCGGCTAGCGCAAGCCAATAGGCCGAACGGAACCATCCCTTATACAAAAGCAGCATGCATGTTGTGAATACGATGACGCTGCCAACGTTGAACCAGGCCATGAGCCAAACTTCCCGGTCCAGGAAAAACAGGATCGACAGGCCGTGGGTGACACCCGCAAGGAAGTAGAAAATGCGCCAGTAGACAAAATATCTGGCGACCTCTTTGGAAACCCAGGTAGGAGCAGTGGTTACAGCGCTAAGCCCGCGCTGAATTTTGGAAGTGCCCCGACCAAAGAAGCTGGGGTCACTCCTTCTTATAAGGCTCGATTGACCGTTTTTTTTCACAATCCCATCTGCTCTTTGATGCCACCGATGAAGGTCGCGTCGTCAGCAGCCTTCCGATTGGTCAGCAGGAAATCGGCATCCTGGCCCGCACGGTAACGCAGTGTGTTGGAGCCATCGGTTACTGCCGCCCAGATCACTTCTGCTACGACTTCGGGAGGGGACGGCGGGAACTTCTGATTTGCAAAAGAACCCATAACAGCGGATACGACACCTTGATACTCGCCAATCGCGGGCTCATTAGCAAAATCGAAACTACGCCCAGAGAAATCTGTTGCAATCATGCCCGGTTCCACGATTTTCACTTTTACTCCGATAGCCTCCAACTCGTAGTGCAAAGCTTCAGAGATGCCTTCGACGGCAAACTTGGTGCCGTGGTAGAGAGTGCCTAACGGGAAGGTCATTTGCCCACCGATGGAGCTGATGTTGACGATGGTGCCGGATTTCCGGGCGCGCATCTGAGGCAGAACCGCTTTGGTCACTTCCAACAGGCCGATGACGTTTGTGTCGAACTGGCGGCGAATGCGATCCATGTCGAAGTTTTCCAGCGGGCCGTAAGCTCCGTAGCCCGCATTGTTCAGAAGAACATCAACTCCGCCAAACCTGTCGAGCGCGACTGCAACCGCAGCTTCGATGGACGCCGGATCAGTCACGTCAAGACGCGTGACCAGCACATTATCCAATGCGGCCAGTTCCGCGCCATTTTCGGGTTTTCTCATCGTGGCGACGACGTTCCATCCCTGAGCTTGGAAGTACTTCGCAGTCGCCTTGCCGATGCCGGTCGAGGCACCGGTGATCAAAATTGTTTGTGCCATTTTCATTTCCATTTGTTTTCGTGTTTGGTGGGGTGTGTGAGTGGTGGTTTGCGAGGGTAGGTGGTGCTTGGATTAGGCCGGGAAGCGGGCGTTGAAGCCGGCCGCGATGTCAAGGACGTCGCCGGAGATCATTGCGGCACCGTCCGAGCAAAGGAATGCTGCCACGTTTCCGACGTGCTCAGGACCATAAAAGCCCTGTGGCAACATATGCATTTGTTGCGCAAACCCTTCGAATTGTTCCCATTCGAGGGTCGTGCCGGGCACCATGGTTGAAAGGACATAGTCGTTTTCAAGAAGCCCGGTTCGGACCAAAGTTGGGCAAAGTGCGTTTGCAGTTACATTATGCGGGCCCAACGCTTCTGCCGTTGTTTTGGTCAAGCCAATGACTGCCCATTTCGTGGCCGAATAGACTGGGAAACGCTGTGACCCCATGCGACCGGTTACCGACGCCATGGTCACGATACGGCCAGAATTCTGCTGGCGCAGGATCGGCGTGACGGCCTGTATGGTTTTGATCACGCCTTTGAGGTTGATATCCAGAACCAGATCAACTTCTTCCTCGGACAACTCTTCCAGGAAACCGGTCTGCGTGATGCCTGCATTCGGGATCACAAAATCTACGCTGCCGAATGTATCCATCGCGGCTGTGACGGCTTGCTGTTGTGCCGCCATGTCGCGCACGTCACCCTTGATAGTTATGGCTTGCACGTTATGGGCTTCGATCTGAGCCTTCGCTGCATTCAGGTCGCCCTGAGTGGCGAGTGGATAAGGCACCTCTGCAATTTGCCCCGCCACATCAAAAAGGACCACGTTGGCCCCGCGTGCGGCCAGCGCGTCAGCGCAAGACAAGCCGATCCCGCGTGCTGCGCCGGTCACGATGGCGGTCTTGCCCTCAAAATCACGCAGTTGCGAACCACCTTCCTGTGCCTGTGCTCGAGTGGCGCCGGCCAGGCTGGCTACGGCGAAACCAGCTCCTGCGGCACCGGTCATAAATGCGCGGCGTTGCAGATTAGTGTTTTCAGTTTCGTGAGACATAACTCTTTCCTTCAGGCGCGAAGCCTGTTGTTCGATTGGCAAGTTTAATGGGAGTGGCTGGCGGGCTAGAGGCGCCCGCTAGCTGGTGAGGATAAGATCAGACGAAGGATACTCCGTTTTCCGCCATAGGCAGGGTGGTCACTTTCACACCCGACAATGCGCGGATTGCGTTTGCCAGTGCCGGTGCCGACGGAGGCGTGCCGGGTTCTCCAATACCTGAAGGGGCTTCGGCGGAGGGTACGATGTGAACGTCAATCGCGGCGATATCGCTGATGCGCAGCGGCTCATAGTCCGGGAAGTTGGACTGATCCACCGCGCCACCCGTCAGGGTGATCTTGTCGCGCATCACGTGACCGATTCCGTAGCCGGCACCACCCTGAACCTGAGCTTTGACGACATCCGGGTTTACCGCAATGCCGCAGTCCACGGCACAGGTGACCTTTTCGATTTTGATGCCATTTTCCGCATCGCCAGATACTTCGACCACCTCAGCCACGTAAGAGCCAAAGGACTTGTGTACCGCGATTCCCTGAGCGCGACCGGCGGGCGCATTGCCCCAGTTGGCCTTCTCCATCGCCAGTTTCAGAACGCCCGCTTTGCGCTTCTGATCTGCGTTGCTGTCATCGGCCAGATGGGCCAGACGGAACTCGACCGGATCGCGGCCAGCGGCCTCGGCGACTTTGTCCATCATGGTTTCCATCACGTAGGCTGTATGGGTGTGACCCACCGAACGCCACCACAGAACCATGGTTGCCTTGGGCGTATCCGTCAGACCCAGCGCCATGCCGGGGATCGTGTACGGGCTGTCCGCGATACCTTCGACCGAGCTGTGATCGACGCCGTCCTGGACTGCGAAAGCTTCGAACGGGGTGCCTTTCATGATCGACTGACCGGCCACCTGATGCTGCCATCCAACGATATCGCCCTGGCCGTCCAGACCGACACGGACCTTGTGGCCAAAGGCCGGGCGGTAATAACCGCTGCGGATGTCGTCCTCCCGGGTCCACACCAGCTTAACGGGTCGGCTGCGATCGGTGAGGATGAAGGCCAGAGCGGCTTCGACCTGATAATCCGTTTCTGGTGTTGCGCGGCGACCAAATGAACCACCGGCCAGCAACGTTTTGATTTCGATCTGCTCGGGCGGCAATTCAAATATCTGCTGAAGGGCGTAATGAACGCCAGTCGGAATCTGGCAGGCGTCGTGCATTACGATCTTGCCGTCGGCCGACTGTTCGATGGTGCAGTTCATCGGCTCCATCGGGGCATGAGCCAGAAGCGGGAAGTAGAAGGTCTCTTCCAGAACCGTGTCCGCACTGTCGATTGCCGCCGCGACCGCTGCTGCATCCGCTTTGTTCACGTTGTACTGAGGTTCGGCGTCCAGAGCGGCGCGGATTTCTGCGTCGATCTGGTCAGAGCTACGAGTTTCAGCCGCCGACACATCCCATTCGACGTCCAGTGCTTCACGCGCCTGAATGGCTGCCCATGTGTTTTCGGCATAAACCGCCACACCGGCCTGGTTGGGCAGAGTCGCTGCGTTGATGAAGCCTTTGATCTCCTTCGAGGCGCTGTCGTCAAAGCCGGTCACCAAAGCACCACGTGATTCCGGGCGCTTTATCAAGACGACCATCTGGTTGGGCAGGTGCAGGTCCATACCGTATTGCGCCTGACCATTGACCTTGATCGGCGAGTCCTTGCGGCGCAACGCTTCGTTGCCGATCAGGCGGAACTCGGACGGGTCTTTCAGACGCGGCTCGGCAGGGGCCTCAAGTTGCGCAGCCGCCGCCACGAATTCGGCGATTGGAGCCGACTGTTCACCTGCTTTGACGATCCCTTCCTCAATGGTGATACCCGACGCGTTCACACCCCAGGTCTGTGCGGCGGCGGCGATCAGCATCTCGCGCGCAGCAGCGCCAGCCTGACGGTATTGCTGCCACGAGTTTGCCATGGCAGTCGACCCACCAGAGCCCTGAACCTGCCCGAAAAACAGGTTGTTATAGACCTGTGGATTCGACGGGGCGAACTCATACTCGATCTGATCCATGTTTGCGCCGATTTCTTCGGCGACCAGAGTTGGCAGGCCGGTTGCGGGGCCCTGACCCATCTCGAAGTGCTTGACGATCACGGTCACAGTGCCGTCGGCATCGATCTTCACGAACGGGTTGAATTGAGCGTTTTCCGAGGACGCGGCAGCGAGTGCGCCATCAGGGCGTGCGCCGACCAGAAGTACGGCACCAGCGGCGGCTGCGCCTTTCAGAAAGCCACGGCGAGAGGTGTTGACGGTCATAGATCAGGCCTCCAGGATTTCAGAAGCGCGCTGGATACCAGCGCGGATACGTTGATAGGTGGCGCAGCGGCAGGCATTGCCCCACATGTATTCGTCGATCTCTTCGACGCTCGGCTTGGGGTTTTCCGACAACAGGCCGACAGCAGACATGATCTGCCCCGACTGGCAATAGCCGCACTGGACCACATCCAGCTCAACCCATGCCTGTTGAATGGCGGCGCCGATTTTGTCTTCGCTCATCGCTTCGATTGTGGTGATCTCGGCACCTTCGACGTCTTCGACATAGGTTTGACAGGAGCGCACGGGCTGGCCATCCACGTGCACGGTACAGGCGCCACAAGACGCAACACCACACCCAAATTTGGTTCCGGTCATTTTGAGCTCGTCCCGGATAACCCACAGAAGCGGGGTGCCCTCGGACGCTTGGACATCGCGCATCTGGCCATTGATCTTCAAGCTAGTCGCCATGTCGGCAATCTCCCTTTTGGATTCGAAAAGCATTGGGGTTTCCCGGCTCGAATGGACAAGTAGACTCGGATACGCAATTTGTCAACATGTGCTTTACAAGTGGACGACTCGGGTCTAGATCGGTCACATGGCAATGAACGAAAAGAACCAGAAAATCGTAGAGGCTGCGTTTGGTCTATTCGCCCACTATGGTGTTGCGAAGACGTCTATGACCGAGATCGCGGCCGCATCTAAAGTGTCGCGCCAAACGCTGTATAAAGCATATGAAAGCAAAGAAGATTTGATCTTTGCAGCCCTTCTTCAATACGCTGAAAGAACCAAGGCTGACATCGAAAGCGCCTGCGCAATAGCAACCGATCTTGAGGATAGACTTGAAATACTATTCAAGTTTATGTGCGCCGCCCCTTTTGACGCCATGCAAAGGTTTCCGCATCTCGATGAGATAATGGAAATTGGGGACAACCTTTCACCCGAGCGTGTTAAGCAAATCAGGGGCAACTACCTTGGAGCAATCGGTGTCGTGTTGGCACCATTCGAAAAGGATTTGACCAGCGCGGGTATCAAACTGCCGCTGCTTCAGAACACGATCAAGAGTATGTTTACACAGATCAAACGTGACGCAAGTGACGTTGACCAACTCAAAGACCTGTTTGATCCATTGCGAGCAATGGTAGTGTTTTGCGTTCAGGGCAAGCCTTAACGTCGCACTGCGATTTCCGTCATCTGCAGATTCTGCACGCGCGGCGAATGGCCGGTAAGCGGGCTGCTACCGCAGCATCTTGAGGGCAGGGCGAAGGTCTGGATTGGGCCGCGACGGACCCTCGATCTTTTCGATACGTATGTGCTGCGCTACTTCCAAAGTCGGCTTCGAGCCCTTGGCGATAGTCGCGAGCACGGCTAATAACTAAGGAGGGGTTCTTCGACTCGTCGACTCGGCGAGCGCCTCTGGACGCGAGGACGCCGACGAAGGCGCTGTCTTTCTTAGAGAACTCTCTTCGTGACCCAGATATCGGGTTGAGGTTTTGTTGCAAAGATTTGAGCTCATTGAGTTGTTTCAGCAAACGCTTGTGAGTCAGGTGGCGAGCTCAGCGAACTGCTGAAATGGGCAGAGTCCGGGCGTGATTTGACCTTTGCGGATCATGTGCGCCACTTCTATTCCGTCGAGCACTGCCGCCGCTGATGTAAAGGCCTTGAACCCCAGCATTGGCCGCGTGCGTCTCTTGATGAAACGGTGGTCCTGTTCCACGATATTGTTCAAGTATTTCCGCCTCACCA
>NZ_WPZL01000038.1 GCF_013031245.1 Ruegeria lacuscaerulensis
CGGCAAGCGCGCCCAGCTTGGCATAGGCGATATCCGGGTCGACCGCGCCAAAGCCCGCAAAGGTGCCAAAGCCGCAATCCGACCCCGCAATCACCCGCTCAGACCCAACAACGTTCACAAACCGCTCAACACGCTGCGCGATCAGTTCCGGGTGTTCGACAAAGTTGGTCGTGGTGTCGACCACGCCGGGCACCAGAACCTTGTCATCCGGAATCTCATCCTTGCGGTCACGGAACACCGTCCATTCATGCGCGTGCCGCGGGTTTGAGGTTTCGAACAGAACATAGCGAGATTTGGTGGACATCAGCGTCGAAAACACCTTGTCCATGCCGATGTCACAGCAATGCGGGCCCTCGTAATTGCCCCAGCAAATATGAACCCGCACTTTGTCAGAAGGAACGTTTTGCAGCGCGTGGTTCAACGCCTCAACATGCATGTCGGCAATTTTCACGAACTCATCGTCGGAAAGATCAGTGAACAGCATATGGCGCGACAGGGCGAGATCCGGGCAATCCAGCTGCAGATCCAGACCCGCACCAACGATGGTCTCATATTCTTCTTTCATCGCATCGGCCAGCGCGGCGAGATAGGACTCACGTGTCGGATAGAAATCATTTTGCAGAAACAGAGAAATCACCCCGGGGCTTGCGGCGTTCATAAAACCGCGCTCGACCGCGTGTTCGGCCATTGCATCCTTGAGATTGTCTATGTCCTTCTGCAGTTCACCCTGCCCTTTTGAACGCACTTCGCCCACGCACATGGGCCGCGCATATTGAGGCGTTCCGCCGTCATCCGCCAAACGTTGCAGAAAGCCCGGAAACATTTTGAGATCCGCCGGCGCATTGCGGGGACTGTCCCCATCAAAGCCGGTATAGCGATCCTTCACATAAGTGGCATAAGAGATTTTTGAGGTCTCACCGTCCGAGACAATATCAACCCCGGCCTCGGCCTGTTTGCGCACCGTCTCGGACACCGCTGCGGTCATGCAGGCATCAAAGGCAGCCCCATCATAGGGCTTACCGTTTTCTCGGTCGAAGATGAAATCCACGACCTTCTGTATCCGGGGCAGAGACCCAACATGGGTGGTTTTTATGCTCATCTGGACCTCCTCAGGATTTGCGTGCCATCAACACTGTATGGCTTTGGGTCTCGGGGTCTTCGGCGAGAAAGCCGGTCATCCGCAGCCCGTTTTCTTCTAAGCACAGGGCATATCCCGCAGGTGAAAGCGAAGCGTGATATACCGGTTCTGTCCCCACTGTGCCGCTGTCTTCACCAGCGCGCGGTCCGACCGTCAGCATCAGCATTCCGCAGATCGCAAATGTCGAGCTATGCGCGCGATACATCTCCTTTGCTCTTCCGCAGTGAGATGAAAAAAACTGTTCCAGGCAATGACGCCATCGAAGGCTTTTCCCAGATCGAATTCCCGCGTATCGGCATGCCGCTAGTCACCATCAGGCCAGCGATCCCTAGCGATGGCCAACATTGCCTTTGAAAAATCGACACCCGTTACGTCAAAGCCTTCGGCCATAAACCAGCGCGCTTCGAACAGAGCCTTTGAACGGCGCCTGTCATACTCTGTGGCTTGCCGTTCGTAGACAGCATGGGTGCCTTTGGGGTCCGCGTTCATCCTGTCCAGGTTGCTCCTGCTGGATCATCTGTGGCCGTGATCCTATAGAGTCCGGCGAACCCGGTCATTGATGGTTCAACACAATAGCTCTCGCCGGACAAAACCAATGCGGTATCACCGTTGGACAAGGTGGTCTCGACGTCATTGATCTTGATGCGCCAATGGCCGCTGGTCGGCATCAAAACCACGGGCTTATCCGCCTTGACCTGTCCGGCCACGGCCGATCCGCGTGTCAGGAAATCAACCTCGAAACCGGGCTTGTCTTTGATCAAACCGTTTTCACCAATCACAACGTTAGGCTTGTCCGCCGCCAACGCCATCAGGTCCCAGTACCGGGCGACATATTTGCCGATCACCGCATCAACGGGAACCTCGGGATAGGCTTTTAGCTCTTCCTCGGTCAGCAAAGGCATGGGCTGCACGTTGTGCGGCAATTCCTCGCCCTTTTTGCTGTCATAGAGTACGCCGTTACTGCCAAGTACCAGGCCATGAGCCTGCGCGTCCTGAATGACTTGCGGAGCCCAGGTCACACCGCCACCGGCATCATCGCCGCCTAGGATCGACATGATCATGCCGTAGTCCTGGCCCACATTTTCGAACCCGCGGAAGATGCCGGTCGGGATGTTGAAGATATCGCCTTCTTCGGCAATGAACTCGCCGGCCGTACCATATCGGCCCCAGAAGAACCGCCAGCGACCTTTTGCTACGAAGAACACCTCGGCCGTGGTGTGGCTGTGCAGCGAGTTACGGCATTTGGGCGGTTGTCCCGCCGCGCCGATGTTGAACCCGATTTTGTCGGTGATGTGGACGTGCTGGTCGGGACTTTCTGAAACGCCGCCGCCGATGATGGTAAAGTTCTCTTTCTGGTCCGAGCCCGGCGTGTGGGCGTCGATGAACGCGGTTTTACAAGGCTTCAGTTCGCCATAGCGGACGATGCGGCTTTCGATGGTACTCATATCTTTTCTCCTTTTGATTTGGGTTTGATCGGATCAAACCAAACCTCCCGGCGGACGATTGTTCAGCCGCCGAGCGCGCAGGCTGGCGCGGTGGGCGTGAAACCGCCGCAACGCCTGCCCGGCATCCAGATTTGAGACACGAAGCGACATTCTAGATATCACCGGTTTTCATTAAGATCTGTTTCCAGATTGAGACGGGGTCGAACAGGGTCCATTCGCGCCGCAGGCCGTAAGGTCCGAACTCGGCATGGGTAAAGCCCATCACATAAACTTCTGCTCCGGTGGGTCGGCCGAACATACCCCAGCCATCATGATTGCCGGAAAGACTCCAGCGGATGGCCGCTCGCGGCGATAGCATCGGGTCCTCGCGACCGATCTGGTGCTCAATTTTGAAATCAGAATTGGGGAAAGATGAGCGCAACCCCATCCACAGCCACTCGGTATCGGACCAGGAATGCACGGTGGTGGCAGCCGGGTGTTCTGTCTGCACAGCACGGTCGTACTCGGCACGAATAACGGCAAAGTCTTTGTTCATCATCCGGCTCAGGATGTCGCTCATCCGCGCACCCCACTCGTTATCGTTACCGCGGCCCTTGTATGGCCCCTCAACATCGATTGCAGGCGAGAACGGTTTCACGCACTTCTCAGGCCCACCCTCACGCTCGATCAGATCACGGGCGAATTGTCGGGGCTCCATCCCCAATTGCTTTACAATGCCAGCAGTGTCGCGGATCAACCATTCATCGTTGATCTGGTCGCCCACCACCGCACAATCGGCGATTGCCCGTATCGAGAATCTTTTTCCCGTGGGCGGACCAAAATAACCGCCCCCAGTATGGGTACCCATAGTCAAAAGCCGGTGCGACGACAGATACCCCTCGTCGTCGCTACCGGACCAAATTACGTCTTCGCCGGTCAATTCGCGGTCAGGGAACTCGGCCAGCGTTGCCAGTGTGCCGTTGATAGTGCGTTGGTTTCCGATTGATATGCACTCGGGAAACCGCATCGGTATGTCGGGCGCGTAGTAATGGTTGAGCGTTTCCAATCCTCGTTCTTCCCAGATCTCGCGGGTGATCTCCAGAATGTAATCCGGTACGCTCTTCCACCGGTTCGATAGTGGGTTCATGTCTTCCATCCTTCAGGTGTGCGGGCCGAGCCGCGAACAATAAGCGGTCCGTCAATCTCAACCCTGCGCGGTTGGACATCGGAGTCCTCGATCTTGCTGAGTAGAATATCCACCGTTTCCGCGACCATGCGATTGGCGGGCTGTCGAATTGTTGTCAGGTTGTAGGCTGGCCACGAGGCAACAGTCACGTCGTCATACCCGATGACTGAAACGTCGCCTGGAACACTCAACCCCAATTCGAACCGCAAAGTATCCATCACGGAAATGGCCATGTGATCGTTAGCGATAAACACCGCATCAGGCGGATCGGCTTCGAACATCTTTAACGTCGCTTGCCGCGCTTCTTCCGCGACAAAGTTTCCGACTTCACGGGCGTGCAGGGTGACTCCGGCCTTCAGCAAGGCTGAAACGAACCCAGATTCGCGGTCTCGCTGGGTCGAAGCACCTTCCCATCCGGCGATATATCCAATCTTTTGGTGCCCAGCAGCCAACAGGAACTCCGCAGCCTTTCGACCACCGGCAACGTTGTCGGATGTGACCGACGACATGGCAGGGTCGTCCTGCGCCCGATTGAACAACACCATCGGTACGCCCGCTGCACGGCACCGGTCTGACAAGTCCGAAGACAGGGCCACCGACGCGGCAATGATGCCGTCGACCTGAAAGTCGAGTATTTCTTCGACCACGTCGTCGATGTTTCCAGACTCGTGCGAGGCCATGAATATCAGTACATGGTATCCACGTTCCTGCAGCGTGTTTGTGAGTTTTTCCAGCGCTTCAGGGTAGAACTGGTTGTTCAGGTAAGCCACGACAAGCCCGATGATCCGGCTTTTCCCGGACACCACTGCACGGGCCAATACGTTCGGGCGGTATCCCAGTTCTTTGGCGGCCTTGCGCACCTTTTCCACGGTTTTCTTGGACGCCGAAGCGCCCGGCGTAAACACCCGACTGACAGCGGATTGGCTGACCCCGGCGAGGCGGGCGACTTCCAGTGATGTAACCTTGTGCGCCGCCATCAGTCTGCCGTCCACCCGCCGTCAACCATCAGCGCCGTGCCGGTCACCAGATTTGATGCATCCGACGCCAGATAGACCACAGCGCCCATGATGTCCTCGATCTCACCCGGTCGGCCGAGCTTGATCTTGTCCAGAATCCAGGCGCGTTTGTCCGGGTCATCGAAAGTCGATCTTGTCAGGTCGGTCAGAATGAATGTCGGGCAGATCGTGTTGACACGTATCTTCGCAGGTGCGAATTCCAGCGCCATCGCCTTGGTGAAGCCTTCGACCGCAAATTTCGAGGTGCAATAGACCGCGCGTTCCCGACCGCCCACATGGCCCATCTGACTGGAGATGTTGATCAGCGATCCGGGACGAGCGGCATCAAGCAGCCCCTTGGCGACGGCTTGTGTGAGGAAATAAGCCCCCCGGACATTCACCCCCATCACCGCATCGAAATCTTCCGGCGCGGTATCAACCGCCTTGCTGTGCCGCGCAAGCCCTGCCGAATTCAGCAAAACATCAAAAGGACCGCTTTCCGCCACCGACCGGGCCGTCGCCGCAACGTCCGAGACATCCAGCGCGAGCACATCGGCAGCCCACCCCCGAGCCGCCATTTCGTCAGCAATTCCCTGCAGCGCATCGGTGCGACGCGCCGCCAGAGTGACCTCAGCACCATGTTCGACCAGTGCAACCGCGCAAGCCATGCCGATGCCGGACGACGCACCGGCGACCAGCGCGCGCTTGCCGCTGAGGCTGAAACTGGGGGTGCTGGGGAATTGGTGCATATCAGACCTCGCCGACCGGGAATGGAATTTCACCTGCCACACGCGCCTTGTTGAACTCGTGCAGGCGGGCAAAGACATCTACGCCCAATTGCCGATAAGCGTCCAGTAGGTCAACCAGGACCCAGTTTTCCCGGATCAGGCCGTTTTCCATGCGCCAGAAATCCAGTGACTTCATGGAGATCCGTTTGCCCGAGGGCGCAATCCCCATCCAGCCATCATGCGTGACGGTCTGGATCATGTCGGGCCAGCCGGTAACGGCGGCATAGTCACCATCACCGAAGAAGTGATAGGTGATATCCTCAACGTACTGGCCACGATCGGGCATGCCGTTCAGGAATGGAATCTGGTGCCAGTTGCGGAACCCCGAGATGCCGCGCCCGGTGCCGATCCCCGCGGGACCGTACCAATTCATGCGCGGATGCCAGAACTTCTCCATCTCCATCACCTCCGACCCGCCCTGGCTGGGGTGTTTTTTGAGGTGTTCGAGCATTGAAACGATGTGAGTGCACGAGGCCTGAGATTTCGCCTCATCCCAAGGTCCGGGTACGATGCCGTCCAGCGTTGCCGGGCCGGGAATGCAGAACTCCAGCCCCAGCGAGGGGGCCATCGGCCAGGCCTTCGCCTGCATCATCACTTCGGGAATGTCCCAAAGCGTCTGAATCTCGACAACCTTGCCGTTTTCGAAGCGGTAAAACTCGTGGAACCGCATATGGGTCAGATGCCCCGTCGGCGGGATGTCCAGCCAGGGGGCGACGAATGTACCAAAGTAGTGACCGCCGCAGCCGATCCAATCATCGCCATGTTCCGTAGGCCCGCCCATCACGATCCAGTCCCGGCGTTCCAGATCAGGCATGGATGTCAGCAGCGGTGCATAGCAAGTGTCGTAAAGTTCCTGCGGCCCGGTCAAGTCGCCGAACGGATGCGGCATGTGAATGACGGCATCGGGTGCAATCACCGACTGCAGCGTGGCGCGGACGCCAGCTTCGTCAAAGTTGTACATGGCCTCGCGCAAGGGCGCGATCAGGGCTTTGTGCGTGGAATGGGTGTCCATTGCGAAATCTCGCATTGTGTTATCTGCTTCTTTCTCAAAATCCGTGACGCCCGGGCGGTCCCGGGCGCAAGTTCTGTGGCGGTTGCCTGACAGTCACGTGGGCACCTCGGCAGTCTCGCGATAAGCCGCACCCTCGCCGTAGGGCACGTTGATCCCGCCATAACGCCGGACGCGGATGTTGCATTGTTCGGCATGGCCTACAAAGCCTTCCAGCATACACAGGCGCGAGCCGTATTCGCCGATCATCGTCGCAGCCTCATCCGTCAGGACCTTCTGATAGCTGTGCGTTTTCAGGAACTTGCCGACCCAGAGCCCGCCGGTATAGCGACTGGCCTTCTTGGTCGGCAGGGTGTGGTTGGTGCCGATTACCTTGTCGCCGTTGGCCACGTTGGTGCGTGGTCCCAGGAACAGCGCGCCATAGCAGGTCATGTTTTCCAGGAACCAATCGTCGCGGTCTGTCATGACCTGAACGTGCTCGGAGGCGATGTCATCGGCCACTTTCAGCATCTCGTCATAGGTGTCGCAGACGATGATCTCGCCATATTCTTCCCAGCTGACCTTGGCGGTGCCGGCGGTGGGCAGGATGCCCAGGATTCGGTCGATCTCGCTCAGGGTTTCTTCGGCCAGTTTGCGCGAATTGGTGACCAGAACGCAGGGGCTGTTATAGCCGTGCTCGGCCTGACCCAGCAGGTCGGTCGCGCAAAGCTCGGCATCGGCTGCAGTTTCATCGGCGATCACCATGGTTTCGGTCGGACCAGCGAACAAGTCGATGCCGACGCGTCCGAAAAGCTGGCGCTTGGCTTCGGCGACGAATGCGTTGCCGGGGCCGACCAGCATGTGAACGAGATCGATGGTCTCGGTCCCGATTGCCATCGCACCGATAGCCTGAATGCCGCCCATGACATAAATCTCATGCGCGCCGCCCAGATGCATGGCCGCGATCACAGCCGCATTCGGTTTGCCCTGAAACGGCGGGGTGCAGGCGATGATGCGGGGCACACCGGCAACTGAGGCCGTGGCCACCGACATATGCGCCGAAGCCACCATCGGGAATTTACCGCCCGGAATATAGCAGCCCACAGACTGCACCGGGATGTTCTTGTGACCCAGGATCACGCCCGGCAGGGTCTCGACCTCGATATCCAGCATGGAATCGCGTTGCGCCTGCGCGAAGTTCATTACCTGCTTCTGTGCAAACTTGATGTCGGCCAGTTCGCGCTCAGACAGCGAGGCGATCAGCTCGTCGATCTGCTCCTGACTCAGGCGGAAGCTTTCCGGCGAATAATTGTCGAACTTTTCCGACAGTTCGCGCACCGCCGCATCACCGCGGGTTTCGATGTCTTTCAGCGTCGCTTCAACGACGGCGCGGGTTTTGGCATCGTCCTCGGCCCGGTCGGCCTCGGGTTTGCCGCGTTTGAGATATTCGATAGCCATTGTCCTAATCCTCAGTTGTCGGGCCGGGGCGGAGTTTTCTCTCCCCGGTCGAATGTTTCCCATCCGTGGCCGTTGAACAGATCAACGCCAAGCTGGGCAGCGACATGGGCGAAATCGACATTCACCCAGTTGTCGACAATCTTTCCGTCGACAACTTTCCAGAAATCCATGTAGCGGATCTCGACCCGCTTGCCGGTGGGCGCAATGCCCAGAAATTCACCGGAATGGGTTGCCTCTTGCCGGCCAAAGGCCGCGGCCCATTCACCCATGTAAAGCCGGGCTTCGTCGATGCAGGTCTTGTCGGAAAACGCCGCTTGGAATGGGCGCTGCCAGTTTTCCTGAAATTCCTTGAGCCCGGTCTTGGTGCCGCAGCCCTGGTTGCCCATCCAGCGAAACCCTTCCGTGAAGAACTCGCCAATGTCGTCAATGCGGTGGTCGTTCAAACCATCGACCATCCCTTCGATCACCGCGCGGGTCTGGTCGGTTTTGCTCATGTCCGTGTCGCGTGTCAGCACGGCCTGTTCGGGGCGGGAGCCTTTCATGTTCATCTTCCTTTTTTTGTAGCCAAGGGATTTTCTGCGTGGACGGGGAGGTTCAGTCGACCGCCAGAAAATCCCTTGGCATCCGGTTGAGCGCCGGGTGGCGCCCAACAGCGTTATGTCTGGCGGAACAGCTCATGCGGCGCGTTCGCCGATATTGGCAAAAAGGTCATAGCCCAGCTGCATCAGCACATGCGGGATGTCGAGCATGCACCAATTCTCGATGATCTTCCCGTCCGCGCAGCGCCACCAGTCGCAGTCGCGCATGAAGACGCGTTTGCCAGTAGGCTCCAGCCCCAGGAAGGGTTTCACATGCACGCCGGTGATCTGCGGCCAGCCGCACAGGAAAGCATAGTCGCCATCGCCTGCCTTGCAGTTGGATCCAACACCGGTGATGCCTTCGCGCTGGCCGTCGCCCCAGCCTTCGAATGTGTCCTCGAAGGGGGATTGGAAATCCGCAAAGGCATCGACTGTGGCATAGGATCCCAGCCCGCCAGGGCCGTACCAGACCATGCGCTCGTCCCAGTAGGGGCGCCAGCTCTGATCTTTGGTGGTCAGCTGTTTCAGCATGTCTTCAACCAGATCGGCGGTGAAGCGCGATTGCTCCGGATCCGAGGGGCCGATGACATTGCCGTTATGGGTGGCGGGGCCGGGAACAGTGCCCTCGTAGCCCTGCAGTTCCAGGGGCCACAGGCCAAGCGCGATGATCAGCTCGGCAAAGCCGAGGAAGACGTAAGTTTCGACAATTTTGCCGTCTTCCATCCGGAGGAATTCACCGCAGCGCAGAAAGGCCAGCTTGCCGCTGGGCGGAATACCGCAAAGCGGTCGAGTGAAGTGGCCGTGGAAATAGCCGGTCGAGGTAACCCATTCAGTGCCGAGGTATTCACCGCCGGTCACGACATAATCCTGGCGGGTGCAGCCCTCGAAGGCTTCGGCAATGGGCGCGATGATGTCGCTCATGTAGCCATCGCCGCTGCGGGTGGTATTGATGGGGTGGCTGGCTTCGGTCTTGGCGTCCGGGGCGAAGATCGCCGCCGCCGCTTGTTCGGTGGCAGAGCCGATACCCTGGCTGAAGCTGTTCAGAAACTGGCGGTAGAGTCGCTTATTTTCAAAGGTGGTTTCGGTAGCGATGCCCATGGCGGGGCGGTTTGCGCGTGCGTTCATGCCGCTGTCCTTTTTCAAACGGATTCCAATTTGCGTTGATGGTGTGCGGGCACGAGGCCCCGCGCGCATCAAGGCAAAGGGAATACGTCCTGGCCGCCGCGCCCGGCGCGCAGCCAGATTTAGTCTGGCTGTATGCGCATGGGCGGAAACGGACTGAGGATGCGTGGGGCCCATTCGTGTCAGCCTTTTACGGCCCCGGCGGTCAGACCGCCCACAATCTGGCGCTGGAAGAACATCACCAGGATAAACAGTGGCACTGTTGCTGAAACCACGGCTGCAACCGCGAACATCACGTTGCCTTCGGTCTGTGTGGTGCCAAGGAACGCGGCAATGGCAGGCACCATAGTGCGGTTGCTTTCGGACAACAGCATCGCGCCCACAGCAAAGTCATTATAGGCCAGCAGGAACGAGAACAGCCCTGTTGTGATGACACCCGGCCACATCACCGGAATGATCACGCGGCGGAAGGCCTGAAACTGGTTGCATCCGTCGACCTTGGCGCTTTCGTCCAGCTCGCTTGGGATATTCTTGAAGAAGGAATGCAGCATCCACAGGGTAAACGGTTGGTTGATCGCCACAAGCACGATGATGGTGGTCGGTAGGATCCCCCAGATGTTCCACTCGAAGAACGGCAGCAGATAGCCCGAGACCAATGTGATCGGCGGCATAGCGCGGAAGATAAGTGCCGTGATCAACAACCAGAATGTGTAGTTATAGGTCGACCGTGACAGGGCATAACCACCTAGTGTTCCGATGGTCAGTGAGATAGTGACCACAAAGAAACAAACGATCCCGGTGTTGAGAACATTGCGCCAGAATTCTTCCTTAATCCACGCGCCTTCATACCCCGTCGTCGTGAACGGAGAGCCATAAACAGCTTCGGTTCGGGCGCCGGTCAGGGCGTTGGTCCAGTCGGCAATCGAGAAGAAATCCAACTCGACCTTGAAGGATCCCCAGACGGTCCAGAGAAACGGGAAGGCGGCTAGAATAAACCAAAGGAGCACGAACAGGGACGAGGCGACCCGAAGGCTAGTTGGCATTCTTTGTGCGCGGCTGGCCATGTTATCTTGCTCCTTTAAAGTCGCGCCATGTGCGGACAAGCACGGGCGACAGAAGAATGGCGACCCCGATAATTGTCATCACAGAGGTTGCGGCTGCGGATGAAAGCTGTCGGGTCTCACCGCCGAGGTCGTTGAAAATGAACGTACTGAGCGATTGCGCATGCGCTCCGGCGCTGAAACCGATGATCGGTTCGAATACCTTGAAGTTGTCCATCAATTGGATCAGTGCGACGAAAGTGACCAGTGGCATCAGATGGGGGACAACCACGAATTTCACTTGTTGCCAGCGGGTTGCGCCGTCGATCTGCGCGGCTTCTATCTGATCCTGAGGCAAAGTTTGCAGTCCGGCGTAGAACACAACAAATGCAAACGGTGCCGAGCTCCAAACACCATAGACCATCAAGGCAACCCACATTAGTCCGGTTGAGGCCTTAAGGCTGAAATTCGGATCTCCGGCCATGTGTACAAGGGCATTGCCAATGACACCGCGGCTGTCGATCATCCAAAACAGGATAAGCGATCCGATCAGCGGAGTGACGATCATCGGCAAAAGCGAAAAGAAGATCATCAACCCCTTGAGGTGCCGATGCAACGAGTTGACCGCCAGAGCGATCACCAGCCCCAAAAGGATGGTGAGCGGCGTCACAATAAAAGTGAACGTTAGTGTGAATGCCATCGCCCGATAAAAGGGCAGATTGCTCAATTCCGAGAAAAAGCCGCCCCATGCCTCATTGGCGGACCACATTTGACCAATTTCCTGGATGGCGAGGTGGCCGCGGTCAAAGTAAATGCCCAATCCTACAAACCGTCCCAATGGCTGCTCTGCACGCAGGGCGGCGGTCGCTTCCTGGTCGATGGTTGTCTCGGTTGTGCAACCTATCAGGGGGGTGCAGTTTTCGACCTCCAACAGAACGGCTGGGTGCGGAGCGAAGATCGATTGCGTCACGACCGAGACGATGGGCATCGCAATGAACAGCAGCATCGCAAGTCCGGTGGGAAGGAAGAACCAAAGAAACGTCTTATGGCGCATATCGCAATCCTCGCGTCGATGAGATTGTGCGGGCGACTATCCAAAGCGCCCGCACAGGGGGCGTCTTACTGAAGATATCCTTGCTCGATGGCGGCGGCCCGATAGGCGGCTTCAACATCGGCAAGTGCCTGTTCAGCGCTTTCCTTGCCCTGCATAAAGTCGGCAAGTTCGTTGCCTAGCGCGCTGTGCATCAGGCCCATGTAAGGCAGCATAGGATAGGGCGGCGTACCCATTTTGGCCGCTGCGAACACACCTTGTGCATCTTCACCGGGCTCGTAGCCTTCGATCAGCCAGACCGCCAGTGGCTTCGTCTCATCATTCAGCATGTCCGGACGGATACCGTGCTTCATGGCGATGAAGGTGGCTTCGGCATCTTCATCCGAAATGTTTTTGCCGACAGTCCAGCCATCCCACCACAAGGTCGATGCCGGGATATCTCCGCCGCCGACCGTCAGTGGCGCTCCGATCGCATGACCATCGATCACCTCCTGCAATACGCCCTCGGTAGTGGTTTGCTGCGATGCACGCGAACCCCACATGTTCATGATCGCAACGTTGCCAGCACGGTATTCAGCATTGGTGGCGTTCGAGTCATGGGTGAGGAAGTCGGGGTTCATATATTCCGACAAGGCTTTCATCATGTTCAGCGCGTTGACACCGGCCTCAGAATTCACGTTTGGCTCAGCGGTGCCGGGCTTGAAGTGCGCGCCACCATAGCCAAGGAACAAGTTGTTGAATTCCTGCGCCAGATTCCAGCCGGATGCGTAGGCCCCGCCAACCGGGTTTTGCATGATGCCTTGCTCGCGAATGACCTTGGCCGCTTCGAGCAGTTCCTCATAGGTGGTTGGCACTTCGACGCCAGCCTGTTCCAGCACGTCCTTGCGGTACATCAGGTGCTGTGCATTGGCCATGAAGGCCACAGCCATGATGTTATCACCAATTTTGATCAGCTGCCCCGGCTGCAGGTCCTGACCATGTTGCTCCACCAGATCGTTAAGTGGGCGAATGACGTCTTCGTTCATCAGCGCCACGATCGAGCTGTTGGCGATGATGGCACTTGTATACTCAGACGGGTTCCCGGACAGACCAGCCACATTGATGGTCTGGTGCTCGGATGTCAGGTTGGAATCCACCGACGCCCCGGTGCATTCCTTTGCTCCGGCCGCGACGGCCTGAATGGCGGCAAATTCGTTGCCAACGATGTTGACCCGACCGTCGATTTGACAGGCATAACCTGCGCTTGCGGCAAAGGCGGCCATCGAGCCAGCCAATGCGATTCTCTTCAGAAACATAGGTATTCCTCCCTGGATGGATGGGTGCATCTTCGAAGTCTGCACCCGTGCTTGAACCCGTTGTGACGGGTTTGGTTATCACTGGTTAGCCGTTCAGGCGTGCGCCTGTTTGTGCATCAAACAAGTGGCAGTGATCGGTGTGGATATGGATCGAAACCTGATCGTCGATTTCGGCCCGATAGGTTTTGTCGGCCTTGACCGAGACCAGCGCACCGCCGATCCGGACCGAGACCATGGTGCTGTCGCCCAGCAGCTCTTGCGTGTAGATCGGTGCGTTGATCTCGCCACCGCTTTCCACAACATTGGCGTCCTCGGCGCGAAAACCCAGCGTGATGGGACCGTCCGGTGCGCTCAACCCGTGCACCTCGGTATTTCGGGCGCGGAACACGCCACCTTTGACCTCGCCATCGACAAGGTTCATTGCCGGGTTGCCAATAAAGCTGGCCACAAATGTGTTTGCGGGTTCATCGTAGATATCGGTCGGAGAGCCAACCTGCTGCACCACGCCCTGCTTCATGATCACCACGCGATCGGCCAAGGTCATCGCCTCGATCTGGTCGTGGGTGACGTAGATCGTTGTCACCGCCAGTTCGTGGCTAAGATTCTTGATCTGGGCGCGGGTAGAAACGCGCAGTTTTGCGTCGAGGTTGGACAGTGGCTCATCCATCAGGAACACGTTCGGTTCCCGCACGATGGCACGCGCCAGCGCAACCCTCTGTCGCTGGCCGCCCGATAGTTCCGCAGGCTTGCGATGCAGAAAGTCATCCAGTTCGACCATGGCCGACGCGCGACGCACTTTTTCGTCGTGGGTGGCCGGGTCAATACCGCGAACCTTCAATGGGAACCGAATGTTCTCATAGACGTTCATATTCGGATACAAGGCATAGGACTGGAACACCATGGCGACGTCTCGGTCCTTGGGCTCCATGTCGTTGACACGCGCGCCGTCGATCAGAATGTCACCTTCGCTGGCGTCCTCCAGACCTGCAATCATGCGCATGGTCGTAGTCTTGCCGCAGCCTGACGGGCCAAGAAGCACCAGAAACTCCTTATCGGCGATTGTGAGATCAAAATTGTTCACTCCGACGAATGATCCCCAACGCTTTCCGACATTACGAAGTTGAATTTCGGCCATTCTATCCTCCCTGCCGCACCATTTGTGCATACGCTTGCAAAAGCATAGACATCCGACGGCCTGTGTGGCAAGTATTTTTTGCAAGCGAATGCAATTACGGTGGCAGCTGCTGCATCCCTTCGGCTAAAGTACTGAAAGAAAACAACATGTCTTATGAAGCTGAGAAAAACGTTGTCCTGGATTTTTACCAAGCGTTGAGCAAAACAGAAGAATCGGACATCCCAGACACAATCTCGAAATATTGCGCCGAGGGCTTTCTTTGGCGTGGCTTTCATCCATTTGACGAACTGCATGGTACCAACGATGTGGCGCAGAAATTCTGGCTCCCTCTGAAGCACAGCCTACAGCACCTGCAGCGCCGGATGGACGTGTTTATGGCGGGCAAAAACGAGATCGACGGGTTCACCTCGGTCTGGGTTGTTTCGATGGGGCACCTGATGGGCCTGTTCGACAACGCATGGCTGGGCATCGCGCCAACAGGCAAGATGGCGTTTCTGCGCTATTGCGAATTCAACAAGGTCGAAAACGGCAAAATCACCGAGACCGCGATGTATTTCGACATCCCTCATCTTATGATGCAGGCCGGGTTGCAGCCCTTCCCGCCGCAGACTGCGGCCCATCTGGTTCAACCCGGGCCGATGACGCATGACGGGCTGATGTTCAGCCCGCAGCCCGCCGAAGAAGGTGGAAAAACCCTGGCATCCATCAATGCGATGATTTCCGATCTCGGCCAATGGAACAGCGGCCTAAACCTTGAAGACGAATTGCGCCAGACATGGTGCGAAGACATGATCTGGTGGGGTCCTGCCGGGATCGGAGCGACCTATACGATCGAGCGCTACGCAAAGCAGCACACGGGCGTGTTCCGCGCATCCTTCACGGACCGCTCAAAGACCAAGCACATTTGCCGCATGGCTGAAGGTCATTATGGCGGCTTTTTCGGCTGGCCGAATTTCACCGCCCGCCCGACGGGTGGGTTCATGGGCATGCCCGCTACCGACAAGGCCGGTGAATTCCGGGTGATCGATATCTATCGACGCGAGGGGGACAAGCTGGCCGAAAACTGGATCTTCATCGACCTGCTGCATTTCTGGAAGCAACAAGGCGTCGATATTTTGGGCCGCATGGCGAAAGTACCACGAACATGACCGGCTGGATCGACGCGCATCACCACCTTTGGGACCTTGCGGCAGTGCGCTACCCGTGGCTGATGGCACGCGGGGTAGAAAGGTTCTTTGGCGACCCGACTCCGATTCAAAGAAACTACCTGCTGCGCGAGTTCCGGTCCGAAGCCGCACCCTGCGGCATCTACGCTTCGATCCATATCCAGGTGGGGGCCGAAAACGGTCTGGACGAAGCCCGATGGGTCCAAACCGTCGCCGATGCCAATCCAGACTGGCCGATGGCGCAGGTTGTGTTCTGTGACCTGACCTCGGCCGACCTGTCCGCCCAGCTTGACAGGTTTCAGGACATTCCCACTGTGCGTGGCGTTCGCCAGATCGTTGGCCGCGCACCCGGAGAGGACGCGCAGACAGGCACCAATTCTCTGCTGGACGATCCACGATTTCTGGCCGGTTTACAGGAAGCCGGGCGGCACGGTCTCAGCTTTGATCTGCAACTCATTCCTGAGTTGATGGAGAAGACCGCCCGAATTCTGGCGCAGGCCCCGGACACACGGATCGCCCTGTGCCACGCAGGCTCACCGCATGACCGCAGCCCCGCGGGCCTGAACTACTGGGCTCAGAGACTGCGCGCGCTGTCCGATCTGCCGCACGTCTCATGCAAGCTCTCTGGTCTGGGCATGTTCGATCACAACTGGACGCCCGACAGCATTCGCCCGATCGTGGAGGACTGTCTTGAACAATTCGGACCTGAGAGGGTCATGTCTGGCTCGAATTTCCCAGTCGACAAACTTTATGGCAATTACGCCTCTCTGGTGCAGGCTTACCGTGATCTGATTCCGGCTGAGGCACAATCGGCGGTGTTCAGAGAAACTGCGGCACGCTTCTATGATCTTGGGATGCCCTGAGAATGATATTCTCCTTTGAAGCCACAGTGAAACCTGAATGGATCGACTACAACGGCCACATGCAAGACGCCTATTACGGTCTGGTATTCAGCTACGCCGTCGATGCGATGCAGGATGAGGTTGGGTTCGATGCTGAGTATCGCGCACGCACTGGGTGCACGATTTATCTGCTTGAGGACCACAAGTATTATCTGCGGGAAGTCAAGGAAGCTGACCATCTTCGAATTGAGACGCGCATTCTGAATTGTGATGAAAAGCGCTTTCACTTGCATATGGAGATGCTGAACGGTGATGATCTGGCAGCAGTCGGTGAATTCATGGAGCTTCACGTCCGGCAAAAACCTAGCCCGCAAGCTGCGCCGATCCCGGCCGAGATTCTGCAGCGATTGCAGGCGGCAACGCTATCGGGCGACGAAGCGGCAAAGTTTAAGCACCGTTCACGTTCAGTAGCGATCGAGCGCGACGCTCATTCAACCTAACATCGACATCAAATCAGGTAATCCGCGGTGAAATGAAAACCGGCAACCAACCCTGACACAACTGAGGCATCATTGGGGGACGCCAACGAAGCTGCACTGACGCACTTTGTGTCTATCGACTACGCCGCAATAGAGGAACTCGGGGAGGCCGAGCATTTATCATAATATTCCTATCCTTGGGAAATTGCTCCTTGCCAGTCTCGTCGCGTAAGTGAGGTCGGCACAGCGCATATGTTCAAGCAGGCGTTGCATTCGACGGGCTGGACTATTTCAGCGGCCATCTCTCGGATTTCGACCTCGATATTGTCAATGTATCGGCAACTTTGCCCAAGCACCCAATGTTGCGTTTGTTCATGGTTTGACTCTGATCGTCAACGCACCCTGACTTGGTCGGATTTTTGGCGCGTTCTGGTGTGCGAGGCGATGACAAAACCCAAATTCGTAAAACAAGTGCCGTCTGGTTCAAAACGAGCGCTGAGCGCTGGTCACGCCACCCAATGGCCCAGTATTTTTCGCGGAGTCTCTTAAGATCAATGTTCCCGGGAACCGGCTGACCTTGGGCCCAAGCTCGGGGTTTTCCATTCGTTCAATCAGAAGATTAACGGATTCCTGGATCATGCGGCGAATGGGTTGGCGAATCGTTGTCAACATGTGACCTGGCCAGGCGGCGGACGGGATGTCGTCAAAGCCGACCAGCGAAAAGTCCCGTGGAACCTGAAGGCCAAGCTCGAACCGGGCGGCATGCAAGACGCCAAGGGCCATCACGTCACTGGCACAGAAAACTGCGTCTGGGCGCTCTTGCCGTGCCAAAAGGCGCAACCCCGCCTCACGTCCGCCGACAAAGGTATAGTCCCCGCTTTCGAGTTGAAACGGCGTCAAACCGTCCTTCGCCAGACGCTCGGTAAATCCGGCTTCCCGCTCCTTTGAGGTTTCGTCGCCGACATCACCGCCGACGAAGGCGATCCTTTCGTGGCCTGCCTCACGCAAAATTTCGGCGGCCAAGCACCCGCCCTCGTAGTTGTCAATCTCAACCGAACTCACATTCAGGTTTTTTGCGCTACGGTTGTAGAGCATGACCGGTATGCCCTGCGCGTCGCAGGCCTTAGCCATTTGATCACTCAGTATCGCGGATAAGATGATCACGCCGTCAATCTTGTATTGCAAGAGCGCATTCAAAGCTTCGTCGACTTCCACCTGGTTATCAACAGTGAACAGCAACATGTGCCAGCCGCGGGCCTGCAAAAAGCGGCTGAAATGCGCGATCGTGTTGGCAAAGAACGGGTCCTGAAGCCGAGTTACGATCAGCCCCACCATGCCCGACCTTTGGGGAAAATCCTTGCGCGCAGTCGACATGCTTCTTGCAATCGCATTCGGCTGGTATCCCAATTCCCGCGCCGCATTCAGAATTTTTTTCCTGGTCTTTTCAGCGATTGATGCGCCCGGTGAGAAGGCGCGTGATACTGCAGATTGCGAGACACCCGCGATCTTTGCGACGTCATAGGATGTAACTGATCTTTTTGACATTTTGTGCTGGTGCCCCGTTGATCGCTGCCCGTGACTATCTGTAGTTTTACATCACCGTTTTGCATTTGAAAACCGGCGAGCTGCGAGGTGCGTCGTCAGTATCGTGGCACAATTCACCAATTTGATCGTTGACTGACACATTTTTTGCATGATATTGCATGCGCATTCAAATTGTGAAACGAAAGACTCATGCGATGTTGACCGAAGACGAAAAGGACGAGCTGTTCGAAGCTATCTGCGAAGGCGACCGTGAAGTCGTAGTCGAATTGGTGACCAAGGCTCGTGACTCAGGTGAAGACCTGGGCGCGCTGTTGAATGACGCGATGATCCCGGCAATGGCAGAGGTTGGCGAACAGTTCTCAGCCGGTGAGGTGTTTGTTCCCGAAATGCTGGTTGCGGCGCGTGCGATGCAGGGGGGCATCGACATTATCGAGCCCATCCTGGCAGAGAGCGATCACGAACCCCTTGCGCGAGTCTGTATAGGCAGCGTCAAGGGCGACCTGCACGACATCGGCAAGAACCTTGTTGTCATGATGCTGAAAGGGGCCGGGTTCGAGGTGGAGGACCTTGGCGTCGACGTGCCGGATGAGGATTTTGCCAAGGCGTTGGAACGCGGCAACCAGGTTGTCTGCCTGAGCGCGCTTCTGACCACGACGAAACCGCAGATGATAAGTGTCGTCAACCATCTGCGCGAGGTTTCCAACAATGCCAAGGTCGTCATTGGCGGTGCGGTCATTACCCAGGACTATGCTGACAAGATCGGTGCGGATGCATTTGGCGAAGACGCGCCTGGTGCGGTCAAGGCCGTGAAACGTGCGCTTAACATGCCAGCCTGAGCGGACACGTGCTATGAGTTTTGATGGCGTCGTTACAGATGCGGACAGCCAGTTCTTGTTGCCGGTGGCCGACCTTTTGAAAGTCGCGCTGGCGCGTTTGCAGCGACAGGCGCAATACCAACGTGTGTTGGCAAAAGGTGGCAGGCGATCCGATGCGCTGCGGCATTGGATGGATCAGGCAACTGGCTGCATCACTGCGCTGGCGCGTCCCGAGGCTCTGTTCATGCCGGTAACCACCCGGCTGGTGCCAGACGGCGTGCGCGTGGCTGATCGGGTTACGCTGGATGGCGCAGACATTGCGCAGGACGTGCGGCAGGGCGCCCAGGTCACGGCCTACCTTTTGACGCTGAATTATGCACAGCCGCAGGCTTTCGAGTGGCTGGGCCATGAATACGGCGCGCATCATGTGCAGTCCGACCTCGGCAGCGAGGTTCTGTTTGCGCTGGGGCGCGAGGCGCATCGCGTCCTGAGAATGCGCTCACCTGCGGGCCGGTTGCGCCGCGTCCCGGTGCTGGCCAGCGCGCAATGCGGCCAGCGCCAGGCTTGGGATCCAGCCCGCGTTCAGGCGCTTCTTACGGTGTTCGACGTGGTCAATCCCGGAGTGCAGGTCACTGATACAGGATGTTTCACGCCGTTGAATTCGCTGCTGGGCCTCGCGCTGCACGCCCCTGCCCGTTGATGGCCCAGGTGTTTGGTCAAGGTTTTTCGCCCTTTTCCCGGAACATTTGACCATAGCGTCGTTGATTGTACGGGTGGTCGGGGTGGCTGCCATAAACCGACTGATAAGTGTCGTGCTTCAGGCCAAGACCCTGAAGCAGAACCGCAAGCGCCAGTACCGCGACAACGATCACGGCAAAAGCAAGGGCGATGCCGGGTAGCCAGAATTGTGACAGACCGGTGGCAACCGCACCTCCGGCGCAGAACAGGGCAAAATACCCTGCCGTCTTGTGATACGCCTCGAACCACCATCTCTGCGGCCTCATGTCGAAATGGTCGCCACCCCAGGTGGCGCGATCTTCCGGGTCTGCCCCGGGATCTTTGCGCCCTCCGTGACTGCCGCGAAACCACGCCGACGTCCCTTGCAGCACTCCCAACAGCACGGTTGCGATGCCAAACCAGGCGTGCAGAGTGCCTGAAAACCCGCCTGTCAGAACCATGGCAAACCCGACCCCGGCCACGGCCAGCACGATCATTGCGTACAGCAGGTTTTTGTGCAGCGACCAGGGAAATTCCGGCCAGGCCCATTTATGGGTGCCGCGCGGGATGCCATAGGTGCGAGGCTTGATCTTGCCGAACCGTAATAGCATCACCGAAAGCGGCACCATCACAAACCAGATGCCGAACATCAGGAGCGCGTGGTTCTCCCAATGGATCTGGATCGGTTCCGAGAGAAACGGCAGGTAGCCCTGCGTCGGGATCTCATAGCGCATGGCCGGCCTCTGTCAGGTGACGCAGATTGAACACCAGGTCGGGGTTCAGACGCCGGTTCAACCCGTCGATCACGTTGCGGGCGGATACTGTGCCCATTTTCTGTATCGCTTCGGCGCTTAGCGCCGCCGAATGCGGACTGAAGACGACGTTGGGCAGGGACAGCAGCGGCAGGTCGGGCGCGGGCGGTTCAGACGACAGGCAGTCCAGACCTGCGCCACCCCGGTCCATTGGACCACTCAGCGCGTCATAAAGAGCGTTTTCATCGATCAGACCACCGCGGGCGGCGTTGATGATGATCGCGGTCGGCTTCATCAGTGCCAGTTCGGTCTGGCCGATTAGCCCCGATGTTTCGGGCGTGGCCGGCAGGTGCAGGCTGAGGAAATCCACGCCCGGCAATTCGACCCGCCAATCGGACACATGCTGATACCCGGCCTCTTCGACCACGTCGGCAGGTACAAACGGATCGAACACATTGACCTGCATGTCGAACGCGGCGGCGCGACGCGCGACCTCCCGACCGATCCGACCAAAGCCCAGCAACAGAAGGGTTTTACCGGTTAGCTCGCTCATGGCGATGCTGTTGCGAAAGTTCCAGTTCCCGCCGCGCACGGCTGCGTCGCCCGGCACCAGTTGCCTTGTCAGCGCCAACATTATGCCCATGACCTGTTCCGCAACCGAAACCGCGTTGACAGGACCGACGATGGTGACGGGCACCCCGCGCGCCGCCAGTTCGGCGGCAGGCAGGTTGTCACAGCCCACACCGTGGCGGGAAACGACGCGCAGATTGGGCATCTGGTTCACCTGCTCGGCGGTAATGACGCCGTAGCGGATCAGCAGCGCATTTGCGGTGGCGAGGCTTTCAGTTGGTACCGGCGTACCGGGATCGGGGAATGCCTCGATCTCCAACCCCGGCTCGGCGTCAAGAATGGCCATGCCATCGGGATGAATCTTTCCGGAAATGACGAGCTTTGCCATCACAGACCATCCATCTCTATGATGTACAGACCGGCATTCATGTCGGTGGTATAGATGAGACCCTGCTTGTCGACATAAACATCAGTGGTATCGACCACCAGCGGGCGGTTGGGCCGGTAGTCCATCAACTTCTTCGGCGCTGGCGGGACACACGCGGCAACTTCTTCCGGGCGGAAAGGGTTCGAGATGTCGTAGACCCGCAGTCCGGCGTTCTGATAGCTCACGAACATCAGCTCTTCGCTCTGGAAACCTTCCGAGCGGTTCTCATGGACATTGTGCGGGCCAAACTGTCCACCCTTGTTCTTGTAGTCGGCCTCGTCCGGGGGCAGCGTCGTGGCTATGGTGACCGGGTTTTCAGGTACCGAAATGTCATAGACCCAGTTTCGCTTGATCCCGTCCTCGCAATTGTCGGCCTGGCTCTCTTCGACCACGAACAACAGCCCGCGACCAGGCAGAGGCAAAGTGTTGTGGGTATGTCCGGCGAAAGGCGGACACGGGTTGTCGTGGCTGACGAATTTCGGATTGTAACGGTCCGACACATCGATCAGCGACATGCCACCGTCCCGCCAGGCCGCGGCTCCCAGATCGCCCTTGATGATCGCGTGGTGCAGGGCATAGCGGTATTTCGGATCCCACCAGGGCTCTTCACCACCGACGGTATGCATGCCCTCGCGCCAGAGCTTGCTGACGACTTCCGGCTTATCAGGACTGCGGAAATCGACGATCATGAAGATGTCGTCGGAAAACCCGGGCGGCAGGGCGGAAATGTAAGCCCAGTCACCGCCATCCCAGAACACCCGGTGCACGCCAAGACCGGGCACGTCGAGAAACGCAATCTCGCGCGGGTTGGCGCGGTCGGATATGTCATAGATGCGCATGCCCGCCGACCAGGGCTTTTCCCCCGCAAAATCAACCTTGTCGGCCACCGAGCCCTTGTAGTACTCGCCCGGATCAAACGCACCAGAGGTTTCGACCTTCAGCATGTCGCACATATTGTTGACGATCAGGATGTCGCCATGCGTCTGCAAATGCTGGCTCCAGGTGCCTTCGGGCTGGGGAATGTGTTTCACAAATTTGGGGTTCTTCGGATCACGCACGTCCATGACGGAAAAACCGTTATTGAACACATGCCCGACATAGGCATAGCCCCCGGACACCATAATTTGGATACCGTCGGCGCGCCCGCCCTGATCGGAATGCCCAAGAATGCGCATATTGCGTGCGTAATCGGGGGTCAGTAAGTCCGTCATGGCCTGTCTCCTGTCATTGTGATTCCGGTTGAAAAACCGGTCCTGAGCGCCGTGGCGCCCTGCTGCAAAAATGTGTGATCCGAGCCGGTCACGAAGAAACTGGCACCGTTTGACCGCCATGTGCCGATTGTCTCGGCCGGCGCACAGAAAAGCCCCGTCGCCGCCCTTTTTGCACCCAGTATCTCGGCGCAGATGTCGTTGATCTCCGGCGAACTGAAATCATCGTGGCCATAAGAAACGCTCAGGTCCGCGCGACCGACAAACAGGGCGTCAACGTCCGGCACATCCGCAATTTCCTGAAAGCAATCGACACCTTCCCGTTCCTCGATCTGGCAGATCAGAGATACCTCGTCGCGCGCGCGCCTGCGGTGTTCGGCAAGCCCAAGCGCGCCGTAGCCGCCTGCGCGCGTGGTCCCGGCAATGCCACGCCCGCCCGGGACATAGTGCATTGCCCGGGCCAGGGCTCGGGCCTGATCGGCGCTGGTCACATGCGGCACCACGACCCCGGCGGCACCGCTGTCCAGAACGCCCAGGATCGTTGTCGCCCTGTCGTCCGGTACCCGTACCAGAACCGCACAATCAACGGCACGTGCTGCAAGCATGCAGGCATCGATTGCGGTGCGGTCGAAGGGGGAATGCTCGCCATCCAAAATCAGGAAATCCAGCGGCCCCGCCCCCAGAACCTCGATGACGGTCGGATGAGGGGTCTTCACGAAGCAGCCGATAAGCGGTTCGCGCGCGGTCAGCCGCGCCTTGAAGCGCGCGTTCGGGGTCATTCCTCGCCCTCCCGCTTCAGCCGTTCGAAATAAGATGCCTCTGGTGTCAGCGCATCATCCACGTTCAGCGGGTATCGCCCCATCTCGCGCACCAGCTCAAAGAATTTCAGCGTGTTTTCGACCGGAATATCATGGCCGATATTGTGGCAGGGCGCGATGATATAGCCACCGTCGCTGCCTAGGTCTTTCAGCCGCCGGGCAACCTCCCAGCGTAGTTCGTCATGGGTCGCGCCCGGCATCATCTGCTGCACGTCCATCGCGCCGTGAAAAGCCAGCCGGTCGCCGAACTTCTCTTTGATGACCGACGTGTCCTCCATGCCCGAGGTCGAGGTTTGCACCGGGTTCAGGATATCGGCTCCGGTCTCGATCAGATCCTCAATCAACGGCAGCACCGCGCCGTCCGTATGCACCATCAGATAGCAGTTGCCAGCCTTCTTGATATGCTGGTGCAGCCGCGTGTGAAACGGCTTGATGCGTTTGCGGTAGACCTTGGGCGAGATCAGCAGCGACGTCTGGCTGCCCAGATCGTCAGTGACATAAGCGAGGTCAACAAATTCGCCAACCTCGTTCATATACCGTGTCCACATCTGGCACAGGATATCGGTGATTTTCCCCAGAACAGCATCCGCCAGGTCGGGATTGATCACGAGATCCATGAAGAATTGCTCATAGCCGCGCATTTGCAGGGCCGACATCAGGGGCCCGGCCTTGATCGCATCGGCGCCCAGCACATAGCTGGTGGTATCATGCAGGTGCTTTGCACGCTCGCGCAGACCTGCGAACTGGGCAGGGTCTTCCGGGTCCGGCCAGCAGTCGGCGTTCAGGACATCCTCGGCGGCTTCGCAATCCGCCAGCGGCGCCTTGGCCAGCGTGTCGACGGCATAGTGATCGCCATGAGCACCCTTGTAGGGCACACCCCACATGTCAAAATAGCCACCGTCCTCCAGGTCGTCGCGCTCGGTGACCTGAACCCAGTTGGGCACCAGCCAGCGAAAATCGACATTGAAGTGCTGCAACAGCGCCTCGTCCGGCACCACGGTCTGCGCCATTCGATCAAGTATCCGACCGCCATTTTGCAAATCAAGATCAGGCAGGCCTGCTGCAAGTTCGGCGTAATGAGTCTTGTGGACGGACCCGATGTGCTTGCCCATGTCCAACGGCACCCATTCCGGTCCGGTCCGTGTCATCGCAGCCTTAAAATTTTCCCTGGGTGTCATAGCCATTTCGGCACCTTTTCGTTCCGGCGGACACGGCCGCGATTGTGGTGGGTTGTATTGGGCAGCAACTTTGACTGCGCATTCATAATAATCCAATAGCGGAAACAGATCTTGAAGTCTATTCTTCTTTTTCTTATTAATTACTGCGTAGTTTTGAGTTCAGAGAACATTTCTTGTATGCATGCGCATTCATATTTGCTAAAAGAAATCATCGTTGATTGAGAATCAGGTCAACGCGAATGGATGCACCCGCCACCGAGGAGGCGTTGATGGCGCTATTGAAATTCAGCAAGCCCTCTGCACCCGCAGACCTCGGGCCAGCTAAACCCGAAATTGTTGCCCTGCTCGATGGCTATTCGATCGAGGTGATGCCGCGCACCGCCGCAAAGATCGCAGATTTCCGCGATCTCCTGCCAAAGGGCGCGCGCGTCTACATCGCCCATATCGAAGGCACGCCGATTGCAGATATGGTCGCGACAGCAAAGAGAGTAGCCGATGAGGGCTATCCGGTCATGCCGCACGTCCCGGCGCGGATCATCAAGGATGCGGCGACGCTCGGCGACTGGATCGCGCGGTATCAGGGAGAGGCCGGTGTGGATCAGGCACTGTTGCTCGCTGGCGGCGTCGACAAGCCGCAGGGCGATTTCCACAGCTCCATTCAGCTGTTGGAGACCGGCCTGTTCGACAAGGCGGGTTTCCGGAGGCTACATGTCGCCGGGCACCCGGAAGGCAACCGGGATATTGATCCGGACGGATCGCGCAGGAACGTGATGGCGGCGCTCGGTTGGAAACAGGTATTCAAACAGCGCACCGACGCGGAAATGGCGCTGGCCACGCAATTTTGCTTCGAGGCTGCGCCAGTCATTGATTGGGCGGACGACCTGGTCGCGGCAGGCATCGACATTCCCGTGCATATCGGCGTCGCCGGACCGGCCAAGTTGCAAACGCTGATTAGGTTTTCGATCGCCTGCGGTGTCGGGGCCTCGCTCAAGGTGCTGCAGAAACGCGCCAAGGACGTTACCAAGTTGCTGCTGCCCTTCACGCCCGGCGAGTTCATCTCGGATCTCGCGGCGCACAAGGCTGCGAATCCCGATTTCAACATCGAGAAAGTCCACTTCTTCCCGCTTGGCGGCATCAAGGCCAACGCCGATTGGGCCATCGAAAACGGCGGCGCCTCGGCCGTGCCAGCCAACCAGCAATAAGAGTGCCCCATGACCCGTACTATTGTCGAAAGCAAAACCAAAACCACGGTCATCGGCTTTGATGAACCCTTCTGCGTGATTGGCGAGCGCATCAATCCGACCGGTCGCAAGAAACTGGCTGCCGAGCTTGAGGCGGGCGATTTTTCCACCGTCGAAAAGGACGCATTGGCACAAGTCGCGGCAGGAGCGACCATGCTTGACGTCAACGCGGGCGTTTTTTTCAATTCCAACCCCAATCCGAACGAAACCGAGCCGCCCCTCATGACCAGGATGATCGAACTGGTGCAGGGCCTGGTGGATGTACCGCTGTGTATCGATTCCTCGGTGCCCGGCGCGCTGGAGGCAGGGCTGGCTGCTTGCTACGGGCGGCCTCTTCTGAACTCCGTCACAGGCGAAGAGGAACGGCTTGAGGCGATCCTGCCCCTGGTCAAGAAATACAACGTGCCCGTTGTGGCGATCTCGAACGACGATACCGGAATTTCCGAGGATCCGGACGTTCGGTTTGGCGTCGCGCAAAAGATTGTCGAGCGGGCGGCCGATTTCGGTATTCCGGCTTGTGATATCGTGGTGGACCCGCTGGTAATGCCGATCGGCGCCGTGCCAAGCGCGGGGATTCAGGTCATTTCACTGGTGCAGCGGCTGGGCAAGGAACTCGGTGTGAACACCACCTGCGGCGCATCGAATATCTCTTTCGGGCTACCCAACCGCCACGGGATCAACAATGCGTTTCTGCCCATGGCGATTGCCGCCGGGATGACCAGCGCCATCATGAACCCGACCGCGTTGCCTGTCGGCCCCAGGAAACTGGCTGAAAAGCGTGCGGAACTTGCCGCATTGGGGATTGTTGTACCTGAAGACCTTGACCCGGAAGTACTGGCGAAGGTCACCGGACTCGGTTCCACGCAACCTTGCGCCGGCCAGGAAATGGAGGCGATCCGGGCAGCAAACTTAATGATGGACAACGACGCCAACGGTGCGGCTTGGATACAGTTCTACAAACCGCCCAAACCGGCCGGCAGCAACGAAAATGCCAGTGGTGCAAGAAGAAGGCGACGACCGTCAATCGACAATAGTGGCGCCTCCGTTTGATCCCGTTCGCACTTGTATGCGCGTCGGCAGCGGGCAGAGTTTTGCTCGACAAATGACAGGGTCTGAAGGTGTTGTCCTTCCTAGTCGGCATATTGACGTCAAGCTCATTCTGACTGTCGGCTCCCCTGGGAATTAATGCCCTGCGCAGTTGTCGCTGTACATAAAATTACTGGACGCGAATACATTCTGGGGGAGAGGCTGAATTTTTGCGGTTACGCGACAAGCTTTGAAATAGTCAGCCTACCGTCCAGAACAGCGGCACTCGTAGTAGCAACACCGACGGAGTTAGAGTGAAGTAGATGCTCCCTTCCGCTGTTAAGGTGCTCCAGTACAATTGGCTACAATTTGTGCTATTTCCAATCAATGGCTTATCAACGGAGGCTGAAAACTTGCCTTCAACTCATCGCAAACAGTCTGCGACCATTAGAGCAACAATGGCGCTCTTTGGCGTAGTGGTGCTGACGGTTCCCGCATATCCACAGGACCACGGCTTACACAATAGTTCGAAGGTGTTTTCAGCTCCAGCGGATCTTTCCTGGAAGCACTGGGATGATCCAATTGAACTGGAACGAACGTGGCAAGCAGCCGTTGTTCGAGTTCCTACCGGCACCGGAGCGTCCAAACAGGTCACCACAGGTGATTTGCAACAGAATACACTAGGTCATGTTGACAAATGGCGGATCCATAGGCGGATCGAAATGATATCTACGAAGCCAAGGAAGCTTTCGGCTGTCTTATCATAGCGGGTTGCCACACGCCGAGCATTCTTCAGTTTGTTGAAGCATCTCTCGACCAGATTTCTCAGCGGGTAGAGATGCCAATCCAACCCAACGCGCCTCTTTCGGGACTTTCGCATTGGGATCACCGGTCGAATGCTTCGGTTGTGCAGTTCGGCGCGAATACGGTCGGCATCGTAACCTTTGTCGGCTAGCAGCACGACTGGTTCCGGCAGGTTGTCGTCCATGACTCGATCAAATCCAAGATAGTCCGATGTCTGACCGGGTGTGATGTCAGTTCTCATAGGCAGCCCGGCGGCACTTACCCTGAGGTGGATCTTGGTCGTGAAGCCGCCTTTTGAGCGGCCAAAACCCTGTCGCGGAGTCCCCCTTTTGCGCCCGCTGCCTGATGATGGGCACGAACCACGGTGCTGTCGACCATTTGAAGGGCATCAGGAACGATCCTGCTCTCGGTCAAGGTTTCCAAAATCTGTTCCCAGAGCCCCGCGAGGGTCCAGCGTCGGAACTGTCGGTAGACACTCGACCACTTCCCAAACTCGTCAGGCAAGTCTCGCCATGGGGCACCAGTACGTGCAATCCAGAAAACGCCATCAAGAACAAGGCGGTGGTTGATCGGTTTGCGTCCGTTCGGGGCACGGACCGCAAGGATGAACCGTTCAAGAAACGCCCACTCCTCGTCCGACATTAGGTTTCTTGCCAAGCTGGCCTCCATCGCAGATACCGGCTTGAATCACGATCAGAGGGCGCTGTGAATCCCTTTTGTCAACACGACCTAGCGGAAGAACAGGCGTCGAACGTGATTGCTGCGGCCACAGCGGCGGGCGCTCAAAAAACTGTCCGCGTATCGGCAATCAAAGCTGATCCGAATGGCCCGACCAATAACACCCGCGCCCATGGCAGAACAGAGGCGGAGATTGCGCAAAGCGGGTTGCGCCATGTTTTCCTGCGGCCAAATCTGTTCATGCAAAATATGTTCATGGCCGCGGATCAGATCAGACAGCAGGGGCGGTTTTCCTTCGCCACGGGCAACGGCAAAATGGGCATGATTGACACAAGCGACATTGCGGCCTGCGCGGTAGTATGCGCTCTGTCAGATCAATGGGACGGTCAGACGCTGGAGCTTACCGGATCCGAGGTGATCAGCTATTTCGATGCTGCCGGTATACTGAGCACACTGCTCGGAGATCCAGTATCCTACGCTCCGATACTTCCCGCAGATATGTACGCCACAATCGAAGGAGCAGGATGGGGCCAATGGATGGCTGAACTGGCGCGGGACTATGGACAGGCTTACGCCTCGGGTTGGGGCACCTTTACAACCAGTAATGTCCAGAAAATCACCGGCAAGGCACCGCGGTCATTCCAGGAATTCGCAAGTGAGGTGTTTTTGCCAGCGTTAAGGTCGCACTTCTGACCTTCTCTCTGTGGGCAGGATGTTTCTGAAATGGCTGCCAGTCAAAGACGACGTTCACCGCGTATTTAAGAGGTGGGTGAAATCACTTTGTATGGACAGTAACCGCCGTTGGTTGCGAAGCAACCAACGGCAGATATTCAAAGCAGGCGGGTCGCCATG
>NZ_WPZL01000039.1 GCF_013031245.1 Ruegeria lacuscaerulensis
TTTGTTTCGACGTCGTGAAAGCATGAAATCAAGGGTCTTGCCGTGCTTGTCGACGGCTCGATAGAGGTAAACCCACGTGCCTTTCACTCGGATGTAAGTCTCATCCATTCTCCAGGAGCGGTCACATGGGCTTTTTCGGCGGCGCGCTGTTTCTGCAATCGCACCAGAATACCGTGTGACCCATCGGTTTAGCGTGGTGTGGTCCACTGAAACACCACGCTCGGCCATGATTTCTTCCAGATCACGATATGACACTCCGTATCGGACATAGAAAAATACTGCGAACAGGATCACTTCCCTGGGATATTGTGCGCCTTTGAAAGAGATCATGGTCCGACTTTCGACTTGAAAATACCGATAGTCATTCACCCGCTGGTGGCGCGAGCGTCAATGGCCAAAAATTTGCAACAGATCCCGCCATCTGGACTAACAAATCAACCTTTCAAACGAAGGAGGCATAGCCAAGAAAGTTTGCGGACTTCCCGTTCAAGAGTTGCCGTATCGACCAACACGGCAGGCTGTCGACCAAACCCGTTCGATCTACATGCGGCTCACAATCCAGACCGCACATGAGACCTTTTGGGGGTTGATGCCTTGAACGCCGAGATGAAGCGCCAATAGGATGACTTCGGAAAGAACCTTGCAGGTGGTCGATACCGGGCTAATCTCATCGAGAGCTGCTGCTCAATTAAAGAACCTACATGTGGGTTCGCGGCAAGTAGCAGAATGTCTATCGAGTTGTCGACAACAGCGGAGCTAATGCGACCTGCATTCGAGAGAAAAACAAGATCCTGAAGCGGTTTGGCTGCCTTGGATGGCATCGAGGTTGCCAAAATGATCCGAACGAGGCAATTTCCCTGCGCAACGACCTCCGTATTTCGGATGCTTGCCGAGATCGGAGGATAGTTGTGCCCGGTGTATCGGTGTCTTTGGTTGTAGCAATAATTGCGACACAACCGGCGCCTACACCTTCACAACCCGTCCGCCGCTTGCGCCCTACCGAAGGACCAATACCGCACATGGGGCGCGTCGAACTACGCGCGAGGTTGTCGATCCAAGGAAATAGTCTTCAATGCCGGGCTTGTGGGAATTGATAACAACCAGATCGGCGTCGGTTTCCGAAGCAAGATCGGGGATCGCCACGCCGGGTTTCCCAGAAAGAACCGCAATTTCAAGGCCAATTTCGCCTTTTGCCAACTCGTGCAAGCGCTTCTTGAGATTTTCGTTAATGTGTTCGGCGGATTTCACCGTTACGTATTCCGCTACATAAACCGGCGCATCCTCAACGACGGCGACAAGTGTCATCTTGCCCCCCTTGGCGAGCAAAATCCTTGCTGTGGCAATCATCTCTCTGACATCGACCTCGTGGTCCAACGCAACAGGGATTAAGATATGATTGTACATGCATTGGCTCCTCTTTTGATGCCGTGTTTCCGTGACCGGTTGAATTCGACGTCGGTCATGATCGGTATTTATGTCGCCGCGTGGCTGACGTCTTTGTCAGGTGAGTATATGTCCAGGATGTTCCAATGTCCGGTCGTTGGAGTCGGATTGTTGATCATTGGCACATCGAGCACGGTTGGCTTGCCACTGGCAATTGCCGCTTCCAATGCGGGCAACAGTTCGTCGGCAGCGCTGAGTCTGTGCCCTTCCGCCCCATAGGCTCGCGCAATTTCGGCGTAACCCGGCCCATTCGCGGGAGCTTCGGCTGAACCCGGAAACGTGGTCCCATAGGTCAGACCGTAATGCGCCTTTTGAAGGCCGGCGATGGTGCCGAAGGCGTTGTTGTTCATAACCAGCCAGATGATACCCAGATCAAGTTCGACTGCTGTTGCCAGCATCGACGGATTTTGACCAAAACCACCATCGCCAACCAGGCTGAGTACGACACGATCAGGTGCCGCCAGTTTTGCACCCAGCGCCCCTGGAGGGCCAAAACCCATCGTGGCAAAACCACCCGGGGTCAGGATTGAGCCCGGGGTCAGGATATCGAACTGTTGTCCGACGCCATTTTTGTTCCATCCAACGTCCGTGGTGATGATGGCATCCTCGGGCAGTGCCTTGCGGGTATCTGCCAGAATACGCTCGGGCATCATCGGAAAGGCCGACGAGGTCGCCATTTCCACGTTGCGCGCTTTGAAATCCGTCCGGAAGTCAGTGATCTTCTGTTCCAGCGCGGGGCGGTTGAAACCGTCCGGATACATCTCGCGGGCAACCCGGTTGAGGACGCGCAGCGCAGCCTTGGCATCTGCGACGACGCCGATCTCGGTGGGATAGTTCCGGCCGATCTCTTGCGGTTCGATGTCGATGTGAATCACCTTCGAGCCGGGAATGTTGAACGTATAGCCGGGATACCAGCTGGAACAATCTGCCTCTTTGAACCGTGTTCCGACGGCAAAGATGTAGTCCGCATTCAGACAGGACTGGTTGACCAGTTCGGTACCCCAAAACCCGGTCATTCCCAGCACAAGCGGATGGTCGTCCCGCAAGGCGCCCTTGCCCATCAGGGAATGTGCGACCGGCAGGCCCATTTGTTCAACAAACTCTCGCAACTCCTCGCTGGCTTGCGCCAGAAGGATGCCGCCGCCGACATAAGCGACCGGGTTTTCGGCCTTCGCCAGTGCCTCAATAATTTCCCGCGCTGTTTCATCGTCAATCGACGGTTTCTTGAGCGCGCGGGTGTTGTCGCGGATACGGTCGAAGCTATCCGAGGGGATGACCTCAGAGAAGATATCCATGGGCACGTTGACCAGCACCGGCCCGGGCTGGCCGCTTTCGGCGAGATGGAACGCCTTTTCCAGAATTTCGGCCATCAGATCCGCGCGATCTACGCGCCAGGCGCGTTTGACGAAGGGTCGATAGATCTCCCACTGGGCCGCGTCCGCGTGCAGGTTCACCTCCTGATGCGGATGCTTGCCGTAGTAATGCGAGGGAATGTCACCCGCGATCACGACCATGGGGATACAGTCCAGTGCGGCGTTGGCGACCCCGGTGGCGCAATTGGTCAGCCCCGGGGAGAGATGGGACAACACCACCGAGGCCTTGCCCGTCACGCGGGCATAAGCATCCGCCGCGTGGCTGGCGATTTGCTCATGCCGCACGGTGACAAAATCAATGGGACTTTCGGCCAAAGCGGCCAGCACCGCGATATTCGTGTGGCCACACAGGCCGAATACATGTTTGACCTCACGCCGTTCCAGGAAATCGACGATGTGTTCGGCAACGGATTTGCCTTCCAGCTTCGCTCCATCCATCACGCGACCTCCTGTCCGTAGAACTCACCGAACAGGTCCGGCTCCGAGGGGCGATCCTCGGGGATCGGACGGCTAACCCAGGTGTAGTTCATCATGTGTTTCATGGTGACGTTTTCATTGGTGATGTTGCCGCCCCAGATGCCGCAACCCAGGCTGCTGGTCATGGGCATGCCATTGGTCCAGGCACCAGCGTTGGCCTTTGATTGCGGCTGCCGCACCATCATGCGGCTGACCGGAGCCAGGCGCGCGAGCCGATCGATATGATCGTCATTGTGGCTGTAAATACCGCAGGAATGGCCCTTGCCGCCGGTCTCATAAATCTGACGAACGGTTTCGAGTGCATCATCAAACGTCTCGAAGTGATAAAGCGCCATCAGCGTGGTCAGTTTCTCCTTAGAGAACTTGTGCTGCTGTCCAATCTGCCCCTGATTTTCAACCATCAGGAACTTGCGATCTTCGGGGATCGAGAATCCGGCGACCTTGGCCGTTTGCTGCGGCGGACAAGCGATGGTCGGGAATGTGCGGGTGCCCTTTTCGTCCCACATGGCTGCTTCGAGCATTGCCTTTTCTTCTGCGGAACACAGGTACCCGCCCTCGGCCTCAAGCGCCTGGACCATATCGTCATAAATCGAGCGCTGGATAATGATATTTCCATCGGCCGAGCAGCCAGAGCCAAAGTCGGACGTCTTTGAAATGCGCGTGTTCCGGGCAGCGATATCCAGATCGGCCGTCTCATCGATGACGATGGAGGAATTGCCTGCGCCGACACCATATGCTGGGCGCCCCGAGCTGTAAGCCGCCTTGACCATCGGCTTCCCGCCCGTCGCCAGCGTCAAATCACAAATCTCCATGAGGCGCTGGGTCAGCGGAATCGACGGTTTGCGGATCGATTGAAACAAGTCTTCGGGGGCACCTGCTGCTCGACAGGCTGCACGCATGACCTCGACCATTTCAAAGGTGGTGTGAGCAGTGCGTGGATGTGGGCTGAAGATGACCGCATTCCGGGCGTTGGCGGCGGAAACACCGGTCACCGGTGGTGTCATCGCCGGGTTGGTCATCGGGATCAGAGAAGCGATCACTCCTGCGGGCTTGGCGTATTTTACCAGCCCTTTTTCTTCGTCGACTTCGACGATCCCAGTCGATGGCGTGCGTAGGACGTCACGCAGTACCATATGGATTTTGAACCGCTTTGCAGGACGCCCTTCACGGTCTCCGATGCCGCTTTCATCTACACCCTGCTGGGCCAGACGCGTGAAGGTTTTCTCGTTCCCCGCATACCAGGCGATGGCCTGAGACAGGCGGTCCAGCCTGTCCTGATCCCAATCCTCGATCTCGGCCATGGCGGCGCGGGCGCGTGCCAGCATATCTCCCGCCATGTTGCGGTCGTTTTCAGTGAGCTCTTTGCCCATGATGATCCTCTTGGTGTTTTAGAATTGCTGCATCGGGCATGCGGCGCTGAGATCGCGCGTCGCCGAATGTTCGCTTGGCGTGGCTGAGACAGCGACGCGCGTGTTCTTCATATCCCAACTCGGCAACGCGGCTTTGGTTGGGCAGTTCGATGGAATAGTCGACGGGTGGCATCCGTTCGATGATGCCGGTGAAATCGATCCAGCCTTCGCCGGGGTAAAGTCTTGCGTCGCGGGCCAGTTGGATCATGCCCTCGCGCGTGTCGGCGATGCCGGGCAGGCAGTCGGAGATATGCAGGAAGTGAAACAGGTCCGAGGGGACGTGTAGCAACTCTCCCAAATCCACGCGGCTGAGATGCAGATAAAGCGTATCAACCAGAATACCGCCATTCGGCTGATCGGAGGCGCGGACAATGTCAAGCGCCTCATCCAGAGTACGAAGGCGGGAAAAGCTTGGGAACTCCAGGTCCACTGTTAGCCCGTAGGGCGCCGCCAGTTCGCAGGTTTCCGAATAGACGTCGATCAGGAAGTCACGATCATCGCGGGTGTTGGTCCACGCGCTCATGATCATGCGCTTGGCACCCAGCTGACCGCCTATTTCCAAGGAGGGTTCAAAACTGCGCGGGTCGACATCTTCGGTGATGCGCGCAAGCTCGACATCGAGGATTTTCAAGCCGGTCGTGGAAAGAGCGGTTTTGGTGGCCTGCACTTGCGCCTTGTCGATTGGGGATTGAGTGAATTCACCGGACACATGCATCGGAATGAACCGGGGGCTGACGGCATCGTAACCGGCCCGTGCAGCGATGTAGACCAGCTCGGGCGGCGTGCAGCCAATCAGCGTCAGATGCGCCAAGGAATAGAGTGGTTCATCGGTGTGGTTATGCAATGATGCCATATACTGCACTTTCCGACTCAGATGTTGCATGTCTTGCCGTATGATCTAACAAATATCTGATATTATGTAAATCATCAATTGTATGTCGTTTGCGTGCCGTGATCTCGGCCAATTAGCCAACTACCTCGCAATTGAACGGCTTTCCCTCAGTGGTTGCAGGGCTGATTCAGAAATATGCTGCTCCGTTCACGCCAAGCATTCGTTCTGACCATAGGCGCTCCAACTGAAATCGAACTGCTGCAACCTTCCTGATTGCATGCACAAAGGAATTTTGGCGGTGTCAACCTCGCCGACATCTGTGGATCCGGGATCGACCAGCACCGAGCCCACGACAAAACCTCGGCCGTCACCTCGGCACAGATCCATCGCGTAAGGTCATAGAGATGGAGGCCCTTTTAGGCAAAGAGGCCACCGGAGGTCTTGATTAACGCCGGTGTTGGCGACTGTGCAGTACGGGGTACGATGTTCAGTGTCTTGGGGTTTCCGATTTCGCCTGCGGAAACAGTAGATTAATGGCGGCGTATTGCAGGTCGAAACGCCGGTTGAAAGCCATGTCCACGCTGTCGTCACGTTCTTCCACCTCGGCTGCGATAGCCCCAGGGGTGGCAGATCGAAGGCAAGCATCTTCTCGCAGTAAACAAGCCCGAATGTACGAACCAGTCACATCGCCATGAGACGCTGTCGAAAAGGCGACAGCTACCCTGTCGGCGTAGCGATCAACACCCTCATCGAAGGAGGCGAAGGAATTCGCGTTTTCTAGGTCGGCTAGCCAGGCGGCGACCGCATGATCAACGTCGCAGACATCGACACGCCGTTCCCGGGAGTTCCGACCGTATTATTCGGCGGGATGATAGCCGATTGCCCCCGCGCCACAATCAGCCTGACATCAGACCTTAAACCAGGCCCCACCCTTTTCGTTCGACCTTACAGCCGCTTCTATGAATCGTACACCTGCCGCGCCATCGCACACCTCGGGCATTTCAATCCATCCATAGGGCAGGTCGCGTCCATCTCGGCGCGCAGCCACCGCCATGGCAAATTCCGTGTAGAGGTTGGCCCAGGCTTCAATAATCCCTTCGGGGAAGCCGCGCGCGGTACGGATCAGACGTTCCGCGCCGGGGCCGATGCCATGCCCGTGACCTCGGCTGATGAAACGATCCGGCTCACCGAACCGATTGAACTTCAGCTGTTCCGAATTCTCCAAGTCCCACTCGAGACCTCCTTCGTTCCCGAATATCCGCAACCGCAACCCACCCCGATTTCCGGGGGCAAGGCGTGTCGCCATCAGGGTTCCCGGAACCTCGTTTTGATAGCGTGTGAACATGAATGCTGTGTCTTCCAAAGGCTTTGGCGCGCCGCAGACATGAAACTCGGCCCGTAGGTCGGTCAAGGGCAGGCCCGAGACAAAACTGGCGAGATGCGCGGCATGGGTGCCGATATCGCCGACACAACTGGTCGGGCCAGAAATCTTTGGGTCCAGCCGCCACTTTACATGAGGCGCATCGGCCACATCTTCGGGCGTCATCCAATCTTGCATAAACTCAACATGTATTTGGTTGATTTTTCCGATAGCTCCGTCGGCCACGATTTGTTTGGCCTGCCGGATTACTGGAAAACACGACATCGCATAGCCGACGGCAAAGACTTGTCCCGTACGCGCGGTTACCGCCTCAAGCCCCTCGGCCTCGGCGACTTCATTGGTCAGGGGCTTGTCGCACAGCACGTCAATGCCTGCCTCCAGAAACGCTTTGGCCGCGTCGAAATGGACGTGGTTCGGGGTGGTGATCATCACGGCATCCACGCCATCCGGGCGCGCCGCCTCGGCCTGCGCCATCTCCTCGAACGACGCATAGCACCTGTCTGCTGGCAGGAACCACTCGACCCCACGCGCCTTGCTGCGCGCAGCGTCAGAACTGAGCGCGCCTGCGGTGACCTCCCACCGGTCGGTCATCCGCGCGGCCGTTGCTTGCGTGACAGAGATACGTCCACCGCCAACAACGCCCAACCTCAAACGGCGAGACAAGCGAGGGAAAGGACCATCAAAGTTCAGGTTTTCGGGTAAAAGTCTCTCAGCCATTCTGAACCTCCATTTCCGGGGCCCGTACGCCTTCTGGCAGCATTTCCACCGCCATGAAGATGCTGGGGGTAATCGTCTCGTATTGATGCCAGGGATAGTTGCCTTCGGCGTCATACATCGGCTTGTGCGTCGTGCCGGGGGCCATGAATTCTTCGAGGTAAAGGGTTTCAACATCCCGTTCGCGGCATTGCTGCATTTTGCCAAAGCCTACGATTTGCGTATGCACTTCGCGAAACCCCGGTACCGGGCAGAACGGATGATCTTTGTGCAATCCGACATTCAATGGAACCGAACCGGAATGGTACATGGTCAGTCCAACATTACCCACGAAGACCTTTGGCGACATATAGTGGCTGACACCGCGCAGACGCTCCTCTTGGCGCACATCAAAAGCAGATGGCCACGTATTTTTGACCCATGCGAACAGCTCGTTGTCATCGTCATGGGCGTCGAAACCGTGGACAATGACTGCACGTTCCACGTCGCTAAGCGTGCTGTCTTGCACAATCACGGAGGAAAGCGGTGCAACGGCCTGATCCTCGACCGAGAGTTCCAGTCCCCCGAGGTTAAGAACAATGGCGCGACCCTCGACAGATATTCTGTCTTCATCGGTGATGTGCTGGACACGAAAGAATGGCTGGGCAAAGTCGAGTGTCTCAATTGGCATGGACCAGCTCCTTCCTCTCATCGTTCAGGAAATCGACCGGCAGAGGCTCCGGAGCCACGCTACGGCTTTCTATCGTCTGATAGGCGCCGAATTTCGGCGCTCGTTCAATCGCGTCCATGACCTCGAAAACGTGGTAGGCAAGCGCTCCACTTGCACGGGGTTGGCGTCCTTCTTGTGCCGCCAGGGCCAGATCCAAAAGGCCGAGCCCGCGGCTGTCCTCATTGAACCCGTGTTTGTTTTCGACCACCTGCCAGTCTTCGCGACCGGTAGGACGAGGCTGATGAGACCAGCGCGAGGTCTCCCGCGTTTTCAGCCAGACATCCCCCTGAAAGATGTTGGCTCCGTGAACCGGGTCAGGGTCAAGGATGCTGATGGTTCCGTTTTCACCATAGATCTCGAACCGTGGGGTTTCGCTGTCCCAAATGTCGAAGCTCATGGTCATCGACCCTATAGCTCCGGATGAGAACTGAAGCAGGCTAAGGGAGTGCGTGTCGACCTCGACATCCATCCATTCGCCGTTGCGAGGGCCATTTTCGATCATCCTTTTGTCGAACGTGCGCCGAGCCATTCCGGCGACCCGGTCAATTTGCCCAAGGCAAAAAATCATGGCGGTCAGGTAATAGGGGCCAAGATCCAGCAAGGGCCCGCCACCGGCCTGGTAGTAGAAATCCGGGTTGGGATGGTGGCGCTCCGTCCCGTGGGTCCCGACATGGGCAAAAACCCCTGTTGGTTTCCCGATAGCGCCTTCATCGATCAAGCGCCGAACGGTTTGCCAACGACCGCCCAGAAACGTGTCGGGTGCGCAACCGACCAGTAGCCCCTTTTCAGTGGCAGTATGCAGGATCGCTTTTCCATTCGATCGGTTCATGACCAGTGGCTTTTCGGAATATACGTGCTTGCCCGCCTCTAACGCACGCAGGCTGATTTCGGTATGCGCCGCCGGAATTGTCAGGTTCAGAACGCAGTCAATCGTCGGATCGTCAAACACCTCATCTGGCGTGCAGGCTTTGACGATGCCATATTGATCCGCCCTGGCGCGGCTTTCCGAAGGATCGAGGCTTGCACAAGCCGCAACCTCGACGTTCGAAAATTTTGATAGTGTTTTTAGATAGATATCGCTGATACGACCACAGCCGATAAGGCCGACCCGGAAGGATTTCGATGTCTCACGTGTCATCATTCCTGTCTTCGTAGAGGGGTAAGTAATTCGGGGGCATCGGCCCTTTGTTCCGACCACCTTGGTTCATCTGCTCCCAAGCGTGGGCAAGTATTCCAACCGAGCGGGACAAGCAAAACAGCCCCCGCGACAAGGGCGCAGGAAAGCCAAGCTCGCAGAAGATCACAGCTGTCGCGCCATCGATATTCATGGCAATCGGCCGACCGCCGCGTTGACGGCCGAGTTCGGCCTGAATCTCTTCTCCGATATCGGCAAACCGGCCAGAAACTGTGCCTTCTGCCGCCGCATCACGAACAAGTTGCATCAATCGTGGTGCGCGTGGGTCGACGGGCTTGTGAAACCTGTGACCAAAGCCCGATACGATCTTGCCGTAGGTCTCGCGCCAGCTGTCCAAGCCATCCCGAACAGCGTCATTCAGCGAAGCTCCCGCATCCATGCGGACCGCGATATCATAGTACAGCTCTGCGCACTGCTCTCCTGCCCCACCATGCACGTCGCCCAGCATGTTCACCGCAGTCGCCATCGCATTATTGAGACCTACTCCGCAGGTGGCGGCCATACGCGCGGCCGCGATCGAGGGGGCCTGCGGGCCGTGATCCACGCCTGCGACCAAAGCGGCCTCGAACAGGCGCGCTTGCGCGTCGCTGGGCAAATCGCCCCGCACCATCAGCCAGATCATCTGCGGGAAAGATACGTTCCCGATCAGGTCCTCAATGGCGTTGCCGCGAAACGCGATTTGTCCGGGTTTCATGTCGATGATGGAGGTGCGCCACCATTGGCGGATCGCATCCGTGTCTTCGTTCATCAAGCCTGTCTTTCCTGTAGATGGTGCATTTGCGCTGCCAGACGGATGGGTGCATTGCGCGCACCGTATCCTTGGTATCCGCCCTTCCGCTGGACGATTTCGAAAAAGAACCCGCGAAAAATCGGGGCGCTGTAGATTTGAAAATACTCCGCGCCGCCGGCACGATCGTAAAGAATGTGCCCGGCGCGAAGCTGGTCGATCAGATCGGAATCCAGCGGAAAGGTTACAGCCAGATTATCATAGTAATTGCCCGGCATCTCCAACCGCTGGAACCCCGCAGCGCGCAGATGTGCAGAGGTCTCGAAAATATCGTCAGTCAGAAACGCGATATGCTGCACGCCCGCACCAATCTGGTCGGCCAGAAACGCTCCGGCAAAAGTGCGCCGTTCACCTGCCCCGTTGAGGTTGAACCGTACTTCGCCTTCGGGACTGGCCAGCGCCTGACTGAGGATGACACCCGAAGGGTCCGCCACATCGACAACTGGCGCCTTCTCCATCTCGAATGTCGATGTGTAGTAGGTCAGCCAGCTTTGCATTTCCTGATAGCGCATGGTCTGGGCTATATGGTCGATCCGTCGCAAACCCGCAGGCGGGATCGCTTCGGTCTTGGGCACGGCATCGAACTCTATGTCCCAGACCCGGTGCAGATCGGATTTTTCGTCTATGAAGTGCACGACGCTACCGCCGACCCCCTTGATCGCTGGAATGTCTAATTCACCGGTTCCGACCGGCTGCGAAAATTCGGGCGCGCCTAGACGGGTGGCGCGTGCGACTGTCTGGGCCGCATCACTAACGCGGAGGCCCATGTCGCAGACCGTGGGCCCGTGTTCGGCAAAGGCATCTGCAGCAAAGCCTGTTACCTCAGCGTTGATGACCAGATTGATCGCACCTTGACGCCACAACTCGACCGATTTCGAAACGTGCTGATGCTCCTTGCGAAAGCAAAGGCTGCCAAGCATTTCGGTCAGTGTAGCGTGGGAACCGGCATCGGTTGCGAATTCCACAAATTCGATCCCTTTGGGATAGACCGGAGGTGGCAGGTTAGGCAGAGGTGGTACTAGCGACGGCTCGCTTTGTGCGGCTCTGTCCAAGAGCGAAACCAGTGCCCGGAACCCGTCGCGAGCATAGGTTTTGCGGCTGCCCTGTGCAGTATCGCTGACCCGGGCCAGCGACCAAGGCCCGTCATATCCCGACCGGGCGATCACCCGCACAAACCCATCTAGGTTCAGGCCGCCTTGCCCCGGCAACCGACCAAAATGGCTTTTTAGGCGCGAAATGTCAAAATTCAGTATCGGCGCGTCGGATAGTTGAACATGAAATAACCGCTGCCCGGGAATATCGCGTAAACGTGCGGGCCGCGAACCGTCCGCCAACGAGAAGAAAGAGTTGAGCGCCAGCCCCAGATGCGGGGAATCGACCGCATCCACCAACCGCAAAGCTTCTGCCTCGCTTTTGACATGCTGCGCCCAAGGCAGCGCGAGCAACGCGGCTCGGCAACCTGCCTGTCCGGCCCTTTCGGCCAGAGCAGTAAGATCGGCGCAAATTGCATCGACATCACCGCTGGCACTCGGGTGTGTCGACGTGCCGACCAAAAGTGTCTTGGCACCTAGCGCGCTCATCAGGTCTAGTTTTTGATCCAGCCGAGCGAAGGCAAGTTCGCGGGCGGAGCCGGTAAGCCCTTCGAAATCGTGAAATGGCTGGAAAACCTCGACAGCTAGACCGAGAGCTTTGGCCCGCCTGCCAATTTCGGTGACATTGGCGGCTGAACCGGTGAGATCAGGCTCGTATAGCTCAATCCCACTAAAACCGGTCCTGGCGATCTCTTCAAGTTTTTGAAAGAGATCGCCAGGAACTGATGTCGTGGCGACGCAAAGCCGCATTAGCCCTGATACCCTAGGAGTCTCGGCAGCCAGAGGATAATGTCGGGCATTAGCATCATCGCAATTAGTGCTATAATCAACACTGCCAAGAAGGCCCAGACCTCGGAAATGATCTCGCGCAGCGGAATATCTGTCACGGCGTTGATCACGAAGAGCAGGATGCCATAGGGTGGCGTGATCAACCCGATCATCGAGTTCACCACTACCAGCACACCGAAGTGCACAAGGTCGATACCCAACGCTTCACACGTAGGGATGAACAGCGGAACGATCACGAGGATAATCGTGGTCGCATCCAGCACACACCCCAGAACCAGGATCAGGATATTCACGAGGACCAAGAACAGAATCGGATGAACATCGGCCCCTTCCAGCAGGGCCGAGATCGACTGTGGAATCTGTTCCTGTATCACGATGAAATTCAGGATAAACGCGCCGCCAATAACAATTCCGACTGCGGCCGATGAACGCGCGCTTTCGACGAAGACTTGATACAGCTTGCCCAGCGAGATTGCTCGGTAGAACATCGCCGCCAACGATAACGCATAGAAAGCGGCCACGGCAGCGGCTTCCGTCGGGGTCGTGACCCCACCGTAAATCCCGTAAAGCAGGATCGCCGGCATCAGCAGCGCCGGAAACGCGTTGGCCGTTTTCGCTGGCAGTACTCTTAGTGGCACCGGCTCTTCCAGCGCGAAGTTGCGCTTTTTCGCCAGATAAGTGTTCATTGCCATCAGAACCGCACCCATGATCAGCCCCGGCAGGATCCCGGCCAGGAATAGGGAGCCGATCGACGCCTTGGAGACCAGCGCATAAAGAACCATCGGAATCGACGGCGGAATGATTGGTCCAATTGTGGCTGAGGCTGCGGTGATCGCGGCGGCGTATCCGCGTGGATAGCGATCGCCCTTGGTCATCATTTCGATGATGATCTTGCCAATCCCCGCCGCATCGGCGACCGCCGACCCGGACATGCCGGAAAAGATTAGCGAGGCAACCACGTTGACGTGCCCAAGACCGCCTTTGAACCGTCCGACGGCCGCCACGCAAAAGTTCAACAGGCGGTCGGTGATCGAGCCCGCATTCATGATGTTGGCGGCAACGATAAACAAAGGCACGGCAAGCAGGATCGTACTTTTGTAAAAGCCCTGCAGGATTTTTTCACCTGCCAGCGCTACGTCCAGTCCGGCGACCGCAAGATAGGCGACCGAAGCGAGCAGGATCGAGTAACCGATCGGCGTGCCTATCCCCGCAAGCAGAAACAGGGTTACCAACAAAGAGAGAAGCTCGATGCTCATTTTTCTTTTCCTTCAGAAGAGTTGGCTTCTTCCTCGTGCATCGCTTCAACCACAATTTCGAGCTCGGTCTTGGGCGGGCCGTTTTTCGAAATGTCGAAGAACATCCAGGCATAGCGCGCGGCCACAGCCACGATGAACACTGCATAGATCGAGAAGACATCTCGCATCGGAATTTTGTTGCCGGTGAACGGGTTTTTTACTGTTGTAGTCTTCCGGATCTTCATCCAGTCGATGTAGTCCCAAGTCGGTAACAGCGTATAGAGCATACCGATTACCAGAGCTGCGGCCGAAATTAGCGCGAAAATCGTTCGCGTGCGTCGGCTCACCGACAGATAGATGATGTCAAAGCGGACGTGGTCTGCCTCGCGCACCGTGAAGGCGCAGGCGAAAAAGATCACCCAGACCCACAGAATTCCGATCAGTTCCAGCGTCCACCCAGCCGGGGTGAAAAAATACCGTAGAACGATCTGCAACAGAAAAATTCCGAAGATTGCCGCCAGCATACTGGCGGCAATCGCTTCTGTTATTCGGGAGAACCCCTTGATTAGTGCTTTCATGACATCCTCCCTGTCTTAGCAGTCCTTAGGATCAGTTGCCGAGGGCGTTGATCTTTTCCAGAACGCCTTCGGGCCAGGAAGCAGCAAATTCGCTTTCAAGGTACATAGACTGAACCTGGTCCCGGAACGCGGCGAGATCGGGCTCATAGACGGCCAGACCCTGCTCTTCTAGAAAAGCAACCAGTTCCTCCTCTTTCTTGAGCTGGCCCTGACGACCGGCTTCCGCTGCCGCGTCTGCGGCTTCTTGGACCTTCGCCTGCTGCTCAGGCGTCATGCCGTCCCACACACCTTTTCCGATCGCGATATAGTTGAGGTCCACCAAATGCGAAGTCAGGACGATTTGTCCCGTGACTTCATAAAACTTGGCGTCCACAACGGTTGGAAGCGGGTTGTCCTGCCCATCGACGGCACCAGTCGAAAGCGCGGTGTAGACTTCCGAAAAGGACATCGGCGTCGGAGCAGCGCCCAGGGCTTTGCCCAGGAATTGCCATGCGTCGGTGCCCGGCATGCGCAGGTTCACTCCGGCCAGATCGGCAGGGGTATTTACAGTCAGTTCATCCTTGGTTTGGCGCAGATTCACTTGACGACGGCCCAGATACATGACCGACAACAGCTTGACGCCCAGATCGTTCTCGACGACTTCCTTGAACGGTTCCATCAGCGGGTCATTGAAGACCGCAACCTGGTGTGCGGCGTCCTGGTGGACGTAACCGGCGGTGAATATCGAGAACTCAGGGAAAAATTGAGCCAGTTCCTGCGCCGAGGTGATCGACATCTCAAGGTTACCGCGGCTGATCGCGTCAATTTCGGTACCCTGTGCAAAGATCGTGCCGTTGTAGCTCGGCTGGTAATCCACGAAATCTGCGACCATGGGAGCAAAGACCTCGGCCATGGCGACCGAGCGCTGGTCGGTCTCGGAACCGGATGTCGCCATCCGCAGGGTAATCTTGTCGTCGGCAAGGGCTGGCGCCACCCCAATGGCAGCAAGACCGACCGCAGTCAGAGTAACAAGCGCCGTGCGCCGGGTGAATTTTGTGATCATGATTATCCTCCCTCTGATAAACCCGTGGGTATTTGGTTTCAAACATACCGCAGATTTTTTTAATTTAGCAAGATAAAAATGGAAATACCAGATATTTTAATCAATCAGCGACCTCCAGCGGCGAAGTCTCCGCCGTTTCGGCGCAATTTACAGCAACTTCAATGCCCGTTTCGGCCGAAGACGCGATCGCCTCGACAACTTCAAGTGATCGTAGCCCCTGCAATCCTGACACCAACGGCTCCTCACGGCCTCGAATAACATCCGCGAAGTGGTTCATCTGTGTGACAAGCGGATCTTCGGATTCACATGTTAACGATGTAGCCGAGATCGGCGCCCACCAATCCGGCTCCGCCTCATGTCGCCATAACCTGAGATCGGGCAATGACAATCCGCCCTTGGACCCTCCGATCAGATAGCAGCTTTCGTTCGCAGCCGGATAGGCCGGATTTTCTCTGGACGTCAGCTCCCAGCTCCAGGGTGACACAATGCTGTCGGAAACCGAGATAGTCGCCACCGCGCCGCTTTCGAATGTCAAGATGGCTGAGGCGAGATCCTCGTTTTCGAACCCGCGCGCCGATGGTACCGAAATCGCCCGAACCGAGCTGACATCGCCACAGAAATGGCGCAGAAGATCAACATCGTGCACAAGGTTGACAGAAATCGGTCCGGCGCCTTTTTTCGTCCGCCACGGAGCTGTTTCGAAATAGTAGTCCGGCTTGTAGAACCAGCAGGTCGCCTGCACCGCACGTATATCGCCTATTGCACCCGCAACAATTGCTGCTTTGGCAGCCTTGACCATACCGTTGTGGCGCCGGTGATGCCCCACCAGTAATGGCAGACCCGCTTTATCGGCAGCTTTTGTCAGAATATCTGCTTCCACAGCCGTCACGGCGATCGGCTTTTCGATCAGGACAGAAGAGCCGTGTGCATAGCAGTTCAGAGCCTGCTCAGTGTGCATCGGCGTCGGCGTTGCCAGAACAATACCGTCTGGTTTGGCCGCCGCGAACAGTTCATCCAGCGAGGCAAACACGTCTGCTCCCATCTCCGTCGCTGCTCGGCGGCATTTTTCGTCCGGATCAACGACGGCTGAAAGCCTCAGGCCCGGAGACCGCCGCAAGACCTCGGCATGCCGGCGGCCGATCAACCCAAAACCAACGACGGCGATGTTTGTGATGTCTGACATAAGCTGATTCTTTCGATTTCCGGGTTATGATCGCAACCTTATCAACTTCCATGTGATGTTTTCAATATCATATGATGTTTCTACTAATTGATGAATTTGGATGATGTTGCGAATAGACATACATATGCTATTCTACATGATGAATATGGATAAATCGGGTGAAACGCATGGCAAAACAGCCGTCTACTATAGGTGCAAGCACCTATCAGCACATTAAGCGGGATATTATCTTCGGAGAGCTGAAACCCGGTTCCAAACTGAAGCTGGATGCTTTGAAGATACGCTATTCCGCTAGTCTTTCGACACTGCGTGAAACCCTTAACCGACTTGCCAGCGACGGATTTGTCGAAGCGCCAGAGCAGCGGGGATTCCTGGTTACGCCAGTTTCTCGTGACGACCTGACCGAGGTATCAGAGCTACGGGTTTTGCTGGAATGCCACGCACTGGAATTGTCTATCAAGAACGGTGACACGGATTGGGAAGGAAACCTCGTCGCTGCGCATCACAAGTTGCACCGAATGGAGCAACTAATGTTAAGTGGAGACGAAAGCCAAAAAGAGAATTGGAAACGATACGACTGGGAATTTCACAAAGCGCTGATACAGGCATGTGGATCAAAAAACCTGTTATCGCTTCATGCGGTAATTTTCGACAAATATTTGCGTTATCAGATGCTTGTACTGACCTATCGGGGAGCGGAAGCAGTTGAAGAGCACAAGCTTATGTTTCAGGCGGCTCTAGACCGGGACCATGAACGCGCGGCGGAGATCCTAAAGGGGCATATTGAGAAAGGTCTTGAGCACACACTCGCAGCACTTTAACTGGATGGGTTTTTTTTGCGAAGTTTCTTGCTGACCGAAGAGGTCACGTGGATCTGTCGCAAACTTTTGCCGGCATGTTGCACCTTCGCGCGGTTTGATCCAACTCGTGCTTGGTCTGTAACGCTATTTGGGAATGTCCGGTGATCGACTTCAAAGGTGCACACTACCCAAAATCTGTGATCCTGTTCGCGGTTGTCACTGTGCCTTTAATTTCTGGACGCAGATACATTCTGGGATTTTTGCCTCGACTTTGTGCCCATAATTCTCGGATACCCACAGGCCACCGACATGCGATCACACATACACACTGAGTTTGATTTACTGGGTCATTTCCCCTGTTCACGTCTGTCTGACACGCAACTTATCCCCAGAATACACGGTCTTGGAATTAAGGGCACAGTCCGGCAATTAGTGACACAGTCCAGAAATTAAAGGCACAATCCAGAACTGATTTTGCTCAACTTTTTAAAGCCAGCGTCCAGCAATTAAAGGCACAGTGACACCTGAACAAAATACGCTGGCAACAGATGCCGCCAGCGCATTCCGCGTCACTGGGTTATTATTTCCGGTCCCATGAACGTGTTGGGGAGGAATGTAGACAGGAACGGAACATAGGTGACGATGATCAGAAAAACGAACAGCACGGCCAGGAATGGCAGGGCTGCCTTGACCACGCTCATCATCGGCATCCCGGCAACGCCCGAGGTGACGAAGAGGTTCAGGCCCACCGGCGGCGTAATCATGCCGATCTCCATATTGACTACCATGATGATGCCCAGATGGATCGGGTCGATGCCCAGCTCGATGGCTATGGGAAAGACCAATGGTGCCACGATGACCAAGAGGCCCGAGGGTTCCATGAACTGACCACCGATCAGCAGGATGATGTTGACGACCACCAGGAACATCACCGGCCCAAAGCCTGCCGACAGCATCGCATTCGCGACCTGCTGCGGGATTTGCTCATCCGTCAGCACATGTTTAAGTATCAGCGCGTTGGCGATCACAAACAGCAGTGTGATCGTCAGTTTGCCGGCATCAAACAAGGTCTTTTGAGTGTCCGGGTGCACAATCGCAGTGACAATCGCCCAAGGCTTGCTCCTAAGGGGAATGCGCGGGCCCGCAGGCGCGTCCTCGATCACCGCAGCGGCGGACAGGCTACGGGTTTTAGGAGCGGCCAGTGGCCCCATGTCTTTGTAGACAAAGGTGGCGATGAAGAAGGCATAGACGGCGGCCACAGCGGCGGCTTCGGTAGGCGTGAAGATGCCGCCATAGATACCACCCAGAATGATCACGATTAGGAACAGACCCCAACCTGCCTCGCGGCCCGACTGGAATACTTCGCCCCAGCCTTTCCATTCGCCCTTGGGAAGGTTCTTGATCTTGGCAATCACATAGATCGTGACCATCAGCATCAGACCGGCCAACAGCCCCGGAATGACACCTGCAAGGAACATCCGGCCCACCGACACCTCGACTGAGGCGGCATAGACCACCATCACAATGGAGGGTGGGATGAGAATGCCCAGCGTACCGGCGTTACAAATCACGCCGGCGGCGAATTCCTTGGAATATCCGACCTGCCGCATACCGGCGATCACAATTGTACCGATGGCAACCACCGTGGCAGGCGACGACCCTGACAGCGCGGCAAACAGCATACATGCAAATACACCAGCAATGGCAAGACCGCCCGGGAAATGGCCAACACATGCAATGGAAAAACGGATGATCCGCCGCGCCACGCCGCCGGTCGTCATGAAGGACGAAGCAAGAATGAAGAACGGGATCGCCAGCAGGGTAAAGTGGCCTTCAAATGCGGCAAACAGGGTTTGCGCGACTGAGGCCAGCGAACTGTCGGAAAACCACAGCAGGAATAGAATTGAAGACATCCCAAGCGAGATCGCAATCGGGACACCGATCATCAGGAACCCGATGACCATGGCAAAGAGAAGGACGGTTTCCATTATTTCGCCTCCGCGTTCTGGGCTTCAATTTCGGCCAGTTCTTCTTCAACCTCGTGGCTGGCCACGAGCCGATCCGTCTTTCCGTTCAGGATGCTGAATGTCGCCTGAACAAACCGCAGCAACAGCAAGGCCATCGAGATTGGCAGCACGATGTAAGGCAGAAAACGCGGGATTTTTTCGTAGGCTTCGCCTTCGTTAAAGGTGCCTGCCATCCAGGCAAGGATACCGGGCATCGGGATGTCATTGGTCTCGTACCAGCCCTTTTCGCGATAATCCTGCTCGAACCCGAGCGGGAACCAGCGCCCTTCGGTGGCGGGCAGGTTGGCGAAGTTGGCCCAGTAATCCCAAGATCCCTTCAGCATAAGAAGTGAGAAGGCGACACAAACGGCGGCAGCGGTCAAAGCCAGCCATTTCCGGGCGTCTCCGTGCACCATGTTCACCACCAGATCGACCCCCAGATGCGCGTGTTTTTTCACCGCATAGGACGACCCCAGCAGAACCAGCCAGGCGAACAGGAAGACCGTCATCTCCAACGCCCAAAGGATATTTGAGTTAAAGACATATCTGGCGACGACGTTGGCAAATGTCAGTGCCGTCATCAGACCCAGAATACCGGCGATCAAAACCTCTTCGATCCGGTCCATGAACGAGTGATTGTTGGTCATAGCCTACCCTCCCAACAGCCGTTTTCAGGAAAACAGCAGGCAGGATTGTCCTGCCCGCCGATGGTGTGGCTCAAAAGCCCGAGTTGATCTGGACCGCCGCGTCGAGAGAGTCCTGACCGATATCGCCCGAGAACTGCTCCCATACCGGCTGCATGGCAGTGACCCACTCCAGGCGTTCGTCATCCGACAGGGTGCGAATGGTGCCGCCCGCATCCAGGATCGCCTGACGGTTCTTTTGATTGACCTCATAGGATTCCGAGTTCCGGGTGGCTGTCACCTCGTCCAGTATGGTCAGAAATTGCTCGCGCACCTCCGGGTCCAGACTGTCCAGCCAGTCGACCGAGGTCACCACCAGGTAGTCGATGATGCCGTGATTGGTCTCGGTGATACCGTCCTGTACCTCGAAGAATTTCTTGCCGTAGATGTTGGACCAGACGTTTTCCTGCCCGTCCACGACACCTTGCTGCAGCGCGCCGTAGACTTCGGAAAAGGCCATTTTCTGTGGGCTACCTCCGATGGCTTCCATCTGCGCCACCAGCACGTCCGATGACATGACCCGGAATTTCAACCCACCCGCATCGGCTGGCGTAACCAGCGGAACATTGGCCGACATCTGTTTCATGCCGTTGTGCCAGAAGGTCAGCCCCTGAAGGCCGCGACGCTGCATCGAATCCAGCAGGGCTTGCCCGGCGTCCGAGGTCTGGAAGGCATCGACCGCCCCGATGTTCTTGAACAGGAACGGCAGGTCGAAGATGCGGAATTTCTTGGTGAACTTCTCGAACTTCGACAGTGACGGCGCGGCCAGTTGTACGTCGCCCTGCAGCATCGCCTCGAGTACCTTGTCATCATTATAGAGGGTCGAGTTCGGAAAAACTTCCATACAGGCTTTTCCGTCCATCTCATCGTTGATGCGCTGTTCCAGCAACGACGCTGCGATGCCCTTTGGATGCTTGTCGGTATTGGTAACATGGCTGAACTTGATGACGACTTCGCCCGGATCACAGGCGGCAAATGCGGAACCTGCACCAGTAACGAGCGCAACAACCAGACTTGATGTCTTCCAGATATTCATAGCTTCCTCCCTTTCAGTCAGGCCGAGTTGACCTGAATAAATATGCTGATCGAGATTACATGCTTGAGCGGTGATGATTTTTCGGAAGAATTGATCAGTAAATCCGATCAATATTATCGAAAAGGTCGGCTATATTGAATAACCAATCGTTTTAGCGGAGCGCACAGGTATGTTTCTGGATTTCGAGGAACTGACTTTGAATGTCGGCGAGCAGAAGATTTTTGTGCGCCACGGTGGCGACCCCGGCAATCCGGGCCTTTTGCTGTTGCACGGCTATCCGCAGACATCAGCCATGTGGCATGCGGTTGCCCCGCAACTCACAGATCAGTTTCATGTCATCTGCGCCGACCTGCGCGGATATGGCCGCTCGTCCAAACCCGCGTCAGATGACCTGCATATGCCCTATTCGAAACGCGAAATGGCAAAAGACATGGTCTCGGTCATGTCTCAGAAGGGGCACAAGACCTTTCTGGTTGGCGCCCATGATCGCGGTGCGCGCGTCACGCATCGAATGGCTCTGGATCATCCGCAGAATGTCCAGGCGATGGTCCTGTTGGACATCGCGCCGACGCGTGAAATGTATCGCGATGCCTCGAAGGAGTTTGCCACTGCCTATTGGCACTGGTTCTTTCTGATTCAGAAGCACCCCATCCCGGAACAGATCATTGGCAATGATCCCGCGCAGTTCTGGAAATTGAAATGCTTCAATCAGGCTGAGGGTGAAAACCCCTTTATCGCCGCGGCGCTCGATGAATATATCGCCGCCTTCAGCACACCCGAGGCCCTGCACGCCTCGTGCGAGGACTACCGTGCCGCTGCGACCATCGACATCGAACATGACGATCAGGACGACGGGCGGAAGGTAGAACAACCTCTGATGGTCCTATGGGCCAAGCGTGGAGTGATCGAGACCTGCTTTGATGCGATGGCGCTGTGGCAGGAGCGAGCGGACCGGGTCGAGGGCGAGGCCGTCGATGCCACGCACTACATGGCCGAAGAGATTCCAGAGGAAATAGCAAGCCGAATGCTCGCATTTTTCCTGCGCCAGATCGAACAGAAGGATGCTGCCGAATGAGCAGGACGCTTTACGACAAACTGGTGGACGCACATAAGGTCTGCGATCTGCCTGACGGCGACATGCTGATCTATGTCGATTTCCACATCATGAACGAATACACCAGCCCGCAGGCCTTTTCCGGGCTGGATCAGAAAGGTCTTTCCGTTTGGCGGCCCGAGGCCCATTTGTCGGTGGTCGACCACGTGAATGCCACACGGCAGCGCGATCCGCATGATGCGGCCTCTAAGTTGCTGATCGATAATCTGGAAGCCAATTGCAAAAAGCACAACATCGCCTTCTACGGCCTGGGCGACCGCCGCCAAGGGATTGAGCATGTTGTTGTCCCGGAACAGGGGCTTGTCGCACCAGGGATGCTAATTGCCTGCGGTGACAGTCATACCACCACCTATGGGGCCTTTGGGGCGCTGGGGTTTGGCATCGGTACGTCCGAGGTCGAACATGTGCTGGCGACGCAAACCCTGCGCTATAAGCGGCTGAAGACCATGCTGGTCAAAATTGATGGCGATCTTGCCCCCGGTGTGACCGCCAAGGACATCATCATGAAGGTCGTTCAGGTGGTCGGTGCGGGCGGTGCCAATGGCTATGCCGTCGAGTTTTCCGGCTCGGCTATCCGCGCGCAGGAAATGTCCGGGCGGATGACAATCTGCAACATGGCGGTCGAGTTGGGCGGACGGGCCGCCCTGATCGGGGCTGACCAAAAGGCGCTTGAGACAATCAAGGGGCGCGCGCATAGCGGTACGCTGGATTTTGGCGGGCAGGACTGGAACTCGGACGCGGGCGCGGAGTATGACACGGTGTTCGAGATCGACGCCGCCGACATTGCCCCGCTTGTCAGTTGGGGCACCAGCCCGGATCAGTCGGTTCCCGTCGACAGCTCAGTCCCCGCCGAGACCGAGGGCATGACGCCCAAGGAACGCGAGGCGCTGAACCGGGCGCTGGACTACATGGACCTGCAGGCGGGTCAGGCGGTAACCGATATCGAGATCGACAGCGCCTTTATCGGCTCGTGCACCAACAGCCGTATCGAGGATTTGCGCGCCGCAGCCACAATCCTGAAAGGCAAGAAGGTCGCCGGATCGGTGAACGCCATCGTCGTGCCCGGCTCGACCTATACCCGCCTACAGGCCGAGGCTGAGGGGATCGACCGGGTGTTTATCGAGGCAGGCTTTGACTGGCGCCCCGAAAGCGGCTGTTCGATGTGCCTTGCGATGAATGACGATATCGCCATGGATGGCGAACGGATTGCGTCCTCAACCAACCGCAATTTCGAAGGTCGGCAAGGCCGCGGTGCACGCACCCATCTGATGAGCCCGGAGATGGTGGCCGCCGCCGCCATTCATGGCCGTATCGCGGATGTCCGCGAATTTTTGAGCGAAGGAGCGGAATAAGATGCCTAAAACTGTTCATGGGCTCGCCGCCGCCCTGCCGCTTGCCAACGTTGATACCGATGTGATCATGCCCAAACGCTTTCTGATCACGATCACGCGCGAAGGGCTGGCGGATGGCACATTCGCCGATCTGCGGTTTCACGACGATGATACACCGCGCTCGGAATTCGTGCTGAACACGCACCCGTGGCATGAGGCCAGAATATTGGTTGTTGGCGACAATTTCGGATGCGGGTCCAGCCGGGAACACGCGGTCTGGGGACTGGTTCAACTGGGCATTCAGGGCATCATCGGCACCAGCTTTGCGGGCATTTTCTACGACAATGCGCGCAAGAACGGCCTTGCTTTGCCCATCGTCAGTCCCGAGGTCCGGGATCAGCTGATGCAGGCAGCGACGCATGAGGATGGTGTCAGCTATACGATTGATATCGAAAACCGGGTCATCAGAATGGGCGAGGCAGAGCTGCCGTTTGATATGGACGACGCGACACAGACCGCCCATCTTGAGGGGCGGGACGACACCCTGAATTCGCTGGAATTCGCGGACGCGATCCGCAAATTTGAAAGCAGGTTGGGTGAACGGCAACGGGTGCGTGTCATACAGTAGTTAGGACAGTTTGACTTGGAACTTCGCCAACTTCAGTGCTTTGTGGCCGTCGCCGAAGAGTTGCATTTTCGAAAGGCGGGCGAACGCCTCGGCCTCAGTCAACCGGCCCTGTCCGACCGTATTTCCGCGCTGGAACACGAGTTGGGCTTTGCCTTGTTCTTTCGGACAACCCGACAGGTCAGCCTGACACAGGCGGGATCCGAATTCCTGCGCGACGCCAAGCGGATTCTGGCGGACATCGACAGATCCGTTTCCAAGGCCCGGCACACAGCAGACAGTGGGCTGAAGACCTTGCGCGTCAGCGGCGTTGATGAGGCGATCTCAATGCTGCTGCCGCCCGCGCTGATGGAGTTCCGCAAACGGCAACCTTCGGTGCATGTGGAAATTCTTGAAATTTCATCTTCGGACTACCATACGCAAGAGCTTGCAAATCACCGCACCGACATCGCTTTTGTCCGCAAGCCTCCTGAGGACGAGTTTCTGCAAGCTGACCTTTTGTACCAGCAGGGCGCTGTTGTGGTTTTGCCATCCGCATCGGAACTTGCAGGCCGGGAATCGCTGTCAGCGTCGGATATCCGGGATCATCCGATTATCGGTTTTCCCAAACACGCGCGCCCGATCCTTCACGACCTGCTCTGGAACAGCTATCGCGCCTTTGGATGGCAACCGAACATCGCCTGCGAAGTCATCGACAAATCCACCATGTTGCAGCTGGTGGCGCACGGGGTTGGCATCGGGCTGGTGCCGGCCTGGATCCGCGCTCTGGCGCCTGCGCACTTAAGTTGCATCCCGTACCAAACGGACGACCAACGCATCGAACTCTACGTTGCGCGACGGGCGGCGGGGAACTCGAGAGTGGTGGATGAGTTTGTGGACGTGGTCAAAGACGTCTCCTCGGGCCTGCACCCCGTCGGGGCGGGTCAGTGGGATCTGTTGCAAACTTTTGACCCTTGACCTTCATCGCGTTAGCGCCTGTGTGGCGAACGGCATTATCCAGTTGAAGGTTGGTCTATGATTTCTTTCAAGGGTGCGCAGTATCCGAAGGATGTGATCCTGTTCGCGGTCTTTTTTTATGTCCGCTACGGTGTTTCCTACCGGGATCTGGAAGAAATCATGGCCGAACGCGGCGTATCGGTCGATCACACCACGCTGAACCGATGGGTCACACGGTATTCCGGCGCGATTGCAGAAACAGCGCGCCGCCGCAAACGACCATGCGACCGCTCCTGGAGAATGGACGAAACGAAACTCTGAGTAATTGAGCGGCAGCTCTCTTGGCTGGTGCATGATTGCACCGAAACAGCGAAAGGAGAGCAAGATGGAACAGTGTTTTGTTGGATTAGACGTTTCGAAAGCCGAAACGTCGATATGTATCTGCGACGGGAATGGTGGCTCTGTATTTGCGGTTAAGAAAGTCACTGACCCGGATGTCATTTACCGGGCGTTGCGCGAATACGTTGATACCATCCGCTGCGTCGTGCTCGAAACCGGACGAATGGCGAACTGGCTTTACACTGAGCTGTCGGATCGGGGTCTGCCGGTGGTTTGCATTGACGCGCGGCAGGCGCATGCTGTTCTCAGTCAGATGCACAACAAGACCGATGCCAATGATGCCGCCATGTTGGCCGAGCTGGCGCGGACGGGGTTCTACAGGAAGGTCGAGGTCAAGGGCAGGATCGCTCAGGAGCGGCGGGCGTTGTTGAAGGCCCGGGAGGTGGCTTTGAAGTCCCGTGTGAATGTTGAAAATACCATCCGAGGATTGCTGGCCAGTTTCGGGCTTCGGTTACCGAAGCATCTTCAAACCTACGAAGAACGGATCCACGCGATCCTGAAAGACCGACCGGTCTTGTCCAGTGTCATCCTGCCTTTGCTCGACTTGCGGACAGCGGCCCTGCGGCAAGCGGCGGCGCTGAGCAAAGAGATGATGCGCCACGCAAAAGACGATGAAGCCTGCCAACGACTGATGACGATCCCGGGTGTTGGTCCCGTGAGTGCCGTGACCTTTGTCGCGACCATCGACGATCCAAGCCGATTTGCAAAATCAAGATCGGTCGGGGCTTATCTCGGCCTGACATCCCGGCGATATCAGTCGGGGGATATTGACCATGGCGGCAGAATATCGAAGCGCGGCGATCCCATGCTGCGCTCGACACTAAACGAGGCCGCGAGCAGTCTGCTGAACCGCGTGAAACCAGGCAATGGATTGGAATTACAGAGATGGGCCCGGTCTCTCAAAGCCCGCACCAGCCACAAGAAAGCTGTTGTCGCCCTGGCACGAAAACTTGCGGTCCTGATGCACGCCATCTGGACAAACGGATCAACCTTTCAAACGAAGGAGACATAGCCAAGAAAGTAGCAGACCAACCGTTCACGAGTTGCCGTATCGACCAACACGGCAGGCTGTCGACCGAACCCGTTCGATCTACATGCGGCTCACAATCCAGACCGCGCATGAAACCTTTGGGGGTTGATGCCTTGAACGCCGAGATGAAGCGCCAATGGGATGACTTCGGAAAGAACCTTGCAGGTGGTCGATACTGGACTAATCTCAACGAGAGCTGCTGCTCAATTAAAGAACTTATATCAAAGTTAAAGGCGCTTGGGTCTATCTCTATCGGGCTGTGGACAAACACGGAAAGACGCTTGATTTCATGCTTTCACGACGTCGAAACAAG
>NZ_WPZL01000004.1 GCF_013031245.1 Ruegeria lacuscaerulensis
TGGTTCCTCCGTTTTCTTAACCATAACGGCGGACCACTTCAGAGGGGGAGGATCACCCGTTCGCAGCGACTAATCACACCTTCTGATTTGAGACGTGACGGACTCGTGGGGCAAACGGTTTACCGTCGAAGCTACAAGTGCCCGTTACGCCTCGCGAATAGTCTTGTTCACGCAAAAACGCCTGCTAACCTCGACTGATAACCCCAGTCTCGACCCATTCGTCAAATTGGGTCAAAACGACCCCACAAAATGCGGTGTCGTTGATGTGAGCATCCAATTCAGTCATCGGCACTCGGCCCGGCATGACCTTGCGGGCTTCATCAACCATGTCCGCAAGGGCTGCGGGGTCATGGGCTTCCTCGCCCTCCTTGTCCCATGCCTCGACGCCTTGCACCGGCAGGAAGAAATGAACCGGCCCGGTTGCTGCCTCCAGCCGGTTTGCCAGTTCTCGTATCCAGGCCCGGCGTTCCTCGCCGTTGAAGACCGAGCTTTTGATCAGGCGGTTATGTTCGTGAAAGGGGCGGTCTGCATATTGGTCGGGTATCTCTTGCCAGCCCGCAAAGTCCAGCAGGTCGAGCGCCCCGGGGGCGACCATCTGTGGCGTGCCAACGCGCCCGGCGTTGGTGACGCGATCCTCTCCGCTTGAGACAACGGAGCCTGCCAGCAAATTGCCAAACTCCTGCATGCAGAAGTCCATCACGCAGGCAAAAGCGCCCTCGGCAGCCAGTTTCTCGAAGGCCATGCCGCCCATGCCGGTCGAGTGAAACACCGCGACCTCAAAGCCGCGCTCTTCCAATGCTGGCTTCAGGGTTTTCATGTAGCGCAGGCAGGACGACCCAAGGCTGGTCATGCCGATCAGAGGTTTGCTGCGATCCGGCGCGATGGCGGCTTTGGCAGCGCCGACCACGGCCCCTGCGGCCTGAGCCAGCGAGGACCGGCAGATTGAGTTCATACCGTACAGCCCCCCGGCCCACAGGATCATCTGAATGTCCGGGGCCAGCCGATGCGGCGGGATCAGCGGCGAGAAGCTGACGGTTGAGACGATGTATTTCGGCACCCCCATCGGCAGAGCCTGCGCGCAATCCAGCGCGAGGTCGGTGCCCATGGTGCCGCCGGTGGCCAACATTCCGTCGAAACGGCCATCGGCATAGGCCTTTGCCACTACTTTAGCGGCCCCGGCGGACATGACACGGAACGCCTTGTTCTCGTCCCCCAGCGCGATCACCTCGTCGATGGACATGCCTTCGGCGGCGGCGACGTCGTGTTTCGAGATGTCGGTCGGCGTCTCCGGATCGCCCAGAACGGACACATCCATTGTCAGTACATCCGCGCCCTGCGCCCGTACGGCATCCTCGATGAACCGCATCTCGGGGTCTTTGGTGTCGTATGTCCCAATCAGCAGGATCGTTTTGTTGGTCATTGGTTTCCTCCCGTCCATGCGTGTTATCCGAGGTAGTGCGTCAGCAGTCCCCGGGCGGTTTCAACGAACCGCGTATTGCGTGCCTGTGACCCATCTTCGTCCATCCGGGACGATATCCACCCGACATACGTGGCTGCGCGCAGGGCCATGAACAGATCGAGATGCTTAGTGTCGAACGCCCGTTCTGACCGGTATCCCTCAATCAGGGCTTCTTGCAGAGCGTCGTAGTCAGGCTCGCGCAGGTTTTTCAGCAGCGTTGTGGCGAGGTCGAACAGGCGGAACCCAAACCCCGCATCGTCGAAATCAATCAACCAGAGCTTTTCGCCGTGGATCATCACGTTTTCGCGCACTAGATCGGCGTGGATCAGGCCATAATCCAGCTGACTTTCGATCTGTTGCAAGTGGCTGTTTGCTGTCTCGCGGAACGCGGCGAACAGGGCGCGATCCTCGTCCGAAAGCGTGGGGTTCTCCCAAAATCGATCCCACAGAGGGGCATCGCCCAGCAGCCCGGCACGGTCCCAGGACCAACGCGTAAAGCCATCTGGCCGGGTCCAGACATCGCTGGTCTCGTGCAGCTTTGCCATCTCGCGCCCGAGGGCCCGGAATTTCCCGGTGCGGTCGTCATGGTCGATCCCGGTTTCGGTCGATCCCAGCGGGCGACCTGACAGCCAGTCCAGCATATCGACCTGAACGCGGTCCAGCAGATGCAGATAGCGTCCGTTCTTGGCCGGCACGGGCGTGGGCACACTGACACCATTGGCGCCAAGCTCGATAATCCATTGCAGTTCGGACCGTAGGGCGGCGTCCGAATGCAGCCCCTGACGGTGCAGGCGCAGGGCAAAGCCTTTCCCGCCGGTCTGAACCCGATAGACATGGTTTTCACGGGCTGCGACCAGCGACCATTCAGCGTCGTCCATGCCCCAAAGGGTCAGGGCTTGCTCGACAATCCGGGTCATAGGGTCAGCGGGGTTTCGGCCAAAACCTCGTCCAGTGTGTCAAACAGCAGATCGGCATTCTCTTTCGAGAAGGGCATCGGTGGCCGGATCTTGAGCGTGTTCTTGTGGCGGCCCAGTTTTGAATGGATGATCCCCTGGTGCCGCATCGCATTGATCACCCGATCGGTGAATTCACTGGCTGGTTCCTTGCTTTGACGATCCAGCACCATTTCGGCCCCGAAGATCAGGCCCGAGCCGCGCACGTCGCCGATAAAATCATACTTCTTTTGCAGCGCCGTCATACGCACGCGGGCGTGATCGCCCACCACCTTGGCATTGGCGACAAGGTTCTTGTCCTCAATCTCTTCCAGCACCGCCATGGCTGCGACGCAAGAGACCGGGTTGCCGCCGAACGTGTTGAAGTACCGATAGCCCTTGCGAAACGTGATCAGGATTTCGCTGCGCGTCACCACGCCGCCCACTGGATGGCCATTGGCCATCGGTTTGCCCATTGTCATGATGTCCGGCACCACGCCCATTTTCTGATGCGCCCACATATGGGTGCCGGTGCGGCCAAAGCCGGATTGCACCTCATCACAGATCAGCAGGCCACCGGCCTTGCGCACTACCTCGGCCACCGGTTTCAGCCAGCCGTCGGGATGGTTGGGGAAGCCTTCGTTCAGGAAGTATGGGCAGACCACCAAGGCGGCGAAACCAATGCCGGATTTTTCATGCTCGGCAATCTGTTCGGCCACGGCATCGGCAAACCTGTTGCCGTCCGGGTCGGGAGCGCGATAGCTGTCGGGTGCCTCCACAAACCGGAAATACTGATTCAAACCGAAGCCAACGGTCGGCACGTTCGATTTGCTCAGCTGGCTGACAAGTGAAGTGTTGCCGTGATAGGTGGCATCCGTGGCGATGATGCCGCGTTTGCCGGTCATGCCCTCGGCCATGCGCAGGGCGATGTCGTTTGCCTCGGACCCGGTGCAGGTCAGGATGGCTGTGTCCAGCGTCGTGTCCATCGTGCCGGTCAGCTTTTCGACATAGTCCAGAATACCGTCGTGCAGATAGCGGGTATGGGTGTTCAGCGCCGACGCCTGACGGCAGATCGCGTCGACCACGCGCGGGTTGCAGTGGCCGACATGCGGCACGTTGTTGTAGCAGTCCAGATATTTGCGCCCGTCCGCATCCCACAGCCAGACACCGTCGCCCTTCACGATATGAAGCGGCTCATCATAAAAAGTCGAAACATTCGGGCCTAGCAGTATGGCCCGGCGTTCAACAAGCTCGGCGGATTTCGGGGGAAGCGTCATGCGTTTGGCCCTTGGTCAGAGTTTTATCCATGCGGTTTTCAGGTCGAGATATTTCTCGAGCGCGTGCAGAGACTTGTCATGCCCGTTGCCCGATTGACGCACCCCACCCAGCGGCACGGTCAGGTCAGACCCGCCATAGGTGTTCACGTGCACGACGCCTGCGCGGATACCCGCGATCATGCGGTGCGCGCGGCTCAGGTTCGACGTCCATACGCCCGAGGACAGACCGTAGACCGTGGAGTTGGCCAACTGTATCGCCTCGTCCTCTTCCTTGAAGGGCGTCACGGCCAAAACCGGGCCAAACACCTCGTTCTGGAACAGGTTGTCGGCGGGCTTCACTCCGGTCATTACGGTCGGCGCCATATAGTAACCGCCGGTTTCCTCAAGAATGCGGCCGCCACCTGTGCGACGCTCGGCGCCTTCGGCTTCGGCCTTGGCGACGAATTCCAGGTTGGAGTCCAGTTCGGGCAGTGAATGAACCGCGCCGATTTGCGTGTCCAGGTCCAGTGGGTTGCCGACGCGCATCGCTTCGGCATGTTTGACAAGTTCGGCAACAAATTCGTCGTGAATGTCCTCTTGTACAAGCAGACGAGATCCGGCGATGCAAATCTGGCCGGCGTTGCGGAAAATGCCGCCCGCCGATACTTTGGCGGCATCGCTCAGGTCCGGGGCGTCGTTGAAGACGATGTTGGGGGATTTGCCGCCCAGTTCCAGATAGCAGCGTTTCATGTTCGAGCGTGCCGAATACTCCAGCAGCCGCCGACCTGTCGCGCCCGAGCCGGTGAACACCATGATGTCCACATCCATCGATAGCGCCAGCGTTTCACCCACCACCCGGCCCGAGCCGGTGACGACGTTCAGCACGCCGTCGGGCACTCCGGCCTCAGCCGCCAGTTCGGCGAGCTTCAGCAGCGAAAGGGACGCGCTTTCGGCCGGTTTCAACACCACCGAGTTGCCTGTGGCCAGCGCCGGGGCCAGTTTCCAGCTGCCGATCATCAGCGGCATGTTCCAAGGCACAATCGCGCCAACGACCCCAACCGGCGCGTGATGGATCAGGCCCAACACGCTTTCGGCCGTGGGGGCGATCTGGCCATAGACCTTGTCAATCGCCTCGGCGTAATAGCGGAATGTGCCGGCCGCCGACATCGGTTCGGCCTTCATGGCCATGGTAATCTCGGTGCCGTTGTCGCGCACGCCCAGAACCGCCAGTTCGAGGGCGTGCTTTTCGATCAGATCGGCCAGTTTCAGCAGCACTTTCTTGCGCTCGGCCGGGGATCGGCGTGACCAGCGGCCATCTTCGAACGCGACCCGAGCGGCGGCAATCGCTGCCTCCATATCCGCTGGTGTGCCTTCGGCAATCTGGGTCAGAACCGTGCCATCAATCGGCGACAACACATCCCGGTGACCGCCTTCCGAGGCAGCGATCCAGCGACCCCCGATGAAGTGCGAACGGGGGGACAGAACCTGAGATCGCAGGGCGTCAATGTCGGATTGGTTCATGGCAGGGTTACCCTTGCTGATTGGGGTGATCGGAATCGACCGGTAGCGCGGTCGGCTCGGGTTTCAGCTTGTTGCGGAATTCAAAGTACAGCGTGCGGAGATGAAGCAGCAGGATCAATACGATCAGCGCTGTCAGGATCGCGGCAATCGGGCGGTCGACGAAATCGAGCGGTGATTTGACCCGAGCCATGGCGCTGCGCAGTTTGACTTCCATGATGCCGCCCAGAACCATGCCCAGGATGATCGGCACAATCGGCAAGTCCAGCCGTTTGAGGATCAGGCCGAACACACCAAACCCGGCGGCAATGGCGCAGTCGGTGATCGAGTTGCGCAGGCTATAGACGCCGACAAAGGCCAGGATCAGGATCAGGATGCCCAGGAACCGGGTTGGGATCTGGATGATCTTCAGCAACAGGTTTGTCGAGAACAGCAGGAACACCAGAACGATGACGTTGAGCAGGATCAACGCCATATACAGCGCCATCACAAAGTCCATCTGGTTTTCAAACAACTGGGGGCCGGGGATGACGTTATGCACGTAGAACACCGATAGCATCATCGCGGTCAGCGCCTCGCCCGGGATACCCAGCGCCAGCAGCGGGATCATGGCCGCGCCGGGTACGGCGTTGTTGGCGGCCTCGGACGCCACCAGCCCTTCGGGTGAGCCATCCCCGAATTTGTCGGGGTCTTTCGAGGTTTTCTGCGCATAGGTGTAGGACAGGAATTGCGAGGTAAACTCACCCGTGCCCGGCACCATGCCCATGAACACGCCGATGCTCGAGGATACGGTGGCAACGCGTTTGATGCCCAGCAGTTCCTTGAGACCGGCAAAGATGTTGCCGCTGACATGCGCTTCGCCCGGTGTGTGGTTCTTTTCCAGCAACAACAGCAGCGCCTGGCTGATCGCAAACAGGCCCAGCACGACCACGATCAGGTCAACGCCAGAGGCCAGCCAGCTTTGGTCAAAGGTAAAACGGCGGGTGTATTTGACCGGCTCAAGCCCGACGGTGTTCAGGAAGATCCCGAAGGCCGCCAGCATACCAGCCGCAAAAATCTGCCCGCGGTGTGCAAGGATCACCAGAATGATCCCCAGAAGGGCGGCCAGAAAAATCTCGCGGCTGCCGAAATGCGGTGCGATCAACGCCAGAACCGGAGACAGGATCATCAGGCAGATGATGGCGAAAACGCCGCCAAAGAAGGATGCAGAGTAGGCCAGTGACAGCGCACGGTGCCCTTGTCCGCGTTTGGTCATCGGATAGCCGTCATAGGTGGTTAGCGCGTTCACCGCCGTGCCCGGCGTGTTGATCAGAATGGCCGGAATGGCGCCGCCATACATGGACGAGCCATAGATGCCCAGCAGCAGCGTCAGCCCAACAATAGGTTCGAACGCGAATGTAGCAGGCAAAAGGATGGCGATGGCCACAGCCGCGCCGACACCGGGCAGCGCGCCGATGATGACCCCACCGATCGAGCCGATCAGAAGGGCAACGATCACCTGCCATTGCGTCAGAATAGAAAGCCCGGACAGAAACGTTTCCATGGCGCACCTCAGAGATAAGTCAGCGCAAAGGCGCGTACGGAGTCCGGCAGGTATTCATAGACGGCGCCTGCCGGAATTTTGACCTGCAGAAAGGCGCGGAAGATGACCGTCACTGCGATACCAAACGCTGCCGCTAGGCCAATGGCCCCGGCGCTCCGGAACCCGGTTCGGATTGCAAGAAAAACCGCGAACAGAACGGTCGATGGCAGGTATCCCAAAAGCGGGACGACCGCGACATAGATCAGAAAATAGGCGACGTATTCAAAGGACCGCAGCCAAAATGCCACTTCGGGCCAGCGCCCCGGAATACGGTCAGATATGGCCGAGCTGAGCCAGTGCAGAAAGGCAAAGATTGCCATTGCCCAAAGCGAGACCATTGGCCAGAAGCCGGGTTGTGCAAACCACTTGGTTCGCTTGACGACCTGGGTCTGCTCACCCAGTTGGGTCAGCAGGAAAACAGCAAAAACCAGAAAGGCCAAAGCAAAAACAACATCGCCGGGTCGGCGGTATCGTTTGAACATGTCCTGAAGTGTTTTAGCTATCATAGTCCCCTCCCTAACCGCTGAAAAAGTCGCGCGAAGAGCTCCCGCGCGACCCTGTGGTTCCTTTATTCGCCCACGAGGGCTTGGATGGCACCAATCGTTTCACTGTCACTTTCGATCTGGGCGTTTGATGCGTCGGCATCCAGCCAGTAAATCAGAACACCGGTCTCACCGATCAGGTTCTGTGCCTTTTCGGTCTGCAGCGCGTTTTGTGCAGCGACCGCGATTTTTTCGCGCGCTTCTGCCGGGGTGTCCTTGTGGACAAACAGACCGTTCCAAAGCGCCACATTCAGATCAGGGTGCAGTTCGCTGACCGTTGGCGTGTCCGGTGTCAGGCTAATGCGCTCGTTGCCAATGCTGGCCAGAACGTTGACGTCGTCCAGGCAGGGCAGGATCAGCTGCAACGTGGTGTTGATCACGTCGACATCGCCGGAGGCCAGAGTGTTGCAGTCCAGCGCATCAAATGCAGCTTCGCTTGCAAAATCAAAGCCCGAACTGATCGCGGCGGCAAACGTCACCTGGGTGGGCGGCAGGAACGACCCAAAATGACCCAGCGCCACGTCGTTTTCCTTGCCATAGGCGACCAGTTCTTCCCAGGTCGCGAATGCGGCGTCTTTGCTCGACGCGATCACGAAGGGATAGGTCATGAAAATGCCGATTGGCTCGAACGGGTTGGGGGACAGTTCGGGAATGCCGATCTGGGGGCCGCCGACGGGAACGTCCGTCACGAAGGACCCGATGGTATAGCCATCCGCCGGAGCGGTTGCCACTTCGACAGCGCCGGGGAACGGGCCGCCGCCACCGCCGGGCTTGTTCACGACCGCGGCGGGAACACCATACATCGCCTGGAACTCGTCCGCGATGATCCGCGTCAGGACGTCTTCCAAGTCACCCGGGGGCCACGGAACGACAAAGGAAACAGGTTTTTCAGGATATTCAGCCAGCGCAGCCGTCGCTGACGCAACAAAGGCTGCAGTTGCAAGAAACTTTTTCATTGACACCTCCTGTAAGTGGTTCGTTATATGAACCGCATTAGCATTAATAATGTTGCTTTGTTAAGGTTGTTCTGTCAAGTATTACCTTGGCGGGAGGATACGAAACACATAGGTACCGGCCTGAACGCTCTGAAAATGCTCCATTATTTCTCAAACGCCCGACCGGAAATCGGGTTAAGTCAGTTTGCGCGGTTGTCCGGATTGAACAAAGCCACTGCGCTGTGCCATCTACGGGCGCTCGAGGAATACGGGCTGATCGAACAGAACCCCATGACCAATTCCTATGCGGCCCCGCCGCGCTGCACCTGGCGGCGTTGCGCCAAATCGCCCGTCCCGGGATAGAAAGTGCCCACCAAAGAATGCAGGCCTCTACGTGGGACGTGGGCGAAAGCCTGCATCTTTCGCTGCTTGAAAAAGATTCTCTTCTAACCGCGCTGGTGGTCGAAACGACGTGCCACAATGTACGTGTCAGCCTCGATCCCAGCGAGATTCCTCCGATCGATGCCACCGCTTCGGGCCTGTGCGTGCTCAGCTTTGGTCTACCCTACTTGTTGGACCCTCTCGCGCAGGAAGAACATACGCGATACACGAACACCACGCTGACTGACCCGACCGAAATCAAAGAGCTGGTCGCGACAGTCAGCCAAACCGGTTGGGCCAACAGCAATGGAAGCTATGAAAACGGCGTCTATGGTTATGCGGCACCCAATATTTGGATTTGATCAGGTGGCGCTGGGAGCCATTGCGATTGCCGTTCCCGAAGGCCGCGCCGGAAACGAACCACTGCCAGAAATTTTGACCACCCTGCACGCCCTTTCGATTGACTTAACCGCAAGATTTGGCGGTCAGCTCCCCGCCGAATTCCATCCTTGAGCGGATGGGCGCAAACCCCAGAGACCCGAGAAATGAAAGACTCGAACTTTCTTAAGGAAAACAACGCGCATTATTTCTGACACTCGATGACGCGGATCTGTAGCAATCTTTTGGCGTTTGACCCTCACGCCATTATCGGCTGAACGACAGCTACGCCCAGAGTTTGCGGCGGAATCATCAAATCGTTCACTCTCATGCTTTTTCAATCCAAACCCGAATGCCTGGCATCGAATTCTCATGATGTACTGCAACAGCAACTCCGGGGATTGATACCAAAGTTCCGACCAGCGAGTGAAATGCTCGGGTAGCATAGCAGAGCCATTCAGGAATTTTCGGGCCGCGTTCATTCATCAGGAAATATTGCGGAAAAACCGCAATGCCTGATAGCCTGCTGAGGAACTGGACAACTGCGCTTTAACCCCTTGTTACCTTCTCTTGCGCGTCCCTGTAACGATGGCGGGTCAAACAATGTCCCTAAATGTGAACACATTCCATTTCGACTCGTTCGATCTGTGGACCGAGAAGATGTGGCGCTTCAGCAGCCCGATGATCGTGCATTGTGAAAACCCAAATGCATTCAAGGGCTTCAGCAAGACTTGGGAACTTGGCGATCTGGGAATGACCTTTTTCAGTGCACCACCTTACCAGGCAGAACAGACAGATGTCGAACTTAGCAAAGCACAGCGCAAAAGACTTGTTCTGACGATTCCAACCAGCGGGCGATGCGAATTCAATCAATTCGGAAGATATGTGGAGCTTGGCCCTGGTGACGCGGTTTTTCATGTCACCCGGTCACCGATGGTATACACTCAGCGGGAACCAACCACCGCCTGGTTGATCAGTATCCCATTGAAAACGGCATTGATGCACGTGGACGATCCGGAAGAGATCTGTGCCGTGCTTATCTCAGAAGCCACGCCCGGGTTCAGGACCTTGCGGGCACTGCTCTCGGCAATGCCGGATGACGTTCCAAATTTGTCAGACGCGGCCCGCGATATTTTTGTCCATACCTCAATCGAAATGATCTGCGCGATCATTACTCAAATGCGCGGCGATGCCAGCAGCCGACGCAGCCAGATTGCACGTCAGAGGCTACGGCAGATCAAGGGATATATCGACCGCCATTTGGGCGATATCGACCTGACTCCGACCCGAGTCGCCGATGACCATTCGATATCGCCGCGCTACCTGCATTATTTGTTCAGCACCGAAGGGCAGACCGTCTCGAAATACGTGTTGAACCGCAGACTTGAGGAAAGCGCGCTATTCATCACCCGCAACAAGAACAAGAAGCTGGATGCGGGTGATGTAGGGTACCGTTTCGGGTTTGCCAACTCAGTTCAATTCAGGCGGGCTTTCTCACGAAAGTACGGTACGACACCGTCGAAATACCTAAAACTGACACTATCAGCGCAGTAAAACAGTACTATCAGTGCAAAATATGTAACCGATTGTTGCGTTTTGAGTCCCCCTTTTTCTTCCTGATGTCATAGCCAGGGGATGGTCCGCTCGGTCTGACCGGTAGGTCGTCGCGATGAGATGCCGCTCCGTTTCTGAGCCAAACAGGGAGAAGACAATGTTCTTGTCGACCGAGAAGAAGCAGCTTTCAGAATTACCCAGAAATTGTACGTTTCCGGAAAACGATTGGCACATTCTGGCCGGGTTTTGGCATCCGGTCGCCTTTTCGTCTCAGGTCAAGGACAAACCCGCCAAGGCCAAGCTTCTGGATGTCGATCTGGTAATCTATCGCACCGTCGACGGGATCGCCGCAGCGCGGGATTTGTGTGTTCACCGCGGCGCTGCCTTGAGTCTGGGCTGGATGGACGAGGACTGCAAAAACATCGTCTGCCCGTTTCACGGACTGCACTACAACAAGGACGGTGAGTGTACAAAAGTCCCGTCCATGCCGGACCAGTCAAAACCGATCCCGAAATCCATTCGGTTGATCAGTTATCGGGCGCAGGAACGGTATGGCCTTGTCTGGGTGTGTCTGAAACCCGAGGCAATCCGCCCGATCCCGGAATGGCCGCTTTTGGAGAATGCCGGTGACGAATGGCTGACCATCGAAATCCCGGAGGGCCTCTGGAAAGCCTCTGCCAGCCGGCATGTCGAGAACTTTAACGATCTCGCCCATATTTCCTGGGTGCATATGAAAACGTTCGGCAATCGGGAACGTCCGGAAATCATCGACTACAAGCTCGAACTCGACGACAACGGGATGCGCATGGAAATGCCCTATATCGAGGTTGAACGCGGTTACAACGACGATGAAGGCGAACGCGAGCGCGAGGTGTACTACACGCACTTCTTCACCTTCCCTTTCGCCACGGATTTACAGGTGGACTACAAGACCGATGATGGCGGACACGTCACCAGCCATTTCTATGACATCGGTACTCCGATCAGCGCCCATGAAACGGCGATCTTCCAGATTTCGCAGACGAATATCCCGGGGGCAACCGCCGAGGACTATGCCGAATATCAGCTGGTCACGAACGAAGAAGATCTGGCCCTTGTCGAAAGCCAAAAACCGGAAGAAGTCCCGCTGAATATCGCGGAAGAGCTTCACATTCCGGCAGACAAATTCTCGATCCAGTACCGCCGGGCTCTGGTGCGCCTGTTCAATTTGGGTGCGCCTGAAATGACCGAGTAATCGGCGGCAAGACAAAAGAAAAAGAAATCAAAACACGCGGCAGAGGAGGATATTATCAATGTATCCAGCAAATCTACTGAATAAGACGAAGGCGGCCGTTTTTGGCGCCGCCGCATCCGTCACGATGCTGGCCGGTGGCATGGTTATGGCTCAATCTGATGTGAACATCGCCCTGATGTACTCGGTTGGCCCGGAATCCGGTTGGGATAAAGTTGTCGAAGAGGCGCTGGACCGCGTGGGGGCGGATAACAAGCACGGCCTCAACGTGTCATATGACTCCAAAGACGCGGTCTATGGCGAGGAAGCAGAAACTGTGATGAACCTGCTGGCCAAATCCGGCAAGTACGACATCATTATCAGCGCCACCGCACATAGCGATCAGATCAAGAACCTGCAGGGCAAGTATCCGGATACGATGTTTGTGTCCCTTGGGTCCGGAAATTACAACACCGGCCCGAACCACTATCTTCTTTATGGCCGTGTTCACGAGGCCGCCTACCTTTTGGGCATGCTGGGCGCGGGAATGTCCGAAACGGGCGTGCTTGGTGCCGTCGGCAGCTTTCCCGCAGATGACATCAATGATCAATTGAATGCCTACAAGGCGGGTGCGCAGGCGGTGAACCCGGACGCCAAAGTCAAAATCAGTTTCATCGAAAGCTGGTATGACCCGCAACTGGCTATCGAGGCGACCTATGCGCAAAACGCGGCCGGGGCCGATGTTGTTTATCAGCTTGCCGGCGAGGTGTACGAAGCTTGCCGTGATCGGGGCATCTTGTGCTTTGGCCTGTTCCAGGACACCAATTCGATGGCGCCAGATGTTGTCCTGAGCGGCACCGAATTGATCTGGGACCCTGCGGTTGAATGGGTGCTGGACGAATGGGTCAAGGCAAAATCCGATGGCGGGTCGTTCAACGGCAATACCGAGCCTGTCTGGTTCGGGCTGGCCGACGGTGGCAGCGACATTTCACCCTATCATGATTTGGCCGACAAGGTGCCCGCCGATCTGAAGGACCAGATCGAACAGGCCAAGGCAGATATCATCGCGGGCACGCTCGAGGTTCCGCTGGTGCTTGACGTGCCGGCCTCGGACTGACGCGTAACCGACTGCTGGGTTCCGGGCTGACCGTTCGGAACCTCACTTAACCAGATCGGGGAAACGAAAATGAACGCAGTTGCCAACCCACCGCACCTGCGCGTGGAGGGTTTGACCAAAACGTTCGGGCCCGTCATCGCCAACAGCGACGTGTCCTTTCAGGTCGAACGCGGAGAAATCCTGTGCCTTTTGGGCGAAAACGGGGCCGGTAAATCCACGCTGTCATCCTGCTTGTACGGTTTTTATCAAGCCGACAAAGGACGGATTTTCTACGAAGGCAAAGAAGTGGAATTCCACTCTCCACGCGACGCGATTGCCTGCGGGATAGGAATGGTTCACCAGCATTTCGTTCTGGTCACCCCGATGAGCGTTATTGAAAATATCGTTTTGGGGACGCACGAACATGGCTGGGCACTGGGCGTTGAAGAAGCGGAACGCCGGGTTCGGGACCTCTGCGGCCGATATGACATCGACCTCGATCTGGACGCCAAGATCTGGCAGTTGTCGGTGGGTGAGCAGCAATGGGTCGAGATTGTCAAAGCGCTCTATCTCGGGGCCGAACTGCTGATCCTTGACGAGCCGACGGCAGTGCTGACCCCGCAGGAGTCGGACAAGCTGTTTCGAATTATCCGTCGGATGACCGGCGATGGGCTGTCGATTATCATGATCTCGCACAAGCTGAACGAGGTCATGCAATCCGACCACGTCGCGGTTCTGCGCCGGGGTAAGATCGTCGACACCGTGCGCACGGCGGATGTGACCAAAGAAGATCTGACCTCGATGATGGTTGGCCGGCCGGTCATGTTGCAAGCCGAGCGTGAGGATATGGAACCTGGTGAAACCATCCTTGAGGTGGCCGGTTTGCGTGTCCGAAACGACAAGGACCAGCACGCCGTCAAGGGCATGAGTTTCAAGGTGCATGCTCATGAAATTCTGGGTATCGCGGGTGTGTCAGGCAACGGTCAGAACGAATTATTCGAAGCCCTGATGGGCGTACGTGACACGGACTCGGGCCAGATCTGGCTACACGGTGAGGATGTCACTCACCAGAACCCAAGGCAGATGGTGGAACATGGTATCGGATATATCCCGGACGACCGGTTTCGCGCGGGATTGGTGGGCAGTTTCAGCGTGGCCGAGAACACGATCCTCGGGTTGCAGAAGAACCCGCGGTTTTCGGACGGCCCGCTGCTGAATTTCCGACGCATCCTGAATTTTGCCAACGAAGCGATCAAGCGGTTCGGCATCGTCACACCTGGGCCTCACGCCCGAACTGACACCCTGTCGGGCGGCAACGCGCAAAAGATCATCTTGGCCCGCGAATTCTGGTCCGCCTCATGCTGCATTCTGGCCAATCAGCCGACACGCGGACTGGACGTGGGCGTGATCGAATATGTCCACCAGATGCTGCTGGAAAAGCGCCGCGACGGTTTTGCCATCGTTCTGGCCTCCGAAGAACTGGAGGATATTCTGGCACTTTCCGACCGGATCGCCGTTGTTTTCAAAGGCGAGATCATGGGTGTTTTCCGCTCGGACGAGGTGGATATCCAGAAACTCGGGCTGCTGATGGCCGGACAGCGCGACGCCGCTGCGCAATCGGATGGGAAACCCTATGTCAAAGTCGTTTAGGATCGAGAAACGCCCCGAAATGGGATTGATCGGACTGGTGGTTCAGGCCGCCTTCGCGATCACGCTCGCCTTTGTCGCGTCGGCCTTGCTGCTGGAAGTGCTGGGATTTAACGCGCTGGAATCGTTCGAGGCGCTCCGGATCGGCGCCATTGGCGATTGGGAAAGCTTTGAGGGCACGCTGATACAGGCGACACCTCTGGTCTTTACCGGGCTTGCTGCCGGTATCGCATTTCGCACCCGTATCTGGAGCATCGGTCAGGAAGGTCAGCTTTTCGCCGGAGCCATGATGGCCTATTTCATCACCACCCTGTTCGACCTCCCTCCGTTTCTTATGGTTATCGCCGTCATTCTGGCGGGCGCCCTGGGTGGGGCGCTGATGGGTGGACTGGCTGGTGTGCTCAAGGCGCGGTTCAATGTCGACGTGATCGTGTCGACGGTGATGCTGAACTATATCATCGTCTATCTTCTCTCTTATCTTCTGACCAGTCGTCTGTGGATGGCGCCGGGCGAGTATTACTTGCAGACGGCGCAGGTTCCCGAAGCGTCGCGGTTGCCGGCGTTCCTGTCCGGCACCAACCTGCATTTAGGCGTCGGGCTGGCGCTGCTCGCGATCATGATCATGCAATTCATCCTGTCACGCACCACTTTCGGCTATGAACTGCGTGCCTTTGGCGACAATCAGGTTGCGGCGCGGTTCAAGGGCACAAATCCGCAGCGCATGACCGTCATCGTGCTGATGCTTTCAGGCGGCCTGGCCGGGCTGGGCGGTGTGGCGCAAACGTTCGGGGTTGATTTCCGCATCTCGCAGACGTTCCTGTTCGGTTTCGGCTCGGCCGGGATCATCATTGCGGTCATAGCGGGACTGCGCCCCGTCATGATCGGGTTCGTGGCCCTTCTGTTCGGGGGCTTGGCCAGCGGTGGTCTGTTCATGCAGGTCATGGCGGATGTGTCCTCGGCGATCATCTCGGCGATGCAGGCCATTATCCTGATTTTCTTCCTCGGTTCTTCGGTGCTGTTTCGGTACCGCCTCAAAAGGGTGACCTCAGATGAGTGACCTGTTCCAACAGACCATTCTGGTATCCATGTTCGCGGCCATGTTGCGCATCGCGGCCCCCTTGATGCTGGCTTCGATCGGAGAGCTTGTCGTGCAGCGTTCCGGTATCTGGTTTCTGGGTGTCGAAGGCAGCATGTTGATGTCGGCCTTCGCGGCATACACGGCGGCTTTGTCCAGTGGATCGATGTATGTCGGGCTTCTGGCGGCCGTGCTGACCGGGATCGCGGTGCATCTGTCGATGGCGATCGCCGCGGTCACGTTCAAGATCAATCAGTTCGTAACCGGGCTGGGCATCAACCTGCTGGCATCGGGACTGACGCTGTTTCTGTATCGCGAAAGCCTCAAGTCCTATGGATCCGGCAACATTCCCACGGTCGATCCGTTTGAGACCGTGGCCATACCCGGCCTGTCCCGGATTCCGGTTCTGGGCGAAATCCTCTTTGACCAGCATCTGTTCACCTACTTTGCCTTCCTGATGGTCTTTGTGGCCTGGTACTTCCTTTACCGCACCCGCTATGGGCTGGAGCTGCGTTCGTTGGGCGAAAACCCCAAGGCGCTGGATACCAAAGGGTTGAGCGTTTCGCGGCGGCAATATGCGGCGCTGGCCTTTGGCGGCTTCATGGCCGGTCTGGCGGGGGCGGTTCTGGTGTTGGCGCTGACCGACCGGTTCGTACCTGGAATGACCGGTGGGCGTGGCTGGCTGGCCATCGTGATCATCATTGCCGGCAACTGGAAACCCGTGCCGATCATGCTCGCGGTTCTGGTCTTTGCTTTCCTCGAGGCTTTCCAGCTGCAGGCGCAGGGCGTTGGCCTGCAAATCCCGTATCAACTTCTTCTGGCACTGCCCTACATCGTCGCGATCATCGCCATGATGGGCATTCGGGTGCGGTCCGAACAACCGGCGCACCTGGGTGTGCCATACCACCGGGAGTGAGGGACATGTTCGATAGCAACAACCAAACCCTTCAAGTCACGGTGTCTCAAAAGCGTTGCGCGGCCGAAGACACGGCGGTATTCGAACTTGTCCCGGCAGAGGGCGAAAGCCTGCCGACCTTTACCGCGGGTTCCCATATCGACGTTCATCTTGGCGATGGGATGATCCGCCAATACTCGCTGTCGAACGACCCGTCGGAACGCCACCGCTATGTCATCGGCGTCCTGCGCGAGGCGGATGGCCGTGGCGGATCTCGCACCATGCATGACCAGGTGCACGCGGGTGATACTATGACCATAAGCACCCCGCGCAATGCCTTTGAGCTGAACGAGAGTGCCCGTAAAACCCTGTTGTTCGCGGGCGGGATCGGCATAACGCCCATCCTCAGCATGGCGCGGCGTCTGGCGGCGCTGGGTGCTGAGTTCGAGATGCATTACTGCGCCCGGTCCAAGGAACGTATGGCATTCCGGGATGAGATTACCGCGTCCGGATTTGAAGATCGGGTGTGGTTACACTTTGACGACGGCCCGGAAGATCAGAAGTTGGATATTTCCGGCGCTTTGTCAGACCGGATCGATGACACGCATCTGTATGTTTGCGGACCCAATGGCTTTATGGACGCTGTACTGAGCACGGCCAAGGCAGAGTGGCCGGATGAGGCCGTACATCGGGAGTACTTTGCCAGCGATCTGGATCTCCATACCGATGGCGATGAAGCCTTTCAGGTCAAGATCGCCAGTTCAGGCGAAACCGTCGATGTGGGCGCCAACCAGACAATCGCCGAAGCGCTTCTTGGCCACGGTATCGGGGTCACGATGTCCTGCGAGCAGGGCGTCTGCGGAACCTGCGTCACCCGCGTTCTGGAGGGAACGCCCGATCACCGCGACATGGTGCTGAGCGAGACGGAACATGCCGCGAATACCGAAATGACGGTGTGCTGTTCGCGATCCAAAAGCCCGCTGCTGGTGTTGGATTTATGACCCTAAGCCGCTTGATGAACTTTGAAAAGGAACGTTGCCATGTCATGCCATGATCGTATTTTGCTCGACGATTGGCACGTTGTCGCTGACATGGAGCAGTTACGGCAAAGCCGGGTTCTTTCGGCCACCCTGTTCGAAGCTGCTCTGACCGTTTCCCTGGGCGAAGACGATAATGTCTCGGTCAAGCGCGACCGCGATGGCCAGGACCTGACCTGCCAATTGAAATACGGCTTTGTCTGGGTCTGTCCCGGCACGCCGACCCGCGACATTCTGCATATTCCCGAGGCCTTCGAAGAAGACCGCTACGTCGTCAGCGGCGGGTCGTTTCCCGTGCGTACGTCGGGTCTACGCGTCGTCGAGAATTTTCTGGACATGGGGCATTTCCCCTTCGTCCACACCGGCTGGCTGGGAGAAGAACCATTCACCGAAGTTCAGCCCTATGAAGTCGAACTGACCGACGATGACGAGATCATCGCAACCGAGTGTTATTTTCATCAGCCGATCGCATCGCCTACCGCCGAGGGTGGGATAGAGGTGGAATACACGTACCGGGTTTATCGTCCCTACATCGTGTCCCTGTACAAGACCAATCCACATTTTGACGATCGCAAGGACTACATTGTCCTGTTCATTCAGCCGGTCGGACCAGAGCGCTGCGTAGTCCACAACATGCTGTGTTATTTGAAAGAGGGGATGAATATGCCGGATCTGCGCTGGTTCATGCAGCTGATTTTCGCGCAGGACAAACCGATCCTGGAAAATCAGATTCCGCGCCGTCTGCCGCTGGACCCCCGTGCCGAAACCCCCATCCGCGCCGACAAGGTTGCGATACTTTATCGCCGCTGGTTGCGTGAACATCAGGTGAACTACGGCGCAATCCCCGCCGTTTGACCCGAGAGGAGCCCATGTCCGAGTTCAAATGCAAAGATCCCGTCGCCCTCAATCTCTGGTACGCGATTTCCGCCCTGGAGGAAGTCCGGCAGGGTCAGATCGTCCGCTCGATGTTGCTGGAGGAACCCATCGCCTATACGCGCGATGACTCCGGGCAGGTTCGGTGTTGGGCTGGAGGCGATAAAGACAGCCGCGCCCTGCCGGTACAGGAACGCTATGGTTATTTCTGGACAACACTGGGTAAGCCGACCTCTGAAATTTTCCCGATCCCCGAACACGCCGAGGCAGACCGTCGCAACATTCACGCGGCAACCGTCGGGGTAAATGTCTCCGCGCCTCGCATGGTCGAGAACTTTCTGGATATGGGACATTTCCCCTATGTGCACACGGATATCCTGGGGGCGGAACCACATACTGAGGTCAAGGAATATTTCGTCGAGGTTTCCAAGGAACGCGACGAGATTCTGGCGACAAACTGTCTGTTCTGGCAACCGATGGCGGCTGCGGCCTCGGATGGCGGGGCGGATGTTGAATATGTTTACCGCGTCCCACACCCCTTTTGCTCGGTGCTCTATAAATCCAGCCCGCTGGACGAAACCCGGATGGATGTGATTGCCATCTTCATTCAGCCATACAATCAGGAACAGGTGCGTGTTCACATGATGCTGTGCCTATTGGATGAAGAAAACACCGACACGCAGATCCGCCTGTTCCAGCAGACGATCTTTGGTCAGGACAAACCCATTCTGGAAAACCAGCATCCCAAGCGCTTGCCGCTTGATCCACGGGCCGAAACGCCCATTCGCGCGGATAAATCCGCAATCGCCTACCGCAGGTGGCTGTCCGACAAAGGGATCACATACGGTGTGATCCCCTCGGCTGCGTGACCAAAACAACAGGGAAATCAACATGACGACCGACCTGCAGAGAAATTGGTATCCGATCGCCTCCAGTACGGATTTGCCGAAACGGCATGTCTATCAGGCCCAGCTATTGGGACGTGAATTCGCGGTCTGGCGCGCGGATGACGGATACGTCAATGTCTGGGAAAACCGTTGCCTGCACCGCGGCGTGCGGCTGTCCATCGGGATCAATGACGGGCGTGAGCTGAAATGCCAGTATCACGGATGGCGCTATGCCAACCGCACGGCAGGCTGCACTTATATTCCGGCCCATCCCGCGGATGCCCCTGCGCGGACCATCTGCAACAACACCTATCCCGCGCAAGAGGCATACGGACTGGTCTGGGCCGGCGAGGAAGCCACCGGCGACGTGCCTGCCCTGGACGGGTTCGACGACCTGACCGCCCTGCGACCGATCCCGCTGATCGCGCCGATGAATATGGTTGCGGAGGCGTTGCTGGAGTACAAATGGGATGAATCCTGCAAGGGCGCGCGCAACGACGAAGGGTCCGTTACTGTGACTGCGTCGGATGGCACCGCGGTGCGTGTGTTCGTGCAGCCGCTGGACAGCAACCACTCGGTAATGCGCGGCATTTACAACCGGGCGGTTTCAGAAGACGACCGGGTCGCCCTGCTGAAACGCCACAGCTGGCTGATGCAGGAGTTGCGCGACCGGATCGAAGCTCAAGCCGCCACGCAGGACGCGCCGGAACCGTATCACCCGGTTATTGCAAAGGTCTCGGAGGATCTGGTCGATATCCCGGCGATCAGCGAAGATGGCCGCACCGCTGATCTGCGCGTGACTGTCACAAGAAAGGAAATGACTGCCGAGAGTATCGTCAGCCTGCGCATGGAGCCCATCAAAGGGACCTTGCCCACATTTCAGCCCGGCGCGCATATCGATGTGCATCTGCAAAACGGACTGGTGCGGCAATATTCGCTGACCAACGGGCCGGGAGAAACCGATCATTTTACTATCGGGGTCAAGCGCGAACCGGACAGCCGGGGCGGTTCCGTCTCGATCCATGACAATCTGCAGCAGGGCGACAATCTAGCGATTTCAGCGCCGCGCAACAACTTTCCGCTGCGCCGGGATTCGGTGCATACGATCTTTGTCGCAGGGGGCATCGGTGTCACACCACTGATCGCAATGGCCCGCGCGCTGAACGCACAGGGCCTGAGCTTTGAGTTTCATTACTTCGTACAGTCCGACGATCACGTCGCTTTCAAGCGCGAGATTGGCGAATTCGAGGGGGCCCTCAGTATCCACACGGGGCTGTCGCCGGATGCAACAGGCGCCAAGCTGGCCGAGATATTGTCCAGCCCCGACAACTCACGGCACGTCTACATTTGCGGACCGGGCCCGATGCTGGAAGCCACCCGCGAAATCGCGTCCGAGAAGGGATGGAGCGACGATGCGGTGCATTTCGAGTATTTCAAGAACACCACGGAACTGGACGACAGCTCGAGTTTCGATATCGACCTTGCGCGTTCGGCCATGACGTTGAACGTGCCCGCGGGTAAATCCATTCTGGACGTGCTGCGTGAAAACGGCATCAACATGTCCAGTTCATGTGAACAGGGCGCCTGCGGCACGTGCCGCTGCGGCGTGATCGAAGGCGAAGTGGCGCATCAGGACGTCTACCTGAGCGACACGGAAAAGGCTGAAGGCAAATCCATAATGACCTGCGTCAGCCGTGCGAATTCCGACCGGCTTATTCTGGATATCTGAGAGGGCGAGATGCTGAAACTTTACGATTACGAACTGTCAGGCAACTGCTACAAGCTGCGCTTGATGATGTCCTTCCTGGGGCTGGAACACACCACCGAGGCGGTCGATTTCTATCCCGGCAATCAACACAAGTCCGAGGCGTTCCGCCAGATCAACCCGCTGGGCCAGCTGCCGGTAATCGATGATGACGGATTGGTGCTGCGAGATGCGCAGGCGATACTGGTCTACCTGGCCAGCAAATACGACACATCCGGAAAATGGTATCCGTGCGACGACCCGGCCATGTTGGGCCAGATCTCGCAATGGCTGGCCTTTGCCGACGGGATCACCGCGACCGCATCCGCCGCGCGCCTGCATGACGCGCTGTTCTATACCCATATCGACGTGGATGCCGCACGGTCTGGCGCGCACAGGCTGTTCCGCATTCTCGACGAACACCTCTTCTTTGCCGAAGAGATCGGACAGACGTGGATCTGCCCCGGAGATCATCCGACCATCGCCGATATCGCCTGTTTCCCCTACATCATGCTCGCCGAAGAGGGCGGCGTGTCCCGCATGGACTATCCCGCCATTCGCCGCTGGTGTGACCGGTTCAAACGCATTCCGGGGTTCAAGGTCATGTCGGGTGTTTTCCCGGCGGGCCCCGCAGCCGATCAATCCGCCGCCTGATTGTTTCTCCCATTCGCCACACACTTTTGTGGCGAACCCAGGCGTCCGGTCCAGGATGCGACACATGTGGACCGGACGCCGATTAAAATATACCAAATATAAGGACAGACCGATGATAGTGACCCGCGCCGCCGTTGCCCTTGCCCCCGGCAAACCCCTGGAAGTGATGGATGTGAACCTGGAAGGTCCGAAAGCGGGCGAGGTGTTGGTCGAGATCAAGGCCACCGGCTTATGCCATACCGATGAGTTCACCCGCTCGGGGGACGATCCCGAAGGCATTTTCCCGGCCATTCTGGGCCACGAAGGCGCGGGCGTAGTGGTTGAAGTTGGCGAAGGCGTGACCTCGCTGAAGCCCGGCGATCACGTGATCCCGCTCTACACACCGGAGTGTCGCGAATGCGAATACTGCCTGAATCCAAAAACCAACCTGTGCCAGTCGATCCGCTCAACTCAGGGTCAGGGGCTCCTGCCGGATGGCTCGACCCGGTTTTCGATGCTGGATGGCACGCCGATCCACCACTACATGGGGTGTTCGACCTTTGCCAACCACACTGTAGTGCCGGAAATCGCGCTGGCCAAAATCCGCCCCGACGCGCCGTTTGACAAGGTCTGTTACATCGGCTGCGGCGTGACCACAGGCATCGGCGCGGTGATCAACACCGCCAAGGTCGAAATCGGCAGCCGCGCCGTGGTCTTTGGTCTGGGCGGGATCGGTCTGAATGTGATTCAGGGCCTGCGGATGGCGGGTGCAGACCAGATCGTCGGTGTCGACCTCAACGACGGCAAAGAAGAAATGGCCCGTCATTTCGGCCTGACCGATTTTGTAAACCCGTCAAAGGTCACGGGGGACATCGTAGCCCATCTGGTTGAGCTGACCAAAGGCGGTGCAGATTACACGTTCGACGCAACAGGCAACGTGAACGTGATGCGCACGGCGCTGGAATGCGCACATAAGGGATGGGGCGAAAGCATCATTATTGGCGTGGCCCCTGCCGGGGCCGAGATTGCGACACGACCCTTTCAGCTGGTCACCGGCCGGGTCTGGCGCGGCACCGCCTTTGGCGGCGCATCCGGCCGGACCGACGTGCCGAAGATCGTCGACTGGTACATGGAGGGCAAAATCGAGATCGACCCGATGATCACCCATAAGCTGTCACTGGATCAGATCAACAAAGGCTTTGAACTGATGCACAAGCTAGAAAGCATCCGTGCCGTAGTCGAGTTTTGACGCTTTAAATTGAACTGAAACCCGGAATTTCTGGTGGCAGCGCTGATGGGGCAGTTCAGGGCGTTTGGCAAAGTAGGATTTCTGGTTCATCGGGCCTTTGTGGAGTGGAGGTGAACCGAAATCCGGAACACCCGCGAGCCAAAGTGAGAAGGTTTTGGAGGGTATCCGCCGAGCCACGCGTAAAGGTTGTGTCGCAATCTATTGGATCGACCAAAGTCTGCGTTTTACTGGACACACTTATCCCGCGATCTCAGCAAACACCCGAAAGCCTGAGGTCGTCGCGCTAGAGAATTGCTGCTTCCGTGTAATGTTGGCGAATTCGATACCATCTAGTGTTGTCGCAACTTATCGGAACGACTTGAACCCGCAGTTGGGCCGAACATGCCGCTTTATGAACCTGTGATTTTGTTCCACGAGGTTGTTCAGACTATGGACCTGACGGATTGTACCTTGATCGAACAAGAAAGGCGCTGCAGGATCTTGCTTTTCTCTCGAATGCTGGCCGCAGTTGCTCCGCTTTTGTCGATGACGATTTTGTTTGGGATTCCGTTCGAAAACAGTGCTTTGGCAAAGAACTTGGTTGCCGCAGGACCATTCCTTCGCTCAGACAGCATGAAATCCAGGGTGTTTCCTGCCTTGTCGACGGCTCGATAGAGGTACATCCATTTGCCGCGAACACGAACGTAGGTTTCGTCCATTGGCCAAGACTTCAGTGTTGGGTGTTTCCTTGATTGGCGCGGGCAGCAACTAAAGGCGAATACTTCGTTACCCAACGGTTCAGAGAGGCGTGATCAACCCGCACTCCACGCTCGGCCATGATTTCTTCCAAATCCCGATAGGTCACCGTGTAACGGAGATAGAAAGAAACTGAATACAGAATCGCATCCTTAGGAAATTGGGAGCCTTTGATTGAAATCATGTTGACGCCTGCTCGATAGTATCGCGAAAGAAAAGGGCACCAGAACACGCACTCTCGTCAATCCGGACCCAAAAGTTCGCAACATATCCATTTCGGTCGCTACCCTCAGTAAAGAATACATTGCGGGGTAAAGAAACCTTCCGGGCTATCCGAAAGAGTCACATCGCGAACAACCGAACCAGTGTACAAAACGATATAGTGTCCATTGTAATTCTGTTTCCGAAAGCTGCTTGAATGAGGAACAAGCCCTCCAAGTCTGCGGCCCATTGAGTTAATGCAACAGTGCCAATTCATTTAAGGACGCGCTATCGGATCTGCGTTCGGCCTGACAGATGGGGACAGAGCTCGTGACAGGTTCGCTCTAATGTCCTAGAAAAGCTTGGGCGACCAGAGGCGACCTGACCAAAGATTCACCATCGCCTGTGATCCCGACAAGACCGTTTTCGAGTACATAGCCGTAGTCGGCAATTTTCAGTGTCGAGCGCACGTCTTGTTCCGCGATCAGGATGGACAATCCGAAATCCAGCAACTCGGGTATCGTTGAAAATATCTGTTTGGCGATTCCAGGCGCCAATCCAAGCGTCGGCTCGTCCAGCAACAAAACTCTGGGCATGGCCATCAGGCCCCTGCCCAAGGCAAGCATTTGTTGTTCACCCCCAGAAAGGGTGCCGGCATATTGCGATTTGCGTTCCTCCAGCCGCGGGAACAGCGCCATGACCGTTTTCAGGGTGTCATCGGAATGCGCACGCGCCCGGACATTGATCGCACCCAGCCTGAGGTTTTCGGCCACGGTGAGATCGGGGAAAACCAGCCGTCCCTCGGGAACCAGAACAACGCCTTTTTCAACTCGTTTGTGGGAAGCCAGAACGCCAATATCCTCGCCCTGAAACCTGACGCGGCCCGACATGCAGGGCAGCAGGCCCGCGATGGTGCGAAATAACGTTGTCTTGCCTGCGCCATTCGCGCCCAGAACCGCCGTCACTTTTCCTTTTTCCAATGCGATGCTGACACCATGCAAAACCTTTACGTCCCCGTATCCCGTACCCAGATCGTTGATTTCAAGAAGGGCCGTCATGTGTCGTCTCCTCCGAAATAAACTGTGCGCACATCCTTGTTTTCGGCAATTTCCCGGGGTGTTCCTTCGGCGATTTTCACACCGTGGTGCAAGACGATTATCCGGTCGGACAGGTCCGACAGCGTCGATACAACATGTTCGATTATGAATATTGTCAGTTTGTGGTCGGCCTTGATGGCCCGCAGCGTGTCCAGCATCTTAGCGACTTCGGCTGGGGTTAAACCCGCCATTACCTCATCCAGCAGCAGCAGTTCGGGACCGGTACCCAGGGCACGCGCGACCTCCAGCTTTTTTCGCCCTGACAATGTCAGGGCACCCGAGGGCATTTCGGACTGATCAACCAGCCCGACCTGATCCAGAATGTCCTTTGCGCGGATTTCAAGCGGTTGGTTGCTGGCATGGCGTGCCCCGCCGAACAGGATTGCCGTTTCCACGTTTTCACGGACGGTCATACGCGCGAATGGCCGGACAATCTGAAACGTGCGGGCAATGCCGGCATGACAGATCTGATCCGGGCGTTTCCCGGTCATCTGGTCGCCCTTGAACCGGACAATGCCATCCGTTGGTGGCTGATGCCCCGCAATGATGCTGAACAAGGTGGTCTTGCCGGCACCGTTGGCTCCCATCAGCCCGACGGTTTCGCCGTTGTTCACCGCAAAATTGACGTCGTTCAACGCGCGAAGCCCGCCGAAGGATTTCCCTATTTTTTCGATCTGCAGAAGAGTCATTTGCTGTGCCCTTCGCCGTATTTCCGCAGAAGACCGACCAGACCGGAGGGTGCCAGAAGGACGAATGCGATCAGGAATGCCCCCAACAGGATCATATAAAGCCTTGGCGCACTGGACCACAGAAGCTCGGAGAGAAACACCAGAAACGCCGCCCCAAGGATCGGCCCACGGGCATCGTTGCTGCCGCCGATGATTGCCATGGTCACAATGGTGAATGATATGAAAGGGTTAAAGACCTGTAACACCTCGAAATAGGTCGAGCGCAGTGCCATCAGACCGCCGACCATGCCGGGAATGAAGGCCGACAGCGTGAAGCCCATGACCTTGAAACGGGTCACGGGGATACCCACAGTTTCGGCGGATGTCTCGTCCCCCTGAATGGCGACGAGACCTCGGCCAAATGTTGATGACTTGACTAGTCGCATCAAGACACTGGATGCGACGGCCAGCGCAATCATCGTATATAGCACCGCTTCCGCTGAAGGCGCGCCAAAGAGCAGCCGGCTCGACTTCCCCAGATAGGTTTCCAGATTGAGGATCGAATACTTGACCAGTTCCGAGATGCCAAATGTCAGAATGACGAAGTAGGGTCCGCGCACACGCAAGGCCGGGACGGCGATCATCAACGCAAACACGGCGGCAACCAGACCACCCATCGGCACCGCCACCCATAGTGGCAGCACCTTGAAGCTGACCGCGACCGTATAGGCCCCCAGACCGTAAAATACGACGTTGCCTAGCGAAATGTAACCTGTCAGCCCTGAAAACAGGGCCCAGCTTTGGGTCAGCGCAATCCACATTGCGAAATTCAGCGCAACGATGACCCAATAAGTTCCAAAAAGGCTGCCGACCGACAAACCGAAACCGGCAAGAATGGCGAGGCCTGCGAAAAAGGCCAGATCGCTGCGCAATACAGTCATCAGGTTTGCGCCTTTCCGAACAACCCCTGCGGCCGCAGCATGATGGCAGCCACAAACACGCCGTAGATCAGGATCGACCGGTACGTCGCGGATGTAAGCGCGACCGAATAGATCTCTATGAACCCCAGCAGGATACCGGCGATGATGCCGCCGCTGATATTGCCCAACCCGCCCAGGATGATGACAACGAAGGCCGCAATGGTGAACGGAAAGCCCATAAACGGCGATATCTGTTCGGTCAGGCTGACCAGCGCGCCGGCGATTCCGGCAACTCCAAATCCCAGAATGAAGCTGCCGAGTTGAACCCGCCCCACATCAATGCCGACAATTTTGGCCGCGTCCCGGTTCTGAATGATTGCTGAAATGCCCAACCCGTAGATCGAGAATTTCAGAAACATGGAAATTGCAAAGACGATGGTCAATGACACGACCAGTGCCAGCAGACGGCTAAGTGTCATATCCAGACCGCCGATGCTGATCACATAGTCCAGATGCTGATAGGCGCGCGGCGAAGTGGTGAACAGCAGAGCCATGGTGTTTTGCAGGATGACGGACACACCAAAAAACAGCAGCAGCGAGTTTGCTTCAAGCTGTTCGACAGAAGTGGTATTTTCAAGTTGCCGTTTGAACAGGCCAAAATACAGCCCCGCCCCGATCATAGCCGTGATGCCCGCGATCAGGGGAAGTCCAAACATCGGCGAAAGACCCAACGCCGTGAAAAGACCGAAAGCGGCATAAGCACCGATCATTACAAGATCGCCATGCGCGATATTGAGCAATCGTATCGTGCCGTAGACAAAATTCAGTCCAACGCCGATCAGTGCATATAACGAGCCCAGAACCAGTGCCGAAAACAACAGCTGAGGCGAGAGCAGCAGATCCATGATCACTCTCCGAAGACCATTCGTTCAGGTACGCCGTGGAGTGTTCAACGCAACCCACGGCGATATCGTCTGAGGCTCAGCGATTTTGGTATTCTGACGTCGCAATGTCGCCCGGCCAGATCAGATGCATTTCACCACCCTGCAATTGCAGAAACGCTGTTGGCGTTTCGACGTTTTCGACACCGTCAAACCGCACCGGGCCATTGATGGTATCGAATGTGCTTGTCGAAATCACGTCTCGCAGCTTCTCATGGTCCAGCCCGGCCTGAGCAACGGCGGCCTCAAGGATCTCGGCTGACATGTATGCCAGAGCCGAGTCCAGATAATCCGGCGCAAATCCGTACTTGGCGACATAGGCGTCGTAGAATGGCTTGGCCCTTTCCCAGTCAGCCTGGTGCGGCGACCAGTGGCCCAATGTTACGATGCCATCCGCATCAGCGCCAAAGGCTCCCTGAAACGCGGAAATTGTCGGACCGACCAATAGGAACTGGAAAGGCTGGTCAATTCCGAGTTCCTTGGCCTGACCCATGTACAGGAAGGAGTCTGCGGGGTAGGACAGGGCAATTACTGCATCCGCCCCCGACGCTTTGACCTGCGCTAGCAGGGACGTCATGTCCGAGATGTCGGGCGGGTAGTTTTCATTCATCTTCACCTCGATCCCTTGCTCTTCCAGGGCAGGCAGCAGGAACTGCAGATTCTCCTGCGCAAAAGGCAGCACGTTCGCCAGAATAGCGACCGAGCCTATGCCTTCGGATTTTGCAAAGGCGGCAAGTTCCGGGCCTACCTTGTCGGGAATGGCAGAGGTCGGGAACCAGACATTGCCCGGGGACACTTCGCGAATGGCGACAGAGGCCGCGGTATTGCCAACCATCGGAAAACCGTGCGATTCCACAACACCGGCGACGTTCAGATGATGCGGCGTTCCCCACGGGGCCAGCAAGAGATCGACTTCGTCATCCGAGATGAGTTTCTCATAAATCTGGGCCGCCTTCGCCGGATCGGATTCGTCGTCATACCAGATCAGCTCCACCGGTCGCTTCTCGCCTGCCACTTCGAGACCGCCTTCGGCGTTCACCTGCTCCGCCCAAAGTTCATAGGCTGTCACCTGCGATGGTGCCGCCTGGGAAAAAAGTCCTGTATTTGCTATGGAATAGCCGATTTTGACAGCGTCCTGCGCGCTTGCCACACCCGCCAGCATGGTCAACGCTACAGCGCCTAGAACAGTGTTCCGCAGAGTCATTGTATCCTCCCTTGGTTTGCTTGCTATTCTGGTGTCTTATTCAGAATGAACTGGCTGGCGCGGTTGACCCACGCCCCGTCTTCGTCTCCTGCGGCGTAGCTTGCCTGCAAATGATCGCAACCCCGCAATTCCAGTGTTTCCACCGTGACGCCATGCTCTTTCAGACGATCCGCAAACCGTTCTGACTGCATCTTGAGATGGGCAAAGCCCATCGCGCCGTAGGCTACCAGAAACGGAGTGTCCGAGCCTGAGACGAACCGGACCGGCGACGCGGCTTGTTCGGCGCCGTTTTCTTCAGGCCCAAGAAAGCGTGGCCGTATGGACAGGCCGGAACCCTCCCCGAACCAGAAAGTTCCAGAAATTGGCAAGGCTCCCTTGACGATGTTGCCGGGAAGGCCGCGGGTCGTTTTCCAGTCATTCTGCAATGTCAGCAGGCTGGCGTAGTGACCGCCGGCGGAATGCCCGCCTATGAAAATGCGGTCCGGGTCGCCGCCATGTTCCGCGATATTGTGATAGACCCAGCCGACACCATCGGCGCAATCGTCAAGCCCGACGGGAAACACGTGGTCGGGGGCCAGGCGATAGCCGAGACTGACAAAAGTTATGCCACGGTTGTTCAGGGCCGGGGCCATAAAAACCATCCATTCCTTGTATCCGCTGGTCCATCCGCCGCCGTGAATGAAGCACAGCACCGGCGCGCCCGGCATGTCCGCCGGGCAGACAAGCAGAGATTGATAGGGGTTGTCGCCATGCCGGATATCCAGACCCGTGACATTGCTGCCCAGATTCATGACATGGTCATGATACCGGGCTCCGATTTCGGTGAACGGCTCTTGCTGCGGATAATCCGATGGTTTCATGGCACTGGCCCTGTCTGGTCCCGGTCGAGCAGCCCATTCAGAACCCGTTCGGGCGTCAGGGGAAGATGATGATGCCGAAAACCGGTCGCGTCGTAGACCGCATTGGCAATCGACGCGGCAACCGGATTGATACAGATCTCTCCCGCGCCTTTGGCCCCAAACGGCCCGTCCGGCTCGGGGGCTTCCACGATGATGGATTCAATGTGATCCGGAATATCGCGGCTGGTTGGCACCTTGTAGTCCATCAGCGACGGGTTCGCGAGGCGGGGACCGTCCCAGACCATTTCCTCGCACAGGGCAAAGCCCATCCCCTGAACAAACCCACCCTCAAGCTGCACCTCGACAAGTTGCGGGTTGATCGCGCGCCCCACATCTGCGGCCGTCCAGGCACGGCATACACTGGTTTTGCCCGTGACGTGATCCACCTCAACCTCGGTGGCGAGCGCGCCGAAACTCATCACGCCGATGCGCGGAAAAGGCAGGCCCAGGGCCGACGCGCGTTTCGGGTCATGCGTGTTGCGGTCAAAGACCAGTGTATCGCTTCCGACAACCGGGCCGCCTTCGGCCCAATGCGCACGACCCGAAATGTCGCCGAACGTCAGGTCCGTGTTGGACCCTTTGATCCCGATCCTGCCTCCAAAACGCAGTTCCAGGTCGGATTTGTCGCAATCGAGCATCTCGGAGGCGTATTGCATCATCTGCGCCACCACCTTGTGTGACGCCGCCGAAACCGCACGCCCGGTGGTATAGGTGACGCGGCTGGCAGTTGTGCCCCAATTATAGGGGGACCCGTCCGTGTCGGGGCTGGACACGACAACCTGCTCGATCGGGATTTGCAGCGTTTCCGCGCAAATCTGGCTGAGAACTGTATCCGATCCCTGGCCGATATCCGTGGCTCCGGTGTTCAGCGAGACGGTACCGTCCTCCAGCACGCGGACGATGGCGCCGGTTCCCAGTAGACCGGAAATATGCGCGGTAATGGCAATGCCCAAACCGCGGGACGTGTCATCGGGCCAAGAATCCCGGTTCTTCCAGTCGCAGGCGCTTTCGACCGCGTCAAGACAGGCGTCCAGACCGTTTGATTCCACGACCTGACCCAAAAACCAGGGGTCGCCCTCGCGGCAGATATTCTGACGGCGCAGATCGAACGGGTCGCGCCCGAGTTTTCCGGCAATCTGGTCGATTTGCTGTTCGCCCGCAAATGTAACCTGCGGATTACCGAAGCCTCGAAACGCGCCAAAGCGCATCTTGTTGGTGTAAACCAGCTTGCCACTGCATTTCACATGTTCGATCCGATATGGACCGCGCGCCATCAGCAGGCTGTAGCCCAGAACCCCGGGGCTGTCATCGGCGAAGGCGCCGCAATCCAGCAGCACTTCGCATTCTCGGGCCACCAGCGTTCCGTCGCTTCTGGCGCCGGTTTTCATCCTGATCCGGAATGGGTGACGGGCGCGGACAACTTCGAAATCTTCCTCGCGCGAGAGAATCATCTTGACCGGACGCCCGCATTTCAGAGCAAGCGCCACGGTAATGGGCTGGATGTGCGGCTCCATCTTGTTACCGAACCCGGCCCCGACGCGCGGGGTCAGGCTGCGTAGCTTGCTCATCGGCAGTTGAAGGGACTCGCAGACATTGGCCTGAACCCGGAAAACGGACTGGTTCGCGGACCACAGCGTCACGCGGCCCGTGGCATCCACCTCGGCGAGGGCACCGCACGGCTCCATTGAGACATGGGCCTGCGGCTGGGTAGTGAATTCGCCCTCGACGATCACGTCGCAGTCGTCCCAGGCGGAATCAGCATCACCCTCGGAGAACACGGTCCGCGCGGCCAGGTTACCCTCGGAGCCTGCGTCGAAAACCTTGACGTACTCCTGCAAATTCTCGTGCAGGATCGGCGCATCCGGTTCCAGCCCTTGTTCCGGTGACAGAACGGCGGGCAATTCTTCGTAGTGAACCTCGATCAGCCGGGCGGCGTCGCGCGCTTGTGCTTCTGTTTCGGCGGCGACGGCGGCAACCGGTTCCCCGTGGTACAGAACCTTGCCTTTGGCGAGCGCATGTTCGTCCTTGATAAAGGCCCCCATACGGCCATCGGCGACGTCATCTCCGGTCAGAACCGCCACGACGCCCGGCGCACCGAGCGCCTTGCTCACATCATATCCCAGAATACGCGCGTGAGCATGCGGGCTGCCGACGAATGCGGCGTGAACCATGTTCGGGCGATACATGTCGGCGATGTATTCGGATCGCCCGACAACCTTTTCCCGGCTGTCGAGTTTCGCCACGGATGCGCCGACAACATTAACACCGGGCTCCTCGGCGACAGCGCGTTGGCGGTCGGGGCGCACGGTGTCTTCCGGTTTGTAGCCCGGGGTCATTGGCTGGTCTCCTGCGCGGCTTCTGCGACGCTGTCGATGATCTTTTGGTATCCGGTGCACCGGCACAGGTTTCCGGACAGAGCCGATCGGATGTCCGTCGCGGTCGGTTGATCGGATGTTTCAAGGAAATGCCAGGCTGTGATCATCATGCCGGACGTGCAGAACCCGCACTGCACCGCCCCGTTCCCCTGAAAACTATCCTGCAGTTTCCGCATTCGGCCATCATCAAGCAAAGCGTCCAGCGTCCGGATTTCTTTGCTCTGACAATTGGCGGCCAGCGACAGGCAACTGCGCTGCGGCACGCCATTGATCAGGATGGTGCAGGCCCCGCAAACGCCTTGATTGCAGCCCCGCTTCGGGCTGGTGATCCGCAATTCGTCCCGCAAGACCGTCAGGAGAATTTCGCCACAAGCGACCTCAATCTCGCGTCGCGCGCCGTTTACATCAAGTGTGAGTACCTCTTTCGCCGTCATCATGCGTCCTCTCGCGTGGACATTGCGGTTTCAATGGCTTGTGTCACCATGCGCGGAATAATGCATTTCCTGTATTCGGCGCTGCCCCGAACATCATCGACAGGGTCCGCAAGACCGGCCAGGGTGTCCGCAAAAGCCGCGATCGCCGATTGGGACAGACCGTCGGCCACAAGCTGTCTTTCTGCCGATTTCGACCGTATCGGTTGCGGGCCGCAGCCTCCGACGGCGATTTGCACTGACGGCGAAGGCTGCGCTGTGACCGATATCGCGCAGTTTGCCGTCGCAAAATCGCCCGATACCCGGGCCATCTTGTAATATTGCGCGTGGCCTTTTTCGGCGGGCGGCAAATGAACCGCGACGATCAGTTCGGCGCGCTGCAACGCGGTTTCATGCCAGTCGACCAGAAACTCTGCGATCGGGATACGGCGCCGGCCGTTCGGTCCGGCCAACTCAAGTTGCGCGTCCAGACACGTCAATGCCGTCAGGTAATCGGCGGCCGGGTCGGCATTCGCGACCGAGCCGCCAATCGTGCCCATGTTGCGCACCGGTGGGTTGGCGATCCGGCCCGCGGCCTGTTTCAGAACCGCATGCGTGCCGGTCAGAACATCGCTGTCGGCGGTTTCACAATGGCGCGTCATTGCACCGATCCTGATGGCGCCGGCCGCAGAAACGGAAATACCCCGCATCTCGGCGATACCCTCCAGGCTGACGAAATGATCCGCATGCACCAGATTGGCGTTTTTCATGGCGATCAGGGTGGCCCCCCCGGCCAGCGGCAGCACCCCGTCAGATTGGATCAGGTGATTTACCGCATCTTTGACCGTTTGCGGCTGCAGAACGCTTTGAGCCGAACGCGGGTCGGCGACCCTCTTAGCAGACGATTCCACCGGGATGTCCGCCTTCCTGCGGAACAGACCGCGCCACCCACCTGATTTGTCCGGCTCGGCGACATCCGCCGCGGTATCCGAAGTTGCTTCGGGCGTGTCGCCAGTCAAAACCTTCCGGAATTGTTCGGCGAATTCCTCTCCAAGGATCGCCGCCTTTTTGCGCATCATCCCTAGGCCGAATTTCCCCAACCGACCGGTTACATGCACCTCGGATTCATAGTCGACCCGGGTGCCTCCGCCGGGCAGGTCCGTCAATCTGACGACGGTGTCGGCAGACACCACGCTGGCGCGCGTGCCCTCGTCGCCCCGTGTGATGGCGTATATAGCGTTGGGAGGGTCCTCGCGCGTGACTTCGACCATAAGGTCGAAGTGAGCCTTGATGAGACCGAGAGAGATTTGGACAGCAGCGCGGTAATGGGTCGGATCAATCTGTTCGATATCAACGCAGCCGGGGATGCACCGCACCATTAGCTGCGGGTCCCGCACGTGCTCCCACACCGAAGCACGTGACATATCTATATCAAATCCATCATCGATCTGCATCGCTTCACGTCCCCCGGTTCAGCGACGCTCGCGCGGGACGATCATCCTGGGGTCGGTGAGATTCCCGTCCTTGACCACGATCTGACCGTCGATCTCGATGGTGCAGTCCCGCATCGGCACGTCATAATGTCCGCGGGTCGTGCGTTTGCCGCCACCTTGCGAGTTCGGACCGGTCGAAAACAGAAAGTTGCCCGGAAAACAGCGCGAGGCCGCGCGGCTGCGTTCGGGCGCATCACCAAAAAGCGCGATGGAATCCCAGCGGCACTGCGGATTCAGGCCCCAGCCCAGATGCGACAGGGCATACGGATCACGATCGCCTTCGAATTCCTCACCGTCCTTCAGCCATTCACGCATCAGGGTCGCATCCAGCCCGCCCTCGATACTGACGACATGGCCGTCTTCGATGTCCAGATGGATCGGATCAACGACATAGCGGCAATATGGCAGTATGATGATGTCACCCGGCTGAATGACCACCTTGCCCCGGGCGCTGCCTTCGTTGGGGAAGGTGTGGATCAGACCGACGCCCCAGTGATCGAAGCGACCAGGCTTATCTGCCATGCCATATTAGCTCATCACCGGGTATTCCCCGCGCTCGTAGTACAGGTCCGTGCCCGCATTGCTGGTGACGCGGATTTTCGAGCATTTCTCATAGACATCGTGTGCGTGCAGTACGGCATCTTTCAAACCCGGCGGTGATTGAAGCTGTTCAAGATCGTCGGGTGCATCAATGATCATCTGCACCCGCACATTTTCGTCCATGACCTCTTTCAGCCACTTTGCGAACAACGGCACATGGAAGATCAGGATCATGTCGCACTGCTTGAGCGCATCCAGCGTGCCCTTGCATTTGCCAATGGTCGGTACGCCGACCTTGGTCCAGCCCGGGATCATATTCACGCACATTTCGTAGATATCCGCGCCCAACTCATCCGCCGCTGCAAACGCTGCCTGTATATATTCGCGCCGGGTCCCCAAGTCGGACACGATGGCAATCGTGTCACCGGGTTTAATCTTGCACAGTTCGAACTGTTTCCTGAACAGACCCGGCATTTTTCCCGGGTTCATTTCCTGACTGCGGATTGCGGATTCCATATCGTTTCTCCCTTGTCAGCGTCGCTGCGAGGTCAGAGCGTCTGCCCCACATCGTTTACCGAATGGTATTCGCTATAGTAAACGGGCGGCTGGACGTCCCTGTCAATAGCGAATACCATTCGGTATAGATTTTGTCTGTCGCGAAAAGGAAATCCTGTGAAGCTCAAGAGCCAGAAGGTGCATGACGCGATACTTAAAGCTGCTCGTGCAGAGTTCACCGAACGCGGCTATGTCAAGGCGACCATTTCAAAAATTGCCGCCAGCGCCGCGATTTCACCCTCAAACGTCTATGTCTACTTTCAGTCCAAGCTCGAGATCATGCTGGCGGTCTACGAGCCTTGGTTCAAAAGCAAGGTGAAGAGTTTTCTGGCACAACAGGACGTGACGGCCGAGACCGAGAACCGAATCCATGCCCTACTGACGGCGCTTTGGTCACAGATTCCCGGACGCCGCGAAGGTCTGACTACGCCGTTTATGCAGGCGCTTGCGATGGCAACGCCAGAGGAGAAATACAACCCCGAACTTTTGATCTGGACCGAGAACAAAATTGCCGAAGAATTGATCGAAATACTGGGTGCCGAAAGCCTGACCCGCGATCAGGCTCTTGCATACGCACATCTGATACTGATCACGTTCGATGGCGTGGCCCTGCGCCGCAATCTGCAAGGTCTGCCTGACAGATCGGCACGTATGGTACAGGAAATGGCTGCTTTGCTGGCGGGCATCAAAAAAACTTGACGATCAGGTCGCTTCAATCAGTATGGTTGCGCCCTGCCCTTCGCCCACGCGTATCGCGCAAGTCGCCTGGCGTTTGCGACAGAGTCACAGAGTCTCACTTTAGGGACTGTCAGATTGATTTCGAGAGATAAAGAATTGCATCGCACCACTGGTTAAGCTGCTGAACTGTTTGTGCAATCGTTCCAGTGATTGAATGCGGCTGTTCTTTTCTGGCGGTAGGATGCGCCGGAGAGTTTGTGGCGGCGGGGACGGAACTGGTTGGAAGTTACGTCATGCACTTGCAGGAATAGCTGCGCTTGTCAGGTTGATTTGAACCGGCCCTGTAATTTCTCTTGTTTCCGAGTGGGCCGGTGGGATCCTTCGATACGATTGTTCAACCCATTATGCGCCCGGTGATCCATGCCCAGCGCGAGCCTGCACAGGGCCGCGCTATAGCTGCGCAACTTGTCCGTCACGATGACCCGAGGCTTACCCCAAACCGGCCATCATATGAGCAAATATCCCATTATCGCTCCACCGCTTCCAACTATTTTAGAGGGACCTGCACGGGCCATACTTTCTCGGCGCATTTCGCCACCGTAAGTCGTTGCCATTGATGAAGATAATCCCGCTGAGGGAAGGTCGATCATCAACACCTGGATTGCCGTGGGACTTCGGGAAGAAGGGCTCAAGACGCACCATCTGCACAACGCTCAACCAGAAAAGATCAGACATGTTCACCGATCAGTTTTGTGACCCGTGAATCACGCACAAAGTTGGGAAACAATGAGTCGTGAGCCTAAGAACTCAGCAGTGCGAAGAGCTGCTCTATTGTAGGTTAATGCAAACCGCCTTCCCATTTTTCGTAGTGAAGAAGTCGGAAAGACGGTGGCGACGGATTCGGCTGCAATCAAATTTCAAAATTCACGAAGCAATGTAGGTTGGTCGGTCAACTCCCAATCAAAGGCAACGTACCGCGAGGTGTCCGTTCATTAAGAAGCACTGGTCAATACTTCGACGACTGACACAGAGATCGAGGCATTAGCCATGAAGAAGAACCCATTCACTAACCGCGTTTCCAGTTTATCGGGACCTGCGCGGGACATTTTGCCTGTTACGCCTTCTGACACCACCGACTTGTCGCAAGTTGCAATCAGTCTTTACGTCGAAACGGGCGGCACGCTGGTTGTAACCACTGTACCGGGTAGAAAACGCTTTGTTGAAGTGGACGATTTTTCGATCCTACCCGTTGGAGCAACGCGTGTGCATGCAAGCGGCACGACAGCAACAGGCATTCACTCTATGGTGCTGGCATGAAGCTGACGCGAGATATTTCAATTACGTCACGGCAAAGCCGCCGGAAGTCGAATGCAACATTGTCGCTCGACTTTGCAAGACAAGTTTATCGCCGATCCGGCGCTCCGATTTCGTTAAACTCAGTTCTGAGCTTCTCGCGCGCAACTCCCGCCACGCTAATAGGCGCAACAGGTGTGATTGAGACAGCAGGCATTGATACTCTCCGTCGCGATCACGTCCTTGGAACGGGCTTATTCCGTGGAGTGCTTTTCGAACCCGAAGCGACAAACCTTCTTCACTATTCGAACAGTTTCACCCATCAGGACTGGTATGGTCATTGGTCCAAGCCAAGTTTTTCTGTTGGTCTGACAGCACCGGATGGCAGCAGTACCGCGATGGGTTGGAACTGCACCGAAACAACTGGCGGGTTGGACGGCCTGCGCGGCGGGCTCGTCATGAAGGATGAAAGTGTCGCCGGAACATCGACCGTCAGTATCTGGCTTCGGGCCAGCGCACCGGTAGCACTGCGTTTTGGTCAGTCTGACGGGAACTCGGAAATCATTAATGTGACCACAGATTGGCAGCGGTTCACCTATACTGAAGTACTGCCTAATGCGCAGGACCGGATCTTTGTACTCAGCGAGACCGAGGGCGCGGACATTGACATCGAAATCTGGGGCGCCCAGGTAGAGATTGGCTCGAAGGAAACCACAATCATACCTACCGATGGGAGCGCAGCGAGTCGCAGCGCGGATGTCGCAGGTCTCAGCGGTACCAACGGCACGTTTGATGTCACACTCACTTATGACGATGACAGCCAGGACACGCTTTTAGCCCAAAGCATCGGCGAAGGTTGGTGGCCGGTTCTGCGTCGGAACCATCTGAAGCATATTCTGATCGAGTGAGGCGGTTAGGCGACAGCTGTGGCAAGTGCTTTGAAGTTCTCCAATGACGAAATTCTGATGGTATAGCTAAATCACGTCGCAGCCGAAAAGCGTCACCAGGATTGGTTGCGGTCGTTGTTGTACATGGCAGCAACCGCTCCATTCACAGCCTGGCCTTCTGCGCTGCACGCAACGCAGGTCATTCATGCCCTTTTACGACAAAGTAGTATGATAGGAGCAATCACCAACAAAATTTGCCAGATGAACTCTGCCACGCTTTGGAGCGACCCACGTGTTATGAACAGCATATTCCCAGCAATCACAACAGACGCAAAGTAGGGGATCGTCGCCGAGGGATTTGAGCGAAGCGACCGATCAATCCGTGAAATCAGAATGCCTAAGTACAGAATCAATACCGCGCCCAACAAATGGAAGTTCAAATAGGCTTCTCCAAAAAGTGGCATCGAGAGATTAGTATTGGAGCTGCCGAGCCATTCCGAAACGATTGTGCCTGAGTGTGCTGGTTTTTCTGGCCAAAGTTTACGCGGTACAAACGCTAAGGAGCTATTGATTAACCCTGCCCCCCAAAAGTGCCCAAATTCCTGGGCCCAATAGACCGCGTGCATCATTGATTGATACCCGTCAAAATCACCTCCGGCAAAAAACTCACGCCATGCACCGGATGAAATTCGATCCCACTGCCGCGAAGTACGGCTAAGCACGCTTACGAGCGGGTAAATCAGTATCGACCCTCCCAACATTGCTAAGAATGCAAGTAGCTTCGCCCGAGTACTGTTGAGCGGAAAAAATAGCAAAAGGAAAGAAGATACAAATCCAATTAGTCGCCACCGTGCTGAGTTTATTGGATTAACAAAGACAAACAAAGTTATCACCATAATTATGAATAGCCAAAGGAATATGCGCCGATTATTGGGATGAGGGTCATTTCGAGCATTAAATCCTGCCACGAGAGTAAGACCAAAGAGCAGCAATGAAACTCTCTTGAAGACACCAAAACGCGGACCTGCACTGTTTGAAAGTGTATCTTCGATCAGAATTCTTGGCGTCGTTATGATGTCTAGCCCCACCCAAGCATAGATCAAAAGGACCAGAAAATAACCACCAATCAGAAGTGGAAAAGATCGCTTTGCAGAGACACCCATTCTTGGCCGTGTAGTGGAAGGCGCGCGAACTCGCATTCCGTAAATTATCCCAATATGTAAGCAAATACTGAATACAAGACACATAAGCGACGTGCTACGAAGTAACTCTTGCGAAAGCACTCTATACGCGATAGGCCAAGGGTAAATTCCGATTGCCGTATAGATTAGCGCTGGGAAAAGCGCGCCGAAGGCGAAATAAAACGAAACTTGGATTGTCGCGAATCCGGCATTTGGGTGAGTAATATAGTAATAGATTGCGAACAAATTTATCGCGAAAGCGCTACCGAGGTACAAAAAATGAACGTCCGACAGAATTACGCTGTTTAATAATACCCAATTCAAAATCGCCACTGTGCCGATTGATAAAATTATCATTAAAGCAAAGTTGAATAAAGCGTGGCGGTTATGGGGCGAAATTTCGGTCATTTTTCTAACTATAGATGTACGAAGTCATTTCAGCACGAGACATGCGTTTAACACCGTTCACGCTGATTGAACATAGTTCTTCTGAAGTTGTGTTTTATAACCTCTGTTCGGCAGTTAACTAGTGAGAAATAAGTGCGAATTCTGATCATCTTAAATGAGTCCGCGGTGGAGAGAGGCACTTATCACTTTTCCCAAAATTAGGGCGTGCTGTGCCTGTACTTTGATGCGAAAGTTCAGTAGAAGCCGCCAGGGATCCACGCCTCTTCCAGCTTGCAACTTAGATCTTAACTACTTGAGGTTAAATTGAAAATTAGACAGATCTTTCTTGCAGATCTAAATAATGACCAGACAATTTCCTAAGCCGTCGCACAGCCCTGTTCCAAGCATTTCATGGACGCGCTGAGACAGAAACCGCCATCAGGCATACCATGACGTTTCCAACGAACCTCTTCAAAGTCACCTTCCTTGCGCTGCTCGTAAAATTGGCAAGTGCGCCTCTGAACTATCTTATGCTGATCGCTCTGGCGCGGGCCATGGATCTGGAGGGGTACGGAGTCTTTGCGTTTGGGTTTTCGGCAGCTTTGATTCTTGGGCAAATTGCACTCATGGGGCAGAACCAGTTGGTGTTGCGCGTGCTGCCCGCCAACGCCGATCCTGCGCAAGAACCTATACGCAATGCGGCCATTGCCTATGGTCTGCGCAACGTCCTTCGGTCAGGAATTGTGCTTTCACTGGTCTTTGCGGTTTACAGCCTGACGACCGAGGAAAGCTGGTCGATGCTGGCAGCTACGCTGATGATTGTACCCATTGCGTTTGCCGAGTTCCAATCGAGCGTTTTGCGAACGCGAAACCGTGTTATTGGTGCGCTCGCTCCGCGGGACATACTGTGGCGTCTCAGCGTGATCGGTGTGGCGGGTCTGGTGATCTTGGGCGTCCTGCCGCCGCTCGAGCCGGTGTGGGCCTTTCTGCTTTGCGCCGGGACGCTGGTGTTTTGGCTTGTGGTGCAATCTGGCATCGACCCGGCAACACGCTACTTTGAGGTTTTAAAGCGGCGCGGCACGCCGCTGACGCAGAATTGGTGGGACATGACCAGAAGCTTCTGGCTGGCCTCGGTAGTGATCGTCTCGGGCCCCAACCTGGCTGTGGTGGCGATTGGTTTGGTCATGACTCCAGATCAGACCGCGCCGTTCTTTGCTGCGCTCAAAACGGCGCAATTGATGACGCTACTGCTTTTGGCGGCCAACCTCGCGGCAACACCCCTGATTTCGCGCGCCTATGCAGAGGGCGAACATGATACCGTGCGGAAAATCTGTCAGTTCGTCTCTGCCGCGGCAGGGGGGTTTGCCGCCTTGGGCCTGATGGCGTTCTGGGTTTTTGGAGGGCTTGCTCTGAGCCTGTTCGGGCCGGATTACGCGGTGGCCAAGCCCGAACTCCTGGTTCTTTCTTTTGGTTTCGCCATCAGCGCAGCGGGGGGTCTTAATGGAATCCTGATGCAGATGACGGGGCAGGAAAAATCCTTTGCGCGGCTTTCGCTGATCTGGAATGCCGTTGGACTGGCCGCATTGATCCCCGTGGTTTGGGTCTTTGGCACTCTGGGAGCCGCCTGGGCCGTGGCGCTGACAACGATTGCCTGGAATGTCCATGCCTGGGTACTGTGCCGAAGCAGGATTGGAATTGACCCAAGTCTCTTGGGCTTTGTCCTTCCGGCCCCTCAACTTCCGATAAAGGATTGAAAACATGTCAGACCGGACCAAGCGTGTCGTCCTGGTGATGGATTACGGAGACATCCGCGGCGGGCTGGAAAAAGTTTGCATCGAGAGTGCTCTGGCGTTGAAAGAGACCGGCAAGGAAGTGGTGTTTTTCTGTGGGGTTGCCCCAGTGGATAAACGCCTTGAGGAGGCTGGGATCAGCGTCACTTGCCTGGGTGTTCAGGATATCGGATCGGACAGGTCCAAACTCCGCGCGGCGGCAACTGGGCTTTGGAACGTGGCTGCCGCGCGTGAGCTGGACCGGGTTATCCGCGACACAGACGATTTGGATGGAACTGTCGTGCACATCCACGGCTGGACCAAAAGTTTGTCGAGCGCCATCGGGCAGATTGTGACTGCGCCGGATATTCGGCACGTATTCACGATGCATGAATATTTCTTTGCATGTCCAAATGGTGGCTTTTACGATTATCAGGCCAACGAAATTTGCCAAAGACCTGCCTTGGGCCTTGGGTGCCTGACCACGAACTGTGATGTTCGGCACCCTTTACACAAAGGCTATCGGATGCTTCGGCAAGTTGTGCAAAAGGGCCGTGGCGGCCTACCGCCCCGGGTCAGAAACATAATCTACATCAGCGAATTGCAGAAAGAGGTCATGCAGCCCTATTTCCCGGCTTCAACCGTCTTCCGGCAGGTTGCCAACCCTGCCGTGAGCCATAAGCGTTCGCCGGTTCAGGTGGCGGGAAACAAAGAGTTCTACTTTGTCGGCAGACTCGTCGAGTCCAAGGGAGCTTTGGAGTTTGCTTTGGCAGCCCGCGATGCGGGCATTCCGGCGGTGTTTGTCGGTGATGGGCCGCTACGCGGCGCCATTGAAGCGGCCAACCCGTCGGCAACCATTCTGGGTTGGCAAAACGCCAGTGAAGTAATGGAGCATCTGCACCGCGCCCGAGCTCTGGTTTTCCCCAGCAAGTGGTATGAATGCCAACCGCTGGTTCCGATCGAGGCGCAGGCTCTTGGCATCCCCGTTATCTGCGGAAATTGGTGCGCAGCTCGCGAGAGCGTCGCTCATGAGGAAACCGGCCTGCATATCCGTTCACTGGATGAAAACGGTGGGTTCCAGGACGCTCTGGCCCGGCTTTCATCGGCTGAATATGCCGCTCAGCTGGGCCGCGCAGCCTATGAGCGCTATTGGAGCGATCCCCTCACTATGAAGCGTCACCTGGACCGGCTTCTATCTGCGTATGAGCAGATCCGAACACGGCAAGAAATGGACGACGACTGCCTAACTGACGGCACGGTGCAAGCCTCGCAGAGTTGAACGGCCTAGCCCAACTCCAGATGCTGACGCAATAGTTCCTTGTCCGTGTCGCTGACCTGCTCCGTGTTGGGCTTAAAGTAAACCGCTTTCAGTTTGCGCTTTAAACTGACGGGCAGCAGTTGACGCAGATGAGTTTTGAGGCCCGAGGTCATCAGGAAGGCGTTAAGAGCTTTGAAACGCGGCGCGTCGCCTGCGTTCTGGCTGTCGACGGCCGTGTCAAATTGGCCGGGATCAATTTCAAGAAATGCAGCAACCTGCGCCAGCGTAGCGTCGACATTGCTGACCAAATCCTCAAAGGTGAGTTCCAGCAGATTGTCCGGGCCAAAGACTTCGCGGTATCTGTAAACGGCGTCGTCGTACCGGCTTTGACGCAGAAGGAAACGGCCCGGCAACGGCGTTTCTCCGCTGGCTTCCGCCTGAATCTCCTCGCGCAATGACCTTGTGGTGCGGCCGGTGCGTGTGGCCAGGCGGTAGTGCGACAGCGCGCGCGCCACCGGGTTCCGGGTCAGCAGGATGACCTTGGCATCGGGCGCGTGGTCGCGGATACTTTGTGCGGCTTCCGGGCAATGCAGGTAGGTTGTTGAGGCATCCATGCGCCAGCGGGCTGCCAGCCCCTGAAACAAGTAGTCATAATGCTCAGACTCTCGAAATATCGCAAATTGCATCACCTTGGCGGATCGCTGGGCCACATAGCGGGCCGGGTCCACGTCGTTCAGATGGTGCCTGGCAACGTAATCGGCCGGAAACTCATGCTGAGAAAAGAAATTGGGTTCCTTGATTGTCGGCAGGTCCACGTCCGGGTGGGACGCCAGCCATGCAGATAGTTGCGTCGAGCCAGACCTTGGCGCCGCGACGAGGAAAAGATTGGAAGTCATTGCAAAGTCACTCTCAAATCTGGGTGGTCCCGGCGTTGCAGACGGTTTGCTTGCGCCCGACGGGCACCGTACAGATCCTGCAGCCCGCGCAACGCACCGGCACTGAAACCGATATGGATTACTATTGCCAGAAGTGCGGCCAGCCCCCAGACCGAAGAAGGCACAGCGGGCCGTGCGCACTGCGCACCGTGCCAAGCCAGGAAGAAGACAAGCGCAATATAGCTGGCAGGTATTACTAGTGCCCAGGGCGTTACCAACGCAATCATTGCAGACAGCACCAGAATCGGCGCAATTGCCATAGGCAACAGTTGACGTTTACCCAGCCTTTCCCTGTGCTTCACGGCTGTCCAGACGCGGTATCGCCCGTTGCGGAAAAACTGCTTGAAAGAGCCTCTCAAGGTCGGGCGCGGAAAATAGTCGATGGCGGCATCGTCCTCGAGGAAAATCCGCCCATCCGCACGGACAAGGCGCAGGTCAAATTCGGCATCTTCATTAGCCGCAAACTCGGGGTCATAGCCGCCGACCCGGGCAAAATCCTCGACCCTGAACAGGGCGTGATGCCCGTGCTCGACCCACCCCCTGAAACCTTCGGCGCGATGGTGCGCGCCCCCATTGCCAAGCCAGGTCGAGAACAGAAACCTGGCCGCATTCTGAACCCTGTTTCCGCCTTGCGTGCGCATCGTCACAACCACACTGTTGGCGTTCGTCTTCTGCGCTGTGGCACATAGTTTCGAGATGAAGTCACTGGGGTATCTGGCGTGGAGATCAGCCCTCACCAGAAACTCGGCTCCACGTTCGATAGCGATCCCGGCGGCCATGTTCATGGCGTGGGCCTGTAACCGGTGAACATTGTGTACGATTTCGACCCGATCACCGAAGGCGGCGCGCACTTCTTCCTGAGTGCCGTCCGTGCTGCCTCCATCAAGCAACAGGATGTCGAAATCAGCAGCCCTTTTGTCATCAAGCAAAGAGGTAATGGCCTCAACGGCCCGGTTGGCTTCGTTCAGGCAAGGGCATGCCACGACTATTTTGCGGGTTGAGGTGTCTGTCGGCATCTTGTGACTTATGCAGGTCCGGAAAGTAAAATTGTGTTTTGGTCAAGGACTTTAAGGGTCTCATCATTAGTTCGAAGCAAAAATTTCTCGCGCTTCCAAACTCCACCTATTTCAAAGCAGCTGCTTCATAGAAATGCCTCAAGAAGATTTCAATTACATCGCCAATTCACTTGGTGATAATGAATTCGCTCATCCGTTACCATAGGTAGATTCAGCCTCCAATGGCCACGCTACATCACCTCCATCGCGAAGACTTATGCTAACAAGTCTGTTTGCCGACATTTGGAGCAACTTCGAGAGCTGTCGGGCTCCAGTGCTTTGTCCCGCCGGTCACCGTGCTTTAGTCTGGCACGTCTCCTCTAGAAGGCCGTTCCCAGATCGAACCCGTCGCCGGCCTGGACAGGACCGCACCGCGCATCGGTTCCAACATTTGCAGCGATGTGCGAACGCACTCCGGCCCATCACGGTTGCGCGGCCAGTTCCAGCATCTCATGATGCCTGAGCTCGGCCTGCCCTTTCACCCGCTTCACAAACGGCGCGGGCAGATCGGGGCCAATTGCGGCCTGATACCTCCGACAGGATTTGTCACCGATCAATTCGGCGTATTTGACCCACGTACGGAACGCGAACACATCCCGCAGGCTGATCAGTAGTTTCGTTTTAGTGTGTGTCTGCGGCGGTGGAAGTTTCAGACGCCCGAAGTGCTTGTCCTCAACGTCCCGCCATCCGGCCGGAGTTTCAAAGCGGTTCTGATCTTCTGTCTCAGAATATTTGAACTCCGGGTATTCCAGACCGTACTCGGAGCAGCCGTGAGAGATTTTTGAATGCACACCCCGAATTCCAAATTTCGCCTGTATATCCTGAAACGCCGCTAGACTGGCTTTCACCTCGGCAATGCTTTCGCAAAAAATATAGGCTTTATACGGGAACTTGATACCGTCGCGCAGCTCGATCATGCATTTTCTGGCATTGTCACCCGGCAAGTCGAGATTGAGCAGCAGGAAATAGGTTTGGAACATCGCCTCGAGGTTTTCCGGCAGTATCTGAACCTTGTAGCAGTCGTGACACAGAGCTGGTATCACGCTGGTTTCCTTGAAGAACTTCAGCTTTTCCCCACAATATAGATGCTGCCCCTTTATGGTCATGACCTTGCCGGAAAAAACCTGCCCGATGGGTACGGCATGCTGGATCCGGGCAGAATTCAAGATGTCCAGCCATTGCCCATAGGCCTCGGCACTGCGCGCAGAGTCCAGAAAGGACTTTTGCCATCCGGGTTTCAGAGACCTGCCGATCCGGGTCTGTGCTTTGCCAAAAGCACCTGAAGGCGCGGCCCCGGGATCAGGCAATTCCAAAAGCGTGACCAGTTGCCGGATTGCTGGCAGGTCATTGGGTTTGTTCGCCACCCAATCTTCTAGTTTTTCCAACTGTGCTTGGCTTCGCACCCTGGCCTCCTGCTATGGGATGTCATGGTGATTGCGCTGATTGGCACTGTCGTCAACTGTATTGATCAGTAACCGAGACGCCGGGGCAGGATGCTGGGGGTGTGAAGCTGTGGTCAGGACACCGATTGTTCCGAAACAACCTCACCAAATCGGGTGAAGAATTTGCCTGAAAGCTTTTTGGCCGTCCCTGCGATCAGGCGGCTGCCCAACTGCGCGATCTTGCCGCCGACCTCGACCTTGGCAGTATAAGCCAGAACGGTTTCATCCCCATCTTCAGTAAGGGTGACTTCGGCACCGCCCTTGGCAAAACCTGCCGCCCCGCCTTTGCCTTCTCCGGTCAGGGAAAACCCGTCGGGCGCATTTGAATTGTTCAGCGTGACCTCACCGGCAAATTTCGCTTTGACCGGGCCGATCTTGAGAACAACTTTTGCCTCGAGCTCTTCGGGAGAGTTCTGGATCAGTTCCTCGCAACCCGGAATGCATTCCTTCAGGATTTCGGGATCATTCAGAGCCTGATATACAACATCCCGAGGTGCCGCGATGCGGATTTCGTCACTGAGTTCCATTCATGTTTCCTTCGTTCAACAACATCTTGGATAAACCAGAATTGCGGTCTCGGCAGCTTCTTCCGGAGTTTGTTCCGGACGAGACGGCCAAAGGGCCTTTAGGCGGTTAAGCACGTTTTTCATCATCAGACGCCTCCTTCCTCTTGTCGGTGTTCCGCCACAACACGATCTCGGCAAGGATCGACAGGGCGATTTCGTGCGGGTCAATCGCGTGTATATCCAGCCCAGCCGGGGATTTAAGCTGTGCAGCGCGTACCGGGTCCAGCCCCTGAGTGATGAGTTTCGCCGTCAGCGTATCAGCCTTTCGGCGGCTGGCCACCATAGAAACGTGGATCGCATCGGTTTGCAGGGCGGCTTTCAGGGCGTCCGCGTCCCCGCGCCCCTGCGAGGCCACGACAACGAAATCCCGCGCTTCGATACCCAACTGAGTGATCGCGCCGGGCGCGAACGTCTCATAGCCAACGTTGCCTTCAGCCCCTTCAGTGACGCAGATGCGAAAACCGGCCAGTGCACCATGCGTAGCCAGCGCCGTGGCGATTGGCGACTCGCCAAAGATCACCAAACGGGGGGCATGTTGATACGGCTCCACCAGCAGATCGACTGTACCACCCGAAGGACATCCGCTTTTGAAGGTCTGCACCCCGTCAGGATCGATCATGTTCACCACCCTTTCCGACGGTTTGACCCGGATCATCTGCGGCGCACCGCTGGCCAATGCCTGAAGAGCCGAAGTTCGCACCGCGCGCTGGACGCAGGCCCCGCCGAGATGGCCTAGAATACGTCCGTCTTTGGTGACCGCGGCCTTTCCCCCGGCCTTGGCCGAGGTCGCATTCGCCGTGCGCAAAACCGTTGCCACACAGAAGGCTTCATCCGTCTGACGCAGCTGTTCGATGGTGTCGAATATGTCGAAATTTGCCATGTCAGATTCCTTTCACAGCTTTCGAAATTGCGGTTCCAGCGCTGCCAGCGCTGCCAGCGTATTGGCGGGCAGATGTGCGTCCAGATAGGGTTCAGCCGCCTGCATCGCGGCTGCGACGGGCTTATAGTCGCGCCAGCCTTTCAGAGGGTTCAGCCAGACGATCCGCCGGACTTTGCGCCGGATGCGCGCCAGCACATCGCCCAGCGCCTGCGGGTCGGAACTGCAATAGCCATCGGACAGGATCAGTACGACCGTCCGCCCGTTCAGCGCCCGCGCGCCATAGCCGGTCAGAAAACTATCCAGACTGCCTGAAATATCGGTGCCACCGCCAAACCCTTCGGCCATCAGCGACAACCGACCAGCGGCACGCAAAGTGTCGTGGTCGCGGAGTGCATCGGTGACGCGCATCAGGCGCGTATGGAAAAGATATGCATCCGCTTCGGTTCCGCTGCCGATCAAACCTTTGAGAAAGGCCAGAAACACGCGCGAATAGACGGTCATCGAACCACTAACGTCACATAGGGCGACGATCCGCATCGGGCGCGGCGGACGGGCGCGACGATACAGGTCCATCGGCTCTCCACCACGCGCCAGACAGGCGCGTTGTATCCGCCGCATATCCAACGCGGGACCGCGCAGCGCCTGTTTACGCCTGCGGGACCGACGGTCCCGAATGGCGCGCGCCAAGATCATTGCAGCTTTTTCCGCCTGCTTCAGAGCCTCTTCATCAATCACCTCGCGCAAATCCCGACGCGACAGGTTGGCCGCACGGGTCGCAATCAGCTTCCCGTCTCTCCCCGCGGCCTCCCCGTCGCCCGGATCAGGCGCGGCGACCTGATCCGTATCGGATTCTGTTTCCTGAGCTTCCCCGGTCTGCTTCTGCCAGATCATCGGTTTGGCGGATTGCACACGGACATGTTCGGTTGACGCCGTTTCTGCGCGTTGTTTCCCGGCGTTGAACCAAAAGGCATCGAACAGTTCATCAAACCGGCGCCAGTCGTCAGCGTCGCCCGCAAGCAGGACGCACAGGGCTTGCCGAGCCTGTTTGGCATCCGTCGCCTCAACGGTCGTCAAGGCGGCCAGCGCATCGGCGGTTTCCGCAGGCCCGACACGCATCCCGTTCATCCGCAGATGCGCAATGAAACCGGACATGCGATCTGCCAGACCGGCGGCACGGGAGGGAAACCGGGTGACCCGCATCAGGCCACCTTGCCGATCAGCCGACCCATCACCTCAGGTGGGGCGGCATCATAGTCGGCTGCGGTTTTCAGCAAGCAGACAAGGGTTGCCTGCACTTCATCCCGGGATCGCGCCATATCGTTGACTCCAAGTCCCGACAGCGCGGCCGCCCAATCCAGCATCTCGGCGATGCCGGGGGTTTTCTCCAGATCTTCTTTGCGCAGCGCCTGCACGACACCGATGATCTGGCGTGCCAACAACCCTTCGATCTGAGGCATGTGGGCGCGCAAAATGGCCAGTTCGGTTTCACGCGGCGGGTAATCGAGGAAGCTGTACAGGCACCTGCGGCGCAATGCGTCCGACAGGTCCCGGGTCCCATTCGCCGTCAGGATCACGATGGGCCGCGAACGCGCTTTGATGGTACCAAGCTCGGGGATGGTGATCTGAAAGTCTGAGAGTATCTCAAGCAGGTAGGCTTCGAATTCCTCGTCCGCGCGGTCGATTTCATCGATCAACAGGACGGGCGGCTCGTCTTCAGTGATCGCCTCCAGCAAGGGGCGTTTGAGCAGGTAGGCATCGGTGAACAGCTGTGCCTCGCTGGTTCCGCCCTGGGCCTCGCTGGCGCGAATGGCCAAAAGCTGGCGCTGATAGTTCCACTCATAAATGGCATGGCTGGCGTCCAGACCTTCGTAGCATTGCAACCGGATCAGGCGTGCGTCCCGTTGGGCAGCCAGCGCCTTGGCGACTTCGGTCTTGCCAACGCCAGCCGGGCCTTCCAGCAGTAGTGGACGGCCCAGCGTCTGCGCCAGATGCAGCGCCATCGCCAGGCGGTCGTCGGCGACATAGCCCACTTGCGCAAGTCCCTGCTGAATGTCCTGCAAGCTCATGCCATTCTCCCGAATTGCCGCCGCGCCGAGTTCCGGCACGGCGGCCTGTCGTTTCAGCCGTGCATTCCGAGACCGTTGGCGATCTTCCAAATGCGCCAATGATCATGCGGCATGTGGCTCTGAACAAGGCCAAATGGCCGGAATGCATCATGCACAGCGTTCGAGAATGCGGGCACGCCGCCCACATTCGGGCTTTCGCCCACACCTTTGGCGCCGATCGGGTGGTGTGGCGAGGGGGTCACCGTGTGATCGGTGGTGTAGTTGGGCGTCTCCCATGCGGTCGGCAGGAAAAAATCCATCAGGGTGGCGGTCTTGACATTGCCCATCTCGTCATAGGCAATCTCCTGCCCCATCGCGATGGCCAGCGCTTCGGTTACGCCTCCATGGACCTGCCCCTCGATGATCATCGGGTTGATCCGGGTACCGCAATCATCCAGCGCATAAAACTGCCGAACCTCCCATTCGCCGGTATCCACGTCGATCTCCATGACACAGATATAGGCCCCAAACGGGTAAGTCATATTCGGCGGGTCGTAGTAGCTGACCGCCTCCAGACCGGGTTCTAACCCCGGAATAGCCTGGTTATAGGCGGCGAAGGCAATTTCCTTCATGGTCTTGAACCGCTCGGGCGCGCCTTTGACCGTGAACCGATCCACGTCCCATTCGACGTCGTTGTCGTGGACCTCCAGCAGATAGGCCGCGATCATCTGGGCCTTGGCGCGGATCTTGCGCGCGGCCATTGCCGTCGCCGCTCCGGCCACGGGCGTCGACCGTGACCCATAGGTCCCAAGCCCATACGGCGCTGTGTCCGTGTCACCTTCCTCCAGCGTGATGTCATCGGCGGGCAGTCCGATCTCACTGGCGATGATCTGGGCAAAGGTCGTGGCATGTCCCTGACCCTGACTGATGGTTCCCAGTCGCGCGATGGCGGATCCGGTCGGATGTATTCGGATCTCACACGAATCGAACATGCCCAGCCCGAGGATATCGCAGTTCTTCACCGGGCCGGCCCCAACAATTTCGGTGAAATGCGTCAAACCGATCCCCAGCAGTTTGCGGGTTTTACCGGCTTTGAAATCCTCGATCCGCTGCGCCTGTTCCGCCCGCAGACCTTCGTAATCCACTGCCTTCAGCGCCTTGTCCCATGCGGTGTGATAATCGCCCGAGTCATATTCCCAGCCCAGCGCCGACTGATACGGGAACTGATCGGCCCTGATGAAGTTGATCCGGCGCAGCTCGGCCGCGTCCATGTTCAGCTTGATGGCCAGAACCTCAATCATCCGTTCGATGAAATACGCAGCCTCGGTCACCCGGAACGAGCACCGATAGGCCACCCCTCCCGGTGCCTTGTTGGTATAGACACCGTCCACGGCCAGATAGGCGGTGGGGATGTCGTATGACCCGGTACAGATGTTCATGAACCCCGCGGGGAACTTGGTCGGGTCGGCACAGGCGTCAAATCCTCCGTGATCCGCCGTTGTATGACACCACAATCCGGTGATCTTGCCATCCTTGGTGGCGGCGATCTTGCCCTGCATCCAGTAATCACGGGCAAAGGCGGTGGACATCAGGTTTTCCATCCGGTTCTCGACCCATTTCACCGGCTTGCCGGTGACAATCGATGCGACAACCGAGCAGACATAGCCCGCATAAGCGCCCACCTTGTTGCCAAACCCGCCGCCGATATCCGGGCTGATGACGCGGATATTGTGCTCGGCCAGACCAGAGATCAGTGAAACAACGGTGCGGATCGCATGCGGAGCCTGAAAGGTTCCATACAGCGTCAGCTTGCCGGTCACCTTGTCCATGCTGGCCACGGACCCGCAGGTTTCCAACGGGCAGGGATGGGTGCGGTGATAATAGATCATCTCTTCAGCCACCACATCGGCCTCGGCCAATACGGCCTCGGTCGCATCCTTGTCGCCCTGTTCCCATGTGAAGATGTGGTTGTGATGTTTCCGGGGGCCGTGCGCGCCCTCGGTCTGGCCTTCAAGGTCCTCGCGCAAAACAACATCGGATTTCAGCGCTTCGAACGGGTCGGTGATGACGGGCAGTTCTTCGTATTCCACCTCGACCAGTTCGACGGCGTCCGCCGCGATATACCGGTCCTCGGCTACCACAAAGGCCACCTCTTGGCCCTGGAACAGCACCTTGCCATCGGCCAGAACCATCTGCTTGTCACCCGCCAGGGTCGGCATCCAGTGCAGGCCCAGCGGCGACAGGTCTTCGGCGGTCAGCACCGCTACAACACCGGGCATGGCCAGCGCGGCCTCTTTGTTCACACTGACAACGCGGGCATGGGCATAGGGTGAGCGGACAAAAGCGCCGAACAGCATCCCGTCCAGCTTGATGTCGTCGACATAGTTGCCTTTGCCCTGAGTTAAGCGCACGTCCTCAACACGCTTGCGGGCGCAGCCCATCCCTTTGAGATTGGCGGCACGTTCTTCGGGGGTCAGAGCCTGGTCGTTCATTCCGCAGCCTCCTTCTGAGCGTTCAGCACGTCGGCAGCAGCCGAGATCGCCTTGACGATGTTCTGATACCCCGTGCAGCGACACAGGTTGCCGGACATGCCAAAGCGAATTTCTTCCTCGGTCGGATTGGGGTTCTCCTGCAGCAGGCGATGCGCGCGGGTGATCATGCCGGGTGTGCAGAAACCGCATTGCAGCCCGTGATGTTCACGGAACATCTCTTGCAATACGCCCAGGCTGCCATCGTCATTGGTCAGCCCTTCGACTGTGGTGACATCGGCCCCATTCACCTGCGCCACAAAGACTGTGCAGGATTTGACCGACTTGCCGTCGATATCCACGGTGCAGGCCCCGCAATGGCTGGTTTCGCAGCCGATATGCGGGCCGGTGATATTCAGGTCTTCCCGCAGGAAATGAATGAGCAGCGTGCGCGGCTCGGCCAGACCTTCGATCTCTTTGCCGTTCACGGTGAGTTTAACGTGCATCTTCGACATTGTTCCCTCCCCTCAGCCCGCGCGGCTTTGCGCGCGGTTGATGGCGCGGCGCAGCATCACGGCGGCCACGTGTTTCTTGAATTCGACGGGGCCGCGGTTGTCGGCCACCGGATCGATCGCGTCGAGCATCGCGGCCACGCAACCGTCCACATCGCCGTTGGCCAGCGCAGTGCTGGCCCCTTCGGACCAGACCGGCGTGTCGGCCAGGTTGGTCATCGCCACCGAGGCCTGACCGTTGCCGACCATCACCGCTGCGGCCGCCGTGGCATAATCCCCGATCTTGCGCTTTTGCTTCTCATAAGCTTGCCCGACACCGGCACCCGGTATGGGGATGGAAATCCGGGTCAGGATTTCTTCGTCTTCGCGAGCAGTGAAATAGGCGGCTTCGTAAAAGTCCCGCGCCGCGACACTGCGGGTTCCATCCGGACCGAAAAGCTCAAATGTCGCGTTCAAACATTGCATCAGCCCCGGAATGTCATTGCCCGGATCACCATTTGCGACATTGCCGCCAACGGTGCCCACATAGCGCACCTGCGGATCCGCGATCTGCAAAGCGGCCTCACGGATCAGCGGAATTGCGGCGGCCAACCCCTCGTTGGTAATCAACTCGTGCTGTGTAACCATCGCGCCCAGCGAAACGGCGTCGGCACCCAGCTCAATTCCCTTCAACTCGTTTATGGCCTGAAGGTCGACCAGATGACTCATCTCGGCCATGCGCAGCTTCATCATCGGGATCAGGCTGTGCCCGCCCGCAATCACGCGCGCCTCATCTCCGTGTTCCTGTAGAATGCCGATGGCCGATGCGATGTCGCCTGGCCGGTGATACTCGAATCCGGCTGGTATCATGTTTTTCCTCCCTGGGTCCGCGCGATATGCCTTGGGGACCCGGGGTCAGAAAAACGGCGACTTCTTTATGCCTTCCAGCAAGAGGAAACGGGGCGCGCAGCTTGTTTCACGAAATGCGAATAAGCTGCACGAGATGCGATCAAAGACCCAGCGCGCTGCGGATGTCAGTCAGGCGGGACCGGCTGACCGGCACTTTTTTCAGGGCATCCACGCCGTCGAAAAAGCAGGTGCCGTTATCCTTGTGCCGCTCGAAGCTTGAGACATGTTTGGGATTCACCAGATAGCTGCGATGGGCCCTCAGAAACCCGTCTGGTGACAGGCGCGTTTCCGCCTCGGTGATCGACCATGGGCAGAACAGCTTCTCAACCCCCATGTAAAGCACGGTATAGTGCCCTTCGGCCCGGATTGCGGCGATGCGCGCGGGTTCGGCAAAAAAGGTCTGTCCTTCTCGCTCGAACGGGACACCGGCCCGCAAAGCTGTCGTGGGTTCTGGTTCGAAGGCGTCAGGCCGTGTGTCCGAGGCGTCAGACCCGATGAAGGTGATCCCGGTCAAAAGGAACGCGCCGCAGATCAGGAACACTGCCACCGTGACCCCCATCGCCAATACCTGATTGTTCAGCGCGGGTCCGGCCCCTCCGGCGCTGTCGCTGGCGACAAAATCGGTCAGTCCAGCGGCCACGAAATGCATCGTGAAGACCGCCAACCCAAAACATGCTGTCCCTAGCAGAATGTTGCGCTGCGTTCGGTTGTCATAGGCCACCCAGATCGCCAGTACGGACAGCACGACTGAGGCGAGTGTCGAAATCGCCACGTCCCAGGCAGTATAGACCGGGCGGCAAAGCTTCATCCCGGCCATGCCGACATAGTGCATTACGACGATTCCCAACCCCACAATCACTCCAGCGCCAACTACCGTTTGCATCGTCCGGGGGCGGAAATGCAAAAGCAGCAACGCCAGTCCGACCATCAAAATGGCGACCAAGGCAGAAATCAGAGTGATCAAGGCGTCGTAATAGAACAGGATGGGCAGTTGCAGGCCCAGCATCGCCACGAAATGCATCGACCAGATGCCGCCACCCAGAATGATCGCAGACAGAGCGACAACGAACTTACGCCTTTGGTCATCCAGTTTGGAGGCCCCGTGCGTCAGGTAAAGCCCGGTGAAACCGGCCATCAGCGCCACGGCCAGCGATGCCGCCACAAGCCAGGCGTTATGCGAATAGTCCAGCATTTGGGTTTGCGCGCCCTCCCCGACGCGAGGGCGACGTTAGCAAACAGATTTGATTGGGACAATTGACTGTTGGTCACGATTTGCAAGCGCTGCCCTTACCCGCGGACAGCACTCATTCGGCTCTGGCGCGAAGATCTTTGAAGGATGAATGCGATCTCATTATACCCATCTCTTCGGCGCGCTAGACGGAAGGTGGCAACAGATCCGTGGTGAAGCGGCTATCCGTTTTGCTGGTGGAACGCTATCCGTAAACGGTCAAATTACAACGCTTCTTCAAGCAGTCGGCACAGCTACCACCCGTAAATAGGGCGATAGACCAAGTGGACCGCGAGGGTGCAAAGGGCGATACCACAAAGATTGAGAAAAAGGCCCGCTCGCGCCATATCAGTGATTTTGAGATCAGGGTTTGAAAACACAATTGCATTTGGCGCCGTTGCGACTGGCATCATGAACGACATATTGGCGGCCAAGGCCGCTGGAACCGCCAATAATAGGGGGCTCCAACCGAAACCAACGGCAACGGCCGAAACCACCGGCAGAATAGTCGCGGCTGAGGCAGGGTTTGACATAATCTCTGTAAGAAAGACCATCATCGTGACAACCAGAAACAGCATCGCCAGAACCGAGATGTCTATTCCTGACACCTGTTCACCGATCCAGTCGGCGAGCCCGGTAATTTGAAACGCCAATGCTACGGCCAAGCCCCCGCCGATCAGGATCAGCACGTTCCAGGGCAACTTGACTGCGGTCTGCCAATCCAGAGCGAATTTCGTCATACCTGCGTTCACCGGGGTTGCAAAAAGCAGCAATGCGGCGATCAGGGCGACACCTGTATCCGTGATTGGCAATCCGGTTAAATACGTGATCTGGTCGCCGAATATCCATCCCGCCGCGGCCAGAACAAAGACCCCCGCGACCGTCTTTTCCGGACGCCCCATCGGCGGCAGCCGTTCGCGCTCGACACGGACGGCGTCAGCCAGATCGGTATCCGCCATGCCGTCGCAGCGAAACAGGACAAAACTCAGCAATGCCCAGGAAATGAGCAACATGACAACCGTCACTGGCAGGCCGATCATCAGCCAGTCGACGAATTCGACAGTGATGCCGTATTCGCCAGACATGATCGTCGCCAGCAACGCATTGACGGGCGACCCGATCAATGTCGCCATGCCTCCGATCGATGCGCTGTAAGCCACGGCAAGCATCAGGCCTACGGAAAACCGGCGTAGCTCGTCTGAAGGTTCTACCTTGCTTTTGATAAAATCCACGACAGAAAGCGCAACGGCGTACATCATGATTGTTGCCGCGGTATTTGTGATCCACATCGAAAGAAATGCGGTCGCAATCATGAAGCCGAGCGTCAGATTGCGCGGCCCCGTACCGGCCCTTGAAACGATTGCAAGCGCGATGCGCCGGTGGAGGCCAACAGATTCAATCGCCATGGCCAGCATGAACCCGCCCAAAAACAAAAATATCAGGGGATGGCCATAGGCTTGTGTAACCGTCCCGATCTCGGCAACTCCGGCCAGAGGCATGACGACAACGGGCAGTAAGGCTGTGGCCGCAAGTGGTATCGCCTCACTGAGCCACCAGGTAACCATCCAGGCAAGCAAGGCGAGCAACGTCCAGCTTGTCTCGGACATTCCGGCTGGTGGGTTAAACATGCGGATCAGAAAAAACAGGATCGGACCCGCCATAAGCGAGATTATTACGCGCCAGCGGGAACGAGCGGACCGGACTTGAATCTCCTGCATGATACCAACCTTCGGCGCAACAATTCACCGACGATGTTTCTACGCAGTACCGATGACCGCGCCCTGTGTCAGACTATGGCAAACATCTCGCTTGTGTCATCTGCAAGTTTCTTATTTGGGCGGTCAGTTCGAATGACCGGTTGCCCCACAGACGACTTTGTTGGCTTAAATCTCCATCTCGTCCATATCGGTCAGGTCTGTTTTGAGCAGTGATTTCAGCTTTGGTCGCCAAGTTTCAGTAAGGGCGTCTTCACGTGTCACCAGCGAAATGTTGCGGAACAAGGGCTGCGGCTCGCAGGGCAGGACAAGAACCTGGTCAGCACCGTAACGAATGACATCCGCCTTCGGCAAAAGCGCGTATCCGATCCCGTTTTTGACGCAGTTAACGATGGCTTCGATACTGTCCAGGATAATCACGTCACTGGATTTCAGTTGCATCTGATCGCAATATTGAGCGATCAGTTTCCCGATGCCCGACGACGGGATGAAATGCAGAAAAGGATGCGTCTGAGATAGCTCGATCAATCCCCCGGCCTTGCTGGGCAACGGCGCTGCAACCACCATTTCGTCGCGGATCAATGTTTCGCAGCAGAGCTCGAAAGTCGCGTCCGAGATTTCCGTTACGACGGCCGCATCCAGTTGGCCGGTTCGAACCTGTTCGCACAATGTTTCGGACAACCCGGTGCTTGTATGGAACATCGCCTTTGGGGCCAGCTGCTTTGCGGTCCTGAGAAAATTGGGCAGGATGCGGGCGCCGGCAGACGGGACAAACCCGATCCGGTAAGCCCCTGTCAATTCCCCGGTGGACACACAGCGCGATTTCAGGACCGAGAATGCATCGACAATAGTCCGGGCGTCCTGAGCCACCCGTATTCCCAATGGGGTCAGCTTGGGTGGCCGATACCTGCGATCAAACAATGAGGCGCCAAGTTCCTCTTCCAGAGATTTCATCTGCATGCTGACTGCAGACAGGGTCATGTTGCGGATCTCTGCAGTTCGCGAGAATGAACTGTGCTGCGCGATGGCAACCAGTGTCTCAAAGGCTGAAATTTGCATAAGTTCAATTAATCTTAATTTGATAGTAAAGTAAATTCGATTGAAAATAACATAGCCGCCCTCACATAATCTTGAGTATGAGGGAGGATGGCCCAATGCTCGATCAAGGCACCAAAACCTATCAGGAAATTGCCCGTGAATTGGCACCCGGCTTCGCAGAACGAGCGGGTCATTGGGACGAAACCCGCAACTACTGCTGGGAAAATGTGCGCGAACTGACCGACGCCGGACTAATGGGAATGACCATTCCAACAAAGTTCGGAGGTCCCGGGGCCTCGTACCTTGATGTTGTTCTGGCTGTCGAAGAAATTGCCAAAGCCTGCGCGTTAAGCGCCCGGATCGTGGTCGAGGCCAATATGGGTGGCATCAGTGCAATCATGGCTTACGGCACAGATGAACAACGTGCCTTTGTGGCCCCTCTTGTCCTTTCAGGGGATAAGCCAGCGATATGTATAACAGAGCCAAACGCGGGCAGCGCCGCCACTGAGATGCAGACAACGGCGCGGCGTGTCGACGGAAAATACCTGATCAATGGAACCAAGCATTGGATCACCGGAGGCGGCGTCTCCAGGCTCTATCTAATTTTTGCGCGTGTTCTGGATGAAGACGGAAACGATCAGGGCATAACCGGTTTTCTGGTTCACTACGATCCCGAAAACGGTATCTCTCCAAAAGGGTTCGATGTGGTTGGCCACGAACGGACCATGGGGCTTTGCGGGATGCCCGAAGCAGAACTTCGTTTTACCGATCTGGAAGTTGATGAGCGTTTCGCACTGATGACACCATCGGGGATCAAACGCGGCTTTGCGGATCTGATGACCGCCTATAACAGCCAGCGCGTCGGTGCCGGAACGGTTGCCATGGGAATTGCGTCAGGTGCGCTGGACCATGCGAAAAGATACCTGCGCGAGCGTCATCAGTTCGGCCGCCCGTTGCAGGAGTTTCAGGGTCTCCAGTGGATGTTTGCTGACATGGACACGGCGGTCCATGCGTCGCGCCTGATGCTGCACGAAGCCGCCCAGACGCTGGGGCCGACTGGGTTTCCCGACATGATGATGGCGGCCCGGGCAAAGGCATTTGCGTCCGAACAGGCAGTGAAAGTCGTTAATGACGCCCTGCAAATATTTGGCGCGCGTGGATACGGCGCTCAGGAGCCGATCGAAAGGATGTATCGTGACGTCCGTATGTTCACCATTGGCGGTGGAACGGCGCAGATATTGAAAACTCAGGTCGCGGGCGCTTTGCTGGGCATCAAAACGCCGCAGACCAGAGACGGGTACGCGAAACTGGCGGCCCGGTCTTCTGAACCGAGCGCTGCGGTCTGAAATACGGGCTTTTGCGGTTGAAGTTCTTTTACCCTCTCCAGGCTACCGTGAACGATTGATTAAACCTTGTTCATGCTTGCGCAAACAGGCCCTGTTCAGGTTGGCCAGCCCCGGCCGAACGACCATCTCTTTCGCAACAGATTGCTATTCAACAATGCTGGATATCGGAGGAGATCATGTTACTTGCCCAAAAATCGGGACTGGCCAAGTCCCTGCAAGCCGCAACGATTGCCGCGACACTGTTGGTAGTCCCGGTCGCTTTAAAGGCCGCTGAGTCGAAGTTTCTGCCCGAGGGCAGCGTGAACGCGGTGGATCTAATTCCGCCCGCGCCGACCCTGGACAGTCCGGAGTTCCAAACACAGATGGAGATTGTCGAATGGGCTCAGCAGACCAGAACCGATGACGACGTTGCATTTGTCGAACAAACACTGAATGTGGATCGGTTCTGGCCGATTATTGGCGCAGACCTGTTTTCGGTTGATGCGCGTGGGCTGAAAGACGTGATCGATCAATCGATCGACGAGGTCAGGGCAGACTATGACGCGTTAAAGTCCGTCTATGACCTGCCGCGTCCCTTTCAGGTGAATGAAGTCATCGACCCCGTCGGGGATGCCCGCCCGGTAGCGTCATACCCAAGTGGCCATTCGATCCGCGCGATCGTCTATGCGCGCCTGCTTTCAGAGGTGTTTCCACAGCATGAGGCCGAACTGATGGAACTGGCCCATCAGGTTGGCTATGGGCGCGTAATGGCCGGCGTTCACTACCCTGTTGACGTGGTATCCGGCCAGGCCCTCGGGCACGCGTACTCCGATGCTATTTTGGCTAACTCCAAGTTTCACGATGCGGTAATCCGCATTTCAACGGAACAATCAGTCAGCAATTGCTGTTGGCCGTCTCAGGCTGAAGGAACCGGTGGTTCGGACTCATAGATGCTGTTGTCAGCGGTCAGATTGATTGGCTGGTAAGCTAAATCGGACCTTCGTAGCGCAGATAACCAACGGCAATTTGGCGCAACAACCTGCCACTCGGGATTGCGGCTGCAACGTCAGAAATCTGTCATAAGTCGGCACTGCCCTTAGCAGCATGAGGTTAAGAGCGGTCGTTCACTGCTGCCTCAGGCACACAGACCATTTTTGCGAAGCAGACGAAGCGTGAACAGTCTTTAGCGTTCACGCTTCGATGCCATTGTGTCCAAATCTGCGGAATGCACACCTGTATCTTGGTAACTAAAGATCGAAACCGCTATTTAGCACAGAGCAAATCACTGGCCTTTTCCCCAATCATGATCGCTGGGGCGTTGGTGTTTCCGCTGACGATTTCCGGCATAATCGAACAATCGGCAACGCGCAGGTTTTTGATCCCATTCACCCTTAGGCTTGGATCCACAACAGCGCTTTCGGAGGTACCCATCGCACAAGTTCCTGTCGGGTGATAGATAGAGACAGAGTTCGAGCGCGCCCAATCCAGGGTGCCTTCGTAATCATCGAAAGACAGATCCGACGTCGGTCGGAACTCTTCCGAAATCTTGGAAGCCAGGGGGTTATTCCTGGCAATGCCGCGCGCGATGTTCACCCCGTCGACGATGGTTCTGCAATCCGTTTCCGTCGACAGGTAATTTGGGATGATCTTGACGTAACTGGTTGGGTCAGGGCCATCCAGACGCAGTTCGCCCCGGCTTTCCGGCCTAAGCTGGCAAACGGACATGGTAAATGCGGAAAACGGATGCACACCCTCTCCGGGGCTGTCGGCAGACCACGGTTGAACGTGGAATTGAATGTCCGGTGACTGAACCTCGGGACGGGTTTTCAGGAAACCAGTGGCCAAGCTGGCCGCCATTGTCATGGGCCCTGCACGAAAGAGAGCGTATTTTAGCGCAATGCGCGCCTGATTGAACAAGCTTCGTACTTCATCATTCAGTGTCGGTTCGTTGCATTTGAAGACCAGTCGGGCCTGCAGGTGATCCTGCAACCCCTTGCCAACTCCGGGCAGCGAATGGACGGGCTCGATACCGTTAGCTTTCAAATGATCCGGGTCGCCGATACCCGACAACATCAATATCTGGGGTGAGTTGATCGCACCTCCGGACAAGATGATTTCGCGCCGCACTTTGATGGTCTTCACTTCGCCCGATCGATCGCGATAGAGAAGCCCGGTTGCCCTTTTTCCATCCAGTTCGATCCGCGTTACCAGCGCATGGGTAACAATGTTCAGGTTTTGCCGGTTGCGAATTGGCTTGAGGTAGGCAACCGCAGCGCTGCAGCGGCGACCGTTTCGTGTGGTCAACTGAAAATAGCCGACACCTTCCTGATCGGCCCCGTTGTAATCGGGGTTGAATTGGTACCCCGCCTCCTGGGCGGCGGCGACCCAGGCGTCGCAGATGGGGCGCTGAATGCGCATGTTCGACACTGCGAGCGGGCCACCAACGCCGTGAAACGCGTCCTCTCCGCGTTCCTGGTCCTCGCTACGTTTAAAAAGGGGCAGCACATCTTTCCACCCCCAGCCTACATTCCCCATCTGGCGCCAGCGGTCGTAGTCCTCTTTCTGGCCGCGAACATAGAGAAGACCATTGAGAGAGGATGATCCGCCCAGCACCTTTCCGCGCGGCCAGTCTATTGATCGCCCGTTCAATCCCGGGTCGGGCTCGGTGCGGTAACACCAGTCAACGGACGGGTTGTGCATTGTTTTGAAGTAGCCGACCGGAATGTGAATCCATGGATTGGTGTCACGTCCGCCCGCCTCAAGCAGAGCGACCGTGGTTTTGGGATCAGCGCTCAGGCGATTTGCGATAACACAGCCCGAAGAACCGGCCCCGACGACTGCATAATCTACCTCCATGACTGTCTCCTCCTAAGGTCGCTGGAAAAAAGCTCTATACAAATTACCGCAACTATACTAGCCTTTTTTGATACAAAACGTCTCAATAATTGCAATCAGGGAGGTAAGCAATGGAGATCGGACGGAAAATAAGTGGCATTTCAAGGCGGGATTTCTTCCGAGTTGCAGGCCGTTACGGCATGAGCTCAACCCTGTTGGCGGCAGGCGGGTTCGGCGGGGCGATGAGCCTGGCGAATCTGGCGCAGGCTGCCGAATCGACCTACGAAAAGCGATTCTCGAAAGAGCCGAAGCACACGCTGAAATTCGGCGCGTCGGGCTTCAACACCCGTAACCTTCTGATCGAACGCGCAGGCGCGATTGAGTTTGCGCGTGACTTGGAAGAGCGCACGGATGGCGAGATTCGCATCGAGTTCATCGGCGACAACCAGATCTGCGGACAACTGAGCTGTGTCGAGAAGACCCAGCAGGGAATCGTCGATATCTACGCGGCCTCAACTCAGAACTCGGCTGGTGGCGCGCCCTATCTGAACGTTCTTGACTACGCTTACATGTTCCCGGGTCGGGCGGCGCAGTATCACTTCTTCTACAGCCCGGCGAGCCAGCGCATCCTGCGCGACCCGCTGGAAAAGCGGCACGGGCTGAAATTCCTGTTCACGCATTGCGAACTGCGCGGCCTGCAGATGGGTTCGACGTTCTCCGACAAACCCACCGTCACCAAATTGGAAGAACTGTTCGGCACCAAGAACCGCGTGACGGGCACGCAGCTTGGCCGGATCGCCATGCAGTTGCTGAACCTGAATCCGGTGCCGGTTGCGTGGGAAGAGACGCTGGACGCACTGAAGACCGGTCTGATCGACGGGGCGGAAACCTGGGCCTCGGCCGTGGCCTACGCCAACATGTCGCCTGTGGTATCGCAATCTGTGAACCTGAAATTCTTCTGTGGCACTGAACATACGTCGATGTCCGCCAAGGTCTTTGACGGGCTCGGCGGTGAGCTGCAGGACGCGGTCATGGAGTCCTCGTATTTCACTCAGGCCTTGATTCAGGGGGCCAACGAAGCCGCGCTGCTGAACACCGTTGGCTTCTCGGACCCTCAACTGCCCAACACGATCTTTGCCGAAAACGGCGTACGCCCGGCCTTCCTGGCGGACGATCAGATCAAGCTGGCGGAAGAGATGTGCGCCCCGAACTTTAACCCCGAACCCTGGGCGCAATGGCGCGAACGGCTGAACAAATGGGCGGGCGGCATCGATACCTATCAGGAAATCTACGATATCGCGCGGGAAATCCCGGCGGACACGTTGCCGGAAAATGTCGAACCGCGCCGTTGGTGGAAAGGCGAAGCTTGATACAACATTGTGAATCGGCCCTGACAGGGGCCGGTTCCACCTAACACCGACTGGGAGGACGGGGTTCATGTCATTTTGGGCAGATGTAGGTGCGATTTTCAGTGCCATTCTCAGCCAGGATTCATTCGAGATTCAATCCGCATTGGAGTCTGATGCAACTTGGGTCGTCGGCACAGTAGTCTCAGCTTTGGGTGGCTTACTCATCATGCTGATCTATCGGAAAGTACCGTTCATTGAACGACACTTTGAGCGGGCTGTGATGGTCTATTCGTACCTGGCCATCGCATTGATTATCTTCTGGGGCGTGATTGACCGGTTTGTCTTTAACGATCAGGAGCCCTGGTCCACCACTATTCCTCCTCTGTTGTTCATGGTCATGGCCTGGTTCGGCGCTTCCTATAACGTGCGTTTGCGCACCCATCTGAGCTTCAGCGAATTCCGCACAGCCATGCCGCGTGGCGGACAATTGGCATGTCTGTTCCTGGATGCAGTCCTTTGGTTCATTTTTGCAGTCATTGTTATCGTCACTACGACGCGGCTGGTGGCGCTTTCGGCCTCGAACTTTCAGATCGTTCTGGGGACTGACAATATCATGCAGTGGTGGTTCCTGCTCGCAGCACCGCTGTCCTTCTTTCTTATGGTCGGACGGGTGTTTCAGAACCTCGCCGATGATTTGCACAACTGGAAAACAGGCAAGCCGCTGATCAAGCAGGCCGTGATAGGGGCAGACTGATGACAGACGGAACCATGGTCACACTGATCTCGCTTGGGGTCACATTTCTGTTCATGCTGGGCGTGCCCGTGCTGCTGGTCATCGGCTATTGGGTGATCGGATGCTCGTTCGTGCTGGGTCTGACCCTGGACAATATGGGGGCAGAACTGCTGAACGTGTTCAACAAGGGCTTTGCGCTGCTGGCGATGCCCCTGTTCATCCTGACAGGAGACCTGATCAACAAATCAGGCATCGCCCGACGGCTCAGCGATTTTGCCTATTCCTGTCTTGGTTGGATACGCGGTGGGCTGGCCATGGCCTCGCTAGGGGCGTGCGGGCTGTTCGCAGCGATCTCGGGCTCCAACTCTGCGACGACGGCAACAATCGGGTCGATGCTGCACCCGGAAATGGTCAAAGGTGGCTATGACGAACGGTTCAGCGCCGCCACCGCGGCGGCAGGCGGTACGGTGGGTATCATCATCCCGCCCTCGATCATCTTCATCGTCTACGGATTCCTGATGAACCTGCCCATTTCCGAGCTGTTCGTGGCGGGTATCCTGCCCGGTGCGCTGATGGTCATGGGAATGCAATTCGCCTGCTGGATCATCTGCCGCATGAATGGCTGGGGCCACCTTATCCCGTTGCAACTGAACCGGGTTCTGAAAACCGCCTTCGGGGCGTGGCTCGGTTTCTTCGCCATCGGTCTGGTGCTGTGGGGCATCTATACCGGCAAATTCTCACCCACCGAGGCGGCTGGCGTGACGGTTGGGTTCTGCGTGATCGCCGGGTTGGTCAGCTATCCCATCAACCGGATCATGGGCGCGCGCGACGATGTCTCACCCACCGACAAGAGTTTTGCCGAAATGCTGGTAGTCGAAGGGTTCACCATCCCCGAAATCCCATCAATCGTCATCCGCTCGGCCCAGATCACCGGCATCCTCGCACCGCTGATAGCAATATCCGTCGTCATGCAACAGATCCTGTCCTTGCTTGGCGCCCAGCAGACCATTGGTGATTTTGTGACGTCAATGGGGGGCTACTACGCCGTGTTGTTCACATCGATGGTAATCGTCTTCTTCTCGGGCATGGTGCTGGAAAGCCTGCCGGTTACGATCATCCTGGCTCCGATTCTTGCACCTATCGCCGCCTCCGTCGGGGTCGATCCAATCCATTTCTCGGTGATTTTTCTGGTTGGCGCATCAATCGGGTTCATCACGCCGCCTTACGGGCTGAACCTTTATGTCGCTTCCGGTGTGACGGGCGTGCCCTATTTCCGGCTATTGCGCTATACGGTGCCGTATTTGGTAGCGTTGCTTTCGGTCTGGATAATGGTGTCGCTGGTCCCTGATCTGGCCTTGATCCTGCTGCCAAATAACTAGAATGTTGCAGGATGGCCGAGACGGATACACAAAACAAAGAAACCCAGATTCCGACCAACCTGCGTTTGCTTCTTATACTGGAAGAGGTGGCCCGGCGTGGCGTGGCGGTCAAACCCGCTGATTTGATCGAAACGCTGGGTCTGGCCAAGCCAACCGTCCACAGATTGCTGCAAACTGCCGAGGCTGAGGGGTTCTTGCAGCGCGATCTGGATGGCCGGTCCTATGGTCCGGGCCGGCGCCTGCGGTTGTTATCCGTGAACACCATGTCGTCAGAACATCTGCGCACCGCACGCCTCGCGATCCTGCGCGGCGTCGCAGATGAAATCGGCGAAACCTGTAATATTGCCATCCCGGATCGGGAGGGGATGATCTATCTTGATAGGGTCGAGACCAAATGGCCGCTGCGCATTCAGCTGCCCATTGGCAGTCAGGTTCCGTTTCACTGCACCGCCAGCGGAAAGATGTACCTTTCTACGCTTCGCCGAAACACACTGAACGGTTTTCTTTCTGCGCGTGAGCTGAACGAGAATACCAAAAAAACCATAATCAACCCTGAAGCATTAAGCGCCGAAATCATCCGCATTGCGCGAAATGGGTACTCGACCGACGACGAAGAATTTATGCCGGGCATGGTGGCCATAGCGGTGCCTGTTTTGGATGGGCACGACAGACTGGTTGCAACATTGTCAGTTCATGCGCCAACCCAACGCTACGACTTGGAAAGTTTGACGCAGTTCCTTTCCTTATTGCAGGTTGGAGCACGCAAACTCTCGGGTTTGCTCGCGTCTTAGATAGGTTCTGGATTCAAAATCATTTGGCGGTCCAAAGGAAATTGATCGGTTTTCTGCAACCTGGACCTCCACTTAACCGCGTATGATTCCTGCATTTTTCCGAGGGTGAACCGGCTGCGCGTATTGTCACGTTGAGATGTGAAGACGCACGTGGAATCGTCTGGGCCAAAATAATCGGATCCGACCGTCAATGGTTCTTCCATCCACCTTACAAGAGATTTCCGCGTTATCTCGATCCAAACCGGCTTTTACGTCCTGCTTTGGATGATCGACATGCCCTCTTTGACCTGACCGGTTGCATACACGGACATTCCGGTGGCTGCCCGCAAATGGCGGCTCAGCGCAACAAGGCTGGCGTTTCCAGGATTTTTCAAATGGCCTGTCAGGACTGGCTTTGAAGCCAGTCGGAAAAAACCCGTACTGTTTCAGTCGCTGCAACACGGTCCGGTCGAACGAGGAAATAGCCATATTCGGACAGTTCGGCGCCGGACAACCGAACAAGCCTGCCCGTGTCCAGCTCGTCCCTGATCAGATCATCCATCAAGGCGATCCCCTGACCATCGATCACGGCTTGCACCCGCACGTTGGGGTCCGGGACGATCAAGACGTCTCTGCGAGATTGGGGAGGCAATTCTGCCGTGTTGAGCCAATCCGACCAGGCGTTGCTGTCATCGCGATCCCGCAGCAACGTGAAGTGCGAAATTGCCTGTTCAATCCCCAGGTCTTCGACCAGTCGGGCAGCGTCAGAATTTCCGACAGGAAAGGTTGGCATAGGCATGAACGGCGTCACCACACCGCCGCCAAAACAACCGTTGCCCCATCTGATGGCCAGATCAATGTCCTGCATTTCGTGGTCGGAAAACTGGATCATCGGCTGAATGCGCAGCTGCACATCCCCATGCGCTTGCATGAAAGACATCAGCCGCGGTGACAGCCAGCGCGCAGCGAAATAGGTTGATACCCCAACCGTCAGCGTTTTGGATGATGTGCCCTGCAGCGCCAGCAGATCAGCCTCGATATCCTGATACCGCCCCTGGCAGGCCGCCAGCACTCCCTGCCCTAGTTTTGTCAGCGCAACTCCGCGTGTCGTGCGTTGGAACAGGACCATGCCCAGATCGGCCTCCAGTGTTTTAATTTGGTAACTGATTGCACCCTTGGTCATGTTCAGCGCCTCGGCCGCTTCCGAGAAACTCGGGTAGCGGGCGATTTCCGCGAATAGCCTGAGAAGATCATGGTGTCGGAACCGGGTCGGCATGTTCTTTGCGTACAAAATTTTTGTACGCATTGGAAAGAAAATTTCGATTTTCAAGCTCCGTGGCCCATGCACACATGATCTTGTTTCCAGGAAATGGAGGACGTGCGTTGGGAAGCTTGAACGCAGAACCAAATCCGGCCAGGCAGTTGTCACACCGGGCCAGGTCGCGCCGGGGGCGCTTATCACGTCACAATGCGCCGCATGAGGCGCTTCCTTTCCGAGGGCGCAAGATACCGGCTTATGGTCTTCTGGGCGACGCGGCGCTAACCCGGATCGAAGAGCAGGCCGATTGGATTCTGGAACAGATCGGTGTTGAGTTCCGGGGGGATCGAACCGCGCTGGATCTCTTTTCACAGGCGGGCGCACGGATTGACGGCGAGCGGGTGCGTTTCGAGCCTGGGCATGTCCGTGAACTCTGCGCCTCTGCCCCGGCTGAATTTCAGCTTAAAGGGCGTGATTCTGCCCATACCGTAACACTTGGCGGAGACAACGTGGTGCTGATGCCGGGGTACGGCGCGCCATTCGTAAGTGATCTTGAGAAGGGCCGGCGTTATGCAACGCTGGCGGATTTCCGAAACTTCGTGAAGCTCGCCTACAGCGCACCTGCCATGCACCATTCCGGTGGCACAATCGTTGAACCGACCGATGTGCCGGTCAACAAGCGGCATCTGGACATGATGCTGGCGCATCTCACTTTGTCGACCAAGCCTTTCATGGGATCCGTCACCGCGCCCGAGCGCGCAAGGGACAGCATCGAAATGGCAAGGTTGGTCTTCGGACGTGGCTTGATGGACCGCCATGCGGTGATGCAGGCCAATATCAACGTCAACTCACCGCTGATCTACGATGACACGATGTCGGGCGCGCTGCGCGTCTATGCCGAGGCGAACCAATGTGTCTGCGTTTCTCCGGCGATCTTTGCCGGGGCTATGGGCCCGCTGTCACCCGCCGCCGTCGCGGCGCAGACTTTAGCCGAGGCGATGGTCGGCATTGCACTTACACAGCTGGTCCGGACCGGCTGTCCGGTTGTCTTTGGCAGCTTCCACTCCACGGTGAACCTGCGCACCGGTGCGCTGACTTTTGGCTCACCTGAGGCCAACCTGACAACGATGGCATTGACCCAACTGGGCCGCAGACTGGGTGTCCCGGTCCGCTCTGGAGGCGGGCAGATCACAGCCTCGAATGCGCCCGACGGACAGGCCATGCAGGACAGTGCGGGCGCCATGTGGGCCACTCTTTTGTCTGGGGCGCATCAGGTCTGGCATGCGGCGGGCTGGCTCGAAGGCGGATTGGTCATGTCCTACGAGAAATTCGTGATGGACCTCGACCATTGCGGCGCGATGCTGAAACTACTGCAAGGGTTTGGAACCGAAGACGAAGCTTTTGGCCGCGACGCTTATCTAGAGACCGGACCGGGCGAGAATTTCCTGTCCACAAGCCACACGTTGCGTCACTACACCTCGGCCAATTTCGAACCGCAGATTTCAGATGCGGGGCCTTATGAAACATGGGCCGAAAACGGATCGCTGACCTCTGATCAGCGCGCCTTGGCGCGGTGGCGGCAGATGCTGGCCGATTATCAACAACCTGAAATCAAACCCGAAATCCAAGCTGCTTTGGAAGACTTTGTCGCCGAGCGCAAAGCCTCGATGCCTGACGAATGGCACTAGAAAGGACCCGAAATGACTGAGGAACTCAGCCGCACCTCTGCGCTGGCCTCCCGCCATGCCGACCTTGGCTCCGGGCTGGAGGATTGGAACGGTATGGGTACCGCCTGGACCTACAACACCGATCCGAACGATGAACATGATGCTGTGCGCGAAAGGGCGGGAATGTTCGACATGTCGCCCCTTAAAAAAGTGTTCGTGCGCGGCCCGGACGCGCAGGCGGTGCTGGATCACCTGACCACACGAGACTTGTCGAAAGTCACGCCCGGTAAGGCGGCCTATCTCTGTGTTATAACGGATCACGGCGGCATCGCGGATGATGCCATCGTATCGAATAACGGCGGCGACGAGTGGATGATCGTGCACGGTTCGGGCGATACCATGGCTTTGTTGGAGGCCTCGGCAGGCGCGCGCGATGTTCAGCTGCAGTTCACAGATGATCTGCATGACCTGTCGGTGCAAGGACCAGCGGCGCTGGATATCCTCAACGCCTACACAGATAAAGACCTGGGAATGCTGGCCTATTTTGAACACGCCCCTGTGACGCTGTTCGGCCACGCCTGCCGGATCTCGCGTACCGGTTATTCCGGCGAACGCGGCTACGAGATATTTGCCGATGGAAGCGTGATCACCGATATCTGGGACAAGCTCGTCGAAGCGGGCGTCATGCCCTGTTCCTTCACCACGCTGGACAAGGTCCGCATCGAGGCAGGCCTCTTGTTCTACGGCTACGACATGACCGAGGAAAACACCCCATGGGAAGTTGGGCTCGGCTTCACTGTCAGCAAGTTCAAGGGCGATTTCCGCGGCAAGGCAGCTGTTTTGACGGCCCAAGGGGCGGAGACGGTCAACAATGTCTGTCTCGACATCGACCACCCGGATATGGTCGCAGGCGGTGAAACCTTGTCTTTGAATGGCGAAAAGGTGGGGGTCGTCAACAGCCCCTGTTATTCGCACCGAATGGGCAAATCTCTTGCCCTCGCCCATGTCCGACCGGGCTTGCCCGTCGGAGCATCCTTGGGGGTTTCGGGCGATGGTTTGGATACGACGGCAACAATCGTTTCAAGCCCCGTTTATGATCCGGGGAAGACACGCACGCACGGCTAAACCCGATGGCACCGTCAACGTGGTGACGACAGGTGACTGCGCTATTCAGACTTGCCTAGTGCACCGGCCACGGTGCCGACCATGGCGTTCGGGTGAGACTTGAACTGGCGGGCAGCCCTCGCGACCATGCGTTGTTCAACGCTGATATCGATTGCAAGCCGAACACTGTCGCGGGCGTGGCAATGCCAAACTCCTCGGAGCAATGACTTTGGTCGCAATGGCGGCAGAGAGCCCGGTGCGGCCGTTCTCTTCCTAAATTCATCCCGGCACTGACGCGCGTTGGTTCTCTTGTGCCCGAGAGTTACCACCAATGGTCAGGCATTCGCAGGCAAAAATCTGACGGTCCTTCCGGTCATACTCGAGACATGCGAACCGCTCTCCACCCCACAGCGCTAGATGTGCCGGAAAACGCTCCAATTTAGCCTGGAGCTGGCGAAAAACTGCTAATCGGTCGCTGTACGACAGAGATTCAAGTCTCACGGCAGCATCTATGCCCGCGCTGCGCGGAGGCTGTGCTATACTCCTCTAAAATTAGATGCATTGTTGTGGAGGTTAGTCATGATTATTCGCTTATTAACAACGCTTGGCATCGCGCTTTCATTTGCGATGGCCGCTCCTCAAATTGCCCGAGCCGATGCCGGTGATTTCATCGGCGGTGCGGTCGTCGGTGGAGTCGTGGGTTACGCGATTGGCAAGGACCAGCAAAAGAAAAAGTCCCAATCAACAACAACTCGGACCTACCGGTCGGGCATTCCATCGACCTCACAAGGCGCGCAGACCCAGACGGCACTCAACTATTTCGGCTACAATGCCGGAAGGGTCGATGGCCAGGTCGGCGGTGGTACCCGAGCAGCAATCGAACGTTATCAGGCTTCAATGGGCTATCCTGTAAATGGCTATGACTTTCAGCCCTATCAGCGCGACTTCCTGATGCAGGCCTATTACTGGGGTACAAGCGGCGGTCAGGCCGCAACTCAACTCTCGGGCCAGCCGCTTCTGATGGCGTACCGCCGACAAATCCAAACCGGTTCTGCCCTGGCGGTCGCTCCTCAGGCTCCGGCACAGGCCACCCCGGTTGTTACACCCCAGAGTGACGCGCCCGCGACAAACACTGCCGAAACAACGGCTTCTAGCCTACCGAGCCTGTTCTCTGGCGGTACCACGGGACCTTCGCTCGCCAATCGCTGTAGCGCGGTTATGCTTCAAACCTCAACCAATGGCGGCTACACGACTCTGTCAAATATGTCCGATCCAAATTTTGCACTAAGCGAACAGTTCTGCCTCGCCCGCAGCTACGCGATGGCGCGCGGTGAAGAGCTAATGTCGGACGTCCAGGGATTGACGCCGGATCAGGTGGCTGCTCAGTGCGACGCTTACGGTGAAACGTTGGCGCCGCAAGTTGTCAAGCTGTCTCTGAGCTCAAAAGCAGAAGCGGAATCTCAGATGCGCGAATTTGCGTTAGGCACCGGGCTCAGCCCTGAAGATCTGGCGGCAACAAGCAAGGTCTGCCTGGCAATTGGCTACCGTCAGGACAACATGGATAGCGCACTTGGTTCTGCACTGATGTTGGTCGCAATGGGCGAGCCTGCCTATGGAGAGTTGATAGGGCATCACCTGCGTGAAGGCTTCGGTGTGCAGGAACGCCGCGATCTTGCGATGCAGTGGTATGATGCCAGCCTTACGGCGCTGGACGCCGGATCGCAGGCTGTCTTCCTGCCGTCTCAGTCCGACCGCCCGCAACTCTTGCGAGCAGCTATGACTGGCGCGCAGTAAGCCGAAATTGCCGCCCACCCGCAGGCAAACTGACTGCCTGCGGGACCAATCTAAAATCCGATTCTAACAGCTGCATGCCCAATCACCGGGCTTGTATTGGCTGTGCGATGCATAGAGGCTGAGCCCAGTACGTGGGCCATTATCTGACCTCTCAAGCCGCTCCACACCGAACGGCAATCACGTCCGCAGTGCTGCCATTTCCGACCCGTACGATGTTTTATATTCCCCAACGTCCACCTTGGGGCAGCGGCAGCGTTCAACCTTAATGATGGTGGCTTTGGGCCGATCTCGCGGCTTTGCAAAGTCCGCATCCATTGCGGAGGTGATTTACAATGCCCAAAGATCAGTTCGCTCCACCCACCTGGTCTTTTATGAATAAAGGAATGACTGTGCCTGCCCGGAAATGATACTCTTCGAACATCGCGAATTCGGAAATCCTCACTCGCACTTTCGGCAAGCCATCTATAGAGTTCCACCGGTAAGTGGAAACCGCGCGCTAGGTCTGTTTTTCGACCTCTTTGTCAATGGGCTCGACATCAGGCCGGACGGGTTCAACCTCGATTTCGATAACTTCGGGATCAACCGGTTCCTCGGTCTCTTCCACTTCAGGTTCAGGTTCAAGTTCAGGTTCTGCCGTGTCCTCCAACGCACCGACGATCAAGGGCAGCATGTGCACACCTGTTGCAGTCGCAATTTCGGGCGTTTGTGGGGTTTGCCAGCTGAGCGTGTCAAAGCTGTGGCAGTTCTGGCAGACCGGGCCCCATTCCGCCTGAATATCATGGCAATTGTCACAGACCCATTGCGGACCCCGCGGCGCGTTCAGTGCCTTGGCCAGCCAGCCCTGAACCACAGCATCCGTGGCGCCTTCGCCCCGCTCAATAGCCGCCATCAGGGTATAGGCTCGCGCGTCGGCCTGTTTTTCAACCACGTCACCCAGCGCTCTGCGCGCTTCCGGGAAATCCTCGGCCACAATGTTCAGCTCCGCAAGGATCAGGCGGGTTTCCATGTTCTCCGGGTGAATGCGGGTCAGCGCTGTGAACCGCTTGATCCGTTCTGTCGGTGTTTCGTCCGGCGCGATCTCGGCAAAGGCATGGGCCAGATCGGGATGGGGCTGAACCTCCCACGCTTTTTTCAGAATCTTGGTCGCGGGGCGCGGTTTGCCCTTTTCGATATAGGCTCGCGCGGCCATCGCCGCGGCTGGTACCAGATCGGGCGACAGGCGGTTGGCCTCGATCGCGTGTTCCTGCTGTTCGACGGTGGCGCTGTCGTCCAGAATATCCTTGGCCTCGGACAGGGCCAGCACTGCGTCCCGACGTTTGAACACGTCGCGCGGCAGGTGACCGGCCTTCAGTTTGGCCGTCAGAGTTGACCGCGCCCCGACCCAGTCCTGCGCCTTGGTTTGCAGACCCAGCAGAATATCCTGCGTCTCCCCATGGCGTGGTTTGATGGCCAGCGCCTTTTCGGCCAGCTTGCGGGCGGTTTCGTCATCGCCCTCGGCCAGCTTCTGTTTCATGATGCCACGCACACCAACAAAGCGGGTGGCGTTGTTCGTGACCAGTTTCTTGTAGGTGTCCGACGCTTTTTTGGTGTCGCCATTCATCTCGGCGGCTTGCGCCACCAGCAGGTTGGTCAGTTCTGGCTTGTTCAGCAGTTTCTCGGCCTTGGTGGCCTTGTTCATGGCCACACGACCCTCACCCGAGGCCAACGCCATCAGGCCATCCGCCAGTGCCTGATATCCGCGCTTCTCGCGGCTACGGTCGAAATAGCGCGACAAGGCGGTTTCGTCGCCGTTGAGGAAATGAAGCGTCGCGACCAGAAGGGTCAGCAGCTTAAAGAACAGCCAGATCACAAGCACCAATACGCCCAGCGCAATCACCGACTGCAACGGTCCCAATGTATATTCGGTCCCTGCGGCAGTGATCTGCACGCCGCCGCTGGTATCCATCAGGAATATTGCGCCCATGGCCAGCAGGCCGACAATCGCAACAAAAACAAGGATCTTTAACAGTGACCACAGCATGGCAGGTCCTTCAGTTCGAGTTTACGCTTGATTGAAGCGCATTTGCGGCATCCACAGCTGCGACCCGCGCCTGCGCTGCCTTTTCCCAGTCGGCCAAAGCAGCCTGCGCCGCATCGGGCAGGGATTTGAGTTCGGTCAGGACGGCAGAAACATCCCCATCCGACAGCGCTGCCTGCGCGCGCGACAGAATGGCATCCGGGCCGTCACCCTCTTGTGGAGTCACAGACCGGGCACCTGTCTGGCGCTGCAGGAATGCGACCAGGCCCGTGCCTTTATCCGCGTCCCGCGCATCCGCTAGCGCGGTGCGCGCCGCAGGTGCAAATGAACTGCGCAATGCGGCAAGTGTCGCCACACCCTCGCTGGCAGGGGTCGAAAGGGCCTCGGGCACCGTCACGCCACCGGCCGAAAGTTCCGCGAGCAGATCGGCATAAGGCTGACCCGCATCCAGCTGCCCATTCACCTGAGACAGGATCGCCGCGTTGGTCGCGGCTTGCGCCTTCGCGGCGGCTTTGACCTCTAACGCCTGCGCATCCGAGACCATTTTTTCGACCTCAGCGCGCTGCGCGGCCAGTGAATCCTGCAATTTCTTCAATTCCGCTTCAAAAGCGGCAGTAACTTCGGGCGATGCGCCTTGCGTCAGCGCACCGCTTTCCAGGTCGCTCAGGCGGTTTGCCAGCGGATCAACCTTACCCGCCAGGCCTTCGACACTGGATTTCACCGCATCCAGATCCGAGGTAATCGGCGCAATCTGATCGGTCAGCGCCGTGATTTTCGTGTTCAGATCCGCACTGTCAGCAAGGGATTTCGACAAAGCCTCGAGCTGGCCGGACTGGTCGTTGAGCTTCGATTCCAGCGCGGCAATCGCGTCGGTCTCATCCGAATTGAACAGGCCGGCATTGCCCGCCGCAAACCCGATCGCCGCCGCAATCACGCCACCGATCAGCGCGGGCACGAACCCGCCGCGCTTTTCTTCCTTACGCTCAACGGGCTTTTCTGCGACCGGTTCAACAACCGCTTCGGCTTCGGCTTCGGCTTCGGCTTCGGCTTCGGCTTCGGCTTCGGCTTCGGAAAGGGCCTCTTCTACCGGCTCGGGCAGGTCAAGAAGCGCGTCGTCCGGCTTGGAAACGGATTCGACCGCCTCATCCGACTTGGGGTCCTCTACCGGCTTTTGATCGGTTTTCTTCTTACCAGCCACCGCAACATTCCCCTTATCGAATCCAAAATCATATGAATAACAGGCCAGTCTAAGTTAATCGGTGGCCTCGCCGCCCTCAACCCGCATCGCATGTTTCACAAGCTTTTTAACGGCTTTCCGCATTTTCTTCGGTGTCGGCTCTCTGGCGATCTTCAGACGCGCATAGTCCAAGGAATAAAGGGGTTCGGCGGTCGCGTCACTGATCGCGGCCAGCCACAAAGGTGCCGATCCGGTCCAGATATCGGCAAATTGTCGCGCCGTTCTGGGGGAAAACAATGGGGCGATTACCGGTGTTTCACCGTCGGCAGCAGCGATCGCTTCGGGTGTCAGCGGTAACAGACACTGCTGATACACCGCCTTTTCCTGAACACTCAGCCCGGATTCGATCAGGCGTTCGGCAACATTTCCCCGGCTGTGCTCTCCGCGCAGGTGCAACAGAGGGCTTTCTGGTCTGTGTTTCAGCAGATAGGCCACCAGCTCTTCGGCCGTTGCCCCTACCATCTGGGCATCCCACCCCGACCCTTTAGCTGTTCCAGTGGTGGCCGGTCCGACGCAAAACGCGGGCAAATCCCGCGCCAGGCCCAGGGACACAGCAGCATTTACCCCATTGGCCGAAGTGAAAATAAGCCCCCGTACCCTACTTGCATCGACTTGCATCGGAAGCGGCCTGATTTCCAGGATCGGAGAATAGATGACCTGAACCCGTGACCTGACGCGGGTCGGCAACTGCGCGACAAACCTTTCAGAGGCGGCACGCGGGCGGGTCATCAACAATTTCAACACTCGGCGCCTTCGGCCTTGGGATTGTTTGCATCCGCGCAGGGTGATACCCCGCTTGGCAGTCATGATGTAACGGATCAGACCAATGGTGCAAACACTTACCGTGCTCGGGTTGGAAAGCAGTTGCGACGACACCGCTGCAGCCGTCGTGCGTCAAACCGATGGCGCACGGGCCGAGGTGCTATCGTCGGTTGTGCACGGCCAGACCGAATTGCACAGCGCGTTCGGCGGTGTGGTTCCCGAAATTGCTGCCCGGGCGCATGCGGAAAAGCTGGATACTTGCGTCATCCAGGCGCTTGAGGCTGCGGGCCTGACCCTTTCTGATATGGACGCCATCGCCGTGACCGCCGGGCCGGGTCTGATCGGAGGCGTCATGTCCGGTGTCATGTGCGCCAAGGGGCTGAGCGCCGCGACCGGCCTGCCCCTTATTGGTGTGAATCATCTGGCGGGGCATGCGCTGACTCCGCGCCTGACGGATGGGATTGCCTTTCCCTACCTGATGCTTCTGGTTTCGGGTGGGCATTGCCAATATCTGATCGCGCACGGCCCCGAAGAATTCACCCGTCTGGGCGGCACAATTGATGACGCCCCCGGCGAGGCCTTCGACAAAACCGCCCGTCTGCTGGGCCTGCCGCAACCCGGTGGCCCCTCGGTCGAGGCCGAGGCACGCTCGGGCGATCCGAAACGGTTTCGCTTTCCACGACCGTTGCTGGATCGGCCGGGATGTGACCTGTCCTTTTCCGGCCTCAAGACCGCGCTGATGCGGATGCGGGACCAAATTGTCGCCGAAAAGGGCGGCCTGACCCGGCAGGACCGTGCTGACCTGTGCGCGGGGTTTCAGCAGGCTGTCGTAGATACGCTGGCCGAGAAAACACGCCGGGCAATTGACCGATATCTGGAGGAATCCCCTTTGGACCCGGTCATTGCGGTTGCCGGCGGTGTCGCTGCAAACTCGGCCATTCGGGCTGCGTTAGAGACTGTTTGTGCCGAAAAAGGCGCCCGTTTCACCGCGCCGCCGCTGGCCTTATGCACCGACAACGCGGCAATGATTGCCTTTGCCGGAATGGAACGTTTTCGCGCCGGCGCACGCGATGGGCTGGACCTGACCGCCCGACCCCGCTGGCCTCTGGATCAATCCAGCCCTGCCATGCTGGGCGGCGGCAAGAAAGGAGCCAAGGCATGAGCGTTTCTGTACTGGGATCCGGTGCGTTCGGCACGGCTCTGGCCATCTCGCTGGCTGGAAACGGGCCGGTGACGCTGTGGTCGCGGGACACGGATCAGGCCAGGCAAATGCAGAAGAGTCGTGAGAATGCGCTGCGCCTGCCGAATGTGGCTCTGCCCCGCGAGATCACTGTGACGTCGGATATCAAACAGGCTGTCGAATGCGACGCCGTCCTCGTATCCGTACCAATGCAACAGTTGCGCAAAGCCCTGCAGGAGCACGCGTCGGTTCTGGTCGGAAAGACGCTGGTCGCCTGTTGCAAGGGGATTGAGCTGTCTTCGGGCCTTGGGCCCATCTCGGTGATCCGTCAGACGATTCCGGACGCACGCCCCGCTCTATTGACCGGACCCAGTTTTGCCGATGACATCGCGCGCGGGCTGCCCACCGCCCTGACACTGGCCTGTTCTGATGCTGATCTGAGCCAAACATTGCAGTCCGAACTGACCACAGCAAATCTGCGCCTTTATCGCACGACCGATGTAGTCGGCGCAGAACTGGGCGGCGCCTTGAAAAACGTGATGGCCATCGGCTGCGGAGCCGCCATCGGCGCCGGGCTGGGCGACAGCGCCCGCGCCGCATTGATGACGCGCGGATTTGCCGAGATGCAGCGGTTTGCCCTGATGCGTGGCGCGCGGTCGGATACGCTGATGGGTCTGTCCGGACTGGGGGATCTGGTGCTGACCTGCTCCTCTGATTTGTCCAGAAACTACCGTTTTGGCCTGTCTTTGGGTCTGAATCGTCCATTTGACGCCAACACGACCGTCGAAGGTGTCGCCACGGCCCGCGCTATGTCCGAGATTGCCACCACGGAAGGGTTGGACATGCCCATCAGTGGTACGGTGGCGGATCTCAGCAGCGGCGCTTACAGTGTAGCGCAAGCCATCCAAACCCTGCTCAACCGCCCCCTCAAGGAGGAATAACATGCTGATCGCCCTCATCGCCCGTGACAAGGACGGCGCCCTGCAAACCCGGCTGGACAACCGCGCGGCCCATCTGGCCTATATCGAGGAAACCGGTGTGGTTGCACAGGCAGGCCCGCTTTTGGAAGGTGACGCCATGATCGGGTCCCTGATCATCCTCGAGGTCGAGGACATGGCCGCGGCGCAAAACTGGGCGGACAATGATCCCTACGCCAAAGCCGGGTTGTTCCAGTCCGTTGACCTGATTGCCTGGAAAAAGGTCATAGGCTGATGGCTTATTGGTTGTTCAAGTCCGAACCGTCGACCTGGAGCTGGGACCAACAGGTGGCCAAGGGCGATGTGGGCGAAGAATGGGATGGCGTCCGGAACTATCAGGCGCGCAATTTCATGCGTCAGATGGCAGTAGGCGACCGGGGGTTTTTCTATCATTCTCAAAAGGACAAAGCGATTGTCGGCATCGTCGAGGTTTGTGCCGAAGTACATCCCGACAGCACCACCGACGACGCGCGCTGGGAATGCGTGGACATTAAGGCTGTGCGCCCATTCACAACGCCTGTAACGCTGGACCAGATCAAGGCGGATGAACGCCTGGCCGAGATGGTTTTGGTCAAAAACTCACGCCTGTCTGTTCAACCGGTCAGCGCGGCAGAGTGGTCAGTAATTTGCGCGCTGGGAAACACGCAATCCGATTGAGCCGGTCCGGCTTTGGAACGCAAACCTTCTCAATTACGCAATAAAATGCTATAAATTATGGGTTCGCGCCGGTTTTGGGGGCTTGGTGGCAATTTGAATGTGATCGGGACTTCGTCGGCATAAATAAGGAATAGTACGTTCATTTTCGAAAGTATTGACCCATGTCTGACGCTAATGGCAGCAGTGGGGCATTCGAGGACCTAGATAACGCGCATCAAACAGCAAGTTGGGAAGCGCGCCTGGAATTGGCGCGAAAACAACGGGCAAAAATTCTGGCTGAGGCCAATCGGTCGGCCGATGTCACACCCGAAAAGACTGGCGCGCAAAAGAACCTTGTCAATGGGGCACTTTACGCGCCGCCAGACACTGAATTTGAGCGTTCTGAGGACCATTTCGGTGCAGAAAATCGTGCTTCGGAACCTCGGAAGACAAGAAAGACCAGCGCCAGCATTCTCGCCCTGGCGTCCTTGCTGTGTGGCGTTTTTCTGGGATTGGCATCCTCTCAAATTGCGGCGGGATGGCAGCAGAACCCTGCGATATCTGCGCAAAAAAAAATGGCAATCGCGAAGGTGATCCCAAGCGAAGCTTTACCGCCAACCGCTATCGGAACTGCACCTTCTGGTCTGAGCTTTCAATTTCAAACTGTCGGCCTACGCCCGGATCCATTTTTGGCGCTCAGCCCTCCAGGCAAAGTCACCAGATCTGGCCAGCCGGACCCATTGCCAGTGCAAAAACCCGTCTCTGGTAGCTTTGCGTTCAACGAGCCAGCGCCTCCGGTGCCCGTACCGTCGTCACTCTCCGAAGTTAAGCCTCTCCCGTCATCGGTGCGTGGCCCAGCCATAGAGGTGTCCTTGTTCGTGCCTGTGGAAGTATCGGCCGAAGCAAGTGACAATGCGCTGGACGTTCTGACAAGTGGCAGGGCGTCGGTCGTGGCGACGGCTCGGGTGGGGTTTTCAGTCAAGGAAACCCAGGTGCGCTACTATCACCCGGGTGACGCGGAAGAAGCCATGTTGGCCGCTGGTGCTTTGGGTGGAATTTCCCGCGACTTTACCAACTCCGCAACGAAAACACGGCCCGGTCGACTCGAGGTTTATCTGGCTGGGAATGGCGCAAGTTCTGGCCAGAAAAGGAACTTGAGAGGCCAACCGAACCAGTTTGACGTGTTTATCGCCCGGCTTCTGGACGAACTTCGGTAGAAATTTCGGGAAGGCCCTGACAGATGCAGAACCTTCCCTACCCCGCGTGCTCCCAACTCACCACACGCGTATAGAAATCTTTGGTTCTGACCGTCCTGGTCACATTTTGACACTAACCGATCAGGCCGGGTCAGCACAAACACCAAGTGCTTAAAATTGAAAACGCCCGCCGGCGATCCGACGGGCGCTAAAAAAAATTGTTATCGGGATCAGCCGTAGACCGACTCTTTGCCGAATTGTTTGGTCAACATGTAATAGACAACCGCGCGATACTTGTTGCGCTCGGACATGCCATAGGTTTCCAGTACTTTGTTGATACCCTCCATCAACTCAGGACCATCTGACAGACCCAGCTTTTTGATTAGGAAATTGTTCTTGACCGTTTCAAGCTCACCCTCTTGGCTGGCGGCCACGGTTGACGCGTCAGCGTCATAGATCGCAGGACCACAGCCGATCGTGACTTTGGTCAACAGGTCCATATCAGCGTCCATTCCACATTTGGACTTCAGGTCTTCCGCATATTTAGCGATCAACTCGTCGCGTTTTCCCATTGTTGTCTCCTGATTTGGGTTCGTTTCTGGTCAATCCGTCACCTAAATACGGTAATGGTCAGTGGAATTTGTACAAAGGGAAAATTTTGCGGCTTTCCCCCTAACCTTGTCCCCGCGCTTGTTCAGGCTTGATTTCTGCCATTTTTCTATTTAACATTATTGTTAAATAAAAGATCAGGAGATTACCATGACCGTTTCCCTGCCAAACGAAAGCCCGGAATACAGAGTTGCGCGAAACAGCTTGCTGTCCGCCGAAGCAGACCTGCGAGCAAAGATTGAAGAAGTAGCCAGCTTAAGACGCGGTCTTCCCAAAGGCGGCATGGTGCCTCAAGACTATGGATTCAGAACCCTTCAGGGCGCAGATGCTCCTCTCTCTTCTTTGTTTGGCCCTCATGACACCTTGGCGGTTTATTCTCTGATGTACGGGCCAAATGCGGATTTACCCTGCCCCATGTGCTCGGCTTTCCTTGACGGATTGAACGGGCAGATCGCGCATATTTCGCAAAAGATCAGCTTTGCCGTCGTTGCCCAGAACACGCCCGGGAAACTGTCTGACCTGAAGACGCGGATGGGGTGGAGTGAATTGCCGCTCTATTCGGCGCTCGGCACCGATTATCAACGCGACTATCTGGCCGAAGGTGAGGACGGAAGCCAGTTGCCAATCCTGAACGTTTTTCAGCGTGATCAGGATGGGGTTCATCACTTCTGGAGTTCCGAGCTGTTTTTCGAACCCAGCGACTGGCATCCACGGCACATAGATGCGGCATGGCCGCTTTGGAACATATTGGATTTCACGCCACAGGGCCGCAGTGATTTCTTTCCGTCCCTGCGCTAGGGGCCAGACACAAAAAAACGGCGGCCGCGTTGGCCGCCGCTCCGATTCCGCTAACCGCGGAAATCAATAACGATAATGCTCCGGCTTGTACGGACCTTCGGGCTTAACGCCAATATAAGCGGCCTGTTCGCTGTCCATCTTAGTCAGTTTCACGCCGATGCGATCCAGATGCAGGCGTGCCACTTTCTCATCCAGATGCTTGGGCAGGATGTAAACCTTGTTCTCGTATTCATCACCCTTGGTGAACAGCTCGATCTGGGCCAGAACCTGGTTGGTGAACGAGGCCGACATCACGAAAGACGGGTGCCCGGTGGCGTTGCCGAGGTTCAGCAGACGACCTTCGGACAACAGGATGATGCGGTTGCCCGTGGGCATCTCGATCATGTCCACCTGTTCCTTGATGTTGGTCCATTTGTGGTTCTTCAGGTTGGCGACCTGAATTTCGTTGTCGAAGTGGCCGATATTGCCAACGATGGCCATGTCCTTCATCTCGCGCATATGCTCGATGCGGATCACGTCCTTGTTTCCGGTGGTGGTGATGAAGATGTCCGCGCTGGCAACTTCGTCTTCCAGCAGCGTGACCTCAAATCCGTCCATTGCGGCCTGCAAGGCGCAGATCGGGTCGACCTCGGTCACTTTCACACGGGCACCGGCGCCGCGCAGCGAGGCGGCCGAGCCTTTGCCCACGTCACCATAGCCGCAGACCACGGCGACCTTACCGGCCATCATCGTGTCGGTGGCGCGACGGATGCCATCAACCAGCGATTCCTTACAGCCGTATTTGTTGTCGAATTTCGACTTGGTGACGCTGTCATTCACGTTGATTGCCGGGAATGGCAGTTGGCCGTCTTTCACCAGTTGGTACAGGCGGTTTACGCCGGTGGTTGTTTCCTCGGACACGCCCTGAATCTGTTCGCGCATCTTGGTGAACCAGCCGGGGGATGCGGCCAAACGCTTTTTGATCTGCGCCTTGATCACCTCTTCCTCTTCCGAAGACGGAACCGGGATGATGTCCTCACCCGCTTCGGCGCGTGCGCCCAGCAGGATGTACAGCGTCGCATCGCCGCCGTCGTCCAGGATCATGTTGGGGCCGTCTTCGAACAGGAAGGATTTGTCCAGATAATCCCAATGCTCTTCCAGCGTCTGGCCTTTGATGGCAAAGACCGGGATGCCAGCCTCGGCAATCGCTGCCGCTGCATGGTCCTGGGTTGAGAAAATGTTGCATGATGCCCAGCGCACATCCGCGCCCAGCGCCACCAGCGTTTCGATCAGTACAGCCGTCTGGATGGTCATGTGCAGCGAACCTACGATGCGCGCACCTTTCAGCGGCTTGCTTTCACTGTATTCGGTGCGCAGAGCCATCAGGCCCGGCATCTCAGTTTCGGCGATATCCAGTTCCTTGCGGCCAAACCCGGCCAGCGAAATGTCTTTTACTATATAGTCCCCGGCCATCAGGTACTCCACTCCGGTAAATCACAGTCCGGGATGCCCCTAGCATTCCTCGGGGCAGGTGGCAACGCGGATGGCCGGAAACAGGAGATTCCGTCGCTAAAATCAGCTGGGCTGACCCTTCAGTTTAATCTTCGGGATCGCTTCAAAAAAATCTGTGCCAACGGCGACAATACAACTAATGCCGTTCGCCTGGGTCACCAGAACCGTGTAGCTTCCGGTTTCCTTCGAGGTCCAGACCTCCATGATCGCCTGCGCGCCGCGCGTTTTTTGCAATCCGCCAAAGGTCAGCTCTTCCGAATAGCTGTCCTGCAGCTTGGCAATGACATGCTCACGCTGTGCGCAACTTTTGGCAAATGCAGGGGGGGCGGTGGCGGCCATTCCAAAGGCCAGTGCAATTCCAAATATTCGCTTAAACATAGCTAGCTCCTTTCGATACGAGTTACGTTCCGAGAGGGGCACACCGGGAGGAGCATGCACCCCCCTCAGTACAAATGTCGGTATCACCAGGCGTCGATTCAAAGCACGAATGCTCAAGAAAAAGTTGGCAGCTGGTGATATCGACAGGTACATCATACCACAAAAACGCGAAACTTACGTGTTCAACTTCACAAGGCATGGCATAATGGCAACACAACCCAGAGCGTGGCAAAGGATGCTGTCGGGTCGCCGGCTGGATTTGCTGGATCCGACGCCGGTGGACATCGAAATCGAAGATATTGCCCACGGATTGGCTTTTGTGGCCCGCTGGAACGGCCAAACCGCTGGGAATTTTGCCTATTCCGTGGCCGAGCATTCCCTGCTGGTCGAAGAGCTTTTTGGCCGGATTGCACCCAATGCACCGGTGAAATGGCGGCTCGCGGCTTTGTTACATGATGCGCCGGAATATGTGATCGGAGATATGATCTCGCCGGTGAAATCCGCCGTCGGTCCGGATTACGGCGCGCTGGATGACCGTCTGGCGGCAGCGATCCACATCCGGTTCGGCCTGCCTGCTGCGGTGCCGAAAACGGTGAAGCGGCAGATCAAAAAGGCCGACAAGATCAGCGCCTGGATGGAGGCGACCCAGATTGCCGGGTTTTCCGAGGCCGAAGCGACAAAGTTCTTTGGTCGCCCGGACAAAGCGGTGATGGAGGGGTTGGAGATTACCTTGCGCCCGCCGGTTGAGGTCCGAGAGGCATATATGGCGCGGCATGGCGAACTGTTGGCGGCGTGCTGAAACACTTTGCTTCTGGTTGCGTATCCAAACAAAGAGAATCTGAATGAATGAAACATCCATTTATCAAGCTGTAAGAAGCAAACTTATTACTCACGGGGCCGATAAAACCAAAGAAGGTCGGGTCACTTTTAAAGACCCAAATTTATTCGGATTGTTTGTAAAACTAGAAAAGGCTGCAAAAGGGTCAAGTTTTTCCGCAACTCAATCCACTGTCCAAGAAATCGAAGATTATGCCTTTTCTATTGGCAAGAGGCATTTGGTTGTCTTCGCTCTCATGTACCTGCGGTTTTCCGACCTGACTCCTAAGACTTGGGAACTAGACGAAGAACTGCCTGACGGGAAAGTAAAAACAACCAATATCTATGAGAGAGAGCTTTCCGAAGAAGAAATGCTCATCGGTCTTTGGGCGAAGGTACGGTACGATTCCGTCGGCCAGGATTACCTTTCGGCTGTCTACAAGGACGAACACTCTTAAGACTATTTCAGCCAGAAGTTTTACCGCGGGCTACGCTTCGCCAATATCCGTTGCAAGGTCCGACGATGCATGTTCAGGCGACGCGCTGTCTCGGAAACGTTCCGGTCGCACAGCTCATAGACCCTCTGGATATGTTCCCAGCGGACGCGGTCCGCACTCATGGGGTTTTCTGGTGGCGGCGGCAGTTCGTCGCCCTTGGCCAGCAGCGCGTTGGTTATGTCAGTGGCGTCGGCGGGTTTAGACAGGTAATCGGTCGCACCGATCTTGACCGCTGCAACAGCGGTGGCAATTGCGCCATATCCGGTCAGAACCACTACCCGGCTGTCGGGGCGTTTCTCGCGCAGAACCTCGACCACATCCAGCCCGTTGCCATCCTCCAGGCGCAGGTCAACGACGGCATAGGCGGGGGGGCGGGCTGTGGAAATGGCGCGACCCGCGGCAACGGAACCGGCGGTTTCAACTTCGAACCCGCGTTTCTCCATGGCCTTGGCCAGGCGTCTCAGAAACGGCTCGTCATCATCCACCAACAACAGTGATTTATCGGGGCCGATGTCGAGTTCAGAGCTGTCCGCCATATTCTGTTCTTTCCGCTATTTCCTGCCTCTGGCTTAAACATGAGTAATAGCAGCGCCATTCCAAAGGTCAAATAACCCGTTGCGCCTTAGAGCTTGTCCAAAAAGCACCCGACCTTGTCGGCCATCTGTTCGGCGGTGTCGTCGCGGTTGAAAAATTCGATGAACCCGTCCTCGGGTGTGACCAGATAGGTAAAGGTCGAATGGTCGACCAGATAGAACTCGTCGCTTTTGTCATGCGCCTTATAATAGGTCTTATAGGCCTGGCTTGCCGCCTTGACCTGTTCGGGTGAACCGGTCAGCGCGATCATGCGTTCATGCAGGTTGAACGCATAGTCGCCGACCACTTCCGGTGTGTCGCGGTCGGGGTCGATCGAGATGAACAGCGGCGTCACCGATTGTCCGCGCTCGGCCAGAATATCCACGGCCTCGGCATTGCGGGACATGTCGAAGGGGCAGACATCGGGGCAGAAGGTGTAGCCGAAGTAAACCAGTGTCGGTTCGGTGATCACATCCTTGTCCGTGACTGTCTCACCATTGCCGTTGACCAGTTCGAAAGGACCACCGATGGCCGCTGCGCCACCCGCGATCTGGCTTGACCGGCATTGCGCGAACTTGTCGTTTGCCCCCGAGCCGCGCGTCAGCAGCCACATGGCCCCCAGGCCCACGGCCAGAACAACGGTTGCGAGGACGGCATAAAGACGGACCATGACATCAATCCTGACATGAGAGGGGTTGTTGATCGTTTCGGCCGGGACACCTATCAAGATGATCAGCCGATGCAACAGGACATAATAGACCGATGGCAAATTCCAACATCACATTATGGCGCGGTCAGGAACGCAGCAGCTGGATTCGGCTGCGTACGCTGATCCTGTTGCGCTGGGTGGCCATCATCGGCCAGATCACCGCCATCACCGTCGCGCAACGCACCTATGGCGTCCAGCTGGATGTTACTCTGTGCTATCTGGCCATCGGCGTTTCGGTCATGGGCAATCTGACCGCCATCCTGCTGTTTCCCCGCAACAAGCGCCTGTCCGAGTTCGAAAACTTCCTGATGGTGCTGTTCGACCTGTTGCAACTGACTATCCTGCTGTACCTGACCGGCGGGTTGAACAACCCGTTTGCGTTGTTGCTGGTCGGTCCTGTGACTATCTCGGCCAGCGTCATGAGCACCCGGTCGACCATGGTCATTGGCGGCGTCGCAATTGTTCTGACCACCCTGCTGGCTGAATTTCATCTGCCGTTGCGCACTGACGTGGGGGTTGATCTGGTCATCCCGGATATCCTGCTGTTCGGCAACTGGGCCGCTATCGTGATCGCCATCGTCTTTCTGGGCGCTTATTCCCACCGTGTCAGCTCCGAAGTGCAATCGATGTCCGAAGCACTTTCAGCCACGCATATGGCGCTGGCCCGCGAGCAGAAGCTGACCGATCTCGGCGGTGTGGTCGCCGCCGCCGCGCATGAGCTGGGCACACCTCTGGCCACGATCAAGCTGACCAGTTCCGAACTGATCGAGGAACTGGACGACCGGCCCGACCTGAAGGAAGACGCCGCCCTGATCCGCGAACAGGCCAACCGCTGCCGCGATATTCTGCGCGATATGGGCCGGGCCGGTAAGGACGACCTGCACTTGCGGCAGGCACCCTTGTCTACGGTCGTTCATGAAGCAGCCGAACCGCATATCCATCGCGGCAAGACTGTTCACTTTGCCGAAGGTCCGGCCGAGGACGGCGATGTGCAGCAGCCGTCGATCCTGCGCAAGCCCGAGATCATCCATGGGCTGCGTAACCTGATTCAGAACGCGGTGGATTTCGCCCGCTCCAATGTCTGGGTCGAGGCCGAATGGACCACCGATCAGATTACCGTAAAAATCATGGATGACGGGCGTGGATATCCGTCACAGATGATTGGCAGAATTGGTGATCCCTTCATGCGCCGCCGCCGGGCCGAATCCGATCGAAAAGCCAGACCGGAGTATGAAGGCATGGGGCTGGGACTGTTCATCGCAAAAACGTTGCTGGAACGCAGCGGCGCGGAACTGGATTTTGCCAACGGCTCCGACCCGTACCAAACCCTGTCTGATAACCCCGAGCGCCGAGGGGCGATTGTCCGGGTTTCGTGGCCACGCAAAATTGTGGACGCCCAGATTGGCGACACACCTGTGCCATCGGGTGCAAACCAGCAGATCCAGGTTTGAGTTAAGACCCCGTTAACCATTCAGGCGCATAGTCATAGCTCGTGATTTCCGCCGAGGAGAGCGCATGGTCGACTGGATCATTCTGGCCGCGATCAGCCTGGTATCTGCCAGCCTGGCGGTTCAATGGCTTTTGCCTCGCCGCAGGCAAAGGGGCGACAATTTCGGCCTGTCCTCGCCCGCATCGCTGTTCGATACGGTGTTTCTGTTCGACGGCAACCGCCTGATCAGCCACTCCGACATAGCGCTTGAAGGGTTTGAGGCCGTTCGCGACTGGCCCGATCTGCGCCGCCTTTTACAGCGGGATTTCCCCACGTTTCCTGAAACGCCCGACCGCATTCGGCACGCGGGCACTCTGGTCATTCCCGCCATTGACTGCACGGTTGAGCGTGACGTTTTGTGCGAATGGATCGATGGCATTGTCCGCGTTCAGCTGCGCGACAGTACCGAACATCCGACTCCGATTCAGCGCGACGCACTTGACCCGATCCGCCTGGCCATGGAGCAGGCACCCTACCCTGTCTGGCTGCTGGACCACCAAAATAACGTCCGCTGGTGCAATGCGGCCTATGTCTCGCTGGTGCGCAAGGTTCGGGGTCAGAATACGGATCTGACCGCACCGCTGTTTCCCGCTTCGGACGAGGACGAGCGATTGAGTGCGAAGACGCGCATCTCGATCTCGTCAGACGGCAGCGACAACAGGCTCTGGTTTGACCTGACTATGGTCAGCCACCCCGAGGGGCACCTGTGTTACGCCGTCGATATCAATGCCATCGTTGCTGCAGAAACGGCCCAGCGCAAATTTGTTCAGACGATGACAAAGACCTTTGCGCAGCTCTCCATCGGGCTGGCCATTTTTGACCGCAACCGGCAACTTGCGCTGTTCAACCCGGCCCTGATCGATCTGACCACCCTGCCCCCGGACTTCCTGAGCTGCCGCCCAAGCCTTTCCAGCTTTTTCGACCGGCTGCGTGACCAGCACATGATGCCGGAGCCCAAGAATTACCGCAGCTGGCGCAGTCAGATGAACGACCTGCTCGAAGCGGCAGAGGACGGAAACTATCAGGAAACCTGGTCACTGCCGTCCGGATCGGTCTATTCGGTCAGCGGTCGCCCCCATCCCGATGGCGCCGTCGCCTTTCTGTTCGAGGATATCACCGCCGAGATCACCCTGACCCGGCGGTTCCGTTCGGAAATGGACCTGATGCAGTCCGTTCTGGACAAGCTGGCAGATGCTATCGCAGTGTTTGGCGATGACGGTACGCTGGCCTTGACAAATCTTGCCTATCAAAATCTCTGGGGCGATTCGGGCGAAGCCGGGTTCGAACCGGATTCCGTTCTGGATGTCACGCGATCCTGGCAGAAACTCTGCGCTGCATCGCCGATCCTGGGCGAAATCCGCGACTTCGTCGGGATGCGGGACAACCGCGCCGAGTGGTCGGGCGATCTTCGGATGCGTAACGGTACCAAACTGACATGCACCGTCAGTCCCATGCAGAACGGTGCAACGATTGTTCGGTTCGCGGTGGACGACGTTGCTTTGGCTTCACATCCGATCCAACAAATCAGCGCCTGAACCGGGTTGCAGCCGACCGGGCGCGAGGTCATTGTGGCGCCATGACGTTGCACTCCCTCTCATTCACGCTGAATTCGCCGGAAGAAACCGCTGATCTTGCGGCCCGGCTCGGCGCGGAATTGCGACCCGGTGACATACTGCTTCTCGAAGGCGAGATCGGCAGCGGTAAGACCCATTTCGCGCGCAGCCTGATCCAATCGTTGATGACGGTGCCCGAGGATGTCCCCTCACCCACGTTCACGCTGGTGCAGGCCTATGACACCGAGGCCGGCGAAATCTGGCATTGCGATCTCTATCGGCTGAGCGCGGTGGAAGAAATCGAGGAACTGGGGCTGATCGAGGCCTTTGACGCCGCCATCTGCCTGGTCGAATGGCCGGACGCACTGGGTCCGCTGACTCCCGGCGCCGCCCTGAAACTGACTTTTGAAACAGACCCTAATTCAATGGATACACGCCATCTGACCCTGTCCTGGTCCGATCCGAAATGGCCCCCGAAACTGGAGACCGCCGCATGACAAACCGCGCTGTGCTGGCCGAAGCGCTGATCGCACAAACACCTTGGGCCAACGCAATCCGCGCGCCTCTGGCCGGGGATGCCTCATACCGCCGGTATGAACGCCTGACTGACCCGGCGACCGGTCGGACGGCCGTATTGATGGATTCCCCTCCGGGCCAGGCCGAACCTGTCGAAGCCTTCGTGCGTATGGCAGAGTATTTGCGATCCATCGGGCTCAGCGCACCCGAGATTTATGCCGAGGACACACAATATGGCTTCCTGCTGCTCGAAGACTTGGGCGATGACCTGTTCGCCCGTGTTCTTGAGCAGCACCCTCAGATGGAACGCGAGTTGTATGAGGCCGCAACGGATGTACTAATCGAGCTTCACGACGCACCCACCCTGTCGTTGCAATCCTATGACCCTACCCTGATGACAGAACTGGCCGCGCTATCCTTTACCACATACGCACAGGCGGTTCTTGGGACACATGATGCCGACGCGCGCGTGCGGTTCGAACATCGCTTTTCCGATATTCTGCATCAGGAGACTTCGGGAAAGAAAGTGGTCATCCAGCGGGATTACCACGCGGAAAACATGATCTGGCTACCGGATCGGACGGGAGTCCAGCGGGTCGGCCTGCTGGATTTTCAGACCGCAATGCTGGGCCATCCAGCCTATGACCTCGTCTCGATGCTGCAAGACGTCCGCCGCAATGTGGGACTGGGAACCGAAATGCGGATGCTGAACCGCTATATCGCGGCAACAGGCGAAAATGATCACGATTTTCGGACAGCTTACGCTGTGCTGGGGGCGCAGCGAAACCTGCGTATTTTGGGGGTCTTCGCGCGTCTGGCGACAGAACGTGGCAAACCTCAGTATGTGGATCTGATCCCGGCTGCCTGGGCGCATCTGATGCGCGATCTGGAACATCCTGCTCTGGTCAACGTTGCTGATCTGCTGCGAAGCGCCCTTCCCAACCCAACACCGGAAAATCTGAACAGGCTCAGACAGAAATGACTCAACACCCCAATGCTGTCATGTTGTTTGCCGCCGGGTTCGGGACCCGCATGGGTGCGTTGACCAAAGATCGGCCCAAACCGCTGATCGAGGTCGCAGGTCGGCCCCTGATCGACCACGCGCTTGATCTGGTGGATGACCTGCGTCCCAACCGCGTGGTCGCTAACCTGCATTACCTTCCCGAACAGCTTGAGGCACATCTGGGCCCCAAAGGCGTACTGATTTCGCGGGAAGAGCCAGACATTCTTGAAACCGGCGGCGGGCTGCGCGCTGCACTGCCCTTGCTGGGATCGGGACCGGTGTTCACCCTGAACACCGATGCGATCTGGTCCGGGCCAAACCCTCTGACCCTGCTGCGCGAGGCATGGGACCCCGACAGGATGGACGCGTTGATGATGTGCGTTCCCACCGCCCAGGCCATCGGGCACACCGGGAAAGGCGATTTTACCGCCGATGAGGATGGCCGGATCACCCGCGGCCCCGGATTGATCTATGGGGGCGCCCAGATCATGAAGACCGGGGGGCTGCAGAACTTCTCGGAAAAAGCGTTCTCACTGAACCTGCTTTGGGATCAGATGCAGAAGCAGGGCCGCTTGTTCGCCCTGTCATACCCCGGCCGCTGGTGCGATGTCGGACGCCCCGAAGGGATCGCTTTGGCCGAGGGGTTGATTGCCGATGTTTGAGCCCAGCTCCGCACCGCGCGTCTTTGCGGTTCCACCCGGCGCGGATTTTCCGAAAGCGCTGGTCCACGGGCTGAGAAACCGCAACGCAGATTGCCCACCCGAGGCGTTGGCGCGGGTTCATCTGGTCGTCAACACCCGCCGCATGGCGCGCCGCGTGCGCGATCTGTTCGATCAGGGCCCGGCCTGTCTGTTGCCGCGCCTGTCGCTGGTCACCGATCTGGGCGAAAGCGTCGATCTGGCCCAAATTCCACCCGCCATCCCTCCGCTGCGGCGCAGGCTGGAACTGACACAATTAATTGCCAAATTGTTGGAACAACAGCCTGATCTGGCGGCGCGATCATCCTTGTTTGACCTGTCTGACAGTCTGGCGGCCCTTATTGATGAAATGCAGGGCGAAGGTGTCTCACCCGACGCGATCCGGCAACTGGATGTCAGTGATATGTCCGGCCACTGGGCTCGCGCGCAGGCTTTCATCGGCATTGCTGATCACTTCATCGACTCCGGCCCCGATACGCTGGATGCGCAGGCACGGCAGCGACTTGTGGTGGAGAACCTGATCGATCGCTGGCAAGGCGATCCGCCGCAGCACCCGGTCATCCTTGCCGGGTCTACCGGGTCGCGGGGGACTACGCTGATGCTGATGGAGGCTGTCGCGCGCCTGCCGCAAGGGGCGCTGATCCTGCCGGGCTATGATTTCGACCAACCGGATCATGTCTGGCGGGGATTGGATGATGCCCTGGCCTCAGAGGATCACCCGCAATACCGGTTCCGCAAGTTGATGAACCAGCTTGAAATGCAGCCCGATCAGGTCATGCACTGGACCAACGATTGGCCTCCCTCACCTGCGCGTAACCGCCTGATTTCACTTGCATTACGCCCGGCGCCGATCACCGATGCCTGGATGTCCGAAGGCCCTCGGTTGACCGAATTGGACAGCGCCACCAATGACCTCACGTTGGTCGAGGCGCAATCTCCCCGTGCCGAGGCGCTCGCCATCGCCCTGCGCCTGCGGCAAGCAGCTGAGACCGGCCAGACCGCTGCACTGATCACACCCGACCGGATGCTGACCCGTCAGGTCAGCGCTGCGCTGGACCGGTGGAATATCCTGCCCGATGACAGCGCCGGCTTACCGTTGCAATTGTCTCCGCCCGGCCGGTTCCTGCGCCATGTGGCAGGTCTTTTCGCCCGGCGTCTGGATGGTGAGGCGCTGCTGACCCTGCTCAAAAATCCGCTGTGCCACGATGGCGGCGATCGCGGTGGGCATCTGTTGCATACCCGCGATCTGGAACTGGATTTACGGCGCCATGGTCCCCCATTCCCGGACAGCGCCAGCCTGACCGCATTTGCCATTCGCAAGGAAATGCCCGAGGGCTGGATACAATGGCTGACGCGGCATTTCTGCGATCAGCAAATGGCGGGCGAGCGCCCTCTGTCTGACTGGGTTGCCCGACTACGCACACTGGCCGAGGCAATTTCGGCGGGGAGCGTCGGGGAAAGTGGCACGCTCTGGGACAAAAATGCAGGCCAAAACGCGCTGACAGTTTTGGCCGGATTGGAAGCAGAGGCGCAGCATGGCGGCCCAATGACCGCCTATGATTTCGCCGATTTGCTGGGTGCGCTTTTGGCGGGTGAAGAAGTTCGCGACCGGGACGCGCCGCACCCCCACATCATGATCTGGGGCACACTCGAAGCCCGTGTTCAGGGTGCAGACCTGCTTATACTGGGCGGTCTGAATGAAGGCAGTTGGCCTGAAGCCGCGTCGCCAGACCCATGGCTGAATCGTCAGATGCGCGACAAGGCCGGGCTTTTGCTACCAGAACGCCGGATTGGCCTGTCTGCACACGACTTCCAACAAGCTGTCGGTGCACCGGAGGTCTGGCTGACCCGCGCGACCCGGTCCGATGACGCGGAAACCGTGCCGTCGCGCTGGCTGAACAGGCTGACGAACCTGTTGCAGGGCTTGCCGGGGCAGGGTGGACCCGACGCCCTGTCCGATATGCGCAAACGCGGGCAGCAATGGCTGCGCTGGTCCGAGCAATTGGAAGTTGCGCCGCGAATAGACCCCGCACCGCGCCCGTCTCCGCGCCCACCGGTCCCGACCCGTCCGCGTCGTCTGAGCGTGACGGAAATCAAACGGCTGATCCGCGACCCGTATGCGATCTACGCCAAACATGTGCTGCGTCTGAAGCCTCTGGACCCGTTGGTGCAGGCACCGGACGCCTTGCTCCGCGGTATCGTCATCCACGAGATTCTGGAGCATTTCGTCAAAGACAGTGTGCTGGACATGGCATTGCTGACCCGAGAGAATTTCCTCAAGCGCGCCGAAAGCCTTTTGGATCAGCATGTTGCCTGGCCTACCGCTCGCAAGCTATGGCTGGCGCGGCTTGAATGTATCGCCGATGATTTTCTGAACGCTGAAACCGCCCGTCGTGGCGATGGTGGGCCAGTAGCGTTTGAAGCCGCAATGAAGCTGGTGCTGTCGCCGCTGGATTTCACAATTGCAGGCCGGGCGGACCGCATCGACCGCAACAGCCGGGGCGCCCTGCGGATCGTGGATTACAAAACCGGGACGCCGCCCACCGAAAGCCAGCAGGCCAAATTCGATAAGCAATTGTTGATTGAGGCCGCAATGGCCGAGCAGGGCGGTATTGAAGGAATCGACCCGACATCCGTCGCCGAGGCTGTGTTTATCGGCATGGGCGGGACCTATAAAGAGGTGCCCGCGCCACTGGTCAAGGAGCCTTCGGAAAAGGTTCTGGCCGAGCTGAAAGAGTTGATTTCCTCTTATTTAGAGCCTGATCAGGGATTCTCGTCCCGTCGAATGCTGCACAAGGATACGGACATTGGCGATTATGATCATCTGGCCCGGTTCGGTGAATGGGACCGCACTGATGAAACTACGCCAGAGGACCTGACATGAGTGCCCGCAATGACGCAACTGAACGGCAGGTGCAGGCCGCGCGACCCGATGCCTCGACCTGGCTGGCGGCCAATGCGGGGTCGGGCAAGACGCGGGTTCTGACGGACCGGGTGGCCCGCCTGTTGCTGGGCGGGGTTCAGCCACAACACATTCTGTGCCTGACCTACACCAAAGCCGCCGCCAGCGAGATGCAGAACCGGTTGTTCAGGCGGTTGGGCGAATGGGCCATGTTGGGAGATGGGCCGTTGCTGGCGCAATTGACCGATTTGGGTGTTCCGGGGATCATCAACCCCGACAGGCTTGCGCAAGCCCGCACGTTGTTTGCGCGCGCGATCGAAACACCCGGCGGGTTGAAGATTCAGACAATTCACTCGTTCTGCGCCTCATTGCTGCGACGCTTTCCGCTTGAAGCCGGCGTCAGCCCGCAATTTTCGGAAATGGAAGACCGAGCGGCGGCACTGCTGCGTGAAGAAATTGTCGAGGATTTCGCCGAAGGCCTGCAGGCCGCATTGATCGAAGATGTCGCCCATTTCGTCACCGATACCGGGTTCGACAAGCTCACGGCTGCCATATCCCAAAAGCGCAACCTGTTTGCGCAGCCGATGGAGTGGTCCGACTTGCTGCTGCAGTTCGACCTGCCCGACGGGTTTGACGAAGACACCTTGCAGGCCCGCGTATTTCTGGGTGGCGAGGTTGAACTGATTCGCTCGATCCTGCCTGCTTTGACTGAAAGCGGCGGCAACAATGCCAAGGCCGCAGCAAAGCTCGCGGCGTTCACCGAGGCGCGGATCAGCAGCTTGCCTGTTTTGGAAAGCGTGTTTCTGACCGGAAAATCCGCCAAGGAACCCTTTACGGCAAAGATCAACAGCTTCCCAACCAAAGCGCTGCGCGAAGGGGCGCTGGCTGGGCACATGCCCAAGTTGGAAGCCTTCATGCTGCGGATCGAGGCCGCGCGGGAACACCGGCTGGCGCTGGTCGCCGCCCGCAAGACGCTGGTGCTGCACCGCTTCGCCGCTGCCTTCCTGCCGGAATACGAGCGGCGCAAGCAACTGCGCGGCTGGTTGGATTTCGACGATCTGATCCTGCGCGCGCGGCAGGTGCTGAACGATCCGGTCGTGGCAGAATGGGTGCTGTACCGGCTGGACGGCGGTATCGACCACATTCTGGTGGACGAGGCGCAAGACACCAGCCCCGATCAATGGGATGTGGTCGAGAAACTTGCGCAGGAATTCACCAGCGGGGAAGGGGCCCGGTCGGGGGTCGAGCGCACAATATTCGTCGTCGGTGATAAGAAGCAGTCGATCTATTCTTTCCAGGGCGCCGACCCGCAAGCCTTTGACCTGATGCAGGCTGAGTTCGGGCGAAAACTCACAGAATCAGGCTCTAAATTGTGGGATTTCACGCTTGAATACTCGTTCCGATCGTCGAGCGCGATCCTGTCTCTGGTCGATATCCTGTTCGAGAACCGCGCTGATGCCGGTTTTCACAAGGAAAGCCAGCACCGCGCGTTCAAGGCCGATCTGCCCGGTCGCGTCGACCTATGGCCGGTGGTTGAAAAGGTCGAAGAGGACGATGATGGGAATTGGACCGATCCGGTGGATCGACCCGGCGCGCGGCACCACAACACCATTCTGGCCGAGCAGGTCGCGCAGTCGATCAAGACGATGATCGACCGGGGTGAGACAATCCCGGAAGATGGCAAAACGACGGGCACATTTGTGCGCCGCAAGGTTCAACCAGGGGATTTTCTGATCCTCGTCCAACGCCGCTCGGACCTGTTTGCCGAGATCATTCGTGCCTGCAAGGCCGCAAACCTGCCCATCGCCGGGGCCGACCGGCTGAAAGTGGGGGCGGAACTGGCCGTTAAGGATCTTGCCGCGCTGCTGAGCTTTCTTGCTACGCCCGAAGACAGCCTGTCTCTGGCCACCGTCTTGAAATCTCCGCTGTTTGGATGGACCGAACAACAGCTTTTCGATCTGGCCCATCGGCGAGAGGAACAATTCCTCTGGGCAGCGCTGCGGCGCCGCGCCGAGGAGTTTCCCGAAACGACGGCCGCGTTGAACAACCTGCGCTGTCAGATCGACTTTCTGCGTCCCTATGACCTGATCGAGCGCATCCTGACGCGCCATGACGGGCGTCGTAAGCTGCTGGGTCGCCTGGGTGCCGAAGCCGAAGACGGGATCAATGCGCTGTTGTCGCAGGCGCTGGCTTACGAACGTACCGACATTCCCAGCCTGACAGGATTTCTGGTCTGGATGCAAACCGACGATCTGGAAATCAAACGGCAGATGAGCGGCGTCGGCAACATGATCCGGGTGATGACGGTGCATGGCGCCAAGGGGCTGGAGGCGCCGATTGTGATCTTGCCGGACACAGGAAAACGGCAGGCCCCGCGCGATGCCGAGATCATGGTGGGTGACGGAAAAGCCCTTTGGAAAGTACCCGCCGATGCCTCACCGGCGCTGATCGCCCGCGCACGTGCAGATGCCAGAGAGCGGGAGGAAAACGAACGGCTCCGGTTGCTATATGTGGCTCTAACACGGGCAGAAAAGTGGTTGATCGTGGGGGCTGCCGGGGATGTCGGCAAGGATGGAGGTAGCTGGTATCAGATGGTCGAGGCGGCAATGGCTCGTGCCGGAGCCACGCAGCTGCCGGGTTCCGGGACCTTGAGGTTGGCACACGGAGATTGGGAGGCGCTTCCGCTTGCGGAACGGGCAGGCACTGCGGTCACCGAGACAGCGCTGCCCCGGCAATTCCTGTTACCTGCCACCGCACCCGAACCCGCTCCGGAAACGCTCAGCCCCTCAGATCTGGGTGGTGCCAAGGCACTGTCCGGCGACACGGGATTGCATGAAGAGGCCGCAAAGCTACGTGGCACACGCCTGCACCTGCTGCTCGAGCACCTGCCGTCCGTTGCCTCGGACAAATGGACACAGCTCGGCGTCCGGATTCTGCCCGATATGCAGGAAACGGAACGGCAAGAGCTGCTGGATGAGGCGCGCAGCGTGCTGACGGCGGACCATCTGCAACCGGTTTTCGCGGCGGATGCGCTGGCCGAAGTGCCCGTTACGGCTGACCTGAACGGCCATCGGATGCATGGTGTGATCGACCGTCTTATCGTGACCGATGTCGACGTTCAGGTTGTTGATTTCAAATCGAATATGATGGTTCCGGACAGCCCGTTCGCGTGCCCCGAAGGTCTGCTGCGGCAGATGGGGGCCTATGCCCGGGCACTGTCTCAGATCTATCCCGACCGCGAGGTCCGCACCGCCATACTGTGGACGCGCACGGCGGACCTGATGTGGCTGCCACACGATCTTGTGACGGATGCACTGGGTCGCACCCAGATATCTTGACCTTGGAATGTCGCGACCCTACGTTCAGTTCCCGAGTTTACCCCATTCAGGAGACAGAATATGTCGACCGTAGCCGTAACCGACGAAACCTTTGACGCCGAGGTTAAGAATTCCGACATCCCCGTGGTTGTCGATTTCTGGGCCGAGTGGTGCGGACCCTGTAAGCAGATCGGCCCGGCTCTGGAAGAACTGGCCAATGAATACGGCGGCAAGGTGAAAATCGCCAAGGTGGACGTCGACAGCAACCCAAATGCAGCCGCTGCAATGGGAGTGCGCGGTATTCCGGCGCTGTTCATCTTCAAGGACGGTCAGGTCGTCTCGAACCGCGCTGGTGCCGCGCCGAAGGCCGCGCTGCAAAGCTGGATCGACGAATCCATCTGATCTGAGCGTTTTCTGATCAACGGGCATCGCTGTGCGGTGCCCGTTTTTTCTTTGGTTAGTCCGCACCTGACTCCGGTCCGATCCATTCCAGCGGCAAGTTCACAACCGGCCCGTTTGGCCGATGGCGCCTGTCCAGAGCGTGAGGAAAACTCGTTGACCGGACTTTCCGTTTTGCGCGATCCCGCCGCACGAACGTGGCCTCGATCACTCGGGGAAATGTCTCATCTTCAATGTCCACAGTGCCAGAGGCATTATTGGGATGGATATGAGCGCACACAAACCCGTCTTTCAGGGCTGACAGGGCAGGGTGCGCCCTTTTGAAAGCAGCGGGCTTGGTGAGGATCGACGGAATGCGGTGAAGCTCCAGCACGATGAGGCGAAAGCGGTTCAGGTATTCGGCTGGCAGGGTAGAAAGAACGTTATACTCCGCACCTTCGATATCCATCTGCAGAATCATGTCGCCATCGGTCGGCGCAAACTGATCCATCCAATCCTGCAGCGAGATGACATCCTCGCCCGTTGCCGCGGCCAGATGCTTTTTGACAAAGACAGAGTCCGGGACGTTCAGCATCGGTTCGTCAACCGAGCCATCCGCCATAAAAGACGGGATCCCATGCTTCGCCAGGTCCAATTCAAAGCTGGATTGCCGCGAAACGCCCGGTGAAAAACAGGCGACGATACCTTCCAGATCGCTGGGCAACAGATACCCGCCATCGCCAAAATCACCTACGCGGATGAGCTTGTACCCCAGATCATAAGGTCTGATCACATCAGCGAAAAAAACCCGGCGGTCGGCAGTCGTCATATCAGATCCGGACATAGAAACTCCGCTGAGGCTGATCTCTTCAGGTCAACATGTCTTGTCACGCAAAATTGCGGAATACCAGTATTGTTTAGCTTCTGGATCTAACCGGGTCTTCAGAACGCATGATCGCTCCAGTTGTTATAAAGGCCTATTCCAGGCAGCATTTTTGTTTGAACCCGAACAGGATATCGGGTTGCCTTGCCGCATATGAGCACCCTCTCCAAACCAGATGAGGCAGAAATGGCAAAAACACGGGTTCTTGTGGAATTCGGCATGGGCACCTCGCTAAGGCGCAAGGATTACACCGAGGCCGCATTGCGCGCGATCAAGGACGCGCTGTGGCACAACTCGATTAACATGGCCGAGCTGTTCGGCTTTCCGAAAGAAGCGATGATCATCGATGCGGAGATCGGCGTGCAGCAGCCGGATCAGGTCGATGTAGAGAGGCTGAAAGCGGTTTTCCCCTACGGCCAGCCCAACATCACTGTTACCCAGGGTGGTCTGGATGTCGATAAACCAGACAGCGAAGGCCGCACGGTTATCGCCAACGCGGCCCTTGTCGTTTCCTTTGATATAGAGCCCGCACAATGACCGAAAAACGTATCATTCTGGAAATGGGCACCGGGAACGACCTTTATGGTCAGAATTACACCAAGGCGGCGCAGCGCGCGGTGCAGGACGCGCTGCACCATTCCTCGATCACGTTGTTTTCAAAGCTGGGAATCGACCATTCGGAAATGCGCGTTAACGTAACAATCGGTGTGCAACGGCCTGAAGAGGTGGATTGCGATCAGGTAACCGCCGATCTGCCACGGGGGCTGGCAAAGGTGCGTGTAGTCAAAGGGGGGCTGGATGTTGTCGATGACGCAGCAGGAACGCGCCACGTGGTGGCCACGGCTGCGATCGAAGCTTTCCTGGAGGAGCTGTCCGGAAGGTACAAGCTGTCCTGAAAAAGAAAAAGCCGCTCGGATGAGCGGCTAATCTAAGTTGTCGAGCGGGTCGCGGATCAGATATTTTTGATATCCGCGCGGCACAGGCCGATATCTTCCAGCTGTGCATCGCTCAGGACCGACAGGGCCTTGCGGGTCTTGCGGGAGTCGTTCCACGCAACTGCTTTTTCGTATGTTCCGAAGAACGCGTCCACTACATGCAGGATGGTAGCTGCTCCGAGCGGCGCATGGATATTTGCGGTAGTTGCCATTTGCGCATTCCTTTTAACTGAAACAGCCGACCTCGTGTCGGTTGTGAGGCTCATGTAAGATTTTCCACTGAGTCTCACAATTGCTGGTTCGACAGCCCCGAATTGCATTTTGTGCATATCTTTTGGGCTGCTTTGGAACGGGTTGCACCAATCGCGCACCCGGCCCATATATGAGCCCGGAGATAACGGAGGCTTTGATGGCAGACAGCGATTTTCCCGGTTGGCATGGCACGACAATTATTGGCGTCAAGAAAGGCGGCCATGTGGTGATTGCCGGGGACGGGCAGGTCAGCCTGGGCCAGACCGTGATCAAGGGCACCGCCCGCAAAGTCCGTCGCCTGTCGCCGGGCGGTTTCGAGGTTGTCGCGGGCTTCGCCGGATCGACCGCCGATGCCTTCACCCTGCTGGAGCGGCTGGAAGCCAAGCTTGAGGCAACGCCCGGCCAATTGGCCCGCGCCTCGGTCGAACTGGCCAAGGACTGGCGCACCGACAAGTACCTGCAAAAGCTTGAGGCGATGTTGATCGTCACCGACGGAAACGACCTGCTGGTGATCACAGGGGCAGGGGACGTGCTGGAGCCCGAACACAACGTGGCTGCCATCGGATCGGGCGGCAATTATGCCCTAGCCGCGGCCCGCGCGATGATGGACGGCGACAAGTCGGCTGAACAGGTGGCACGTGAGGCCATGGCGATTGCCGCCGATATCTGTGTCTATACCAACGGCAACCTGACGGTTGAGACGATCTCAGGCTAGCAGCGCTGAAATCTCTTTCCCTTTCCAGCGCATATGCATCCCGATCAGGCCCATCAGGGCCGTTGCTACGACGATGTAATAGGGCAGGCGAATATCAAAGCTCATCAGCCCGCCGCCGATCAGTGACATGATCCCGCCGGCCAGACAGAACACGGCGGTGGTCACACCCATGACCCAGCCCTGATCGGCCTCGCTGACCGATGAGGAAAACAGGCCCAGCATGGTCGGATACGAGACGCCGAAAAAGAAATAGAAGAAGAAGACCGGGAAATAGCTCAGTACCCCGTTGGGGCTGAAGGCAAAGGCAAACCCGCAGATCACCATGACCACCAGCGAGGTGTAGATGATCACGTGCTTGCTGAACTTTTCCTGTGCAGGTTTGACCAGGAAGGTACTGGAGAACGCCAGCGCAAAGCCGATGACCACCATCGCCACGCTGCCGCCGATCACACCGTACCCGAAGGCGCTGGTCAGGAAGTTGTCGACGAACACATAGAAAGTGACGTTGGCGATCATGAACAACGCATAGACCGGCAGGATTTTCATAACCATCGGGTGACCCCGGACGGCGATCAGGCTGTCGGTGATGTCCCGCGGACGGAACACAAACGCGGTGCGCTCGGTGCGGGTGTCCTTGAAGAAGAACAGAACCAGGAAAATGGCAACCAGTACCAGAACAAAGGCGCCGTAAAACGGGGTTTTCAACGTGGCCGCACTACCCAGAAGGGTCGCATCCGACAGCACGGCGCCGATTATCGGCCCGCCCACCAGACCAAAGCTGACACCGGTGACGATATACCCCATGTTACGATCCCGGTCGGCAGCGTCGGTGCTGCCGTCGATCATGGCGGCTTGTGCAATAGGCTGATTTCCTGCGGTAAACCCGGTGATAGAGCGCCCGGCGATCAGCAGCAGAAGGCTGTTCAGGTACAGGGCTGCAATGGTGATGGCGTATCCGGCAAGCGCGCCGCCCAGACAGACCAGCAAAGCATTCTTGCGACCGATGGAATCCGAAACCTTCGACACATAAACGACCCCCAGAAACCAGGACAGGAAGAAGCACCCGATCACCAGACCGTAATAGAAGTGGCGTCGCCCCTGCGGAGTACCTTCCGGCAGGAAACCTGATTTTGTCTCCATGATCAGAGAGTTGATGATGGGAAAGACCAGTCCTTGCCCGATCAGATCAACAAAAACCACGAACAGCAGGGTGATCTTGGCAATCTTCGACATACAACTCGTCCCTGTTTCCAACATCTTGGACGAGTGTAGCAGATATGCGCCGCGTCACCTAACAGCGCAACAGAGGCCGGACGTGCCGGCCTCGGTACCTTTGGTCCGGCACGGGTTACTTGAGCGTTGCTACACCCAACGGAACGCCCGCGACCTCGCACCAGATATAAACCTCGTTGTAATTCGACACGTCCAGCGTCGGCGGCACGGCATAGGATTGCTTGCCGGTCAGGTGCAGCAGAGCGCCCAGCTTGGTATCGGGGTCATATGAGCCGTCCTTGCCCAGCGCCACGCGCGGGTCGGGGCCGCCATCCAGCGAAAAATCATCCCCCAGCTCGACGATATAGCGGTCACCATCCTTGACCATTTTGACGGTTCCGGATGTGACATGGTTGGAGCGGCCCTCGAATTGGCCCTCATGGCCACCGGCCACGGCAAAAGTGGTGCTGGCCAGGGTCAAAGCCGCACCTGTAGCTGCAGCGTTAAGAAAGAGCGAACGGCGCGTCATCATGATGATTGATCTCCATTGAAGTTGCGCAGGCGGTCTTGCCTGCCACCAACCTTATGACCGAGCCGCACTCAAACATGCCATTCACAACACTACGAAATCCCGTGTGCGCCCCGTGTATTGTCGTGATCTTTGCGTGATCGGCTTGTGTTTTCGCGCCCCATGATTAGGTTCCGGTGCGAAACAAACGGATAGAAAACACATGACCGACCTGACCCCGCGCGAGATTGTCTCGGAACTGGATCGTTTTATCATCGGACAGAATGACGCCAAACGCGCGGTGGCCGTGGCGCTGCGCAACCGCTGGCGGCGCAAGCAGCTGGCCGATGATCTCCGGGACGAGGTCTATCCCAAGAATATCCTGATGATCGGCCCCACCGGCGTCGGCAAGACCGAGATCAGCCGCCGTCTGGCCAAACTGGCTCGCGCGCCTTTTATCAAGGTCGAAGCGACCAAGTTTACCGAGGTCGGCTATGTCGGCCGTGACGTCGAACAGATCGTGCGTGATCTGGCCGATGCGGCAATCATCCAGACCCGCGAGTACATGCGCGAGGATGTCAAAGCCCGTGCCCATCAAGCCGCCGAAGACCGCGTGATCGAAGCCATCGCCGGTACCGACGCCAGAGAGGGCACGCGCGAGATGTTCCGCAAAAAGCTGAAGGCGGGTGAACTGGACGACACAGAAATCGAACTGGAACTGTCCGACACTTCGAACCCGATGCCGATGTTCGACATTCCCGGACAGCCCGGCAGCCAGATGGGGATGATGAATCTGGGCGATATCTTCGGCAAAGCCTTTGGCGGGCGCACCGTCAAACGCAAGATGACCGTCGCAGAAAGTTATGAGGCTTTGATCGGGGAAGAGGCCGACAAGTTGCTTGACGATGAAACCGTCAACCGCGTCGCGCTGGAATCGGTCGAACAGAACGGCATCGTGTTTCTGGATGAGATCGACAAGGTCTGCGCCCGTGCGGAAGCGCGCGGTGGCGATGTCAGCCGCGAGGGGGTTCAGCGCGACCTGTTGCCTCTGATCGAAGGCACAACTGTATCGACCAAGCACGGGCCGGTCAAAACCGACCACATCCTGTTCATTGCCTCTGGCGCGTTCCACATCGCCAAGCCGTCGGACCTGTTGCCTGAATTGCAGGGCCGCCTGCCGATCCGCGTCGAACTGCGGGCGCTGACCGAAGAGGATTTCGTGCGTATCCTGACCGAGACCGACAACGCCCTGACCCTTCAGTACACCGCGCTGATGGGCACCGAGGAGGTCACGGTCAGTTTCACCGAAGACGGCATCGCCGCTCTTGCGCGTATCGCGGCGGATGTGAACCAAAGCATTGAAAACATCGGCGCGCGGCGTCTGTACACGGTGATGGAACGGGTGTTCGAGGACCTGTCCTTTGCCGCCCCCGACAAGGCCGGGACTGAAATTACGGTCGACGCGCAATTCGTGAATGACAATCTGGGTGAGTTGACCAAGTCGACAGACCTCAGCCGTTACGTTCTGTAACACGTTCAGCCGGAATTCGCCGCCAATCTCGCCCCATGTCGCTGGACGTGGGGCCAGAATTCGATAGCTTAGCGCAAAAGGCTCTGAGGACGTCCCGTGCTGCGCTATTTGATTATTCTTTTTGTGTCCCTTTCACTTGGTGCCTGCGTTGATCGGACCGTATCCGAGATTGTGCCTTCGGCTCTGAATGTTGGTACACCGGAAACCATTTTCGCAAGCACGACCCGGGCTCGTGAAGCCGACGGGAACTATGGATTCCGACGTGGCGAAACGCTGAAATTTCTGGAAACCACGGTGTCCATCCCGCCCACGCACACGCCGGGAACGCTGAAATTCTCCTATGCGAATCCAAATCCGAAAAAGGAATTCGTTCTGGCAGATGTGACAGAACTGGACGGACCGCAGGGGCTGCGAGAACACCTGCACGGCCAGGACGACGTTACCATCTTTGTGCATGGGTATAACTCGACCCAGACTGAGACCCTTTTCCGCGCGGCTCAGCTGACCCATGATATCGGTCTACCGGGATCCACTTTGGTCTATTCCTGGCCCAGTCGGGCGACGGGCTATGGATATGCCTACGATCTGGACAGCATGTTGTTTGCCCGTGACGGGTTGGAGCAAACCATCCGTGAACTGAAGTCCATGGGTGTTAAACGTGTCATTCTGGTTGCACATTCCATGGGCGGCGCCCTGTCGATGGAGATGATGCGGCAGGCGGAACTGCAGGAACCCGGCTGGGCCAACAGAAACATCGAAGGGGTGGTGCTGATTTCCCCCGATCTGGATGTGGATCTGTTCCGGTCGCAGATGGAGCGAATCAAAAACCCGCCCGAACCCTTTGTCGTGATGGTGTCGCAGAAGGATAAAATCCTGAACATCTCGTCCCGCCTCCGTGGAACAGCCGAAGGCGAAAGGTTAGGGAACATAAGCTCGATCGACACACTGGAAGAGTTTCCGATCAACGTGATCGACACCACCGCCTTTAGCAGCGATGCTGGGTCGTCGCATTTCGTCGCCGCCACGTCTCCGGCGCTGCTGGCGATCCTCAGTTCGGTCCGGCGGGTCAGCAATACGTTCGGGCCTGACGAACGACCAGGGATCGACGTTCTGGTCCCGCCAAGCCAGCGCAACCCCGATGGCGCGACCGAGATCATTCTGACGGAAACCGGAGAAGCGCAGGTTAGTACTCCGTGACCCGGTTCAGTCTGCGTCGGTATCTGATCCGGAACGCAGGCTGGCTGAGCGCGGGAATTCTGCTGACGTTTCTGTCCAGTTTCGGGCAAACTTTCTTCATTTCGATCTTTTCCGGGCAGATCCGCGCCGAGTTTGGCCTCAGCCACGGGACATGGGGCGGAATATACTCACTGGGCACGACGGTATCGGCCATCGTGATGATCTGGGCCGGAGGATTGACCGACATTTTCCGCGTTCGGATTCTGGGGCCGGTGGTCCTGTCTGGTCTTGCGCTTGCCGCGCTATCCATGGCCCTGAATAGCTGGGCGATGATGCTGCCGTTTGTGATCTTTCTTCTGCGCGCCTTTGGTCAGGGGATGAGCATGCATCTGGCGCAGGTCGCCATGGCGCGCTGGTTCATCGCCACGCGGGGAAAGGCGCTTTCCATTGCATCGCTGGGTTATGCGATCGGGGAATCCCTGCTGCCATTGGTATTTGTCGCCGCTATGGCCTTTTTGGATTGGCGCTGGCTGTGGGTGATCGCTGCAGGTATCACAATTCTGGGCATACCGGTTCTGATACGGCTATTGCGGCAGGAAAGAACGCCGCAAAGCCTTGCCAGCGATCATTCGGCTACAGGTATGCAAGACCGGCACTGGACCCGACACGAGGCGCTGTGGAATCCCTTGTTCTGGTTCATGGTGCCCGCGATCCTTGGACCGTCTGCCTTCATCACCGCTTTCTTTTTTCATCAGGTCCATCTGGCCGAGGTCAAGGGCTGGCTCCATATCCAGCTGGTTGCTTTGTTCCCGGTCTTTACTGGTGTTTCGATCCTGTCGATGTTCGCAGCGGGCTGGGCGCTGGACAGGTGGGGTACCGCGCGGATCATGCCTTTTTATCAACTGCCGATGGCTGTTGGTTTTGCTGTCCTCGCCTTTTCGGGCACCATCGGCGGGGCGCTGATCGGCCTTGTCTTTCTGGGCCTGACTGTCGGGGCGCACAGTACATTGCCCAGCGCCTTTTGGGCTGAGTTCTACGGCACCCTGCACATCGGTGCGATCAAAGCCATGGCGGCGGCAGTCTTGGTTCTGGGCTCGGCCATCGGACCTGCGCTGACCGGAGTGCTGATTGACCGCGGTGTCTCGCTAAGCACACAGTTCCTTTGGATCGCCGCATTTTTCATCCTTGTCTGTGCGCTTGTCTGGATCGGCATCCGCCGCGCAAAGGACGAGTATTAACGGTTCCGGCGCAGATAGACGTAATAGGCACCGTCGCCGCCATGACTGATATGGGCAGGCGTCACCTGCAATACCGCCTGCGCCAAAGGCGGCAGAGACAGCCATTGCGGCACCTGGTTGCGCAGCACCCCGCGCGGGGTTGGTATAGGGCCGGGTTCGTCCCGATCCTTGCCTTTGCCGGTGATCACCAGAACCAACCGTTTGCCCTGCGCCTGTGCCGTCAGGATGAACCGCACCAATGCAGGATGCGCCGTGTCGATCCGCATCCCATGCAGGTCCAGCTTGCCTTCCGGCTTTAGCTTGCCCCGTTTCATCCGGCCAAAGGCCTTGGTGTCCATCTGAACTGGGCTGGTCCGCAGGCTATCGGTCACTGAGGGTTTCAGCGCATGGTGCGCGGGTTTTGCCGATGCATCCCGGCCTACTTCGAACCCATCAAGCCGCAGCTTGGGCGTCTTTGTGGGCTTGGGCTTGGGCAGGGTGATCGGATGCATCGATTGGGGAATCTCAGGATGCATGCGCTCAGCCTGTTTGGCGACCTTGCGCCACAGCTCGATCTCTTCTGCGGTCAATTTGCGCCGGGACATCAGAACTCATCCGGTAACAGGGCATAGGCGCGCTGGATCGGCAGCAACAGGACCATTCGGCCCGAATCCTTCAGCCGTCCTGCGGCCTGACCTGCGGCATCTCCGGTGCCAAAGAAGATATCCGCACGCTGCGCCCCTTTGATGGCCGCACCGGTATCCTGCGCAATCATAAGCCGGCGCAATGGGGTTTTGCCGTCCTTTTCGACCCAGACCGGAGCGCCCAAAGGCGTGTAAGCAGGATCGGCCGCAATACTGCGCATGGTAGTTACGGATCGGTTCATCGCCCCCAAAGGACCAAGCTCGGGTGCAACCCGCGTCACTTCGCGAAAGAACACGTAAGACGGATTGTGAAACAACAACTCCGCACCAGCCTCGGGGTTTTTGCGAACCCAGGCGCGGATCATCTGGGCGCTGACCTCATGCGCACCCAATGCGCCTTGGCGGATCAGTTCGGCCCCGATTGAGCGGTAGGGATGCCCGTTTGCACCGCCATAACCAACCCGCAGTGCGCTGCCATCAGGTAGACGGATACGGCCCGAGCCCTGAATTTGCAGAAAGAACAGTTCGACCGGGTCATCCACCCAGGCGATTTCCAGCCCTCTGCCTGTCATGGCATCGCCGGTCAGAATCTCGCGGCGGCTGAGCCATTTTTCGGTGGCCCGCGCCTCGGGCGGCATTTTGTAGATCGGGTATCTGAACCGCCCCGAAGGAGTTTTCGATCCATCCAGCTCTGGTTCAAAATACCCGGTGAACAAGGCATCATTGCCGTCTTCGACCAGTACCGGGCGAAAGAACAGCTCAAAGAAAGACTGCGCTGCATCCGGCTCATAGGTCTTGGCCACCCCGCACAGAGCGCGCCAGTCCGGGTCCTTCAGATCACCGCATGTGTTCAGGAAAACCGAAAGGGCAGCGCCGTGATCATCGTCGGCCCAGCTTTCCAGGTCATCAAACGACAGGATGGATCGCGTCGCCTCGGCTCCGGCGACGCTGGCGGTGGTCATGGCGCCCACCAGAAAGAGCGACCGGAGTGCGGCACTCATGCGTCCGTGGCAACAAGCAGCCAGTTCGGATCGTCAGCGCCCATGACACGGGCAAAGGTCCAGCTGTCCTTTTGGCGTTTGACGGTGTTCGGGCTGCCCTCGATGATATCGCCTCCGCGATCACGCACGACCGACGTCAGCTCACCGACGAACTTCATGGTGATCTCGGCCTGATTGGTGTCTTTGTCGAATTTAACATCGGCCAGCGATGTCTCGCGCACACCGACGAACTCGGCTTCGATGGTCAGGCCCTGATCTTCGCGGTCGGCGACGACAGAAACGAAAGTGTCGAACACCTCTTCGGACAGGAAGGGCTGGATTTCGTCCAGATTACCCTTTTCGAACCCCATGACGATCATCTCATAGGCGCCGCGCGCACCCTGCACAAACTCGGTCACGGAAAAACCGGGCTCGATCCGCTTCATCGCGGCAAGCGTTTGCGCCTGTTCGCTGTCCTCGGCAACATGGTCCGTGATGTCGTGATCCGGGCCACCGTCGATCACTTCGAACCCGCGGCGGGATTTATGTGGTTCAGGCTGTTGCTGAAGCGGCGGTTTTTCAAAACCCTCACGGGTGCCCAGCACGCTTTTCAGGCGCAGGATCAGGAAAACGGCAATTCCGGCCAGGACCAGCAACTGGATCATCGGTTCGTTCATTTCATCCTCTTTTCAGACTGCGACTTTGTATACGCAGCCTCATGCCACTATGTAGGTGACAGTTGGGGGCAAGTCCACCGCCCGGCCCATGGTAAAGGATAACGCAAATGTACCTGTTCTTGGCATTTTTATTGGTCCCGATCATCGAGATCGCCCTGTTTATTCAGGTTGGTGGTCTGATCGGCCTTTGGCCAACCCTTGCAATAGTGGTTCTGACGGCCGTTCTGGGCACCGTATTGGTCAGGACACAAGGTCGCATGGCGCTGGCCAATCTGCAGCGGTCCTTTGCCGAGTTGGACGACCCGACCGAGCCACTGGCCCATGGCGCGATGATCCTGCTGTCCGGCGTTTTGCTGCTGACACCCGGATTTTTCACCGACGCCGTTGGTTTTGCGCTGCTCATACCGGGCGTGCGGGTGGCCGTATTTCGATATATTAAGTCCAAGGCGACCATCACGCATTTCCAGATGGGCTCCGGGGCGCAGTTTCGCACCGGTCCGGCCCCGTTTGATCAGGATGACGTGATCGACGGCGAATTTACCGAAGTGCGCCCGCGTCAGGATCCCTCGAAGCGGTCCAAATGGGTCGAAGGGCCGCACCAGCATTGAGGTGCCGCGTCCAACTTGCTAAGCAGTGGCGAATTTCAATTTCGGAGTAGATCCATGGCTGACGAAAGCCCTGCAGAAAATACCGCGGCCCAGGCCGCCCCGCAAATTCAGATGCGTGTTCTGGGACAATTCATTCGCGACCTGTCCTTTGAAAACGTGATGGCGCAAAAAGGTGTGTCCGGCGACGTTCAGCCCGAAATCGCGGTACAGGTGAACCTGGATGCGAAAAAACGCCCAACGGAACACCAGTACGAAGTTGCGGTCAAGCTGAACATCAAGTCCAAAGCCAAGGGCCTGGAGGACATCCTGTTCCTGTGTGAGCTCGACTATTGCGGTCTGTTCCACATCGAAGGTGTGGCCGAGGACCAGTTGCATCCGTTCCTGATGATCGAATGCCCGCGCATGCTGTTCCCGTTCCTGCGCCGCATCGTCAGCGACATCACCCGTGACGGTGGTTTCCCACCGGTCAATCTGGACAATATCGACTTTGTTGCACTGTACCGCAATGAACTGATGCGCCGTCAGGCCGAAGCGCAGAAAACCGAAGCCTGATAAATTTGACCCGCGCCAGGCCTGGTCTCAGGCGCGGGTCCACAGGGCGTTTTCGCCCAGTTTTTCCACAAAGGCCTCATGTGCCGCGCGTTCTTCTTCGGTGATCTTCGACGCCAGCGGTGTCGGGCGCGCCGTAGGACGCCAATCATCTCCGCCCCAGGACGCAGAGGACGCAGCCGTGGACAGACCGAAATCCGGTTGCCGTCCGCCGATCAGCTCCAGATACACCTCGGCCAGGATTTCCGAGTCGAGCAAAGCTCCGTGCAGCACTCGGTTCGAGTTGTCGATGTTGAACCGTCGGCACAGCGCATCCAGCGAGGCGGGTGAACCGGGGAACCGTTTGCGCGCAATCGCCAACGTGTCCAGCGCCTGATCCATTGGGATTGGTGGCAAACCCATCCATTTGAGTTCCGCGTTCAGGAACTTCATGTCGAAGGACGCGTTGTGGATTACCAATTTCGCATCACCGACAAACTCCCGGAACCCCTGACCGACCTTGGCAAAGACCGGCTTGTCCTTCAGCGTCACCTGACCTTTTTCCGGCGGGCGCGGTGGTTCCAACAGGTCAGGGCCAATACCATGCACGCCGAACGCCTCTTCGGGCATGGACCGTTCGGGGTTGATATAGACATGATAAGTCTCGCCCGTGGCCACGTGGTTCCACAGCTCAACTGCACCGATCTCGACAATCCGGTCGCCGCTTTCCGGGTCAAACCCGGTGGTTTCGGTATCGAGCACAATCTCACGCATTTGCCATCCCCGCCCGTATCTGCCTGACCACATCCTGCACCTGCGCGCGGGCGTGGTCCAGTGTGTCGGTCACGATCACAAAATCCGACCGCGCGCATTTTTCGTCATTCGGCATCTGCTTGGCACGGATATGCTCAAACTGGTCCTCGGTCATGGTGCTGCGCTCCATCACGCGGCGTTTTTGCTCGTCTGCCGGGATTGAGACACAGGCGACGGCATCCATCGCCACCTCGCCGCCGGTTTCGAACAGCAGAGGGATATCGAACACCAGAATATCCGCTGTGGCGGTTTCCCGGAAAGCGGTCCGATCGGCGGCGACCAGAGGGTGAACGATCCCTTCGATCACTTTCAAAGCCGCTGGATCGGTTGAAAGGATCTGTTTCAACGCATCCCGGCTAACTGCGCCGTCAAGAACAGCATCCGGAAACGCAACGCTCATCGGTGCAACCGCGGCACCTTCCCTTGAATAGAGTCTATGCACAGCCGCATCCGCATCCCACAACGCACAGCCTTCTTCCACGAACATCTGCGCGGTGGTGCTTTTGCCCATTCCGATCGAGCCCGTCAGGCCAAGTGCAAAGCTCATTCCAGCACCGCCGCGCGAAGGTCGTCTGTCACCTCGGGACGCTTGCCAAACCAGCGTTCAAAACCGGGCACGGCCTGATGCAATAACATGCCCAACCCATCGACCGTGGTGCACCCGGCCGCTTCGGCCTGCTGCAGCAGACGGGTTTTCAGCGGTGCGTAGACCAGATCGGTCACAACCGATCCGGGTTGCAAGCCGTCCAGAGGCACACGCAATTCCGGCTGTCCCTGCATCCCCAGCGAAGTCGTGTTGACCACCAGCTCGGCATTTTCGATGGCATTACCGGCCTGTACCCAGTCGACGACAGTAATGGGCTCGCCAAACTCCTCTTTCAACTGGTCCGCGCGGGCGCGGGTGCGATTGGTCAGCAGAATCTCGGGTACACCTGCTTCTGCCAGCGCCTGCAAAACGGCCCGGGCTGCGCCACCAGCGCCAAAGACAACGGCCGGGCCATCTGACGGGTTCCAGTCGGGCGCTCCGCTGCGCAGGTTCTCCATGAACCCGTAGCCATCGGTATTGTCGGCGTGAATTGCTCCGTCATCATCAAAGACCAGCGTGTTCGCCGCGCCAATTAAAGAGGCCCGGTCAGAAACATGATCCGCCAGACGCAAAGCAGCCTCTTTATGCGGTACGGTCACATTGGCACCGACATACCCGGCCTTGGGCAAGGTCCGCAGAACAGTCTCCAGATCTTCGGGCGCGACATCCATAGGGATATAGTGCCCTGGCAACCCGTGGCTCTTTAACCAGTGACCATGCAGCCGAGGCGATTTCGAATGAGCTATAGGGTGCCCGATCACTCCGGCCAGCGGAATACGGTTATGCGTCATTGATCGATCACCCCTTTGACAGCCAGAAAATTGAGCAGTTCCAACAGGGGCATACCCAAGACATTAAAATAGTCCCCGTCAATGGTGGCAAACAGACGAACGCCTTCCTCTTCCAGCTTATAAGCCCCCACCGCATGACGAATACTGTCCCAGTTGCGTTCAATATAGCCGCGCAGATAGGCGTCCGAACTCATCCGCATCCGCAAGCGCACCTGCCCCACATGCCGCCAGATTGGTTCACCATCCTGATAGATAACAGCTGCAGACAGCAACATATGACGCTTGCCCCGCATCGCTTTGAGTTGCACCAGCGCGTCTTCGGGCGATTTCGGCTTGGACAAGAGCAGCCCGTCGAAGTCCAGAACCTGATCACAGCCCAGAACCATCGCACCGGGGGTCTTGTCGCTGACTTTGCGGGCCTTCATCTCGGCCAGTGTGTCCGCGATATCGCGGGGCGGCGCGTTTTCGGCCAGCAGAGCGCGTTTGGCTGTATCCTCGTCAACGCGCGCGGTCTGCACGGTGAACGGCACGCCCGCATTCCGCAACAGCTGTGCGCGAATGGATGACCCCGACGCCAGGATGATGGGGACAGACATGTGGAAAACCCCCTGAGCAAATCGTTGAGTGTTCTGGGATGGTTTGTATGGTTTTCCGGTTGACACGCAACCCCGGGAAATTCGCGAAAACCTCCCCTGAGTCGCTCGAACTCTGTCCAATCGGGACAAGGATAAGTTCCAAATGCGGGATAACGGAGATCTCCCGTGTTACCCAAAGGGTTATCCCCAGAGATGTATATTCAGAACCAATATAACTTGCTGTAATAGCATAATTTTTTATAGAATCAACAGAATCACCTCATTTGGAAATATTTCTGTCCACCTGGGGAAAACGTTTGGGTAAAAAAGTAATCCACGGAAATTACCCACCCTACAAAACCATCTTCCTTTTTCTTTTCTTATTTTTTTATTAGGGAGGGTTCCGAGCAACGACCGGAGCCGGAATGACCGATCTTCTTTTCACGATTTACCCGTGGGTGAAGTCTTTACACATCATGGCCGTGATCTCGTGGATGGCTGGGTTGTTCTATCTGCCCAGGCTGTTCGTCTATCACGTAGAAAAAGCGCAAGCTGTCGACGGGGCGCAGGAAATCTTCTTTGAAATGGAAGAAAAGCTTTTGCGTGTGATCATGCGCCCTGCGATGTACGTGGCGTGGATCTGCGGGCTGATCATGGTCTTTACGCCAGGCATCGTCGGGTGGGACTGGACCTGGCCGTGGGTTAAAGGTGCAGCCGTGATCGGCATGACCTGGTTTCATCACTGGCTGATGGCACGGCGCAAGGATTTCCTGGAAGGCCGAAATACGCTCACTGGGCGCCAGTATCGCATGATGAACGAGGTTCCCACCGTTTTGATGGTTGCCATCGTCCTGGCGGTCGTTCTGAAGTTCTGAGGGCCCATTTGACTCCGGAGCGGCGGATGCGTATGTAACGCATAACACGCCCGTCCGGGCGGCGTATCTTCCGTACTGAAATTCCACTGTAGTGCCGCGATCCATGCGGACAAGGTTCGTATCATCATGACAGCTGAATCCCTGAATCTGGCCGACCTGAAGGCCAAAAGCCCCAAAGACCTTCTGGCGATGGCCGAAGAGCTCGAGGTCGAAAACGCCTCGACCATGCGCAAGGGCGAGATGATGTTCCAGATTCTGCGTGAACGCGCGGATGAGGGCTGGACCGTCGGTGGCGATGGCGTGCTTGAGGTTCTGCAGGACGGGTTCGGCTTCCTGCGCTCGCCCGAGGCGAATTATCTGCCGGGTCCTGACGACATCTACGTGTCGCCCGACATGATCCGCCAGCACTCCCTGCGGACCGGTGATACGGTCGAAGGCGATATCAAGGCCCCGGATGAGAACGAACGCTATTTTGCGCTGATCAAGGTCACCAAAATCAACTTTGAAGAGCCAGAGAAAGCCAAGCACAAGATCCTGTTCGACAACCTGACGCCTCTGTATCCCGACGAACGTCTGAAGATGGAGATCGAGGATCCCACCATCAAAGACAAATCGGCCCGTGTGATCGATCTGGTTTCACCCATCGGCAAAGGCCAGCGTTCGCTGATTGTGGCGCCGCCGCGGACCGGTAAAACGGTGATCCTGCAGAACATTGCGCATTCGATCGAACAGAACCACCCGGAATGCTATCTGATCGTTCTGCTGATCGATGAACGCCCGGAAGAGGTCACCGACATGCAGCGCTCGGTGAAGGGTGAGGTCGTGTCCTCGACCTTTGACGAACCAGCAACCCGGCACGTCGCCGTGTCGGAAATGGTCATTGAAAAAGCCAAGCGATTGGTCGAACATAAACGAGATGTTGTTATTCTTCTCGATTCTATCACAAGACTTGGTAGGGCGTTTAACACTGTGGTGCCTTCGTCCGGTAAAGTTCTGACCGGCGGTGTGGACGCCAACGCCCTGCAACGGCCCAAGCGGTTCTTCGGCGCTGCGCGGAATATCGAAGAGGGTGGCTCGCTGACCATTATCGCTACTGCGCTGATCGATACCGGCAGCCGGATGGACGAAGTGATCTTCGAAGAATTCAAGGGCACCGGTAACTCAGAAATCGTTCTGGACCGCAAGATCGCGGACAAGCGTGTGTTCCCGGCCATCGACATCCTCAAATCCGGTACAAGGAAAGAGGACTTGCTGGTCGACAAGGGCGATCTGGCCAAGACCTTCGTTCTGCGCCGCATCCTCAACCCGATGGGCACGACTGACGCGATTGAATTCCTGTTATCCAAGTTGAAGCAGACCAAAACAAACGGTGAATTCTTCGACTCGATGAACACCTGACACAGGTCTTAAACAACGCGAGGCCTTCGAATGGATACGATATTCGCCTTGGCCAGCGCGCAAGGCAAAGCAGGGGTGGCGGTCATCCGCCTCTCTGGCCCAAACGCGCATCCCGCTGCGGCCGGCCTGACAGGCGGTACGTTGCCACCCCGTGGAATGCGGGTGCGCACGCTGCACGCAGGTGACGGATCACGGCTGGATGATGGCCTGGTTCTGACTTTTCAGGCACCGGCCAGTTTCAGCGGCGAGGACGTGGCTGAGCTGCAGATTCATGGCAGCACGGCTTCGGTGAATGCTGTGATGCGATCACTGTCCGACACCGAGGGGCTGCGTCTGGCGGAGCCCGGTGAGTTCACCCGCCGTGCACTGGAAAACGGCAAGATGGACCTGACCCAAGTCGAAGGTCTTGCCGATCTGATCGATGCGGAAACCGAGGCGCAGCGCAAACAGGCCCAGACCATTCTGGCCGGCGAATTGGGCGCTCTCGCTGAACGCTGGCGGCGCGATCTGATCCGGGCGGCATCTTTGCTGGAAGCCGTCATCGATTTCGCCGATGAGGAAGTGCCTACCGACGTCACGCCCGAAGTGCGGTCATTGATCTCTGGTGTTATGGCGGATTTGCAACGCGAAGCTGAGGGCGTGCGGATTGCAGAACGAATTCGGACCGGATTTGAGGTTGCCATCGTTGGGCTTCCGAATGCCGGCAAGTCGACTTTGCTGAATGCGCTGGCGGGCAGGGACGCCGCTATCACTTCGGAATTTGCCGGAACGACCCGGGATGTTATCGAAGTTCGCATGGATCTGGGCGGGCTTCCGGTTACTTTGTTGGATACCGCCGGGTTGCGCGAAACTGAGGATCATGTCGAGAACCTTGGTATTGAACTGGCCAGAAAAAGGGCGGAAGCTGCGGATCTGCGCGTATTTTTGACCGAAAATCCAACTGAACTTGGTGTTGAAATGCTGGTAGGAGATATTCAGGTATTCCCGAAATCTGATCTCCGAGATGTGACGGAAGGTGGAATTTCCGGAAAAACAGGGCAGGGGATTGATCAGCTGATCGCCCAGATATCGCGTGTACTAGCTGAGAGAACCACAAGCCATGGTATAGCCACTCGGGAAAGGCATCGTGTTGCGCTTGACAATGCCAGGGAAGCCCTGGGTGCGGCAATGGCAGTTCTGGAATCAGGGCCGGACTTGTATGATATTGCAGCGGAAGAAATGCGTACAGCAATCCGTGCCCTTGAAACCCTGGTAGGCAGGATTGGCGTTGAGGATCTTTTGGATGAAATATTCTCGAGCTTCTGTCTGGGTAAATAGGGAGTGTTTCACGTGAAACATTCAAAGTTCGATGTCGTTGTGGTTGGCGCTGGACATGCCGGAACCGAAGCTGCGCATGCCGCAGCACGCATGGGTGCTGAAACCGCTCTGGTCACCCTGTCCGCGTCAGACATCGGAGTGATGTCCTGCAATCCGGCAATAGGCGGCTTAGGTAAGGGACATCTGGTTCGGGAAATTGACGCGCTGGATGGCGTTATGGGGCGCGTTGCGGATCAAGCCGGAATTCAGTTTCGCCTTTTGAACCGCCGGAAAGGACCTGCGGTTCAAGGTCCAAGGACTCAGGCGGATCGCGCGCTGTATCGCGCTGCTATGCAAAAAGAAACCCATGCCCAGCAACGACTAACAGTTGTAGTTGGTGAGGTTGTTGACTTTTTGATGGACGGGTCACGGGTAGCTGGTATCAGGCTGGCTGATGAGTCTGAAATCCATGCTGAGGCAGTTATTCTGACATCTGGCACATTTTTGCGTGGTGTCATTCATATTGGAGATGTATCCCGCCCAGGTGGTCGTATGGGTGGTCGGCCTTCAGTCAAACTGGCAGAAAGGTTGGACAGCTTCGATTTACCTTTGGGACGGCTGAAAACGGGTACCCCACCCAGGTTGGACGGTCGCACAATTGATTGGTCAGAGCTTGAACGACAGGATGGAGATGAAGAGCCCACGTTATTTTCCTTCCTCTCGACTTCGGTTGTCGCGCCGCAAATTTCCTGCGGAATCACGCATACAAATACGCGTACCCATGAAATTATTGAAAAAAATCTGTCCAGATCCGCGATGTACGGCGGGCATATAGATGGTATAGGTCCACGATATTGTCCGTCGATCGAGGACAAGATTGTCCGCTTTTCCGACAAAGAATCGCATCAGATTTTTCTGGAACCTGAGGGGGTCAACGATCATACGATTTATCCCAACGGAATTTCCACGTCGCTGCCACAGGATGTACAGCAGGAATATGTCCGCTCGATCATGGGGCTTGAAAATGCGGAAATTCTTCAACCGGGTTATGCGATTGAATATGATTATGTGGATCCCCGCGTACTGACGTCTTCACTGTCACTGCCGGACGCCCCCGGCCTATATCTTGCGGGCCAAATCAACGGAACCACAGGATATGAGGAAGCTGCGGCGCAAGGCTTAGTTGCTGGCTTGAATGCTGCATTGGAAGTTTTTGGACGAAACCCGGTCCATTTTTCTCGGGCCGATAGTTATATCGGCGTGATGATCGACGATCTGACAACGCGTGGCGTCGCGGAACCCTATCGAATGTTTACTTCTCGGGCAGAGTTTCGATTATCTCTGCGAGCAGATAACGCCGATCAAAGGCTGACGCACGTTGGGCTTCAATTGGGGTGCGTCGGCGACAGGCGCAAGGCCAGGTTCGGTGAAAAGATGGAAATGCTGACGGCGGCCAAGTCGAAACTATCGGAACGGACTTATACCCCGAAAGAGATCAGGGCAGTTGGCATTAACGTCAATCAAGATGGGAACCGTCGGGATGGTTTCGCAATCTTGGCTTTCCCCGACGTTGCTTTTGACGACTTGATTCCTCTGGTTCCTTCGTTGCGTGAAGTTGAGCCTGATATTCGATTACAGGTCGAGCGTGACGCACTTTATGCAAATTACATCGCGCGGCAACAAAAGGACGTCGAAGCTATGAAGCGCGACGAATCCTATGAAATTCCACGTGATTTTGACTATTTCTTGCTGGAAGGCCTGTCTTCCGAGATAAAACAAAAGCTTTCGCAGGCGCGGCCTGAGACAATTGCTCAGGCAAGCCGGGTTGAGGGGGTTACCCCAGCCGCACTTACGTTATTGCTGGCAAAGCTAAGGCGCGAGCAAAAGGTCCGTAAAGCATGAGCTATGCGAATTTTGAGAACTTGGGTGTTTCACGTGAAACATTCAACCGCCTTGAGGCATATGTTGACCTGGTCCGACGGTGGAACCCAAAAATCAATCTGGTGTCGCGAAACAGTTTGAACGACATTTGGACGCGGCACATTCAGGACTCTGTTCAAGTCTTTCGTTGCGCGGATTCATTTGACACCTGGGCAGACCTTGGCAGCGGGGGCGGATTTCCCGGAATGGTCTGTGCACTTATGGCGATTGAGGAAGCACCGGGAACTCATTTTACGTTCGTGGAAAGCGATCAGAGAAAGTCAGCTTTTTTACGCAATGTCTCCCGTGAGTGCGGCGCAAACTGCACGGTTATTTCAAGACGTATCGAAGCAGTTGACCTACTGAATGCGGATATCCTGTCAGCACGTGCTTTGGCTGATCTGAATACTCTATTGTCCTTTTGTGACAGACATTTAAGCAAATCCGGTACCGCCCTGTTGCCGAAAGGCGCGAACTGGAAAAAAGAGGTGGAGGACGCGCGCGAAGAATGGAGTTTCGATTCTGAGGCGATTACAAGTTTAACTGAACCCCAGGCTGTTATCCTAAAGATCAAAGGAGTATCACGTGGTTGATCTGTCTCGCCCCTCAGGGCCCCGGATAATTGCGGTTGCCAATCAAAAAGGTGGGGTGGGAAAAACGACGACTGCGATAAATCTTGCTGCAGGAATGGCTGAAGCCGGATGCAAAGTGTTGGTTGTCGATCTTGATCCGCAGGGAAACGCGTCCACTGGTCTTGGCGTGGAAGATCGGGACTGGACAACATATGATCTTATTCTTGATGATGCGCCGCTTGATGCCGTTGTACAGGATACTGAAATCCAGGGTCTTTTTGTTGTGCCGGCAACTGTAGATCTGAGTTCGGCGGATATTGAGCTGATATCCAATGAAAAGCGCAGTTATTTGTTGCACGATGCGTTACGTCAGACCGCGATCGACAAGTTTGATCTGGATTTTGTTCTGATCGATTGCCCTCCGTCCCTGAATCTTCTGACCGTTAATGCAATGGTTGCCGCCCATTCGGTTTTGGTCCCGTTACAAAGTGAGTTTTTCGCGCTGGAGGGTTTGTCGCAGCTGATGTTGACGATCCGAGAAGTCCGACAAACCGCGAATCCGGACCTCAGAATCGAAGGTGTTGTGTTAACCATGTATGACAACCGCAATAACTTGTCCCGGCAGGTTGAGAAAGACGCGCGTGACAATCTGGGTGAGATGGTATTTAAAACCAAGATACCCAGAAATGTGCGGGTCAGCGAAGCGCCTTCATACGCATTGCCGGTTCTGCAATATGATTCAGGGTCGCTCGGTGCGATGGCATATCGGCATTTGGCACGCGAAGTGATCCACAAAAATAAAAATGTGTCGGCTGAGCGACAGTGAGGAGGGCGCAGTGACCGTCAAAAAATCAAAATCCAGAGGATTGGGCCGTGGGCTGTCCGCTCTTATGGCTGATGTGACGCAGGATGTTGAAGGTCTGGCCCCGATGGAACCCCGCCGCCCCGACCTGAAAATTCCGATTGAAAAACTGCGTGCCAATCCAAACCAGCCACGCAGGACGTTTTCGCAGGATCAATTGAATGAGCTGGCAGCCTCGGTCAAGGAAAAGGGGATCATTCAACCGCTGATCGTGCGTGAAATCAATGGCGGTGAGTATGAAATTGTAGCCGGTGAGCGCCGCTGGCGCGCGGCCCAAATGGCACAATTGCACGATATTCCGGTTATCGTGCGGGATTTCGACGACACCGAGGTGTTGGAAGTTGCCATCATCGAAAATATTCAGCGTGCAGACCTGAACGCGGTGGAAGAAGCCGCAGGTTTCAAGCAGTTGATGGACCGCTTTGGTCATACGCAGGAAAAGCTGGCCGAAGCCCTGGGAAAAAGCCGCAGCCATATAGCAAACCTGCTGCGTTTGTTATCTTTGCCATTGGATGTTCAGACACTGGTGATCGAGGGTAAGCTTTCGGCTGGCCACGCACGGGCACTCATCACGTCTGAGAACCCCTCTGAACTGGCGAAAATCGTTGTACGAGATGGGCTTTCCGTGCGCGCGACCGAAGCTCTGGTCAGGAAACAGCAAGCTGATCCGGCGAAATCCGCACCACGCTCGAGAAACCTGGATGCCGGCAAAGACGCGGATACGCGGGCTTTGGAAAAAGACCTGTCCGCGATTCTGGCGATGAAGGTCGCGATCAATCACAAGGCGGGAACGGAAACGGGGCAAGTGGTCTTGACCTATGAAAACCTTGATCAGCTTGACGATCTGTGTGCCAAGCTCAGCCGTTAGGCCGCGTCCAGATAAAGATCAACACGGCGCCCAGAACCACCGCCTGAATGATCAATGCATGCGTTGGCAGTGAAATCAGGACCGACAAACCAAAGACAGCGGCGATCGACACGGTTGCCGCTTTTTTTGCAATCGGTCGAATCGCCCCGGAGCTTTGCCAATCCAGGATCATTGGTCCAAAGGCGCGGTGAGAGATCAGCCAATTGTGCAGGCGTGAGGACGACCGGGCAAAGAAAAACGCGGCCAAAAGCAGAAATGGAACTGTCGGCAATAAGGGCAGGGCGATGCCAATTACTGCCAATCCAACACTGATCAGTCCCAATGTGGCCCAGATATACTGCATCAATTATCCCAATAACTCTCGGATCACTGCATTCAGGACAGCGCGACCGTCCTTGGTGGCGATCAACTGGTCTTCTGCCTGATGAACCATACCTAAATCTATTAGGTCATTCAGCTTGTTCTGTGGCAGCGGATTGTCTGACAATGTGTTGAATCTGTCTATATTTAGTCCTTCAGCGACTCTTAACCCCATCATGAGGTATTCATTGGCCTGATCTTGCAGTGAAAGCTCTGCGCGTTCCTTTTCCCCGCTGCCGTTAAAAGCGGCTGTTAGCCAGGTATTCGGAGACATAAAAGTTTCGGTCGCCAGCTTCCGCCCACCAACCGTTATCCGCCCATGCGCACCGGGCCCGATGCCGACATAATCCCCGTATCGCCAATAAATCAGGTTGTGCCGTGACTCGGCGCCGGGGCGGGCATGGTTCGAGACCTCATATGCAGGCAGGCCGTGGGCTTCGCAGATCTCTTGCGTGGCAAGGTACATTTCGGCGGCGCTGTCATCTTCGGGCAGGCCGCGCAGTTTACCGATGGCATATCGGTCACCAAAAGCCGTGCCTTCTTCGATGGTCAACTGATAGAGTGACAGGTGATCAACCGCCATGGACAGCGCCTCGGTCAGTTCCGCGCGCCAGGCTTCCGGAGTTTGATGCTGGCGGGCGTAAATTAGGTCAAAACTGACCCTATCAAAGCACTTTCGGGCGATGTCGAACGCTGCGCGAGCCTCGGCCACGGTATGGATACGCCCCAGACGCCGCAAATCTTCGTCGTTCAGTGCCTGTACGCCCATCGAAGTGCGGTTTACCCCGGCATCGCGATAGGCCGCGAACCTGCCTGCCTCGACCGAGCCGGGATTGGCTTCGAGCGTGATCTCCATGTCATTGGCTGGTCGCCAGAGGGCGCGGGCCTCATCGATCACCGCGGCGACGGTTTCGGGAGCCATCAAGGACGGTGTACCGCCACCGAAGAAGATCGTGTTCAGGACGCGGTCAGGAGTTTCGGCCGCCGCTCGGTTCAACTCGCTTAGATATGCCGTAAGCCATTGTTTTTGATCTATTTTACTTGAAACATGGCTGTTGAAATCGCAGTAGGGGCATTTGGCCTCGCAAAAAGGCCAATGCACATACAGGCCAAAGCCCCCGTTGCGCCAATCATCCGCCAAAACAGCCCTTCACGAACATCTCCACCGCACGGCCGCGATGGCTGATCTTGTTCTTTTCCCAACGATCCATCTCGGCAAAGGTAATGTCGTACCCGTCGGGGACAAACATCGGGTCATAACCAAAGCCGTCTTTGCCCCGAATAGGCCAGGTGAGATGACCGGGGGCGATGCCCTCGAACACTTCGTCATGCCCATCGGGCCAGGCCAGAACGAGGGTGCAGCGGAACTGAGCGGTACGAGGGTGCGCGGCGTCTTTCGCCTCAAGTTCGTTATGTGCCCGCGTCATTGCCATCAGGAAATCGCGGCCATTACCGGTTTCGGCCCAATCGGCGGTATAAACCCCGGGCGCGCCGCCCAGCGCGTCGATGGTGATCCCGGAATCGTCCGACAGGGCAGGCAGGCCGGTGGCTTGGGCCGCGGCGTGGGCCTTGATCCGGGCGTTGCCGACGAATGTATCTTCGGTTTCTTCCGGTTCTGGTAGGTTCATCGCGCCTGCACCAACAACCGTCACGCCAAAGGGTTCGAGGAGATGGGTCATCTCCTCAAGCTTACCCTTGTTGTGGGTCGCCACCAGCAGCCTGTCGCCGTCGAACTTGCGGGTCATGCAGTAGCGACCTTCTGCGCGGCGGCCAGTTCGGCCACACCTTTTTCGGCCAGGTCCATCAGCTGATCCATCTGGGTACGGCTGAAGACCGAGCCTTCCGCGCTCATCTGCACTTCGATCAGTTTGCCCGAACCGGTCATGATGAAATTGCCGTCAACGCCCGCTTCGCTGTCTTCGGGATAGTCCAGATCCAGAACCGGCTGACCAGCGTAAATCCCGCAGGACACGGCGGCGACCGGGTCAACCAGCGGGTCCGAGATCACGTCGCCCGCCTTCATCAGCTTGTTCACCGCCAGACGCAGCGCGACCCAGCCTCCGGTGATCGAGGCGCAGCGAGTGCCCCCATCGGCCTGAATAACGTCGCAGTCCACGGTGATCTGCCGCTCACCCAGCGCAACCCGATCCACACCGGCCCGCAGGGCACGACCGATCAGGCGTTGAATTTCCACCGTGCGGCCACCTTGCTTGCCGCTTGCCGCCTCTCGCCGCATCCGCGTATTGGTTGCGCGGGGCAGCATTCCGTATTCAGCGGTGACCCAACCCAGACCCGAGCCTTTGATGAAGGGCGGCACGCGATCCTCGATCGTGGCCGTACACAGCACATGGGTGTCGCCCATTTTGATCAGGCAGGAACCTTCGGCATGTTTGGTGAACCCCGTTTCGATTGAAACCGGGCGCATTTCGCTTAAATCTCGTCCTGAGGGTCGCATGGAAAATCCTTTGTTTGCTGGGTTGGGGATAACGCCCCGCGGCGTTACGATGCAACCCCGATTGACCTTTCATTTGCGTGCGATTTAATGACGGCCCAGCAGGGGAACGCCGATGAGCGAAGCAAGCAAAATTCTGGCTGAGATGAATGACCGGTCGCGTGAGGTGTTCCGGTTGATTGTCGAGAGCTATCTGGACAGCGGAGAACCAGTCGGCAGCCGTACGCTGACCCGCACCCTGTCCGAAAAGGTCAGCGCCGCGACGGTGCGCAACGTGATGCAGGATCTGGAGTTTCTCGGCCTGCTTGACAGCCCGCATGTCAGTGCGGGGCGGATTCCGACACAGCAGGGTTTACGAATGTTCGTGGATGGTTTGCTGGAAGTTGGCGATTTGGGCGCTGATGATCGGCAGAAGCTGGACGAAACTTTAGGCTCTAACGCGTGTGATGTGGGCGGAATGCTGGACCGGGTGGGCGCGGCTTTGTCACACGTGACACATGGTGCCTCATTGGTTCTGACGCCCAAGCATGAATCCGAGATCAAACATATCGAGTTTGTCTCTTTGGCTCATGACCGCGCGCTGGTCGTATTGGTGTTTGCCGATGGACATGTGGAGAATCGCCTGTTCACACCGCCACCTGGACAAACGCCCAGCTCAATGCGCGAGGCTGCGAATTTCCTGAACGCGCTGATAGAAGGGCGTACCCTCAGTGAAGTGCGCCGTCAGATGCAATCTCAGATCTCGGCGCGCAGGCAGGAAATCGACGCATTGGCGCGTGAGATGGTGGAAAGCGGCATGGCGGTCTGGGACGGTGATGGCTCCGATTCGGAACGTCTGATCGTGCGGGGCCGGGCGAATCTGCTGGGCGATCCGGGTGAGGCCGAGGAACTGGACCGCATTCGGACCCTGTTCGACGATCTTGAGCGCAAGCGTGATATCGCGGATTTCCTTGAACTGACCGAGGAAGGTGAGGGTGTGCGCATTTTTATCGGGTCTGAGAACAAACTTTTCTCACTTTCGGGTTCCTCTTTGGTGGTGTCTCCATATATGAACGCTGATCGAAAGATAATTGGTGCGGTCGGGGTCATCGGACCTACGCGACTGAATTATGGACGGATCGTGCCGATCGTGGATTATACGGCGCAACTGGTCGGCAAGCTGATATCCGACCGGAGCTAGAGGGTAAGAGATGGCAGAACCCAAGAACGAAGATTTTCTGGATGATATCGCAACCGCCGAGGCGGAAGAACTGGCCGAGGAATTTGCTGAGATCAGCGAAGAGGCGCTGGAAATTGATGCGCTGCGCGCAGAGCGGGACGATTTCAAGGACAAGTTCATGCGCGCGTTGGCGGATGCCGAAAATGCACGTAAGCGCGGCGACAAGGCGCGCCGGGATGCTGAACAGTACGGCGGATCGAAACTGGCCCGTGACATGCTGCCGGTTTACGACAACATGAAACGCGCGCTTGAGGCCGCAACCGATGAACAGAAAGAGGTTGCGGGACCGCTTTTGGAAGGTGTCGAACTGACCATGCGTGCGCTGAAGGACGTGTTTCAAAAACACGGGATTGAGGTAATCACGCCCGAGGTTGGTGATCGGTTCGATCCGAATATTCACGAAGCGATGTTCGAAGCGCCGGTACCGGGCACCCGCGCGGGCGACATCATTCAGGTTTCGGCCGAAGGCTTCATGCTGCATGACCGTCTGCTGCGCCCGGCGCAGGTTGGCGTGTCGTCGACGCCTGCAAGCTGAAACGCGCGCGAGCGCGCGTGCCTTCGGCGAGAGTATTTTTGAAAAGATGAAGGGGCGGTCAGGTTCTGGCCGCCTCTTTCAGTTTGTAAATCAGGTCCAGCGCCTCGCGAGGCGTCAATTCGTCCGGCAGAATCTCGTCCAGCAAATCCCTGACCGGTGACTCCTTGGGTGCAGGGAGCGGCGGTGGTGGAGCTGCGGAAAACAGCGGCAAATCGTCGATCAGCGCTTTTTGCTTGCCACCCTCGCGCTCGGTTTTCTCCAGTTGATCCAGCACAACGCGGGCCCGTTCGACCACGGTCGCGGGCAGACCGGCAAGCTGGGCCACCTGCACACCATAGGACCGGTCTGCGGCGCCTTTGTGAACTTCGTGCAGGAAGATCACCTCACCCTCCCATTCCTTTACCGCGACGGTGGCATTATCGACGCCTTCCAGTTTTCCGGCCAGCGCGGTGAGTTCATGGTAATGCGTGGCAAACAGGGCGCGGCATTTGTTTGCGCCGTGCAGATGTTCCAAAGTGGCCCAGGCGATGGACAGGCCGTCATATGTCGCAGTTCCGCGACCGATCTCATCGAGGATTACCAATGCGCGGGCATCGGCCTGATTCAGGATGGCGGCGGTTTCAACCATTTCGACCATGAAGGTCGACCGGCCTCGGGCCAGGTCGTCCGAGGCACCAACGCGGCTGAATAGCTGGCTGACCACACCTATATGCGCCTGTTCTGCCGGGACATAGCTGCCCATCTGTGCCAGCAGGGCGATCAGGGCGTTCTGGCGCAGGAAGGTCGATTTACCGGCCATGTTCGGGCCAGTCAGAAGCCAGATAGAAGCGCCCTGATCTGCGGTCAGATCGCAGTCATTGGCGATGAAAGCGTCTCCACTTTGTTGACGCAGGGCATGCTCCACGACCGGATGCCGTCCGCCCTGCACCTTGAATGCACGAGACGTATCGACCTGAGGGCGGCACCAGTTTTCCCCCCGTGCCAAATCGGCCAGCGCGGTGGTCAGATCCAGCTCGGCCAGACCTCTGGCCGCTTGGTTCAGATGCGCAGCTTTGGCCAGAATATCGCCGGAAAGCCTTTGATAGAGCCGTTTCTCAATTTCCAACGCCAAATTACCAGCGTTCAGAATGCGGGTTTCGATCTCCGACAGTTCAACGGTGGTAAACCGCACCTGATTGGCGGTGGTTTGCCTGTGGATATAGGTCTCGCTGAACGGAGGGTTCAGCATCTTTTCGGCATGGGTGGCCGTTGTTTCGATGAAATAGCCGAGCACATTGTTGTGCTTGACCTTCAGAGAGGGGATGCCGGTGTGTTCCGAATACTTCTGCTGGAACCCGGCGATGACCGAGCGGCCTTCGTCGCGCAGAGTGCGGGCCTCGTCCAGTTCGTTGTCGAAGCCCGGCGCGATGAAACCGCCGTCGCGGGCCAGCAGGGGTGGTTCGGCGACCAGCGCTTCGTCCAGCAGGGTCAGGAGGTCATCAAAACCGGTCAGATTTTGCACGGCGGTGGCCAGTAAGACTGGCAAGTCCTGACTATCGCATAGATCAGCAATCGCCACGGCTTGTGTCAGCCCGTTGCGGATCGCAGCCAGGTCGCGGGGGCCGCCGCGTTCCAGCGACAGGCGCGACAGGGCGCGGTCCAGATCGGGAGTCTTGCGCAATGCCTCGCGCAGGTCCGAGGCGGTCAGGCTATCCTCGGCGGCGAAACTCACCGCGTCCAGCCGGGCATGGACGACATCCAGGTTTCGCGAAGGGCTGGACAGGCGCTGTTCCAGCAGTCGCGCGCCGCCGGGTGTGACGGTGCGATCCACCACCGATAACAGCGATCCGGCACGACCACCCGAAAGGGACCGGGTCAGTTCCAGGTTGCGGCGTGTGGCGGCGTCGATCTGGACAACACGGTCTTCGGATTCTTTCAGCGGCGTTTGCAGCAGCGGCAGTTTGCCCTTTTGCGTGATCTCCAGATAGTCGATCAGCGCGCCCATCGCCGAAATTTCGGCGCGTCCGAATGTTCCGAACGCATCCAACGCCCCCACGTGAAACAGACCGCAGATGCGTTTTTCCGCCGCAGTGCTGTCGAAACTGGCCCGGCCGATGGGCGTCAGCGAAATCCCCAGATCGCGAACAGGTTCCTGCAGGTTGTGTTCGGAGCCGTCAGCCACGATCAGTTCGGATGGGGCCAGCCGTGCAAGCTCGGGGCTGAGGCGTACGGATGTCAACGGCATCACGTGAAACGCGCCGGTCGAGATATCGGCCCAGGCCAGCGCGGCCTCGTCCCGGACCTCGGCATAAGCGGCCAGAAAGTTGTGACGACGGGCCTCCAACAACGCGTCCTCGGTCAGCGTCCCGGGCGTCACCAGACGCACGACATCCCGCTTTACGACTGATTTAGAGCCTCTTTTCTTCGCCTCGGCAGGGCTTTCCATCTGTTCACATACGGCAACGCGAAAGCCTTTGCGGATCAGCGTCAGCAAATACCCTTCGGCGGAATGAACAGGAACGCCGCACATCGGGATATCTGTGCCGTTGTGTTTGCCGCGTTTGGTCAGCGCGATATCCAACGCCTCGGCCGCGTTGGCGGCATCCTCAAAGAACATCTCATAGAAATCGCCCATACGATAGAACAGCAGGGCATCGGCATGGGCTTCTTTGATCTCGAGATATTGTGCCATCATCGGCGTGACTGTGGACAAGGCTGATCCCTTCTGGCGTGTTCCGGGCGCGACCTTACAAATCCACCACCCGCGACGAAAGGTGAAAACGTATTCTCGTTGAGGCGCGCGTTCGCCTGCGCTATGAGGCAAACGTCCCGCAGATGTAAAGAAACGACCCATCACATGCCCAAAGCGAAGATCACCAACGAAGAGGCGCTGGCCTTTCACCTCGAACCGACCCCCGGCAAATGGGAGGTACAGGCTACCGTTCCGATGACCACGCAGCGGGATCTGTCGCTGGCCTACAGCCCCGGTGTGGCTGTTCCATGTGAAGCAATCGCTGAATCCCCCGAGACAGCTTATGATTACACCAACAAGGGGAACCTGGTCGCTGTGATTTCCAACGGTACCGCGGTTCTGGGGCTTGGTAATCTGGGCGCGCTGGGGTCGAAACCGGTGATGGAGGGCAAATCGGTCCTGTTCAAACGGTTCGCCGATGTGAACTCGATCGACATTGAACTGGATACCGAAGATCCGGATGAGTTCTGCCGCGCTGTACGTCTGATGGGGCCGACCTTTGGCGGTATCAACCTCGAAGACATCAAGGCGCCCGAGTGTTTCATCATCGAACAGCGTCTGAAGGAAGAGATGGATATTCCGGTCTTCCACGATGACCAGCACGGTACCGCGGTTATCTGTGCGGCAGGCCTGCTGAATGCGCTGCATATCTCAGGCAAGAAGATCGAAGATGTGAAGATCGTACTGAACGGAGCGGGCGCCGCCGGCATTGCCTGTATCGAACTGCTCAAGGCGATGGGAGCGAAACATGACAATTGCATCGTCTGCGACACCAAGGGCGTGATCTATCAGGGCCGGACCGAGGGAATGAACCAGTGGAAATCGGCCCACGCGATCACCACCGATCTGCGCACGCTGGAAGACGCCATGAAGGGCGCGGATGTGTTCCTGGGCGTGTCCGTCAAGGGTGCCGTTACGCAGCAGATGGTCGCCAGTATGGCCGACAATCCGGTGATTTTCGCCATGGCCAACCCTGATCCTGAGATCACGCCGGAAGAAGCGCATGAGGTGCGTGTCGATGCAATCGTCGCCACCGGCCGAAGTGACTATCCCAATCAGGTTAACAATGTTCTGGGTTTTCCCTACCTGTTCCGCGGTGCACTGGACATCCATGCCCGCGCCATCAATGACGAGATGAAGATCGCTTGCGCCCATGCGTTGGCCAATCTGGCGCGAGAGGACGTGCCGGATGAGGTCGCCATGGCCTATGGAAAATCGCTGACCTTTGGCCGCGATTACATCATCCCAACGCCGTTTGACCCGCGCCTGATTCATCGGATTCCACCCGCCGTGGCCAAGGCCGGGATGGATACCGGAGCGGCCCGCCGTCCCATCATCGACATGGATGCGTATGAGCTGAGCCTGAAATCCCGCATGGACCCGACCGCCAGCATCCTGCGCGGCCTGAACGCCCGTGCTCGTGCGGCACAAAGCCGGATGATCTTTGCCGAGGGCGACGATCCGCGCGTGTTGCGCGCAGCGGTGATGTATCAGCGCTCAGGCTTCGGCAAGGCGCTGGTTGTTGGCCGCCCGGACGACGTAAAGACCAAGCTCGAAGCCTCTGGTCTGGGCGACGCAGTACGTGAGCTTGAGGTGGTGAATGCCGCCAACACCTCGCATCTCGAAGCTTATACGGATTTCCTGTACAAGCGTCTGCAGCGTAAAGGGTTTGATCATAAGGACATTTATCGTCTGGCGGCGCGAGACCGGCATGTGTTCTCGTCCCTGATGCTGGCGCATGGACATGGCGATGGTTTGGTGACCGGGGCCACACGAAAATCGGCGCATGTGCTGGACCGGATCAACCACGTGTTCGACGCAGATGCGGCCCAAGGGGCAGCAGGCGTGACCGCGCTGCTGCATAAAGGCCGGATCGTCCTGATTGGTGACACGCTGGTGCATGAGTGGCCCGACGAAAACGATCTGGCGACCATCGCGGAGCGCTCGGCTGCTGTAGCCCGGCACATGGGCCTTGAGCCGCGCGTTGCCTTTGTCAGTTTCTCGACCTTCGGTTATCCGGTGTCCGAACGGGCCGAGAAGATGCACCGCGCACCTGCGGTTCTGGACAAGCGCGGCGTCGACTTCGAATATGAGGGCGAAATGACTGTGGATGTTGCCCTGAACGTGGAACAACAGGCAAATTATCCGTTCTCACGCCTGACCGGCCCGGCAAATATTCTGATCGTTCCGGCCCGTCACTCGGCGTCGATCTCGACCAAGCTGATGCAGGAAATGGGCGGTGCCACCGTGATCGGTCCGATCCTGTCGGGCATCGACAAGCCGATTCAGATCTGCTCGACCGTGTCGACCGCCAATGACATCCTGAACATGGCCATTCTGGCCTCCTGCGATATCGGATAAACCATGACCATCTGGAATCTCGGCTCGATCAACGCGGACATGATCTATGACGTGCCGCACCTGCCCGGACCGGGAGAGACCCTTTCGGCCAATCGCCTGGACCGGTTTCTGGGCGGCAAGGGGGCGAATATGTCCGTTGCGGCCGCGCGGGCCGGGGCGCGGGTGGCGCATATTGGTGCGGTTGGCCGGGACGGGCGCTGGGCGCGGGAACGTCTGACAGAATATGGTGTCGACACGCGCCATATTGCCGAGGCTGAGATTCCGACCGGCCACGCCATCATCGCGGTGGATGCAGATGGGGAAAACAACATCATCCTGTTTCCCGGCTCGAACCATGCGATTTCGCAGGATCAACTGGGGCAAGCGCTGTCCTCGGCGTCTCGGGGAGATCTGCTGGTGATGCAGAACGAAACCAACCTGCAGGTCGAAGCCGCGAAGATGGGGCGAGAACTGGGTCTGACGGTCTGCTACGCCGCCGCACCGTTTCAGGCCGAGGCAGTGCAAGCTGTGTTGCCGTATCTGGATTTCCTGATCCTGAACGAAATTGAAGCCGATCAGTTGCGTCAGGCAACCGGGCAGGAGGTCTCGGATCTGGATGTTCAGCACGTGATCGTCACACTGGGATCCAAGGGTGCGCGGTATCATGTGCGCGGAGCTGAGGATTCCGAGTTTCCGGCCCACAAGGTGCAGGCTGTGGATACCACCGGTGCGGGCGACACCTTCACCGGTTATGTACTGGCCGGAATGGATCGCGGAATGCCTTTGGCGCAGGCGATTTCACAAGCGAACCGTGCCGCGGCGCTGATGGTCACGCGGCACGGTACGGCTGATGTTATTCCTGATCTCAAAGAGGTGCGCGAGGCGCGGTTCGATTAAGACCCGGCAAATGGCGCGTCGCTGCCCCACAATTGTTTGACCCTGGCATCACGTCCGCAGGCCTTGCGATATGCCTTGTAGGCGCTGTGCTGGCGCTTGGGACCAAAGCGGGTGAAAACCAGCTTGTTTCCCTTGTAATAATCCTGGTGATACGCCTCGGCCGGGTAGAATGCACCTTGTTGCAGGATCGGCGTGACAACAGATTGCCCCAAGGCTCGTTGCGCATTGGACTTGGCTTGCTGCGCAAGCGCCTTTTCCCCAGTGTTAGAGACAAATATGGCCGTGCGATAGCTGTCGCCCCTATCACAGAACTGCCCTCCTGCATCTGTGGGATCAACTGAGCGGAAGAACAGGTTCAGCAGGGTTTCACGGGAAACGCGGGCTGGATCAAAGGTGATCTGGACTGCCTCGTAATGACCGGTGCCGCCTTTGGTTACCTGATCGTAGGTCGGGTTGACCGACTTGCCGCCTGTATAACCCGACACCGCCCCGATCACGCCGGGGACGGATTCGAAATCGGATTCGACGCACCAGAAACAGCCGCCAGCCACCGTCAGTGTCTCGGCCCCTGCGGCAGGCGCAGGCAGGGCACGCAACATGGCGACAAGCGTGATCAGAACAAAAAGAAGCGTCGGTTTGACGTAGTTGAGATAAGCGATGCGGGTCATGGCAGGTCTCCTTCTGCAAGCAGGCTGCCCTGACATTTTCGCATACGCAATCCGCTGACATCGTTTGTCACGGGGTGGTGAGACGAGTTTATCGGCGCTCAGCGCAGCAATTGCCCCAGCTTCATCGCAACACCCATGTTGCCTGAGATTTTGAGCTTGCCCATCGCCACACCGGTCATCGGGTTCAGCTTGCCGGTCAGCAATTTGGTCAGGTTGTCCTGCGAGATGCGGATGGTGCAATCCGTGTCCTGATCCTGCGTCGTGGCCTGATTGTCGGCCAGCACGATCACGCCGTCGTCGCCACAGTCGAATTTGAGCGAGCCTTCAAAATTTTTACCGTTCAGACCTTTTTGAATCCCGTCTGCAATGTCCTGAAGCATCCCTGTCCCTTTTGCAGTTTTCGCATGCGTACCGGGCAGGGACGCCAATGTGCAAGGGTGACCCAACTGGACCCTGCGGTCATGAGGTCCGCAAGATCTGCAAGGTCCGCTCGCATGGCCGACCCTCATAGAAGGCGTCAAGAACTGCCTGAAACTCGGGCATTGCGCCGGGTACAGACGAAAACAACGTCATGGAAGAACGGAGTTTCTTTGCATCGATCCCACCCAGAATGTCGATGGGGTCGCGCCCTTTGTGCCGCAACATCAGACGCGCGGCTTCCGTCAGGCGGCGGCGGAGTTCCGGGTGACCTAGATAAGCCGTGGCTTCGTCAAGATCTTCGATCCCATACAGCTGCGCCATGTGAGACCTGCCAAGTTCGGCCAGTTGCGGAAACACGAACCACATCCAGTGGCTGGATTTCTGCCCTTGTTCCAGTTCGCGCAGGACATCGGACCAGACCGCGTCCTGCGCCTCGATGAACAGATCGAGTTCGTCGTTGATGTCGTCGTCGTCGATCACTTGGACAGGCGCTTGTCCCGCGCCGCCAGCAGCTTCAGACGCAGCGCGTTCAGCTGAATGAAGCCGGCCGCATCTGTCTGATCGTACGCACCCGCGTCTTCCTCGAAGGTCACATGCGCCTCGGAATACAGCGAGTGATCGGACCAGCGGCCCACGGTCGAAGCCAGACCTTTGTACAGCTTCACGCGGACGGTACCGGTTACATGTTCCTGAGATTTGTCGATGGCGGCCTGCAGCATCTCACGCTCAGGGCTGTACCAGAAACCGTTATAGATCAGTTCGGCATATTGCGGCATCAGCTGGTCTTTCAGGTGCATCGCGCCGCGGTCCATGGTGATGGACTCGATGCCGCGATGCGCCTCCAGCAGGATGGTGCCGCCGGGTGTTTCATAGATGCCGCGCGACTTCATGCCCACGAACCGGCCTTCGACCAGGTCCAGACGGCCAATGCCGTGCTTGCCACCATATTCGTTCAGCTTGGTCAGGATTGTGGCCGGGCTCATCGCCTCGCCATTGATGCTGACCGCGTCGCCTTTCTCGAACCCGATCTCGAGGAATTCCGGCTCGTTCGGCGCGTCTTCGGGGTGGACGGTACGCTGATAGACATAATCCGGCGCCATATCGGCGGGGTCTTCCAGAACCTTGCCCTCGGACGAGGTGTGCAGCAGGTTGGCATCGACCGAGAAGGGCGCTTCGCCCCGTTTGTCCTTGGCAATCGGGATCTGGTTCGCCTCTGCGAATTCCAGCAGCTTGGAGCGGCTGGTCAGGTCCCACTCGCGCCACGGGGCGATCACCTTGATGTCGGGGTTCAGCGCGTAGGCGGCCAGTTCGAACCGCACCTGATCGTTGCCCTTGCCAGTTGCGCCATGGGCGACAGCATCGGCACCCGTTGCTTCGGCAATCTCAACCAGACGTTTTGAGATCAACGGCCGGGCGATCGAGGTGCCCAACAGATATAGACCTTCGTACTGTGCATTTGCGCGGAACATCGGGAAGACGAAGTCGCGGACGAATTCCTCGCGGATGTCCTCGATATAGATGTTTTCGGGCTTGATCCCCAGCAGCTCGGCCTTCTTGCGGGCGGGCTCCAGTTCCTCACCCTGACCCAGATCGGCGGTGAAGGTCACGACCTCGCAACCATATTCTGTTTGCAGCCATTTCAGGATGATCGAGGTATCAAGGCCACCGGAATAGGCCAGAACAACTTTCTTGGGCGCGGACATCTGACTTCCCCTTATTCGTAAGACGATTGGCCCCTAACGGGTTTTGAACGCGGGGGCAAGTTATGAGCGTTGACCCGGTGCTGGAATTGGGATGAAACAGGCGGATAGAAAACAAGGATTGGTTGAGGGGGCGGCATTTAGATGTTGGGTTGGAAGATTTTTGTGCACTCGATGTGGATGGTGTATCGAAACAGGCGCGAAGCACTCCGCATCGGGTTAATACCCTCGACGCTTGCCGCAATAGTGTCATATTTTTTTTTACGATCCCTGGCTCCTCGGTTCTCCGGTCAATCATGGACAGAGTGGGTGAGTTCAATGGGGGTATTTTCGCAAGTTGGATTCGGTCTGGTTATTGCGGCAAATATATCTGTCATTGTTTGGATATTCATAGCTTGGCACAGATTTGTACTGCTAGAAGAGTTTCCGCAAGGTTGGATACCTCCCGTCAGAGGCTGGTGCGTCGTAAAATATTTTAAGCAGTCAATAAAAGTGCTGGCTGTGGCGTGGATAATCTCATTTGGTGTCGGGATGGCTTTCTTAGTTCTGTTTACGGTTCTGACGAATGCGGAGCTTTTGCCTAGAGCGGTTCTAATTTTACCAACTATCGTGTCAATGTTTGTTTCCTACTTTTTTGTTTTTAGACTGGGTCTTGTTTTTCCGGCGGCGGCAATAGGTCACTCGCTTAGCGTTAGAGAGGTATTTCTGATAACCAAAGGTAAAAACGGAACGCTGCTGGTGCTTTCATTTATTCAAATTTTTGGCCTGATCATGACGTCATGGTTGATTGATACAGTAGCTGCAGCGGTACCCACAGCTGCGTTAGCTACAGAAGCGTTAGTTCAGCTGTTTTTCTCGCTGATTTGCGTCAGTGTCTGGACTACGCTCTTTGGCGTATTCGTAGAAAAACGCGAACTCTCCTGACCACCCGTACACATATGTATTCCTTGCCCTTGTCGCACTGATGCTGCACTGAAACCTCATGAGTGATTTCATGACCCGCGCCCGCGCCGCCGAACAGGCGATGCGCACTGTGTTTCCGCCGACGCCGCTGCAGCGGAATGCCCACCTGTCTGACCGCTATGGCGCCGATATCTGGCTCAAGCGTGAGGACCTCAGCCCGGTACGGTCCTACAAGATTCGCGGCGCGTTCAACGCCATGCGCAAGCAGCAGGGGCAGGAGCTGTTCGTCTGCGCCAGCGCGGGCAATCACGCGCAGGGCGTGGCCTTCATGTGCAAGCATCTGGGCGTGAAGGGCGTGATCTTCATGCCGGTGACGACACCTCAGCAGAAGATTCAGAAAACCCGCATCTTCGGTGGCGACAATATCGAGATCCACCTGACCGGCGACTATTTCGACGACACTCTGGCCGCAGCACAAGCATGGTGCGCCCGGCAGGGCGGGCACTTCCTGTCGCCCTTCGATGATGAGGACGTAATCGAAGGGCAGGCCTCTCTGGCCGTTGAGATCGAGGCGCAGCTGGGCGGTGTCCCCGATCACGTGATCCTGCCGGTGGGTGGGGGCGGTATGTCCTCGGGCGTGGCGACGTGGTTCGGGGATCGGACCCATTGCCTGTTTGTCGAACCAAAGGGCGGGGCGTGCCTGCATGCGGCCATGGCGGCAGGGCATCCGGTGGCACTGGATCAAATCGACAACTTCGTCGACGGCGCTGCGGTTGGGAAGATTGGAGCGAAGCCGTTCGAACTGCTCAAGGATCGCCACCTGTCCGATGTGCTGGTCATGTCCGAAGACCGCATCTGCGCCACCATGATCGAGATGCTGAATGTCGAAGGCATCGTTCTGGAACCTGCCGGTGCGCTGGCAATCGAAGCGGTGGCGGATGTACAGAGCTTTATCCGGGGCAAGACCGTGGTCTGCGTGACTTCGGGAGGAAATTTCGATTTCGAGCGCTTGCCCGAGGTCAAGGAACGGGCCCAGCGCTATTCGGGCGTCAAAAAGTACTTCATCCTGCGCCTGCCTCAACGGCCCGGCGCGCTGAAGGAGTTTCTGGGTATTCTCGGCCCCGAGGACGATATCGCCCGGTTCGAGTACATGAAGAAATCGGCCCGCAATTTCGGTTCCGTCCTGATCGGCATCGAAACCCGCAAACCCGAGAACTTTGCGCGTCTGTTTGCCCATCTGGACGAGGCCGGATTCACCTACACCGACATCACCGAGGATGAGACGCTGGCGCAGTTCGTTATCTAAGCCAGGTTTTGCGTCTTTTCCGCCACGAACACGGTGCAGGACTCGTCATAGGCTTTCACGATTGCGGCAAGATCGACGTCACCGGACTTGCCTGCCGCAGCATTGCGCTCTCCGTCCTGGCATAATTTTGAGAACCTGTCGAACCCGAGGCTGAGCGCGCTGCCCTTGAGGAAATGCAGGTTCTGCTCAAGCTCAAGGCGCGCGGTGTCCTTGTGCAGGCGCTCGATGGTTTCCTGCACTTCGTCCAGAAAAATCTGTACTACCTCGTCGAACTCGCTGGCGCCGACCTCATCCCGAAGCTGCCTGACCCTGGACCAGTCGATCATGCTTATCCTCTCAACATAATTCGTGATCCGCCTTTGTTAGTCGGGAATGGGTAAAGGGCGGGTTAAACGCTGCAAATCTGAGGCCTTCACGGGATGTTAAACCACCACGCGCTAGGTTCGTCGCGTTAGGTGATGGTCACGGTGCAGAGGGTTCAGGTGGCAGAGGTCAGTCAGGCAGAGGCCAGGGCGGAACTGAATTTTGGCGCGATCCGAAAGGTGCTGGTCGTGGATGACAGCCGCTTGCAGCGCCGGATTCTTGTGGCCTCGCTGAAAAAATGGGGTTTTGAGGTACTTGAGGCCGACAGCGGCGACGCGGCCATCGAGATGTGCGCCTCGGTTCAACCGGATCTGGTGCTTAGCGATTGGGTGATGCCAGGGATGAGCGGGCTTGAATTCTGCCGGTCCTTTCGCGCGCTTGAAGCCGAACAGTACAGTTATTTCATTCTGCTGACCTCCAAAAGCGAAAAGCAGGAAGTAGCGCGCGGTTTGGATGCTGGCGCGGATGACTTTCTGATCAAACCGCTTGAGGCGGATGAATTACGCGCGCGCATTTCGGCCGGGGCCCGCATTCTGGACATGCAGCGTGAGCTGTCCGAAAAAAATCGGATGATCGAAGCCGCACTGGAGGAGCTCAAGCTGGCACATGACGCGATCGACAAGGATCTGATTCAGGCCAGAAAAATCCAGGAATCACTTGTCCCGGAACTGACGCGTGATTTCGGTAAATCACGGGTAAGTCTGTTGCTGAAACCCTGCGGGCATATCGGTGGCGATCTGGTAGGGATGTTTTCGCCCGGAGTGAATCGGCTGGGGTTTTACAGCATCGATGTTTCCGGTCACGGCATCACTTCGGCGATGATGACGGCGCGGCTGGGCGGGTATCTGTCCAGCAGCCATTTCGACCAGAACGTGGCGATGGAAAAACGCTTTGACAAATTCTACGCGCTCCTACCGCCAGAACACGTGGCCGAACTGCTTAATTCACGCCTGTTAGCAGATGCTGGAGTTGAAGAGTATTTCACGATGGTCTACGCGATCATCGACCTGCGCAACGGGCATCTGAAGATGGTGCAGGCCGGGCACCCCCACCCGCTTTTGCTGCGTCAGGACGGCAGCACCGAATTTCTGGGCGAGGGTGGTTTGCCCATCGGGTTGCTATCGGATGTCACCTTTCAGCGGACGGACACCTATATGAAACCCGGTGACAAGCTGCTGTTGTACTCGGATGGCTTTACCGAATGTGGCCTTGCAGACGGAGGCCTTCTGGAAGAAGAGGGCCTGCGCCAAATGGCGATTGGCTGCGCCCCAGGCCGGAGCGGCACCGAGTTCCTGGACGACATGTTCTGGCGCCTGACCCAGGCCATGGCACCGGGCCGTGGCATGGATGATGATGTGTCCGCTGTTTTCTTTGAGTATGGCGGGCCTTAAAGCCCCTGCAGATGCAGACCGGCAAAATGACGATCGCCGCCATTTCCTAACTTCTCGACCGCGTCAGCTGTATCCATCCAGCGTGCTTCATGAAACTCTTCGCGCGGCGGACCCATGCGACGAACCGGCTGAGCTCGGTAGATCAGACACACCTTTTCCGCCCACAGATCATATTCAGGCATATAGGTGAATCGTCGAAAGGCGCCGATGCGGCGCGGGGCTGTGATCAACCAGCCGGTTTCCTCGAACACTTCGCGATGGAGGGCGATAATCGGCGATTCGCCCGGATCGATGCCACCGCCGGGCAATTGCAGTTCCGGGTTCAACCCATCGTCATACCAGGTGACCAACAGACCCCGCCCACGCGGCAGCAGGGCGTAGACTCCGGGCCTGCGTGTGTATTTCCGCCCTGCCTCGGGGGTTTCACCGAACCGTCTGATCATGTATGGCCCCTTACAACCCAAATTGTTCGACCTATATGCTGGCGGTATGCCAACCTGTGGCGTGTAAGGAAACCCCATGTCTCTTGGAACGAAAATCGCGTGGGACGATACCGTCCTGCCCTTTCAACTCGATGTATCGGATATGCGCGGCCGCGTGGCCCGTCTGGACGGCGTGCTGGACGGCATCCTGAAACAGCATGACTATCCGGAAAAGGTCGAGGCCCTTGTGGCCGAGATGGCCTTGTTGACCGCGCTGATCGGCCAGACCGTGTCGCTACGCTGGAAACTGTCGCTGCAGGTCCAGTCCAAAGGTGCGGTGCGGATGATCGCCACCGACTATTATGCGCCGAAGAATGAAGGCGAGCCGGCCCGCGTCCGCGCCTATGCCAGTTTTGATCGCGACCGCCTGACCGATGGCGCACCGTTCGATCAGGTGGGCGAAGGCTATTTCGCCATCATGATCGACCAGGGCGAGGGGACGCAGCCTTATCAGGGGATCACTCCATTGACTGGAGGTTCGATCAGCGCCTGCGCCGAGGCGTATTTTGCGCAGTCCGAACAGCTGCCGACCCGGTTCTCGCTGAGTTTCGGAAAATCGACCGAGCCGGGCGTCGGCGAACACTGGCGCGCAGGTGGAATCATGTTGCAGCACATGCCAAAGGCCTCGCCGTTCGTGACCTCGGGTGAAGGCGAGGGCGAGATCCTGACCGCCAATGATCTGGTTGACGGCGAAGAGGGCGAGAACTGGGGTCGTGTCAATATCCTGCTGGACACGGTCGAGGATCTGGAACTGATTGGCCCCTCGACTGCGCCGACTGATCTGCTGATCCGTCTGTTTCACGAGGAACAGCCGCGGGTCTATGACGCGCAATCGGTGCAGTTCGGCTGCACCTGTTCCGAGGATCGGGTGCGCCAGAGCCTGTCGATCTACTCGGCCAAGGACATCGAAAAGATGACCACGCCCGAGGGCGATGTTACGGCCGATTGCCAGTTCTGCGGCGCCCATTACGTGCTGGATCCCGGCACGGTCGGGTTTGATGCTGACGGTGCCTGACCTGACGCAAGACCTGCGGGCGGCCCTGCGCCGCCCCGGGGGCGGGTCGAGCGATTTTGACCTGAACCCCGAAACTGTTCTGCCTGCGGGACGAAAACTGCGCCCTGCAGGCGTGCTGGTTCCGATCACGGTCTTTGGCGACACGCCGCGACTGATCCTGACAAAACGCTCTTCGGCCCTGAAACACCATCCTGGTCAGATCGCCTTTCCCGGCGGCAAGCAGGATCAAGGCGATGTGGATGTCACCGCCACGGCCCTGCGCGAGGCGCAAGAGGAAATCAGCCTGCCGCCGGAAATGCCCGAAATACTAGGGCACCTTCCCGCGCATGAAACGGTGACGTCTTTTACCGTAACACCAGTCGTGGCGATCCTGCGCGAACCCTTTCCCATCGTGCCCGAACCGGGCGAAGTGGACGAGGTGTTCTCGGTTCCGCTTGCACATGTGCTCAACCCCGCGAATTATATCGTTGAATCGCGCCGCTGGCGTGGTCAGAAACGGTATTATTTCACGGTGCCGTTCGGCCCCTATTACATCTGGGGCGCGACGGCCAGAATGTTGCGGGGATTGGCCGCGCGGATGGGTGAATGACGCAAATCAATGAGGCCTGGGTATCTGAACAGGCAACGCAAATGGTCTGTGCCGCCCTGACTGAGGCCGGTGCGCAAGCGTTGTTCGTGGGGGGGTGCGTACGAAACGCCCTGCTGGGTGCGCCGGTATCCGATATCGACATTGCCACGGATGCACGTCCCGAGCGGGTGGTCGAACTGGCACAGGGTGCGGGGCTCAAGGCCATTCCCACCGGAATTGACCATGGCACAATCACGGTTGTCAGCAATGGCATTCCGCATGAAATCACCACGTTTCGCCGCGATGTGGCAAGCGATGGCCGCCGTGCAATGGTTGCCTTTTCCGACACGGTAGAGGAGGACGCCGCGCGCCGAGATTTCACCATGAACGCGATTTACGCGCGGCCCGACGGCACCGTTCTGGACCCATTGAACGGGCTGCCGGATTTGCGGGCGCGGCGTGTGCGGTTCATTGGCACCGCCGAAAACCGTATTCGCGAGGATTACCTGCGTTCGCTCCGCTATTTTCGGTTCCACGCCTGGTACGGGGATGCCGAGAACGGGTTTGACGCGGACGCGCTGGCCGCAATTGCTGCTAATTTGGACGGGTTGGTCGCATTGTCGCGCGAGCGGGTCGGGGCCGAGCTTCTAAAGCTGCTGGGCGCGCCCGATCCCGCGCCTTCCGTCGCCGCGATGCGTCAAACGGGTGTGCTGGCGCAGCTTGCGCCGGGGGCAGAGGATCGCGCACTGGCTCCTCTGGTCGCTCTGGAACAACAGGCAGGGGCCGAGCCGGAGCCGATCCGCCGACTGTCAGCGATTGCGACGCCCGGGATCGCCAAGACCTTGCGCCTTAGCAAGGCGCAGCTGCAGCGACTGACCCGCATGCGGGACGAGGCATCCGGCACAGCCAGCGTCGCCGAACTGGGGTTCCGCTACGGCGAAGAGGGTGGGATGCACGAAACCTTGCTGCGCTGCGCGTTTCAGGAACAGCCCTGGAGCGAGGAATTACGGCAGGCGCTGCGCACCGGCGCTGCTGCTGAGTTTCCGATCAGGGCGACCGATCTGATCCCGGAATTCACCGGGCCGGCGCTGGGCAAAAAACTGGCCGAACTTGAGGCGCGCTGGATCGCATCCGGCTTCACCCTGACCCGCGAAGACCTGCTAAGCCTCTAAGGTAAAGTCTCAAAAGGGGATGACAAACAAAAGACTTTGTGGTTACGTGCCCCTGTCACATGAATGGAGGGATGCGAATGTATTACGGGATCTGGTTCGGCTAAAGCCGGAACGCTTTGACCCGTAAGGGTGGTGTTCTGGCGCCATCTTTCTTCGCATGACAATTTCTCTGCTCAATCGGAGCACTCTCCATGTTTCGCTATTTCGAAAACCTCGTTGACCCTTTTGTTGCCTATACCGAATCCGATAGGCCTCCGACACGGTTGTGGCCGTTCATGTTGGAGTATTCCCAGCCGTTCATGCGGGTGTTTTTCTGGGCCGGATTGATTTCCGTCGTCGTCGCGGCCGTCGAGGTCGGCCTGATTTATTACATGGGCCGGGTGGTTGACCTGTTGTCAGGTCCTCCGGCCGAAGTCTGGCAGAAACACGGTACGGAACTGATCCTGATGGCTGTGTTTGTGCTGCTGCTGCGCCCGTTGCTGCATGTCGTTGACGTGCTTCTGCTGAACAACACGATCCTGCCGAACTTTGGCACCCTGATCCGCTGGCGCGCGCATAAACATGTGTTGCGCCAGTCCGTGGGCTGGTTCGAAAACGACTTTGCGGGGCGCATCGCCAACCGGATCATGCAGACACCGCCGGCGGCAGGTGAGGCGGTGTTTCAGGTCTTTGACGCCATATCGTTTTCTCTGGCCTACCTGATCGGAGCGGCTGTGCTGCTTATGGCGGCTGATCCGCGTTTGTTGTTGCCTCTGCTGATCTGGTTTGCGCTTTACGCCATTCTTGTACACTGGACCGTGCTGCGGGTTGGCCCGGCCTCTCAGGCGGCGTCGGATGCGCGTTCCGCCGTGACGGGACGGGTCGTGGACAGCTATACCAACATCCACTCGGTCAAGATGTTCGCCCATGACGCGCAGGAACTGGATTACGCCCGCGAGGCTATCGAGGAAACGCGCCGCACCTTCCAGATCGAGATGCGGATTTTTACCATCATGGACGCGGTTCTGGTCACGCTGAACGGTCTGTTGATCGTGGGCGTGGTCGGTTGGGCGATTGCCTTGTGGATGCAGGGCAGCGCCACGGTGGGTGTGGTCGCAGCGGCCACGGCTCTGACGCTGCGGCTGAACGCGATGACCGGCTGGATCATGTGGGCTCTGACCAGTTTCTTCCGGCAGCTTGGTGTGGTGGCCGAGGGGATGCAGACCATTGCGCAACCTATCGACCTGCTGGATGCGCCGGATGCCAAGCCGTTGCGACTGCCTGAAGGACAGATCGAAATACGCGACTTGTCACACCATTACGGGCGCAAGACCGGCGGGCTGGATCACATCAACCTGACAATCCATCCGGGTGAAAAGATTGGTCTGATCGGGCGCTCCGGAGCCGGGAAATCGACTCTGGTAAAGCTGCTTTTGCGATTTTATGACGTGGAGCGGGGCGCGATCCTGATTGACGATCAGAACATTGCCAACGTCACGCAGGACAGTTTGCGCAGTCATATCGGCATGGTGCAGCAAGATAGCGCGTTGCTGCATCGCTCGGTGCGCGACAACATTCTGTATGGCCGCCCCGAAGCGACTGAAGAGCAGATGATCGCCGCCGCCAAACAGGCCGAGGCGCATGAGTTCATCCTCGATCTGCAAGACCCGCAGGGGCGCACCGGTTACGACGCGCATGTGGGCGAACGGGGCGTGAAGCTCAGCGGCGGTCAGCGGCAGCGTGTGACGTTGGCGCGGGTGATCCTGAAGGACGCTCCGATCCTGCTGTTGGACGAAGCGACATCTGCCCTAGATTCCGAAGTCGAAGCGTCGATTCAGGAAACTCTCTACGGCATGATGCAAGGTAAAACCGTGATCGCCATTGCCCATCGGCTCAGCACTATTGCCCAGATGGATCGCATTCTGGTCATGGATGGCGGTCGGATCGTTGAGCAGGGCGGACATTCCGAACTGTTGTCGCAAGGCGGGCTTTACGCCCAGTTCTGGGCGCGGCAATCTGGAGGCTTCCTGAACACGGAGGCCGCCGAATGAGGATTGCCGATCTCATAGATCCGTTCAAAAACATCGAAACGCCCCCGCCGCAAACGCTGGGGGCGTTCATTCGCTGGTGCCTGTCCGGTGCGTGGCCGATGATATTTGTCGCGGCGACCTTTTCGGCAATGGCCGGCGCGATGGAGGCCGGGACGGCCTGGATGCTGGGTCTTGTGATTGATATGGCAACTGAGAGCGGGCCTCAGAACTTCCTGAGCGCCAACAATCTTTGGATGGTCCTTGGCATGGCGGCGTTCTTCATGCTGCTGCGGCCAGTGTTCTTCGGTCTGTCAGCGTTTTCGAACAACTATGTTGTCATGCCCAACATCCCGCCTCTGGTTCTGGCCAAGCTGAACCGCTGGACGCTGGGCCAGTCTGTCACGTATTTCGACGATGATTTTGCTGGCCGGATCGCGCAGAAACAGATGCAGACCTCGAATGCTATGGCCTCGGTCGTGTCCGAAACGATCAGTGCGATTGTCTTTGCTCTAGCCTCGCTTCTGGGTTCGTTGCTTTTGTTAGGGTCTATTCATCCGCTGGTGATGCTGCCCTTTGCCGGCTGGCTGGTGGTGTATTTCCTGTTGATCTGTTGGTATTTGCCGCGCATCCGAAAGCGCTCGGCCGCGCGGGCCGGCGCGCGTGCGATGGTGTCGGGACAGGTGGTCGACACGATCACCAATATCAAAACCGTCAAGCTGTTCGCCCATTCTGATTTCGAGGATCAGGCCGCGCGGAACTCGATGGTCGATCTTCGGGAAAAGATGCTGGCCTTCGGCAAACTCTCTGCCAGTTTCCGCTTTGTCCTGATGGTGTTGGCAGGGGTTCTGCCGGTGCTTCTGTTGGGTGCGACGTTGCTATTATGGCAAGCGGGAACCGCGACTGCTGGTGACATCGTAGCCGCAGGTGCCGTCTCGATCCGCATCGCGCAGATGACAGGCTGGGTCAGTTTCACGCTGATGGGCCTTTACGCCAATGTCGGCGAGGTTGAGAACGGCATGAAGACGCTGGCAAGGCGTGACCGGGTCGAGGATGCGGCCGATGCCGTCAATTTGTCCGTGACCATTGGACAGATCGATTTCGACCATGTCAGCTTTGCCTATGGCCGCGATATTGGCGGAGTGACCGACGTTAGCATGACCGTTCATCCCGGTGAAAAGCTGGGCATAGTTGGTGCTTCGGGTGCGGGGAAGTCGACTTTGGTTTCGTTGCTGCTCAGACTCTATGACGGGGAAAGCGGCGCTATTCTCATTGACGGACAGGACGTGTCGCGGGTGACGCAAGACAGCCTGCGAAGCCAGATTGGCATGGTTACGCAGGAAACCGCGATGTTCAACCGCTCAGCGCGTGAGAACATCCTGTACGGCCGACCCGATGCTTCGGAAGACCATATGATCGAGGCAGCGAAAAAGGCCGAGGCGCATGAGTTTATCCTCAGCCTTCAGGATGCCCATGGCCGCAAGGGTTATGACGCGCATCTTGGAGAGCGGGGCGTGAAACTCAGCGGCGGGCAGCGGCAGCGGATCGCTTTAGCCCGTGCCATTCTCAAGGACGCGCCGATTCTGGTTCTGGACGAGGCCACATCGGCGCTGGATTCCGAAGTTGAGGCCTCGATCCAGACCGCGCTGCACCGGGTGATGCAGGGCAAGACGGTGCTGGCGATTGCGCACCGTCTGTCCACGCTCAGCGAGATGGACCGGATCATCGTGCTGGATCAGGGTCGTATCGTGGAAACCGGCACACATGACGCGCTGCTAAAGCAAGGTGGGCTGTACGCGCGGTTCTGGCATCGCCAGTCGGGCGGGTTCATTCAGGCAGAAGCTGCGGAATAAGGCTTTTGTTGCGTGCAAAGCCCCGGTATCAGGCCCCACATGACGCAGCAGTTCACTATAACTCGCCTTGGCCATCAGGGCGACGGCATTGCCGAAGGCCCCGTTTACGCGCCGCGCACCCTACCGGGTGAAGTAGTCAGCGGGACACTGGTGGGTCAGCTTCTGACGGATATCCGGGTGGAGACGCCCTCGGACAATCGGGTAAAAGCACCGTGCCGCCATTACAAGGCTTGCGGCGGATGCCAGTTGCAGCACGCCGCGGATGAGTTTGTCGCTGACTGGAAGGTCGGTGTGGTGCGCAATGCGTTGGCCGCGCAGGGTTTGGAGGCGGTGATGCGCCCGATCCACACTTCGCCGGAACAGTCTCGCCGCCGCGCCACCATCGCGGTGCGGCGGACCAAGAAAGGCACGCTGGCCGGGTTTCACGGCCGAGCTTCGGACACGATCACCGAAATTCCAGATTGCCGACTGTTGGACCCCAAGCTGATTGACGCCATTCCTGTCGCCGAAGCTTTGGCTGTTCTGGGTGGCAGCCGCAAGGGCGTGCTGGCGGTAACACTGACCCTGTCCGAAGGCGGGCTGGATGTGGCTGTCAAAGGCGGCAAACCGCTGGATGGGCCGCTGGAACTGGCCCTGGCGCAGGCTACCGAAAAGCATGGCCTGGCACGGCTCAGCTGGGATGGCGAGGTGATCGCCATGCGCCAGCCGCCGGTTCAGAGGTTCGGCACGGCCGAGGTTGTTCCGCCGTCGGGGGCCTTCCTTCAGGCCACAAAAGACGGAGAACAGGCTCTGTTACAGGCCGTTTTGCAGGCCACAGAGGGCGCAAAGCGGGTTGCCGACCTGTTTGCGGGCAGCGGCACCTTCTCTCTGCCTCTGGCTCAAACTGCCGAGGTTCATGCGGTGGAAGGAGAGGCCGCGATGACGCAGGCGCTGGATCAGGGCTGGCGCAGGGCACAGGGGCTCAAGCGGGTCACGACCGAGGCGCGCGATCTGTTCCGTCGCCCGCTGTTGCCGGACGAGATGAGATCCTTTGACGCCGTGGTGATCGACCCGCCGCGCGCCGGGGCCGAGGCGCAGGTGGTGGAACTGGCGCAGGCACTGCGCCCGGTGATTGCTTATGTATCCTGCAACCCGGTCACGTTCGCGAGGGACGCAAAAACACTCGTTAATGCGGGATACACCCTTGAATGGGTACAGGTGGTTGACCAATTTCGATGGTCGTCACACACCGAACTTGCCGCGCGGTTCACGCTGAACCCATCAACCTGACAGGAGACCACCCGAATGGTGATCACCCAGCGCCTGCTGACAGTTATCGAAGCTCCGTCCTTTGGGCGATTCATCACCGGTGTCATCATCTTCAACGCTGTGCTTCTGGGCATGGAGACCTCGCCTTCCCTGATGGAAAGCATGGGCCCCTTGATCGTGACGCTGGACAGTCTCTGCCTCGCGATCTTCGTGGTTGAGATTGGGATGAAACTGATCGCCACCGGGCGCAGGTTTTTCACCAATGGCTGGAACGTGTTTGATTTCGTGATCGTCGGTATCGCGCTGGTGCCGGGCGGTGCGGGGCTGTCGGTCCTGCGGGCACTGCGAATTCTGCGGGTCTTGCGGGTCATCTCTGTCGCGCCGCGCCTCCGCCGCGTGGTCGAGGGCTTTATCTCGGCCCTGCCGGGCATGGCCAGCGTGTTCCTGCTGATGGCGATCCTGTTCTATATCGGTGCGGTGATCTCGACCAAGCTGTTCTCGCAATCCTTCCCGGACTGGTTCGGCGATCTGGGTCTCTCGGCCTATACGCTGTTCCAGATCATGACGCTGGAAAGCTGGTCTATGGGCATCGTGCGCCCGGTGATGGAGGTCTACCCCTATGCCTGGCTGTTCTTTGTGCCCTTTATCATGGTCACCACTTTTGCGGTGGTGAACCTGCTGGTCGGTCTGATCGTGAACTCGATGCAGGACGCGCACCATGCCGAGGACGAAGTTAAAACCGACGCTTACCGTGACGAAGTGCTTGAGCGGCTCGAGTCCATCGAACGCCGCTTGGTTGAGCAGTCGCACATCAAAAAGTGATTTCAGTTTTTCGGTTTTCTGGCATAATCGTAAAAAAAAGAGCAGTAGCAGGCAGTGAACATGGATCGTCGAGCATTTGGATTGGGCGCTATGGCAACGCTGAGCCTTTCGGCTTGTGCCTCGGCCAGCCCAAGATTTCTGACATATGATGGGCCCGAAGTGACCTCATTGGTCATCAACAAGGGCGCGCGGAAGCTTTATCTTCTGCATAACCAACACGTCCTCAAGGAATACAAGGTCGATCTGGGCTTTGCGCCCGATGGTACCAAGACCAAGCGCGGCGATGGCCGCACGCCCGAAGGCAGCTATCTGATCGACCGGCGCAACCCGAACAGCCGCTATCACCTGTCGCTGGGGATTTCATACCCGAACTCGAAAGACATCGCGCTGGCCAAGGCGGCCGGTGTTGATCCGGGTGGTGACATTTTCATTCACGGGCAACCTAAAAAACGGTCGGAACTGAAACGGGCCAAAAGAACGCAGGATTGGACTGCTGGCTGTATCGCCGTCAAGAATGAAGAGATTGAGGAAATCTATGCGATGGTGAACGAAGGAACACTGATTACCCTTCGCCCGTAATCGGTTTCCAGTTGGCAAACCCGAATTGCAAGTAATCGCGCTGGTAGGCGTCTACTGCCAGCGACTCGAGCTTGCTGTCGTAAATGTCATTCAGATTAAACGGCACGTCCGGCGCGCTGGATTCAGGCGTGGGCGGGGTTTCATGGCCTATCCGTCGGGCCAGATCGGGCAGGGCCGACGCAATCTCGTCTTCACGCAGAATAAGGTCGGGCAGGGCGAATGAGGCCATCCCCTCAAGCACCTGGGCCTGACTGCACCACACTCCATCCACCCGTACAGGTGTCTGCCCGGCCAGGTTTTGGCGCAGGAAAGTCAGAAAGGCCGAGAAGGCCTCATAATGCTGTTCAGCCGGGTAATTGTCTTTACGCAATTGACCGGGGATCGGAATTTTGAACCGGTTGCGCAGCATGTTTCGGATTTTCAGATAAGCACCGGGTTCCGCGCTAAGGATATAGGAGCAAAACGCAGTATGCGCCCGCGCCAGGGGGTGGCGCAGGACCGTGAATTTCCGGTGCCCGGGGTGCGCCTGCAACCATCGCCGTGTTTGCTTCCGGTTCTGATTGGTGATCAACCCGTCGCTGCCGACAGCATCAAGATCCGCCAGCCATCGGGTCACCGGGGTCTCGACCCCTCCGCGTACCGGCAGATACATCAGCGGAGTTTCAGGCGCGGCAATGTAGTTTCCGATCGCTGGTCCGCGCCGGGGTTCAAAACTCGGCGCATGATGCAGATTGAAACTGTCGATCCGGGACAGGGCCTGTTCCATTTCCCCGGGGTTTGTCACTTTGGACAGTGCGGGTTCGGGGTTCTGTGGCTTGAGCGTATCATCGATTGTCGACAGCCGTCCCGAGACGCCCAGCCACGCCGCCAGACCGTTCAGTGTGTCCAGACGGTTCAGATCGTCGTAGGCGATGAAAAATGCAGCTTGCCCGGATGCCTGAAGCTGGTGCAGCAGAAGCAGTTGAAACTCCTGCTGTTGGTCCAGATACTTTTCAAACTCCTGTCCGTCGAATTCGATCTGTGCCTCGCGGCGGCGTTTGATGTTTTTCAACTGCCACTGCTTGGTTTCCCGCGCGATATTCAACGATATGTAGCTGTCCAGCGGGTTGCGCGTCAGGATAATCTTGGCGCAGCGGGGATCGGTCAAAGCAGGCTCCAACACACGAGGATCATGCCCCTGAAAAAATCGAAACCCGTTCAGTTCACCTGGAGCGGATTTGATTGCCTGAACAAGGTTTAACGGGTCGCTGTCCCGGTCTTCCAGCGATATGCCCATCAGGCTTTCGGATTTGAGCCGGCCAATGAAATGGGGATTGAATGCCTCGCCGTGGCAGGTGACGCCGTCAAGCGCATTCAGATTTGTCTCAAGCAGATTCGAACCGGTGCGCATGGCCGCGAGAACGATGAAATAGTCGAATTTGGCAGTCATGTTAGGTTACCGCACCAGATAGGGTTTGTGGAACGGTCTGACCTGTGCGCCGAATACATCGTCAACCGGGAAATCTCCCATCATATAGGGATGCATGCCCTGGTTCTTGAGGTTCTGCAAAAATTGCCCAAAACCCGACAGATCCACCATCACCGGCGCTTCGGTCAGGTGGCTGGCATGGGTGGTGCCGATTTCCTCGATTACCGTCTGCAGAGGCTCCATCGGAGATTCCACGAAATCTGCCAGCGACCATTTGCGTACCCGTGCTTTGGTCCAGACAGAATCCAGAACCTCAAGCTGTTTGGTTTCGATCTGTTGCAGGCGAGCGGCCTCGTTCCGGATGTCGGCAAAATTCATGTTCGACCGGAACAGCGGAATCGCCCAGGCTCCGGTAATGACCGAGATCTGCGCATTCTTGTCCCGCGCCAGAAACCAGTTGATTTTTTGGGTATCTCCGGGTCCGAACTGAAAACACTGTCGTTCCCCACGGGTGTTCCAGATCAAGTTCGAGACAAAAGCGGTGGGATTGTAATCCCGTAAGACCGCGCAGTCACTGAGTGCGCCGTTGATGATCTTTTCGCCACCGGCAAACTCGGCACGCTCCGGCCCGAACAGATGCCCGTGAACCCGCGCGCCCGTGGTGTCGGCCAGCCAGAGTTCAAAATCATCGAACAGTTCGGTAAAGCCCTGGAACACGGAATAGGGAAAGGAGGTCAGCCCGTTCTCACTGCCGTGACGGGGAAACCGGCTTTGCATATACAGGCCGTCGCGTCCTCTGGTTCGCCGTTCCACAGCCTTTGAGAACACCCGGTCAATCTTGCCCGGATTGGGCTCGGCCGGTTTCAAAGCGCCGTTCTGATCGGTCAGGAAGGATTGATACAACCGTTCGGCGCGCGGCCAGACTTTACGGGCGACGAAACAGTCGGACCTGCGCAAAAGCTGCAAATGGTCGTCGTAAAAAATGTGCGGACGCCCCTGGTAATCGAATTTGGACAGGGTCAGCGACCGGCTTTCGATATGGGTGGAATAGAGCCGCGCCAGCGTCTGGAAATAGCTTTCATCCGGGATCCAGACCCGCCGGAAATAACGGTCATAGGTCTTGCGCCTGGGGTCCTGCAGAATCGCGGACAGGGTCTGGCGTGTCAGGCACCACCACTGGCTGCCCATATGCGGCACCAGCCCATCCGGGATGCGACGGCGCAGACCGATGGCGCGCTGCAACTTCACATAGGCATCGAACAATTTGCGGTTCTTGCGCCACGAAAACGGAAACCGCAGGGTGAAACGTTCCTGATCCAGCCCGCCGATGGTCCAGCTGACATCGGCGGTGGTGGCGCTTTCGATGAAATCGACACGCGGCCGCTCCGAGAGATAGTCGATCAGCTCATCCACAGGCCGCAGGGGCAGGCACGCGCCCGAGGATAAATAGACGTGATGCACATTCGGGAAGGCGTCAAGCATCAGCTCGGCCGCGGATTGCGACGCCTCCACGATCCCCCAACCACCCCATTCGCAGGTGTGACGTTCGGAAAACCGGATCAGCGGATCGTCTTTGCACGCAGCAACAAAACGGGAATAGACCTGATCCGGCACCTTGCGGTCCACATGGATCACCACCGGGCAGCCTGACGCTGTCCAGTGGCGCGCGACCTGCTCGGCGCGGTGCAGCGCGGTGTGAACCAGCATGATGATGCCAAGGCTGCTCATGCCCAGTTGCCTTTCGACATGAGACCCAGAATTTCAAGCTGCCGCCAGTTGATGTATTTTTCCGATTTATCGCACCAGAACACAGGCTTGTCCTGCAGCCGTTCGGCGTAGGCGCGATACTCGCCTGACCGCCGGTAATGCTGGCCGCGCTCCAGCTCTTCGCGGGCTTTGTCGCCCAGCGTGTTGATCAGCTTGGCATGCAGCAGCGCTCCACTGGTCTTTTCACCGCCCCATTCGTCATAAACCTGGTTCAATCCACGCGGCAGCAGCGAATGTGTCGAGCTGACATAGACATAGCGCCTGTCCCATTTCACCAGTGGAATCTTGTTCAGCGCCGGCGCCTGAGAAGGATTGTCGCCAAAGAAAACCCGTGCTCGTGGCCCGCCCTGAATCCACAGGTTTTTGTAATCCGGGTTCTTGGTGATCATGTAATTGCCAGCATCGAACCAGCGGGCGATCTGGAACGGGTCCTGCCCCTCGCGGTAAACCTGGGCGTCAACCGGGCCCTGCGGGTACATGTCGATCAGCATGGCGCCGAAGCTGCGCACGGCGCAGCCGTCCAGCCAATCTGTCAGGGCGCGGATCGGACGGGTATCGCAGAAGGGGTAAATAAAGAACTCATCCGGATCGACCGTCAGAATCCAGTGATTATGGGCATATTTTCGCAACAGGTAATTCGACCAGTCCAACCCGAACGAAGCCCGTTTGTAACTTGCATCGGCTAGCCAAAGCGACACATCAGGTTGGTTTTCCAGGAACTCGCAAGTGCCGTCATCGCTGTCATTGTCGACGAACAGAAAGTGATCGACGCCCAGCTTGCGGTAGTATTCAAGGAAAAAGGGCAGGCGTATCTTTTCGTTTCGCACCACACTCATCAACAGGATGTCATGGCGTCGAATTTTGGTTGTTCTGTCAGCGACGGGCGTCAATTCCCGTCTTTTACGCAGACAGCGCATAAGGCGACGCTTGCGCCGCAACCTCATCCGATATGAATCCAACAGGCTCACGCGTCTGCTCAACCTTTTTTGTTACGCGAGCATGCCCGGGGGCTGGACGATCCAGAGTGGTGCCGGGCAATTGCCGTTTTATGCCATCTTTGCATCTTTCGAAGCAACGGCTTTAAAATTGGTTAGTCCGAAGCGTTGCTTTCGTGTTTTTCCCACATGATTTCGCTCATCAGCCCCAACTGCAGCAGCTGTGCCCAGCCCGTGTACCGAACCGAGTCCGGCGTCCACATATCGGGCTGGTTTCCTATCGCATCATAGTATGTCGCAAATTGGTCGGGATCATGAAAATGCTGGCGGCGCGTTTTCTCGGTTTTTGACTTGGCAACCACTTCGGGCAGGAACTTTGTGTGCAGCAGGACGCCGGATGGCGCTGTTCCGCCCGGCCCGTCGTAAAAGGCGTTCAGATGCCGGGGCAGGGCAGAGTGGCATGAGTTCACATAGGCAAACCGCCGTGACCACCGGACCAGCGGGATTTTGTTCAGTGTCGGAGAGTGGCGTGGCCTGTCTGAAAAGAACATGCGTTCCCGCGCGCCGCCCTGAACCCACAGATTACCCAGCGGGGCTTGGCGCCGGGATCGGTAGGGGCCGCTGTCGAACCAATTCAGAACATCGGTTGGGTCGGACTCTGGGTTGTAATCCTGCGCGCCCAGCGGCCCCTTGGGGTACAGGTCGAGCAACAGAGCTCCAAACGCTGTGCGCTCCTGTCGGTTCAGCGTTTCGGTCAGATCGTGCAGGGAATTGCTGTTGTAGGTCGGGTAAATCAGCAATTCATCGGCGTCCACCATCAATGTCCAGTGGCCATTACCGAAACGCATCTGCAGCCAGGTCAGCCAATCCAGCCCGTATCGCGAGGCACGATAGCTGGCATCGGTCTGCCACAGCGAAACGTCGGGCTGGTCGCGCAGGTAGTCCACCGAGCCATCATCACTACCGTTGTCTACAATCAGAAAGTGATCGACTCCCAGCGCGCGATAGTGGCGGAAGTACCAGGGCAGGCGCGTGATTTCATTACGCAGGGTGGTAAAGGCCAGTATGGCGCCGCGCCCAATTTGGGTTGTTTGATCATTGAGGCAGGACAGCTGATGGCGACTGCGAAAGGATCGCCACAGCAGCCGTCGCCGTTTCAGGCGCAACCGATATTTCTGCACCCATCCGATGGGTGGAAGCATATCGGTTACAGTGTCTGTCACCTTAGCCTCATTTCTCGTAGTGGCCGTTCTGATGCCAGCGCCACGCGTCACCGATCATCGTCTCTAACGTTGACCTTTTCGGGGTCCAACCCAGCTGTTCTCCGGCACGGACCGAGCCCGAGACCAGCTTGGTGCAATCGCCGGCGCGGCGCGATCCGACCGAATAGGGCACTTCGCGATTGGTGACGGATTTGGAATGGGCAATCACCTCCATCACCGAAAAGCCCGAACCGGTGCCCAGATTGAACACGCGGCTGCCCTTGCCCCGTTCCAGCCAATTCAGCCCCAGCACATGCGCATCGACCAGATCGCAGACGTGCACATAGTCGCGGATGCAGGTGCCGTCGGGTGTGTCGTAATCGGTGCCGAAGACGGTCAGCCCGTCGCGCTTGCCGTCGATTGCGTCCAGCATCAGCGGCACCAGATGGGTCTCGGGGCGGTGGAATTCACCCACTTCACTATCGGGGTCGGCACCGGCCACGTTGAAATAGCGAAAGATCACATGGTTCAGCCCATGCGCGGCCTCAAAGTCGCGCAGAATCTCTTCAATGGCACGCTTGGAAGCGCCGTAGGCGTTCAGCGGCAGTTGAGGGGTGTCTTCGTCAAGCACGACGTTGTCATGTTCACCGTAGGTCGCACAGGTCGAAGAAAACACAAAATTCAGGCACCCGGCGGCGACCGTGGCCTCGATCAGATTCAGAGATCCGGTGACGTTGTTGGCCCAGTATCTGCCGGGCTCGGACATCGCCTCGCCCACCTGACTAAGCGCGGCGAAGTGCATGACCGCGACGGGCTGATATTTGGCAAAAACCTCATCCAGACGCGCGCGGTCCAGCAGATCGCCCTGTTCGAATGGCCCGAATTTCACGGCGTCCTGCCAGCCGGTGATCAGATTGTCATAGGTCACTGGCGTGTAACCCGCGCGGGACAGCGCCTTGCAGGCATGGGATCCGATATACCCGGCCCCGCCGGTCACAAGGATATTTGTCATTGGAAAGTCCAAATTGAATTTCTGTGTGCAGCTACACTGCGGCGTAATTGAGAGTCATGGGGAAAATTGGTCAATCCAACCCCATGGCGGCCATCATCTCTTCAAGCTTCGGGACGTCCTGCGGGTTGTTCAGTTCCCAAAACTGTCGGCCCTTGGCCTCGACCTCGACGCACAGAACCTTACGACCGTTTTCCATAAAGCGCAGCTGTTCAAGCCCTTCCAGCTGTTCCAGCGGACCAACCGGCCAGCCGGGATAAGCGGCCAGCGCATCGGGACGGTAGGCATAGACGCCAACATGGTGGAAAACCGGTGTCGGTTCTTCCCCGGTAAAGGTTTGCGCCGTGAAGGGGATAACCTCTTTCGAGAAATACATCGCGCTGTGATCGGGAGCAAACACGGCTGTCGTGCCCCCCACGCGTCCGTTTTTTCGGTCGTTCAGCAGACTGTTCAACGCGTCGCCATCGCAGCGCAAAACCGGAGTTGCAACACCGGCCTCCGGCGCGGCGCGCAGGCCGGTGATCAGGTCTTCGACGAACCAATGCGGGGTGAGCGGCGCGTCGCCCTGCAGGTTCACGACGATCTCATAGCCCGCACCCAGTTCAGCATGGGCCTCGGCGCAGCGTTCCGTGCCATTCCCGCAGCTTTCCGAGGTCATCACAACCTCGGCCCCAAACCCCTCGGCTACTTTGCGGATACGGTCGTCATCGGTCGCGACAACCACCTTGTCCACGCCCGATACCGAACAGGCGGCGCGCCATGAGCGTTCGATCAGGGTCATCGAGGCACCATTGGCCCCGGTCAAAGGAACCAGCGGCTTGCCCGGATACCGGGTTGAGGCGTAGCGGGCGGGAATGGCGATCAGAACGGACATCAGGCCTCCTTCAGGTCAACGCCCGGAGCGTAGGCGATAAAGAACGGGTTTGCATAGTCGTCCTTGCCATAGGTCAGGGGCGAATGGTCGTCGAAGCGTACGACCTTACCACCTGCGCCCGCCAGCACGGCATGGCCCGCTGCGGTGTCCCATTCCATCGTGCGTCCGACGCGGGGATACAGATCGGCCTCACCTGTGGCGACCAGACAGAATTTCAGCGACGAGCCCGCGCTCTTGCTGTCCTGAACATGATATTTGTTGATATAGTCGTCGGTGGCCTGATCACGGTGCGACTTGGACGCCACCACCAAAAGCGCCGAATTGTCAGGTTTAGAGACTGAAATCGGCGCGGTATCACCTGGCTGCGCCGTGTCCAGAGCGCCGGTTTCTTCGACCGACCGGCCATCGGCCTGTGTATAAAACATGCGGCCGCGCGCAGGGGCATAAACCACACCGCGGGTCGGTACGCCGTTTTCGACCAGAGCAATGTTCACCGTGAAGTCGCCGCGACGATTGATGAATTCTTTGGTGCCGTCCAGGGGATCAACAATCAGGAAGGTGTCACCTTTCTCAGAGTGTGACTCGGCCTGTTCTTCGGTCACCAGCAGGATGTCCGGAAAAGCGTCACGCAAACCAGCCGAGATCAGCGCGTCGGCGGCCTCGTCCGCTTCGGTCACGGGGCTGGCGTCGGATTTGACCTTTACGTCAAAGTCATCGGCCTCATAGATCTGCATGATCTTGTCACCCGCTTCCAGGGCCAGGCTTCGGATGACGGGAATAAGGTCGTCGTAAGTCACAAAAAAGCTCCGTTCCGGTGATTTGTTGATCGAATATCCTGACGGCCTTATGATGTGCTGGTTACGGAACGGCAAGAAATTCGTGGCAGATTGCAGGCGAAAAAACGGGAAAGACGCTTCGGGTGTTTTATTTCAAACGAAACCAGACGCTTTTGGGCGGTGCGTTCACAACGGCAGAGCTTATTTTCCACGCGGTTGTTCGTAATGTGCGGTCGCAACACAGCAATGCTGTTCTGGCAATTCTGATGAATATCGTTCAGATTCTGGCTCTGGTTGCAGTGTTTTATACGATCATGTCCTTCATGGGGACACGAGTTGCCAAAATACGTGGCGATTTCGTTCTGTTTTTGATGACCGGCGTTTTCTTGTTCCTGACCCATATCAAAGCAGTCGGCGCTGTTGGTGGGGTTGGCACCGGGAACAATCCGATGATGCTGCATTCGCCGATGAACATGATGGTGATGCTGCTGGCCACGGCTTTCGGAACTCTTTACACGCAGTTTTTCTCGATGATCATAATTCTGTTTGGTTACAGTGTGTGGTTTGGTGTCCCAGAAGTTCAGGAACCGGGCGGTGCATTTGCGATGCTCATGCTGGCGTGGTTCACCGGTTGTTCAGTCGGCGTGGTGTTCATGGCTCTCAAACCCTGGTTGCCGACCACAGTCGGGATCATGAGCACCGTTTACCGCCGATTGAACATGATCTTTTCCGGCAAGATGTTTGTGGCGAATGCGTTGGGTGGTTTCATGCTGACCATGTTTGCCTGGAACCCTCTGTTTCACATCATCGACCAATGCCGAGGTTTTGTTTTCCGTAATTATTTCCCACGCAACACCAGTTGGGAATATGCGCTTTGGGTCGGGCTTGTATTGTTGATGGTCGGACTGCTGGGGATTTTCTTTACCCGCCAGCACGTCTCGCAAAGCTGGGGCGCGCGCCGTTAAACGGCCACTCGCAGGGTCAGGTTGATCCGTCCACCTTTCGGCAGCAGTTTTGACGACCCGAACCGGATGCGGTCGATCCCGTGATAGGCCAGGCGGGCGGGTCCGCCCATGATCACGACGTCGCCGGAGCTCAGCCAGATGGATTCCGTTTTGCCGCCCCTTGTCGTGTTACCGATGCGAAACAGCGCGTCATCCCCCAGCGAGATTGACAGGACCGGCCAGGAAAAATCGGCTTCGTCCTTGTCCTGATGCAATCCCATCCGGGCGCCTTCACCATAGTAATTGATCAGGCAGCAGTCCGGTTCGCGCTCGGGGCTGACCAGGTCTCGCCAGATATTGAGGATGGGTTCAGGAATGGCGGGCCAGTCCGCCCCCTTTGGGTGCTGTTGCTGATATCTGTAGCCTGCCTTGTCCGTGACCCAGCCAAGGGGCCCGGCCGAAGTCATGCGAACCGACATTTCCTTGCCTGAGGGAGTTACCGGCCGGTACAGCGGGGCCGATTTCAGAATCGGGCGCAGTTCTTCGATCAGCTGCGCCTGCGCAGCCCCGTCCAGACAGGCTTTTCTGATATCAAAACCGCGCAAAAGCAGCCGCGCCATCCAAGATTCCCCAATCCTTGCCAAAACCTTGCCGAAAAGGCCGCAGATTCCCGAAAACCTGCGATTTACACCGCTTGCAGGCCCCTGTTCCCGCCCTTATATACGCCGGGACGCGCGATGGTGTAGACCTGTTGCGCAAATCAGATCGGGGCCGGGTGCCATAACGGGTTCGGACCTCGGGACATCGCCTTGAAGAGAAAGGGATTGAACATATGGGAAAAGTAATCGGGATTGACCTCGGCACCACCAACTCGTGTGTAGCCATCATGGACGGCTCGCAGCCGAAGGTCATCGAAAACGCCGAAGGGGCGCGGACCACGCCCTCGATCGTCGCCTTCACCGAAGATGAGCGTCTGGTCGGTCAGCCTGCAAAACGTCAGGCGGTCACCAACCCCGACAACACCATCTTTGGCGTCAAGCGTCTGATCGGTCGTCGTGTGGATGATGCAGAAGTCGAAAAAGACAAGAAAATGGTGCCGTACGCCATCGTCAACGGCGGCAACGGCGACGCGTGGGTCGAAGCCCGCGGTGAAAAGTACTCCCCAAGCCAGATCTCGGCCTTCACTCTGGGCAAGATGAAGGAAACCGCCGAGAGCTATCTGGGTGAGGAAGTCACTCAGGCCGTCATCACCGTTCCGGCCTATTTCAACGACGCTCAGCGTCAGGCCACCAAGGACGCGGGCAAGATTGCCGGTCTGGAAGTGCTGCGGATCATCAACGAACCGACAGCTGCTGCGCTGGCCTATGGTCTGGACAAGGAAGAAACCCAAACCATCGCGGTTTATGACCTTGGTGGTGGTACCTTCGACGTGACCATTCTGGAAATCGACGACGGGTTGTTCGAGGTCAAATCGACCAACGGCGACACCTTCCTGGGTGGTGAAGACTTTGACATGCGCATCGTCAACTACCTGGCGGATGAGTTCAAAAAGGAACACGGCGTAGATCTGTCGAGCGACAAGATGGCCCTGCAGCGTCTGAAAGAAGCCGCTGAGAAGGCCAAGATCGAACTGTCCTCGACCTCGCAAACCGAAATCAACCAGCCGTTCATCTCGATGGGTGCCAACGGTCAGCCGCTGCACATGGTCATGAAACTGACCCGTGCCAAGCTGGAATCGCTGGTTGGTGATCTGATCAAGAAGTCGATGAAGCCCTGTCAGGCTGCTCTGAAAGATGCGGGTCTGTCGGCTGCTGATGTAGACGAGGTTGTTCTCGTTGGAGGTATGACCCGGATGCCGAAAGTGATCGAAGAGGTCACCAAGTTCTTCGGTAAAGAGCCGCACAAGGGTGTGAACCCGGACGAAGTGGTTGCCATGGGCGCCGCCATTCAGGCCGGTGTTCTGCAGGGCGACGTCAAGGACGTGGTTCTGCTGGACGTGACCCCGCTCAGCCTGGGTATCGAGACTCTGGGTGGCGTGTTCACCCGCCTGATCGACCGCAACACCACGATCCCGACGAAAAAGTCTCAGGTCTTCTCGACCGCCGAGGACAACCAGAACGCCGTGACCATCCGCGTGTTCCAGGGTGAGCGTGAAATGGCCTCGGACAACAAGATCCTGGGTCAGTTCAACCTTGAAGACATCCCGCCCGCACCGCGCGGTATGCCACAGATCGAGGTGACCTTTGACATCGACGCCAACGGCATTGTCTCGGTTTCGGCCAAGGACAAAGGCACCGGCAAAGAGCAGAAGATCACCATCCAGGCATCTGGAGGTCTGTCCGACGAGGACATCGAAAAGATGGTCAAGGACGCCGAAGAGAACGCGGAAGCCGACAAGGAACGCCGCGAGCTGGTCGACGCCAAGAACCAGGCGGAAAGCCTCATCCATTCGACCGAGAAGTCGATGGAAGAGCATGCCGACAAGGTCGACCCGACCACCATCGAAGCCATCGAGCTGGCGATTGCCGCGCTGAAGGACGAGCTGGAAACCGAAAATGCCGACAAGATCAAGTCGGGCATCCAGAACGTCACCGAAGCCGCGATGAAGCTGGGTGAGGCCATCTACAAGGCACAGTCCGAAGAGGCCGAGGACGAGCCTGCTGCGGCAGATGCTGCTCCGGCTGGAGATGACGACATTGTCGACGCCGAGTTCGAAGATCTGGACGACGACAAACGTAACTAACGGGTAACCGGGCCAATGCGGGCCGGTCCGGTTGCCGGGCCGGCCCGATTACGTTGAGGCAGAAGGAAATACTGATGTCAAAACGCGACTACTACGATGTGCTCGGCGTGTCCAAGGGCGCATCGGCGGACGAGATCAAGAAGGGTTTTCGCAGGAAAGCCAAAGAATTGCATCCCGACCGCAACAAGGACAACCCGGATGCTGAGACGCAGTTCAAGGAAGCCAACGAGGCTTATGATGTGCTGCGCGACGCCGACAAAAAGGCGGCCTATGACCGTTTCGGCCATGCCGCCTTCGAAAACGGCATGGGTGGCGGCGGCGGCCGTCCCGGTGGCGGTTTTGGACAGGGTGATTTCTCCAGCGCGTTTTCTGACGTGTTCGACGATTTGTTCGGCGATTTCATGGGTGGTCAACGTGGTGGCGCTGGCGGTGGGCGCCGTGCCGCGCGCGGTTCGGACCTGCGTTATAACCTGCGCGTGACACTGGAAGAGGCGTTCTCGGGCCTGCAGAAAACCATCAATGTCCCTGCCGCCGTGGCCTGTTCGGCCTGTGACGGCTCGGGCGCCGAAGGCGGTGTTGAACCTACTACCTGTCCTACCTGTTCCGGCATGGGAAAGGTCCGGGCACAGCAGGGCTTTTTCACCGTGGAACGAACCTGCCCGACCTGCTCGGGTCTGGGGCAAATCATCAAGAACCCCTGCAAATCCTGTAGCGGCGCAGGCCGTGTCGAAAAAGAGCGTGCGCTGTCCGTCAACATTCCCGCCGGTGTCGAAACCGGCACCCGTATCCGACTGGCGGGTGAGGGTGAGGCCGGAATGCGCGGTGGCCCTCCGGGTGATCTCTATATCTTTGTCGAAGTGTCGGATCACAGGCTGTTCGAACGCGACAGCGTGAACCTATACTGCCGCGTCCCGGTCAGCATGGCCAAGGCGGCGCTGGGCGGGTCGATCGAAGTGCCGACCATCGACGGCGGCCGTGGCCGCGTGCAAATTCCGGCTGGCAGCCAGTCCGGTCGTCAGATGCGTCTGCGTGGCAAGGGTATGCCCGCCCTGCGCGGCAGTGGTGTTGGCGACATGTTTATCGAACTGGCCGTGGAAACCCCGGTCAACCTGACCAGCCGCCAGAAAGAGCTGCTGCAGGAATTCGACGATCTGGGTGAGGATAACCATCCGGAATCCAAAAGCTTTTTCTCATCGGTCAAGTCCTTTTGGGATGGTATGAAGGGCTAAAGCCTCACGTATCAACACGACAAGAGCCGGTTCCGTCGAACCGGCTATTGTCGTTTCATAAGTCCAGATTGAGCGCGGACGGCGCCCAAATTGGCCCTTGATTCCCCTCGCAAGCCCTGAGATTGTCCGCCCAACCGTTGGAGTGCCCTGATCAAAGGGCTGAGAGGCGCGAATGCGTCAATTCATCGAACCTGATCCGGGCAATACCGGCGTAGGGAACGGTCTTACACTGCGCAGACGTTTTCCATGCCCCGTTGCCCCCGTAGAATTGGAGCAACGACATGACGCCTATTGCGTTGACTATCGCAGGATCGGACAGCGGGGGTGGGGCCGGGATTCAGGCGGACCTCAAGGCGATGTCTGCCCTCGGCGTATATGGGGCCAGTGTAGTCACAGCGGTGACGGCGCAGAATACAAGGTCCGTGACAGCCGTACACGGTATTCCGCTGGATGTAATTGCGGCCCAAATCGAAGCTGTTCTGACCGATCTGGACGTGGGTGCGATCAAGATCGGTATGCTCGCGACACCGGATATTATCCGGTCCGTTTCAGACAGTATCGCGGGTTTTACCGGCCCTGTCGTTCTGGACCCGGTGATGATCGCCAAATCCGGGGATGCTCTTTTGGCGCAAGACGCCGTGCAGACCTTGCGCAAGGTCCTGCTGCCCCGCGCAACCGTGCTGACGCCGAACCTGCCCGAAGCCGCCCGTATACTGGGCAGCGCCGAAGCAGACACACCCGAACAGATGGTCGTACAAGGTCTTGCGTTGTGCGAATTGGGTCCGCAGGCGGTTTTGATGAAAGGGGGGCATGGTCGGGGTGACACGTGCCATGATCTGCTGATTGATTCCGCGGGTTGTGTGGCCGAATTTAAAGCCCCGCGACGGGACACTCGCAATACACACGGCACGGGTTGCACCTTATCCTCCTCAATTGCGGCTGGTCTTTCCAAGGGGCTGAGCCTGACGGATGCGGTCGCGCAAGCGCATGACTATTTGCAAGGCGCCATAATCCGCGCCGACAGGCTGTCAGTCGGACAGGGACATGGCCCGGTTCATCATTTTCACCGGGTCTGGCCCGCATGACAGTATGGTCTGTCATAGGGTCGGGCGTCGCCGGGTTGGCCGTTGCCAGCGAGCTTGTGTCGCGAGGCGCCAGGGTTCAGGTATTTGACCCGGTTGGGCCACCCGGGGCGCATGGCTGTTCCTGGTGGGCGGGCGGCATGCTCGCCCCGTGGTGCGAATATGAAAACGCCGAAGAACCGGTTTTGCGTCTGGGTCGGACCGCACTGAACTGGTGGGCCGCACGTACGCAGTTGCACCGGCGTGGAACTCTTGTATTGGCCAGCCCCCGCGACCTGCCCGACCTGCGCCGCTTTGCCCGCCGGACAGAAAGGTTTGCCGAAGTTGATCAAACAAAAATAGCCTTATTAGAGCCTGATCTTCACAATTTCACCAAAGGCCTGCATTTCGCGGATGAGGCGCATCTGGACCCTCGGCAGGCGCTACGGGATTTGTACCGTCAGCTTCAGGAACAAGGCGTTGTCTTTCACCGCAAACTCGCGCCTTCAAGGTTGGAGAATGCGATTGACTGCCGTGGCCTGCATGCGCGCGAGGTGCTGCATGATCTGCGCGGGGTCAAGGGCGAGATGCTGGTGATCCGCTGCCCGGATGTGGCCCTGACCCGGCCCGTGCGTCTGTTGCATCCCCGTATGCCGCTTTACGTCGTTCCACGCGGGGATGGCGTTTACATGCTGGGCGCGACGATGATCGAATCCGAAGACAGCAGCCGCATCACTGCGCGTTCCATGCTGGAACTGCTCAGCGCAGCTTATGCATTGAACCCCGCCTTTGGTGAGGCCGAGGTGCTGGAAATCGGCGTCGATCTGCGCCCCGCTTTCCCGGACAACCTGCCCCGTATCCGCCGCTTGGGGCGGACGATTTATGCCAACGGGCTGTATCGCCACGGCTACCTGCTGGCGCCCGCGCTGGCGCAGGGCGTGGCCGATCTGGCGCTGGAGAACAAACATTCGGAGATGGTCGATGATGATCGTGCTTAATGGCGAACCGCGCGAGGTGCGCGCCGAAACCCTTGCGGAATTGCTGACAGAATGTCGGCTGTCAGGCCGTGTCGCGACTGCGGTGAATGAGGAGTTTGTGCCCTCAGGTCTGCGCATCGCTCAGAAACTCAACGATGGCGATCGGGTTGAAGTCGTCGCCCCGATGCAGGGGGGCTGAGGATGAAAGCGTTCTATGGAACCCAACTGCCAAACCCGCTGATGCTGGGTACGGCGCAATATCCCAGTCCGGCGATCCTTGAGCAAGCCTTTCGCGACAGCGGGGCCGGGGTTGCCACCGTGTCGCTGCGGCGTGAATCCGGCGCGGGACAGACCTTCTGGCAGATGATCCGAGAGCTGGGCGTTCTGATCCTGCCCAATACCGCAGGCTGTCACACAGTCAAAGAGGCCGTGACCACGGCCCATATGGCGCGTGAGGTGTTTGACACCAGGTGGATCAAGCTGGAACTGATCGGTCAAACCGACAGCCTGCAACCCGACGTGTTCCAACTGGTCGAAGCCGCGCGCATTCTGACAGAGGATGGATTTCAGGTCTTCCCCTACACCACCGATGACCTGATCGTGGGCGAGCGGTTGTTGGCAGCGGGGTGCGAAGTTCTGATGCCCTGGGGCGCGCCGATTGGCTCGGGGCGGGGGCTGAACAACGAATACGCCCTCCGTGCGATGCGGGCGGAATTCCCGGACGTGCCGCTGGTGATCGACGCTGGTATCGGCCTGCCCAGCCACGCCGCACAGGCGATGGAGCTGGGCTATGACGCGGTTCTTTTGAATACCGCAGTCGCGCGCGCAGGCTACCCGGCCGCGATGGCCAAAGCGATGATGCTGGCAATCGAAGCTGGTCAGCTTTCCTATCAGGCCGACCCCATCGAAGCGCGCGATATGGCTGAGCCTTCTACCCCAGTGATCGGAAAGGCCTTTTTATCATGAGCCTGGATCGATTTTATCCAATCTTCGACCATTCCGATTGGCTGCGCCGGATGCTGCCCTTGGGTGTGAAACTGGTTCAGTTACGGATCAAAGAGCAACCTGACGCGGTGATACGGGAACAGATCGCGATCTCACGTGATCTTTGCCGTGAATACGGCACGGTGCTGGTGGTAAATGATTATTGGCAGGCGGCAATGGATGCAGGCTGTGACTGGATCCACCTGGGGCAGGAGGATCTGGATGAGGCCGATCTGAAAGCAATCCGCAAGGCCGGTCTCAAACTCGGGGTTTCAACCCACGACGATGATGAGCTTGAGCGCGTTCTGGCGATGGATCCGGATTACGTCGCGCTGGGCCCGGTTTATCCAACGATCCTGAAAAAGATGAAATGCGAACAGCAGGGCCTGCCTCGCGTCACCGAGTGGAAGACCCGTGTGGGGGATATCCCTTTGGTTGGTATTGGCGGAATGAGCGTCGACCGGGCGCCGGACGTGCTGCAGGCCGGGGCAGACATCGTGTCGGTGGTCACCGATGTCACCCTGAATGCCGACCCAGAAGCGCGTGTGCGCGAATGGATCGAGGTTACGCGATGACCCGATATGCTCGCCAGACGCTGTTGCCCGAAGTCGGGGCCAAAGGGCAGGCGCAGATGTCCTCAACTCGTGTGCTGGTCGTGGGCGCGGGCGGTCTTGCCGCTTCGGTCCTGCCTTTGCTGGCCGGGGCAGGGGTTGGTCGGATCACAATTGTGGATGGTGATATCGTTGATTTGTCAAACCTGCACCGTCAGACGCTGTTCTCCGAGGTGGATTGTGGATATCCAAAGTCTGAAATTGCCGCCGACCGCTGCCGTTCGTTGAACAGCAATATTGAGGTATTCGGTCAGAAACAGACTCTGACAAGCGAAAACGTGGCCACATTTGTCACGCAGGCGGATGTGGTTCTTGACTGTGCGGACAGTTACGCGGCCAGCTATATCCTTTCGGATACTTGCCTGGCGCAGAGCAAGCCGCTGATTTCCGCATCAGTGCTCGGGCTGTCCGGCTATGTCGGCGGTTTTTGCGGCGGTGCGCCGTCTTTGCGTGCGCTGTTCCCGGACGCACCTGACAGCGGCGCGAGTTGCGCAACGGCAGGGGTGCTAGGCCCGGTCGTAACCACAATTGGCGCGATGCAGGCGCAGATGGCAATGAACCTGATCCTGGGTCTGGACCCGTCCCCCCTGGGCCAGATGGTGCAATATGATGCCCGCACCCTGCACAGCAGTGGTTTCCGGTTCGATGAAGCGCCGGAACCGGACAGCTGTTTTCGCTTTCTGACAGCCAGTCAACTGATCGCGAACGACCAGATTGTAGAACTCCGCGGAACAGACGAGGCACCAACGCCAGCCCATCCGGATGCAATACGAATATCGCCGGAAAATTTGGATAAAATAGATCCTAACAAAGGAAAAAGACTGGCACTTTGCTGTGCCACCGGTCTGCGTGCATGGCGCGCGGCGGAACTATTGCAACCGGATTGGCCAGGCGAGATTGTCCTTGTCGCGGCCTCAACCTCGTGAATAGAGAGAAACGCGATACATGATAACCTGGATAGCGCCGTAGTCTGGCTGGCCATCGCGCCGGTCTTCGCAGAGGACAAGGTGACCCTGCCGCAGGTCTGGTTCATCGACTCCGACCTTATCATTGTGGCGAAGGAAAACGTCTATTTCGCCGATGAATGGTATTAAGTCGAAATCGTTCCGACCGGCGACCTGTCGGCCCCGCCACGTCTGGTCGCCGCCAGTCAGGTCGATCTGGCCGGAGAGATGCGTTAACCATTCAGAAACCGATTCTGAGCCACTCTGAGCGTATGACCCAGGACGCCTTTGCCGAAGCCCCGACGCTTTTTGAATCTGACGAAGCCCCGGTGCAGCCGCTGCCGTCGGGACGGTTGCCGTCCTATATCAAGGACCACCGCAAACGGCTGCGGGAAAGGTTCATGTCGGGTGGCTCTGCCGCGATGCCGGATTACGAATTGCTGGAATTGGTTCTGTTCCGGTCCATTCCCCGACAGGATGTGAAACCTCTGGCCCGGGCATTGATGGATACGTTTGGTGATTTCAACCGCGTACTGACCGCGCCCGAGGAGCGGCTACGCCAGATCAAGGGCGTGGGTGACACCGTCATCACCGATCTGAAAATCCTTGAGGCCTGCGCCCATCGCATGGCCCGCGCGCGGGTCATGCAACGGCATGTAATCTCGGGCTGGGACGCGCTGCTGGACTATTGTCACACGACAATGGCCCATCGTGAGACCGAACAATTCCGGGTGTTTTTTCTGGACCGCAAGAATGTTCTGATCGCAGATGAAGAACAAGCCAAGGGCACTGTGGACCACGTGCCCGTCTATCCGCGCGAAGTGGCCAAACGAGCGCTGGAACTGAACGCCTCGGCGCTCATTTTGGTGCATAATCACCCCTCGGGTGATCCCACGCCGTCGCAATCGGATATCGACATGACCAACCGGATTCAGGATGCCTGCGTGGCGCTGGGCCTGACGTTGCATGATCACCTGATCATCGGCAAATCGACTGAGCTCAGCTTTCGGTCTGAAGGTTATTTGTAAGCGCTACTGAACCCAGATCTCGACCCGGCGATTGACCTTTCGGCCCCAGTCGGTGTCGTCGCAAGCCATCGGCATCGCCTCGCCAAAAGCATCGACTTTCAGCTCGACACTGTCGGGAATTGCCGTCTCAACCGCCGCCAAAACCGCATTGCGCACCGTCTTTGCGCGCAGCAAGGCGATCCGGGCGTTTGCAGCCGCATGACCGTTCCCGTCGCTGAAACCGATAAAGGTCAGCCTACGCGCGTCCAAAGTACCGGCTTCGAGCTGCTGCGCCAAATGTCGGATGTTCGACCGCGACTGCGCGTCAGGTCGAGAGGATCCGGCCTCAAATCGAAAGGACAGAGACAGCCGTGACATTGGACGCAGTGTTTCGATCATGCGCTGCAATTCTTCCAGCCCTACTTCGGCACCGCCAGAGGCAACCGCATTAGCCAGACGATCTCCTTGCAGCCCTATGCGCATCGTTTCAGGCATCTGGTCGACAAAACCCGCATTGCGAATCGCCATCTGGGCATCGGTGCTTTGCGTATAGGCCAGAAACTGACGCGCGACGCGGGGCAGACGCCGGTCCGGCAGGTAGAGGAACATGGGTGCGGTCAGCGGGTAATCCTCAGTCTTGATCGACTGTCGCGTCGCAACCAGCGCATGTCCGCATCCGCCGGCCAGCGGCAAAGCGCGGGCGATGTCAGCCTCGGCCTGGCTGGCGATTCCAATGGCAAAGGGGTCATCCGACACCACGCGGATCAGATCGCCGCTGCTCTCGTGCCGAATGACGTTTTCGGACAAGGGCGCACCGGCGGGTTCAAGCAACCGGTCCTCCAAACCTTGAGCTAACCCTGATCCTGCAACCGGCAGGTGCAGGGAAATTGGCGCATCCGGCCCGCCGAGTTCAGACCAGTTCACAACCTCTCCCGAAAAAACGCGCACCAGATCGGTAGGAGAGATTTGCCGCACCGGATTGTCCGTGGCGACGACGGGCACCAAGGCGTCCAGTGCCACAACCCGGGATCGGCGGGCTTGGGTCAGGTCTCCCAGTCCGGCGGCTTGCGCTGCCTGAGCCTCAGAGGGGCGAACCTCGCGCAGGGCCATGACGATATCGGTTTGATCTTCGATCAGGTCAGAAAACCCCTGACCTGTATTGCCAACGTTAATAAAGAATCGCCCCAGCGGCGCGGCGCGCCCATTCTGGTGCAGCTCATAGGTGAAACTGTCTTGGTCGATGCGCTGCGGGGTGGCTGACAGCCCTTCCTGTCGGGCAAACCCTGTCAGCAGGGCCGGCAGAACGCTTTCCGCCATCACCGACGAGCCTGAAAAACGAACCTCCGCTACAAAATCGGTCAAGTTGGGGCAGGCTGGGCCGTCACAGGTCACACCTGACCCATCGACCGTCAACTCTCCGAACTGCGTGTCCACGCGGTAGAATTCACCGTCAAAGCCCAAGAGGGTGCCTGTCACCTCGACCTTGCCGTCGTGAGATGTAAGCGCGATATCCTGCGCCTGCACGCCCGATGCAAGTGTTGCCGAAAACAGTGCGGTCGCTGCCACACGAAAGAATGTCATTGGAAAATCGAGCCTGCCTGCGGTTTAGTTTGCCGCGATTGTCAGGTCTTGGAACAGATTATTCAACACCAGAAACTCACCGGTCCTGGAGCATTCGGGCAGAGACAGCGTTATATCGCGCGACCGCAGCTGCCGGTCGCCGCGTAGTTCCAGCGATTGCATGTTCAGGTCGCGGCCGCAGTTTTCTGCGGTCACCTCGGCTTCGACCGTCAGGGCGATCGAGCCGGCCTCATGTGCCTGAGTGGCCGGGAAGGAATATACTTCGACATTGCGCGCATCGCTGAGGCCGGATTGACCCAGATGAACAACGCTGCCCGTTCCCCGCGTTTCCGGATCAGCGGACACATGACCTTTGCCGCCGTAATTGGCACCAAATTCCAGCGCGTGGATCTGCAGATCCGTGTCACCCTGCCATTGCAGGGCGACACGGGAGTAATGAGCCATGTCGGGTATGTGAGTGGTGGCAACGGTCCCTTTCTGATCCTCAAGCGAGATCAGAAAGATCGCGTATTCCGACAGGGCTGGTATGGTCAGATCCAAAGTACCGTTTGCGTCCGTCCGCTGGGTCACAGTCAGTCCGCTGTGATGCACCTCGATCCGCTCATTGCCGTGGCAGGGGGCTTTGATGAACAGGCGCGCGGCAGCGCCGGGCACGGCACGTGCACGGGCGCTGAGGCTGCAACCGGCACGGTCAGAGGGGGATGACCGGCTGGACCGCAGGGTCCGCTGAGATGGTTCGGTGTCCGCATTTGCGTCATGGGCCGGAGGCGAGGAGGTCAGAACAATTCCTTCCAGCCCGGTGATGACCGAAGCCTGAGCCATGGCGGTTGCCACACCCTCAGGTGCCTGCGCGCCATCTCGTTGCGCAGGTGTTCCATTCTGCATCAGGTAACCAATGGCCAGGGCGCAAGCGACAGTGCCTCCGGTGGTTACGTAGTTCTTTATTACAAACAAGACACCCTCCCCAGTTGAAGGAGCGAGTCGCACTTTGAAATTGAATCACGGCCAATATGTGGCCGTGAGGCGGACTCATTGTGTCTGGATTAGGGTGACGTCAGGTCAGCCGCCCGTGGCAATGTTTGAACTTCTTGCCGGAGCCGCAGGGGCATCTGTCGTTGCGCGACGGGTTACCCCAGGTTGCCGGATCATCCTCAGCAAAGCCGGGGCGCGGATCACCGGAAGCTTCGGCTTCGGCCACCGCTTCGGCCTGACCGGCGGCCTGATCGACTGCCTTTTGCGCCTGTGCCTGCTGGGCTGCCATCTGCGCCAGCATTTCCTTCTGTTCCTCTTCGGTCAGCGGGCGCACGCGCGACAATTGCTGTGTCACGGTTTCGCGCAGGCTGTCGAGCATACCTTCGAACAACTGGAAGCTTTCGTTCTTGTATTCGTTCAGCGGATCGCGCTGGGCATAGCCGCGGAAGCCAACCACCGAGCGCAGATGTTCCAGCGTCAGCAGATGTTCGCGCCACTTGCTGTCGATGGTCTGCAGCAGCACCTGCTTTTCGATATTGCGCATGTTTTCGGGGCCAAAAGCGACCGCCTTCTGCGCCATCATCTCATCAGCGGCCTTGACCAGACGCTCGCGCACTTGCTCGTCATCCACGCCTTCTTCGGCGGCCCAGTCCTGTACCGGGGCGTCGATGGTCAGCTTTTCCCTGATCGCTTCGTGCAATCCGTCGGTGTCCCACTGATCGGCGTAGGTTTTCGGCGGCATGTATTCGTCGATCAGATCGTCGATCACCTGCTCGCGCATATCCGAGACGATCTCGGACAGGTCGTCGGTTGACATGATCTCGCGTCGCTGACTGAAGACCACCTTCCGCTGGTCGTTCATCACGTCGTCGAATTTCAGAACGTTCTTGCGCATGTCGAAGTTGCGGCCTTCGACCTTGGACTGCGCGCGTTCCAGTGATTTGTTGACCCACGGGTGGACGATTGCTTCGCCCTCTTTCATGCCCAGCGTGGTCAGGACCTTGTCGAGCCGTTCCGAGCCGAAGATGCGCATCAGGTCATCTTCAAGGCTCAGGTAGAATACGGTGCGGCCGGGGTCACCCTGACGGCCTGAACGGCCGCGCAGCTGATTGTCGATGCGACGGCTTTCATGCCGTTCCGAGGCCATCACGTAAAGGCCACCGGCGGCCAGAACCTTTTCCTTTTCTTCCGAATGGCGCGCCTCTTCGGCTGCGCGCAATTCTGCTGGATCGGCCTCGGGGTTCCCGGCCAGAGCCTGTAAAACCTTCATTTCCACATTGCCGCCCAGCTGAATGTCTGTGCCGCGACCGGCCATGTTGGTGGCGATGGTGACCGCGCCAAACCGGCCCGCATCGGCGACGATCTGCGCCTCCTGCTCGTGCTGGCGGGCGTTCAGAACGTTGTGTTCGATGCCTTCCTTGGTCAGCATCTGGCTCAGCAGTTCAGATTTCTCGATCGAGGTGGTGCCCAGCAGAACCGGCTGGCCCTTTTCCCGCGCCTCTTTGGTCTCGTTGATCATCGCGGTGTATTTCTCACCAGCTGTACGATAGACCTGATCGTCTTCATCCAGACGAGCAATCGGCTTGTTGGTCGGAACCTCGACCACGCCCAGACCGTAGATTTCGGCAAATTCCTCGGCCTCGGTCAGCGCCGTGCCGGTCATGCCGCCCAGCTTGTCATAGAGGCGGAAATAGTTCTGGAAGGTCACACTGGCCAGCGTCACGTTCTCGGGCTGGATCTGAACGCCTTCCTTGGCTTCGATGGCCTGGTGCAGACCTTCGGACAGGCGGCGGCCCGGCATCATCCGGCCGGTAAACTCGTCGATCAGCACCACGTTTCCGTCACGCACAATGTAATCCTTGTCGCGCTGGAACAGTTTGTGCGCTCGCAGGCCCTGATTGACGTGGTGCACGACTGTGGTGCTTTCGGGATCATAGAGCGAGTGACCTTCGGGGATCAGTCCCGCGGCAATCAGCTGTTGTTCCAGAAACTCGTTGCCTTCGTCAGTGAAGGTCACGTTGCGGGATTTTTCGTCCAGCGTGTAGTGGTCGTCACTCAGCGACGGAATCATGCTATCAATGGCGGTGTACAAGTCCGAGCGGTCCTCGGACGGGCCCGAGATGATCAGCGGTGTCCGTGCCTCGTCGATCAGGATCGAGTCCACCTCATCCACGATCGCGAAATTGTGGTGCTTTTGATAGATTTCAGCCAGGTCCGCTTTCATGTTGTCGCGCAGATAGTCGAATCCCAGCTCGTTGTTGGTGGCGTAGGTGATATCGCTGGCGTAGGCGGCCTTCTTTTCGGCATCGGGCTGGCCCGACCAGATCACGCCGGTAGTCATGCCGAGGGCACCAAACACCTTGCCCATCCATTCCGCGTCACGTTTGGCCAGGTATTCGTTCACCGTAACCACGTGTACGCCCTTGCCAGTCAAAGCGTTCAGATAGGCGGGGAACGTCGCCACCAGGGTCTTGCCCTCACCGGTCTTCATTTCCGAAATGTTGCCCTGGTGCAGGAACACGCCGCCCATCAGCTGAACGTCAAAGGCGCGCAGCCCCAGTGCGCGTTTGGCGCCTTCGCGCACATTGGCAAAGGCTTCGGGCAGCAGGTCATCAAGGCTTTCGCCGTCCAGTGCACGTTTGCGCAGCTCTTCGGTTTTTTCGATCAGGCCTTCATCCGGCAGTTTTTCGAACTCGGGTTCCAGCGCGTTGATCTTTTCGACCAGAGGGCGGGTCGCCTTGATCTTGCGGTCGTTCGGTGTTCCGAACACCTTTTTGGCAAGCGTTCCGAGTCCCAGCATGTTCACTCCAGCGGATCTGTTCTTATCGTGGTTGCGACAGGCTTGCCCACCTTGCGCGCAACCCATAGATACGGGGGGTGAAAGGCGGCCCTGTCCAAGGCTTCAAAGCGATGTAAGCGGCAGGTTCCAGAGTGTCAACGCTGCGCCCTGTCGCGGCAAAGAAATAGGATGATTCCATGCCCAAAGGCCTCACTTTTCTGCCATCGCTGGCGCTTGCTGCCGTGATGGCGCTGCCGCTTGCCGCCGAAACCAAGCCGGATGCAGGGACTGTGGTTGCGCGCGTGAACGGGGATGAGATCACATTGGGTCACGTCATCGCCACCGTGGCCACACTGCCGCCGCAATACCAGCAGTTGGAAGATGACGTCCTGTATGACTTCATTCTCGAGCAACTGGTACAACAGCAATTGCTGAGCCAGGAACAGGAAGACCTGTCCAAACTGAACACACTGGCGCTTGAGAACGAGGCGCGCTCGCTACGGGCAGTGCAGACGGTCAGCGGCCTTACCGAGGACGAGTTGACGGATGAGGCGATCCAGGCCGCCTATGACAAGCAATTCGCCGATTTCGAAGGTGCTGAGGAATTTGACGCCAGCCATATCCTTGTCGAGACCGAGGACGAGGCCAAAGCCATCAAGGCGCAACTGGATGATGGCGCCGACTTTGCGGAACTCGCCAAAGAGAAATCCACCGGCCCGTCTGGTCCCAACGGCGGCGCGCTGGGTTGGTTCGGCAAGGGTCAGATGGTACCTGAATTCGAAAACGCCGTTCTGGGTCTTGAAAAGGGGCAGGTTTCGGACCCGGTGCAGACGCAGTTCGGCTGGCACGTCGTCATCCTGAACGACACGCGCAAGGCACAGGCGCCTGAACTGGCGGCCGTACGGGACCAACTGGCCCAGACTATCCGGCAGGACGCGATTCAGGCCAAGATCGACGAGTTGACCCAACAGGCGCAGATCGAACGCCCGGCGCTGGATGGCACCGGCCCCGAAGTCATCCGCCAGCTGGACTTGATTCAGGAGTAACCCCGTGGCCACGATCACCAAGGTTTCGCCGCTGGCCCCTGCGGCTTTCCCCGATCTGCCCGCAATTGACGGTGTGCGCTTCGCCACCGTCGAGGCGGGCGTACGCTATCAGGGCCGGACGGATGTCATGCTGGCCGTGATGGACCCCGGCACCTCGGTTGCCGGGGTGTTTACGCGTTCGGCCACCCGCGCGGCCCCGGTGCTGGACTGCCAGGACAAGATCGGCGGCGCCAGCGATGGGCCTGCGGCGATCCTTGTGAACTCGGGCAATGCCAACGCCTTTACCGGCCACTACGGCCAGACCTCGGTGGCTGAGGTGACCCAGGCGATTTCGGCAGCTACTGGCGTTCCCGCCGAGCGGGTCTTTACCTCGTCGACCGGTGTGATTGGCGAGCCGCTGCCGCATGAGCGTATCGTGGCGCAGTTGGAGACGCTGAAAGCGGGCCTCAGTCGCCACGCTGTCGAAGACGCGGCGCGCGCCATCATGACCACCGATACGTTCCCGAAAGGTGCGTCGGCGCAGGTCGAGGTGGACGGCAAAACAGTCTCTATTGCGGGGATTGCCAAGGGGTCGGGCATGATCGCGCCGGATATGGCGACGATGCTGGTCTACATTTTCACGGACGCGCAGGTCGAGCAAACGGCGTTGCAGGCCATGCTGGGCGCGCAGACAGACCGGACCTTCAACTGCATCACGGTGGACAGCGATACGTCGACCTCGGACAGCCTGCTGTTGTGCGCAACCGGGGCCTCGGGCGTCGATGCGACCAACAGCGAAGTGTTTGCCGAGGCATTGGAGGGCGTGATGCTGGACCTCGCGCAACAGGTTGTCCGCGATGGTGAAGGCGCGACGAAATTCGTGGAAATCCGCGTGATCGGAGCGGCCTCGGATGCGGATGCCAAGGTACACGGACTGGCCATTGCCAATTCGCCTCTGGTCAAGACGGCCATTGCAGGCGAAGACCCGAACTGGGGCCGCGTGGTCATGGCCATCGGTAAATCCGGCGCGGCAGCCGACCGTGACCTGCTGAGCATTTCCTTCGGTGACATTCTGGTGGCCGAAAATGGCTGGGTCAGCCCGGATTACCGGGAAGAGGATGCCGCCGCCTATATGAAAGGTCAGGATCTGGTGATCGCCGTCGATCTGGGGCTGGGCGACGGCAAGTCCACTGTCTGGACCTGTGACCTGACGCATGGATATATCGAGATCAACGCGGATTACCGCTCGTGAAGACCATATTAGTCTCTGCTGTCGCCCTGATCGACATTGAGGGCCGGGTGTTGCTGGCGCAGCGCCCCGAGGGCAAATCCATGGCCGGTCTCTGGGAATTCCCCGGCGGCAAGATCGAACCCGGTGAAACCCCCGAGGCCGCCCTGATCCGCGAATTGCACGAGGAGCTGGGCATCGACACCTGGGCTTCGTGTCTGGCGCCGCTGACCTTCGCCAGCCACAGCTATGACAATTTCCACTTGCTAATGCCGCTCTTTGCCTGCCGCAAATGGGAGGGCATCCCGCAATCCAAGGAAGGTCAGGCGCTGAAATGGGTGCGCGCCAACGAGTTGCGCAACTATCCGATGCCTGCGGCGGATGTGCCGCTGATCCCGATATTGAGGGATTGGTTGTGAGACAACTGTTGCCCAAGAAATTTCAGTTAGGCGGTGGGGGTGTCAGCTACTGAAGACGCGGTGGCAAGTGACAGGAGTTGTTTAGACTTCAAGCAAGGCTGGATCGAACCACATATCTTCATAAGTGCCATCAGTCAGAAAACGCCACCCAGGCGGAAGCAGCAGGTATTTGAGGCTGAGCCTGCAGCTGTTCTCCAAATGAGCAAGGTGAATGGGTTTGAAGAAATCAGGAGAATCCGACAGCACTTCTCCGCCCCAAATATACCAGCCGGATACACCAAAAGCTGTTGGATGACGAAGTCCGTTCAACGGCATCAATCCCTCTAGGGCAGATTGAGATATGCCTAATTTGTCGCCAGCAAAAGCTTCGCAAATTTCAACACCCAAGTTGTTGCAGGTCACTTTTTGCGATTGTCGAATTTCCTGTTTCAAAACGTCCTCCTACTTCCTAGCGATGTTATGCATTGAGAGCTTGGAGTTCACATTACCCAATCGTCACAATTGATATTAATTTCAGCAGTTATGGTTTTCATATGCTGAAACTCTGGTCGCCCACCCTCTGTTACAATTCGTAAGAATTGAGAAAACATCAGGAAAAAGTTGACGCTGATTGTGCAAGCGTCCCTTAATCGGGGCGCTGGCGTCCGAGGTGTTCCTCGGGTCTGCCGTTTCCGGCCCGAGGTGGGGTCGGATAGGGAGGAGAAAGAGATTGGCTCAGACGCAGACGGGCGCCGAAGGGTTGCACTCCCTTCCGGCGCTACTACACCGCAATGTCACCCAGCTCGGGGATGCACCGGCCTACCGTGAAAAGGAATTCGGGATCTGGCAATGCTGGACCTGGGCTGAGGCAGCCAGGGAAATCCGTTCGATTGCATTGGGATTTCTGGAGCTTGGCGTTGAGAAAGGTGACCACATCGCGGTGATCGGGCGCAACCGCCCCGCGCATTACTGGTCGATGGTCGCAGCCCAGATGGTCGGCGCGGTGCCGGTCCCGCTCTATCAGGACGCGGTGGCCGAAGAGATGGCCTATGTGCTGGAGCATTGCGGCGCGAAATACGTCGTCTGCGGCGATCAGGAGCAGGTCGACAAGGTTATCGAGATTCAGGAAAACCTGCATCAGGTCAAACACATCCTCTACACCGACAAGCGTGGGATGCGGAAATACGACCACTCTCAGATGAACGCGCTTGCGGATCTAATGGCGGAGGGGAGTGCCGGTCACGCCCGTTTTGACGCCGAGCTGGACCGCCGTATCTCGGAAATCACTTACGACGACACCTGCGTGATGCTGTACACCTCGGGCACCACGGGCAAACCCAAAGGCGTGGTGTTGTCGAACCGCAATGTGATCGAAAGCGCCAAAAACTCGGCCGATTTCGATCACCTGACCCGGAATGAGGACATCCTGTCCTACCTGCCGATGGCCTGGGTGGGCGATTTCATATTTTCCATCGGTCAGGCCTATTGGTGCGGATTCTGTGTGAACTGCCCCGAAAGCGCCGAAACGATGATGACCGACCTGCGCGAGATCGGGCCGACTTATTTCTTTGCCCCTCCGCGAGTGTTCGAAACGCAGCTGACCAACGTCATGATCCGCATGGAGGATGCCGGCAAACTGAAGCAGCGGATGTTCCATCACTTTATGGCGCATGCCAAGAAAGTGGGTGGTTTGCTGCTGGACGGAAAGCCGGTGGGTTTCGGAGACCGCCTGAAATACGCGTTGGGAAATATTCTGGTTTATGGACCGCTGAAAGACACACTGGGCTATGGCCGGTTCCGAGTGGGCTATACCGCGGGCGAGGCGATCGGGCCGGAAATCTTTGATTTCTACCGCTCCCTCGGCATCAACCTGAAGCAGCTTTACGGCCAGACCGAAGCCACCGTATTCATCACCGTTCAACCGGATGGCGAGGTTCGTGCCGACACTGTTGGCGTCCCCGCGCCTGATGTGGAATTGAAGATCGATGACAAAGGCGAAATTCACTACCGCTCGCCGGGCGTGTTCGTCGAGTATTTTAACAACCCGGACTCCACAGCTTCGACCAAGGATGCCGAGGGTTGGGTTGCCACTGGAGATGCCGGGTTCATCGAGGAAAACTCGGGCCACCTGAGGATCATCGACCGGGCCAAGGATGTTGGTAAAATGGCTGACGGGTCGATGTTTGCGCCGAAATATGTCGAGAACAAGCTGAAGTTCTATCCTGACATCCTTGAAGTTGTTCTGTTCGGCAACGGCAAGGATCGATGTGTCGCTTTTATCAATATTGACCTGACGGCGGTGGGCAATTGGGCGGAACGCAACAATGTGGCCTATGCCTCATATCAGGAACTGGCGGGCCATCCCCGTGTGTTAGAGACGATTCGCGGCCATGTCGAAGAAGTGAACAAGTCCGTTGCTGCTGATGAAATGCTGTCAGGATGTCAGGTGCATCGCTTTGTGGTTCTGCACAAGGAACTGGACGCAGATGACGGTGAAATGACCCGCACCCGCAAAGTGCGCCGCGGCTTTGTCGAAGACAAGTTCAACGACATCATCGCCGCGCTCTACGACGGGTCCGAGACTGTTTCGACCACGACCGAAGTGACCTATGAGGACGGCCGCAAGGGCTCGATCAGTGCGACGCTCGAGATTGTCGATGCGCCGGTTGTGCCGGTCGCACAGCAAAAGGTGGCTGCGGAATGAGGGGCCGTCATGCGCCGCTCGACCTGCGGTCTTCACCCCGCCCGCCGTCCCGTATTTGCGCAAGTCAGGGAGTGACTGATGCTGGATAACTCCGAAGGATATGTCACCGAAGATGGCCGCAAGATCGGCGGCGTGGTGATGGAGATGAAGAACATCACTCTGCGGTTCGGCGGTGTGGTGGCGATCAAGGACATCTCGTTCGACATCCGCGAAGGCGAGATCCGCGCCATTATCGGTCCGAACGGGGCGGGCAAGTCCTCGATGCTGAACGTTATCTCGGGGTTCTATGTCCCGCAGGAGGGTGAAGTTTGGTTCCACGGGGCCAAGCGCCCACCGATGCGGCCATTTGAGGTCGCGCAGCAAGGCATTGCCCGGACGTTCCAGAACATCGCCCTGTTCGAAGGCATGAGCGTTTTGGACAACGTCATGACCGGGCGGCTGAACTACATGAAAACCAACATCTTTCAGCAGGCGCTGTGGAAGGGCAAAGCTGAGGTGGAAGAGGTTGAAAACCGCGAAGCCGTGGAAAAGATCATCGACTTTCTGGAAATCCAGCACATCCGCAAAACGCCGGTGTCACGCCTGCCATACGGGTTGAAAAAACGGGTCGAACTGGCCCGTGCCCTGGCGGCGGAGCCCAAACTGTTGCTGTTGGACGAACCGATGGCCGGCATGAACGTCGAAGAGAAAGAGGACATGAGCCGCTTTATCCTCGATGTGAATGACGAATTCGGCACCACAATCGCGCTGATCGAGCACGATATGGGTGTGGTGATGGACCTGAGCGACCGGGTGGTCGTGATGGATTACGGCAAGAAAATCGGGGACGGCACGCCGGACGATGTGCGCAGCAATCAGGAAGTCATCGACGCCTATCTGGGGGTGAGCCATGACTGAGCAACTGACAGACATGAGGGGAGGCGCACATGCCTGATCAGCTGATTTTCGCAATGGAGGTTATCCTTAACGGTCTGATGGCCGGGGTGCTTTATGCGCTGGTGGCTCTGGGCTTTGTACTTATCTACAAGGCGTCGGGGATTTTCAATTATGCCCAGGGGGTTATGGCCCTGTTTGCCGCGATGACACTGGTGGGGATCATGAACGGGCAGGTACCGTTCGCGCATGTGATCAATGCCACATTCGGCACGCATATCCACTATTTCGGCTGGAATGTGCCTGCGTTGCTGGCAATTGTCCTGACCATGGGAGTGATGGTGCTGCTGGCCTGGTGCGTTCAACGCTTTGTTATGCGCCATCTGGTCGGGCAGGAGCCGATCATCCTGTTCATGGCGACCATCGGTCTGGCCTATTTCCTTGAAGGTGTTGCCGACCTGATGTGGGGATCCGAGATCAAGACGCTGGATGTGGGTCTGCCGCAGGGTATCAACCTGTGGATCGATGAGAGCACGTTCAACATCTTCGGCTACGGCTTCTTCATCGACAATCTGGATATCGTTGCAACGGTGATTGCGGCGCTGCTGGTGGCGGCTCTGGTCGCCTTCAGCCAGTACACCAAACAGGGCCGGGCAATGCGCGCGGTGGCGGATGACCATCAGGCGGCGTTGTCGGTGGGGATTTCGCTGAACTTCATCTGGATCATGGTCTGGTCGGTAGCAGGTTTCGTGGCGCTGGTCGCCGGTATCATGTGGGGCACCAAGTCGGGCGTGCAGTTCTCGCTGTCGCTGATCGCGCTCAAGGCGCTGCCGGTGCTGATGCTGGGCGGATTCACCTCGATCCCCGGGGCCATCGTCGGCGGGCTGATCATCGGTGTGGGGGAGAAGCTGTTCGAGTTTTCCATCGGCCCGCTGGTCGGCGGCGCGACCGAGAACTGGTTCGCCTATGTGCTGGCGCTGATCTTCCTTGTGTTCCGGCCGCAAGGTCTCTTCGGTGAAAAAATTATCGAGAGAGTTTAAATGGATAGATTGGAACCCCTCTTCAAAGCACTCCCTGTTATATTGCTGGGCTATGGGCTGGTGAGAACGATTGGGGAGTGTTTCGAGGTCCATCTGGCAGGCGCCGGGGCGAACATGGGAGCGGAAACGGAATGGCAGCTCAAAGTCTTTATGTATGCGAGCTACATTCGAGCGTTGGATTCGTTGCTCTTCTACGCCGCGTTTGCTGCGGTGGTGCATTGGCTGAATGTCAAAGGCGGGAGAGCTACGACATGAAGAAGCTGATCGCCATCATCAATGTGATCGCTTGGGCAGGGTTCTGGGCATTTGGCTATATCGCGATCACCTCGGAAGATCTGACAGCCAGCCAGTTGGTGATCTCCGCGATCCTGGCCTTTGCCGGATTGGTGACCGGGGTTTTGGCCTACATCAAACTGGTGCGCTCTTCAGAGGCGAGCGGATACGCAAAGGGGTCCAAGCAACTGGACGCCAAGGCCCGCAACCGGGCGCAGGAAGAATGGGGAAGGTAAGACATGTTCTATCGTGAGGCCGGAGATTTCAAAGTCTCTTACGTGGATGACAACCAGACTTTCCCGATCAAGTTCGATCGGTATCGGTATTATGCGGTTCTGGCGGTGGCGTTTGGGATCATCCCCTTCGTCATCAATGATTATTGGGCCAACGCGCTGCTGTTGCCCTTCCTGATCTATGCCATTGCGGCCATCGGTCTGAACATTCTGGTGGGCTATTGCGGTCAGGTATCCTTGGGCACCGGTGGGTTCATGGCTGTGGGGGCCTATGCCTGTTACAAGCTGATGACTGCATTTCCTGATGTCAGCATGTTCATCCACGTGATCCTCGCCGGGGGGATCACGGCCATCGTCGGTGTGCTGTTTGGCTTGCCATCCCTGCGGATCAAGGGATTTTATCTGGCAGTGGCCACGCTGGCTGCGCAATTCTTCCTTGTATGGCTCTTCAACCGGGTGCCGTGGTTCTACAACTATTCGGCCTCGGGCCAGATCAATGCGCCGGAACGGGATGTGTTTGGCATAATCATCACCGGTCCGAATGCGCCGGCTTGGGCAACCTATATGTTCTGCCTGATTTTCCTGTCGGTCAGCGCCCTGATCGCGCGCAACCTGACGCGAGGCACAACCGGGCGGAAATGGATGGCGATCCGCGACATGGACATTGCCGCCGAGATTATCGGAGTGAATCCGCTGAAAGCCAAGCTGACAGCCTTTGCCGTTAGTTCGTTCTTCGTCGGCATCGCCGGTGCACTGTTCTTTGCGGTCTATCTGGGCGCGGTTGAGGTGGGCGAGGCGTTTGGAATCCAGAAATCATTCCTGGTGCTGTTCATGATCATTATCGGTGGATTAGGGTCTATTTTCGGATCTTTCGCCGGCGCGGCCTTCCTGGTTCTGCTGCCCGTCGTACTGAAGGTGGTCGGGGTCGACGTACTGGGCTGGCCCACCGATATCGTGGCGCATCTGCAGCTGGTGATCGTGGGCGCGCTGATCATTCTGTTCCTGATCCTCGAACCGCACGGGCTGGCGCAGCTATGGCGCGTAGCCAAGGAAAAACTCAGACTCTGGCCGTTCCCCCACTAAGGGGCGGGCCCAATCAGAAGACGGGTGCGAAGCCCGAACCCAACATCGGATAAACCAAGGGAGGATACACCCGATGAAAATAAAACTGGCAACCGCGGCGCTGGGCGCCCTGATGGCCGCAGGGCCCGCACTTGCGGATCTTGTGATCCCCGATCTGAGCTATCGCACGGGCCCTTACGCGGCTGGCGGTATTCCGTTCTCGGATGGATACAATGACTATTTTACCCTGCTGAACGAACGCGATGGCGGCATCGGCGGCGTTCCTGTCCGGGTTATCGAATGCGAAACCGGCTATAACACCGAAAAAGGTGTGGAATGCTATGAATCTACCAAGGGCGAAGGTGCTCTGGTGTATCAACCGCTGTCCACGGGCATCACATATCAGCTGATCCCGAAAGTGACCGCAGACGACATTCCGCTGCACACAATGGGATATGGACGGACCTCAGCCAAGAACGGCGATGTGTTCAGCCACACCTTCAATTATCCGGCCAACTATTGGGACGGGGCTTCGGGTGCGATCAACTATCTGCTTGAGGAAAACGGCGGCGATCTGAGCGGCAAGAAAATCGCGCTGGTCTATCACAACTCGGCCTATGGCAAGGAACCGATCCGCACCCTGGAAGAGCTGTCCAAGAAACACGGCTTTGAACTGGTCGCCCTGCCGGTCGATCACCCAGGCCAGGAGCAGAAATCGCAGTGGCTGCAAATCCGTCGTGATCGTCCCGACTATGTCCTGATGTGGGGCTGGGGCGTGATGAACCAGGTTGCGGTACAAGAGGCCGCCAACATCCGCTTCCCGATGGAGAACTTCATTGGTGTCTGGTGGTCCGGTTCGGAAAACGACGTATTGCCTGCCGGTGAAGCCGCCAATGGCTACAAGGCACTGACCTTCCACAATGTCGGCACGAACTTCCCGGTCTTTGAAGATCTGCAGAAACACGTGGTCGATGCGGGCAAAGCCGCTGGTGCGGGCGATCAGGTCGGTACGGTCCTGTATAACCGCGGTATGTATGCCGCAGTTCTGGCCGCCGAAGCCATTAAGAAAGCACAGGAAATCTCGGGCAATGCCGACATCACCGCGACCGAAATGCGCGCCGGCATGGAAGCATTGGAGATGACCGAGGAGAAGATGACCGAACTGGGTCTACCGAACTTTGGTCCAACATTCTCGGTTTCCTGCGAAAACCATGGTGGCGACGCTCTGGTGGGTGTGACCCAGTGGGACGCAGCAAACAAGACCTGGACGATGATCTCGGACTTCAAACCAACCGATGGTGAAGTGATTGGCGCGCTGATCGACGAAGACTCCGCGGCTTACGCCTCGGAGAACAACATCGGATCGCGCTGCAACTAAGGCGCCTTGAAACGCGGGGCGGCGGGGACTGCCGCTCCGAACCCAACACAGGCATGAGGACACGCGCTGATGCTGGATGCGGAACAAACCACCGAAGTGCAGGCGGAAACCCTGCTTGAGGTCAACAATATCGAGGTGATCTACAATCACGTGATCCTCGTCCTGAAAGGCGTCAGCCTGACCGTGCCCAAGGGTGGGATCACAGCCCTGCTGGGTGGCAACGGCGCGGGCAAGACGACGACGCTCAAGGCAGTGTCGAACCTGCTGCACTCGGAACGGGGTGAGGTCACCAAGGGGACGATCACCTATCGCGGGACCAGCGTGCATGAAAGCGACCCCGCCGATCTGGTGGAAAAGGGTGTCATCCAGGTGATGGAGGGCCGTCATTGCTTCGAACACCTGACGGTCGAGGAAAACCTGCTGACCGGTGCCTACACGCGCAAGGACGGTAAGGCCGCGATTCAGCAGGATCTGGACCTTGTCTACACATATTTCCCGCGCCTCAAGGAACGTCGCCGGTCGCAGGCAGGTTATACTTCGGGTGGTGAGCAGCAGATGGTGGCGATGGGCCGGGCATTGATGTCGCGGCCCGAGACGATCCTGCTGGATGAACCCTCGATGGGACTGGCGCCGCAGCTGGTCGAAGAGATTTTTGGCATCGTTAAGGATCTGAACGAGAAAGAGGGCGTGTCCTTCCTGCTGGCCGAACAGAACACCAACGTGGCGCTGCGGTTCGCGCATTACGGCTATATCTTGGAATCGGGCCGTGTCGTGATGGATGGCCCGGCAGCCGAATTACGCGAAAATCCGGACGTGAAGGAATTCTACCTGGGCATGTCTGACGAGGGGCGCAAAAGTTTCCGCGACGTGCGCTCATACCGCCGCCGCAAGAGGTGGCTATAAGCGGATGGAGGATCTGGTCATGACGAAATATTTTGACGCGCTCGAGACCCGTTCAGCCGACCAACGTGCCGCCGATCAGGCGCAGGCTTTGCGCATTCAGATCGATCGGGCAAAGTCTGCTCCGGGCTTTGCGGCGCATCTGGCAGAGTCCGACACTGATGCTGTTGCTTCGGTGGAGGATCTTGCAAAACTGCCGGTACTAAGGAAGTCCGATCTGGCACAGGCGCAGGCGGCCCGCCCGCCTTTTGGCGGCTTTACCGTCAAACCAGCCCGGCATTTTCACCACGTGTTTCAATCCCCCGGACCGATCTATGAACCCGGCAGCACCGATCCGGACTGGTGGCGCATGGGGCGGTTCCTGCACGCGGCAGGCGTCGGGCCGGGCGATATCGTTCAGAACTGCTTTGGCTATCACCTGACACCTGCGGGGATGATTTTTGAAAGCGGGGCACGGGCCGTTGGGGCGGCGGTGCTGCCCGCCGGAACCGGTCAGACAGAACTGCAGGTAACCGCAGCCCGGGATGTAGGCTGCACGGCTTATGCCGGGACACCAGATTACCTGAAGGTGATTCTGGACAAGGCTGACGAGATGGGCGTTGCCCTGAGCTTCACAACCGCTGCCGTGGGTGGTGGTGCGCTGTTCCCGTCTCTGCGTCAGGACTATGCTGACCGGGGTATCTCGTGTCTGCAATGTTATGCGACGGCCGACCTGGGTAACGTCGCCTATGAAAGTGACGCAATGGAAGGGATGATCATCGACGAGCATGTTATCGTTGAGATTGTCACGCCGGGGACCGGAACACCTGTGGCGCAGGGCGAGGTGGGGGAGGTCGTGGTGACGTCCCTGAACCCTGACTACCCGCTTATTCGGTTTGCGACCGGAGATCTGTCTGCCATCATGCCGGGCATCTCGCCTTGTGGGCGCACCAATCTGCGGATTAAAGGTTGGATGGGCCGCGCCGATCAGACCACCAAGATCAAGGGCATGTTCGTGCGCCCCGAGCAGGTGGCGGCGCTGGTCGACAAGCACGAGGAAATCGTCAAGGCCCGCGTGATCGCCGCCCGTCAGGGTGAAATGGACACAATGACCGTTCAGATCGAAAGCCAGGGCGGAGACGACGTGGCCTATGCCAAATCCGTGGTCGAAGTGCTGAAACTGAAAGGTGCGATCGAGGTCGTAGCCCCCGGATCACTGCCCAAGGACGGGTTGGTGATCGAAGATCAGCGCGTCTATGAATGACCCAATACAGCTCTGCGGCAGTATGTGCCGCAGATTTGTTCCCCCGCGCACTGGTGTTTCTTAGCATTTTGGTCGATTAAAGGCTGAATCTGCGCCTTTGCCAGTCACAAGCCGGAAACATGGCCGAAATCGATTATTCAGAACACGGAGCACGCAATCGGGGCGTGTTTGGCACTCGTTTGGTGGGTACGGTCGCTTGTCTGGTGGCCGCCGCCTGTTTGTTGCCGATGCTGGCCGTCGTTCTGGCGGCGGTTACAGGCGGGACAGATACGATTTCGCACCTGCTGGATACGGTTCTGCCACGCTATGCGCTGACGACGGTGATTTTGGTGGTTCTGGTGGCCGCAGGTACTTTTTCCATTGGTGTCGGCGCCGCGTGGCTGGTGACGATGACACGCTTCCCCGGCGTGCGTTTTCTGGAAATCGCGCTGGTTCTGCCGCTGGCCTTTCCGGCCTACGTTCTGGCCTATGCCTATACTTTCATTCTGGATCACCCGGGGATCGTCCAGACTACGTTGCGTGATCTGACCGGCTGGGGTCCGCGCGACTATTGGTTCCCCGAAATCCGCTCGACCGAAGGCGCGGCGGTGATGCTGATTCTGGTCCTCTATCCATACGTTTACCTGCTGGCCCGCGCGGCGTTTCTGCAGCAAAGCGCCACTGCCTTTCTGGCTGCCCGAGCGCTGGGCAAGAGCCCCTGGCTGGCGTTTTGGCACGTTTCCCTGCCCATGGCCCGCCCAGCCATTGCAGGAGGTGTTCTGCTGGCAATCATGGAAACCATCGCCGATTTTGGCACAGTGGCCTATTTCGGCGTGCAGACCTTTGCCACCGGTATCTACACCAGCTGGTTCTCGATCGGCGACCGCGCCGCCGCGGCGCAGCTTGCCCTTTGCCTGCTGGGTTTTGCGTTGGTTATGGCCGTGGCCGAGCGGATGCAGCGCGGCAGGGCGAAGTATTACCAAACTGGCAAAAGCCATGCGTCTCTGCCCTCGGCGCGGTTGAAAGGCTGGCAATCTGCGGCGGCGTTTACGCTCTGTGCCATTCCGGTGCTGCTGGGCTTTTTGCTGCCTGTGTTCATCCTGATCCAGATGGGTTTGACGTCGGAACAGAATCTGCTGTCGCGGCGCTATATCGGGTTCATTCAGAACTCGCTGACGCTGGCGGGCGTGGCCGCAATGGTCACCGTTTGCGCCGCGATCTGCGTTGGTTTCTTTCAACGGCTGCGGCCGGGAAGGGGTTCGGCCACCGCAGGTTATCTGGCGCGATTGGGCTATGCGGTGCCGGGTGGCGTGATCGCGGTTGGCCTGATGGTACCTTTTGCCAGTTTCGACAACGCGCTGGACGCCTGGATGCGCGAAACCTTCGACATTTCGACAGGGCTGCTGGTCACAGGCTCGATCTGGTTGTTGGTGGCTGCTTATATGGTGCGCTTTCTGGCTGCAGCGCTCAGCGCCTATGAAGGTGGGCAGAGCACCGTGCACGCCAATATGGACGCGGCCTCTCGGTCTCTGGGGCAGACACCGCTGGGGACGCTGCGCCGGGTGCATTTGCCGATCCTGACGCCTTCGCTGCTGACGGCGCTTCTGATCGTTTTTGTCGATGTAATGAAAGAGCTTCCCGCGACGCTGATCATGCGGCCTTTCAACTTTGACACTCTGGCGGTCCAGGCCTATCGGCTGGCCTCGGACGAGAGGCTGGAAGGCGCGGCTGTTCCCTCGCTGGTCATACTGGCCGTGGGGCTTTTGCCGGTGATTCTGATCTGTCGGCAGGTCGGGCGGCGCTAGGGTTCAGCGGTTCAAAAATACAACACTCTTTTGCTTCGGGCTTGATTCAAACGCGAATTCCGGCAAGGCTTGGGTTATGAACATGCAGCCTCCTAGCCGGTTTTCTGCAAACTCGGCCCAGATGCCCGTCGCGTTCGACCGGCGCGAGATGTCACATATCCTGTCCGTCTATGGCCGGATGGTCGCCGCCGGAGAATGGCGCGATTACGGAATATCCAACCTGTGTGATATGGCAGTGTTTTCCATCTTTCGACGAACGGCAGAGCACCCGATCTACCGGGTCGAGAAACACCCGCGCCTGCGGCAAAGGCAAGGGTTGTACTCGGTGGTCGGTATGGACGGGCGCATTCTGAAACGCGGCCATGATCTGCGGACTGTATTGCGGGTATTGGAGCGCAAGCTTATTCGGTCCGTTGACCCTGATTAGAGCCTTTTATGGGCCGTAACAGGCCCGTCGCCCTGTTCCAATATCCGTGCAATGGCCTGATCCATCGGCTCAAAGGTCACGTCCATGTGGTAGGCATTGGCGTGCAATAGCATATCTTCGCCGTAGACCCAGGCGACATGCCCCTTCCAAAACAGCAGGTCGCCGCGTTTTGCCGGTGTTCCGGCTGGCAACGCCTCGCCCAGCTCACGTTCCTGATCACCACTATCTCCGGGGCAGGGCAGGCCGCAGGCCAATAGACCTGCCTGAATCAGTCCCGAACAATCCACCCCAAACCGGCTGTTGCCTCCCCACAGGTAAGGCGTACCCAGAAACAGCTCTGCCACGGCCGCCGGGTCAGTCAGGCGGGTAGTGCTGAGCTTGGCGTGCACTGCGGGGATGAATCCCAGTTCCGTTTCCAGAAACCCGTTTTTTTCGGACAGCGCCTGCACCCTGCTGCCGAAACTCAGGGAATCCAGATCCGGACTTTTGATATCCGGACCGGCATAGGCGTGTGTGGAGGGCGCCGTGATCCAATGGGTTTCCGGCCGCTCCGGTCCCAAGAGGTTGGAGGCAATCCAGCCGGTGTATCCGTCCTTGTCCGCGGTGACGTGGCTCCAACCGTCTTGCGAGTTGTCGACGTTGACCGTGTCGCCATACAAAAGCTGCCGGTCCCGCGGGCCATCCGGGTTACAGAGCAGGTCAACGACCGGTTTTATGATACGCTGCTGGGTCATAGGTCCAAAATCTCGGGCAGGGCGGCCAACAGGGCGCGCGGTCCTTGCCCCAGACCGCCCTTGCTGCGACCAGGGGCTTTACTGGACTGCCACGAATAGATGTCGAAATGCATATAGGCACTGTCACCTGCAAACCGGCGCAGGAACAGGGCGGCAGTGATGGACCCCGCAAATCCGCCCGAGGGCGCGTTGTCCAGATCGGCGACACCCGGTTCGATCATCGCCTCGTACGGTTCATGAAACGGCATCCGCCAGACCGGGTCGGCAGCTTTTTGTCCGGCGCGCGCCAGCGCCTTGGCCGCATTGTCGTCATCCGTGTAAAACGGCGCCAGATCGGCACCGACGGCCACGCGCGCAGCACCTGTCAGCGTCGCCATTGAGATCACCAGGTCCGGTTCCCCCTCAGCCGCCAAAGCCAACGCATCGGCCAGCACCAGCCGCCCCTCGGCATCGGTGTTGTTGATCTCAACCGTCAGACCCTTGCGTGAAGTCAGGATGTCGCCGGGTCGAAACGCATTCCCTGCAACCGAGTTCTCAACCGCCGGTATCAGTACCCGCAGTTGCACCGGTAGCTTCAGCGCCATGATCATCCGTGCCAGACCCAGCACATTCGCCGCGCCACCCATGTCCTTTTTCATCAAAGCCATCGAGTTGCCCGGTTTCAGGTTCAGCCCGCCGGTATCAAAACAGACCCCCTTGCCGACCAGCGTCAGTTTCGGACCAGTACCGCCCCAGTTCATATCGATCAGACGCGGTTGCTGCGCGGCGGCGCGACCAACCGCATGGATCATTGGGAAATTCTGATCCAACAGGGCCTCTCCGCAGATGACTTCGCAGGACGCTCCAAATTTCCGGCCCAGTGCCTCGGCGGCAGCCTGTAACTGCTCTGGCCCCATGTCCGAGGTGGGCGTGTTGACCAGATCACGGGTCAGGGCCTCGGCATTGGCCAGGACTTCGATCCGGGCGGCATCTATGCCTTCGGGTGCAGTCAGACGAGCCTTTGCCGGGGATTGACTGGCATAGTGGTCAAACGCATAGCCGGTCAGAAGCCAGCCCAGGCATTCGGTGTCCAGCACGTCATCGGGCACGCCCGAAGCGATGGTGTACACCCCTTCGGGCAGCGCTTCGGCTGCCGCGGCCAGCGGGAACCGCTTGCGCGCGCGACTGGAGGGTTCGCCGTAACCTGCCAATGCGTGTGTCAGAACACCCTCGGGGCCGGGGATCAGCACGACCTGACCCATCGCGCCGGTGAACCCGCTGGCCCTGACCCAGGATACGACCTGATCCGGCTGGCCGCTCAACCAGTCGTCAAGATCGGATTGCGCGATGACATGCAACGACACAGAGGGCTCGGATGGTGAAGCGAAGGACAGAGTCATGGGCATCTCGACTGGTTCGATTTGCGCCCAGCCTAGCGGTCGTTGATCTGTCCGCAAGCCCTGTCAGACCGAAAGGTCCTGCTGATCCCAGATCACGGTCAGCGATTTCTCACCCACCCGGATCAGCCGCGACAGGGTGGCACCGGTGGCGACCGCATCCCCGGCGTCGACTGTCCGCGCCACATCGCCGGCAACGCGGGCCAGCGCGACCATCCCGATCTGTTCCGAGATCGCAACCAGCGAGCGCGAACACTTGCGCAGCCCCGTCCAATCGCGCTGCCGCCAGAACCGTTCACAGTTCGACAGGCGCACGGCCAGTTCCTCGACCGTGCGGCACAGCACATCCAGTGCGTTTTTGTCGCCCAGTTGTCGGTACAACCCGTTCAACCGGTCCTGGTCCAGCCGGACGGATTCTTTATGTTCAAGCGTGATAATCTTATCCACCACATTCACCCTAAATCTCTATGCCCCCACGGCATAGCCCGACTTTGGCGATGAATTCCTTTGCAAAACCTTGCATCCGCGCAGGATAATCGCTCGAATTTTCTGCGAATTCGGGGTAGAGCAGCTCTCAGCGAAGAAATCAGGGACACGCAAATGGATCATGCCAAACCTCTGCCGAATTATCTGGTCAAGCGGTACCACGGTTGGAAAGCCACCACTTATTCCGAAAATCAGGTCTGGTATCGTCGTCTGGCAACCGAAGGGCAGCGCCCGCGTGCGATGGTCATCTCCTGCTGCGACAGCCGGGTTCATGTCACGTCGATTTTCGGCGCTGATCAGGGCGAGTTCTTTATTCACCGCAATATTGCCAACCTCGTGCCGCCCTACGCTCCGGACGGTGACCATCATGGCACCAGCGCCGCAATCGAATATGCGGTTACCGCGCTGAAAGTCGCACATCTGATCGTGTTGGGCCATTCGCAATGCGGCGGCGTTCAGGGTTGTATCGACATGTGCAAAGGCCAGGCGCCACAGTTGGAAGCAAAGGAAAGCTTTGTTGGCCGCTGGATGGATATCCTGAAACCGAAATACGATCTGGTTTCCGATGTCGAAGACAGCACTGATCAGGCGCGTCAGTTCGAGCGGCAGGCGGTTGTCGCTTCGCTTGAGAACCTGATGACGTTCCCCTTTGTGTCTTCCGCGGTCGAGAGTGGTTCGCTCAGCCTGCATGGTCTGTGGACCGATATCGGCGAAGGCGGGCTGCAATGTTATGACCCGCAGGAAAAGAAATTCGTGGTGGTCTGAGCCACTCAGACGTTCCGCAAAAACAAAGGCGTGGGATCAGGTCTCTGATTCTGCGCCTTTTTTTGCTATAGTCACTGCGTTTTTCTTAGGATCAGGAGCGCGTGATGCGATTCATTAAACGCATTCTTCTTATTCTGTTTACGCTTGTTCTGGTGCTGATCGGGGTTTCTTACCTGTTGCCCGGCAAGGCCGAAGTGTCCCGTAATATCACTATCGATGCGCCGGCCAGCGCAATCTTTCCCTACGTAAATTCCATGCAGGAGACCGAGAAATGGTCTCCCTGGCTGGCGCGAGACCCTGAGACCAAGCTGTCCTATAGCGGACCCGAGGCTGGTGTGGGCAATACTCTGAGATGGAGTTCGGAGCACCGGGAGGTCGGATCAGGGACGCAGGAAATCGTTGAAAGCGTCCCCGATCAGATGGTCAAAACCGCTCTGGATTTCGGTCAGATGGGCACCGCTTCGGCATCGTTCACGCTGACACCCGAAGGGGACCAGACGCAGGTGACATGGGGGTTCGATTCCGACCTTGGACTCAACCCGATGTCCCGCTGGATGGGGCTGATGATGGATAAATGGGTCGGAGGCGACTATGAGCGCGGTCTTTCCAAACTGAAGGCCCTGGTTGAAACTGGCCAATAAGGTATCAGCGCGGTCACAAAAACCGGACACCCGACTTTCAGGGCAGGCTGATACGGGCTTTGATCCCCAAGTGATCGGATCCCATGAACGGGCGCAGTTCCGCAGTGCCGGTCGTGCCTTTGGGAACAAGAAGGTTGTCAATTGGCATGGGCAGCATCCAACTGCCACGGTTGTGCGTGTTCAGCGCCGGGCCGAAGACCTGATTATCGGCAGCGGATCCGATGCGGCGCACGCTGCTGCCCCAATGAACCATATTGAAATCGCCCGCGATCAAAACCGGCCCTTCCAATTGTTCGATGTGCCTTGCAATTCTCTTGCTTTGTTCGAACTGCTCATACGGGTAGGGCCAGTTGAGGTGAACGGACACTACCCAGACGGGCTGCTTGTCCGGGCCGACTACCTGAAGCCCTACCAAACCAAGCCCATGCAGGCAGAATTCCGTTCCTTCGACAACAGGTAAGGTTGTCAGGATTGCAACATTCTGCTCGGGTCGAAACTCGCAAATCGCCGATCTCGGATAATGGTCAAACAGGTTGCTCATATATTCCTGATTGTGGCTGGACACTTCCTGCAGGGTCACAATTTCGGCGTTTGACTGAAGGATGTCGTCTGCAAGCGGATACCGCGGCCAGGCCTTGGACATCAGGTTCTTTTGGTACAGCGTGACGCACGTATCGTCGCAATCATCGGATGCGGGTATGAACCCGGCCGCGACGGAACCCACCGCAATCATTGCAAAAACCAGAGAAGCCAGTGCAAAACCTCTGGCGTGCACCGCCAAAAGGATCACGGCAAACAAAACCAACAGAACCCCGACCTGCGGTCGCATGAGCGCGATCGAATCCCCGGGCGCAAAATACCGCCCGGTGAACCCAAAGATCACCAACACCATCAATAAGACTGCGCACCCCGCGATAACGGTTTGCGCAAACTTGTTTCTGGTCGCGAAACGCACGATCTGCCTCAATCTTCTGCCTGCTGCTTCAATTAATCCCTAATTAACACATTTCCACCAGAGACCCTATGGACTCACGATACAATGCAGAACTGTTTGATGTCAGCCGACAGGCCAACTGCTACACAAAACCGGATATCTGTTCAGAATCGATCGCATCACTCCTGACCACTGGGTGCTCGATCGCGTCGGTTCGTCCAGCACCATCGTCTCGCGTGGTTTAGTCTCCAGATGGAAGGTTTCGGCGCTAACCCACGCGGGTCAATTTCAACGGCCAACTGGCTTCGTAGGTGCGTATGTTCTCGGACCGGGCGACGGACAGAACATCCGCGGGTATACGCTCGGCCACAAGAACGCCGTCCAGCCTGCCATGAGCGAAACCGTCCTTCTTGCCAAGCGCGAGCAGATAATCAGTTACCTGATGCACGGCAGCTGGTTTGGCTTCGGCACGTTTCAATTCAATAACTAACCAGTCGCCGGTCACCCGGTCGCGGGCGAGTATGTCGACCCGTCGGGAATTCAGACCCCCGTCTAACGGAAACTCGTCCTGAAAAACGTCGTATCGAGCCCCCCATGGCGTTCTTGACCAGTTCGTGAGTATTTCGCGCTGAATGACATATTCAGTAGTGAAGCCATCACCTTCATGTGTCTTTCTGTTGAGGGCGAGAACCGAGTGATCAAAGTCTGAAAGCAATCTGAGCGTTGGGATGACCAGATCACGCGCAACAACGAGGTGGCCCGCCGTCCTGTTGCGCTTTTCAAAGTCAAAGGGAATTCCCGCCGAGATAAACTGCTCATGGTACTTTCCATTAAAGACCGCATGGCCAAAATCTCCACGCCCGGCATGAAACGTATCGATGGCAAGCGACCATTGGTCTCCTCGCTCTGGCGAAAACGCCAGATAAACGACACCTCTTGTGTTTGGCCAACGTGCTTTCCGGCGGGGATGATCATTACGGATCATGCAGGTCAATCCGCTGGAAAGAGCCGTCTCAATCACCTGCTTGACTGGCGGAGTAAGGCGCCAGTTCCGCGCGACATATGCTTCGCCGAATTGTTGAACCAAGAGACCGCTTTCGACCTCTTCAATACTGAGTCCGATTGAAAAGGTTGCTTGCGTCATGATCGTTCTCGTCTGGTCTTGCGCGCAGAATACTGACAGGGGGGCGGGATGGCCATCCCGGTTTCGAAGGGCGTTAGGTCAAACGACGCGCAAAAAAAACCCCGCCAGTTGGTAGGCGGGGTTCTTGCGTTTTTGGATTTTTACGACTTCAGCCCTTTTTCAGAACCTCACGGCCCAGCAGTTCCGCGATCTGGACGGCGTTGAGGGCCGCGCCCTTACGCAGGTTGTCCGAGACGCACCACAGGTTCAGACCGTTTTCCACGGTCGAGTCCTGACGAATGCGGCTGATGAAGGTGGCGAAGTCGCCCGCGCATTCAATCGGCGAGACGTAGCCGCCGGGTTCGCGTTTATCGATCACCATGATGCCCGGTGCTTCGCGCAGGATGTCGCGGGCTTCGTCTTCGTCCAAAAACTCCTCGAATTCGATGTTCACAGCCTCGGAGTGGCCAACGAAGACGGGAACGCGCACGCAGGTTGCGGTGACCTTGATCGACGGGTCGACGATCTTTTTCGTCTCAACAACCATCTTCCACTCTTCTTTGGTCGAGCCGTCTTCCATGAAGACGTCGATCTGCGGAATGACGTTGAAGGCGATCTGTTTCTGGAACTTCTTCGGTTCAACTTCGGTGGTGGGGTTGTAGACGGCTTTGGTCTGATCCCACAGCTCATCCATCCCTTCTTTGCCGGCGCCGGAAACCGACTGATAGGTCGACACGACGACGCGCTTGATCCGGGCGCGGTCATGCAGCGGCTTCAGCGCGACAACCATCTGCGCGGTCGAACAGTTGGGGTTGGCGATGATGTTCTTGTTTTTATAGTCGTGGATCGCCTGCGGGTTGCATTCGGGCACGATCAGCGGGATGTCCGGATCGTAGCGGTAGAGCGATGAGTTATCGATTACCACACAGCCGGCCGCAGCCGCCTTGGGGGCGTACACCTTGGTCGCCTCGGAACCCACGGCAAACAGCGCCATGTCCCAGCCGGTGAAATCGAAAGTGTCCAGGTCCTTGGTAGTGAGTGTCGTGTCGCCAAAGCTAACCTCGGTGCCCAGCGACCGACGGCTTGCCAGGGCGGCAAGTTCATCGACGGGGAACTGGCGCTCCGCCAGGATGTTCAGCATTTCGCGGCCCACGTTACCCGTGGCGCCGACGACTACGACGCGATAGCCCATTTCATGTCTCCAAAGTTAAGGACGCGCGTTCATAGCCGCGTTGCAGCGAAGAAAAAAGAGTTTTCGGGGTATATTTGCCGGAATGACGCCGATTTGACGCGGCCCAGCGGGTCAAGCGTCGCTCAGAAGGCGTTCATAGAGGGCAACAAGCGTTTTTGCCTCGCCATTGATGTCGAAGTTCCGCTCAACATGGGCGCGGGCGGCAGTGCCTGATCGCGCAAGGGAATCGCGGTCGGACAGCATTTCGGCGGCGGCGTTAGCCAGCGCCGGGATATCGCCAGGTTTCACCACGCGGCCCAGAGATGGGTCGGTCACGATCTCGGAAAACGCGCCGACATCTGTGGCAACAACCGGCACGCCGCAGGCCATCGCCTCAAGCGGGGTCAGGCCAAAGCCTTCCCACCGTTGCGGAGCGATGAACAAGTCCAGAACCTGATACCATTCGGCGATCTGATCGACGGTCACTTCGGGCTTGAACAGGATGCGATCAGACAGACCTTCCTTGGTGACCTTGTCTTTCAGTTCGGCCAGGAACACGGCGTGTTTTTCGGTGGCGCGGCCCATGATGATGCCATGGACATCGTCAAAGCGACCGCACAGATCGATCATTGTATCGACAAAGGCGTCGGTACCTTTCTGGTGCCGGATGCGGCCATAGCAGCCCAGCAGCAGACCATCCGGCAAACCCAGTCGTTGCCGAACGGCGGCTTTTTCTTTGGGTGGTGTGAAATCCTGAAGGTTGATGCCGTGCATGATCACCTGTGCGTCACGCTCCAGATACCTGGCGGTCTTGCGCGAGGTGGCGACCACCGCGTCCATCCTGTCGATCAGCCATTTGGTATAGCCGGTATGGGCGCGTTGTGAGGCGCTGGTGAACAGTAGTTTTAACCGCAGCCGGAAGACATTGCGCAGGATCAGGCCCAGCAGCATCTCGGTATTTCGCCGCGCATGCCAGACGCGTAGGGGTTTGCGCGACAGAAAGGGTAGGCGGCCCAGCGGGATATGCGGGATGTCCGATGGCAGGCCCAGCCCCGTTGCGGCGATGTCGATCCACTGCACCTGCAGCGGTACCAGCCTGGCAATCGTTGCGGTCACACCCGAAAGTCGGCGTTTGAGATTGGGGGCAATGACGCGCGGGTCGGACATGGATACTCCTGACGGTTACAGCATCAGTCGATGCTGTCGCGGCTGAATAGGTAGATCACGCAGCCGATGGCAAGGGTGACTGCGAAAAAACCGAATATCGCTGTGTAGGGCGCGGTCGGGCTGATGTCCACTGTGGCGGCATGGATGCGGCCAGTCACGAATTGCGCGAGACCGACGCCCCCGATGCCAAAGAGGTTCAGCAGGGTCATGCCGCGTCCGACCAGATGCGACGGCACAAAGGCGCGGCCATGTGCCATGATGACCGGAAAGCTGGCCCCCATGAACCCGATCACCGCCATCAGCACAACCGACAGCCAGACTGCGTTGTCGATCCACAGGCAAAGCAAGATCAGTGCGGTCGTGCCCAGTGCGTTGCCTCCGAAAATCACCCATTTCCGCGTGCCCAGCATCCGGTCGAGCGGGCCGTAAGCAAAGGTCCCTGCAATCATCGCGGCCCCCATGATCAAGGTCCCAGTTCCGATCTGGGTGGTGCTGAGGCTGAATATGTCGCTCAGATACGGCCCGGCCCAAAGACCACGGGTCGCGGCGGACGGAGCATAGGCGACCAACATCAGCGGCAAGATCGCCCACAGGGCTGGTTCTTTCAGCAAATCCAGCACAGACCCTCTGTGCTCGGTCTCAACCCGTTTTGGATCGTGAACGCGGAACCAGATACCCAGCGCGATTGCGGCAGAGAAGACCGCCAGCGTCGCCATCGTGGCCCGCCATCCCATCAGCTCGACCGCCAGCGCCGTGGGGTAGGAGGCCACCAGATTGCCGACCGACCCGACGCCCAGCATGACGGCGGCCAGAGTGGCGAACCGCGCGGGCGGGTATTCGCGTGCGAAGATATAGTACGACGCCATCAGCACCGGAGAGCATCCGACCCCGATAAGCCCCATAGCGATGGCGATGTGAAAGGGCGTGGTGGCCACTGCAAACAGTGTCGCACCACCAGCACCGCCGATCATCAGCAGAACCGCTGCCGTCAGTCGCGGCCCGACCCGGTCTAGCGCCCAGCCTACCGGCAGCTGCATTGCCGCAAAGACCAGAAACCACAAGCCCGAGGCAAAGGCCAAATCTTCGGGCGTGGCGCCAATATCGCGGCCCAGATCGACGCTGAGGACGGCCAAAAAAGCACGAAAGAACTGGCTGAGCACATAGCCCAGACACAAGACCACCAGACCTGCCTTCATGGAACGCCCCTTTTCCCCAATGCGCGGGAAATGCTTGGCACGTGGCAGAGTTCCGCACAAGCGCGTGCGTCGTACTGATTTCACCGGACAGCGATTACATTCGGGCTATCATTGTTGTAACCGACCACCCCGAGGTGACAATGAAAGACGCCCAGGCCGCCTTCTATGACACTCTTCCTTTGTTGCGAGATTTCAACCGTCTGGCTGAACCCGCGCAGTTTACTGCTGTACCTGACGACTGGGCGCTGGGCGTCGCCGACATCGTCGACTCCACAGGTGAGATCGCCAAAGGGCGGTACAAGACAGTCAACATGGTCGGAGCAGCGGTGATTTCAGCCATGATCAACGCGCTGCGGGGCAAGGAATTTCCTTATGTCTTTGGCGGCGACGGGGCCGGATTTGCTATACCGGCAGGTGCCGTCAACACGGCCCGTACCGTTCTGGCCGACCTGCGGCGCTGGGCGGAAGAGGAATTCTCGATCTCGCTGCGTGCGGCCTTGGTACCGGTGTCCGAAATTCGGCTTGCGGGCAAGGACCTGCGAGTGGCACGCTACGCGCCCTCGGACGGGGTGGATTATGCTATGTTTTCGGGAGGCGGGCTGGCCTGGGCCGAGGCGCAGATGAAGGCGGGCCAATTTACCGTAGAGCCCGCCGGTTCAGGTGCGCAACCGGACCTGACAGGACTGTCCTGCCGCTGGTCCAACTGCAGGGCGCGGCATGGTCAGATCGTATCCATTGTGGTGCAGCCGACGCCAAAAGCGACCGAAAGCGATTTTGCCGATCTGGCCCGTTCCGTTCTGTCAGCCTCGGAAGGGTTGGAGCGTGCAGGCCATCCGGTCCCCGTAAACGGCCCTCCGATCAACTGGCCGCCCCCGGATGTCGAACTCGACGCCCGCGTATCGCGGGCCGGGCATAACCTGTTCGTGCGGAAGCTTTCGCTGCTGGGGCAGAACCTGCTGATCGCGCTGTTGTTCATGTCCGGCACGCGACTGGGAAAATTCGAACCCGGGCATTACAAACGCATGGTCAGCCGCAACGCCGATTTCCGTAAATTCGATGATGGGCTGAAGATGACGCTGGATTGTGATCCGGCGACACTGGCGCAGATTCAGATGATGCTGGAACAGGCACGCGGGCAGGGTAAGATCCGTTTTGGTCTGCATGCGCAGGACGAGGCGATGATGACCTGTTTTGTCCCCTCGGCCATGCGCGACGATCACGTGCATTTCGTGGACGGAGCCTCGGGCGGCTACGCACAAGCCGCCGCCTCGATGCAGGGCTGACGCTATTTCGCCTTCCATTTTGATGCCAGCTCTCGCGATGCCTGTGCCAGCAGCATGACGTCGATCCCCACTGCCAGAAACTGCGCGCCCATGTCCAGATAAGCCTGTGATGCTTCGTCGGTGGTGCCCAGAATGCCGGGAGCTTTGCCCGCTGCCTTGATCCGTGCAATCGCGTCGGCAATGGTGGCCCGCACCTCGGGCGCGGCGCTGTTCCCCTGATAGCCCATATCGGTGGACAGGTCGGCCGGGCCAATAAAGACGCCATCGACCCCTTCGACCTTCAGGATATCGTCCAGCGCAGCCATCCCGGCGCGGTTTTCGACCTGCACCAGTAAACAAATCTGCTCATCCGCCGACTGAATGTAATCCGAGACCGATCCGTAAGCTGTCGCCCGTGCTGCACCCGCGCCAACTCCGCGCACCCCTTCGGGCGGATAGCGGCACGCGCGTACCAGTTCCCGCGCCTGTTCGGCACTGTCCACCATCGGCACCAGAACCGTTTGTGCCCCCGCATCCAGAACCATTTTGATCAGGGCCGTCTCGCCAATCGGCACCCGGACAACCGGATGCGACGGGCTGTGTGCCAGCGCCATCAACTGATCCCGGATCGAGCGGATGTCGTTCGGCGCGTGCTCTCCGTCGATCACCAGCCAGTCAAACCCGGCGGTGCCCATGATCTCGGCTGTGACGGCCTCGGCGAAACTGCTCCAACACCCGATCAGCCGGCTGCCGTTTTTCAGGGCCTGTTTGAATTCATTCATGGGTGCGGGCATTGCGGGCCTCCTGGTTCGGTCAATGGGCACCCCAATTCGTGCCAAGCCTTAAAATGAGTCAGGCGCGGCTGTGCGCAGGGTGGAATTTTTGTTTTGCCAGTGACGGGTATTCAACCCGAAAGGTCAACGATCTTTGCAATTTGCGCTGAACCAGAAACAGCATTGACGCTATATAGCGTCAATCAAACAGTCTCTAATAAAAGTTACGAGAGGTTTCAACGAGAAATAGATTGGAAAGTTGCAGTATCACCCGAATTCGGCGAAGATTCCTTATGACTAAATACGTACCTTTGACGTCACGTTCGCTGCCAATTGCGCTGTTGCGGGCACGAGAACGGGTCATGGGGCCCATCCGCAAAATGCTGGCGGATGCCGGGGTGACGGAACAACAATGGCGCGTGCTACGTGTCCTGAACGAAGAAGGTCCGCAAGAGCCAACGCATCTTGCGGATCGGGCTTGCCTGTTGTTGCCCAGCCTCACCCGAATTCTGCAAAAGCTTGAGGCCAAGGGCTTGATCCTGCGGCGTGCCCATCCGTGCGACAAGCGCCGCCAAATAGTGGAAATCACTGCCAAAGGTGAGCGGATCATCCAGGATAATATTCAGATAACGCTCCGACTGGCAGAAGATTTGCGGACCCGATTGGGGCCAGATCGTCATGAGGCCCTGCTGGACCTCTTGAACGATCTGCACGACCTGGAAACGTGACTATCCACACGCAAACCCCGCCGAAGATGTACGAGTCACCTCCGGCGGGGCGGCCAGACATGTACTGGATATTGCGCCTGGCCAAAGGCCGGTCACGCCAAGTATGGTCCGACGGTCCGGCCTGCGCTTCAGAGAACATTCCAGCCCCAAAATTGAGCAGGCATTCAGGCGCAAAGACTTGTTGGGGGTAACATCTTTGGCCTTAGTTCTCCGAAACAGTCGCACCCGGTTTGGCGGAGCAGAACTCCGGCCGCACGAGGTGTCTTATCGTTCAGGCGGACTCTTGGGTATCCGCCGAACGCGTGAGCGGTGACCAGAGCGCATTGCGCCCCAATTGGTCAGGGGCTCATCGCCCTGCACTTTTTGAACGTAGGGCCTCGCAAGCGTATTCCAAGACTTTGCAAAGCAATTGTGAACGAGATGTGATTTGAACACGGTAGGCGCAGCGTTTCAATTTTCTAATGAATTCAATCTGTTTTGCCGATGGTTTCTGAAGGTCCCGCAAGACTTGCGCATGCTCAGAGGCGTCTTGCCCACTGCGCCATCTCTTCTAAGATGCGTCCTGATTGGCGCAAAGGGGTACACGCATGCCGGACAGTTTGTTTTCTCTTCCTGATCCGATTGCCGTTCCAGTTCAGGGACAGCTGTCGGTTTATCCGGTTGGCCGTATTTTCTGCGTTGGGCGCAATTACGCGGCGCACGCGGCCGAGATGGGTCATGAGGTCGACCGTGATGCCCCGTTTTATTTCACGAAATCAGCCCCGAATGCGGTTTTGTCCGGTGCGACCGTGCCTTACCCGCCGGGCACAGAGAATTTCCATTACGAGATGGAACTGGCCGTGGCCGTCGGAAAGCCTGTTTTCCGCGCCGGCAGTGCCGAGGCCAGAGAGGCCGTTTACGCCTATGGTTGCGCGCTGGATATGACCCGCCGGGACCTGCAAATCCGCGAACGTAACAAGCAACGCCCCTGGGATCTGGGTAAGGACCTTGAGAATGGGGTGGTTTTTGCGCCTTTGACCGCTGTCGCGGACTGGTCGCCCAAGGACAACACCCGCATTCATCTGAGCGTGAACGGTGAGATACGCCAGGACGCGACCCTGGAAGAGTTGATCTGGAAGATCGACGAAATCATCAGCCATCTGTCGGGGTATTACCACCTGCGGCCCGGCGACCTGATCCTGACCGGCACACCTGCCGGTGTTGGCCCGGTGCAGGCAGGGGATGTGATCGAGGGTGGAATTGACGGGTTGCAACCGGTTCAGCTGACGCTGTCGGCTGCGGAATAGACCCTATTTAGGGTCTTTTAGCCAGTCAGCTGCGAATTCAACCTTATCAAGGTCGGCGAACCTGCGAACCCGATCCAGTTCCGACTGCAGCCGCCGGGTGCGCGCGTCAGACCATCGCACGGACCGTTCCGGCCACAATGAGTTGACGTGCAGGACGCCACGGTCCCGATGCGCTTTCATGTCGATCCGACCGATCAACCGATCACCTTCCAGCAGCGGGAATACATAATACCCATAGGTACGCTTGGCGGCGGGTACGAAAACTTCGATCCGGTAATGAAACCCGAACAATCTCTCGGCCCGGTTGCGGTCACGCAGCATCGGATCAAAGGGGCTGAGCACTCTGATCCGCCCGGTAGGTGACGGCACAGTGGTCTCAGCAAGGTCGGGGCGGGCAAGCACTTTTCGCACCCGGCCATCTGCGCAGGTAACCTCGATTTCCTGCAAATCGCCCTTTGTCAGAGCCTTTGCAGACCATTCTTTGGCCTCAGCTGTGCTAACTGTGTCCCAAAACGCTGCCAGTTCGCCCGAGGTGGCAAATCCCAGCCGGTCAAGCGCCGCGTTGCACAGCCAATCGACGGTCTGGTCCTCATCACACGACATGTTGCCCGGACACAGATGTGTTTCGATCACCCGTTCGGTCAGATCGTAGCGCTTTTGAAACCCGCTCCGGCCAATGACCGTCAACGCGCCTGAGCGCCATAAAAACTCCAAAGCAGTTTTGGAAGGATGCCAGTCCCACCAACCACCTGAACCTTTCTTTTCGTCCTTGCCAACGTCAGACGATGAAACCGGCCCATGATCGCGAATATGCTGCAGCACGGTCGCAAACTGCTGCTCGAACCCGTCCCGGCGCCAGTTCTTCCAGCGCGATTTCAATAGGTCTGCGTCGCGCTGAAACCGCAAGTGCCAGTGTGGGTAGAACTCCATGGGGATGACGGCGGCGTCATGGGTCCAGTGTTCGAATAACGCCCTGTCACGTTCGTAGAGGCGCTTGAGATTGTTGGCTCGATAGGAAGGCCTGCGTGAAAACAGGATCATGTCATGGGCGCGGGCGACCGTGTTTATGCTGTCCAGCTGAACAAAGCCAAGACGCCGGATAAGATCCAGAAGATCGGCGCCTCTTGCCCCGCCCGAGGGTGGCTCCGCCAAGGCATGGCGGTCCATGAACACTGCACGGGCCGTCTTGTTGTCCAACTGTCGCAGCGCCACCGACTCAGCGCCGTTTTAACGTGTCGCCATAACTGATTTTGGGGGTCAGGGTCACACGGGTGTCGATCTCGGCATTCGGATCGGCCAGTTGCGCGGCGATGATCTCGGCCGCCTTGCGCCCTATTTCAAGCCGACAGGCGTCCATCGTGGCCAGTTTGCGCGGCAGGCCCTGCAGCAACTCGACATTGTTGAAGCCGGCCAGGCCAATCTGCCCTGGAACTTCGATCCCTTGATCCAGCAGATACAATAACCCGCCGGCACCGATCATGTCGTTGGAGTAATACAGGAAATCCAGTTCAGGTGAGCGCTCCAGCATAGTTTGGGTCATTTCGCGCCCTTTGGCCAAAGCGGACCCACCTGAATAGAACTCGCGATCCTCAATCTCAACGCCGTGTTTGCCCAGAACCTCGGTGAAGCCTTCGAACCGTTTGCGGGCGCGGTGGTCCAGAGGCATCTTGGTACCCATGAATCCGATATGTTCATACCCGGCCTTCAGAATCGCCTGCGCCATCTCGCGCCCGGCGCGCCGGTGAGAAATGCCCACCATCGCGTCCACCGGCTTGCCATCTGTGTCCATGATCTCGACCACCGGAATGCCAGACGAATCCAGCATGGCACGGGCGGCTTCGGTATGTTCCAGCCCCGCGATGATCACACCCGACGGCCGCCACGAGAGCATCTCGTACAACACCTTCTCTTCTTTTTCGGGCAGGTAGTCGGTAACGCCGACGACGGGTTGCAACTCGGTGTCTTCCAGCACCTGATTGATGCCGGTCAGTACTTCGGGGAATACCATATTCGACAGCGACGGGATGATCACCGCCACAAGATTTACCCGACTGGAGGCCAGCGCGCCGGCGATTTTGTTGGGCACATATCCCAGCTCTTTCGCTGCTGCGAGAACGCGGGTGCGCGTGGCATCGGAAACATCGCCCCGATTTCTCAGGACCCGGCTGACCGTCATTTCCGATACTCCGGACGCTTCCGAGACATCACGAAGGGTAAGCGGGCGTTTTGTTTCTGTGGTCACGGAGGGCACCTGCGTTGTTATTTTGTCCGATGGTAGCGTGAACAGGACGTATTTTACAACTGTTGTGCAAAGGTCATGACAACCCCGAAAAACCAAGGTACAGAGAGCCTTGCGCGGCCCCGTGGCTCAACTGGATAGAGCAGCCCCCTCCTAAGGGGCAGGTTGCAGGTTCGAATCCTGCCGGGGTCGCCAGACTATTCTAAAAAAGTATGTGCTTTCCATACCTTAGATGCTTCCTGTACCCCGATAGGTGGCACATGTCGAAGAACTGGTTCAGACACGGTCCAATAAGAATGACTATCAAACATGTTGAATGGCGTGGAGGTAGAGCGAACTACCGGCCCAGAATACCAAAGGACTTACAGGTTCACTACGACGGGAAGGAATTTCATTTCGAGTCCCTTGGAACTAAAGACCCAGCAGTAGCGGCTAGAAAAGCGCAGCAGACCACCAAGAGGTTAGACCGAAAATGGAGCCTCTTGAGTTCCAGCGATGGTGGCGAACTTGCTCTTCGTGAGGAAGCGATGGCTATCCTTCAAAAACACGGTTTAAAACCCGGTCAAGCTGCTGAATACGCTAAGTACGATATTGAGCCGGAACGTTTTGTTAATGAGCTTCTCATCGAATCTCTGGATCAGGACGGACAAGCGCTGGGTATTGTAGCAGAACGGCTTCCACCCGGCTTAAGGGTCGGGTATGGGTTTTCGGAATAATTGGTTTTTGGACAAACCTGAAAACTAAAAAAGTTCCTTAGTTTGGGGTTTCAGGTACCGAGGTCCAGCTTGCTTTTTCAGACAGTTAAGACCTGTCAGCACATTGCTGGAGGTGTCACAAGGCTTTGGAGAAGCCAAATCCGCATGCTTCAGTTGGCACTCGCGCTAACCTTTCGTACAACAAACGACTTTGTTTGCGAAGTTGTTTTCAAAAGTTGGGCTAAGGGGTGGGTCGATAAAGCGTCGCTATACTTACTATATTGATAATTAAGTATATTTTTATGAAATTTGGTGCCTCAAGAGGGACTCGAACCCCCGACCTTGTCCTTACGAAGGACCTGCTCTACCAGCTGAGCTATTGAGGCAAGCGAGGGTCCGTTTAAACGGTGATGCTGACGCGCGCAAGCCTCGATACAACGAAATACACGCGGTTGGTTTGGGTGTGGTTCTTAAGAGGTTGTGTGGTTCAGGGTTGATTGGGTCGCCTGACCTTACCTGTAAGTGACACCGTTTCAATAGGTTATGAGTGCTTTCAGAGTCACGACAAATTCGAATTGACGAACGTATTATATTTTAATATTTCATGAAATATGCTAAAAGAAATAACGAACCAACTGGCCATCCTGGGTCACCCGCAGCGCATATCGGTGTTTCGCATGTTAATGCGACGTTTTCCTGACAGTGTCCCGGCAGGAGAACTGGCGGCAGAGCTTGGCATCAAGGCAAGCACCCTGTCGAACTACCTGAAGGCATTGCAACGGGCGGAGCTGGTGAAGCAGGAACGATCCGGCACATCACTGCTCTATTCTATTGAAATGAGGAATGTGCAGCACATGCTTGGCTTTCTGCTGCACGATTGCTGTCGAGGTCGACCTGATATCTGCATGTCCCCAAACCTGGGGGATGAGACAATGACTGACAGGAAATTCAATGTTTTGTTCATCTGCGTGGGCAATTCCGCGCGCTCGATCTTTGCTGAATCCCTGCTGCGCGAGATTGCGGGCGATCGGTTCAATGTCTATTCGGCGGGAACACGGCCGTCCTCCAAACTGAATCCCATTGCCTTGCAGGTTCTGAAAGGCAAGGGCCACGAAACCTCGGTCCTGCGGACCAAGAACATTGCCGAGTTCACCAAACCTGACGCACCCGAACTGGATTTCGTTTTAACCGTCTGCAATCAGGCCGCCAACGAGGAATGCCCGCCATGGGACGGACAGCCGATCAGTGGCCATTGGGGCATGGTTGACCCGGTCAAGGCCGAAGGCACCGATGCCGAGAAAAGCCTGGCCTTCCAAAATACTTACGGTGTGCTCAAACGCAGGGTCGAAGCCTTTGCCTCTCTGCCGGTCGAAAGCCTCGACCTCATTGCGCTGCAATCTGCTGTCGATGACATTGGAAGGACGTCTGTTGAGGGCTTGATATGACGATTTATGCTGTGAACGGTCTGGGCCGGATGGGAAAGCTGGCCCTGAAACCGATGCTGGAAAAGGGCGCAAAGATCGCGTGGATCAACGATGCCGTTGGCGATCCCGAGATGCACGCGCACCTGCTGGAGTTCGACACGGTGCATGGGCGCTGGGATGCCACCTTCGAACATGATGCCAAGAGTGTCACCATCAACGGAACACGCTTGCCCTTCATCGGCAGCAATGATCTGAACGCGTTGCCTCTGGACGGAATTGACGTGGTTATTGATTGCACGGGTATCTTCAAGACCGAAGCGAAGCTGGCCCCCTATTTCGAGGCGGGCGTGAAAAAGGTCGTCGTCTCAGCCCCGGTCAAAGACGGGCCCACCGCCAACATCGTCATGGGCGTGAATGAGGCCACCTATGATCCGGTCACGCATCACATCGTGACGGCGGCCTCCTGTACCACCAATTGTCTGGCGCCGGTGGTCAAGGTGATCCATGAAAACCTCGGAATCCGACACGGATCGATGACCACCATCCACGATGTGACCAATACACAAACCCTCGTGGACCGCCCGGCCAAAGACCTGCGCCGAGCGCGCTCGGCGCTGAATTCGTTGATCCCGACCACAACCGGATCGGCCACAGCGATCACGCTGATATACCCGGAACTCAAGGGACGGCTGAACGGTCATGCCGTGCGGGTGCCGCTGCTGAACGCCTCGCTGACCGATTGCGTTTTTGAGGTGGAGCGCGAAACCACCGTTGAAGAGGTGAACAGTTTCTTTGAGGCTGCCGCCGACGGAGAGCTGAACGGCATTCTAGGCTATGAAACCCGCCCGCTGGTGTCGACGGACTACACCAATGACGAGCGGTCCTCGATCGTCGATGCGCCTTCGACCATGGTGGTGAACGGGACGCAGGTGAAGGTCTACGCGTGGTACGACAATGAAATGGGCTATGCTCACCGTCTGGTCGACGTCGCCCTGATGGTTGGTGCCTCGCTGTGAGCCAAAGGCCAGAGGGACTGTCGGCCTATATCGCGGTCACGGTAGCCTATTGGGCCTTTATGCTGACCGACGGGGCGCTGCGGATGTTGGTGCTGCTGCACTTTCACACGTTGGGCTTTTCGCCGGTGCAGCTGGCATATCTGTTTGTCCTGTACGAAATCGCAGGGATGGTGACGAACCTGACAGCGGGCTGGATTGCGGCGCGGTTCGGGCTGACCTCGACGCTGTATGCCGGGCTGGGGCTGCAGGTCGTTGCGCTGCTGGCACTGACTCAATTAGACCCTAACTGGACGATTGGTGCCTCTGTTGCCTTTGTCATGGCCGTTCAAGGAGCCAGCGGTGTGGCCAAAGATCTGGCCAAGATGTCGTCGAAATCCGCTGTCAAACTGTTGGCACCCACCGAGGCTGGCGGGCTGTTCCGCTGGGTTGCCGTCTTGACCGGTTCCAAGAACGCGGTGAAAGGGCTGGGCTTCCTGCTCGGGGCAGCTCTGCTGGCAACGCTGGGTTTCACATGGGCCGTTCTGATCATGGCGATAGTGCTGGCGGTGATCCTTGTGGCCGTCATCCTGTTCATGCCCCCCGGCCTGCCGAAGGGCCGCAAGGGCGCAAAGTTCTCCGAGGTCTTCTCGAAATCCGCCAACGTGAACTGGCTTTCGGCAGCTAGGGTTTTTCTGTTCGGTGCGCGGGATGTGTGGTTTGTGGTTGGCATCCCGATCTATTTCTACGCCGTGCTGTCGGACGGTACCGAAGATGGCAATCGCGCGGCATTCTTCATGATCGGCACCTTCATGGCCGTCTGGGTGATCCTGTATGGAGCCGTTCAGGCCAGCGCTCCGAGAATCCTGCGGGCCGCGGAACGCACTGAGGGCGACCTGATCCGCGCCGCGCGCAGTTGGGCCGCAGCTCTGTTCTGTGTTCCTGCCGCGCTGACAATTGCAGTTCTGATCTCTTCAGGACCGCAGGCCTGGCTGACCGTCACTTTGGTCCTGGGCTTGCTGGGCTTCGGCGCAATCTTCGCGGTCAATTCCTCGCTACACTCCTACTTGATCCTGGCCTTTACCAAGTCCGAGCGGGTCACAATGGATGTAGGTTTTTATTACATGGCAAACGCGACGGGCCGTCTGGTTGGCACTGTCCTGTCCGGCCTGACCTATCAAGTCGGAGGGCTATCCCTTGTGCTTGGCACAGCCGCGATAATGGTGGCGTTGGCGGCGCTGACATCCGGAAAACTCACCGATCAGACGCATGCGGCATATTCCTGAGCTTCCTCAAAGCTAACAGACCATCGGAAACGCGGTGGCCATGACTGTCGGCAGTAATGATGAAGTTTGTCATGCCAGACAGTAGTCCTACACCGTTACTGGTCTGGCATGCAGGCACATATTGGCCTCGGAATTATGACTGCAGACTCGCAGCTTTATGTGTCCGCGTCGCACTCAGTTGCAAAGGATTGGTGGCTTTGAAGCTGTCTTGCGGCTCTGAAGCGGTCAGCAGTATGCGGTTGCCGAAAGGGCTAATTTCGCTTCAGGCAGGAGCCGGTCCAACCTGTGTCGTTTAGCTGATTTATCCGGTTCGACTCGCCAAAAAGAATAGTGGCGTACAAATTGCTACGCCCAATTGTTTCGTATGATTCCCTTGTCGAAAAATTCAACGGCAGACCCACGATGTTGTCGCTATTCTGACTATTTTTCGACGATGTATCGGCATGCTTCCGAGTAAAGATTTTAGAGAGAAATTTTTAGTAAAATCAAAATTAAACAGTTGATTTAAAACATAATTTTGACAGCTGCCGTGCTCATTCAAGGCCCCGCACTTCTTTAACTCTGATCCAGACTTCTACTGAGATTGGAGAGGATGCGATGTCGGATCTGAGCAGCCACGTTCGAGTGGCGAATAAGTATGTGCTATACTGTCATATGTTTGGATTAGCGCGGCTTTTGCTTTCTGCGCTGGCTGCTGTCCTGCTGATACCAGTAGTTGTTTCGCCATTGTCGGCCGAGGAAGGAAAGCTTTTTATAGTGGGTAATGATCGGGGCGGCTATTTGCATGACCGCCTGATTGAACTTGAGAATCTGCAACGCAACGGGGTCGCGGTTGAAATCCGTGGACGTGTCTGTTTTTCGACCTGCACAATGTTCTTGGGGTTGCCGGGGGCATGTGTAGACCCGGACACAACCTTCGGATTTCACGGGCCTTCCCGAAACGGACGCCGCCTTGCGCAAGCAGATTTCGACTATTTCAGCCAGATAATGGCGGATTATTACCCAGAGCCCCTGAAATCCTGGTTCATGAAGACAGGGCGCACACGCATTTCGGGTGTCTACAAAATAAAGGGCGCCCGGCTTATCCAAATGGGTGTCCCTGCTTGCCAAGCAGCCTGAGCGCCCGCTTGCCCAGATCTGCATCTGAGGGTATCACGCTTTGGTTCGGGGCGGGTGCGTCACAACGCTTTGTCTCAAGGCGCTCATACATGCAGGAGACTAAGCATCATGCTGTCATCCTTATTTCAACGATTTGGGTGGCGCGCGGCGTTTTCTACGCCTACGCCTGAAAGTCCAATATGCGTGATCGGGGATGTGCATGGTTGCATCGTCCAGTTGGAAAAACTCCTACCCAAAATTCCGCAGGATCACCGCGTCGTGCTCGTTGGAGATTACATAGACAGGGGTGAGTACAGCGCCGATGTGTTGCGGCTGATTAGCGAGCATACGGAATTCACATGTCTGAAAGGCAACCACGAAGACATGTTACTGCAATTTCTGGAGGATCCCGAAAAGCACGGGCGCCGTTGGCTGCACTATGGCGGGATGCAAACATTGGCGTCGTTTGGCCTTCGCGGCATCCGCCCGGAGATGAATAGAGACGAATTGCAGGAATGTCGCGACAGGTTGCAGGAGGTGATGGGTGATGCTCTGAACCGTTGGTTGAAAAGTCTGAGAACCCACGAACTTTCTGGTAATGTTCTTGTTGCTCACGCGGGGGCCGATCCGATTATTGCGCCCGGTTTGCAATCCGACAAAGCGCTCATTTGGGGCCATCCCGGGTTCCAAACTGTCGACCGGCGGGATGGTATATGGGTCGTCCACGGACATACGATTGTCACAGAGACGACTGCAAGACGTGGGCGCATTGCCATTGACACCGGGGCTTATGCAACCGGCTTGCTGAGCGCGGTCTGCCTTGACGGAACTGAGCCCAGATTTATTTCGGCACGCTGACATACGCGGGTCCGAAAAATTTGGCACCGCCCGAAGTTGGTATGCGCGGTCATCTTGAGAGAAGCGCCCCCTAATGCTCTCCTGTGACCCTCGAAACAGACCAGGTTAATTGCAGAACTAGAACGCGGTAAGTGGGATATGAGCAAGTTTCCAGCGCGGCCCGATAGCACGAGTGAATGCACCACTTTTGCCGGATTAATCCCGCCCTAGCCTTGCCGCCGTAAATCGCATCTAATAGGACCGTGACAAAAGTAGACGAGATTTCGAGCTTTTCATGTTGATAACACCTGTCCTTCTGTGTGGAGGCTCCGGAACACGCCTGTGGCCGCTGTCCCGAAAAAGCTATCCCAAGCAGTTCGTTCCGCTTGTCGGCGAGGAAACGCTTTTTCAAGCGTCTGCCCGCCGTTTGTCGGGCACAGCCGGTGCTCTTGAGTTTTCTGCCCCGTTGGTTCTAACCAATTCGGACTTCCGTTTTATCGTGGCTGAGCAACTGCAGGCCATCGGGCTTGACCCAGGTACGATTCTGATCGAACCCGAGGGTCGTAACACGGCACCAGCGGTTCTGGCCGCCGCCCTGCACGCGCACGAGCAAGACAAGAATGCAGTGCTTCTGGTCGCGCCGTCCGATCATGTTGTGCCTGACGCGGCGGCGTTTCATGCCGCCGTTGCCCGCGGTCTGGAGGCTGTGGCCCGGGGTCAACTGGTTACGTTTGGGATTACACCGACACACGCGGAAACCGCTTACGGGTATCTTGAACTGGCATCTGCGCCGAACAGCGATGGCGCTGCGGTTCCGTTGAAGCAATTTGTCGAAAAGCCGGATCTGGCTCGCGCGACCGAGATGCTGGCGGCTGGCAACTACAAATGGAATGCCGGGATTTTCCTGTTCCGCGCGTCGGACATTATTGCGGCATTCCGCGTGCACGCTCCCACGTTGATGGCACCGATTGAAGCGGCGGTTGCGACGGCGACGCCGGATTTGGGCTTTTTGCGACTGAACCCTGATCAATGGGGCGAGGCCGAAGATATCTCGATCGACTACGCCGTTATGGAAAAGGCAACCAACCTTTCAGTCGTGCCGTTTGATGCAGCGTGGTCCGATCTGGGTGGCTGGGACGCGGTCTGGCGCGAAGGCAACCCGGATGATCGGGGTGTTGTCACCAGCGGCGGTGCCACCGCGATCGACTGCCAGAATACGCTTTTGCGTTCGGACAGCGAGCGGATGGAAGTTGTAGGTATAGGTCTGGAAAACATCATCGCGGTGGCTATGAATGACGCGGTTCTGATAGCGGATTCATCCAGCGCGCAGGATGTCAAAAAGGCGGTTGCCGAGCTAAAGAAAAAAGGCGCATCTCAGGCCACGACCTTTCCTAAGGACCATCGCCCCTGGGGATGGTTTGAAAGCCTTGTGGTCGGCGACCGGTTCCAGGTGAAACGCATACATGTTCACCCCGGTGCATCCCTGAGCCTGCAAAGCCATTTCCATCGCTCTGAACACTGGATCGTTGTTGAGGGTACCGCCCGTGTGACCATTGACGACCACCAGCAGTTGGTGACGGAAAACCAGTCCGTCTATATCCCGTTGGGTGCCGTCCACCGGATGGAGAACCCCGGCACGGTTCCGATGGTGCTGATCGAGGTGCAGACCGGAACTTATCTGGGTGAGGATGATATCGTCCGCTACGAGGACATATACGCGCGCGGTCAGGGTGCGAAGGGCTGAGCATTGCTCAGCCCATACTTCTCGTTCATGGGGCTGCTGAGGGCGGGTAGCTGAACACAAATTACTGGTCGCTTTGCCAGGTGCCGTCCACAAGGGACCATTCGTTTTGGAAGGCAGGTAGTACACAGGGCGCAACGTTCTGTGGACTTTCGGGTCTTTAAACAAATTTTGGCTAACGTGCCGCTGATCGATACAAACAGCGAGACCTGAACCATGCCGACGAACCCATTCACCAATCGCGTTTCCAGCCTGTCGGGCCCTGCAAGCGACATTGTCCCTGTTACACCTTCGGATACTGCAGATTTGGCCGACGTTGCGATCGGTCTTTATGTCGAAGCCGGTGGCACCCTGGTTGTAACCACGGTTCGGGGCGATACCCGATCTGTCGAGGTTGCCGATTTCTCCATACTGCCGGTCGGTATCTCGCGCGTACATGCTTCCGGCACGTCGGCTGGGGGCATTCATGCCATGGTGCTGGCATAAGGCTGATCCGGGAAATTTTCACGATTCCGAATCAACGACACCGGATGCTCCGCCATGTCTTGTCGCCCGGATTTGAGCGGCAAGTAAGCATGTGATGCTAAACCGGCGTACTCAACAATTGGTCCGGCAATGCCGCCGTCTGAGATAGCACTCCCGTTTCTTTGCGGCTGGAACTTGCCGGGCTCATAACCCGTCAAACTAGGGGCTAATAAATAATAGGGCATGAACCGAAATACGAACCCTCAGTCAGGAAATCGCCGTTACGATGGTCAAAAGAGCAGTCAATCTCTGAAACCGGAAAGCTGCTTAGCTATGATCGAGTATTTTAGGCATGATGATTACTCCCACCCTCCATCTCGGAGGCTCCGGAAACCTACTGGCTTGTAGTTAACGCGGAAGCCGAATTTCCGTATGGCCACATTGGTTACTTTTTGTGTCCTCAAGGCAGCAGGGCGATACCGCACCAGCAATTAGCTGCGGAACCTTGTGGTGCTTAGCCCCCTTTCCGGCGGCCAATCGTGAGTGGGCGATTCGCGCGCCTACCCCGCGCACAGATTGAGGCATTTAACATTGAAACTTCTTCGGCAAACTCACCTTATGGTTGTTCATGAGCGGAACGAAAACCTGCGCGTGCCGGCCACTGAGGCATCTCGTGCAACATTTGTGCATGCGCAGAATTTTTTTCGCGGAATGTTAATTTTTGATCTTATTATTTTTAACTTTAGAGTTTAGTAAAAAACTAATTAATCATCTAAACGATGTATTACCCATTGCACCAATGTTTCGGGATTTCAAATATGCTGGACTTTTCTTCTGCGGCACATTCTCAAGACAGCACGGCTGACCAACCGGCACCGCACACGGTGCCGTCAGGTTTTTATACCGGATTAGGGAAAAGGGTATTTGATCTTCTGCTTGCCTTACTGCTGCTGCCGGTCATTGCGCCGGTCATTTTTATCTTATGGTGCCTTGTACGCAGTGATGGCGGACCCGGCTTTTTCGGACATACACGCATTGGAAAAAATGGTAAACCCTTCAAATGCTGGAAAATTCGCAGCATGGTCGTGAATGCCGAAAGTCGACTTCAGGCATACCTGGACGCCAACCCGGAAGCAGCGGAAGAGTGGGAGCGCGACCATAAACTGACGAACGATCCGCGTATCAATCGGCTTGGACACATTCTTCGCAAGACCAGCCTGGATGAGTTGCCTCAAATTTGGAATGTGCTTAGAGGCGAGATGAGCTTTGTCGGCCCACGTCCCGTGGTTGCAATCGAACTGGTTAAATATGGCAGTTCGGCATCAGCTTATCTTGCTCAGAAACCGGGCATTACCGGGCTGTGGCAGGTCTCGGGCCGCAATGACATCAGCTATAGCGAGCGGGTCGCGATGGATGTCGCCTATCTGGCTCGGCGCAGCTTTCTGAAAGACCTCAAGATCATCTCACTGACGGCTTCGGCGGTGCTTCTGAGAACGGGCCGTTAAGTCCTTTATTCTTGCCCGAGAAGCCTGTAGAGAGCGGCAGCACACGCGTTTCGCGTGTGTCTGGTACTTGGGATCGTAAGCTTGATATGAAGCAAACTCCGATACATGACGCGCATTTCCAAACAGGCGAGCCCGCGGTGGGCAACAGCTCCGCGGACGACACGGTTGACCTGGGCGCGCTGGTGGGAACGCTGTGGCGCGGCAAATGGATCGTCGCCCTGTCCACCGCCGTGGCGATATTGATTGGTGTGTATTACGCGTTTGTCGCTGCTGTCCCGGTGTACAAGTCTACCGCTGTGGTCATGCTGGAAACTGATCAGGCCAGCGTGGTAGATCTGCAAAGTGTGGTTGGCGGTCTGGCCGGGGACACGGCCGAAGTCAATTCCGAACTGGAAGTGCTAAAGTCCCGGGGCCTGATGGGTAAGGTTGTCGACACGCTGGACCTGGTCTCGGACCCAGAGTTCAATGCAGATCTTCTGCCGGTCTCTGCGCTCGATCGGGTGAAGCAGTTTATTAAATCCATATTTGCAGCTCAGACCGGCCTTGATCCGGAGTCCAAGGAACTTGCCGAACAGCTGATCCGGGACGATGTGATTTCCGCACTGATCGGGAAGGCCGCGATTCGCAATGTGCCGCAAAGCCTGGTGTTCGAGGTGACGGTCGAAACCGAGTCAGCCCGCAAGTCGGCGCTGATTGCGGACACCATTGTCGAGCTCTACGTCCTGAACCAGATCGAAGTGAAGTTCGAAGCCACCGAACAGGCGACCTCGTGGCTGACCGATCGGGTGGCTGAGCTGCAGATCGAGCTGGAAACTTCGGAGGCGAAGGTCACCGAGTTCAACGCCTCTACGGCCCTGATCTCACCAGAGGCGCTGCAATTGCAGGAAGTTCAGTTGAAGGACCTGCGTGAACGCCGCGTTTCAGCCGAAGCGGCCAGCGTCTCGGCGCAGGCCCGGTATGACGCGTTGAACGCATCAGACAGCCTCGAAGAACAAGCCGAAGCCAGCCAGGATCCGCAGCTTCAACGCCTGTTCAGTCAGATCGAAGAATCCGGCACAGGTGAAGACGCCTTTGACACGGCCTTCCAGCGCCTGGTGGCACGCACCGCGCTCGAGGCGCGGCGGGCGGATCAGCAGGTTGAGGCCCTGACGCAATCGGCTGAAGAATTGGGTAAGCAGATCGCGCAGCAGAATGGGGATCTGATCACACTTCAGCAATTGGCGCGTGAGGCCGAAGCGGTCCGGCTGCTGTATGAGTATTTTCTGGCCCGGCTGAAGGAGACATCGGCGCAGGAAGGTATCCAGAAAGCGGACAGTCGCCAATTGTCGCGTGCCGTGATCCCCAGCGATCCTTCGGCACCGCGAAAGCCTCTGATCCTTGCGCTGTCGGCTATTTTGGGCGTCATGCTGGGCGCGGCCATTGTGTTGCTGAATGAAGCGCGGCGCGCAGGCTACCGGTCGGCGCAGGAGCTGGAGCGCAAAACCGGCTACAGCGTTCTGGGTCAGATTCCACTCTTTCCCGCCCGCGGACGCCGCAAGGTTCTGGAATACCTCGCCGACAAGCCTTCTTCGGCCGCGGCCGAGGCGGTGCGCAACCTGCGCACCTCGTTGATGTTGTCCAATGTAGATCACCCGCCGCAGGTCGTGGTGATGACGTCTTCGCTGCCGGGTGAGGGCAAGACGACGAATTCTCTGGCGCTGGCGCAGAATTTCGTCGGGATCGGCAAAAAGGTGCTGCTGGTCGAAGGCGATATCCGGCGCCTGACCTTGACGTTGCAACTGATGGACGTGCCGCACAAAGGGATCGTGTCAGTTCTGGCAGGGGACGCGACGGCTCAGGAGGCAATCTTTCAGGATCCGCTGTTGGGGTGTGACGTTCTGGCGGGCGAAGAAACTTCAGCCAATGCGGCAGACCTTTTTGCCTCGGAACGGTTCCGAGTGTTTCTCGAGGACATGCGCAAGCGGTATGACGTTATCCTGATCGACACGCCACCGACATTGCTGGTGTCCGACGCGCGCCTGATTGCTCGCAATGCCGATGCGGTGCTGTTGACCATCAAATGGAATGACACGTCCGAACAGGATGTCACCGAGGCCATGCGTTTGTTCCACACCGATAATCAACGCCTGACAGGGATAGTGCTGGGTCAGATCAACGCCCGAAGCGCCAGGCATTACGGCTATAGTTATGGCGGCCACGCAAACAAGTATTACAGCAACTGATCACCAGCTACAGCAGCAAAAAAACAGCGCACCTTTTAGGCGCGCTGTTTTTTGTTTGAAGTCGAAGGTTCATTTCGTGGTGCCAACCGTACTTGTCGTGCTGTTTGTTGATCCACCGCCGCCAGCGGCAGCCAGCCCAACAGCAGCCGCGGCCACGCCAAGCGCTGGTGCAACAAGCGGCACAAATCCGGTGACACCTGCAGTTGCGGCCGCGCCTGCCGCACCTGCACCGCCACCTGCCTGGGCTGCTGGCGCCGGGTTGGGCGTTGCCGGACTGGGTGGCGTTTCCTGCGCATACACGCTTGTGGTTGAGAGGGCAAAAATCAGAAGCGTCTTTCTGATCATCTTGAATCTCCTAAAGCAAGTCTTGCCCCGGACGCTAACACAGCCGATAGGCACAGAAAATGCCGCACCATGGAAAAAAATAAAAAATGCAGGGAAAGTGATGTTTTTCAGCGGCTTGGTGACAAACATGCCGCACATTGTTGCGCCCTAAATGACCTCCGGAGCAAAGTGCCTTCTTTCAAGAGTCCGAAAACTGCGATACGGGCCATGGAAATTGGCAGATTCGCCACAAAGGTGAATGAAACCCTGTGAATTTGAAATGACACAAGACCCCATTCGGAAATGCGGCTAATCAGGCGCCAAGAAAAAACAGCGACAATTTGAAGTGAAGAATCGAGCGGTGAAAAGTGGGCTAACGCGCCTGTTGATATTGGCGTGCGCCGTCGCTGCGGGCATGGCTCGGGCGCAGTCGGTGTCGACATATGGCACGCCCGGCCTGTTGGATATCCCGACTGCTGAGATGTTCGACGACGGCACGCTTGTTTTCACGGGGGCGGGGTTCAGAAATACCGGACGGGCGACGATGACTTTCCAGATGTTGCCCTGGGTTCATGGCAGTTTCCGGTACGCTGTTCTCGACAGGTTGGATGGTCCCGATTCCACACGCTACGACCGCAGTTTCGACGTCCACTTCCGGCTGCGCGAAGAAAGCAGAAGCGGACCGGCTATTGTGATGGGGTTGCGCGATTTTGGCGGCACCGGCATCTATGCTGCGGAATACTTCGTTGCCACAAAAACTTTTCAAGACCGGTTCAAACTGACTGGTGGCATTGGGTGGGGGCGCATGGCCGGACGCGGTGCGTTTTCGAACCCGCTGAGCGTATTCGGCGACCGGTTTGACACGCGAAATAACGCAAACGCCGGCGGTATTTCAGAGACCGGCCAGCTGGATTTCGGCAACTGGTTTCATGGCGACGCTGCATTGTTCGGGGGCGCCATCTGGCAATACAGTGACCGCCTCACTTTTCTGGCCGAATATTCCCCCGACCTTTACACCCAAGAAAGCACAAATGACAATTTCAGGGTCAAATCCCCGTTCAATTTCGGTGCTCAATACAGGTTTAGAAACGGGTCTCAGCTGACGGCTTCTTATCTGTACGGCACCACGCTTGGAGTGACCTACAGCTACTTCATCGATCCGCGCAAAACGGTGGCTCCGGGCGGGCAGGGCGCCGCGCCGCCGCCTCTGGTGCCGGAAGATCAGGTTGCCTTGACCCGCCCCCGCAACGAGGCGGATATCCGGGATCAGTTGCAAACGGCACTGGAGCAGGAAGGGTTACGGCTGGTCTACCTTTCTGAATCCGGGGATACAGTTGGGGTCGGGGTCGAGAACAATACCTATGGCCAGGCGGCACAGGCCCTTGGCCGCACCGCGCGTGTGCTGGCGAACGAGCAGCCGCCTCAGGCAGAATATTTTGACATCGCTCTTATGTCCAGTGGAGTGCCTTTAAGCGCGGTCCGGGTAAATCGGAGCGATCTGTATGAGCTTGAGCACGACCCCGATAACGCCTGGCGCAGCTTTGCCCGGGCCGAGATTTCAGACACGATCCCGCTGATCCAGGGCGGTATTATCAGCGATGCCTATCCGCATTTCTCGTATCGGTTTGGACCCTACCTGAATCTTTCTTTTTTCGACCCCGATGACCCGGTGCGATACGAAATCGGTGCGGCGCTCGGGCTGGATTATACCCTGACGCCCGGGTTCACTCTGTCGACGGGTTTGCGTCAGCCGATCATCGGCACGCTGGATGACAGCACCCGTGTTTCGGATTCGGTGCTTCCACATGTGCGATCGGATTGGGCGATCTACGCTCGGGAATCCAATCTGCGGATCGAACACTTGACTGCAGAATATTTGTGGCGGCCCGCGGAAAACTTCTATGCGCGCACCACGCTGGGCTATTTGGAGACCATGTTCGGTGGATTGTCGACTGAACTGCTCTGGTACCCGACGGACAGCCGGTTGGCGCTGGGGATCGAGGCCAACTACGTCGCCCAACGCGACTTTGACGTTTTGTTCGGCTTTCAGGATTACAAAGTCGCCACCGGCCATGTCTCGGCCTATTACGACTTGCCGGGGGATTATCATGCGCAGATTGATGCGGGCCGGTATCTGGCAGGCGACTACGGGGCGACCTTTTCTCTGGATCGCGAGTTCAACAATGGCTTCAAGGTCGGCGCCTTCTTTACTCTGACCGATGTAAGCTTTGAAGATTTCGGTGAGGGCTCGTTCGATAAAGGTATCCGGCTGGAAATTCCGGTCTCGTGGCTGACCGGGCGACCGTCCCGCAATAAAATCAGCCAAACGATCCGCCCGGTTCTGCGCGATGGCGGCGCACGGCTGAACGTACGCAACCGGCTTTACGGTGTGACCCGCGAGGCGCGCGCGCAGCAGTTGTCCCGCGGCTGGGGGAGGTTCTGGAGATGAAGGCCCTGCGTGCCGCATTTCTTGGGCTTCTTCTTGTGTCCTGCGGCGAGGCACAGGATGATTTCGACCTGTTGCGCGGCGCGTTGCAACCGAACGCGCCCCGGTTCCACCCCCGCGCCGAGGCGCTGGCCGCGCGCCGCCCGATCCCGCCCCGGCTTGAGGTCGGGTTTCCTGCCAGCGACCTCAGCGGTGTCATGTTGCTTGAGGTCGAGCGGGACGGAGTGCAGACTTGGCTGACCGCCGACGGCGCCACGATTACGCTGGAACAGGGGTTCCTGACCTCGACCAAAGGGTTCGGTGGGGGCATGGCCGGTTCGGATGTCCGCCAAAGCGCCGATCTGATCCTCAATGGCGGCGAGGGTCGGGTCGAACGGTTCCACAGCTTTCTCAACGGTAATGATGAGATCGAGCTGCACGCGTATATTTGCCAGATCAGCACCTTAGGGTCCGAGGACATTGTCCTGCGTGGCGCCCCTGTCGCCACTCAACGGCTGCAAGAGCAATGCTATGGGGTGGCGGAAAGCTTTACCAATACCTACTGGGTGCAGGGAAGCACCCGCAAGATTGTCCAGTCCTCGCAATGGACTGGCGCATTTCTGGGCAACATGTTCATGAAGGTTGTGCCGGATGATACCTAGATTTTTGAACAGCGGAGGACACATCGTGCGCCACATTCCACTCTTCCTCAGTGCGCTGGCTCTTGGCGGTCTGATCGCCGGATGCTCGACCATTTATCGCAGCCCCTCGGTAACTGCGGGCGTCTCGGACAGCGGCAAGGTACGGGTCGTGCCGGTGACGCCGGAAACCGTGCTGGTGGCCAACCGCTCGCCCTATTCGCCAAAAACCCTGCCTTCGGTATTCGGGCTGTCGGCGGGATCCGGCTCCAGCGCCAGCCTGCGCGGCACCGGCCCCTTGCCCGAGGCACCTTCAACCCAGGATGGATCGCGCGCGGGATTGCAACTGGACCCGCCGCCGCAGATAAACCCGGGCCCCTATACTATTGGCATCGGCGACGTGCTGGTGCTGTCCACCCCGTCGACGCAAGGCACAGCGGGTGAACTGTCGGGACTGCTGGCCGCCCAAAACAGCCGCAACGGCTACACCGTGCAGGATGACGGGTCGATCAATATCCCCGATGTGGGCCGCGTCCGGCTGGTCGGGCTGACAGTGGATGAGGCCGAGGCTCTGCTGTTTCGGCGCCTGGTCGAGAACCAGATCGATCCGACCTTCAGCCTTGAGATCGCCGAATTCAACTCGCGCCGCGTGTCCGTAGGCGGGGCGGTGGGTCAACCCGGCGTACAACCCATCACCCTGACACAGCTGACGCTGGGCGAGGCGCTGTCCGCCGCTGGGTCCGTCTCGGTCAGTGATATCGATAACAGTTCGGTGCGGATCTATCGCGATGGCCGCATGTATCAGATTCCACTCGAAGATCTCTACTCGCGCACGGATCTGCAGAACCTGAATCTGGTCGCCAATGACTCGGTCTTTGTCGACACCGACTACGACCTTGATCGCGCCGAACGCTTTTTTGTTCAGCAAATCCAGCTGCGCGAAACTGTTCTGGAAGGTCGTCAAACCGCCCTGCAAGAGCTTTCGACCGCCGTCAATCTGCAACGGGCCGACCTGAATGAACGCCGTGACAACTTCATCCAGTCGATTGAGCTGGACGCGGTGGACAGGGATTACGTCTATCTCAGCGGCGAGGTCCGCACCCAGGGCCGTTACGCTCTGCCATTCGGCCACGAAGCGAGCCTGGCGGATGCGCTGTTTGACACCGGTGGCGGGATCGCGAAAGAGACCGGTGACGCCTCGGAAGTCTACGTTTTGCGCGCCTCGCAGGATGCGCGGGAATTTGGTGCCGTCACCGCATGGCACCTCGACATCCGAAACGCCGCACAACTCACCCTTGCCGCGCAATTCGAACTGCGCAGCAACGACATCATCTTCATCGCAGAAAACCCCGTCACAAAATGGGGCAGAACAATCAGCCAGATTACACCGTCGCTGATCACAACGCCAATAAACGCTGCAGTGAATTAAGAGCAGGTTGCGATCTGGCTTCGCTTTGAAAAAAAGGAACTGCCGAGAACACCAATCGGCAGTTTCGGCAGTGACTTTCCGGCACAACAAGATCGGCGGGACAAGCAAACGGGTTAAGCCTTCAATACTCAGTACGGCAATGCATCGACCTTCTGCGCCAAAAAGAACGCAGACTGGAAATACAGCGGAACCGAGTAGCACGGCAGACCACCGGGAACCTGTTATCCGGCGCCGTCAGCAAGACTATCGGCTTAAGATGCGGAATCGCGAAATTCCGTGTCTTCGGCATCGACTAAAGCCGCAAGGTACGCGCCGTACCGGGTTTTTTCGAATGCCCTGGCGTGTTTTTTCATCAAGTCACGATCGATCCAGCCCTGTCCAAAAGCGATCTCCTCCGGGCAGCCAGCCTGCAGCCCCTGTCGCTCCTGCAAGGTGCGCACGAAATTGCCCGCATCCAAAAGCGAGCCATGCGTGCCGGTGTCCAGCCAGGCATAGCCGCGGCCCATGGTTTCCACCCGCAGGGTGCCGTCGTCCAGATACATCTGCAAAAGATCTGTGATTTCCAATTCGCCGCGCGGCGAAGGCGTCACCATTCGCGCACGCCGCGGCGCGCTGCCATCCAGAAAGTAGAGCCCGGTTACGGCATAGTTCGAGGGGGGAACGCGTGGCTTTTCAATGATTTCCTGCACTGTTCCGTCCTTGCTAAAGGCCACCACGCCATAGCGTTCCGGATTGGCCACGTGATACCCGAAGGCGGTGCCGCCGACCTTCTGGCTATCCGCTGCTTCCAGAAGTTCCGGCAAGCCATGGCCAAAAAAGATATTGTCGCCCAGCACCAGCGCCGAGGGGGCGCCATCGAGAAATTCCTCGGCGAGGATAAACGCCTGCGCCAGCCCTTCCGGTGACGGCTGAACCACAAAGGTCAGGTCGATCCCCCATTGACTGCCATCGCCCAGCAACCGGATGAATTGCTCCTGATCCTGTGGTGTTGTGATCACGCAGATTTCGCGGATACCCGCCAGCATCAGAACGGACAACGGGTAGTAGATCATCGGCTTGTCGTAGAGAGGCAATAGCTGTTTCGACACCGCCATGGTGATTGGGTAAAGCCTGGTTCCCGAACCGCCCGCCAGGATGATACCTTTCCTGCCAGAACTGCGTGTGACATCAGTCATGAAACCTCTCCCAAATCTTTAAGAATATCAGTTAACCCCAACCGCCAATCCGGCTGGGGGATACCAAAAACGTTCTCTAACAAGGTGCAATCGAGCCGGGAGTTGAGTGGTCTCGCCGCAGGCGTCGGATAATCTGAGGTCAGGATATCCTCTACCACGCAGTCGATCACGGCCTGTCTGAAAATCTCCCGGGCAAAGCCTGCCCAACTGGTCTGAGGTGCGCCCGCCAGATGATAAAGGCCGGACTTGCTCGGGTCTTTGCCTATTTGCCGCGCCATTTCCAGACAGGCGGCGGCAATGTCACGGCCCGGGGTCGGCGCTCCGATCTGGTCGGCAACGATGGTCAGCCGCTCTCGCTCGCGCCCCAGTCGCAGCATGGTTTTCACGAAGTTATTTCCGTGGCTCGACACCACCCAAGAGGTGCGCAGTATGGCATGAGTGCCTCCCGCCCTACGGACCGCCTCTTCGCCCGCCAGTTTTGAGCGGCCATAGGCGCTGACCGGAGCCGGCGTGTCAGTCGTTTGCCAGGGCACTTCACCGCTGCCGTCAAAGACGTAATCCGTAGAAACCGTCACAAAGGGGATGCCCATTTCTGCGCAAACCCGGGCCATGGCCCCCGGTGCTTCGCCATTGATCACAGTGGCCAGCGCCTCCTCTTCCTCTGCCCTGTCGACGGCGGTATAGGCGGCGGCATTGATCACGGCTTGCGGACCCCGCGCCCGGATGGCATCCGCACAAGCCAAAGGATCACTTAGATCCGCCTGGTCGCGACCCAGGCAGGTCACACCCCCTTGCCTTGCCAGTTCGCGCGCCAATTGGCCGGTTCTGCCGAAAACCAGAATGTTCATGGGATCAGCCCCGCCCTTCTGCCATCTTGTTCCATCCCCTCCTGTCGGAACGCCTTCAGGTCCCGGTGCCCAGTCGCTTGCCGACGCCGTCGCGGCCCTGCAGCGCACGCCACCAGCCCTCGTTGTCGAGATACCATTGCACGGTGCGCTCCAACCCTTCCTCAACCGTTACCGAAGGGCGCCAGCCCAGCTCTTTCCGGATACGTGTCGGATCAATGGCGTAACGTGCGTCATGACCCGGACGGTCGGTGACAAAGGTGATCTGATCCTTGTAGGATCTGCCGTCCGCGCGCGGACGTTTGTCATCCAGAATCTCGCAAAGCGTGTGCACCAGTTCCAGGTTTGACCGCTCATTCTCGCCGCCGATGTTATAGGTCTGCCCAAGCGTGCCTTTCTGCACCACCAGCAGCAGCGCGTCGGCGTGATCCTCAACATAAAGCCAGTCACGCACGTTGGAGCCGTCGCCGTAGATCGGCAGCTCTTTGCCCGCCAGGGCATTGAGGATCACCACCGGGATCAGCTTTTCCGGGAAATGGTAAGGCCCGTAATTGTTTGAGCAGTTGGTCAATACCACCGGCAGTCCATAGGTTTCACGCCATGCCCGCACGAGATGGTCGCTGGCGGCCTTTGAGGCCGAATAGGGCGACCGCGGATCGTAGCAGGTGTCTTCCGTGAATTTCACCGACCGGTCGGCAGGCAGGCTTCCAAAAACTTCGTCCGTCGAGATGTGGTGGAAGCGGTAGGTTTCCGGCTTGCCGGTCTTGGTCCAGAACTTCCGGGCAGCTTCGAGCATATTGAAGGTACCGGTGATATTGGTTTCGATGAAATCGCCGGGCCCATCGATCGATCGGTCCACATGGGATTCCGCTGCCAGGTGCATCACCGCATCCGGTTTGTGGTCCGCAAAGATGCCGTCCAGTGCATCACGGTCGCGGATATCGGCATGTTCAAAGGAATAAAGCGGGCTGTTCTCAACTTCCGCCACATTCTTCAGGCAGGCGGCATAGGTAAGCGCGTCCAGGTTCACCACCTCATGACCACGTGCAACCGCAAGCCGCACCACGGCCGAGCCGATGAATCCCGCGCCGCCTGTGACCAGAAACTTCATCTCTTATCCTTCCCAGGTGAATGGGCTGTCGAAGTCGGCCAGAGCGGGCGCCACTGAGTCCTTTTCAGACAGTACAGGGGCACCATCGAAACCCCAGTCAATGCCGCAGCTGTACCATGCAATGACACCGTCACAGTCTGGCGCGTAATAATCGGTGCATTTGTAGATCACCTCGGTATTGGGCGCCCGGGTAACGAAACCATGCAGAAACCCCTTGGGCACCAAGAGCTGCTTGCCGTTCTCTGCCGTCAATTCAACTCCGAACCATTTGCCATAGGTTGGCGATCCTTTGCGGATATCCACAGCCACATCAAACAGAGAGCCCCGGCCGCAGCGTACCAGTTTGTCCTGGGCCGCAGGTGGCGCCTGAAAATGCAGCCCGCGCAGGGTGCCAGCCTGCGCTGACAGTGAATGATTGTCCTGCACAAAGTCCAGATCGATCCCGCACTCTTCCAACCGACGACGATTCCAGCTTTCGCTGAAAAAGCCGCGCGAGTCGCCGAAACGTGCCGGCGTCAGCACCTTCAACCCCGGAAGTTCGGTTTCTTCAATTTGCATAACGTCAAACCTGGATACCTTGGTTGAATTGGTGTGTGTGTTTCAAAACATCACTTTAATATCAGCCCATTGTTTGTACACCTTACAAGTGTTCCAGGCCAAAGTAATAAACACCGAACAGATCTGCGAAGACATTGTACCAATAAGCGCAACAGTGGGTTTGGTGAACCGTAACAACGCCTGTACGGTCAGGAGATTTGCCTCTTTTAGTCCTGCATTGCAGGTCATCAAGGCGGTGAACCTCAGAAAAAAGGTTGCTTCGCACAGGTCGGGCCATACCGGGCCGAAAAACATCGACCAGACACCGTGTTTCAGATGGGTTGCGACGACGTCGATGCGCGATGTGACACCCCGACCGGGCGCGTCCTTCCGGACGATCCGCATCTACACTCGGCCATTCTGAAATGAATTCTCTGACCATCTGGTATCGGCAGTCGGGTCTGACTTTCCCTTGGGTCGTCACGGTTATTCACAATCAATTGTTGCAACCGTCAAAATGATCTGGATGATCAGGATCACCGAGGCTGCAAAAAGCGGCCCACCGTCTGAAAGGACGGAGCAAACAAAAACCGGGGAGACTAAGATGATCCTAAGAAACCTGATGATCGCCGCCAGCGCCACGGCGTTGATGGCGGCTGGCGCATCGGCTGATACTCTGCGCTGGGCGCGTGCCGGGGACTCGCTGACGCTGGACCCGCACGCCCAGAACGAAGGCCCAACATCGGCTCTGGCGCACCAGATCATGGAGCCGCTGGTCATGCGTGACCATTCAGGTGCCCTTGTGCCCGCGCTGGCGACCGAGTGGGGCCCGTCCGAGGCCAATCCGAATGTCTGGGTGTTCAAACTGCGTGAAGGCGTCACCTTCCACGACGGGGCCGAGTTCGACAGCGATGATGTCCTGTTCTCGCTGAACCGCGCGATGACGCCGGATTCAGACTACAAGGAGCTGCTGGCCTCAGTCAAAGAGGTGCGCGCGCCGGATAAATACACCATTGAGATCGAAACCGATGGTCCGAACCCGATCATGCCCAACAACCTGACCAACATGTTCATGATGGACAAGGACTGGGCTGAGGCGAACAATGCCGTGAAGGTTCAGGACTATGAGGGCGGCGAAGACACGTTCGCTGCCAAGAACGCCAACGGCACCGGACCCTACAAGCTGGTCAGCCGCGAACCGGACGTGAAAACGGTACTGGCCGCCAACGAAAACTACTGGGGTAAAGACGAGTTCCCCCTGCAGGTAACCGAGATCGTCTATACCCCGATCCAGAACGCAGCCACCCGCGTTGCGGCGCTGTTGTCAGGCGAAGTCGATTTCATTCAGGACGTGCCGGTTCAGGACCTTGAGCGGGTTGCCGGCGCCAACGGTCTGGACGTGCGTACTGCGCCGCAGAATCGGGTGATCTTCTTTGGTCTGAACCAGGGCGATGCGGATCTGGCCAACGACAATGTCGACGGCAAGAACCCCCTGTCCGATGTACGCGTGCGTCAAGCCATGTCCAAGGCGATTAACCGCGATGCGATCAAACAGGTCGTCATGCGTGGTCAATCGGCCCCGGCTGGCATGATTGCCCCGCCCTTCGTGAATGGTTGGGATGAGGGCATGGACAGCTCCTCGACGACAGATATCGAGGGAGCCAAGGCTCTGATGGCCGAAGCGGGCTATCCGGACGGTTTCACCATCCAGCTCGATTGCCCGAACGACCGCTACATCAATGATGAGGCGATCTGTCAGGCGGCTGTCGGCATGCTGGCCCAGATCGGGATCACGGTGAACCTGGATGCCAAACCCAAGGCGCAGCACTTCCCGCTGATCAACAACCTGGAAACCGACTTCTACATGCTGGGCTGGGGCGTTCCGACCTATGACTCGGAATACATCTTCAATTTCCTCGCCCACACCAAGGGTGAGAAGTACGGCTCGTGGAATGGCACCCGTTACAGCAACCCGGAACTGGACGCCAAGATTCAGGCTCTGGCGTCGGAAACCAACCTGCCCGAACGCGACAATCAGATCGCCGAGATCTGGCAGGTGGTGCAGGACGAACAGCTTTATATCCCGATCCACCATCAGGTGCTGAACTGGGGCATGAAGTCCAACGTTGGCACCGTGGTCGAGCCCGAGGATTCGCCCAAAATCAAATATTTCACTCTGAACTGAGGCAATCACATCAGTGATTTGGCGGGGCGCGAATGTCGCGCCCCGCCGCCTTTTGCGTTATCCTTCAACGCATCGTCCATTTGCAGGACACACAGGGAGAAGCCACCATGATCCTTAGAAGCAGTGCCATCGGTCTGGCCATGCTGATCGCCACCGGCGTTCAGGCCGCCGATTTCAAATGGGCCTCGACCACCGACCCGCAAACCATGGACCCGCATGCCGTCAATTCCGCAGCGGTTTTGGGGTTCCTCAACAACGTCTATGAAGGGCTGGTCCGGCGCGGCAAGGACATGAGTGTCGAACCCGCGCTTGCGGTCAGCTGGGAGCCCATCGGCGATGGCGAGGGCTGGCGTTTCCATCTGCGTGAGGGTGTTACCTTTCATGATGGCAGCATTTTCGACGCGCGGGACGTGCTGTTCAGTTATCAGCGCGCCTCGGGCGAGGCCGCGGATACCCGCAGCTGGTTTGCGCCGATCAGTGATGTGATCGTGGTCGACGATTACACAGTGGATTTCATGACCACCGCGCCGAACCCGCTGTTCCCGTCCTCTATTGCCAACTGGATGATCATGGATCAGGGCTGGACCGAGGCCAATGATGCGGTCGTGCCCGACAAGGAAACCGGCAATTACGCGACGCTGAACGCAAACGGCACCGGCGCATTCAAAGTCACCGCGCGCGAGCCCGGTCTACGCACGGTGCTGGAACCGTTCGAAGGCTGGTGGGACGAAGCGGAACACAATATCACCGGCGCCGAATTCACCCCGATCCAGAATCCGGCCACCGCGGTTGCGGCGTTGCTGTCGGGCGATGTGGACATGATCAACCCGGTGCCGATTCAGGACGTTGCGCGTTTGCAGCAGAACGGCGATGTCGACGTTATTCAGGGCATCGAGGCGCGTGTGATCATGCTGGGTTTCGATCATCAGGCTGAGATGCTGAAATACACCGACGATGCGGGCAAACCGAACCCGTTCCGCGACGCGCGCGTGCGCAGGGCTGTGGCACAGGCCGTAAATGTCGACGCCATTCTGGCCACCATCATGCGCGGCAATGCCGAGGCGGCCTCGCAACTGGTCAGCCCTGCGATGAGCGGCTACTCTGAATCCAATGCTGCGCGCCCTGCATTTGACGTCGAGGCTGCCAAGGCGCTGTTGGCCGAGGCAGGGTATGCGGACGGCTTTTCCTTCGGTCTGAAATGTCCCAATGACCGCTATCTGAATGACGAGGTCGTCTGTCAGGCCGTGGTCAGCATGCTGGCCCAGATCGGGATAACGGCAGAGCTGGATGCCATGCCCGTCCGCAACTACTGGCCTGAGCTGCGCGAAGACAATTACGACATGTACCTCTTGGGCTGGAGCCCCGGGACCTTTGATGCGGAACATCCGGTTCGGTTCCTCGTGGCCACTCCAAACGAAGAGAAAAAGCTGGGCAGCTGGAATTTCGGCGGCTTCTCGAACGCGCGTGTGGATGAACTGCTGCCGATGATTCAATCGGAACTGGACGCCGCCAAACGTCAGGCCATGCTGGACGAGGTGGCGCAGATCATTCAGGACGAACAGGTCTATGTGCCGATGTATGTGCAGCCTCTGGTCTGGGGTGCGCGCAGCAATGTCGAGCTGACACAGCGCCCGGACAACTTCTTTCTCCTGCGCTGGGTAACGGTGAATTAGCCGTTCGGACGTCGCGTCTGACCGTTAGCGATACCTTGACCATCCGGTCAAGGACGGCCTAGAGAGACAGATCAACGGGGAAAATGAATGTTCGCATATATCGTCCGAAGGATGTTCCAATCCGTGATCGTGCTGCTGGTCGTGGGTCTGGTCGCGTTTTCGATGTTTCGCTTTGTCGGCGATCCGATCGACAACATGCTGGGGCAGGAGCGCACGCAGGCCGACATTGATCGGCTGCGCACCGAGCTTGGCCTGGATCAGCCCTTTCCGGTCCAGTATTTCAAGTTCCTGCAAGGCGCTGTGCAGGGCAATTTCGGCGTCTCGTATCGTCAGGGACGTCCGGTCTCGACGATCATCGCCGAACGTGCGCCTGCGACGTTGGAGCTTGCCTTTGTTTCGGGCTTTCTGGCGATCACAGTGGGTATCGCGTTGGGCGTTTTCACCGCCATCCGACGACAAGGGGTCGCGGCAAATATCATCATGACCGTCAGTCTGATCGGAGTGTCCCTGCCGACCTTCCTGATCGGGATTTTGCTGATCTACATCTTCTCTGTCGAGCTGGACCTGTTACCCAGTTTCGGCAGGGGTGAGACCGTCATGATCGGCGGCTGGTCCACAGGGTTCCTGACAGCTTCGGGTCTCAAGGCGCTGATCCTTCCGGCGATTACGCTGGGCCTCTATCAGATGACGCTGATCATGCGGCTGGTGCGGTCGGAAATGCTCGAGGTGATGCGTGCCGATTATGTCCGCTTTGCGCGCGCCCGAGGACTGTCGGATCGGGTGATCAACTTCCGCCACGCGCTGAAGAACACTCTGGTGCCTGTGATCACAATCACCGGGTTGCAGCTGGGCTCGATCATCGCTTTCGCCATCATAACCGAGACAGTGTTTCAGTGGCCGGGCGTCGGTCTGCTGTTCATCAACGCGATCCAGTTCGTCGATATCCCCGTCATGGCCGCATATCTGATGCTGATTTCGGTCATGTTCGTCACGATCAACCTGATTGTCGATCTTCTTTACTATGCCATCGACCCGCGCCTGCGCGTCGACGCGAGGGCCACATGACCGATACCGCCGAATCCCCTAAAGCCCCCGCCAGGTCGCGCTTTGCCAAGTTCTGGGACAGCGATTTTGCTTGGTCGTTCCGGCATTCACCGGTGGCCATAATCGCCTCGCTGGTCGTGGTGATCCTTGTGTTGGCGGCGATTTTTGCGCCGCTGATTGCGCCACACAACCCGTTCGATCCGGCATCGCTGAACCTGATGAACGGCTTTACGCCGCCGGGCACGCCTAACGCCTTTACGCAGGATACCTTCCTGCTGGGCACCGACGATCAGGGGCGCGACGTGTTCTCGACCATCCTCTATGGCATGCGCATTTCGCTGTTTGTCGGCGCGTCGGCGGTGCTGCTGGCGATGATCATCGGTGTGGTTCTCGGGCTCGTGGCTGCCTATTTCGGTGGCTGGGTCGAGACCCTGATCATGCGCATCGCAGATGTGCAGCTGACCTTCCCCGCCATTCTGGTCGCCATGCTGATCTTCGGTATCGCCAAGGGGGTGACGCCACCGGAATACCGCAATGAGATGGCGATCTACGTGCTGATCATCGCGATTGCCCTGTCCGATTGGGTGCAGTTTGCAAGGGTCGTTCGCGGTGCCGCACTGGTTGAGAAGAACAAGGAATATGTGCAGGCCGCCCGTTTGATCGGGCGAGGATCGATCCCGATCATGTTCCGGCACATTCTGCCGAATGTGCTCAGCCCGGTCCTGGTGATTGCCACGATCTCGCTGGCGCTGGCGATTATCGCCGAGGCAACGCTCAGCTTCCTGGGTGTCGGCGCACCACCGACCCAACCCTCACTTGGCACGCTGATCCGCATCGGGCAGGGCTTCCTGTTCTCGGGTGAGTGGTGGATCCTGTTCTTCCCGGCCTGCACCCTTCTGGCGCTGGCCCTTTCGGTCAACCTGCTGGGCGACTGGCTGCGCGACGCGCTGAACCCCAAGCTGCGGTGATTTCATGAGCCTTCTGACGATCAACGACCTGACGGTTGAATTCCCGACGCGCCGCCAATTGTTCACCGCGGTGGACCATGTGGACCTGTCGGTCGAGCCGGGTGAAATCCACGGTCTGGTGGGTGAATCCGGTGCAGGTAAATCCACCATCGGCGCGGCAATCATGGGTCTGCTGGACCGCCCCGGCCGGATTGCCAGTGGCATCATCAAGCTGAGCGGCGATCAGATCAGCGGTCTGGATGCCGAGGCGATGCGCGGGCTGCGCGGCAAGAAGATCTCGATGATCTTTCAGGACCCGCTGACCTCGCTGAACCCGCTGTTCACGGTGCGCGAGCAACTGGTCGAAACCATTCAGGCCCATCTGGGCGGCTCTGACGCTGAGGCGAACAAGCGTGCCCGCGACCTGATCGACCGGGTGGGCATCCCTGATCCGGACACGCGGCTGGATCAATACCCGCACCAGTTCTCGGGCGGAATGCGGCAGCGTGTTGTCATCGCCCTGGCTCTATGTACCGAACCGGATGTGATCATCGCGGACGAGCCGACCACGGCGCTGGATGTATCCGTTCAGGCCCAAATTCTGGGCCTGATCAAAGAACTGGCGCAGGAACGGCAAGTCGGCGTCATTCTGATCACCCACGACATGGGTGTGATTGCGGACACAACTGACAAGGTGACGGTGATGTACGCGGGCAAGGTCGTCGAATCCGGCCCAACGGCGCAGGTGATGGGGCAGCCCAGACATGAATACACCAAATCGCTGATTGCCGCCGTACCGCGGCCTACGTTGAAACTGCACCGCTTTCCTCAGATCAGCTATGGCGGACGCGAAACCCGCTTCGCGATTGAGGATATGGCCCGGCATTGGCCCAAGGTGAACAATGATACCTCGAAGCCAGTGTTTGAAATCCGCAACCTGACCAAGAAATTCCTGCAACGTCGCGGATTGTTGCCGTGGGACCGCACCTATTTCACTGCTGTTGACGATGTCAGTTTCGATATTCGGGCGGGCGAGGTGTTCGGCGTTGTGGGCGAGTCCGGCTCGGGCAAATCCACTGTCGCGCGGATGATTGCTGGCCTCTATCCCGTGGACGGAGGCACAATTACCTTTGACGGGCAGGTGGTCAGCGATCTGACCAACAAGGCTGCGTTGGATGCCTATCGCAGGAACATCCAGATGATCTTTCAAGACCCTTATTCCTCGCTCAACCCCCGTATGCGGGTTGACGATATCGTGGCCGAACCGATCCGCCATCACCGCCTGATGGACGGGGTCGATATCAAGCGCCGCGTTGACGAATTGCTGGATCAGGTCGGGTTGGGCCACGAGGCCGGGCTGAAATACCCGCACGAATTCTCGGGCGGTCAGAGGCAGCGGATTTCCATTGCCCGCGCACTGGCAACGCAGCCGCGGTTCCTGATCTGTGATGAGCCGACCAGCGCGCTGGACGTTTCGATTCAGGCGCAGATCCTGAACATCCTCAAGGACCTGCAGGAACATCTTGGCCTGACACTTCTCTTTATCAGCCACGACCTGCCGGTGGTGCGTCAGATGTGCGATCGGGTGGCCGTGATGAAGCAGGGCAAGGTGGTCGAGCTTCAGGAGACCAACGACCTGTTTGCCAATCCACAGACCGACTATGCAAGCGAATTGCTACGGCTGATGCCCAAGTTGGATGACCTGTCGACCGACGGTCTGGAGGCAGAGGCCTGAAAATTGGATACCCAACGGCCCTTCACCCGGGCATTTGGACGTGCGCAGTCATTAAAGCATTCAACTGTTTCAGACTCATGCGGGTGTGTTGTGTCAGGTCTGTCTCTGAAGCTGGGGGCTTCAGAGGGGAGACGTGTTTCAGGACATTAGGGACTTGCTGAGCGCGCCTGAGGCGCTACGCGAGCCCGCCAAACGGCAGGTGTCGGCGAATCCATGGGAACCAGGGCGATCAAGGGGCTCAGCGAACCGGTCGAGCTGTGGCGCCTGGATCAAATGACGCACTACACCCGGTCATGCCGGCACTGCTTTGTCGGGCGCGAACACGAGCTGTTTCTGTTCTCGGCTATATTCGACCCTGATCCGGTCGGTCCTGATCCGCTTGGCCGGGACGGACCTGATTTTCGCCCACGCCCTGATCCGTTACGGATCCTATGCGACGCTGGTGAAACCCGAACGCGCGGCTGCAATGATGCGTTCGACCAGTTTCGGCACATTGTCCACCGCAGTAGAGTCGCAGGCGCAAAGCAGAGCGCTATGCTTTTCTGTCAGCGCAGTATTGGTTTGGCACCCGTGTAGCTGGTTGTGATCTGCTGTAGAAGATTAATGTCAGTTCCTCCCGTTCGGTCCAAACAATGGCCTGCCGCGTGGTGAGGTTGAATGACCGGGCCAGACAGCAATGGCGACGTATTGACGAAAATGCCGTCGAAATGACGCCGGTTTCAGCGATTTCGTCAAGATTACCCCTGCAGTTCGAACAGCCGCAGCCTCATACTTATTGAAAGCGAATGAGGAGGCGCGTTTTGAGCTGGAATATTTGTGTCATCGGAGCAGGCAAGATCGGTCAGATGATCGCCACCTTGCTGCAATCATCTTCCAACTATTCGGTCACGGTAGCCGACCGGGACCTGGCGGCGTTGTCAGGATTGAACCGGCAGGGGATATCGACGCGGCAGATCGATGTGGATGACGAAAAACAGTTGACCAAAGGGCTTATTGGTTTCGATGCCGTCATTTCGGCAGCCCCGTTCTTTCTGACACCCAGAATTGCCAGTGCTGCCAAAGCCGCGGGTGCGCATTACTTTGATCTGACCGAAGACGTTGCGGCCACCAATGCCGTACGCGAACTGGCGCAGGACAGCGAAACGGCGTTCATGCCGCAATGCGGTCTGGCACCGGGATTTGTCGGCATCGCCGGGTCGTCGCTGGCGTCCGAGTTCGATGAACTGGACAGCCTGCACATGCGGGTGGGTGCCCTGCCGCTTTATCCGACCAACGCCTTAAAATACAACCTGACATGGTCGACCGACGGTCTGATCAACGAATACTGCAACCCCTGCGATGCCATCGTGAATGGCGAGCGCGTCAAAACCGCTCCGCTGGAAGATTATGAGCTGTTGGGTCATGATGGCGTGGAATATGAATGCTTTAACACTTCGGGCGGGTTGGGAACTTTGCCCGAAACGCTGGACGGCAAGGCGCGGGCGGTGTCTTACCGCTCGATCCGGTATCCCGGTCATTGCGACATCCTGAAACTGCTGCTCAAGGATCTGGGGCTGGAGCGCCGCCGCGATCTGCTGAAGGACATCTTTGAGACTGCGTTGCCGCGCACGGATCAGGACGTGGTGCTGGTCTATTGCACCGCCAAGGGCATGATCGACGGTACCCTGCGCGAGAAATCCCTGATCAACAAGAGCTTCGCCCGCACCATCAACGGGCAGGTCTGGAGCGCCATTCAGGTCACTACCGCCGCAGGCGTTCTGGGCGTGGTCGACATGATGCGAGCCGGTGCTCTGCCCACGAAAGGATTTGTCCGGCAAGAGCAGGTGAAGCTTGCCGATTTCCTCAACACTGAATTTGGCCGGCTCTATCGCGCCGGCGACGTAACCGAACAGAACAAGGCGGCCTGAGATATGAAAGACATCGTAATGACAGCCCAAACCACACTTGCGAACCTGGATCTGACAGAGGCCGAACTGACGGGTGGAACGCTCAAGGTGACGTCTCCGATCGATGGCAGCCTGCTGGCCGAAGTGCATGAGACACCGGTGGCCGAGATGGATGCCATCTTTGCCCGCTCCAAGGCCGCGTTCAAGGAATGGCGTGTCGTTCCCGCCCCGCGCAGGGGTGAGCTGATCCGCCTGCTAGGCGAGGAACTGCGCGCCGCCAAGGACGACCTGGGTGCTCTGGTCAGCTGGGAGGCCGGAAAGACCACTTCCGAAGGTCTGGGCGAAGTGCAGGAGATGATCGACATCTGCGACTTTGCCGTTGGTCTATCGCGCCAACTTTATGGTCTGACCATCGCCTCCGAGCGTCCCGGCCACCGGATGATGGAGACCTGGCATCCTGCTGGACCGGTCGGTGTGATCTCGGCCTTCAACTTCCCTGTCGCCGTCTGGTCGTGGAATGCGGCACTGGCGCTGGTGTGCGGAGATCCGGTGATCTGGAAACCGTCCGAGAAATCGCCGCTGACGGCGATGGCCTGCCAGAAAATCTTCGAGCGCGCCCTGGCCCGATTTGGTGACGCGCCCGAGGGGCTGTTGCAAACCCTGATCGGCGGCGCGGCGCTGGGTGAGGTGCTGGTGGCCAGCGAGGATGTTCCGGTGATTTCGGCCACGGGTTCCACCCGCATGGGCCGCGCGGTGGCACCAGTCGTGGCGCAGCGTTTTGGCAAGTGCATTCTGGAACTGGGCGGAAACAACGCGATGATCGTTGGCCCTTCGGCCGATCTGGAAATGGCGGTGCGCGCCATCGTGTTCTCGGCCGTTGGTACCGCAGGCCAGCGCTGCACCACCCTACGCCGCCTGATCGTGCATAACTCGATCCGCGCGGAATTGGTGAGCCGTCTGAAAAAGGCCTATGCCGGTCTGCCCATCGGCAACCCGCTGGCCGAAGGCACGCTGGTCGGCCCGCTGGTGGATGAGGCCTCGGGTGGCGCCATGGCTGCGGCTTTGGAGTCTGCGAAGGCTGAAGGCGGCACCGTGTTTGGTGGCAATCGTGTGACCGACGGCGTGCCTGCAGGTGTCTATATGGAGCCCGCCATTGTTGAAATGCCCGGCCAGACCGAGGTGGTGAAGACCGAGACCTTTGCCCCCATCCTCTATGTCATGGGCTATGACGATTTCGACGAAGCGCTGGAAATCCAGAATGACGTGCCGCAGGGCCTGTCTTCCTGCGTATTCACCCTGAATATGCGTGAGGCCGAACAGTTCCTGACCGCAGCCGGTTCGGATTGCGGCATCGCCAACGTCAATATCGGGCCTTCCGGTGCCGAGATCGGCGGTGCCTTTGGTGGCGAAAAGGAAACCGGCGGCGGGCGCGAAAGCGGTTCGGACGCGTGGAAAGCCTATATGCGCCGTCAGACCAACACGGTGAACTATTCGGCTGAACTGCCGCTGGCTCAGGGTGTCAAGTTCGACATCTGATCAATCGGCCCGGCGGCCCCAAACGGCGTCGCCGGGTCAGTCCGCAAACAGGTAGTCCAGCCGCATCACGGCCTGAGCCTTGTCATCCGAGACACCCAGAAACTCGGCCACTGCCGCTTCGTTCTCCTCACGCGGATTGGATTCCCGGATACGCAAGTACCCGTCGATCCCAGCCCCCCGGATCAACTCGGATTCATAAGCCAGAGAATTGCGCAGAGCAGGAACCAGACGCGCCACGGTTTCCGTCGGGCTGTTCTCGCCAGCCAGACCGACCCGGCGGGCATGCCCGATCAGATAGTCGTCGGAATACTCGCATTCGATTTCCAGAACATGGGTCCTGGCCTGATCGGCGCAGAAATCCTGAATGATATCCAGATCGGCCGGGTCCACGCATAAAACCAGTTTGTCGGTCTCAAAGCTGTCGAACAACATACGCACGACGGCCCGCCGATGACGGGAGCGTTTGATCAGAGTGGTTTCAATCCCCCCGAGATCGGGCAGGGCCGTTTCCTCTTCGTTGAACAGATATTCGACACAAGGGATATCGGTCTCGGACACGATCTGATCGACGAGGCGCTTGGCGACATGCCATTTTTTGCAGGTGATCAGGAAAATCTCACGTTCGGGCCCCAGCGTATTTCCGGCCTCCCAGAACCGTCGCCCAAAACGGCGGCCAACACGTCCACGCCCAGTCAGGAACCCATAAAGATTCCGCCCTTCACCCGAGATTTTAAACTCGACCCCTTCGCTGGCATAGAGCTTGCCCAGCCGCTCTTTCAGTTCATGCGCCTCGGGGCTGATCTTGCGGGCAAACAGGTAATCCTGCCCCAATAGCATGTCGAAATGATCGTTGTAGAACGTCACCGGCATACCGTAGTCCGAGAACATCAGGAATGTCGGGGTCCGGTTTTCGATCTCTTCCTTCGGGACCAGGTGGCGGACGAGTGTCTGGAAAAAGGTCTCATCCGGAATCCAGGTGGTCGAGAAGAAGCGGACCACATCCGGGCGTTGTCGCAGAAAGTCCAGTATCATCTCAACGGTGCGGCGGCGCAGACACCACCACTGGGAACCGATCATGATCTGAAGGTCCGCCGGTATCTCACGCGTCAGACCAAACCGTTTCTGCAATTCGTAAGATGTGTAGAACAACCTGCTCTGGGTGCGCTCATTGAAATGGTGGCGATAGATCAGCCGGTCCTCTTTCATGCCGGTCTTGATCCAGTCGCTGGCGAAGAAATCGTGGCTTTCGACAAAGTCCTTATCGTTCTCGTCCAGAAACCAGTGGGTGTATTCCGCCGTCTTGATGGCCATGCAATCGCCCGACAGCATGTAGAAATGAGTGGCGCGTGGAAACGCATCGACAGCCGCCGCCACGGCATTCAGGGTCGCCTGCACCAAAGACCACGCCCCCCAGCCGCATTTGATACGTTTGGCGGCAAAGGTCACGTTCGGATTGTCCTTCAGAGCGGTCCGGATTCGGTCATAGGCCACGGCGCTGGCGCGTGCATCAAAGTGAATGGCCATGCAATCCCCGGCGGCCGTCAACTGTTCGGCCTGCGCGATGATCGCGTCAGGGTCTTTATGACACAGTAGAATATAGGCAATCCTTGCCATTTTGTTTCTTTGAATTCCGTTTCCGCCTGTTTCCAACCGTGATACTGAGGATGAGCGATTGAATAAACAGAATATTTTTGTTTCTTTGGTTGGAAAAGCGGGTGTGTGTATCGAGTTCTGACCTGTTAAGGAGGCGCAGCAGATGGGTTTTCCCGGCACATGGATGACCGAAAGCGAAAGCATGGTTTACCGTGTTGTGCCGAAATGTGCCTGCTCGACGATCGGGCAGATCATGTATTACTCGGATCATGGCCGGTTCTTTGACGGGGATATCCACGACGCAAAGGACGGGATGCACAAATGGGCGTTTGACGACAGTCAGGGCCGGATCTCGGGCAATGTCCGAAACCACACCTCTTTTTCCTTCACTTGCGTGCGCAACCCGTACACCCGGATTCTGAGCTCGTTCTTCGACAAGATCTGCGGCATACAGAGAAACGGCAAACGGTACCGGGGCAATCTGGTGCCGACGCTCATCTACAATTACGGGATCGAAGTGGGGGGGGACGACGGCAAGGGCGAGTTCGACCAGATCGCCAGCTTCCGTCGCTTTCTGCTGTTTGCTCGGGATACGATCCGGTGGCGCAGACCGATGGACCCGGACATACACTGGTCAGCCATGTCCGGTCATGTATCCACTTTTATTGTGAATGGCGGTCACTATGACCGGATTTTCTGGACCGAGAAATTCAACGACGGTATGCAGGGCGTTCTGGAAAATCTGGACACACCGCATGCGGTAAACCTGTCTGAGATTCCGCGGTTTAACGAATCCGAAGGGCACGGCCCCAAGCGTGCACACCCGGTTGAAGATTACTTCGACGATTTGTCGATGCATCTTGTCTACGAAATCTACAAACAGGATTTCGAACTGTTCAGATACGATTTCGAGAACCCGGCCAACAAAATGCCGGTTGGTGAGATCGATCTGGATGAAGTTCACGCCAAACTCGGAGACTGAGGCGAGAAACGGGTCTCCCGCCCATCGTCAATGTCGCTGAAGCGACCTCTCCTCTGGTTGGGCCCGGCGCCGCGCTCTGCGCGGCGCCGGGCCCAAGTCCGAACGTAGCATCGGCTTAGCCGATGGTCCGCTTCGGGCGCGGGAGCGTTTTGGGATTTCAGATCAGACCTGACGCACGGCCCCTTTCGCCGCGCTGGTTGTTAGCTTGGCATAGGCTTTGAGCGCCGTGGAGACCTTGCGCTTGCGTGGCTCTGCTGGCACCCATCCCTTTTCGTCCTGCTCTTCGCGCCGCGCCGCCAGTTCTTCGTCTGATACGGCCAGATGGATGGTGCGATTGGGGATGTCGATCTCGATCTTGTCGCCCTGTTTCACCAGGCCGATCTCTCCGCCCTCGGCGGCTTCGGGTGAGACGTGGCCAATTGACAGGCCGGATGTTCCGCCCGAGAAACGACCGTCGGTCAGCAAAGCGCAGGCTTTGCCCAGACCTTTGGATTTCAGATACGACGTCGGGTACAGCATTTCCTGCATCCCCGGTCCGCCACGCGGACCTTCGTAACGGATCACCACCACATCACCCGCTGTAACCTTACCCGTCAGAATGTCGTTGACCGCCTGATCCTGGCTTTCACAGACATAGGCGGTTCCCGTGAAGGTCAGGCTGTCTGGATCGACTCCCGCGGTTTTCACGATGCAACCCTCGCGGGCGATATTGCCGAACAGAACCGCCAGACCGCCGTCCTGGCTAAAGGCATTCTCCTTAGATCGGATTACGCCGTTTTCGCGGTCTGTATCCAGTTCTTTATACCGGTTCGACTGGCTGAATGCTTGCGTGGTGCGCACGCCACCCGGGGCAGCTTTGAACAGTTCCTGTGCCCTGGGGTTGTTGGCAATCTTGATATCCCAATTAGCAATCGCCTCGCCCATTGTTGCCGAGTGGACAGTGCTGCAGTCTTCGTGCAAAAGGCCTGCCCGGCCAAGCTCACCCAGGATCGAGAAGATGCCGCCTGCGCGGTGGACGTCTTCCATATGCACATTTTCGGTGTTCGGTGCGACCTTGCACAGGCAAGGGACCTTGCGGCTGAGCCGGTCCATGTCGGACATGGTGAAATGCACCTCGCCCTCATGCGCGATGGCCAGCAGGTGCAGGACGGTGTTGGTGGAGCCTCCCATGGCGATATCCAGGCTCATGGCGTTTTCAAACGCCTCGAACGTAGCGATTTCGCGCGGAAGGAAGCCTTTTTCGTTCAGATCATAGTGGCGCTTGGTGATCTCGACGATCCGGCGGCCGGCTTCAAGAAACAGCTGCTTGCGGTCCGCATGCGTGGCGAGTGTAGAGCCATTGCCTGGCAGCGCCAGACCCAGCGCTTCGGCCAGACAGTTCATCGAGTTGGCTGTGAACATGCCCGAGCACGACCCGCAGGTAGGGCAGGCATTTTCTTCGATATGTTTGACCTGCTCGTCGGTGTAGTGATCATCGGCAGCAGCGACCATCGCATCCACCAGATCGATTTTCTTGACGTCCAGATCCTCAATGTCGATCTTGCCGGCCTCCATCGGGCCACCAGAGACAAAGATCGCCGGAATGTTCAGACGCATCGCTGCCATCAGCATGCCAGGGGTGATCTTGTCACAATTCGAGATGCAGACCATCGCATCCGCGCAATGGGCGTTGACCATGTATTCCACCGAATCCGCGATCACCTCACGCGAGGGCAGCGAATACAGCATCCCGTCGTGACCCATGGCGATGCCGTCATCCACCGCGATGGTGTTGAATTCTTTGGCGACGCCGCCCGCGGCCTCGACCTCGCGCGCGACCATCTGACCCAGATCCTTCAGGTGCACGTGGCCCGGCACGAACTGGGTGAACGAGTTGACAATGGCGATGATCGGCTTGCCGAAATCGCTCTCGGTCATTCCTGTGGCGCGCCACAGGCCGCGGGCACCGGCCATGTTACGGCCGTGGGTGGAGGTTCTGGATCGGTACATTGGCATGATGCTGTTTCCCTTTTGCCGCGGTTGCGATATGCGGGCAGTGTGCGTTATAGCGCACGTACCACATGTGCGCTATAACGCACAAGAGGATTCGCGAGACGATATGATGGCACCGGACGATATCACACTGAAGCTCAGAGATGTACGGGCGGCCTCAGGGCTGAGCCTGTCCAAAGTGGCCGAGATGACCGGCGTCAGCAAAGCCATGCTGGGTCAGATCGAGCGTGGCGAATCCAGCCCCACCATCGCAACGTTGTGGAAGATCGCAAAGGGGTTCCAACTGCCGCTGAGCGCGCTGATAGGCACCGCGGCCCTGCGTGATACGCCCGGAACAGATGTCTTCCGCACTGTGACCTTTCCCGGCAGCATCGAGGTCAAGATCGTCTTTCCCTTTGATCCAGCGCTGCGGGCCGAGACGTTTCACGTCAATCTTGCCCCGAACCAGAGCCATGAATCCGCGGCCCATGCCGTTGGCGTAACCGAAGAGGTCTTTGTCCTGAACGGCGCGCTGGATATTCTGCGGGACGGGGATTGGGTGCCATTGCAAGCCGGGCAGGGGCTGCGATTTGCGGCCGATTTGCCGCACGGCTACCGTGCCGGCGATCAGGGGGCTGCATTTCTGAACATGCACCATTACTCACAACTTGATGCTTTGGCCTCGATCGGCTGAGCCTCACCACAATATTATAAGGAAAGGCCATGGCCGCGCTTCTGGATTACCTGACATTGGCCGATGCCATTGGTTCTATTGGGGCCCTGGTCGTTGTAGCCGCTTATTTCGCCACGCAGATGCGGATGATGAATTCCGATGATCTTGCCTTTCCGGTGTTGAATCTGGTGGGGTCAATTCTGATCGTCTATTCGCTGCTCGAGAATTTTAACCTGGCATCAATGCTGATCGAGTCTTTCTGGATAGTAATCAGTATGATCGGCATCTTGCAGTACATCCGATTGCGCCACGACAAGTCGCCCAAATCCTGAGGCGGCCGGAAGAAAGTGAATTATGGCTTTTATTTCAGAGATTGATTTCCGTGGCGGCAACGGGGTCGCCGGCGGGGAATATGTCGAGGTTACTCTGGGTCCTGATGACGATCCCGCGGATTTTACCATCAGCGCCTATGATAATGACGGGACCCTGCATACCACGTCTGGTATTCCGGGGGGTGAGGTTTCGCTGGACACCCTGACAGGTGTTCCTCACCCGGATGACCCTGCCTTTACAGTTTATGTAATTCCACTGGGGTTGCGGAACGGGCCAAGCAATCCGAACGAGGCGACCGGGGTTGCGCTGACCGAAACCTCAACGAATACGGTGCTGTCCTTTTCCAGCGGCATAAGACCAGGGACAATTAATGCAACTGAGGGCGCCGCCAGCGGGAATTCTTCAAACCCTTTTTTGGACCATCGTGATCTCAGTCCCGGCGAAAGCTATCAATGGGACATTTTCGGAAATCTAACTTTGGGGCCTTCAACCTCGGGTGACTCGGTGCTCTGCCTGACAGCTGGCAGTCGCGTACGCACACAAAAAGGTCTGGTTTGCCCGTCACACTTGGCCGTTGGCGATCTGGTATGGACAATGGATCGCGGCTATCAGCCCTTGCGCTGGGTCGGTATCCGTCATGTATCTGCGCAAGAATTTCAGAAACTGCCGAAACAAGTCCCGTTCCGCCTGTGCAGGGATGCGTTGGCTGAGGGTGTTCCGCAGAAAGATCTGATTTTGTCTCCGCAGCATCGCGTTTTGATACGATCTGAGGTTGCACAGCGTATTTTCGGCGCGGATGAGGTTCTGGTCGCAGCGAAAAAGCTAGATGGATTCGCTGGTGTCAGTGCTGTGCAGAACTCTGATGGCATAACATATGTGCATCTGCTGTTTGATCGGCATGAAATAATCGAGGTCAACGGCGCGCTGGTCGAAAGCCTGTTGATCGCGGATCAGTCGACTTCGGGCCTGCTGGACGGGTCTCTGTGGGGGCAGGGGGACACCCTTCCGTCGGTCATGTCCGCGTCGGAACCGTGCCGCCAGATTGCGACCGGGCCTCGTCTGCGCACGATGCTGGAGCGGATACGGAAGAACCACAAACCGCTGCAGTCCCCGGTCTTTCGGGCAATACCGACCCAGCACAATCTGAATCGTATTTAAATCTGCCAAAACTACCCTAATGACCTGAAAGTGCGCGCTCAGACCGCCGACTTATCAACAGTGCCAGCGTCGTTCATCCGGCATCTTGCGTCACAATTCACAGCGGTATAGGGACAGAACTGCGCGCAAAGGAGAGGCTTTGATGAAGGACGATCCGAAAACACTCGTTTCCACTGAATGGCTTGCCGCCCATATCAAGGACCCTGACCTGCGGGTTCTGGACGGATCGTGGTACCTGCCGCAACAAAAGCGGGACGCGGAAGCCGAATATGAAGCGGCTCATATCCCCGGCGCGCGGTTCTTCGACATTGATGAGATATCCGATCAGCGTTCGGACCTGCCGCATATGGCGCCTCCGGTCGAGAAATTCATGTCGCGGCTGCGGGCGATGGGCGTAGGCGATGGCCATCAGGTCGTGGTCTATGACGGTGCCGGGCTGATGTCGGCCGCACGGGTCTGGTGGCTGTTCCGCCTGATGGGGCAGGAGAACATCGCCGTCCTGGATGGCGGTTTCCCCAAATGGCGGGCGGAAGGGCGCGAGATTGAGGATCTGCCCCCAGTGATCCGTGATCGCCATATGACCGTGCGCGTACAAAACCACCTTGTCCGCGATGTCACCCAGGTGTCCGCCGCCGCCAAGCTGGCTGATCATGAAATCATCGACGCCCGGTCCCCCGCCCGGTTCGCGGGAACCGAGGCCGAGCCGCGCGAAGGCCTGCGTTCGGGTCGTATTCCGGGTTCGCGCAACGTGCCCTTTGGCACTCTGCTGAACAGGAACGGAACGATGAAGTCGCCCGACGACTGCCGCGCCGTGTTCGAGGCCGCGGGCGTCGACCTGTCGAAACCGGCGATCACATCGTGCGGATCGGGCGTGACCGCCGCGATCCTCAGCCTTGCGCTCGAGCGTATGGGCAAGAAAGACCACTCGCTTTATGACGGCTCCTGGGCCGAATGGGGTGCCTTCCCGACCCTGCCCGTCGCAACCGGAGAGACCTGATGTTCGAACATCTCAAACCACAGCCCGCCGACAAGATTCTGGCCCTGATGCAAATGTATCGCGACGACCCGCGCGATCAGAAGATCGACCTGGGTGTTGGTGTGTACAAGAACGCCGAAGGCGTCACTCCGGTGATGCGCGCGGTGAAAGCTGCTGAACAGCGCATCTGGGAAGAACAGGAAACCAAGGCCTATACGGGGCTGGCCGGTGATCCGGCCTATGCGGATGCCATGATCGGCCTGATCCTTGGCACGTCGGTCCAGCGCGGCAATATCGCGGCGGTCGCCACGCCCGGCGGTACCGGCGCCTGCCGTCAGGCCTTTGAGATGGTCCGCATGGCCAACCCCTCGGCCCGTGTGTTCGTGTCGAACCCGACCTGGCCGAATCACCTGTCGATCCTGAACTATCTGGGCATGGAGACGATCCAGTACCGCTATTTCGACGGCGACACACGCGGCGTCGATTTTGACGGCATGATCGAGGACCTGAAGACCGCGAAAGCGGGCGACGTGGTTCTGCTGCACGGCTGCTGCCACAACCCGACCGGCGCCAACCTGAACATGGTGCAGTGGCAAGAGGTCGTGAACCTGATCAACCAGCTTGGCCTCGTGGCGATGATCGACATTGCGTATCAGGGCTTTGGTGACGGCCTCGAAGAAGATGCGCAGGGGGCCCGTCTGGTTGCCTCATCGGTCAAGGAATGCCTGATCGCGGCGTCGTGCTCCAAGAATTTCGGCGTCTATCGGGAACGTACCGGTTTGCTGATGGCGATAAGCGCAGATGCGGGTCAGACTGCACTCAATCAGGCGACGCTGGCGTTCTTGAACCGTCAGAACTATTCCTTCCCGCCGGATCACGGAGCGCGGATTGTGACCACGATCCTGGCGGACGACGCATTGCGCGCCGACTGGGCCGCCGAGCTGGAAGAGGTGCGTCTGTCCATGCTGGGACTGCGTCAGCAGTTGGCTGACGAACTGCAGCGCCTGAGCGGTTCGGACCGTTTCGGCTTTATCGCCCAGCACCGCGGCATGTTCTCGCGCCTCGGCGCGGCACCGGAGCTGGTCGAGAAGCTGCGCGTCGATCACGGCATCTACATGGTCGGCGACAGCCGCCTGAATATCGCCGGGCTGAACGCGACGACCGTGCCGATTCTGGCCAAGGCGATTGTCGACGTCGGCGTCTGACACGTGAACGGCTTGACTGCGGGCGGCTTTGCCGCTCGCGGTCAGCTGACCTGATAATGCGGATGATAGATTGAATATACCCGCACATATTTGATTTTTCCGCGCGGGCTCAGGTCGTAAAACGCGCACATCATCAACCGGAATGATGTTCCGGCCTTGTGCTGAACACCGACCCATTCCAGATCCTGTTTGCACAGAAAGTCGATCGGCGCCTCGGTGGCAATTGTAGTTTCATTGCTCATGAAATGGATGTGAGGCTGGATGGTCTCTTGCATGATTTCCGAGACACTGGTCCAAAAGCCCACGGCCTCATCTTTGCCGCTGTTTCGGGCGGCTTTGGGAATGTACTCGAATACCGCGTCGGGTTCGTACCATTTGTCATAGAATTCGGCATGTGTGATTCCGGTGCCGGCGCAGGCACCGTTAAAATCGCTGATGTATTCCCTGTATTGCACTTCGGTGATCATGGTGTTCCGCCTTATTTGGGGTCAGCCGCATGGCGGTATTTTATCACGAATCCTGACGTGACGGTTTTGCAAAGCGCAAAACGCCCCGGCGGACAGGCCGGGGCGTTTCTGATTGAGCGGTAAAGGTCTTAGCCCTTGGAGAATTCCGGGTAGGCTTCCATACCCAGTTCCGCCATGTCGAGGCCGTTGATCTCGTCCTCTTCGCTGACACGGATGCCGACAGTAGATTTCAGGACGGTCCAGAGGACCAGAGCACCTGCAAATGTGAAAACACCGTAGGCGATGATGCCCAACAACTGTGTGCCCAGGCTCGCCTCACCATAGAAGATCACGGCGATGGTGCCCCAGATACCAGCGAAGAGGTGAACCGGAATCGCACCGACAACGTCGTCGATCTTGAACTTGTCCAGCATCGGGACAGCGAACACGACAATGATGCCGCCCACAGCGCCGATCCACAGCGCGCCGAACAGGGTCGGGGCCAGCGGTTCGGCGGTGATCGAGACCAGACCGGCCAGCGCACCGTTCAGCACCATGGTCAGGTCAGGCTTTTTGTACAGAAGCTGCGTCATGATCAGAGCAGCGACTGAGCCCGAAGCCGCGGCCATATTGGTATTGGCAAAGATGCGCGACACGTCCGAGACATCGCCCACGGTGCCCATTGCCAGCTGCGAACCGCCATTGAAGCCGAACCAGCCCAGCCACAGGATGAATGTCCCCAGTGTGGCCAGTGCCAGATTGGAGCCGGGGATCGGGTGAACCCTGCCGTCTTTATACTTGCCGATGCGGGGGCCAAGGATGATGGCACCTGCAAGAGCCGCCCAGCCGCCAACCGAGTGTACAACGGTCGAACCGGCAAAGTCGGAAAAGCCTGCCTCAGACAGCCAGCCGCCGCCCCACTGCCACGAGCCCGAGATCGGGTACATGATACCGGTCAGCACGACCACGAAGGCGAGGAAGGGCCAAAGTTTGATCCGCTCTGCCACGGCACCGGACACGATCGAGGCGGTTGCTGCCACGAAGACCAGTTGGAAGAAGAAGTCCGACCCGATTGAGGCATAATCCAGCGCCGCATCCGCGGGTGCCACGCCTACGGCGTCCAGCTTTGTGGTCGAGAAGAACGGGCCCAGCCAACCGGTGATGCTCCAGCCATCGCCGGGATACATCAGGTTGAAACCGATCAGCCAGTACATGATCGCGGCGATGGAAAACAGCGCCATGTTCTTGATCATCTGCATGGCCACGTTCTTTGACCGCACCAGCCCGCCTTCGAGCATGGCAAACCCGGCGGCCATGAAGAACACCAGAAAGCCGCCCATCAGAAACAGCAGAGTGGTGAAGATATATTGCGTGTGTTGCGCGGCCTCGCCGGTGACGGCCTCTTGCGCAAGACCCATCTGCGGCAGCGCGACGATCGCGGCGGCAGGTATGAGAGTTTTCATCAGGTTCATAGTCAGTCCTCGAATGGTGGTGAGTGCGGGCGCCTACAGCGCCTCTTCGTTCGTTTCCCCGGTCCGCACGCGCATGGCCTGCTCGACATCGAGGACGAAAATCTTGCCGTCGCCAATCTTGCCAGTCTTGGCGGTTTTGGTGATGGTATCGACGATCTGTTCGGTCATCGTGGCAGGCACCACGATTTCCAGTTTGACCTTGGGCACGAAATTCACCTCGTATTCGGCCCCGCGATAGATTTCCGTGTGACCAGATTGCGAGCCGAAGCCCTTGATTTCGGTCACCATCATGCCGCGCACGCCAGCGTCGGTCAGTGCCTCGCGCACCTCCTCGAGCTTGAACGGCTTGATTGTCGCAATGATCAGTTTCACGGTTTTCCCCTCTGCTTCCCCGGTCACCCGGCTTGTTTGCACCTGCAGAAAAAAGCGTGCCTTAACGCGGTAAGGAACGATTCAGGGCGTGGCTTGACCAAGAAATTGGCGGCTTGGTGCACAATTTTTGCACAAAAATGATCAATCGATTAAAAATTAGGCAAGATACAGAAGTTGCTTGCGGGAATTTCATACCTCTACTTCAGGGATGTGGCAGGGTATGGTGCGTCAAAATGATAACCGGGCAGAGTTTGAGCATGACTGAGTCCAGGCGCCGCAAGACACCGCTTGTTGCGGACAAAAGATACCCGTCGAAAGGGCGCAAACCCACGACGACCAAGCGCACCGCGAAACCCGCGGGCAAAAAGGCTGCCGCGCGCAAAACGACGGCGCGCAGGACCACCCGGAAGAAGACGCGCAAGAAATCCGGTGGTGGTGGAGGCGGGTTTTTCCGTCGGTTGTTCCGCTGGGTCTGGCGGTTGGTCTGGGGTGTGACATGGCGCGTCGGTGCGGTTGCGGCTTTGCTTCTGGCGCTGGCCGTTGGGGTTGTCTATACGTCACTGCCCGATGTGGATGCATTGCTGGACGGCCGGGCGCGCGGCTCGGTGACATTGCTGGATCGTGACGGCAAGGTCTTTGCCTGGCGCGGCGATCAGTTTGGCGGGGTGATTACCGCCGATACCGTCTCGCCCCATCTGAAGAATGCCGTGGTCGCCACCGAGGACAAGCGCTTCTATCGCCATTTCGGCGTCAGCCCGCGTGGCGTCGCCAGCGCCGTGCGCATCAACCTGAGCGAAGGGCGTGGGCCGCTGTCCGGCCATGGCGGGTCCACCATCACGCAGCAGACGGCCAAGCTGTTGTGTCTGGGTGTGCCATATGTACCCAGCGAATGGGACTCCGAGGCCGCCTACGAGGCCGATTGCCGTCAGGGCTCGCTGTGGCGCAAGGCCAAGGAAGCGGTCTATGCGATGGCGATGGAGGTCAAATACTCCAAAGATGAGATTCTGACCATCTATTTGAACCGGGCCTTCCTGGGCGCAGGCGCGCGTGGGTTCGAGGCTGCCAGCCAGCGCTATTTCGGGATATCCGCCGCCGAGGTAAGCCCGTCGCAGGCCGCGATGTTGGCCGGCCTGTTGGTTGCGCCAACGCGTTATGCGCCCACGAACAATCTGCAACGTTCGCAAGACCGGGCGCGTTTGGTGCTTGGGTTGATGGAGGCGCAGGGATATCTGACCGCCTCGCAGGCCAGCCGCGCGCGCAGCACCCCAGCGCAGCTTTCCGAGGCCGCGGCCGCACGCGCAGGCGGGTATTTCGCCGACTGGGTGATTACCGAACTGCCCAGCTATTTTGGCACTGACACCACCGATGACGTTGTGATCCGCACCACGCTGGATCAACGGCTGCAGAAATCGGCGGAAGAGGCGCTGAAATATATTTTTCAGGAGAAAGTGCGTGAAGGGTCCAAAGCGCAGGCCGCCATTGTCGTGATGTCGGCGGATGGCGCCGTACGGGCCATGGTCGGTGGACGCAAGACGCAGGTGTCGGGTGCCTTCAACCGTGCGACGCAGGCCTTGCGTCAGACCGGGTCGTCCTTCAAACCCTTCGTCTATGCCACTGCGCTTGAACTGGGGTATTCGCCGCTGGATACGGTGGTCGACGAGCCCTATTGCGTCAACATTCCCGGTTCGGGCCAATGGTGCCCCAAGAATTACACTCACAAGTTTTATGGCCGGGTGACGCTGGCGGATGCGCTGAAGAATTCGCTGAACATCCCGGCGGTGAAAGTGGCCGAGGTTGCGGGGCTGGACAATGTCCGCACGGTTGCCAGCGAATTCGGTATCGAAAGTGATCTGGCGCAGGGACCGGCGCTGGCGTTGGGCGCGTCGGAAAGCACGCTGATCGAAATGACGGGGGCGTATGCCGGTATCCTGAACGGTGGCTCGGCCGTGGAACCCTTTGGCCTGTCCGATCTGAAATTGCTGGGCGACGACAAACCTATGATGGTGAAGACGTCCGGTATCGGCGAACGTGTGATCCGGGATGAGGCTGCCAAGCAGCTGACATGGATGATGGAGCGCGTCGTTTCAGAAGGCACCGGTGCGCGGGCGAAGCTGCCCGGATGGCAGGTGGCGGGCAAAACCGGCACAACCCAGGCCGCGCGGGATGCATGGTTCATCGGCTTCACGGCGGACTACGTGACGGGCGTCTGGATGGGTTATGACGACAACACGCCCTTGTCCGGCGTCACTGGCGGTGGCCTGCCCGCTGAAATCTGGAAAGAGACCATGTTGCGCGTGACCGAGGGGATGACACCAACACCTTTGCCCATGATGGCGCCCGAGCCCCCGGTGAAAACCGCGCAACCGCAGCAACAGCGTCGTCGTCAGGGTAACGGGCTCGAGAAGGCCATCAACAACCTGCTGAACAATATCTTCGGCAACTGAGGGGCCAAATAAAAAGGCGGTGCGCAGGGCACCGCCTTTTTTTTGTCTAAACTGGTGCCTGATCAGAGGCTTTCGTCCAGAGCCGCCAGAATGGCGTCGCCCATTTCGGTGGTCGAAACCGGCTCGACCCCTTCATCGGCCAGCAGATCGCCGGTGCGGACACCGTCGGACAATACCTTTTCGATGGCGGCCTCTAGGCGGTCCGCCTCGGCGCCCTGATCAAAGCTATAGCGCAGAGCCATGGCGAAGCTGAGGATACAGGCGATCGGGTTGGCCTTGCCCTGGCCGGCGATGTCGGGGGCCGAGCCATGCACCGGTTCGTACATCGCCTTGGGGCGACCATGGGCCATCGGTGCTCCCAGGCTGGCCGAGGGCAGCATGCCCAGCGATCCGGTCAGCATCGCCGCACAGTCGGACAGGATGTCGCCGAACAGGTTGTCGGTGACGATGACGTCGAACTGTTTGGGTGCGCGCACCAGCTGCATTGCACCGTTATCGGCATACATGTGGGTCAGTTCAACCTCGGGGTACTCGGCGGCCACACGGTCCATGACCTCGCGCCACAGAATGCCGGATTCCATGACGTTGGCCTTTTCCATCGAACAGACCTTCTTGTTCCGGCGCATCGCCAGTTCGAAGGCCGTGCGCGCGGCGCGTTCGATCTCGGATTCGGTGTAGCGCTGGGTGTTGATGCCGACGCGCTCATTGCCTTCTTCGAAGATACCGCGCGGCTCGCCAAAATAGACACCCGAGGTCAGCTCGCGCACGATCATGATGTCGAGTCCAGCGATGATGTCTTTCTTCAGCGACGAGAAATCCGCCAGCGCGTCAAAGCACTGGGCCGGGCGCAGGTTGGAATGCAGGTCCATTTCCTTACGCAGGCGCAGCAGCCCGCGTTCGGGCTTCAGGCTGAAATCCAGATCGTCGTATTTCGGACCGCCAACAGCGCCCAGCAGGACCGCGTCCGCCTCATGCGCCTTGGCCATGGTCTCGTCCGTCAGGGGCGTGCCGTGCGCGTCATAGGCCGCACCGCCCACCAGATCCTCGCTCACGTCGAATTCCAGGCCACGGTTCGCACCGAACCAGTCGATTACTCTGCGCACTTCGGCCATGACTTCGGGGCCAATTCCGTCTCCGGGCAGGATGAGGAGCGAGGGGTTGGACATGAAGGATCTCCTTGCGTTTCGTCGCAATGGCCCTAGCGTCTGCGCCGCATCGGGTCAATGAGACGAACCGGCCTAAACGCTGCTTGTGCACGGGAAATTCTCAATATGGGCGAAAATGGCCGGGAAACCGTTCAAAGGCCGGCCTTCAACCCCTCGGCCAGCAGGTCCCAGACACGCCGGATTCGTGGTGTCTGCCGCATCGCCTGCGGCGCGGCCAGCCACACAGGAAGAACCGGAATCTCCACATCCAGCGGCAGGACTTCGACATCCGGGTCGGCCTCGGCCACAGTCACCTGACTGAATCCAATGCCACAGCCGGCGCGGATCAGTTCCCAATAGGCGCTTTGCAGGTCGCAGCGGGTTGCAAAACTGCCCTTGCTGGCTGGCCATCCTTTTTCCCGCATCTTGGTTATGATCTGTTCGTTGGCGTCAAATCCGACGAGATCATGACTGAACAGGTCTTCGGGTTTTTCGGGCCGCCCTGCGCGGTCCAAATAAGACCGGGCCGCGCAAAAGCACAACGGCACATCCCCCAGGTAGCGCGAGATGATATCCATCTGTTCCGGGCGGTACATGCGCACCGCGATATCGGCCTCGCGGTAAAGCAGGTTTTCGGTGGCGTCGGTGGCGACCAGTTCCAGCTGAATTGCCGGTTCCTTCGCACGAATCTGCGCCAGAATTGGCGGCAACAAATGGTGTGACGCAAAAACCGAGGCCGTAATGCGCACCGATCCCTCAAGTTGCTGCGATTGCCCGGCAGCCGTCAGGCTGAACGCGTTCATGGCGGAATGCATTTTCTGTGCCATCGGCAACAATTGCGCGCCCACCTCACTGAGCTTTAGGCCGCGCGCGTGGCGGTCGAACAGCGACACACCCAGTTCATCCTCAAGCGCGTGAATCTGACGGCCCAGTGTCGGTTGGCTGCGGTCCAGCCGTCGTGCAGCCGCAGACAGCGAGCCGGTTTCGGCCACGGCCAGAAAACTCTGGATCAGCGACCAATCAGAGTGGGTGATAGATCTGTCCATTCAAAAATGAATACACGTTCTGCGTTTCCCGGCAATTCCCTGATTGAACTGAATAGCTCATTCTTTCTGCGGACAGGAGGTGACCATGACTCAAACCGTTCTCATTCTGGGCGCAACAGGCCGGTTCGGCCGCAATGCGAAAGTTGCTTTTCGGAACGCGGGGTGGTCGGTGCGGGCTTTCGATCGCAAAACGCAGGACCTGCGGCAATCCGCGGAAGGGGTAGACGTGATCGTGAACGCGTGGAACCCGCCCTATCCCGACTGGGCGCGACTGGTGTCGAAGCTGCATCAGCAAGTGGTCTCAGTGGCGTCGGACACCGGAGCGACCGTGATGATCCCCGGGAATGTCTATGTGTTCGGCGAGCGGACACCCGGCCCGTGGTCAGGGGCAACGCCGCATATGGCGCAAAACCCGCTGGGCCGGATCAGGGTTGAGATGGAAGAGGCCTATCGCAAATCGACGGTGAGGACGATTGTGTTGAGAGCCGGTGATTTTATTGACACCTGTGCCTCGGGCAATTGGTTCGATCAGATTCTCATCAAGCACCTGTCGCGCGGTCAACTGATCTATCCCGGACAGCCCGACATTCCCCATGCCTGGGCCTATTTGCCGGACCTGACCCGTGCGGCGGTTGCGCTGGCTGAAATCCGGGACAGCGTGCCGCGTTTCTGTGATGTGCCGTATCCGGGGTACACCCTGACAGGCGCAGACCTGGCGCAGTCCCTGTCGCGCGTACTTGGTCATGAGATACGCGTGAAGCAGATGAACTGGTGGCCCCTGTACATGGCCCGCCCGTTTTGGCGCCTGGCACCGCATTTGATTGAAATGCGATACTTGTGGGACCTGCCGCACAGCCTGGACGGGACGTTCTTTGATCACCTGATCGACGGATTTGAGCAGACTGAATTGGATGAGGCAATCAGGAGCGCCATCCCGGAATCAAACCAACCTCGGTCACATCCGAATGTCGCGGTCGGTGCCTGAAAGTGGTTAAGGCGCGGAAACATCGACCCAGATCAATCGATGCCTGCTGGCTTGTTCTGCGGATTTACGCAGCGGTGTAGCCACCTCTGGCCAGAAAATACCCGCATCTTCGACGCGCAGATCGGACGAAGGCAGCACATAATCCACCCGCATCTCTCCCACGGCTTTCCAGACCACAGTGGTCAGAGCACCCGACGGGTCGCTGGGCTGCGGGTCCTGGATTCGCGGGTCGGCAAGAAGGTTCAAAATCGCCTCCTTGCGACCGTCGCCACGCGAGGGGTCGAGATTGGCGTCCCCTGCAATCACAAACGCACCGTCGGGCTTGCGCCCCAGTTCACCGTCCAGAAGTGCGGACCAGAGGCGGATTTCGTCCCGGTTGCGTAATCCGTTGCGATCCTCAGGTCCGTCAAACACCGGCGGGGCGGCGTGAAAAGTCATAACGTCCAATTGCCCGATTGGCGTTTCCACGGGCACAATCCAATGTGCAACCGAGGACAGGCGCTGAATGCCTTGGGCCTCCTTCGAAGGGAAGGGGCCTTTCTCCGTAACGGGCAATTGCGCGCCCGGTAGGTCGCGCCACAGTAGACGGGTAAAGTCCTGCACGGCCTCTTCGCGGATGGCAAAGCGCGACAACACCGCAAGCCCGCCCTCACCAGTGAAACGCCCCCAACCCTGCGCGTCTGCGGGGCCGGAAGTGCGTCCGTCCCCATTCAGGTCCAGAGATGCGTCGACGCCCGAATTCGGCTGCGCCGCGAAGTAGTAAGGATAATCTAGCCCGGCCTCGCGCAATTGTTCGGCCAGCGCCATGAGGGATCGGCCATCCAGATCCCAATCGATACCCTGTAGGGCGACGATATCCGGTCGCGCGGCGACCAGAACATCGACTACCGCCTGTACCTGCGTATCGCCACGCTGGATGTCACGCAGCAAAATACCGGGCCCATCTCGGCTGAGTTCCGTATTGTAGGTGGCAATGCGCACTGTCTCTGCCTGAGCCATCACCGGCAACAGCAGCAGAAGCAGGATGCGGATCATGCGGTCTGCGTGGACTCGGCTGTGGAATAGGCGCGCCGCTTTTCAACGATCAGATTGGCAATGCGCAAAGTGGCCATGCCGCGCATAATCATGCTGGCTGGCAGGAAAGCCCAGGCGCTCATCGTCCAGATCAGGGTCTGAGGATTGCTTAGCGAGATCGGGTTGGCATAGTCAGTGAGCATCTTGATCAGGGCCGGGATCAGGAATGGCAACAGCACGCCGATCGAGATGTTCAGGCGCCCGTCGCGCTGCAGGCGGGTGACCACATCACCCCCTTTGGTGGGGTCGAACAGGGGCAGGTTGGTCCAGACATTGAACGCGCCATTTCCGGTCGGCCAGCCACGTATTTTCACCGCATAGGCAAAGCTGCCGATAGTCACCAGCGCGGCAACATAGGCGACACTGGCTGAAATGCGGACCAGTTCGATCAGGGGCGGACTGGCATCCGCGGGCAGCATCAGAACGATAAGGCGCACAGGCGAATATGGAAAGTCGACCACATTGGCGACGCCCAATCCGACGGCATAGAAAGCCGTAGTCAGTTCGGTCGGTGCGTAGGCGTTTTTGCAGACCAGTGTCAGAAAAGTGACCATCGACATGAGGCCGACAAAACGCAGGCGGTTAACAGGCGGCGCGTCGCGGAATTCGATAAAGCTGGGAAAGGCCGAGTTGTATTCGGCGAAAGTCAGAAAGAATGCGAGAATGGCGAGAAAGACGACAATCTCGGTGCCATTCGTTGACGATACGGGCAGGTACAACGCGGGGGTCAGCACCATCAGCGCTACTAGTAATCCCCGAATCGCCGCCCCTGTTGTGCGCGCAATCACTATCCGAACCCTTTCAAACTGGATTAGTCGATTCTTCGCCGACTTCATTCCAACTTGTGCCCGCCGCATTATTGTTTTTTGACGGATGCCTCTTTAGCGCCAACACTGGCCCCGATCGGCAATTCGCTCAAGCCAAGGTGCAGAAAACACGGCATTTCGGGCAAAATGATGGCGAAACTGGTGCGTGTTTGCATCATTTCTGACGCAAATACGACGTGTAGATCGGGTTGTCCTCTACATGTTGTGGTTGCTAAGGGCGTAACCCCAAGAATGCGAATGGGGCCGCCTCGGCGACCCCATTAAGTTGAGTACTCACAGATTCGTCCACAGAATCAGACCCAGGGGCGGGCCTGGCTTGCATGATCTTCGAATTTGTCGATGTGGTGATCTTTTTCCATCGTCAGGCCGATATCGTCCAGACCGTTCAGCAAGCAGTGCTTGCGGTGCGGGTCGACGTCGAACTCAATCACGACACCATCCGATGTGGTGATCTGCTGATCTTCCAGATGCACGGTCATGCGGGCGTTTTCACCCTTGTGTGCGTCTTCCATCAGGATCGCGTGGTGCTCTTCTTCGACGACGATGGGCAGGATGCCGTTCTTGAAGCAGTTATTGAAGAAGATGTCGGCAAAGCTGGTCGAGATCACCACCTTGATGCCGAAATCCTTGATTGCCCAGGGCGCGTGTTCGCGCGACGAGCCGCAGCCGAAATTGTCGCCTGCGACCAGAATTTCAGCCTCGCGGTAGGCAGGCTTGTTGAGAATGAACTCTTCGTTTTCCTGCCCGTCATCGTGATAGCGCATCTCATCAAACAGCACGACACCCAGACCGGACCGTTTGATGGTCTTCAGGTGTACTTTGGGAATGATCATATCGGTATCGATATTGATCAGCGGCATCGGGGCGGCCACCCCGTGGACTTTGTCAAACTTTTCCATGTTCACACTCCTGCGGGAGAGGGCCGCGCCCATGCCCCGCGATTAAGCTTGTTTCGCTTCCATTGTTTCGTCTTTGGGTGCGTCTTTGATGAAGAACGCCATGAAGACCAATCCGAACCCGTTAAACAGCATCTCGATGCCCAGCAGGATACCCAGCAACTGGAGCAGCACCGCAGGATCGGTGGCTGCAAAACGCCAGATCAGCACCGCCAGGACGATCGACATGAGGCCCGAGATCAGCGTGGCCCAGAAAAACTGCGTCCCGCGCATCTGGAACGACAGGAAGATCCGCGCAATGCCACCTGCCAGAAACAGGATCAGCACCACTGTGGCCAGCGTCACTGTTCCCTGCAGCGGATGGTCCAGAAAGGACCACCCCAGGAACAGCATCACCACACCCATGATGAATGACAGGACTTTGTTGCCGGTTCCCTCAACGGTGAAACCGCCCACAACTTGCAGCGCGCCCGAGATCAGCAGCAACACTCCGGTCACCACTGTAACGGCAATCGACGCCACCGCTGGCGCGCCCAGCACGAATATGCCGAACGCTATGGATAGGAGCCCCAGCAGGAGCCATTTGACCCAGTCACTCATGTCTTCAATCCCTCAAATATCTAGTTATGAGGGGACTTTACATCAGTTCACGCACGTCTGTCAGCCGTCCCGTGATTGCCGCTGCGGCAGCCATCGCGGGGCTCAACAGATGGGTGCGTCCGCCCCGGCCCTGACGGCCTTCGAAGTTGCGGTTCGAGGTCGCGGCGCACCGCTCACCCGGCTGCAACTGGTCGGGGTTCATCGCCAGACACATAGAACATCCCGCCAGACGCCATTCGAAACCGGCCTCTTTGAAGATGTCGGCCAGACCTTCTTCCTCGGCCTGAGCGCGAACAAGGCCCGAGCCCGGCACGACCATGGCGCGCAGGCCGTCCTTGATCTTCTTGCCCTTCAGGATCTCAGCCGCAGCGCGCAGGTCCTCGATCCGACCGTTGGTGCACGAGCCGATAAAGACGGTATCGATTTCGACATCGCTCAGCTTTTGGCCAGCTTCCAGACCCATGTATTCGATCGAACGCCGGGCCGCGTCGACCTTACCGCCTTCGAAATCTTCAGGCCGTGGCACGGTTGCGGTGATCGGCAGAACGTCTTCGGGGCTGGTGCCCCAGGTGACGACCGGAGCAATGTCTTCGCCGCGCAGGGTGATGACCTTGTCGAAATGCGCGTCTTCGTCTGTGTAGAGCGTTTTCCACCAGTCCATCGCGGCTTCCCACTGGGCACCTTTCGGCGCGTGGGGGCGGCCTTTGACGTATTCATAGGTCGTCTCATCCGGTGCGATCAGGCCCGCGCGGGCACCGCCCTCGATGGCCATGTTGCAAACGGTCATACGGCCTTCCATCGACAGGTTGCGGATCGCTTCGCCGCAATACTCGATGACATAGCCGGTGCCGCCGGCGGTGCCGGTCTCACCGATTACGGCCAGAGTGATGTCCTTGGCGGTCACACCCGGCTGCAGTTTGCCGGTGATTTCCACCTTCATGTTTTTGGATTTTTTCTGAATCAGGGTTTGAGTGGCCAGAACATGCTCAACCTCCGACGTACCGATACCGTGGGCCAGAGCGCCAAATGCGCCGTGCGTCGCAGTGTGGCTGTCGCCGCAGACCACGGTCATGCCGGGCAGGGTCCAGCCCTGTTCCGGGCCGACGATGTGGACGATGCCCTGACGGACGTCATTCACAGGATAGTAGTGAATGCCGAAATCCTTGGCATTCTTGTCCAACGCTTCGACCTGAATGCGCGACTCGGGGTTTTCGATCCCGTTCACACGGTCCGGCGTGGTCGGCACGTTGTGGTCCGGTACCGCGATGGTCTTTTCCGGCGCGCGCACCTTGCGGCCCGCCATGCGCAGGCCTTCGAAGGCCTGCGGACTGGTGACTTCGTGCACCAGGTGGCGGTCAATATACAGCAAACAGGTGCCATCATCGGCTTCGTGCGCGACATGGGCATCCCAGATCTTGTCATAGAGTGTTTTGGGGGACATCGGTCCTCTCCCGTATGTTTTGAGATATGCTGGCGAGTGGCTGGGCGCCGCTTATAGGCGGGCCAGAACCGTGCGGGCGGCCCCAAAGAACCGTTCACGCAGGCGCGTGCGGTCTTGCAACGTCGGAGCTGGGGCCAAATAGACTCTCATGCGCACCAGATATATCGCGACCACCCGTCAATCAAGGTTCAATCCGGCGTCAGGCTTGCATCGCCCCGCATTGCTGTCCAAGCTGCGGCGCAGGAGACGTATATGAACCAAGACCTGATCCCAAGTTCGCTGTCGGGCCTCTACGAAAATATGCTCGCGGCTTTTTCCACACAATTCGAAAAACTTGTCGATCTGATCGTCACACCGGGCTGGCGGCAACACCAACTGGTCATCATTCTGGTTCTGTGGGCGCTGGCCTATATCCTGAAACTGGTGACGCAAGGCCGGTGGGAGGCTTGGGCCCGCGCCCGCACTGGCTGGCCCAAATGGCGGCTACGCACTCTGGTGCAGCTGATGCAGCGCCTGACTCTGGTGTATTTCGTGCTGATGTCCTGGATGGTGTACCTGCTGATGCAGCAGATAACCTGGCCATCGCGCAGTTACATCATCGGTGTGATCGCGACGCTGACCGTCGCGTGGCTGGCGATTGCACTGGTGGCCCGGCTGGTGCGCAACCGGACCCTGCGGCGGATCTTCAAATGGGCAATGTGGGTCTATGCAACGCTGATTGCGTTGAATCTGACCGACGACGTGGCCGGGTTTCTGGACGGGGTGGCCCTGTCGATTGGCGATCTGCACATCTCGGCGCTGGGTATTCTCAAGGCCATTCTGTTGATTGGCGTTCTGCTGACCCTGGCCCGCATCGGTACCCGCGCTGCCGAGCGGGGGTTGCAGAGTAACGATGACATTACCCCGTCGATGCAGGTTCTGTTGGCCAAGGGCATACAGGTGCTGCTCTACGGTGCCGTCTTTCTGGCAGCCATCCGCACTTTGGGATTCGATCTGACCGGCATCGCGCTGCTGTCGGGGGCAATCGGTGTGGGCATCGGGTTTGGTCTGCAAAAAGTGGTGTCGAACCTGATTTCCGGCATCATCATTCTGATGGATCGCTCGATCAAGCCGGGCGACGTAATCTCGTTGGGTGATACCTTCGGATGGATCAATGCGCTGGGTGCGCGCTATGTTTCGGTGGTGACGCGGGACGGGCGCGAGTACCTGATCCCGAACGAGGATCTGATTACCAATCAGGTGGTGAACTGGTCGCACTCTGACCGGTTTGTGCGCCTCGATCTTGATTTCGGCACCAGCTACGACGACGACCCGCATCAGGTGCGGGCAACGGCGATCCGGTCTGTGAAGGCGGTCACGCGGGTGCTTAGCGGCGGGTCGCACGAGCCGGTCTGCCACATCACCGGGTTCGGTGACAGCAGCGTGGACTATGTGCTGCGTTTTTGGATCAGCGACCCGACCAAGGGGCTGACCAATATCCGGGGCAACGTTTATCTGGCTCTATGGGATGCTTTCAAGGAAGAAGGTATTTCCATCCCCTTCCCGCAGCGCGAGGTTCGGCTGCTTTCCGACGGCGCAGGTGCGCAACAGATCGCCAAAGAGTGACTGCCCGTGCGGGCGCCCCAGCGGCCTTTCATTGAAATATTGCATTTCGCTTGTTACCTTATTAGTACCCCGGCGCCGGGGTTTTGCGGCGCGCAGCAAAGGAGGACTATGTCCTGTCTCTACATACACAGGCGGGTTTGCCCGCCGATGATCGGGCCAATGTAATGGCCCACTCTCAGTCAATCAGCGACAAGCTGCTTGAACGTATCCTTTCCTCACTTTCCGATGACAAGGCCGAAGATGTCGTGCAGATCAACCTGCAGGGCAAGTCCTCGGTGGCGGATCATATGGTGATTGCCTCGGGTCGTTCGACCCGTCAGGTCTCGGCCATGGCGGAAAAGCTGACGGATCGCATCAAGCAGGAATTCGGTTTCACCTCGAAGGTCGAAGGCAAGGATGCCGGCGACTGGGTGCTGATCGATACGGGCGACGTGATCGTCCATATCTTCCGCCCCGAAGTGCGTGAATTCTATCAGCTGGAAAAGATGTGGCTGCCTCAGGGCGGCAGCGCCTCGGCCAACTGAGGCGCCATCCCGGCCTGTATTGGGAGGCCGGAGGCGAGAGAAATATGCGTATAAGCATAGTTGCGGTCGGACGATTGCGCGCCGGACCGGAGAAGTCCCTGCTTGATGATTACCTGACCAGATTTGACCGGACCGGCCGTGCGCTGGGCCTTGGACCCGCGCGCGTGATTGAGGTCGAAGACAAGAAGAACGCGGGTATGAGCGCCGAGGCCGCGCTGCTGCGCAAGGCGCTGCCCAAGGGTGCGGTGATCTGTACGCTCGATGAACGCGGGCGGGTGATGTCCTCGCCCGATTTTGCCCAAAAGCTGGGTGGCTGGCGTGACGCCGGGCGGCAGGATCTGGCGCTGATCATTGGCGGGGCGGACGGAATAGACCCTGATCTGCGGGCCGAGGCCGATTTTTCCATTTCCTTCGGGTCGATGGTCTGGCCGCATATGCTGGTTCGTGTGATGCTGGCCGAGCAACTTTATCGGGCCGCAACCATCCTGTCTGGCGGCCCTTATCACCGGGTCTGACATGGCAAAGCTTCTGATCGTTTACCATTCCCGCACGGGCGGTGCTCGGCAAATGGCCGAAGCGGCGGCCGAGGCCGGGCGGGAAGAAGCAGACATCATCCTGAAATCTGCGGATCAGGCTGGCCCTGAGGACTTGCTGCAAGCGGATGGATACATCTTCTGCGCACCCGAGAATCTGGCGGCGATATCGGGTCTGATGAAGGAGTTTTTCGACCGCAGCTACTATCCCGCGCTAGGGCGGATTGAAGGACGGCCGTACGCTCAGATGATCTGCGCCGGGTCAGACGGGGAAAACGCGGCCCGACAAACGGCGCGGATCGCGACAGGCTGGCGATTGAAAGAGGTGCAACCTCCGCTGATCATCTGCACCCATGCGCAGACGCCCGAGGCGATCCTGGCCGAAAAAACCATCCCCGATAAACAGCTGGACAAATGCCGCGAGATCGGGCTGGCCATGGCCGCCGGATTGGAAATGGGCCTGTTCTGATTTCAGGGCAGGGGGACGACGAAAGTCTTTTCGGCCCAGCCATCGACACTGCACCGCGCCTGTATCCGAACCTGTGCCATCCCTTCCGGAATCGCCACTCCGCTGAGAGAACGGGTAAAGGGCTGCTCATGCTCGTGCGGGTGGTGCAGCACACGCATACCCAACTCGTTGCCATCCATATCCAGCACGCGCCAGCCGTCGGCATAATGGTCCCAGCCCGTGTCGGGATGAGAGACCGTCACGTCGAATCTCCACGTCTCACCATTGCGCTGCGCGGTGGCGTTTTCGATTACGGGATCATCGGCAAGGGCCGGTGTCGCTATTAGTGCTGAAAGAACAAGATATCTCATAGTGCGAACCCTAACCATTGTCGGAGCGCTATGCGATCACGATCCGGTGTTGAGCAAAACCGCGCGCGAATGCGAGGTAAATTCTCGACGGTACAGCATGGCCAGCGTGATCACCGTGCCAAGGATCAAGGCCAATGGCCCCAAAATCCACGCCACCGCCGCCAACGCGAAATAAGTCGCCCGCAATCCGCGATTGAAGCTACGCGCCGCAGTGACGCAGATCTCGGCCGCCTGTGCCGCGCGGGGATAAACGTCAGGGTGTTCGGGGTCGTTCGGGACGGCCGCCATCAGAACCGCGCAATAGCCGAACAACCGATGCGCCCAGACATATTTCAGGAACGCGTTGCACAGAAACAGCAGAATAATCAGGATTTTGACCTCCCACACCATCGTGGGCGCGCTGCCAAGGGCCAGATCCTCGGCAACGCCTGCCAGACGTTGCGGGTTGCCCAACAGGGCGAGCCCGCCGCCAATGGCGATCATGGTGGTCGAAGCAAAGAACGTGCTGCCCTGCCGCATCGCGGCAACCACCTGGGCATCAAACATGCGTGGCTGTCTGGTCACCATCTCTTTCATCCAGTCGCGGCGGTAATCGTCCATGATCTTACCGACCGATGGCCTTCGCGGCGACGGATTCTCGACCCGCCAGCCGATCCAAAGCCATGCACCAAGCAGCAGCAGAATGCCGACATAGTCGATCGGCGAAAACGGAAGAGATTGGGTGATCCAGGACATGAGCGCGACACTACGTCGTGGCATCGCAACTTGCCAGATCGGAAAATTGGTAATATTATTTTACCAAACCGGAGGATCAGCCATGGACATGCCAACGCCAAACCCCGACGTGCTGCGCCGTAAGGCCTTGGTTCAGCAGCGGTTGCTGAAGGTATTGCCTGAAGATGCGGTGATCCACGACCCCGCTGAGACACGCGCCTATGAATGCGATGCGCTGACGGCCTACAAGTGCCCTCCAATGCTGGCCGTTTTGCCGTCGACCACGCAAGAAGTATCAGATGTGCTGCGCATCTGTTGCGAGGAAGGTGTGCCGGTCGTTCCACGCGGATCGGGTACCTCGCTGGCGGGTGGGGCCCTGCCGACCGCCGACTGCGTTATCCTCGGCGTCGCCCGCATGAACGAGGTGTTGGAGGTCGACTATGACAACCGTTTCATTCGGGTTCAGACTGGTCGCACCAACCTGAGCGTGACCGGTGCCGTGGAAGAGGATAACTTCTTCTACGCCCCCGACCCCTCGTCGCAGCTGGCCTGCGCCATCGCGGGTAATATCGCGATGAACTCGGGCGGCGCGCATTGCCTGAAATACGGCGTAACCACCAACAACCTGCTGGGCGTAAAAATGGTCCTGATGGATGGCAGCGTGGTCGAGATCGGCGGGACGCATCTGGATTCGGGCGGGCTGGACCTGCTGGGTGTCGTTTGCGGCTCCGAGGGGCAGTTGGGCGTCGTGACCGAGGCGACCCTGCGAATACTGCGCAAACCCGAAGGTGCCCGACCTGTTCTGATGGGGTTCGATGACAACGAAGTGGCTGGGCAATGCGTGTCCGACATTATCAAGTCGGGCATCCTGCCTGTGGCTATCGAGTTCATGGATACGCTGTGCATCAGGGCTTGCGAGAATTTTGCCCATGCGGGATATCCCGACTGTGCCGCATTGCTGATCGTTGAGGTCGAAGGCTCTGACGCCGAAATCGACTATCAGTTGTCGAAGATCATCGAGATCGCAAAGCGCCACAACCCGGTTGAGCTGCGCGAAAGTCAGTCGGCCGAAGAAAGTGCGAAAATCTGGCTGGGCCGGAAATCGGCTTTCGGAGCGATGGGGCAGCTGAACGATTACATGTGCCTGGACGGGACGATCCCGGTTTCGGCGCTTCCGGAGGTTCTGCGCCGGATTGGAGAGATGAGCGAAGAATACGGCCTGCCCGTCGGCAATGTGTTCCATGCCGGCGATGGCAACATGCACCCGCTGATCCTGTTCGACGCCAACAAACCCGGCGATCTTGAGAAATGCGAGGCGTTTGGTGCCGACATCCTGAAGCTCTGCGTGGATGTGGGTGGATGCCTGACCGGAGAGCACGGCGTGGGTATCGAAAAGCGGGATCTGATGTCGCATCAATACACACCCGCCGACCTTGAGGCGCAGATGACCGTCAAGGATGTCTTCGATCCTAAATGGCTGCTGAACCCCGCCAAAGTATTCCCGCTCAGCGCCTCCGAAGCTCGGAGAAATGCGCTGATGGCAGCGGAGTAATCGGCTCTAACACAGAAGAAATGCGATGAAACCTGAGACAGAGGCCGAACTGGCCGAGATAGTGGCCGATCTGAAAGAACCGGTGCGTATAGCCGGGGGCGGCACCCGTGGCGTTGCCGGGCCCGGGACCACGATTGAGACATCCGGGCTGAGCGGTATTACTCTGTATGAGCCCGGCGCGCTGACCATCGTGGCAAAGGCGGGCACGCCGGTGGCCGAGATCGAAGCCGCCTTGGAGGCCGAAGGTCAGCAACTGGCGTTTGAGCCGATGGATCACCGGGGCTTGCTCGGCACCGTTGGCGAGCCGACCATTGGTGGTGTTGTCGCCGCCAACATCTCGGGTCCTCGCCGGATTCAGGCCGGGGCTTGCCGGGATTTCCTGCTTGGCGTGCGCTATGTCGATGGCACGGGGCGGGTGGTCAAGAATGGCGGCCGGGTGATGAAAAACGTCACCGGATATGATCTGGTTAAACTTATGGCGGGTTCCTGGGGTACCTTGGGGGTTTTGACCGAGGTGTCCCTGAAGGTTTTGCCAAAGCCCGAAGCGACCGCGGCTATGGCCGTACAGGTGCCGGATGCGGCAACTGCGATTCAGACTTTGTCCGCAGCGCTGAAATCTCCGTTCGAGGTCAGCGGTGCAGCCTATGACCCCCAAACCGGCCGCGCCCTGTTACGGGTCGAAGGATTCACGGATTCGGTAGCCTATCGAGTTGATCAACTGAAGTCCGTTTTGTCCGATTCCGGTGAGATCGACGAGGCCGAACAACCCGCCGACCTGTGGCGTGCCTTGCGTGATGTCACGGCGTTTCATGGTCAGGATGGTGATGTCTGGCGCATTTCCGTGAAGCCAACCGACGCGCCGGACATCGCGGCGCGGCTGCAGGCGTATCAAACCCTGTTCGATTGGGGCGGAGGTTTGATCTGGGCGCTGGCCTCAAAAGCCACCGATCTGCGCGCGCGGTTGGGTGTGCATGACGGTCACGCAACTCTTGTGAGGGTCGATGCGGCGACCGCTGATGCTCTGGGCAGGTTCCAACCCGAACCCGCGGGATTTAAGGCTCTAACTAAGGGTTTAAGGCAAAAATTCGACCCACGCGGTTTGTTCAATCCGGGCCTTATGGGGTAAGCCGATGCAGACGATGTTCACCGAAAAACAGCTGCAAGACCCGGCGATCCGAAGGTCGAACGATATCCTGCGCAGTTGTGTCCATTGTGGGTTCTGCACCGCGACCTGCCCGACCTATCAGGTGCTGGGCGACGAACTGGACAGCCCCCGCGGGCGTATCTACCTGATCAAGGACATGCTTGAGAATGAGCGTGTTCCGGATGAGAAAACGGTCAAGCACATTGATCGTTGCCTGTCCTGTCTGGCGTGCATGACAACCTGCCCTTCGAGCGTGCATTACATGCATCTGGTCGATCATGCTCGGGAGTATATTGAACAGAACTACAAACGCCCCTTTACGGATCGCGCTCTGCGTTGGGTACTGTCGAAGATTCTGCCCTACCCCACGCGGTTCCGCTGGGCCCTGATCGGGGCCAGGCTGGGCCGTCCATTCCGGTTCCTGATGCCGGATGCGCGGTTGCGGGCGATGCTGGACATGGCACCAAAACACATCCCGCCGGTCAGCCGAAACGACGACCCGCGGAGCTTTGCCGCAAAAGGTCCTCGCCGCAAACGCGTGGCGCTCATGACGGGCTGTGCGCAAAAAGCGCTGAACACCGATATCAACGACGCCACGATCCGCCTGCTGACGCGGATGGGATGCGACGTTGTCGTGGCCGAAGGGGCGGGGTGCTGCGGCGCGCTGACCCACCATATGGGCAAGACCCGCGACAGCCACAAAGCCGCAGAGGCCAATATCAGAGCCTGGATTGCGGAAATGGACGGCGACGGGCTGGACGCCATTGTCATCAACACATCGGGCTGTGGCACGACCGTCAAGGACTATGGCCATATGTTCCGCAATGATCCTCTGGCGGGCGAAGCAGCCCGGGTGTCCGAGATCGCCTTGGATATCAGCGAGTTGCTGGTGCAACTGGATCTGCCTGGTGGCGACGACAAGAATCTGATCGTTTCATATCACGCGGCCTGTTCACTGCAACATGGGCAAAAGGTCAATTTACACCCCAAGGACCTGCTGAAAAAGGCTGGTTTCTCTGTGTTAGAGCCTGTTGACAGCCATCTGTGCTGTGGCAGCGCCGGCACCTATTATCTGATGCACCCCGAAATCTCGGGTAAACTGAAACAGCGCAAGATCAGAACCCTTGAGGCGAAAAACCCCGATGTGATCGCGGCCGGCAATATCGGTTGCATGATGCAGATCGGTTCGGGCACGAAAGTTCCTGTTTTGCACACGGTCGAGCTGCTGGACTGGGCCACGGGTGGCCCAAGGCCGCGGGCGATGCGTCATCGCCACAAAGGTGACCTGGATGTTCCGATCCTGAAGTAAGCGCGGTTGATGCAGCACTGCATCAGTCGTCACCTGAAACAATATCCGGTGCCATCGCCCTATTTTCGCCCCACCCGGCACATAGGAAGGTAGGCCAAAAGCAACGCCGGAGAACCGCTTGCAAAACTGGATCAAGGCTTTAGCGCTGGCACTCATGCCGATGGCCGCCATGGCGCAGGATACCGGGCTGAAAAGCCTCGACACTACCGATGCCGGTCGGGCGTGGATGGCTGTTGGCCGTCTGAACATAGATGGCGCGGGGTTTTGCACCGGGACGCTCATATCGCCGACACTGGTTCTGACCGCGGCGCATTGCCTGTACGACAAGGTGACGGGCCAGCGGATCGACCTGTCTCAGGTCGAGTTTTTGGCGGCCTGGCGCCTGGGTCGCGCCTCGGCCTACAGAGCCGCCCGTCAGGCAGTTGTTCACCCGCATTATCAGTTTGACAATGGAACCTCTGCAGCCCGGATTGGCAGCGACATCGCGCTGATCGAACTGTGGCAACCTATTCGGAACACCACCGTGATCCCCTTTGAAACCGGCGACCGACCTGGTCGCGGCGAAGAGGTAGGCGTTGTTTCTTACGGGCAGGACCGGTCCGAGGCTCCGGCACTTCAAGAGGTCTGCTCGGTCATGACCCGCAGGTCCGAGATTCTGGTGATGTCCTGTGATGTGGAATTCGGGTCATCGGGCGCTCCGGTCTTTTCCTTTGAGGGCGACCGCCCGCGTATCGTGTCCGTGGTCGCGGCCAAGGCCGAGTTCAACGGCCGGCGTGTCGCGGTCGGCACCACGGTCGAAGGGTCCCTCAACTTGTTGCATGCCGAATTGTTGGCAGGACGCGGATTTCATGCCTCCACGCCTCAGGGCAGCAGCAATCGGAATGTCGGGGCTCGGTTCATTAGGCCATGACACGTTTTTTCCTGAATGTTCTGCTGTGCCTGTCGGTCTTGTCGACCGCATCCCACGCCCAAAGTGGCAAGCGCAAACTGACGGACCGGGATGATCTGTATGGTTGGGAAGCGGTGGGGCGTCTGGACATTGGCGACCAGGGGTTCTGCACCGGCACCTTGATTGCGCAGAACCTGGTTCTGACGGCGGCCCATTGCGCGGTTGAGCGCGGGACTGGCGAACCTTACGCCCCCGGCAAAGTGACATTCCGGGCCGGGCTGAGCGATGGTCAATCACTGGCCGACCGCAAAGTCGTTCAGATCGCGGTCCATCCGGATTACGACGACAGCGCGCGCCTGTCTGCCGAGGTTGTCCGCGCGGATGTCGCGCTCATGCGGCTGGAACAGCCCATCCCCTATTCCGTGGCCGACCCTTTTGCCCTGCATAGCGGGCGCGTTGCGGGGGACGAGGTCAGTATTGCATCCTACGGGCGCGGTCGGTCTGAGGCAATCACGCGAGAACGATCCTGCCGCATTCTGCAACGGCGGCAGGGGCTGATCACCTTCAACTGCGATGTCACCTTTGGGTCTTCGGGTTCGGCTCTGCTGGCTCGAAAAGGCCCGCGCTGGCAGATTTTGTCGGTCGTGTCCGCCGTCGGATCAGATGGTCGCCAGAAAGTTGGGTTCGGTATGGAACTGTCTGGAATTGTTAGCGAACTGAAGGCGAGTCTGCGCCGCGATGCTCCGCAACCCAAGGCCGCGATACGCCGTTTGCAGGTTGGATCAGGTAAGTCGAATTCGGGCGCGAAGTTCATCAGCTCGGGCGGGGGTTGAACTCGGTCAAATTGCTACCCATGTGAACTGTACCGGGTCGCCACGAACGGGGCTTGGTATATTCCACCGCCCGTCCAATCGGAGGGCAAAACATACATCGCTCAAACATGAGGATATGACACATGCGTACATTTGATTTTGCACCGCTGCACCGCGCCACTGTTGGCTTTGACCAGATCGCCGATATGATGGATCGCGTTCTGACCAATGATGTGGCTCAGCCCAGCTATCCGCCCTACAACATCGAGAAAACCGATGCCGACACCTATCGTATTTCGGTCGCTGTCGCTGGATTTTCGGAAGATGACCTGTCCGTCGAAGTGAAGGAAAACGCGCTGATCGTTGCCGGTAAGAAAGCCGCCGAAGACAAGGACCGCAGCTATCTGCACCGTGGTATCGCCACCCGCGCGTTCGAGCGTCGCTTTGCCCTGGCCGATCACGTGCGCGTCACCGGCGCGAGCCATGAGAACGGCATGCTGAACATCGACCTGAAACGCGAGGTGCCCGAGGCCCTGAAACCGCGCCGGATCGAGATTTCTTCGTCCAAGGCTATCGAAAAAGACGTGGTCGACGCCAAAGCCGTGAACTAAGGCAGCCGATCACCACGCCGCGGTAATCGTCTCCTCTCTGGATTACCGCACCTTGCGCCCCGCGTTCCTCCAGACGCGGGGCGTTGTGTTTTGGTCAAAGCGTCATTGGTCGATGAATTCGGACCGGTGAATTGAAAAAGGCGTCCACATCGTTGTGGACGCCTTATCTCTGATCCGGAACATGTCGCCGGTGATTGGGCTGCATGACCCGAAAAAGGTTATCAGGCCGCGATCCGTCTTCTGCGGTGGGCTACGAAACCCAGTCCGAGAACTGCGCCACCCAGCAAAAGAATCGAAGGGGGCAGAGGAACAGCGGCAACCTGAATTCCGTCGATCGCGAAGCCGTCATTCAGGTATGCACCTTCACCGCCATGCTTTGAATAGTTGGCGAGCGATATTGCTGCGGACTTGGTCGGGGCGCCGAAATCAATTGTTACCAGCCGGATGTTGCCGTCTGACAATCTGCGACCGTTCCGGATTTCATAACTTTCGCCAGCCGCGGAAATGCGGAGAAATCCCCCCGCATCGCTGGCGTCAGAAATTGCGAACATCAGTTTGCTGAACGATTTGCCACCGGCAAGTGCGACATCCCAATTCACACCCCAGGTATCATTGCTGTCCAGGAACCAGGAACCGCCGTTGGGAGAAATATTTTCGCGCCCAAAGACGCCACCCTCTCGCAAGGCCAGCATACGGCCGGAATTGCCCGGCAAACCGGCAACAGTGTCGCCTGAACCTACACCGCCCAGAGTTGAGAAGGTTCCAACCGAGGTTGAAAACCCGTTGGACACCTCACCCTCTCCACGGGCCGCGCCATGCGTTTCAAAGCCTTCAAAAACCTTGGAGCCAGACCCGAAATTCGATTTGTAAGATGCCTCGGTAAATTCGATCACATCGATCGTCAAGGCGTGGGCGCTGGCGGAGCAAAAGGCCGCGACGCTGGCAGCTGTGAGCATCTTGATGAGTTTCATCTAAAAAGTACCCCACATTGAATCTATAAACTATACTCCAAAATACCAATTTCGTAAAGTTTCGCGCTGGAATACTTCAACGAATTAAGGTGTTACGTGGATTATCCAGTAAGAATGCGAAGATAGTCGTGTTTCTGAATGTGAATAAGTCATCATTTAGAGGCCTTCGCTGAGATAGATTGACTCTACTCGCGTCATGCGGGACTGCATTTGCACAGGAGCTTGGATCGTTTTTTGCTGTCACAGATCCAATCGACCCGAGCATCGCCTCGCCAGGGAGCAGGATGGCCAGACCTTCGATCTTGGCGAGACCATAACCTCCGGTTGAGGTCAGGTCAGCATTGGGTCGTGGACCAGTTGCTTGCAGGCCACGGGCAGCGCGCCGTCCAGCGGGCCCGGGGTCATTTCGGACATTGGGTTGCGGCAGACCGTTTTGGTTACCGCGCGGTGGCCGTGTTGGTTTTCGCGTTCGATGGCACAGACATGGTCGCCGAAGGCTACGGTTTCCAACAAACAACCAAGCCTTTGCCGGGATAGCTGTCGTTCGTTGTGGTTTTGTTATGGTTGCGATTCAGTTTGATGGCAACCACGTCAGGATTGGCCATCGCCCAGAACAGACAGGCGATGGCCGGATCGGATCAGACCGACATGCAGACGTATTTCATCTCGAGATAGTCTTCCATGCCGTGATGGCTGCCTTCGCGGCCCAGACCGGATTGCTTGACGCCGCCAAACGGACCAAGCTCGGTCGAGATGATACCGGTGTTCACGCCAACGATGCCATATTCCAACGCCTCGGCCACTTTGTAGACGCGGCTGAGGTCCTTGGCATAGAAATACGAAGCCAGACCAAAGATCGTGTCATTGGCCATGGCGATCACGTCGTCCTCGTCCTCGAATTTGAACAGTGGGGCCAGCGGGCCAAAGGTTTCATCCTGGGCAACCATCATGTCTTGAGTAACGCCGGTCACGATGGTCGGCTGAAAGAAGGTGCCGCCCAGGTCATGCGGCAGACCGCCGGTCAGAACCGCGCCGCCCTTCGAGGTGACGTCCTCGATATGTTCCTGCACCTTGGCGACGGCATCGGCGTTGATCAGCGGACCTGTTGTGGTGCCCTCGGCCAGGCCGTCGCCGATCTTCAGCGCTTCGACGGCCGTCTTCAGTTTGGCGGCGAATTCGTCATAGACGCCAGCCTGTACATAGATGCGGTTGGCGCAGACGCAGGTCTGGCCATTGTTGCGGAACTTGCACAGCATTGCACCTTCGACAGCGGCATCCAGATCTGCATCGTCGAACACGATGAACGGCGCGTTGCCGCCCAGTTCCATCGAACACTTCATGACCTGATCGGCGGCCTGTTTCAGCAGGATGCGCCCTACCTCGGTCGAGCCGGTGAAGGTCAGCTTGCGCACGCCGGGGTTTTCGCAGAACTCCTTGCCGATCTCGCTGGAGCTTGAGGACGGCAGTACGTTGAACACACCCGCCGGGATACCAGCCTGTTCCGCCAGCACGCCCATGACCAGCGCCGACAGCGGCGTTTCTTTGGCCGGGCGTGCAACAAAGGCACAGCCTGCGGCCAGCGCGGGCGCGGCTTTGCGGGTGATCATCGCATTAGGGAAGTTCCATGGCGTGATCGAGGCCGCAACACCAATCGGCTGTTTCAGCACCATGATCCGCTTGTCGCGCTGGTGACCCGGGATGGTCTCGCCATAGACGCGCTTGGCTTCTTCGCCGAAGAATTCGATGAACGATGCGCCATAGCCGATCTCACCGATGGCTTCTGCCAGCGGCTTGCCTTGCTCGGCGGTCAGAATCTTGCCCAGATCCTCGGCATTCTCCATCATCAGGTCATACCAGCGGCGCAGGATTGCCGCGCGTTCTTTGCCGGTCAGCTTGGCCCATTCCTTTTGCGCAGCCTCGGCCTGTGCAATCGCACCCGCCACCTGAGCGCGGCTCAGATCTGCAACCTCAGCCACGACGTCGCCGCGTGCGGGGTTGGTGACGGCAAAGGTGCCGTTGTCGCCATCCACCCATTGACCCCCAATATAGGCTTTGGTCACCAGCAGATCGGGGTTTTTCAGGATTGATTTCAGGTCGGTCGTTGCGTCCAGCATGGGTCAGTCTCCGGCAGGAAAAAATTTGCGCGCACCCAATCATGTGGTGCGGGTTTTGTCCATGGCCACTCCACGAAGCGGATCACGCCAGATTCGACTGGAAGGGGGCACTGCGGTGGAGGCGCATTTCATCTTTGGATTGCGCTGTCCCGCCTATCTTTTTCCAACCGATTTTGCCAAAGTTCCCCTGATTTGGAGGCCCAAGGGGATGTAAATGTCCGTAACATTCCCTATCTTATTGGGTAAATAAGGAAAATAGGGATAGGAAAGATGTCGAACCAGCAGTTTGAGGCGTTGATTCAGGAAACTCAGGCCAAAGTGCGCGAGAGTCAGTCACAGATCGAAGGCCTGACATCCCGGATCGAAGCGGCCCGCGCCAAGATCGGCACCGCCGAGGCAGATATCGACATCGAAAACGCCACGCTTGAGGATGTGCACGCCCATACCGAGGTGATGAACGCCAATATCGCCGAACTGATCATGGGTCTGGACGACGTCACCAGCGCCTTTTCTAAGGATTTCGACGAGATGCGCTCGAAATCCGGGTGGGAGACGTTTGTCGGCATCTTCTCGAAAGGCAAATCCGAATCGATGCGGCAGGAACGGATGCGCACTGCCAATATCGACGACAAGCTGCAGGACCTGATCGCCAAATCCGACGTGATCGTAAAACTGCTGGAAGGGCAGCTGTCCGTACTGGAAGAGCAGCGCGTGAAGGTCGAGGAGAACCTGACCGTCACGCTGGACGACCGTGAGGCGACCGTGGCAGAACTGGAAACGCTGCGTGCCGAAATTCAGGGCATGGACCCGACGATCATCACGCTGGAAAACAAGATCAGCGTCGAACAGGACGCCGCTGCGCGGACCCAGCTGGAAACCGAACTGGCCGAACTGAACAAGCAATACAACGCCAAGGTTCAGGAAGAGCAGGTCAAACTGGCCAAAAGCCAAACGCTGGAGCGGTATATCGAAAAGGGCAAGACCTGGGTCGATTCCCTGCAGAACCAGGCGGCGACGCAGATGGTGCTGATCAACAAGCTGCAGACAGACACGCAACAGCGCGTGGTGCTGTATGACGCCCTGACCAAATCGCTGAAAACCGCACAGCAACAGGACGTGGCCCACCGCATCAACGAGATCGGCGTACAAACCGACCAAGAGGCGCAAACCGCCATGGCTGCCATCGGCACCGCAACCAATCAGAAAATGGCCGACATGCTTGAGGCGCATGAGGACCACATGGTCTTTGCCCGCGACGTGCTGGAGAAAAAAGCCAAGGCGGATGAACGCTTTGCCCGCCGCTTTGCCTCGATTGTCGAGAAGCATGATAAGAATTTGTATGGGGGCTAGAGTGCCGGAGAAGAGTAATAACGGTCTCTTCTGGATTGGTTGTACTTTAGTAGTCTGGCCATTTGCGGCACTGTACTTGTTAGGCCTCTATGCCAATACCGAATTTGGAAAGGACGTTTCACTGCTTCCGGGCTTCCTCGCCTTATTACTGGGATACGCAAGCGTTCCAATTGGCTTCTTGCTGCTGGCGTGGTTCCTCATCAAAAAATTGACAAGTGCGATTTCTGATTGGCGCTCAAGTACCTCCAATGACTAAACCCACCCACGACCATGTCGGCCTGACCGACACTTTCGCTTCGCGTCGCTATTTCCGCAAATTCGAGGTGATTACCGTCCACCTCTTGCGCGTGGCCGCGACGATGGAGGCGGAGGGCGCGATCAGCAAGCAAGAGGTGCGGATCGTGTCGCGCTACCTCTCGGGGCTGCTCTACACCTTCCGCGCGCTCAGCATGAAATACCTGCTGGTCGGGCGCGATACGGGACGGTTCTTTGGCAGCCTCGCCATGGATAAACGCGACAGCGGGTTTCCGGTGGCGGCAGAGCTGCTGACGATGGCCAATGACGCGCAACAGGCGCAGGTGCATCTGGCGAATATGCCATCCGAGGATGACCTGAAAACCGATATGGTTCGCACCATAATAGGCGATCAGGAAATCCCCACCAAACTGCAATTCGCGTTGTCGCAAAGGCTCTATTACGAGGAATTGCTGAAAGGTCAGCTGTTCTGGTCCCGCAACGACCCCGAATGCCACTGGATCGGGAATGAGGGGGATCGGCGCAGGTTCATGATCCACTGGGCGGTCTATGACAGCCAGATCAACTTGCCGGTCATCTACCTGATGCAGCTTGAGGACAGCGGCAAGACGGCCCTGCCCAAGGATCAGCGCCGCTGGCCCGAGGTGCAGGCGCATCTGATGGCGCAGTCCTTAGGCGGGTTGAAACTGGTGACCATTGCCAAAGGGTTCGATCAGGATTTCGACGACCTGCACCCCAAACACCTGCGCCGCATCCACGTGGGTCCGATGTATTCCTCGGCCTATACCGAGCAATCCGGCCCCCTGCGGCAGGTGCTAGAGGACGCGCAGGCACCCGAAGGTCAGGATTGGGCGCTGGCCTGGACCACGGAAGAGCTGGAAAGCGAAGAAGTCATCGAAGAACGCGCCGGGTGGTTTTCCACCGTCGAACGCGAGGTGTTCGCATTGGACCCGTTCGGCGGGCAGGGGGCCGAGACCGGGGCGACGCGCACCCAGCGGTCGATCATCCTGCCCCAGCGCCCGTTTCAGGTGCTGGCCGAACGCAACCCGCTGGGTTTCGCCGATGTACGCAAATTCGTGGTCAGCAAGACCGGACAGGTGTTGAGGTATTGAGGTTTTCGCCTTCGGCGAGAGTATGTTCGAAAAGATGAAGCAAGGGCTGTTTTGAAATGAGTTTGACGTCAGATCAGATGGAATTGCGCGAAGACGATATTCGCAAACACTATCCGGCTGCGACCGCCTTGCTGAACGGGTTCGAGCACGCGCCGCGTATTGCCAAACCCGTTGAGGCCGCTGTTGAACGGTCTCCGGGCGTGTCGACCGGGCGACGGTTCCGATCTACGACTCCGGGGCTGGTCACACGTCGTACCGTGCGCGCGGACGGCGTGCATCTGGTCGAGCGGATCGAGGCGTCGGACGATGGGGACGCGCTGGTGTCTCCGCCCCAGGCGACCACACAACAGGCGATCCGGCGCGCTATTGCCGTCGCTCTGGCCGTTGCTGAGGCCTATGCGGAACAGACCCCGCTGGCCGATCTGAAACGCGCCAATCTGGCCGGGGACCTGCCCGCTGCGCGCAAGACCGAATTCTCGGAACTGCTGACAGCCGAGGCGCTGATCACGCTACACACCTTCGGCAATGCGCTGGCTTATCTGATGTCCTCGCATCTGGGCGAGACCACCGTTGATATCGGTGAGATCGAAGAGGTTCTGACCGACAATGGTCAACTCGCCCTGCACGGCGCGTTGTGGGAGCTGGACCAGACGCTGGCCAAACACGCCCCCGACGATGCGCATCTGATCGCGGCCACCAGCGCCTATGCCGAGCAACTGATGGAGAAGGCCGCCCTGCGTGCCCAATCCGCAGGCCATCTGGCCCCGTTCCAGAACGCCGCCTGGCATATCGAGGCGGATGACCTGACGATCCGGGGGTTCGAGCCCGCCTCCAAGGCCAAATCCACAACCCTGACCATGACGTTCAAGAAACCGAACGAGGTGGTCGGCAACCATATCGCCAAGTATCAGGCGATGAAGCTGGCCAAGATGGTGATGGCCTATGATTTCGACCGCCGCCTGAACCCGTTTGCCGAGCTTGGCGGGTTCATCTTTACCTTCATGGGCGATGGCAAACCGGGCACCGGCAAAACCACTCTGATCCAGATGATGGCCGGGCTGATCAACGACTATTGCCAGCACGCGGGCTATCCGTTCCGCTATCAGAACCTGAGCACCGACAATATCGACAGCTATCAGGGCAAATCCGGCCAGAACGCCAAGGCCTTTATCAACACGATCATCGACCCCTCGGTCATTGGCTTTGGCACCATCGACGACATCGACCAGTTGGCAGGCAAACGCGGCGACCGGCAGTCGTCAGCCGGACAACTGGAAATCACCGCCGTTTTGATGGAGAGCTTCGCTGGCGCAAACACCGTCGTGCGCGGCAACTGCACCTTTGGCATGTTCTCGAACTACCCCGAGAATGTCGACGACGCTCTGCGTCAACGGGCAGGCGCTCGGTTCCTGGTGGACGGGCCGCAGACGCGCGAGGATTACATCGACATCCTGCACCTGCTGATGGGCCGCAACCACGACATCCCATTGGGCGAGCACGAAGCCTATGCCGCGCAGGAAATAAAAAAGGCCGTCGCCGCCAGTTTCGAAAGCCATTCCCACCCGCATGAAGAGGCTCTATTGCAGGTCTACGACCGCGTGTCCGGCGATATCGGCCAGATGGACACCATTGCCAAGCTGGGCACCTACCTCAAGGCGATCCAACAGGCGGATGAGCGGTTCACCGGCCGCGCGATCAAGAACATCACCGACGCGGTCAAGGTCCGGGCGATGGATTTCGAACTGCCCGACGAGTGGATGGAAAACCCCGACCTGTTCCTGTTCCGCGACTACGACACCAAGAAGGCCATGATCGAGGACCTGCGCCAGCCGATCACGGTCGAGATGGTGATCCAGGAGATCAACCGCTACGCCGACAGCGAGTTCCGCTATGCCGACAAGAACGACGAGGTCGCCATCGAGAATGCGGTGCGTGAGATGGGCCGGATGGAAGAGGCCAAGCGGCGGTATCTGGAGGGGAGATGAACTTTTACTATTGGAGTATCCCTTTTCCGTTCGTCCTATTCGCCTGTGCGGTCGCGATACTCATCCTACTGATATGTGCTGGGGTAAACGTTTCTTCGATTCATAGAAGGTGGAAAGTAGCAAAATGGCGATGGAAACGGCTCGACTCATTAGTGAGGACGGGCGCGATTATCACTCTAGTTTTTTTGCTGACCGTAGCTTTTCTCTCAGGTTTACCTACAAACAAAGATACTGAGGAAGGCGTTCCGAAACTCGAAGCTTTCATCAAGTCTAAACCGAATGAGATCGGTGACGCTCTTGCTGGCGTTTCCAGTACGCTAGCGTTTTTTTGGCTAATCTTGACTGTGATGCTGCAGGGAAAACAACTTTCTGCGCAAAAGCGCGAGCTCACTCTCACTCGTCTTGAGTTCAAGAAGATGTCAAAGGCTCAAGAAAAGCAGGTCGAAATTATGGATGTACAAAAGAACATCTTTGAAAAGGAGCAAAAGCAACGGGAAGAAGTCGAGGCCAAAGAAATTCTTGAGAGCCTAAAGCAGCGACTATTCAAACAATCAGAGTCTCTTCAAGAGGCTTATCTTAGGTGGCATTTGAAAGAACAAGAAGAACGTCGTTACTTGCGGATTGAGTGCTGGGATGATGGCATAGAAGAAAGGATAGGTGAATTCTGTGCAAGCTTAGCTGCGGCGGAACAGGTCTTAATTCCCACAGAAACCACTAGAGAGCGTGAGTTTTTCGAGAGACCGAATCTTCCGCAAGAGGCTTCGTTTATTGAAAACACTCTTAGAAAAATAAAGAGTGTTTTGCCTAGTCTTTCTGTAGCTGAACGGAACCGGGCACAAGACTTAGGGTTAGACCGAGCGGTCGATGACTGGTCCGCTTTGGCTCGACAAAAGGAAATCTGGAGCGATAGCGAAGCATGATCCGCCTCATCAAAAAAGGCCTGATGTTCGGCAACCTCGTCCACATCTCCAGCCCGGCTCTGGTCGAGCGGTATAACCGCGCGTTGCAGCATCTGGCGGGCAAGACGACGGCGCTGACGGATTTTCATGTCGATATCTCGGGCTATTCGCCGGAGGTGGGGATTGAGCTGGAGGATGAGCTCTACCTCAATCCCAACGGGGTCAACCGGCAGTTCATCCTGTTGACGACCGAGCAGAAGCGTGCGCCGCTGCTGAACGTCAAATTCTCGACCTCACGCGATATCCTGCGCGAATTCATCGAGATGAACGAGGCGCAGCTGTTCGCCCTGACCGCAACCGATGCGGTGGCTGGAGAGTTGGTGAACTCGGTCATCAAACTCACCACCCCACGCGACCTGTTGAACTTGCGCAAGATCGAGATCGAGGCCGACACCGCCGGCGGCACCCTGCGCAAGGCACAGCAATTGGCGGGCATGGTTGAGCAGTTCAAGGCAAAAGAGGACGCTTGGTTCGACGACGTGCTGATCGCCAGGATGATCGAAACGGCCAAGGAAACCGGTGACGTCACCCGTAATCCCGTACGTCTACGCCACACCGTGTTTGAACAGAAAAATTTCTGGACGGCGCATTTCGGCGGGCTGTATCTGTTCCCGGACATGGACCACCCCGCCGCGATCTGCATGGGCGACAAGCCCGACGATCTGCCAGTCAAATACGCATTCGACCCGTCGCAGCGGAACCAGATCGCGAAGTTCCTCGACTATAACGATCTGGTCGAACCCATCGTCAAAGCGCGCAGCGTGGACGCCGCCGCGATCCTCCAGCAGAAGATGGACTTCCTGACGATCGACGCCGCGGCGGATGCCGATGTCGACCTGACTGGGCTGGACCGCAGTGACATGCGTCGGCTGGCCCGCAACCATGCGGACCGCTTGCCCGAGGCCTACCATGGCCTTACGCAATTGTTGCGCTGGGCGACGGATGGGGGGCCCTGGCCGCGCATTACATCGGATCATCCGGCCTACTTCTATACGCTGCGCGCCGCTAATACGCCGAACCGTGATCTGGTGAACATGCTTTTGGCTGAGCTTGCCCCGCTGGACCCGCGCCAGATGTTCATCTGCCATAAGGAATTGTTCTACCGTACTTACGCGCGGTGGCCCGAAGCCAAGAAAGCCTATGTTGCCGACTTCCTCGCGCGCGAGTATCAGGTGGACAAAGCGGGCGCCCGCGCCGCACTGTTCGGGCATGAACCTGACATGAGCGGCAACGACCGGATCAGCGATGACATAATCGCCCGCGTCGGACCCTGGGGCGCGGTAGGGAGAAGATAGATGTTCGTCGCACTTCGTTTTCTGATCCCACTGCTGATCGTTCTGACCATCCTATACGTTGGCGTGTCGATCTATTCCCGCTGGGTGCGTCGCGGTAAACTTATCGCGCATTGGGAGAAAAAAGGTATGACCGGCGATCGGGACGCGTTTGTCCAACGCGGTCTGCGCAAATACGACGGATCGTTTCGCAAGAAGCTGATCCTTGGGATCTACATAGTGCCATTGAGCCTGATCGCGATCCTGATTTACGTCACGAATTTCATGTGAGGGTTTCGCTTATGCGTTACATCAAATGGGCTATCATCATTCTGTTCTGGGGCACGGTCGCCTCGGTATTGAACTATACCTTGCCGCAACATGATGTGGTTCGGATTTCAGATACTTACGAAAAGCGCATCGATCCTGGCGAAAACAGTATTTTCTGGTCGGTGCAGGACGTTGGCAGCGATCCCACAACACCGAACCGGGACGTATTCTTCATTCAGACCCGCAAGGCCAATGGCAAAGTCATGGTCTACCGGAACGAAGATACCGGCTGGGGATGGCCGCCCTATTTCAAGCTGAACTCCTCGAATCTGCAGGCCGAGGCGGCTGATCTCAAATCTACCGCGGAAGCCCCCCGGTGGGCTGTCGTGCGCCACTATGGCTGGCGCAGCGAGTTTCTGTCGATCTTTCCGAACGCTGTGAAAATCTGGCAGGTCGACAACCCGGATGTCCGAATCATCCCGTGGTTCAACATAATCTTTCTGACCGTGTTCTTTGCTCTGCTCTGGGCAATCTGGGTGCGCTGGCGCAGATTTCGTGCGGCGCGCGTAGATCCCATGCTCGAAAACATGGAGGATGGCCTGTACGCCGCCGGCGACGCAATCGAGGAACGCAGCGGCAGATTCAGGAAGTGGCTGAACAGCTGGAAATCAAAGTGATAACGGCGGGGGTCACTTGACCCCGTCATTGCGTTCCAATCTGACCGGAATGGCAGCCGGGTTCTTCAGCGGACGACGAACTCGGCATGCAGCGCGCCCGCGGCTTTGATCGTCTTCAAGATGTCGATCATGTCGCGGGGCGAAACGCCAAGCGCGTTCAACCCGGCCACGACCTCGGAAAGGGTGGTGGCTTCGGGTATCTCGGCCAACCCTGTTCCTTCTTCTTCTTCGATCCCTGCAAATGTTCGGGGAACGACAACCGTTTCGCCGCGCGCGAATGGGTTGGGTTGAACCGCTATCGGAGCCTCCTCAACAGTCAGCGTCAGATTGCCCTGCGAAACTGCAACCCGTGAGATGCGCACTTCCTGCCCCATAACAATTGTACCCGAGCGCTGGTCGACGACGACCCGTGCTTTGGTTTCCGGTTCCACCAGAATGTTCTCGATCCGACCCAGCGCGTGAGCTGTCGAAATCGCCTGCGTTGCGGCGATGTTCAGTTCAACAGTGCCAGAATCCCGCATGATGGCGACGGCCCGGTTGAACTCGGTGTTGATGGCGGATTCAATGCGGCCCGCAGTTGTAAAATCCGGCTCCCGCAGGGCAAGCCGCATTTGGGTCAGCGTTGACAATTCAAACTCGATCTCACGTTCTACCCGCGCGCCCGACGGGATAACACCAGAAGTGGGGACGCCCCTGACGACCGAAGCCGCTTCACCCTCGGCCACCGCACCACCGGCCAGAACGGTACCCTGTGCCACCGCGTAGATCTGGCCGTCCGCCGCATTGAGCGGCGTCATGATCAGAGTCCCTCCCAGCAGACTCTTGGAATCTCCGATGGCGGAGACCGTCACGTCAATCTGCCCGCCGACCCGCGCAAACGGGGGCAGGCTGGCCGTCACCAGCACAGCCGCCACGTTTTTGGGCCGAAAATCCTCACCCGTAACGTTCACACCCAGCCGTTCCAGGATGTTCGACATAATCTCTTCTGTGAAAGGCGAGTTTCGCAGCCCGTCACCAGTGCCGTTCAGGCCGACAACCAGGCCGTACCCGACCAGATCGTTGCCCCGGACCCCGTCGAAATCCACAAGGTCCTTCAGCCGGATCGCGCCAGCGGACGCAATTCCGGGGAGCAACATCAATAGGAAAGCCAAAAGTTTCATCTCAGGAAATTCACCAGCGACAGGTTCGCATTGCGAACGGTGACGGAATACAGGCTTTCCAGTTGAAACTGGACGGTTTGCAATTGCGCTGCGGTTTCGTAGGGATCCGCGGCAATCAACTCATTCCGGCTGTATTCCAGGCTTGTCTGCGCCGCGCTGTTGCGTGTCGCGGCCTGTTCGATCCGAGCCTCGGCTGCACCCACCTGAGCCCGGAGGTTCACGATTTCGTTCTGCGTATTGGCCAGATCGACACCCAATTGAGTAAACAAGGCCGTGCGTAGACCCGACGGTAAATTCAGGGCATTGTCGGACACCAAAGCGGCCACAGCGATATCCCGCAGGGCATCCTTGATTGCAGGATCGGTTGCCGTGAGGGGAATGCTGACACGCTCGTTCTCAGATATCTGCATCGGCGCAAGCGAGGTATCCGAACCCTGATAGATCACCGCATCAAACCCGGCCGGATCATTAAACCAATCTTCAGCCGCCTGCCTGATATCTGTCACGGTGGTCAATCCGGTCAATTCAGTCTCTAAAGCGCCCAAAAGCGTGTCCGCGGAGGGCAGGGGCGAGACATCGGTCGCCACGCCGGAAAACAGGCTGCGACCTCCCGCGCGCGTGTTCAGTGCCGATATGATCGTGTCCAATTCGTTACGTGCCTGAACCGACGCATTTTCATGGCTGACCGCCTGGTTCGACGTTCCAAAAGACAGCAGGGATGAGGCAAACTCGGTCACCGACTCACTGACCGTCGTCAGGCTCAGTTGCATGGCATCCGTGAACAGTCCGGCCTCGGCGGTCGAGACCCGAAACGCGTCCAGCCTGGACAAGCTGCGATCCAGGTCCAACAGGTGAGAATAGTCCCCATCCAGACGGCCCGACACGTCCTGAACCTTGCCGGTGGACACTTCATAGGAAAGGGTTTCGATCTGGCTTTTGATTTCAGTGGAACGGCTTCGCAGGGTCATCCCGCGCGCCAGATCACCGATAGACGTCAAATTCATCATCACAACCTCAATAGAGTATCCATGAGTTCATCCACCACCGAAATGATCCGCGCATTCGCGGCATAGGCCTGCTCGATCTGCATCAGGCGCTGCAATTCCTGATCGGTATCCACACCCTGTTCGGCCTCGATTTGCGCCATTTCCAGCCGGGCGCTGTTGGCAAAGGTCAGGCGCTGGCTGGCGGTATGGGCGTCCGCCCCGGCTTTGGAGAGCAGTGCCTCGGTGATTTCGGCGGCGCGCATGTCGCCTGTGCCAAAGACCGCACCTGCAACAGGACGTGCGTCGCTCAGAATTGCGCCGAAGGCCTGCAATTGTGTGGCGTCGCCCGGATCACCAGGGGTCGCCGCGCCAAGCCCCGCCCGCAGCCTCCAACTGTCGCCGCCGTTGTCGGGATCGACAATTGTGTTCAGGCTGATGCGAGACGCAAGCCCGGCCGGGGCGGTCACGTTGAACCGGTTGCCGTCATCGTTGAAAAGACCCGGATCGGTCGGCAGTGCAGTGGGATCCAGACCAGGTGTTTCAAACCGTTCGATCAGATCTCGGGCGACCGTATCCAGATTGGTCTGAGCTTCAACCGTCAACTCATCGCGGATCTGAAATTGCGCCGCCAACGCCCCCCCGCGTATCTGAGCGCTGTCACCGCTGGTGCGAACAGGTTTTCCGTTCATTTCCAGGCCCGACAACAATCCGTTTGCCACCGTCATGTGCGGTTTGGTGTCCCCGGTTGTTGTAAAGGAGAACTCGGCGGCTGTGTTTTCGAGCAGAATCAAGCCGCCATCAGAGTAGAGTGAGACCTGATCGTTTGCCCGCGGAACCACATTCACCGGGATCAGTTCGTTGACCTGATCAATCAGCACCTGCCGCTGGTCCAGTAAGCCTCCAATATCCCCGCCTGAATACTTGATTGCCGGTATTTTGGCGTTCAGTTCTTCGATATCCTTCAAGGTTTGGTTCAGGTTATCCACCTGCTTGCCGATTGTCCGATCCGCGTCCGACCGCAACTGCCGCAGTCCTTCGGACGCCGCGTTGAGGCCTGTTGCCAGGTCGCGTCCAGTGCGGGCAACCTGATCCAGCCGTTCAGCCGAATCCGGCAGGCTTGCCGCCGTTATCAGGCTGTTGTCGAAATCTGCCAGCCGGGCGGATAGCGAGGTCGCCTCATCCGCCGTGCCCACGAGGGTTTCAAACCGAGAGTGAAAGCCGGAGATGGTGGTTTGATGCGCCAGATCAGCGTCGGTCGTGCGGCGATTGGCAGTCAGGACCGGATCCTGATGCCGGACCACGCCGACCGTCCGCACCCCGGTGCCCGAAATCGTGTTTGTCGTTAGTTCCAGTGACCTGCGCGCATAGCCTGGTGTCAACGCATTGGCGATATTGTCCGAAACAACCGACGCGCCGCGACCTGCGGCCGTCAGGCCGCTCAGGGCGTTGTTGAATGCCGTCGTCATGTTCATGAGACCGGCCCCTTTCCTGGGTCAAAACCCAAATCAGCGTTTGATATTTGTCGTTTCCTGCAGCATTTCGTCCACAGTCTGAATCACCGTGGCGCTAGAGGAATATGCGCGTTGGGTCTGAATCAATGAGGTCAGCTCGGTCGCGATGTCCGTGGTCGATTCCTCGCGCGCGAAGGACACGAGATCTCCGGTCGGGCCCTGACCTGCATTCCACAGGAAGAAAGTGCCGCTTTCCCGCGATGGGGCGTAGGTCTGGCTGTCCATAGCCGTCAAACCGTTGGGGTTGGGAACATCGGCCAGCGGAATCTGGAACATACGACGGCTGACACCCGTGTCATAAAACGCGTAGACATAGCCGTTCTCATCGACCTGAACACTGGTCATCGTGCCCACCGCCGATCCGTCACGGGTGATCGACACCGGCGCGAAGGTGTCGGACAGTTGCGTGATTCCGTCCGCGTCGCCGATCAGGCCAATATTGATCTCCATCGGGCCACCGGCAACATTCACGACCACGCTACCGGTTGCGGGGTCATATGCGCCGCCTGACACAGCCGTCACGCTGGCCAAAGTCCCACCCGCCGTCCGACTGTCGGTAAAGGTCAGCGTGTATTCCCCGATGACCGCCCCGCCCGAGGCCGAATCGCGCAGGATCATGGTCCATTCATTGCTGGTTCCGGTTGCGGGAACGGTTGGCACGAGCTCGATATCGACGCTTTCGGATTTGCCCAGGTTATCGAAATATTCGACGGACAGAGGCTGAGTGTCCCCAGGCGCCCCGGCATCCGTCGCCGCTGCGGGCAGGTTCATGCGCAGGTTCATCTGTGTGGTCGGGGCGCCGGACAGCTGATTGACGCTCAGCTGGATGGGTTCCAGCGCGGCAGGCGTGTCACGCGGGACCGAAGGAATCGAACCGTCCGGGTTGGCGCGCCAGCCCAGCAGGACAAGGCCGGATTCAGTGACCAGATATCCTTCCTCATTGGTGCGGAACGAGCCGGTCGTGGTCAGAAGCATCTCGTTGGACCCGCCTGCAATCTGCGAGCTGGGGCGCACGGGCAGCATACCGCGGCCACGCACGGCCAGATCGGTTGAATTGTTGGTGGTGACCAAAGACCCCCGCTGATCGATCAGACGCTGGCTGGTGGTTCTGACGCCACCCGCCGAATAGCTGCCGCCCTGGCCGGAGGTGACCATGGAATGGAAATCCGTCTCGACCCGTTTGTAGCCGAAGGTCGAAGAATTGGCGATATTGTCGGAAATTGTGGCCAACCGGTTGGCGTTGGCCTTCAATGAGGCCACACCGGCGTTCAGCGAAGAGGAAATTGTCATTGGCACGCCCTTCTGTTGCGTCAATCGTTGATGCAACAGCTAACGCGCCGGGCCTTAACAGCGCGCTAACAGGTAAAATGCGTTCTATCCAATTGCCCTCAGGTGTTGCGCAGAAAGATGATCTCGATCCTGTTGTTCCGAACCGCCATCGGGTTTTCGTCGGACAGTTCCCGGTCGGCGTGGCCGGTGACGCGATCCAGCCTGAGTGCCGTGACACCCTTATCCTCAAGCAACTGTCGCACCACTTGCGCGCGTGAAGTCGACACATCCCAGGACGGATCGCGCGCCAAAACGACTGGTGAGGCGCTGACGTGCCCCTCGACGGCCACGTCATTTGCCACCAAATCAGAGGACCGCGCCACCACCAGTGCCAGAGCACGCATCATCGGTGTCGGCTTGTCCGTACCGGATTCGAAAAGCGGTTGCGCGTCGGTATCAAACAGCTCGACCACCAGGCCCTCATCCGTGACGCGGGTGACGATATGTTTGAGCAACTTGTCCGACACCATGCTTTCGCCGGTGCGCCCCAATAGCTGGGCTTCCAGTGTGGAGAAATCCTCGGACATTTCCTTGCCGCCATCGGGATTCACTCCGATCGATCCCCGCGCCTGTCTGGCGATGGTGGGGTGCCGCTTGGCAGCACCCGATCCGTCCATCACCATGGTCAGTTCCGAGAACATATTGTTGCCGCCAAAGGCGCCATCGCCGCCGCCCGAGACCGGATTCACCGGAATCGTGGGCGAAAAATAATCCGCCAGCCCCTTGCGTTGTTTTTCAGTCGTCGCGTTCAGCAGCCACATCAACATGAAGAACGCCATCATGGCTGTGACAAAGTCGGCATACGCGACTTTCCACGCGCCACCGTGGTGACCATCGCCACCTGACACACGTTTCTTCTTGATGATGATTGGCGCCGCATTGGATTGCGCACCCATCTCCACCACCTTTTTTTGTCACCCGGCTACCGGGGTAGCAGCGCAGGTCTTAAGGCTGGCTTAACACTTAAAACTGTTCGGACTTCTTTAAACTGGCAGGTTGGCTGTCGCCCGCCGCAGGATCAGTTGCAGGCGGTCGAAGCTGTTCTTGATGCCAACAGCTTCGGTCTTGCCAAAGAAAGTGTCGAGTTCCTCATGCACGCGCACCGCCTGATCCAGCAGCGGGTCCGCGCCTTCGGCATAAAGACCGGCCTTGATCATGACCTCGGACTGTTCATAGCTGCCGACCAGCTTGCGGGTTTCCGAGATCATCCGGTTTTCTGCCTCGGACGCCGCGCCCGGCAGGCTGCGCGAGACCGAGCGGCTGAGGTCGATGGCCGGAAACCGCCCACGCTCGGCAATGTCACGGCTCAGCACGATATGGCCGTCCAGAACCCCGCGCAGGATATCCGCCACCGGTTCGTCCATATCCGATCCGGCGACCAGAACGCTGAATACGGCGGTTATATCACCCTGATTGGCGGTGCCGGGCCCCGCCCGTTCACATAGCCCGGCAATCAGGGGCGTTACCGACGGTGGAAAGCCGCGTAACGATGGCTGCTCACCCATCGCAACGGCGATTTCCCGATGCGCTTCGGCAAAACGCGTGACCGAATCGGCCAGAAACAGCACGTTCAGCCCCTGATCGCGCAGGTATTCGGCCACTGACATTGCCGACCATGCACAGCGCCGCCGCGCCAGGGCTGACTGGTCCGAGGTGGCCGCCACTATGACCGAGCGCTTCATCCCCTCGGCCCCCAGCGCGTGTTCGACGAAATCGTTCACCTCGCGCCCGCGCTCGCCCACCAGTGCGACGACCACAGCATCTGCCTGCATTGAACGCGCCAACGTCCCCAGCAGCGTGGATTTACCCACACCCGACCCTGCAAACAGGCCGATTCTCTGCCCCTGCACCACAGGCAGCATGGTGTTGAGTATGGCCAGCCCGGTCTCCATCCGCGCACCCAGTGACTTGCGCGCGACGGCGGGGGGTGGAGCACGCATGATGTCCTGTTCCTGCGCGCCCGTCAGCAGGGGTTTGCCGTCCAACGGTTTTCCGAACGGATCGACCACCCGTCCCAGCCAGTGCATTCCCGGGGCAAAAGCGGGGGTCTGTTCCAGAATCACCGGGTCGCCGAGACAAACTCCATCAGGCGCGGCGCCGGGCAACATGTGGGTCAGATCAGAATCAACGTGCAACACTTCGCCCGGCAGTTCCGGCCCGCCGCGCCGCCGCAACGTGAGATGATCACCGATACGGGCCTGTCCCTCGAGCCCCTGTATTTCAATGACGCCACCCGCAACCCCTGACACGCGACCCATATGGCGCGTGGCGGACAGCCGGTCGAATTCGCATTTCAGAAGCATCGGGTCGAGATCGGACATCGTGGGTTCTCCAACGGGTTTCTGAAAACGCTTTCTAAAGGATTCGGGGTTAAGCCTTGATTGAAATTGATCGAGGGAGAAGCCCCGATGTTCTATGACCTGAACGTCTTTAAGACCGCGTACGCAATGGCAACCCATGCCGGGCAACGGCAGGCCGTCATCTCGCGCAACATGGCCAATGCGGATACACCGGGATACCAGCCCCGTGATGTCGAGGCCTTTCAGAAAACATTTGAGACCCCGGGCCGTGACGTCACCATGATCGCCACGCGGCAGGGCCATCTGCACGGCGACAACGGCCCGCAGATCTGGGCCGAGTTTGAGGCCGAGCCTTCGGGTGAACCCAACGGCAATGGTGTGTCGATCGAGGAAGAGATGCTTAAGGCTGTCGAGGTCAGGCGCCAGCATGATCGCGCATTGGCGATCTACAAATCCTCCATGAACATTCTGCGCAGCAGTCTGGGCCGGGCATAAGGGGTCGAAAGTTGAGTGATTTTTCCCATTCGCTGACTGCATCGGCCAGTGCCCTGCGGGCACAGGCAGCGCGGCTACGCCACGTGTCCGAGAACATCTCGAACGCTGATACACCCGGTTATCGCCGCAAAACGGTTCCGTTCGAGGCCGTTGAAAAAGACGGGCAAGAGATGATGCTGGCCGGGCGTGTCAAGTTGGACCGCCGTGAGTTGTCGCGCATCCATGATCCAAGCCATCCGATGGCCGATGATACCGGCTATTACCGGGGCTCGAATGTCGATCTGATGATCGAGATCGCCGACGCGCGCGAGGCGCAGCGCAGCTATGAAGCCAACCTCAAGATGTTCGATCAAACACGTCAGATGTCGTCGAGCCTTATGGAACTCCTCAGAAAATAAAGGACACCCGAATGGATATTCGATCCCTGAACGCTGCGCAGAACTATGCCGTTGCACGCCCCGCAACCCAGGCCAACCCCGATCACGCCGGAGCGGCACAGGGGCTTCGGTCGACCTTTCAGGACTTCACCACAACGCTGAAACATTCGGAGCAGATGTCCGAGGCGGCGATGACCGGTCAGGCCGACCCGCATGCGCTGGTGCAGGCGCTGGCGCAAACCGAGCTGGCGGTGGAAACCGCCGTCATCGTGCGCAACAAGGTCGTCGAGGCTTATCAGGAAATCTTGCGGATGCCGGTCTGACGCAATGCTGAGCGAAGGTCTCTTCTATGACATCGTGCGTCAGGCGCTGTGGGTCGCGGTGATCACCTCGGTCCCGATCCTGGCAGTGGCTTTGGTCTCGGGCCTGATTGTCGGTCTGTTCCAGGCGCTGACCTCGGTGCAAGAGATGACGCTGACCTTCGTTCCCAAGCTGATCGCAATCGTCGTCGTGTTCTGGATTTCCATGGGCTTCATGACGCAGACGCTGGTCACGTTTTTTACAGGAACGCTCATCCCACTGATCGCAGGAGGTCGCTGATGGATACCGCCTATGTCACCCTGTCCCGCCAATCCGGGCTGATGAACGAAATGCGGCAGGTGGCGAACAATATCGCCAATGCCAACACCACCGGATACCGCCAGCAGGGGCTGGTGTTTTCCGAGTTTGTCCGCGTCATGCCCGGCAACCCGTCGCTGTCGATGAGCCGGGCTGAGGTGCGAAACACCTCGCTGCAACAGGGTTTGCTGACCGAGACGGGTGGGCAGTTCGACTTTGCCATCGAAGGTGACGGCTTCTTCTTGGTTGAAACCCCCGCGGGCAATCGTCTGACGCGCGCCGGCGCCTTTGCCCCCAGCGCCGAGGGTGATCTGGTGACGATGGATGGCCACCGAGTGTTGGACGCAAGCGGCGCCCCGCTGTTCATCCCACCGGACGCTGCCTCGATCGACGTGGGCAGTGATGGCACGCTCAGCGTCGAGGGTCAGTTCCTGGGACAGATCGGTGTCTTCCGCGTGGCTGACCCCAAGACACTGGTGCGGGAAGGCAGCACGCATTTCAGGGCCGATGGCGACATAGATCCCGTGGATGAGCCCGTCGTCCTGCACCGTTTCCTTGAAGGATCCAACGTCAACGCCATCGAACAGGTCACCCGGCTCGTCGAAATCCAGCGCGCCTATGAACTGGGGCAGAGCTTTCTGGAAAGTGAGGATGAGCGTGTCCGCGGGGCTCTCAAGGCGCTGATGCGCTGACTTAAAATCGGAGATTTATGACATGCGTGCTTTGAAAATCGCAGCCACGGGGATGACCGCGCAGCAGATGCGGGTCGAGACGATATCGAACAACCTGGCGAACATGAACACCACCGGCTACAACGCGCGCCGGGCCGAATTCGCGGATCTGCACTATCAGCAGATGGCGCGGGCAGGAACGGTAAACGCCAATGACGGAACTGTTTTGCCGACCGGTGTTCAGCTGGGCCTGGGCGTGCGTCCAGCCGCCGTAACGGTGCAGTTGGCCCAGGGCGCCCTGTCGGCCACCGGCAGCGATCTGGATGTGGCCATCGAAGGGCGTGGCTATCTTGAGGTCACATTGACCAACGGGCAATCGGGCTTTACCCGAGACGGTAGTTTGAAACGGTCGGCCGAAGGTCTGATCGTAACTTCGGACGGCTACCCCGTGGCTCCGGAAATCACCATTCCCGACGATGCCCGGTCGATCTCGATCAATGGTTCGGGCGAGATTTACGCCTATTTCGACGACGCCCCCGAAGGGCAGTTGCTGGGCGAACTCACGCTGGCCAGCTTTTCCAATGCCAAGGGCCTCGAGGCGATTGGCAGCAACCTCTTCAAAGAAACCGAAGCCTCAGGCGCACCTGTCGTTGGCAACCCGGGTGAGGATGGGTTGGGTACTTTGCGGCAGGGTTATCTCGAAGACAGCTCGGTGGACGCGGTGCGCGAAGTGACCGAACTGATCGAGGCGCAGCGGGGATATGAGATGAACGCCAAGGTCATTTCCGCTGTCGATCAGATGATGGGCGCAACGACACAGGTGCGGTGATGCGATTTCAGCTCCTATTAGTGGTTCTGCTGGGGCCGATTTCTGTTCAGGCTGAAATTGTCGTGCCGACCCGCACTATTCGCGCCAAAGAGATCATCTCGGCGGGCGATCTTGAAATCAAAGCTCAGCAAGTGCCAGGCGCGGCCTCAAACCCTGATGTGCTGATCGGGCAAGAAGCTCGCATCGCCCTGTACCCCGGGCGTCCTATTCGCGAAGGCGATGTTGGCCCCCCTGCATTGGTGAACCGAAACGACCTCGTTGTTCTGGTTTTCGACCGCCGACCACTGTCGATCACGGCAGAGGGCCGTGCATTGGGCCGAGGCGCGGTCGGGGATCGTATTCGGGTGATGAACCTTGCATCCCGCACGACTGTGACAGGCTTTATCCGGCCGGACGGCCAAATTGAGGTGAAATGATGCCAAAATTTTCAAAGTCTCTGTTGTTTGCCGTTCTCGCTGTATCTGCCTGCGGGCGTGTGGATCATCTGGGAAAGCCACCCAGTTTCACACCGAATGAAGATTCTCCGGAACATGTCGCTATGCTATGGCCCGGCCTGCCCCTGCACACGCATCCCCAGCGCAATGTCGACAGATCCTCGCTTTGGAGTGGAGGGCAACACTCGCTGCTGGGAGATCAGCGGGCGATCAAGAAAGGTGATATCCTGACAGTGGTGATCGAACTGGACGAGAAAGCGGAAATCTCCAACGACACTGAGCGGTCCCGCTCGGGCTCGGAAAGCCTTGGCGTCGTAAGTTTGTTTGGATTGCCGCAACGTGCCGCCGAGCACTTGCCGGACGGGGCATCGCTCGCGGATGCCGTTTCAATTGATTCCGCCTCGGAAAGCAGTGGCGAGGGGTCGGTGAAGCGCAAGGAAAAACTAACACTGCGAGTCGCCGCGACCGTGATTGACGTGTTGCCAAATGGCGTGCTGTCGATCGCGGGTTCGCAGGAATTGCGTGTCAATTTCGAACTGCGAGAGCTTTTGGTTACCGGTTATGTGCGGCCTCAGGATATTTCGCGCCAAAATGAGATCACTTATGACAAAATCGCCTCGGCGCGTGTGTCCTATGGCGGGCGCGGACAGATCACCGACGTGCAGCAACCCCGTTACGGCCAACAGATTCTGGATGCTGTGTTGCCATTCTGAGGTGTGGACATGATGAAAATGCTGATACCCGTTGTTTTTCTTCTGGTCGGCCTTGGTGTCGGCATAGGTGCCGGAGTTGTTTTGTCGCCGTCCGCTGAGCCGAAAGAGGCTCTGGAACATGCCAAGTCCGGGGCCAAGCCGGAAAAGGCCGAAGATAAATCGGTCAAATCGAAATCAGACCTGGCCAAGAAGCAGGACAAGCAGGGTGAGTTTGAGTACCTGAAGCTGACCAAACAATTCGTCATTCCTGTCGTGACCTCAGACCGCATCGCGGCGCTGGTCACCATGTCCCTGAGTCTGGAAATCACTCCTGGCATGACCGAGGCCTTCTACGCGATAGAGCCAAAGCTGCGGGACGGTTTTTTGCAGGTCATGTTCGATCACGCCAACGCAGGCGGCTTCGACGGCGCGTTTACCGAGTCTGACAACCTGGAGGTATTGCGCAAGGCTTTGTTGGAAGTGGCGCGCAAAGATCTGGGCGATGATGTTTCGCAGGTTTTGATCATGAGTGTCAGCCGCCAGGATACCTGAAACTGGCGGGTCCCAGGCGCACCGTGTCTGCTTAATGCGATAATCGTCTTTTGCTCAGCGCACGCAGACGCGCTTCTTTCTGGTTCTCGGATAAGCTAGCCACGGCTTGTTTGCGGCCAAATGTCAAACGCAGGGATTCCAGTGCTGACAGTTTCTGAGCCCGCAACCGGGCAAGTTCCATGTTCAATTGCCGACGCGTTGCCGACTCCCATCCATTCCATAGGACATCCGTGCCGGTAACACGGTACCCTTCTGCCGACGCGCTCTGCTGTCGGCACTGCCGTGCCTGCGCGTCCAGGCGGGCCAGTTGGTGCTGAACCCGGGCTTCCGCCTCGAGCAGAGGGCGCAAAGCGCTGTACTCCTTCTGGAACGCGGCCTCGGCAACTTTTTCGAGATCGGGAATTTCAGCCTGTCTCATCTGATCTGACCTTTTGCCCGTTTGCGCATCGCCTCGGCAAACCGGATAGCGGCTGCAACGGGACGGTAGTGTTCTTCGGAGATTTCCTGCCCGATTTCGACCGTTGCGTGCAAAGCGCGTGCGGTCGGTGGATCGGAATGAATCGGGACACCGGCCTCGGCTGCGGCCGCGCGGATCGCTGCGGCCACTTCGTCCACGCCTTTGGCTACACAGACCGGGGCGGAACCTGCTGTTCTCGCCCATTTCAGCGCCACAGCGTAGTGGGTTGGATTGACGATTAGCACGTCTGCCGTCGGAACATCCGCCATCATCTGGTTCGAGGCGATATCCTGTGCACGCTGGCGGCGCTGTTGTTTGACGTGCGGGTCGCCCTCGGCGTCCTTGGTTTCATCTTGAATTTCTTTGCGCGACATCCGGTTTTTGCGCATGTGTTCGGAGTACTGCCAAAGGTAATCAACCGCGCCAATCACCAGCGCCACAGCGATGACGATGAATAGAAAACGAAACAGCAAGTTCATCATCAACACCACGGATGACCGCGCTGGTGCCGTACTGGCGGACAGGATTTCGCTCAGATTAGAGCGCAGGAACAGCGTCAGGCAGGTGCAGTAGATCGCCAGTTTCGCGAAGCTTTTTGCAAACTCGAACAGCCCGCCGCGCCCGAATTTGTTTTTGGCGTTTGCGGGGATCGAGATACGCGACAGCTTTGGCTTCAGTTTGCTCGGCGCAAAGATCAGCGCGCGCTGCGCGATCAAGCTCAGCAGGACGGCCGCAGCGGGCAATACAAACAATATCGCGGCGGACAAAAGCGCTGTTCTGAGCATCCCTCCTACCGGGTTGGCAGAAGGACCGTCCGTAAGCAGCGGCCCAATCTCGTCGGCCTGATCGATTAACACGACAAACAGGCTTCCCATATGCTGGACGCCGAATTGCCCGGCTGCAAACAAAGCGATGAGAAATCCGGAATAGGCGGCAACAACAGAGAGGTCGTTAGATTTGGCTACCTCGCCTTTCTCCCGCGCCTTTTGAAGCTTCTGCGGTGTCGGCTCGTAGGATTTGTCGCTGTCGTCGTCCGGACCGCTCATCGTGTGCCCTCAAGCGGGTTGACCATGAAGGCGTTAAGGGCGTCGGACCAGACCGAGAGGATCAGAGGCGTGCCCGCGAACAACAAAAACAGGCCTGCGAAAGTGATAGCCGGAGCACCAACGAAAGCGACCATCAACTGCGGCATCGCCCGGTTGATAACCCCAAGCGCGAGGTTGTAGATCAGTGACGCTATGACGAAGGGCATGGCCAGCGTAAAAGCCAGTCCAAAGCTACGGGCAATTCGCTGCACCCCCCATTGCGACAGGTCAGGTGCCGCTGGGCGCGCGCCCATCGGAAACAGGGTGTAGCTGTGGATCAGAAATTGAGCCACGCGGATATGCAGACCAAGCAGCACGGCAAGGGTCAGTCCAGCCAGGGTCAGCAGATACCCCATTGCAGGGACCGGGTCGGCGGCCGCCGGACCCAGAATCTGGGACAATGACGTCGCCTGCGCAGCGATGGACCCTGCCGTTTGCAGCGCCAGCACGAACAGCCGCAGTGCCATGCCAAGGGCCACGCCAATCAGAACTTCCGTCAAAATCACGCGTGTCATCAAAGGCAGTCCGGGTTCAGCGAGCGGAACCTGCACTGCTGGGGAAACGATCAGCGTAAACGCCACCGCAATTCCAAGTTTGACGCGGGTGGGAATGCTGCGATCACCGAATGCGGGCAGCAATGAAACCATGGCTGAAACGCGCAAAAATACGGCAAAGAGCTGCAACAAACCTTCTCCCAACTGGGGCAGAAGTTCTGGTGGCAACGCGATCATGCAGGGACCGTTCCTACCAGAGCCGGGCGCGCCTCAAGCCCGATTTCCTCGAATGACAGAACCGGGTTGGCAATGCCGCGCGCGTGCATGATCGTTCGCAGCAGTCGGCGTCTCCGGGTCGATGTGACCACGGCGGGAAACAGCCCGCGATCGGCGGAGTGCGCCACGCTGTCGACCACCCCATCGGCCAGCTTGTTGAACAGGTTCGGCGGCAGCGCGACGTCCAGCCCGGCGCTGGGCGCGTCGATCTGATACGTGGTGAAGGTGTCTTCCCATTCCGGGGCGAGCTGGATCAGAGGGATTGAACCGTCCTCACGCTTCATCTCAGAGACTAGTTGGAAGCCCATCCGTTGTCGCACCAGCTCGCATATGCCCTCGGGTTGGGTCGTTGTCAGGCGCGCCTCGGCCACGCTTTCCAGGATCAGGGCCATGTTGCGGATTGAGACCCTCTCATCCAGGAGCAGGCGCAGCACCGCGTGCAACGTGTCGATCGGGACCTTGTCGGGGATCAGCTCGTCCAGCAGCTTGCGGTTGGCTTCGGCCCGGACCGGATCGCTGAGGCGGGTCATTTCGGACAACAGGCGGCGAAGAGATTTCAATGTCAGCAGGCGCGAGAAGTTCTGTTTGATGATCTCAAGCAGGTGCGTGGCCAAAATCTCGGGTGGAGAAACAATGGTGGCACCGCCCAACGCCGCGGCTTCCTGATCCTTGGGCAGGATCCATCGGGCGGGTGCACCGTAGACCGGCTCGGTCACATCATTGCCCTCGGGCAGTGTGTCGTGGCCGTCCTGCACCAGTGCCAGCACCAGATCCGGGTTCAAGACGCCGCGTGCCTGTTCGACGCCCTGCACTTTGACCACATAAGTGCCCATGGGCAGATCGGCGCGGTCGGTCAGGCGGATTTCGGGCAGGATCAGGCCAAAGCTCGAGGCGACATAAGTTCGCATATTGGCGATCCGCGCATCCAGGCCGGTGCCGGGATTCAGAACCATGCTGACCAGATCCGGTGCAAACTCCAGATGAACATCATCCAAATCCAGAATGTCCCCGATGGCTTGGGTAACCGGTGTCTCGTCCTGTGAATTCTGGGTGAGCGCCGTGGCCTCTTCGGCCTTTTGTTTGCGTTGAACGCTGTAGGCCGTATAGCCAAGCACGCCCGCGCCCAGGATGAAGGGCAGGAACGGCAGACCGGGGACCAGCGCGAACAGCATCATCAGGACGGCAACCGTTCCCAGCGCGGCCGGGTGCCGTCCCAGCTGCGAGAATATGGCATTGTCTGTCGCCCCTTGCGTGCCGCCCCGCGCCAGCAGCAGGGCTGATGCGATCGAGATGATCACCGCAGGAATTTGCGACACCAGCCCGTCACCGACGGTCAGGATGGCATAGGTCTCAAACGCTGCGGAAATAGGCATCCCGTGCACGATCACGCCCATGATCAGACCCATCACGAGGTTCAGCAGCGTGATCAGCAGTCCGGCCACCGCATCGCCTTTGACGAATTTCGATGCCCCATCAAGCGAGCCGAAGAAGGTGGTTTCCTGCTGTTCGCGCTCGCGCCGTTCCTTGGCTTGCTGGTGATCAATGGCTCCGGCGGACATGTCGCTGTCGATGGCCAGCTGTTTGCCGGGCATCCCGTCCAGTGCGAACCGCGCGCCAACCTCGGCCATGCGCGCGGCGCCCTTGGTGATAACCATGAAATTCACGATCAGCAGGACGCCGAACACCACCAGCCCGAGAAAGATGCTGCCGCCCATGACAAAATCGGCAAAGCCTTCGATCACGTCTCCGGCGGCATTTGGCCCAGTGTGGCCCTGTCCGATGATCAGTTTGGTCGAGGACACGTTCAGCGACAGCCGCAGCATTAGTGAGGCCAGCAAAATCGTCGGGAAGGATGAGAAATCCAGCGGCCGCTCGATAAACAGGGTCAGTGTGAAGATCAGGATCGCCAGCGCAAATGATGCTGCAAGGCCCACGTCCAGAACCCAGGCGGGCATTGGCAGGATCATCATCACGATGACTGTCATCAACGCCAGCGCCAGCAGAACGGTAGGGGAAAACAGGGAACGGGCGTCGATCTTGGGCACACAGAGCTCCTAGTTGAAGGGGATAAAGGCACTGGCCGTGCCCGAGTGCGGAACCAGTGATCCCAGCGCGCTGGGACCGGGACGCTGGGTATGAACAGGGATCAGAGGGGCCGCAGCGGTAGTGAACGGGTCGCGTGCGACCCGTTCCGGTGTGGCAGGCAGGTCCTGATCCAACCGGGCCAGAACTTTCTCAAAACGACCGGAATAGGCATTCGCCAGTGAAGGCGTGCGGGAATGGTAGGCCCCCACGGCGGCGTGCCATGATCCTAGTTCGGCATACAGGTCTTTCAGGAACCGGGCCGCGTAGGCTGCGTTTTCATCCGGGTCGAACATGGCGCCAATGGATCGGAACGCCTTGCCGTGCCAACGGTAATTGATCTGGAAACAGCCGATGTCAAAACTGCGTTTACCCGACCTGAAAATGTTGAATACATAGGATTTTGCTTCCAACTCGGAACTGAACCAATATCCTTGTCCCTCCACGTTGATGGCCCAGGGCCAGGGCTCCAGCCGTCCATCCCTGATCCGCCCCGTTTCCACCCGCGCGATTGCGCGAAGAACATCCAGCGGCACGCCTTCGGACTGGGCGGCACGTGCGGCGGCGGTGTCGCAGATACCGGCTGTCCGGTCATCGGGCAAGGCGAAACCCCGTTGCGCCGCAAGCAGTGCAATGAAACTCAGTGCAAGAAACAATCGATTGGGCATTCTGCCGGTCCGGGATTCTGATCAGTCCCGGCCAAGCTAGGCGCGCTTCGGTTTACATAGGGTTATCAGCCACTCAGATTCGATCAATCCGACGGCCGAACACAACGCTGGTATTGGTGCGCAGAACGCCGGGGATTTTGGCCAGTTCGTCGACCAGAATGTCCAGATCCTCGATTCTTGGCGCCTCGGCGGACAGCAGCAGGTCGAACTCGCCATTGATCGACAGGCACAGTTTGACCTCGGGGTAAGCCTCAAGCCGTTTTATGATCCGTGTCGTCTCTTTTTGCTGCACCTCCAGCAGGACGACGACCTGAACGCGGGGGGCGTCCTCGGGGCTTTTCAGAACCACCGAATAGCCGGCGATCACGCCACGCTCTTCCATCCGTTTGATGCGCTCAATCACGGTAGTCCGGGCCACGCCCAGTTTCGCGGCGATCTTGGTGGTCGATTCGCGGGCGTTGTGTTGCAGGGCGGCGATGATGCGGCGGTCAAGCTGATCCATGATAGTCAAGGTGTAGAGCAGATTGACGGGGGGGCTCAAGACGTGTCAGCGCGTTCTTTTGCAACAGCTTTCTGATCGAAGCGCGGCCAGATGAGTAATGCTGCAACCAGTCCGGGCACAGCGGCGAGTGTCATCCAGGCAAGTGTTGCCGCCGTGCTTGTTGTCGTCATGATCCAGCCAGCCATTGGATACAGAACCAGCCAGCAGGCGTGGGACAGTGTGAACTGAGCGGCGAATACCGCCGGTCGATCCTCGGGCAGGGCCGACCGGGTCAGCAGGCGGCCCGAGGGCGTCAGGATTGCGGAATATCCAAATCCGATGCAGGCCCAGAGCACCGTAAGGCCGGTCAGCGATATAGGAGAAACCGCGAACAGGCCGCCGGACACACCCATAGCAAAGGTTCCGAAAACCGCTCCGGTTAACATGACACTGCGGTCCTTGTACCTGTCCAGAAGGGACGGCAACGCGAATGCGGCCAGCATGGAACCGCCGCCAAACCCGGCCAGCGCGATGGCAACTGCGCTTTCCGACAGACCCAGGTTGGCGCGCACGATGACAACGGTGTTTACGATGATCATCGCGCTCAACGCGGCGGCCGTCCATGTGAGTGCGAGCAGGCCGCGCAAACGGGGTGTGCCCAGATAGATGCGGATACCGCGTGTCGTGCGATCATATACTCCCCGGCGATGTGCCGGTTTGGGCGAGGGTAGGGCAACCGATATCACCAGCAGGGACGAACCGAGGAATCCCAGGCTGGTACCCCAAAACAAGCTGTCGAAGCTGACAAACAGCAACAACGAAGCGGCCAACATCGGGCTGATCAGGCTTTCCATGTCATAGGCAAGCCGCGAAAGAGACAGGGCCTTGGTGTAGTCCTGCTCGTCGGTCAAGACATCCGGAACGGTGGCCTGAAAAGCCGGGGTAAACCCGGCCGAGGCCGATTGGAGAACAAAGATCAGGACGTAGACCTGCCAGATCTCGGTCACGAAGGGCAGACAAGCCGCCACGATTGCGCGGATCAGATCCAGCACTACAAGCATCCTGCGCCGGTCAAGCCGTTCTGCGAATGCTGCAGCTATCGGTGCTATGAGCACATAGGCCACCATCTTGATCGTCAGTGCCGTGCCCAGAACCAGCCCTGCAGCGTCGCCGGCCAATTCATAAGCCAGCAAACCCAGCGCAACGGTTGCCAGACCGGTTCCGGTCAGTGCCACGACCTGAGCGGCCAGCAAATGGCGGTATACGCGATTTTGCAGGACGCTCAGCATGACTCACAGATACTTGGTGATGGCTTTGAAGTCTTCGATGTCGCTCCGGTCATCTTCGGCCACAGGTGACAGGCAATGATCGATGTGATCGTGAATCAAAACCCGTTTGGCGTTGGTGATCGCCTTTTCAACGGCAAAAAGCTGCTGGGCAATGTCGGTACAGGGTGCCTGGTCATCCAGCATTTCAATGACTTTCGCCAAGTGGCCATGCGCTCTTTTGAGGCGCGCTTTGATCTGCGGATGGGATTCGTGGATGGGCTGTGTCATGCTATATCCCTATCCTCCCCATGAGGATATTGTCAATTGATCACAGCGCCGTTAACAGGGATCATACCGATAGCGTTGAGTTTGCGGACCAAACCTCCTATCTCGGGGGCGATACCGCATAAAGGAAGACCCCTGTGGCGAACCATCTCTATAAAAACGACCTGCCGGACGGGTTGGATCTGGGTCCTGTTGTGGCCATTGACTGCGAAACCATGGGGCTGAACCCGCATCGCGACCGCCTGTGCGTGATCCAGATGTCGGGCGGTGACGGCAACAGTCACATTGTACAGGTCGAAAAGGGGCAGACCGAGGCCCCGAACCTGTGTGCGATGCTAGAAAACCCGAACGTGCTGAAGCTGTTCCATTTCGGCCGGTTCGATATCGCCGCGATGTACCACACCTTCGGCGCGCTGGCCGCGCCGGTTTATTGCACCAAGATCGCCAGCCGTCTGGTGCGCACCTATACCGACCGACACGGGCTAAAAAACCTGTGTCAGGAGCTGATCGGCGTCGATATTTCGAAGCAGCAGCAGATGAGCGACTGGGGCGCAGAAACGCTGACGGAAGCTCAGCTGGAATACGCTGCTTCGGACGTGCTTTACCTGCATCAATTGCGTGAGGCGCTGGATGGGCGCCTGGCGCGCGAGGGCCGCGCCGAGATGGCGCAGGCCTGTTTTGACTTCCTGCCGATGCGTGCGAAACTTGACCTCGCCGGTTGGCCCGAAACGGATATCTTTGCGCACTCATGACCGATACCGAAGCATTCCTGAGAACCGCCCGACAGGTCGTCACCGACGAAGCCCGCGCGCTGGACGTGATGGCCGAAGGGCTGGATGAACACTTTGCCGAGGCCGTGCAACTGATCCTGCAGGCAACGGGTCGCATCATCATCAGCGGCATCGGTAAGTCGGGTCATATCGGCCACAAGATTGCCGCCACGCTGGCCAGTACCGGAACGCCCGCCTATTTCGTGCACCCGGCCGAGGCCAGCCATGGCGATTTGGGTATGGTGTCGAAAGATGATGTCGTTCTGGCGATTTCCAACTCGGGCGAAGCGCCGGAACTGGCCAATTTGCTGGCCTTTACCCGTCGGTTCGGCATTCCGCTGATCGGCCTGTCCAGCAAACCCGAAAGCACGCTGATGCGACAAGCGGATGTGCATCTGCTGATCCCCTCGATGGGTGAGGCGTGCGGGTTTGGCATGGTTCCTTCGATCTCAACCACGCTGACCTTGGCAATGGGCGACGCACTTGCGATCGCGCTGATGAAATACCGGGATTTCAAACCCGAAGATTTCCGCGCTTTCCATCCCGGCGGCAAGCTGGGCGCGCGGCTCAGCACCGTGCGCGACCTGATGCACACCGGATCGGCGCTGCCGCTGGTGGCGGCGGATACCCCCATGAGCGAGGCGCTGATCGAAATCAGCCAGAAAGGCTTTGGCGTGGCTGGTGTGACTGATGCAAAGGGGCAACTGGCCGGAATCATCACCGACGGCGACCTGCGCCGTCATATGGACGGTTTGCTTGAAAAGACAACCCGGCAGGTGATGACGGAAAACCCGACCACAATTGGCCCGGACGCCTTGGCCGAAGAGGCTGTGGGCGTCATGAACGACCGCAAAATCACCTCGCTGTTTGTGGTTGCGCCGGGTGCGGACACCCCGGCCGAGGGGCTGCTGCACATCCATGATTGCCTGCGCGTCGGGCTGGGTTAGGCGGAGGACGGATCGGTGGATGGTCACTCGCGCATGGTACAATTCTTCAAGGTGTTGCTGCCGCTGGTGGCCATCCTGATGCTGTCCACCGTGTTCCTGCTGTCACGAAGCATCGAAACCAATGTGACCGTCCCCTTCTCGCAACAGGACATAGACGAGCGGCTGGCCGATCAGGTGGTAACGCAGCCGAATTACCGCGGCACTACCCGCAAAGGTGAAGAGGTTCAGATCGAGGCGACCCGGGCGATGCAGGGGACTGAGGGGTCGGCTCCGACCGCGGCAGAATTCCGTGGCCGCATGGGTCTGTCGAATGGCGGCGTGATAACGCTGGATTCCAATACCGGTGTGATCCGGCCCGACAAGAACACCGCGACTTTTGTCGGTGATGTGGTCATCACTTCGACCGACGGTACCGAAATCACGACTGATCTGCTGAACACTGCACTGGACGAAATTCGGGGGAATACGCCGGGTCAGGTTAACGGTACCGGGATCATCGGCAACTTTTCTGCGGGTCGTATGACTTTTGGGACTGAAAAAAAGGATGGCCCGGTCCATATTATTTTTACAGACGGGGTGAAATTGATATATGAGCCTCAAAAAGCAGAAAGATAACCTGTGTTCAATTTTCGTTTTGCCCTTGTTTGCTGTGCTCTGGTAACCAGTGCTTTCTCTGTTTCGGCACAGGAGGCGCAAGAGGCACAGGTTGCGTTCGGTGCTGTGAAAGCCGATCCGAGCCTGCCGGTCGAGGTTACGTCGGAAAAGCTCAACGTGAATCAGGAAGACGGGTCGGCCGAATTTCTTGGTGATGTTATTGTCATCCAGGGTGAAATGCGTCTAACGGCAGAACGCGTGCTGGTCATCTACAATGAAGAGCGTTCGGGAATTGAACGCATGGAAGCGACCGAGGATGTGGTCCTCGTCAGCCCTCCCGATGCGGCCGAGGGCGACTGGGCGGAATACACCATCGACTCGGGTGAGATCGTCATGAAAGGCAACGTGCTTCTGACTCAGGGGCCCAGCACAATCAGCGGCGATCAGATGAACGCTGACCTGACGGCTGGCACGGCGACGATGACCGGCAATGTCAAAACCATCCTGCAACCGGGAGGCAACTGATGGCGCGGCCAAGTCTGACCGTGGCTGAGGGCAATTCTGGTCTCAGGATCGAAAAGCTGCGGAAATCCTACCGCAAAAAGACCGTGATCCGGGATGTGTCCATGACCCTGGACCGGTCCGAAGTCGTGGCGTTGCTGGGACCGAACGGATCGGGCAAAACCACGACCTTCTATTCCGTGGCCGGGCTGGTTTTTCCCGAGGCGGGCACCGTCACGATTGACGGGCAGACGGTCACGACCTTGCCGATGTATCGCCGCGCGCGGCTTGGGATCGGTTATCTGCCGCAGGAGATGTCGATTTTCCGCGGTATGAGCGTCGAAGACAACATCGCCTCGGTTTTGGACATCACCGTCAGCCATGCGCATCGCCGCAAGGAACGGCTGGAGGAATTGCTGTCGGATTTCTCGATCGAACACCTGCGCCGCGCGCCTGCGCTTGCCCTTTCTGGTGGCGAGCGACGCCGGGTCGAGATTGCACGCTGTTTGGCGGCTGATCCGAAATATCTGTTGCTGGATGAACCATTTGCAGGTGTCGACCCGATCAGCGTGGGCGATATCCGTCATCTTGTTGCGGATCTGAAAAAACGTGGGATCGGCGTGTTGATCACGGACCATAACGTGCGGGAAACGCTGGAGATTGTGGACCGCGCCTACATCCTGCATGACGGTCAGGTTCTGATGTCCGGCACCCCGGACGAAGTTGTCGAAAATGAAAACGTGCGCCGCGTCTATCTGGGCGAAAATTTCCGGATTTCATAGGGTTGGGCAGAAATGCGCCGGGTGCATGGCGGAAATCACGTATATACACTCCTGTTTTGATTGACTCTTCCGCCGTCTCTTGCCTCAATTGGCACATGGCATTTCCTCGGTTCCCGTCTGGATCACGATGCCCCTTCTCCGAAGGGCAAACGATGCGGCTACCGCAGGATATGTCGATATCCCCCACCCGATAAAAAGAAGTGCGTCATGTAACGTGACGTCAGAATGGGTGTGAATTGTGAAGGAGATCACATGCGTTACCAAATCAGCGGAAAACAGATCGACATCGGTGCAGCGCTTCAGACTCACGTGCAAACCGAACTAGGCGAAGTCGTGGGTAAATATGCCCAGCGTCCGACTGATGCCAATGTCGTCTTTTCCCGTTCAGCGCATGAATATGTATGCGAAACTACAGTGCATCTTTCCACTGGTCTGACCGCGCAGGCCAAGGCTCACGCAACCGAGATCTATGCGGCGTTTGAGGGATGCTGCGATAAGATGGAGACACAGCTTCGCCGGTATAAACGGCGGCTAAAAGACCACCACAAGGATCGTTCTGAACCTGTTGAACTCTTTGGGGCATCGTCCTATATCCTCGCCTCTGACGGGTTTGAGTCGGCTGATGAACCCGACTCTCTGCAACCGATGATTGTGGCTGAGATGGAAACCAAGATCCCATCGCTGAGTGTCGGTGAAGCCGTTATGCAGATGGAACTGGCTGGCGCCCCGGTGCTGGTGTTCCGGAATGAAAACAAGGACGGATTGAACGTCGTATATCGCCGGGATGACGGCAATATCGGCTGGATCGATCCGTAACAGGCAAGAATAGCAAGGCACGCCCCTGCGTAAGCGGGGGCCTCGCCATGGAGCGTGAACATGGAGCTTTCGAGCATACTGAAGCCCGAAGCAGTGCGAGTACTGTCTGCGGCTTCCAGCAAGAAGCGGCTGTTTCAGGAAATTGCCGATGTCGCAGAAGCGACTCTCGGACTTGATGCTCAGGTCGTTGTTGACGGGTTGTTGGAGCGTGAAAGCCTGGGGCCAACTGGCGTCGGTCACGGCGTTGCGTTGCCACATGCACGTATGTCCGAGCTTGAGTCTGTCTCGGGTGTGTTCCTGATGCTGGAAAAACCGATTGATTTCGCTTCGGTTGACCGGCAGCCCGTCGATATTGCCTTTGCTCTGTTTGCCCCCGAAGAGGCCGGGGTGGATCATCTGAAGGCGTTGGCGCTGGTGTCCCGTACTCTGCGCGACACAGCGGTTTGCACCAAACTTCGGGCCAATCCCGATCCGGTCAAACTCTATGCGATTCTGACAGAAGCCCAATCAATGCAGGCGGCCTGAACCGACCTGACATCAACTACGGCAACAAAAAAGCCCCCGAGTTTCGGGGGCTTTGTCATTCAGATATTCGGCGTGTTCAGCCACCGGCGCCCATTTCGAGCGTCCACCAGATTTTGCCGCCGCCTTCCTGATGCCAGGCAAACCCCATCTGAGTTGCCTTTGGATCCAGAATCACCGCTCGGGGACCTGGTTCCTGCATCCATGCGGCCAGTGTTTCGGTTTCGGTCTCGTAAGTTTCAGAAATCGCTTCACCCAGGAAGGTTCCAAAATACCCGACGCGCTGAGCACGATCCAGGGGCGACGATCCGTCCGACCCGAAATGCCAGGGGCGATTTTGCCGAGCCATATCCTTTGAGTGCGTCGCCGCAGCTGCGTTCAACTGCGCGTTCAGCTGAACCGGCTGTAGCCCTTGCGCCTGACGCAGCGCGTTGACCGAATCGAGCATGCGGAACTGAAGCTTTTCGGGATTGCCCCGGATTTTGTAGACCGTAGGCAATGGTTGGCCATCCACCCCGTAAGTTGGGGTGCTGCTGGGTGTGCATGCGGCCAGCCCGATAAAGCAGGCAAACAGTAAGGAAAGAAAACGCGTCATGATCGACCTGATAATTGTGTTGACCTACGGCATAGCGCGACAAACGGCCCTGAGCAAACGTACATTGACTCTGCTCTGCGTGATTCTGCCGGTTTGATTTGCGACTGAAGCATTCTGGCAATAGAATGTGGCAGATTTTCAGACTGGCCTTAGCAAAGGACCACCCAACATGGTCAAAAAACACATTCGCCCCTCTACCCGCCGTGGATTTCTGGCCGGAGCGTCGGCCCTGCTGGCGTCACCCGCGATTGCCCAGTACATTCCCGGCGACCCGTTGCGTCCCGCGCCCGAGCCGGAACCGCAGGTACGTCGCAACATCTCGGGATTTCGCGCGTTGGACTGGCAACCGTATTTTTCCAACACGAATAACGGGGCCATTCTTGTCGATACTGTCTCGCGCGCGCTGCATTACTGGTCCGAGGATCAGCGCGTATACAAACTTTACCCGTCCTCCGTGCCCTTGACCGAGGAACTCACCCGACGTGGTCGCACCAGCGTGATCCGCAAAGTCGAAGGACCCAGCTGGTCGCCGACGCCGTCGATGAAGAAAAGAAACCCGGAATGGCCAGATTATATCCCGCCGGGTCCCGATAACCCATTGGGAACGCACGCTTTATATCTAGGCTGGAAATACTATCGTATTCACGGAACGCATGATACGCGCAAAATCGGACGCAGATCGTCTAATGGATGTATTGGCCTGTTCAATGACGATATCGCCGAGCTGTTCTCAATGGCGCAGGTTGGCACGCAAGTGTTGCTAATTTGACGACATTTTCGCGCACGAACCCGCTTGCGGCGCAAGTTGCAATTGCATTCCAGCCGGATAGCTGATTAGAAAAAAACACGAGGTAAGTCTTGGGTGTGCGGTTTCGCTATTTGGAACCGTGCAAATTCTGGAGGTTAATATGAAGAAACTCGTTCTCGCCGCTGCACTGACTGCTGCTGCTTCGACCGCTTATGCTGGCAACCTGGAAGAGCCGATTGTTGAGGCGCCGGTTGTTGTTGAGGAAACTCAAGGTACGTCGCAAGGCATCATCCTGCCGCTGATCCTGCTGGTCGTCGTTGCCGCAGCTGTTGCAGCAAGCTAATTTGACGAGCGAAATCTAGAGAAAAGGCGGTGGATCTCTCCACCGCCTTTTTTCATGCCTGCCTGAGGGAGCCGGTCAGTCCAGCCAGCCCTTCAAATTGTCTTCGATTACCTTGCCCAGTGCGGCGATATGCGAATCATCGTCGTTCAGGCAAGGAATGTAGGTGAAGGTTTCGCCTCCGGCGTCCTCAAAGCTTTCCCTGATCTCTTCATTGATCTCTTCCAGCGTTTCTATGCAATCGGCTGAAAACGCCGGTGCGATGACGGCGATGTTCTTCTTTCCCTGACGCGCCAGTTCGGCCACGTGATCGACGGTATAGGGTTTCAGCCATTCCTCAGGCCCGAATCGCGACTGGAAAGTCGACGCCAACTGGTCGTCGGACCAGCCCAGCCGTTCCTTCAGCAATCGGCTCGTTTTTGCGCATTGGCAATGATAGGGATCGCCCTGCTGCAAATACCGCTCTGGCATACCGTGGTAGGAACAGACCAGAATGTCCGGTTTCGATTCCATCGCGGTATAAGCCCGCTCAACCGAGCCCGCCAGCGCATCGATATAGGCCGGTTCGTCGAAATAGGCGGGCACGGTACGGGTGGCGGGTTGCCAGGCTTCTTCCATCAGGGCGCGAAAGAACTGGTCGTTTGCCGTGGCTGTCGTTGCGCCCGCGTATTGCGGGTAGAGCGGAAAAAACAGAATGCGATCGCATCCTGCTGCCACCATCTCACGCACCTTGGATTTGGTCGATGGGTTGCCGTAGCGCATGCAGAACTCGACCATCACCTGATCGCCATAGCGCGTCTGCATCGCGTCGCGCAGCTTGTCGGTCTGGTCTTTGGTGATCGTCATCAGCGGGCTTTCGCCCTTGTCGTGGTTCCAGATCGACTTGTAGGCCTCGCCCGAGCTGAAGGGGCGCTTGGTCAGGATGATACCCTGCAGGATCGGCTGCCACTTCCACTTGGGATAGTCGATCACACGCTGATCCGACAGAAACTCGTTCAGGTATCTGCGCATGGGCCAATAACTGTAATCGTCCGGCGTACCGAGATTGGCCAGCAGGATGCCGACGCGGCCCATCTTGACCTTGGGGTGGTCAGCGGGGGCATGATCGGGGCGAGTGGCGTCAAACATTTTTGAGCTTCCTGAGATTTCTCTGTTCCGGGGTGAGATAACCGGAAATGTCCGCCCGTCAATTGGACAGTTTGCCTTCTTTCGTGCCCAGCGCGTCGGCAAGCCGTGCTTGCGCTGATCCGGGCCGCAAGGGCTTCTGCTGGCTGTCGTCGGGCGACCAGCCGGTCAGGCAGATCAGTTCGAACGTTGCCGCCAGCCGTCCTTGAGGGGTTGAAAAATGGTCTGAATAGACCTCTTGCGCCCGTTCAAACACCCTTCGCCGGGTCAGGTGCTTCACACGTCCCGACAGATTGTTTGTTTCCCCCATTGCGCGCAGATCGTGCATCAGGTGGGTCAGGTCGCGGTATTCCACCGTCAATCGCGCTGTGTCCGCCACGGGCAGGGCCAGCCCTGCCCGCTGCAGCAGCCCGCCCAGGTCGCGCAGTTCGGCCATCGGAGCGATGCGGGGGCTGAGGCCTCCGGTCACTTCGATTTCGGCCTGTCCGAGTGCCGCGCGCAACTCGTGTAAGGTTTCGCCGCCCAGGCACACCACCAGCAACAACCCGTCAGGGTGTAGAGCACGGTGGCACTGGATCAATTGCCCGACAGGATCATTGGCCCAATGCAAACCCATCGCATGAATCACCAGATCATGCGCGCCAGGGTTCAGGGCCAATACCTCATCATCAGCAGTGATCTCAGCTTCTGGCAACGCATCGCGCCAGATCTGCGCGAAGGGTGTCACAATCGCTGGTGCCGTAAAGGTTTTGTTAACCATGGAGAGCCGATCCTGAACCTCGTCCACGGCGGCGCGGTGCAGGAACAGGGCCTCGTCCCGTGCGCGGGTGCGGTGCAGGGCAAGGGCCGGGCGGTCAAACAGAGAGGGTGCGGTGGACTCGGGCGGTTTCATAGGGCGCAACTATCGCATGTGGCAGCGGATTCAAACCGCTGTCGAACTGATCTACCCGCCGCGTTGTCTGGGATGTGGTGAATTGACCGAGGCGGACTTCGGTCTGTGCGGCCCCTGCTGGCGCGAGACACCCTTTATTGGCGGGGTCGTGTGCGAAAGCTGCGGCGTTCCCCTTCCGGGGTTGGCGGATGGCCACCGGATCGAGTGCGATGACTGCATGGCATCTCCGCGCCCGTGGCAGGACGGTCGTGCGGCACTTTTGTATAGCGGCAAGGCTCGGTCGCTGATTCTGGCGCTGAAACATGGAGACAGGCCGGAACTGGCCCGCCCGGCGGCCCGTTGGATGGCGCAAGCGGGGAGAGAGCTGTTTCGGGATGACATGCTGATTGCACCAGTGCCGCTGCATTGGTCACGGCTGCTTAAACGCCGTTATAATCAGTCGGCATTGCTGGCGCAGCAATTGGGGCGCCGGACCGGGCTGGACGTGTGCCCGGACCTTCTGGTCCGACGGGTGCGGACGCCGGTTCTGGACGGCAAGACCGCGGCGGAACGTACAGAGACGTTGGAAAACGCGATTACTGCCCATCCCAGGCGAAGGCGCAGAATGCAGGGCCGCGATGTTCTGTTGGTCGATGACGTCATGACCTCGGGCGCAACACTGGCAGCCTGCGCGCGTGTCTGCCTTGCATCCGGCGCAAATCATATTTTCGTGTTGACCCTAGCGCGCGTTGCCAAGGATGCCTAATTCGCCCAAGATTGCGCGAAACTCTAAGGTACGGAATATGAAACCGGTTGAAATCTATACCTCGCCGCTCTGCGGTTTTTGCCACGCGGCCAAACGCCTGCTGAATCAGAAAGGCGTCGAATTCAAGGAAGTCGACGTACTAATGCATCCCAAACGCAAGCCTGAAATGATCCAGCGCGCGGGCGGTAAACGTACCGTGCCGCAGATTTTCATCGGCACCACGCATGTAGGCGGTTGTGACGACCTCTATGACCTCGAGCGTCAGGGTAAGCTGGATCCATTGCTGGCGGCCTGATGAAAACCGCGCTGCTGCAAATCACCTCGTCGGACGATCCGGCCGAAAATCTGGACATGGTGCGCGCCATGATGGCCGAGGCGGCTAATCAGGGCGCACGGTTCATCCTGACGCCTGAAGTGACGAATTGCGTGTCCACCAGCACGACGCGGCAGCGCGAAGTTTTGCAGCACGAAGAAGATGATAACACGCTGGCGGGGCTGCAAGTGCAGGCCAAATCCCTTGGCGTGTGGTTGCTGATCGGCTCGCTGGCGATCAAGACCCATGATGCAGATGGTCGATTTGCCAACCGGTCCTTCATGATCGGCCCGAAAGGGCAGATCGTGGCGCGGTATGACAAGATCCACATGTTCGATGTGCAGGTCTCCGAATCGGAGACTTTCCGCGAATCCAAGAATTACCGACCGGGAGACCAGGCTGTGATTGCCGAGACCGATTTCGGCAAGGTTGGTCTGACCGTATGTTACGATATTCGGTTTCCCCACCTCTATGCGGCTTTGGCGCAGGCGGGCGCGCAAATTCTCACCGTACCGGCGGCGTTTTCACCGGTGACAGGGGCGGCGCACTGGGAATCGCTATTGCGTGCGCGGGCTATTGAAAACGGCTGTTGGGTGCTTGCGCCTGCGCAAACAGGTGAACATCCGAAAACCCGTGGAAAAACACGCTATACTTACGGTCACAGCATGGTTGTGGCCCCGTGGGGCGAGGTCGTCATCGACGCAGGGATCGATCCGGGCATTCACTTTTTCGATTTGGATGATAGTTCTGTGACAGAGGCGCGCCGCCGTGTGCCCTCGCTGACTCACGCTCGTTCCTTTGATGGGCCCTGATCCAGAACCGGACCATGACTGACGAAACCAATGCCCTGGCGGTCGCGCTGTTCAGCGAGATCCTGACCGCAGATCAACTATTGCGCAACCGGTTGAGCCGGGTGCTGCCCAAGGGCATGGAGATCTCGCATTTCTCGGTGCTGAACCATCTGGTCTTTGTCGGCGACGAACGCAGCCCGGCGCAGCTGGCCAATACGTTTCACGTCACCCGGGGGGCGATGACCAACACGTTGGCCAAGCTGGAATGGGCCGGGTACATCCATATTCGCCCCGACTGGGACGACGCCCGCCGCAAGATGGTCGCTATCAGCCCCGCAGGGCGGCGGGCGCGTGATCAGGCGATTTCCTCGATTGCGCCTCTGATCAACCGTGTGGTCGGAGAACTGGGCCTGGAACGCGTGCGCAGCACGTTGCCGGTGCTGCGCGATCTGCGCATCCAATTGGAAGACGACTAGCGTCAGCCTGGTTTCACACTGGCTGTGACGTAGTTCACGCTCAGGTCCCGGTCCGAGATCGACCAGTTCCAGAGAATCGGGTTGAACACAAACCCCTTGCGGTCAACCGGGTCCAGGCCAGCCTGACGCAGTAGATCGAACAACTCGTCTGGGGTGATGAACTTGTTCCATTCATGGGTGCCGCGCGGCAGCCAGCGCATGATGACCTCGGCCCCGAATATGGCCATCGCATAGGATTTCGGGTTGCGGTTGATGGTCGAACAAATCAGCAAACCACCCGGTTTCAATAACTGCTGCGATGCGGTCAGGAACTCTGCTGGATCGGCCACGTGTTCGACCACTTCCATGTTCAGGACCACGTCAAACTGTTCGCCTGCGGCTGCCATCGCTTCTGCTGTGGTGTGGCGGTAGTCGATTTCCAGTCCGGATTGTTCGGCGTGAATGCGCGCGACGGGCAGGTTACCCTCGGCGGCGTCCGCACCAACAACTTCGGCCCCAAGTCGGGCCATGGGTTCGCTCAGCAAGCCGCCGCCGCAGCCGATATCCAGCAAACGCAGGCCCTCGAACGGATTCGGGGCTTTCAAATCACGGTCAAATTCGCCTGCGATTTGCCCAGTGATATAATCCAGGCGGCAGGGATTGAGCATGTGCAAAGGCTTGAATTTCCCATGCGGATCCCACCATTCCGCGGCCATCGCTTCAAATTTTGCGATCTCGGACGGGTCCACCGTGTTCGGATGCGCTTGCATTCCTGTCTCCGTGTGCTCTTTTACGTGTAAGGACTATATAGGGCCATAATGGACAAGTACCCGGACCAAAAGCGCGCAGTTCAATATCTGTACCCGCCGATCGACCCGTTCGATCAGCGCATGGTGGATATGGGCGAAGGCCACCGCATATATATGGAACAATGCGGCAATCCCAATGGGATACCGGTTGTGATTCTACATGGCGGGCCGGGTGGCGGATGCAGCCCGGCGATGCGACGCTATTTCGATCCGAGTGTTTACCGGGTGATTCTGTTCGATCAGCGCGGCTGTGGCCGGTCGCGACCTCATGCCTCGGTCATCGACAACACGACCTGGCATCTGGTGGCCGATATCGAACGGCTGCGTACCCTGTTGGATATCGACGACTGGACGGTGTTCGGCGGTAGTTGGGGGGCGACTCTGGCGCTGATCTATGCGCAAACACACCCGGACCGGGTGAACCGGCTGGTTCTGCGCGGGGTGTTTCTGGCGACGAAAGCCGAGCTGGACTGGTTCTATGGCGGCGGTGCGGGAAAGTTCTGGCCCGAGCAATGGGCGAAGTTTACCTCATTGCTGTCCAAAGCTGAGTTGTCCGACACGATCGGTGCGTACAACAAGCGCCTGTTTTCGGGTGACCGCGCCACAGAGATTCTCTACGCGCGGGCTTGGTCGGCGTGGGAAAACGCGCTGGCTTCGATCCATTCGCAGGGCGCGACAGGGGAAAGCCCCGGCGAATATGCACGCGCTTTTGCACGGCTTGAAAACCACTATTTCATGAATGGCGCTTTCCTTGAGAAAGACGGACAGATTCTGGATCGGATGGATAGAATTGCCCATATCCCTGGGCACATTGTGCAGGGACGCTATGACATGATCTGCCCGCCTCAGGCGGCGTGGAACCTGGCAGAGCGCTGGCCGAATGTAGAGCTGAAGATGGTCCGTCAGGCGGGCCACGCCCTGTCCGAACCTGGAATCAGCGCCGAACTGGTGCGCGTCATGGATCGCGTGGCGGAGGGTGTGGCATGACCCGGATCGACCGCCGTGCTCTGTTTGCTTCGGGTGCCGCCGCTGCTTTGCTGACAGCGACCGGGGCTTCGCTGGCGGATACACCGAAATCGGGTGGAACGCTGCGTCTGGCGGTTCCGCGAGATGATAGTCTTGAACAGGTGGCACGCGGCGCGGTATTCGACACATTGACCGAGATTGCGCCCGACGGCACGTTGCGCGGAGAACTGGCCACCAGTTGGCAGACTGATGCAGAGGCGCGAGTCTGGCGATTCGATCTGCGCGCGGACGTTCTGTTCCACGATGGTGCCGCTCTGACCGTTCAGGATGTGCTCGCGGTATTGAACGAAGTTGGCCGGGCCGAGGCGTTGACCATCAATCAAGTGCGTTTGGAGCTGGCCGAGGCCAACCCGGGTCTGCCGTTTCTTCTGGCCGACAACCAGTTTGTCATTACCCGAGACGGGCAGGGCGTCACGCCGTTGCAAGCGGCGAACGGCACTGGGTGCTATCGTGTGGAGCGGGCCGAAGACGGTCGCCATTTCCTTGGGCGCAAAGTAGTCGGACATTATAAGGCCGGGTCCGCAGGCTGGGCTGATGCGGTGGAAATCATCGTCATCCCCGACGCGAGCGTGCGGGCCGAAGCCCTGCGGGACGGTTATGTGGACGTCGCAGCCTTACCGGCTGCCGACGGCCTGAAGGGCCGGCGGGGCGTGCGCTATCATCCCAGCGAGTCGGACATGACGCTGGCCATGGCGTCGCATGTGGGTATGCCGCGCCACATCGGAGCAGCCCGCGCTTTGGACGATGGCCGCATCGCCGAACGGTGGTGGCTGGCGTAATTCCGTTCACGAATCCTGCCGGGGGTTGCAGTTTCGGGAAACCCTGCGTATATGCAGTTTCAACAGCGGCGCGTTGGACTTCTGGTCCAAGGCTCCACCGGAAAATTCGACGGGCCGCGCGCCCGTTTTTTTGTGCCCGTTCGAAGGGTAGAGCACCAGATGACAAACGACCTGATAGCCAAAGCAGCCATCGACCGGCGACTGGCCGAGATCATCACCCCCGTGATTGAAGATCTGGGGTATGAACTGGTCCGCATCCGCCTGATGAGCGGCAAACAGACCACGCTGCAGATCATGGCTGACAAGCCCGACGGCGGTATCGAAGTGGACGATTGCGCCGAGATTTCGAACGCGGTCAGCGCCACGCTGGATGTCGAGGACCCGATCCTTGATGCCTACACGCTGGAAGTGTCCAGCCCCGGCATCGACCGCCCTCTGACCCGTCTCAAGGACTTTGAGACGTTCGAAGGGTATGAGGCCAAGATCGAGACCGCCGAGCTGATCGACGGCCGCCGCCGCTTTAAGGGTGAACTGGCCGGGATCGAAGGGGATGAGGTTCTGATCAACATCCCCGAGGGGGCTGAGACGATTACCATCGGTCTGCAATTCGACTGGCTGAGCGACGCCAAGCTTGTCCTGACCGATGACCTGATCAAGGAAATGCTGCGCCAGCGCAAGGACGCCGGTGCCCTGAACGAAAACGCTTTCGACGAGATTGAGACCGAAGGGTCCGAAGAGGAGACGAACTGATGGCAATCACCTCAGCCAACCAGCTGGAGCTGCTGCAGACCGCCGAGGCCGTGGCCCGCGAAAAGATGATCGACCCCGGTCTGGTCGTCGAAGCGATGGAAGAATCGCTCGCCCGCGCCGCCAAGAGCCGCTACGGCGCCGAGATGGACATCCGCGTCAGCATTGACCGCAAGACCGGCAAGGCGACCTTCACTCGCGTCCGCACCGTGGTCGAGGATGAAGAGTTGGAGAACTACCAGGCCGAGATGACCGTCGAACAGGCCAAGCAATATATGGAATCGCCCGAGGTTGGTGACGTCTTCGTAGAAGAGGTTCCGCCGGTCGAGATGGGCCGTATCGCTGCGCAGTCCGCCAAGCAGGTCATTCTGCAAAAGGTCCGCGAAGCCGAGCGTGATCGTCAGTACGAAGAATTCAAGGATCGTGCAGGCACCATCATCAACGGTGCCGTCAAGCGCGAAGAATTTGGCAATGTCATCGTCGATCTGGGCGGTGCCGAGGCCGTTCTGCGCCGCAACGACAAGATCGGCCGCGAAAGCTATCGCCCGAATGACCGCGTGCGGGCGTATATCAAAGAGGTCCGCCGCGAGGTCCGTGGCCACCAGATCTTCCTGTCGCGCACCGCGCCGGAATTCATGGCTGAGCTGTTCAAGATGGAAGTGCCTGAAATCTATGACGGCATTATTGAGGTTAAGGCCGTGGCCCGTGATCCCGGTTCACGCGCCAAAATCGCCGTTATTTCCTATGACGGTTCGATCGACCCTGTTGGCGCCTGTGTTGGTATGCGCGGCAGCCGCGTGCAAGCCGTTGTGAACGAATTGCAGGGTGAAAAGATCGACATCATCCCGTGGAACGAAGATCAACCGACCTTCTTGGTGAACGCGTTGCAACCCGCCGAGGTTTCCAAAGTGGTTCTGGACGAAGAAGCCGGCAAGATCGAAGTTGTAGTGCCAGAAGAACAGCTGAGCCTCGCCATCGGTCGCCGCGGTCAGAACGTACGTCTGGCCAGCCAATTGACCAATCTGGACATCGACATCATGACCGAAGCCGAAGAATCGGCGCGTCGTCAGAAGGAATTCGAAGCCCGTACCAAACTGTTCATGGACAGCCTGGATCTGGACGAATTCTTTGCTCAGCTTCTGGTGTCCGAAGGCTTCACCAACCTCGAAGAGGTGGCCTATGTGGAAATCGACGAACTGTTGGTGATCGACGGCGTCGATGAAGGTACCGCGCAGGAGTTGCAGACCCGCGCCCGCGAATTCCTGGAAGCACAGGCCAAGGCGGCGCTGGACAGCGCCCGTGCGCTGGGCGCCGAGGACAGCCTTATTGAATTCGAAGGCCTGACGCCCCAGATGGTAGAGGCGCTGACAAAGGACGACGTGAAAACGCTTGAGGACTTTGCCACCTGTGCCGACTGGGAACTGGCTGGCGGCTGGACCACGGTCGATGGTGAGCGTATCAAGGATGACGGTGTGCTTGAGCCCTTCGGTGTTACTCTGGAAGAGGCGCAGGATCTGGTCATGACCGCGCGTATCATGTTGGGCTGGGTCGATCCGGCCGAGTTGGAACAAGCCGAAGAAGAAGGCGAAGCAGTAGACGAGGAGGCCGAGGCCTGATCTCAGGCCTCGGGTGGCGCGCATGGGTCGCGGTGGCGTCCATAAGGATCGGTCCGAAGGGCCTGAACGCAAGTGCATCGCCACGGGCGAGATTCAACCTAAATATGGGTTGATACGCTTTGTGACGGGGCCGGACGGTCAGGTCTTTCCGGATGTCGCGGCGAAACTACCGGGACGCGGGGTCTATGTGGCGGCGGATCGTGCCGCCATGGACAAGGCCGTGGGCAAGAAACTGTTCGCGCGTGGGTTCAAGGCGCAGGTGACCGTACCGCAGGATCTGGCCGATGAGGTCGAGCGGCAGGTCTCGCGCCGGGTGATTGAGTTGCTGAGCCTTGCCCGAAAGTCCGGCGACGCGGTCGCGGGCTATGAAAAGGTCAAGACGTGGTTGGACCGGGAAGAGGCGAGTGTCCTGATTCAGGCAGCCGATGGATCGGGGCGCGGCAAGTCGAAACTGAGCACGCCGCACTTCGGTAAATACATCGGCTGGCTGACGGCGGACGAATTAGGACAGGCATTTGGGCGCCAAACCGTGATTCATGCGGCGCTGGCCTCTGGCGGACTCGCCAAACGTGTTGTAGAGGAAGCGCAGCGCCTGCGTGGCTTGCGCGAAACGGATGACGGCGGCAGGGGCCGCGCGGAAGGGTAAGAAGCTTTATGAGCGATAATGACGGCAAAAAGACATTGGGTCTTCGTGGCGGGGCACGCCCCGGAAATGTGAAACAGAGTTTCAGCCACGGGCGCACCAAGAATGTCGTGGTGGAAACCAAACGCAAGCGCGTGGTGGTTCCCAAGCCGGGTGCCGGCAAACCGGGTGGCGGAGCTGCGCCATCGGGTGATCCGTCACGCCGCCCCGCGGGTATCTCTGACGCGGAAATGGCACGCCGCATGAAGGCGCTTCAGGCTGCCAAGGCCCGTGAAGTCGAAGAGGCTGCCGCGCGCGAAGCCGCCGAAAAGGCGCGCGAGGAAGAACGCGCCCGCCGCCGGGCGGAGCAGGAAGCCAAGGAACGCGAGCAGCGTGAGGCCGAAGAACGTGCCCGTCAGAAGGCGGAAGAGGAAGAGCGCAAGCGCAAAGAGGCGGAAGACGCTGCCAAACGCGCTGCTGCTGCCCCGGCCCCCGAAGAGCCCAAAGCGGCCCGTGCTCCGGCTAGCAAACCGGCACCGGCTGCGACTCCGCGCAAGCAGGAGCGTGAACGCGAGCAGCGTGGCCGCGGCAAAGGGCGTGATGACAACCGTCGTTCGGGCAAGCTGACACTGGGTCAGGCAACCGGTGGCGAAGGCAACCGGCAGCGTTCGATGGCGTCGATGAAGCGCAAGCAGGAGCGTGCGCGTCAAAAAGCCATGGGTGGCCCGGTCGAGCGGGAAAAGGTAATCCGCGACGTGCAGCTGCCAGAGGCGATCACGGTATCCGAGCTGGCCAACCGTATGGCCGAGCGCGTGGCCGATGTGGTCAAGTCACTGATGCAGATGGGTATGATGGTTACTCAGAATCAGACCATCGACGCCGATACCGCCGAGCTGATCATCGAAGAATTTGGCCACAAGGTGACCCGCGTCTCTGATTCGGATGTTGAGGACGTCATCAAAGAGGTCGAAGACGACGATGCCGATCTGAAACCGCGTCCGCCGGTCATCACCATCATGGGTCACGTTGACCATGGTAAGACCTCATTGCTGGATGCGATTCGTGACGCGCGTGTTGTTGCGGGTGAGGCCGGTGGCATTACTCAGCATATCGGCGCCTATCAGGTGAAAACCGATGGCGGTACAACACTAACCTTCCTGGATACGCCGGGCCACGCGGCCTTTACCTCGATGCGTTCGCGTGGGGCCCAGGTGACGGATATCGTTGTTCTGGTGGTTGCAGCCGATGACGCGGTGATGCCGCAGACCATCGAGGCAATCAACCACGCCAAGGCGGCCGAAGTCCCGATGATCGTGGCGATCAACAAGGTCGACAAGCCTGATGCGAATCCGGACAAGGTGCGCACCGATTTGCTGCAGCATGAAGTGATCGTTGAGAAGATGTCCGGTGAGGTACAGGACGTCGAAGTGTCCGCCGTAACCGGCCAGGGTCTGGACGAGCTGCTGGAAGCCATCGCGCTTCAGGCCGAGATTCTGGAACTGAAAGCCAACCCCAACCGCGCCGCTCAGGGTGCTGTGATCGAGGCGCAGCTGGACGTGGGCCGTGGTCCCGTGGCAACCGTTCTGGTTCAGAACGGTACGCTGCGTCAGGGCGATATCTTCGTTGTGGGTGAGCAGTACGGTAAGGTCCGCGCGCTGATCAACGACAAGGGCGACCGCGTGAAGGAAGCCGGCCCGTCGGTTCCGGTCGAGGTTCTGGGTCTTAACGGTACGCCCGAGGCCGGTGATGTTCTGAACGTGACCGAGACCGAAGCGCAAGCCCGTGAGATCGCCGAATACCGTGAACAGGCGGCCAAGGACAAACGTGCCGCCGCTGGTGCCGCGACCACGCTTGAGCAGCTGATGCAGAAGGCCAAGGAGGACGAGAACGTCACCGAACTGCCGATTCTGATGAAGGCGGATGTGCAAGGTTCGGCCGAGGCCATCGTTCAGGCGATGGAGAAAATCGGCAACGACGAAGTACGCGTGCGCGTGCTGCACTCGGGCGTAGGGGCGATCACCGAGACGGATGTCGGGCTGGCAGAGGCCTCCGGCGCACCGATTTTTGGCTTCAACGTCCGTGCCAACGCATCGGCGCGGAACACGGCGAACCAGAAGGGTGTGGAAATCCGTTACTACTCGGTGATCTATGACCTGGTGGATGACGTGAAAGCTGCCGCATCCGGCCTCCTGAGCGCCGAGATCCGTGAGAAGTTCATCGGCTACGCCGAGATCCGCGAAGTCTTTAAGGTCACCGGTGTGGGCAAGGTTGCCGGCTGTCTGGTCACCGAAGGCGTGGCGCGTCGTTCCGCGGGCGTCCGCCTGTTGCGCGACAACGTGGTGATCCACGAAGGCACGCTGAAGACGCTGAAGCGCTTCAAAGACGAAGTGGCCGAGGTTCAGTCGGGTCAGGAATGCGGTATGGCGTTCGAGAACTACGACGACATCCGCCAGGGCGACGTGATCGAAATCTTCGAGCGCGAAGAGGTCACCCGCACGTTGGATTGATCCGGGCATTTACCGAAACAGAAAGCAGCGGCTCATTCGGGCCGCTGTTTTTCTTTGTGGCTACCGGATGCCGGGCAGGAATGTGCCTGGATGCATGATGATATCGAAATGCTGCATCCCTTTTTGCAGATCGAAACTGACCGAATGCCCGGCCTTGCGCAGCAGTTCGGCGTAATCCCGGCTCTGGCGGACGAATTCTGACGTGTCCCGCTCGGCCACTGTCACCCGGTATCGCGGGCCGGGGGCGGGTAAATGCAGATTGGGCGAAAGATCGTGCACCTCGACCGGTGTCAGTTGCAGGGGGTCGTTCACGGGCGTCAGGCTGATCGGTTCCAGATCGTAGACGCCGCTGATCAGAATCACGTCGCGTATACGCAGTCCGGCGCGGGCCAGCGCGTCAGCTGAGGTCGCCATGACCATCGTTGCCAACTGTGCACCGGCGCTGTGCCCGGACAGGGTGATCCGGGACGGATCGAACCCGAGAGATGCGGCCTCGGAGGCCAGCCAGAGCAGCGCATCGCGGCACTCATTGACCATATGGCCCAGCCGCGCATCCGGGGCGAGCGTATAATTCAGCGTGGCAAAAGACTGCTCTGCTTCGACCATTGCCGGGGCCATCATAGCCGACTCGCGCTGGCTGAGTGCCTGCCAATAGCCGCCGTGAATAAAGATGTGCAGTGGCGCGCCTGCCCCCTTCGCGGGAAAGAAGTCCAGAACCTGCGTGGGACTGTCGCCGTAGGCAAGGTTCTCTTTCACCTCCATCTGCGCCCGGTGCCGCGCGCTCAGCGCGGCATAACTGTCGAGATAGGGTGTCAGATCGCCGCCGATCATCGATTTGGGCGAATATTCCTGATCCAGTTCTTCCTGAGAAAACCCCCGGTACAGCATCTCTTACTCCTGATCGGTATACATCAGTTCGGTGCGCATGTCGTAAAGGTCATGGAAGAACCTCAATTCCAAAGCCTTGCGCAAAAAGGCCACGCCGCTCGATCCGCCGGTTCCGGGCTGCATCCCGATTACGCGTTCGACCGCGGTGACGTGATCAAAGCGCCAGCGCTGGAACAGGGATTCCACGTCCATCAGTTTCTCGGCCAATGCATAGAGGTCCCAATACTTGTCCGTGTCGCGGAACACTTTTACCCAGATTTTAACCACGCGCGGATCGCCGGAATAAGGCTGCGCATAATCCCGTTCCAGCAGGTCCTGTGGTACGTCGAATCCCTGACGGGCCAGCATAAACAGCACTTCATCGTAGAGCGACGGTTTGGTCAGGGCTGCGTTCAACATCTCCATGACTTCTGCGTCATGTTCGTGGACCTTCAGGGTCGAGGCATCCTTGTTACCCAGAATGAACTCGATCTGGCGATAACCATAGCTTTGAAAACCCGAAGAATTTCCCAGAGCCTGCCGAAAAGTCATGTAGTCGGCGGGGGTCATGGTCAACAGCGTTTCCCACGCGGAAATGAGCTGTCGCTGAATCGCTTTGACCCGGTCCAGATTCTTCATCGCCGGGCCGAAATCGTCCTGTTGCAGGAACCGGCGTACTTCGATCAGCTGGTGATGCATCAGCTTCAGCCAAAGTTCGCTGACCTGATGGATGATGATGAATAGCATCTCATCGGGCTGGGCAGGGTCCTGAAAGGTCTTTTGCAGGTTCAGCAGGGTCTTGAGCTGAAGGAAATCGCCATAGCTTTTGCGATGGGTCTGCGCGAAATCGGTGACCAGAGTGTCTTCGATTCCGCGCTCCAGAAACCGGTCGTCTTTTTTGTCACCCATTTGCTCCTCCAACGCCTGAGTTCACCCCTGTTTAGGGACTGAACCCGCGTAGTTCCAGAGCGTTAGGTCCAGTCCAGTACAACCTTGCCGGATTGGCCTGACTTCATCGCGGCAAACCCTTCGGCAAACTCATCCACACCAAAACGATGCGTGATCACCCGGCTGACATCCAGACCGTTCTGCAGCATGGCGATCATCTTGTACCAGGTCTCGAACATCTCACGGCCGTAAACGCCCTTGATGGTGATGGCCTTGAACACGATGCGGCTCCAGTCCACCGGGGATTTGCCGGGCGGGATGCCCAGCAGCGCGATCTTGCCACCCATCACCAGCGCTTCGACCATCTGATCCAGTGCGATCTGAGAGCCGGACATCTCAAGGCCGACGTCAAAGCCCTCTTTCATGTCCAGTTCTGCAATCACATCCTGCAGGTCTTCTTTGCTGACATCGACCGGCCGCACGGTTGGAACAACGTGTTCGGCCAGTTTCAGGCGATCCGGGTTGATATCCGTGATCACCACATTCCGTGCCCCGGCATGGCGCGCGACAGCGGCGGCCATAATGCCGATGGGGCCTGCGCCGGTGATCAGAACATCCTCGCCCAGCAAATCAAAGCTGAGCGCGGTGTGCACTGCGTTGCCCAGCGGATCGAGGATGGCGCCGATCTCATCTGGCACATCATCCGGCAGGGGTACCACATTGAAGGCGGGCAACTTCAGATACTGGGCAAAAGCGCCCTGTTCGTTTACGCCAATCCCCCGTGTGCCGGGGTCGAGGTGAAACTTGCCCGCGCGGCTCTGGCGGCTGTCGGTGGTGATCAGGTGACCTTCACCCGAGCAGCGCTGACCGATTTCCAGACCGGTCACATTGCGGCCCATTTCGACGATCTCACCGGCGAATTCATGGCCAGTGATCATTGGGATCGGAACCGTGGCGGCGGCCCAGTCATCCCAGTTCCAGATATGGATGTCGGTGCCGCAGATGCCGGTCTTGTTGACGCGGATCAGAACTTCGTCCGCGTTGATTTCAGGCACCGGGGCCTGGACCATCCACAGACCTTCCTCGGGTTTGGACTTTTCCAGGGCTTTCATCGTGTTGGGTCGCATCAGATCACTCCCAATTCCTTGCCGACCTTGCCAAAGGCGGCCAGTACACGGTCCAATTCATCTTTTGTTAGAGCCGCATTCATCTGGGTTCTGATCCGCGCTTGCCCACGCGGAACGACCGGGAAGAAGAAGCCTGAGACATAGACGCCCTCATCGAACAGGCGAGACGCCATGTCCTGCGCCAATGTGGCCTCACCCAGCATGACCGGGACAATCGGGTGTTCGCCGGGCAGCAGATCAAAGCCCAGCTTCTCAAGCCCTGCGCGCCAGTATTTTGCGTTGCCGAACAATTGGGCACGCAGCATGTCGCCCTCCTCGACCAGACGGATTGCCTCAATCCCTGCGGCGACAATGGATGGCGGCAGCGAGTTTGAGAACAAATAGGGCCGCGCCCGCTGCCGTAGCAGATCAATCACTGGCTGCGGCCCGGCGATGTAACCGCCGATTGCCCCCCCAAGTGCTTTGCCCAGGGTTCCCGTCAGAATGTCCACGTCAACGCCGAAGTGATCCGGCGTTCCTGCGCCGTTCGGCCCCATAAAGCCAGTGGCGTGGCAGTCATCGACCATGACGATGGCATCATATTTGTCGGCCAGCTCGCGAATCTTGGGCAAGTTGGCCAGATAGCCATCCATCGAGAACACGCCATCGGTCGCAATCATGATATGCCGCGCCCCGTCCTCGCGCGCCTGTTTCAGCCAGGCTTCGAGGTCGTTCATGTCGTTGTTCAGATAGCGATAGCGCTTGGCCTTGCATAGACGCACACCGTCGATGATCGAGGCGTGGTTCAGACTGTCTGAAATGATGGCGTCTTCAGGCCCCAACAAGGGCTCAAACAGCCCGCCATTGGCGTCGAAACAGGCAGCGAACAGGATCGAATCGTCCTTGTTCAGAAACTTCGCCAACTTCTGCTCCAACTCGCGGTGAATGTCCTGCGTGCCGCAGATGAACCGGACCGAGGCCATGCCAAACCCCTTGGGCTCCATCGCGCCCTTGGCCGCCTCGATCAGCGCGGGATGATCGGCCAGACCCAGATAGTTGTTGGCGCACAGGTTAATCACCCGGCTGTCGCCCACCGTAATCTCACCGCCCTGAGGCGAGGTGATCATTCGTTCGCGTTTGTACAGGCCTTCGGATTCGATCTGCGCGAGGGTGTCCGTGATGTGGGACAGGAATGCATCAGCCATGGCGGTCTCCGTTTTATCTGAGTCGCGTATCTAACATAACGGATGTAATTCCCAAATGGGGGAAATACAATATAAAAGAAAAAAATCCGTGAAGGCGGAATTTTGCTCGTGTCAGGCGTTTTTGACGATCAGGAAAACACGCGCGGGCCCCTTGGCGACAATCGAATGGGCAACGTCAGCCGCGTAGCGCGCCGTATCGCCTTGGTGCAGGTCGCTGGCGGCTGTGCCCGAAGTCACGCAAACAGCGCCTTCCAGCACGGTTAGTTGTTCCTGGGCGCCGCGTGCATGGGGCTGGCTGTTCAGGGCACCGTCCTTGTCGAACAGGATATCGTAGACTTCGTGGCCGCCAGCCTCTTCGGGCGGGGACAGAATGCGGATGCGGCAGTTCTGGCCCATATTGTCGATGCTGGGCACTTCGGCTTTGCGCAGCACCTCGATCTGGCTGGAGGCGTCGGCCTCTTCCAGCAGGCCCGCGAAATCCACCTGCAGCGCCCGCGTCAGGTTCCAAAGTGTCGAAATGGTCGGGCTGCTTTCGCCCCGTTCGATCTGGCTGACCATCGACCGGGACACACCGCTGAGATTGGCCACGGCTTCAAGCGAAAGTCCCTTGGCCCGGCGCGCCTCTTTCAGGCGGGCGGGCAAACGGGTCAGGATATCGTCTGTGCTTTCCGTCATGACGGAATTTCATGCGTGTTGAGCGGGCAGATGTCAATTCCAACCGTGACGGGACGTCTCAGGCGACAGGGCCATTCTGCAGGTGCATACTGCGGCCAAATTCAGGAGGAGCTACCCATGACCGAAATCGTTATTCTCGACGGCGCCCGCACCGCGATTGGCACCTTTGGTGGTGCCCTGGCCTCGACCGCACCGATTGATCTGGCAACCGTAGCGACAGAAGCCGCGCTAGAACGTTCGGGGGTCGAAGGCGCACAGATCGGTCATGTGGTGTTTGGTCATGTTATCAACACCGAACCCCGCGACATGTACCTGTCGCGGGTCGCGGCGATGCAGGCAGGGATTCCCAATGGCACACCGGCGATGAACGTCAACCGTCTCTGCGGTTCAGGCGCGCAGGCAATTGTATCGGCAGTGCAGTCGCTGATGCTGGGGGATGCCGATATTGCCGTGGCAGGAGGCGCTGAGAGCATGTCACGCAGCCCCTACATCGTTCCCCAGGCGCGCTGGGGTGCGAAGATGGGGGATGTTACCTCACTGGACATGATGTTGGGAGCGCTGAACTGCCCGTTCGGTACCGGCCATATGGGTGTGACGGCCGAGAATGTCGCGGACGAACACCAGATCAGCCGCGAACAGATGGACGAATTCGCTATGACCAGCCAAACCCGCGCGGCGGCCGCCATCGAAGCCGGGTATTTCGACAGCCAGATCGCACCGGTCCAGATCAAGGTCAAAAGGGATATGGTTGATTTCAAGGTGGATGAGCACCCGAAATCGACCACTGCCGAGGCGCTGGCCGGGTTGCGCCCGGTTTTCAAGAAAGATGGGCGCGTGACAGCGGGCAATGCCTCGGGCATCAATGACGGCGCCGCTGCGATGGTGCTAGCGACTGCGGATGCGGCCGAGAAAGCCGGATTGAAGCCCAAGGCGCGCGTGATCGGCTATGCCCATGCAGGAGTGCGTCCCGAGGTGATGGGCATTGGCCCGGTTCCGGCGGTGCAGAACCTGTTTAGGAAAACCGGTTTGTCGGCGGATGATTTCGATGTGATCGAAAGCAACGAAGCTTTTGCCGCGCAAGCGCTGGCCGTCAATCAGGAACTTGGGTTGGACGCCGCGAGAGTGAATCCGAACGGCGGAGCAATTGCATTGGGCCACCCGGTAGGGGCAACAGGAGCAATTATCACCCTGAAAGCGCTCTATGAGCTGGAGCGCACAGGCGGATCAAAGGGTCTGATCACCATGTGCATAGGTGGCGGTCAGGGGATTGCCATTGCCATTGAGCGGCTCTGATCTGAGATCGGTCGGGGGGGGCTGCCCCCCATCTCGCCCAGGCGCGTTTCCCTCAGAAGATTTTGTTGACCCGAAGTAGCAAGCGGGTCGGCGTCAGCCGAGCGCCATAATTGCCAAAGTGACAGCCACGCCTGCAATGGCGCCAATCGCTGCGGGCAGGAGACTCGCGGAAACGCGCCATTTTTTCGGATCGTCTTTTTGCGTCTGCGCGATCAGGGCGTTTTCGACCAAAGCAGGCAGGCGCGGGCCAAAACGGGCGAGGACCATCGCGGTTTTTCCAAAGTCCCGCAGCGCGGCCCTGGGACCGATGGACTGTTTGATATAGTCTTCGACCACAGGGCGGGCGACTTCCCAGATATTGACGCGCGGGTCGAGAGACCGCGCGACCCCTTCAACGACAACCATGGTTCGCTGCAGCAGGATCAATTCGGTCCGGGTTTCCATGCCAAAGCGTTCGGTGACTTCGAACAGGTAGTTCAGCAATCGGCCCATTGAGATATGCGTCGCGTCCATGCCAAAGATAGGCTCACCCACGGCACGCAGGGCCCGGGCGAATTCGTCTACATCCTGATTGGCGGGAACGTAGCCAGCTTCAAAATGGACCTCGGCCACGCGCTTGTAGTCACGGCGGATGAAGCCAAAGAGGATCTCGGCATAGACCCGGCGGGTGTATTCGTCGATATGGCCCATGATGCCATAGTCATAGGCAATGATGTCGCCATTTGCAGCGACCTTCAGGTTGCCCTGGTGCATGTCCGCGTGAAAATAACCATCGCGCAGGGCGTGTTGCAAGAACAGACGCAGGACCCGTTCGCCCAAACCGTGCCGGTCGTGCCCTGCGGCATCCAACGCGGTGTTGTCCCCCAATGGAACGCCATCCGCCCAACTGAGCGTCATCACGCGGCGTGCTGACAGGGACCAGACAACCGGTGGCAACCAGAAGCCTTCGTCATCCTTGGTGTTGGCGGCATATTCCGAGGCGGCGGCACTTTCCAGTCGCAGGTCCAACTCGCCCCGGACAATTCCGTCAAAGTGTTCGATTACATCCATCGGGCGCAAGCGACGCGCGCCGGGGGCGAACAACTCGACGATTCGGGCAGCGAAATAGAAGGCGTCCACGTCCTTGCGGAAGGCGCGTTCGATGCCGGGGCGCAGGACCTTGACGGCCACATCCTCGCCCGTGCTCGTCAGTTTGGCCTTGTGGACCTGAGCAATCGAAGCAGCCGCTATCGGGTCGCTGAATTCAGAGAACATGTCCGAAACCGGTTGACCCAGTTCCTTTTCCACCTCGGCCATGGCTTCGTCGCGCGAAAAGGGCGGCAGCTTGTCCTGCAGAACGCGCAATTGCTCGGCCAGTTCATCGCCGACCACATCGGGGCGGGTGGACAGAACCTGTCCGAACTTAATGTAGGCCGGGCCCAGCGCGGTCAGGGCGCGGGTGGCGGGCGGCATCCCGGGGTCGCCCTTGTATCCCAGCCATTGGAACGGCTTGCCCAGCGTATGCGCCACGATTCGCAAAAGGCGCGGCGCTTCGAATGCGTCCAGAACCACGTTCATGGCACCGGTGCGCTCCAATGTAGCGCCTGTGCGGATCAGGCGGATGATGTTGTGAGGACCTCGCATATGTCAGATCTTCCAGCCGGAATGCAGCGCGGCGATGCCCATGCTGAGGTTGCGGTATTTGGCGTTTTCAAAGCCGGCCGTGCGGATCATGTTCAGGAAGGTTTCCTGATCCGGGAATTTGCGGATCGATTCCACCAGATACTGATAGCTGTCATAGTCACCAGCGATCAGTTTCCCCATGCGGGGGATGACGTTGAAACTGTAAAGGTCATAGAGCTTTTGCAGCCCGTCATTCGGCAACTGGCTGAATTCCAATACCATCAGGCGACCACCGGGCTTGAGTACGCGGAACGCCTCGTTCAGCGCCTCTTGCGGGCGGGTCACGTTCCGGATGCCGAACGAAATGGTATAAACGTCAAACGTGTTGTCCTCGAAGGGCAGGGCCATCGCATCACCTACCACCCAGTTCAGGCTGTCGACCATCTGATCGGCTTCGGCGCGCTGGCGGCCTTCGACCAGCATCGGCTCGGTCAGGTCCAGAACGGTGGCATGACCATGACCAGCGCGCTTTAGAAAGCGGAAAGAGATATCGCCGGTACCGCCCGCCACATCCAGCAGACGCTGACCGGGGCGCGGGGCCAGCCAGTCCATCATCGCGTCTTTCCAGACCCGGTGGATGCCCATCGACATCACATCGTTCATCACGTCATATTTCGAGGCGACCGAGTTGAACACGCCCTGAACGCGCCCGGCCTTGTCGGCCTCGCGCACGGTTTCGAACCCGAAATGAGTGGTCTTGTCGCTGTTGTCGGACATAAGCCTTGCCGTTTGTCGAATTTCGCCTCTGTTATAGGGCTCTGGAACCGGGGCACAATGCGGCCCTTTGGAATAGGAGCCGTGTAATGCCGGAATTGCCCGAGGTCGAGACAGTAAGACGCGGCCTCAGCCCTGCGATGGAGGGGGTTGTGATCGAACGGGCTGACGTGAATCGTCCTGATCTGCGCTGGCCCTTCCCGGACCGGATGGATGAACGATTGGCAGGGCAGCGTGTGGACCAGTTGCGGCGGCGGTCGAAATACATTCTGGCCGATCTCAGCAGCGGTGAGACCTTGCTGATCCACCTGGGCATGTCCGGACGGATGACGGTGTCCGGTGATCCTCTGGGGCAATTCGCGCATAAGCATCCGATGCCGGAAAAACACGATCACGTGGTGTTCCACATGGCCAATGGCGCGCGGGTGACGTTCAACGACCCGCGCCGGTTCGGGGCTATGGACCTGTTGCCAACGGCCACGGCCGAAGACCATAAACTGTTGTCGGTTCTCGGGCCGGAACCTTTGGGCAATGATTTTCACGAACAACATCTGATCGATGCGTTCCGCGGAAAGAACTCGCCGGTCAAATCTGCCCTGCTGGATCAGGGAATCGTTGCCGGATTGGGCAATATCTACGTTTGCGAGGCGCTTTATCGCGCCGGTGTGTCGCCACGTCGCAAAGCCGGACAAATTTCTGCGGCCCGTGTTGCCGCGTTGGTTCCGATCATCCGGCAGGTGCTGCAGGACGCGATCGAGGCGGGCGGGTCTTCGTTGCGGGATTTCCGCCAAGCTGATGGAGAACTTGGATATTTTCAGCATAGCTTTGATGTTTACGGTCGCGAGGGGGACCCCTGCCGCACCGACGGTTGTGACGCCCTAATCAAGAGAATCACCCAGTCCGGACGCTCATCCTTCTATTGCGCGCAATGCCAAAGATAGCTTGATCCAAGTTTTTCGCGTGGTAAGGAAACGTACCTGAACGGAACAACCGGAAGCTTATACCTCATGGCTTTTGAGACGATCATCGTCGAAATCGAAGACCACGTCGCCCTTATCAAGCTCAACAGACCCGACGCGATGAATGCGTTGAACACCCAGTTGCTGGGGGAGTTGTGCGAGGCGCTTGAAGACGCTGACCAGAACGACAAGGTGCGCTGCATCGTCATCACCGGCTCGGACAAGGCGTTTGCCGCGGGCGCGGACATCAAAGAGATGTCCGAGATGAGTTTTGTCGATGTGTTCAACATCAACCTTTTCGCAGATGCAAATGACCGGGTCACTGCAATTCGCAAGCCGATTATTGCGGCGGTCGCGGGATATGCGCTTGGCGGCGGGTGTGAGTTGGCCATGCTGTGCGATTTCATCATTGCTGCCGATACCGCCAAATTCGGTCAGCCTGAAATCAATCTCGGTGTTATTGCAGGTTTGGGCGGAAGCCAGCGTCTGACCCGCTTTGTCGGCAAGTCCAAATCGATGGACATGAATCTGACCGGGCGTTTCATGGATGCTGAAGAAGCCGAGCGTTCGGGGCTGGTCAGCCGCGTTGTTCCGGCGAAGAAGCTGATCGAAGAGGCCATCGGCGCGGCCCAGAAAATTGCCGAGAAATCGCAGCTGACGGCGATGGCGGCAAAAGAGGCGGTGAACCGCAGCTATGAATTGCCGCTAAGCGAAGGAATGCTGTTCGAACGGCGCGTATTCCATTCGATGTTTGCAACCGAAGACCAGAATGAAGGCATGGCGGCCTTCCTGGAAAAACGGGCAGCGCAGTTCCGGGACAAATAATCTGGCCCGGCAGCGCAGAAGGACAGGCGGGTTCCGGCCCGCCTTTTTCATATCTGCCATACACAATGGAAGAATCCGCTTGGCAAACCCCGCCAACTTGGATATTGAGCGCCGCTATACATGCGCGTGCGGCCCGCTTGGCCCGACTCACACTCGTGATTTCTGATCCGGTGCGGATATTCCGTGGCGCGCAACCCTAGATAACCGTACCGAACAAAGGTCAGAGATTCACATGGCAAATTCGCCCCAGGCTAAAAAGCGCGCTCGTCAGAACGAGAAGCGTTTCGCAATCAACAAAGCACGTCGTTCGCGCATCCGCACCTATCTGCGTAAAGTCGAAGAAGCGATCGCGTCCGGTGACAAAGACGCCGCAACGGCAGCCCTGCGCGCCGCTCAGCCCGAGCTGATGCGCGGCGTCACCAAAGGTGTCTTCCACAAGAACACGGCTGCCCGCAAAATGTCGCGCCTGTCGTCACGCGTCAAAGCGCTGGGCTAACGCCCAAGTTGACCCTAGGTCAATAAAAGCAAGGCTTAATTGTCAAAAGAAGCGCCACAACCTGTGGCGCTTTTTTTATGCTGTTGCCGGAATGCCGCGTCTTCACGAACCCGAGAGATTCTTTCGGCCAAAGACCCGAGTCAACATCAGAGTTTCGTTGCCGTGAGCCGTGGCCTCTTGTTACCACTGAGTCAGCGATTCACTCGCTTGGGGGGACAGGCTGTTTCTCCGATCTTACTGACGGGCATCAGGACGGTCGGGAAACGAATGTCGGCAACCGGTCAAGGCCGGTTTGTTGATCTGCTATGGGTCTTGGGGCAACCGAGGATCCGTGCCCTGTCAGAAAATAGATTGCGACGCGCAACCCGGTTTCTGGGATGTCCTTTATTTTGGATATCAAACTGCCGGCAGTGCTGACTTTCGGGAACAGTCCCGCCAGATCCATGCGGTTTGGCGCAGGGTATCCTATTGCGTGTGAATGCGGAAACCGGGGGACCGGGACATATTAATAAGGCCGACAGGCCAATAAAGAATGGGATGCGTGAGGCGCTTGATGACACAAGAGAAATGGGGACTACTACGCAATAAACTGCTCAAAGCGATCGGACGAAACAACTATACCACCTGGATCGAACCTCTTGAGTTCCAGGAGCTTCAGGATGGTGTAGCCGTGTTTTCCGTGCCGACGAATTTCATGGGCAATTACGTTAGTCAGAACTTTGCGGATCTCATATTGTACGAGATGAATACCGCAGGGGAATCAGTGCAGCGCCTTGCGTTTCGCGTTGCCGCAAATTCTCCGGTACGCCCAGCTATTGACGCGACCACGGCAGCGGCGCAGGTGGTCACTGAGGAGAAGCCTAAGCCACAGCTGGTCGAGTCGGGGAATGATGCCCTCGAATCCCTGCAGGCCGCACCTCTGGATGCACGCTTCACCTTCGACAGCTTTGTGGTCGGTAAACCGAACGAACTGGCCCATGCGGCCGCGCGCCGTGTTTCGGAAGGTGGTCCCGTCACCTTTAACCCGTTGGTCCTCTATGGCGGTGTTGGTCTGGGTAAAACGCACCTGATGCACGCCATCGCATGGGAGCTGAAAACAAAGCGCCCCGATCTGAACGTGCTCTATCTGTCGGCGGAACAATTTATGTACCGCTTTGTGCAGGCTCTGCGCGAGCGCCGGATGATGGATTTCAAACACCTGTTCCGTTCGGTCGATGTTCTGATGGTCGATGACGTTCAGTTCATCGCCGGCAAGGATTCGACTCAGGAGGAGTTTTTCCACACGTTCAACGCGCTGGTGGACCAGAACAAGCAGATCATCATTTCGGCCGACCGCGCGCCGGGTGAGATCAAGGATCTCGAAGACCGGGTGAAATCGCGCCTGCAATGCGGCCTCGTCGTGGACCTGCATCCGACTGATTACGAATTGCGCCTGGGTATCCTGCAGAACAAGGTTCAGCAGTACAGCAATACATATCCTGATCTGACCATCGCCGATGGCGTGCTGGAATTTCTGGCCCATCGTATCTCGACCAACGTGCGCGTGCTGGAAGGCGCCCTGACCCGTCTGTTCGCCTTTGCCTCGCTGGTCGGACGTGAGATCGACATGGAGTTGACGCAGGATTGTCTGGCCGACGTGCTGCGCGCATCCGAGCGTAAGATCACCGTCGAAGAGATTCAGCGCAAAGTGTCGGATTACTACAATATTCGTCTGTCCGACATCATCGGCCCCAAGCGCCTGCGGTCCTACGCCCGCCCGCGTCAGGTGGCGATGTATCTGTGCAAGCAACTGACCAGCCGGTCCCTGCCCGAGATTGGCCGCCGCTTTGGCGGGCGTGACCACACCACTGTCATGCATGGTGTCAAACGCATCGAAGAACTGAAATCGACCGACGGTCAGATCGCGGAAGACGTGGAAATGCTTCGCCGGTCGCTGGAAGCCTGAATTCCACCCCCCCTACCACTCAGGTAACGCCCCGGACCCTCACGCCCGGGGCGTTTTCTTGTGCGCTCTAGTCCACGATTGGGAAGGAACTGTGCCCGTGAGGCCACGTGACCCTTGACGCTTTGGGCAATCCGACCCAGAAATCCGTAAAAAATCCTTGTGCCTCAGGGTGGAACCGCTAACGTGCCAGTCCCGCCCATTTCGGCACGCAAGTCAGAGGAATTGAGGGTATGAAGATCAGCATCGAACGCGGCACCCTTCTCAAGGCCGTTTCGCAGGCCCAATCCGTTGTAGAACGTCGCAATACAATTCCCATACTTGCCAACGTCCTGATTGAGGCCGAGGGCGATCAAGCCCAGTTCCGTGCCACCGATCTGGATATCGAGGTGGTCGACAAGGCACCGGCACAGGTCGAGAAGGCGGGCGCCACAACTGTTGCGGCGACAACCCTGCATGAGATCGTACGAAAGCTGCCGGATGGCGCTTTGGTAACGCTGACTGCCGACAGTGCCGCGGGGCGTTTGACGGTTGAGGCCGGGCGTTCGAACTTCTCTCTTGCGACGCTGCCTAAAGAGGATTTCCCGGTGATGGCGTCCTCGGAGTACCAATCGAACTTTACGGCCTCGGCGGCGTTGCTGCGCCGGTTGTTCGACAAATCGAAATTCGCCATCTCGACCGAAGAGACCCGGTATTATCTGAACGGCGTCTATATGCACGTGGCGGATGGACCTGAAGGCGGCAAGGTGCTGCGCTGCGTGGCCACCGATGGGCACCGCCTGGCGCGGATCGATGCGGATTTGCCGGATGGCGCGGCGGACATGCCAGGTGTGATCGTGCCGCGCAAAACCGTGGGCGAGCTGCGCAAGCTGCTGGACGATGATGAGATGGATATCGCCGTGTCGGTCAGCGAAACCAAGGTGCGTTTTGCAACGCCGGATATCACGCTGACTTCGAAAGTGATCGACGGTACCTTCCCCGACTACACACGGGTGATTCCGCAAGGCAACACACGACAGTTGGAAGTGGACGCGGCAGAATTTGCGCAGGCGGTGGATCGCGTGGCAACGGTTTCGTCCGAACGGTCGCGCGCCGTGAAACTGCAGCTGGATGCCGACAAGTTGGTTTTGTCAGTGAATGCACCGGATAGTGGTGCAGCCGAAGAAGAACTGGCCGTCGCCTATGGCGACGAGCGGCTGGAGATCGGATTCAACGCCAAGTACCTGCTAGAGATCGCCTCGCAGGTGGATCGGGAAAATGCGGTGTTCCTGTTCAACTCGGCAGGGGATCCGACCCTGATGCGCGAAGGCAATGATCAGAGCGCGGTTTACGTTGTCATGCCGATGCGCGTCTGATCGCGCTGGCGCGCGATGCCTCCGGCGGGAGTATTTTTGAAAAGATGAAGGGAGGGGTCATGGCTTTGGCCCTGACCGAGCTTACGGTCTCGCATTTTCGGTCTCACAAGCTGGCGCGGTTGGCGCTGGATGGGCGGCCAGTGGCCATTCATGGGCCAAACGGGGCGGGTAAAACCAATTTCCTTGAAGCTGTGTCTTTATTCTCGCCCGGGCGTGGCCTGCGGCGGGCAAGCGCGGCCGAGATGACCCGGCGGCCCGAGGCGCTGGGATGGAAACTGTCCGGGTTGTTGCGGGCGCAGAACCAGAACTATGAGATCGAGACCTGGTCAGAAGGCGGCGCTGCGCGGCAGGTTCGGATTGACGGCAAGGCAGCCAGCCAGATTGATCTGGGCAAGCTCGCGCGTGTGGTCTGGCTGATCCCGTCAATGGACCGACTGTGGATCGAAGGGGCCGAAGGACGGCGCCGGTTCCTGGACCGGATCGCACTAAGCTTTGATCCGGCCCATGCCGAGGCGTCACTTGCATACGAAAAGTCGATGCGGGAACGGAACCGCTTATTGAAAGAGCAGGTGCGGGATGCCCATTGGTATACGGCGCTGGAAGGACAGATGGCCGAGACGGGGCACCGGATACATGCGGCGCGGATGTCGGCACTGGATCATTTGCGCGCAGCTCAGGATCAGGCCGAAACGACTTTTCCGTCTGCTCAGTTGGAACTTATCCAAACTGAAGGTGCGATGCCTGAAACTGCGGACGACCTGCGCGGGGCGTTGAGTGAAAGTCGCTTTCGCGATCTTGCGGCTGGGCGGACGCTGGTCGGGCCGCATCGATCTGATCTGTGTGGCGTATTCGCGGCCAAAGGCGTGCCCGCCAGGGATTGTTCGACCGGAGAGCAAAAGGCGTTGCTGGTTTCGCTGATCCTGTCCAACGCACGAGCTTTGGCCGGTAGGATTGGCGCGCCACCGATTGTTTTGCTGGATGAGGTGGCCGCGCATCTGGATGCAGGACGGCGGGCGGCGCTATATGATGAGATCTGCGCGCTGGGGGCTCAGGCCTGGATGACGGGCACCGGGCCTGAACTGTTTGCGGAACTGGGCGACCGGGTCCAGACGCTGGTCGTCACCGAAGGCGATGGCGGCTCGGTCGTGTCGTCCTAGGCAGGCTCGGCGACTTTGCGTTTCCAGAGCAAAGGGTGAAAAACTTCATCCACCGGCGTTTGCGCCATGTGGTTGACGTAGTTCGACATGGTTTTCTGTGCCAGACCCAGAACCACGTCCAGAACCGCGCGATGCGAATAGCCCGCGTCAAAAAAGACTTGCAGTTGCTCGTCCGTCACGTTGCCGCGCTGGTTCATAATCTGCAGAGTAAAGGTGCGCAGCGCCTCAAGCCTGGCGTTGGGCAGTGGGGTCTCGTCACGAAGCGCGTTGGAGATTTCGTCCGAAACCTTCATCATCCTGGCGATGCCGGTATGGGCGGGTACGCAGTAATGGCATTCGTTTTCTACGTTGATGGTCTGCCAGACGACGGTTTTCTCGTCATTGTCGAAATCGGTCTGCAGGAACAATTGGTGCAGAAGCTGATAGCCTTCCAGATGCTGCGGGCTTTCGGCCATCACCTTATGCAGGCCGGGCAGGCGACCAAAAGCAGCCTGAGATTTTTCCAGCAGCGGCTTGGACTCTTCGGGGGCAGATTCGAGGTCGTGCGAGGGAAAGTTGGCCATGTCGGAACTCCTTTTTCTGGCGGATGAGTTCGAAATAGTCTTTCTTGAGTGATCGCTCAAGTATATATTTGAGCGAACGTTCAAGAATTGGTGAAGCAAATGCCTCGCAAACCCGCATATGATCGAGACGCGCTGATCGTGAAAGCCAGAGACATCTTCTGGCGCCAGGGTTGGGCTGGGACATCGCTGAAGGATCTGGAGCGTGAGTTGGATCTCAAGCCGGGCAGTTTCTATGCGGCTTTTGGATCCAAGGATGCGCTTTATGCGCTGACGCTGGAAAGATACGCGCAAGATGGCGTGGCACGCCTTTTGGTGCTGGCCGATGAACTGGGGCCCCTCGAGGCGCTCAAGGCGCAGCCGAGGGCTGTGGTCGATTCCACTCAAATGCCCGTGCGGGCCTGTATGTTGGCCAAGACCTATGCCGAGTTGCAGGCGAAAGGCCACGATCTCGCTGAACAGGCGAGCAAGCACATGGTCGAAATGAAGGCGTGTTTTTCCACGCTGTTTCATCGGGCACAACAGGCCGGTGAAATTGGCTCGGGTCGTGATCCGGACCGTCTTGCCGCGCGGTATCAATCCGACCTTTTAGGCCTGCGTTTGTCGGCCGAGCGCAGCGATGTGAATGCGGCTGAAATTGCGGCAGATATCGCCGCAGACCTTGATCGGCTATGACCTGCAGGAAATGCCAAAACCGACCACAAAATGTTGGGGGATCGCGTGACATTCCCCACCAGAAAACGTATAAGTTACCAAAATAATATAGGTACTAACGGCATGTCCGAAGACGCACAGGCACCACAAGAATATGACGCGGATTCTATCAAGGTTCTCAAAGGCTTGGAGGCTGTCCGCAAGCGCCCCGGTATGTATATCGGCGATACCGATGATGGCTCGGGTCTGCACCACATGGTGTACGAGGTCGTGGACAACGGAATTGACGAGGCCTTGGCCGGTCACGCCGACCATGTAACGGTGAAAATTCACGCCGATTCCAGCGTCTCGGTCAGTGACAACGGCCGCGGAATTCCGGTGGATATCCATCCCGAAGAGGGTGTTTCCGCCGCCGAGGTTATCATGACCCAGCTGCACGCGGGCGGTAAGTTCGACAGCAACTCGTACAAGGTGTCGGGCGGTCTGCATGGCGTGGGTGTTTCGGTGGTGAATGCGCTGTCGGACTGGTTGGAGTTGCGCATCTGGCGCAAGGGCAAGGAACACGTCGCCCGCTTTGAAGGCGGTGAAACAGCCGAACACCTGAAAGTCGTAGGCGAATGTGGCGATCGCACAGGGACCGAAGTGCGCTTTCTGGCCTCGACCAACACGTTTTCGAATCTCGAATACTCGTTCGAGACACTGGAAAAACGTCTGCGCGAACTGGCCTTCCTGAACTCGGGCGTGCGGATCATCCTGATCGACGAGCGCCCAGCGGAGCGGCTGGAGACCGAGCTGTTCTACGAGGGCGGCGTCAAAGAATTCGTCAAATATCTGGACCGTTCGAAAACAGCCGCAATGCCTGAGCCGATTTACATCAAGGGTGAGCGCGACGATATCGGCGTTGAAATCGCCATGTGGTGGAATGACAGTTATCACGAGACGGTGCTGCCCTTTACCAACAACATCCCGCAGCGCGATGGCGGCACCCACGTGGCCGGTTTCCGCGGTGCCCTGACCCGGACGATCAACAACTACGCGCAATCCAGCGGGATCGCCAAGAAAGAGAAGGTCAGCTTTACCGGCGATGATGCCCGCGAAGGTCTGACCTGTGTGCTGTCGGTCAAAGTGCCCGATCCGAAATTCTCGTCGCAGACCAAGGACAAGCTGGTCAGCTCCGAAGTTCGCCCGGCGGTCGAAGGGATGGTGAACGAAAAACTGGCCGAATGGTTCGAAGAAAACCCCAACGAGGCCAAGACCATCGTCGGCAAGATCATCGAAGCCGCTCTGGCTCGCGAAGCCGCCCGTAAGGCTCGCGAACTGACCCGCCGCAAGACAGCGATGGATGTGAACTATCTGGCGGGTAAGCTGAAAGATTGTTCCGAGAAAGATCCCTCCAAGACCGAAGTCTTCCTGGTCGAGGGGGACTCGGCCGGTGGATCTGCGCAGACAGGTCGGGACCGGCTGACGCAGGCTGTTCTTCCCCTGCGCGGGAAAATCCTGAACGTCGAACGGGCGCGGTTTGACCGGATGCTGTCGTCGCAGGAAATCGGCAACCTAGTCATGGCGTTGGGTACCGGGATAGGGCGCGATGAATTCAATGTCGAAAAGCTGCGCTACCACAAGATCGTCATCATGACCGATGCGGACGTGGACGGCGCGCATATCCGCACGTTGCTGCTGACCTTCTTCTATCGTCAGATGCCGGAACTGATCGAGGGCGGATATCTCTATATCGCGCAGCCGCCACTGTATAAAGTATCGCGTGGCAAGTCCGAAGTGTATCTGAAAGATCAGGCGGCGCTAGATGATTACCTGATCAATCAAGGGGTTGAAGGCGCAGTTCTGAAACTTGGATCGGGCGAGGAGATCATCGGTCAGGACCTGACCCGCATCGTCGATGAGGCGCGTCAACTGAAACGCGTGCTGGATGCCTTCCCGACCCATTACCCGCGTCACATTCTGGAACAGGCCGCAGTGGCCGGGGCCTTTGTGCCCGGTGCCGTGGATGCCGACCTTCAGGGGGTGGCTGACAAGGTTGCAGCGCGGCTCGACTTGATCGCACTGGAATATGAGCGTGGCTGGCAGGGTAGGATCACCCAGGATCACGGCATCCGCCTGGCACGTATCCTGCGCGGCGTGGAGGAAGTCCGCACGCTGGATGGCCCGATGCTACGCTCAGGCGAGGCGCGCAAAACCGGCAGCTTCACGCAAAGCCTGCAAGAGGTCTACAACACTCCTGCCACCCTGGTCCGCCGTGACCGCAACCAGGTAATCCACGGCCCGCTGGAGCTTCTGCGCGCCATTCTGGAAGAGGGTGAAAAAGGGCTGTCTTTGCAACGCTACAAAGGTCTGGGAGAGATGAATCCGGATCAATTGTGGGAAACCACGTTGGACCCTGACGCGCGTACACTCTTGCAGGTTCGCGTTGATGACATGGTCGAAGCCGATGATCTGTTCACCAAGCTAATGGGTGATGTGGTAGAACCCCGCCGCGAGTTCATCCAGCAAAACGCCCTGAGCGTTGAGAACTTGGACTTTTAGCGTGTTGTAGGATCCCCATAATCGCTCGCGATGCCCATAGGATCGCTGATTTGGCGTGCATACAACGATCTCAGTAACACCTGCATTCAATTGGCGATCAAATTTCCTTCCATCAGGGAAGAAGAACTTCGTTTGTTGCTTGTTCTTCGGTTTGGTTGTCCCAAGCTTGAATTGGGCCGTCTGCTACAGACCCTGAAACTGAACATCAGTGGTGCCTTTGGACAATTTTTTGAACGCCGCCTTGTGCTTGATGGGCATCGAGGCCATATTCACAGCCGGGTGAACCCCTGACCTGTCGCTGGGTCAAACCTTCTTTCATTCTTGGTGGTTGAACTTCAATCACACAAAGCTAAACAACTTCGATCAATCAGATCCTGGGTTGTGTGTAATCGGCGACTGCGACTCCCTGGAGAACTGTTATGATCGAAACGAAGATCAAATTCCATTTTTGCGAAACCGACCTGCCGTTACTGAAAGCGGCTGCCGAGCTGCATCATCGGGCCATTTCGCCTACACATCGTCTTGAAATTCTGGCCCGAGGATGCGGCTTTAGGACCTTGGCATCGCTTAAGGCGTCTCTCAACCATTCGCGTGGCAGTGAGATTGAGTTTGACCTTGACCCCGCCGCAGCATTTGAATTCGCAAACGAGCGTGGACACAGTTTCACAGCTTTCGACCTTTATGCCGTGCTCGCTACAGCCGCTCGGCCGAAAGTTGCCCGGGAAAACCCACTTCTTTACAATTGGGGTTTTGGGTTGGGGTGTTTGGAGCCTAAGCGAAACGAACGCGAGCAGATCATCGCAGGGTTGCCCATCCAAGAGCGGTGGAGCGCCGTGCAAAACGCAATCCAAAAAGACCTGAGTGAGCGCCGGATAGAACTTATGCAGATCCAACCTCAGCGTGAATTTCTTCAAGCCTTAGCATTCACCTCGTGCATCAAACCACTCAAGAATCCAAACATGCGTCACGCAAGTTACGGCTTGAAACAAATCGCCGAAAAACTTGCGTTTTCTTTGCTTGGGGAAGTTCTGCTTTCAGAGAGTTATGTCAGCAACACCAATCTGATTGCTGCCGCGCTTTTTTCAGGGTTCCACGCTCACTCTCCGGAGTATGTGCAGGGCTATTTCAATAGTAGCCCTAACCCAGAGTTCAATATGGCAGAGCGGCCGATCAAACCTTTGATCGAAGAGCGTGATAGAAGGCGCCGCGCTGCATGACATAAAGAACAGGAGAGGCCTGCCTGGCCTCTCCACATATGGGGTTGTTTTAAGGATACGCATCCATCACGCGCTCTAGGTCGGGAGAATGCCTCGCAATTAGAGAGAAAATCCGTTCAAACCCACGGTAGTTTAGCCAACCAGGATTTGGCTGCTTTGATTGACAAACGTGTCTCATCGTCAGCGTGAGATAACAACCACAAATCCCGCGTCATGCCTGACTTCGACGGCTCTGTGCCGATGCAACGAAACCTTTTGTCCGCGCCGTAGACCAGCTTCGGCAGGACAGCTTTCCCATAGCCTCTTGCCGTTGCCTCCAGAGCGGTATCGATGTCCGAAACCCGGAAACTGCTTGGGCGCTGTTTGAGGTGCTTTCGAAGCTCCTCTGTCCATCGCGCTTGCGGAAGGGATGCGGATGCGTCGTCATAGCAAATCCAGTCAGCACCATCCTGCTGTTCCGGTGTCAGCTGCGATCCGCAATACGCATCAAACCCCAATTCGCCGAGTTTTTTGGCCTTTGTCGCCAAACCGCCCTGTTCGGGGCGGGAGAAACGGATGGCCAAATCGGCCTCGCGTTTTGTCAGGTCGATGTTTCGCGATTCAGGAACCAGCTCGACGGTCAGGTGGGGATGCTTGTCGCCCAGCTTTCCGAGGTGAGGCAGAATAACGTGATTGATGATCACGGGAACGGCGCTGATCCTGATCGTGCCTCCAACCTGGCGGGAGGACTGATCCAGATGCTCTCTTAGCGCCGTGTTTTCGCGTTCCATGGTTTCAGCGTGATCGAGTATTTGCTGCGCTGCTTCCGCCAACTGGTGCCGACCCGCTTCATTTCGAACAAAGAGGGTCGTTCCCAGCGCCTGTTGCAGCCGTTTCAAACGCCGTGTGACCGTCGTTTCATTCACACCGCACCGCCGTGCCGCATCCGACAGCGTGCCTGTTCTGTGCAGCGCGAGCAGATATTTGAAGTCATCCCAATCATGATCCTGCATTGTTGCAGATTAGGATGGCAAAATGACTTTTCCAAACAGCAAATTTGCCCTGCCATAATCACTTGGCACAGCAAAATGAGGATCCTAAATGAAATTCGTTGTCTTGTTTGAAGATGCAGCTGATGCCGATCCCGGTATTCGGGCGGCTCACATGAAAGAGCATATCGCTTTCCTCGAAGACAACGCCGAGGCCGTGGAAGCCGCCGGACCACTGACGGGCGGCGAGAACAGAGGGCGCGATGGTCTTTGGATCGTTGAGGCAGAGGATCAAAGTGAGGTCGAGAAGCTGATCCACGCCGATCCGTTTTGGCCGACGGGTCTCAGGGCCTCCTTTTCCATTCTGCCCTGGAAGCAGGTTTACCGGGACGGCAGGGGGTTGATCTCTTCCTGAGGTTTGCGAGGGACCGTCTACTATTCAGTTCCGATTGCCAGCATGAGCAGCAGAGCACACGGCGATTGTTGATTTCGTTCAGATCACCTTTTCGCATGAGATATCAACGGGCGGTATCTGCAATTTTCAGCCGCCGCCTGGCTCCGTCAGCTTCTGGCGAAGTCCTTACCAAACATGGCTCTGGGCCTCGTTTTGGATTATGGTCTCAGAATGGACAGCAAGCTCCAATCTCTCAGCCGCGCCGACCTGATTGCACTTCTGCGCAAGTTTGTTCCTGCAGACGAATTGGAGCGCTGTCTGGACGATTTGCTGAAACAGAAAATCAAAAGATCAAATGTTTGGTGTCGTGACAGCGCAGAAGCAGTGGCTGAAGAAGCTGTTGCCGCTTCAGCAGTGGGTGCCATTCTTGAAAGGATTGAGGATGGCCGCCACCCAAATTTCGACGTTCCAGGCGCGCTGAAACCCAAAAGGGATGCTCTGACGGAGGCAATCGAGACAGATACCGATGCAACGACCGAGGGCGAGGAGGATGCTTGATTGCTGGTGACCAAGGGCAAGCAATTGACGGAGCTTGTATCATTGCCACCGCATTGCCGATTTCAATAGTGCAGCTTGTGCTTGTGGTGAGCGACAAGACTACTGAAACTGGACAATTGGAAGCTGAAGAAGGAGCCTAAGCATCCGCTGTTAAGAACCGCGTGCCGATACCAGCCTTCGCAAGATCTGCCTGCAGTGCTCCTCGGTCTTCCACGGTCCGCAGGTGAATGGCGGCCTGACCATCTTTTAAGAAACCCTCCAGGCAACGCTTCGCCTTGAGCATGGAGGCACCCCGACGTGCCAAGGCTATCGCGGCCGACGGCACTTGCGCTTCACTGCCCCGCTTTCGGATCAGGGCAGTGTTTTCTGACGAACCGGACCGCACCTGGTCGATTTCCCTGACAGCACCCAGACATTCGAACCGCTGTTTCAAAGATGGATTGCTCACGACCGTTGCCCTCCATCGCCATGTTCATTCAGTAAGCCCGCTGGGTTAAGGTGCCCGTCCGTTTTGCAAGTATCGCGGTCAGATTAGAAACCCAGGTATTGCGCAGGGACGAAATCCGTCAACCAAACCGCATTGTCCGCCCGATAGAACGCATAACCGTCCCGATGCATACTGCCAGTTTCAATCCGAATGACGGTCGGTTTACCGGGCCGTTGCCCTACCTTTTCAGCGGTTTCAGGATCAGGAGAAAGGTGGACCTGTTGCCGCCTTCCGGGATTCAGACCTTCGCTGAAAATGCTGTCCAGAATTGATCTGGCAGTGCCATGATACAGGATTTCCGGCGGCGCTATGGCTTCGAGACCCAAGTCAACATCGACCGAGTGTCCCTGAGCCGCGCGAATGAGTGTCCCATCGTCCGAGATTGTGAACCGCCTTTTATCGTTGTCCTGTACGATTTTGCGCAGCTCCGCGACATTCAGCGGCTGACCGATACGTTTCATTCCGCGTAAAAGATCGTCAATACGCGCCCAGCCGCCCGGCATAAGGGTCAGTCCGACGAGTTCAGGCTCGTGACGCAGGATCCTTGAAAGAGTCTTGCTTTGTTTCGACATGATCGGCGCTTCCGATTTTTGCTGCATTTGGACGGTTCTGGCCCGGATGTGTCAACATGCGATTGGCGGGATTGACCGGCTTTACGCGTATCCCTTGTCAGTCATGTTTGGCGATGACGCTGCAACGGGTGCCCGGACAGGCAATTTTTAGTAGCATGGCACCGATTTGGAGGGGTTGGTTGGGAAAGGAATCAGTATGAGCGTCGAAGAACTGAAGCAAGAGATTTTGGGGGAGAGGCCAGAACTCAAAGAGCTTCTCGCGCAAAATCAAGAGAAGACGGACCTTGCCCTGGAGCTCTTGAAACTGAGAAAGCTGGCGGGGTTCACGAAAGAAGCGCTGTCGGATGTCTCGGGATTCTCCGTCGAACAGATCGATCGGCTTGAGGCGCCGTCCGGTGATCTGCCTTCCAAGAGCGAGGTAGAGTGCTATAAAACGTCTTGCTGGCGGTATTCCGGGCGTTGATCATGACGGGCCGCCGAATGGAAGTTGTCGGTGCAGATATCACTGCCGGTCTCGGGCTCAACGCTAGGGGATAGAGGCGCGTGAACGCGCATCAGCGTCGGTTCGGCGAGTTGCCGCTGGTCGAAGACTTGACCCGCGCGGACGTTGGGAACATCATCGCCTCGGTAAGAGAGTTGAAACAAGACAATGGGATGAGCTGAGCAGTGCTTTTGGACAATCTCAGATGGATCGGGCTGATGCTCGTCGCGGTCGGCGTGTTCGCCGCTGCTCTGCTTTTGTCCGGCGGTGTCGCTGAGGCCCATGGAAAACATGAGCCCTCCGTGGTTTCCGTCGAAGTCCAAACGCACGCTGAACATTCCGCAAAGGACCACCAGGTCCATTGTCACGGTGGGGCGTTCTGCAGCGGTCCTGCGATCGTCCAACTGTCGAATCTGAACGCGGGTTTATTGGGATGCAGCGAACGGTATGGCCTGCCGCGCGCGACGAAGGGCATCCCGGTGGTTTCGAATTTTGATCCGCCGCCACCCAAAGCCCTGATCTGATCCGTATCCGCACACGCCCTTTGGCGTGATGAGATAAATCAGACAGGGAAATCCGATGAAAACTGAAAAACTGTTGCTGGGCGTGGTGGTTGCGTCCGTTCTGGTTGTGGCAAGCCAATCGGTGTTTGCACATGGCGGTGCCACGGGCGTTGTCAAAGAACGCATGGATGGCATGGGCGTGATGAAAGAGGCGATGAAAGTGCTGACGCCGATGATGCGGGGGCAGGTCGATTATGATGCATCCGTTGTGCGCGAACGTTCGGAGGATATCAGCCGGCATGCCGGCGAGGCGCTGACCAAATTGTTCCCGGAAGGCAGCCTTGACGCGCCGTCCGAGGCGAAGCCTGAGATCTGGCAGGACTGGGATGCGTTTTCAGCACTGGCCGATCAGCTGCGCGTGATGGCGGACGGATTGGCGGACGCTTCCGAAAACGGGTTGATGATGGCGGGCGAAACATCTGCTGTCGGCGGTATGATGGGCGGTCAGGGCGGCTCCATGATAGGCGGTGGCATGATGGGGGGTGGCATGATGGGCGGCGGCGCAGGATCTGACATGATGGACCTGTCCCAGATGCCGGCCGACGGGGTTTTCGCCATGATGGGACAGGTCTGCTCGGCCTGCCATACTCGTTTCCGGGTCGAGAAATAGGCCAGGACGATGCGTATGTTCTATCGTCTGGGGCTGGCTGGCGCTGTTATCGCCGCAGTTAGTCTTGCCGGCCTGATGGCCTGGCCGATTGGCCGGCCCTTCACGCCCATCACCCTGGAGGGGGATGTCGCCCGCGGTGCCTATCTGGCCCGCGCCTCCGGCTGCATCGCGTGTCATACCGATTTCGCAAAAGGCGGAGCGCCTTTGGCGGGCGGAGTGGCGTTGGAAACCCCGTTTGGCACGCTGTATTCGCCGAACCTCACCACCGACCCGGACCACGGAATCGGGGGGTGGAGCCAGACACAATTCGCTCGCGCCGTTCGCGAAGGGGTCTCGCCTGACGGGCACGCCTACTACCCGGCCTTCCCCTATCCTTTCTATGCCAACTTCTCGGATCAGGAGGTTGCCGATCTCTGGGCCGCCTTCCAAACCGTGCCACCGGTCACCGAACCATCGCGCCCGCTCGAGATGGGCTTTCCGTTCAACCAGCGCTGGGGGCTGAAACTCTGGCGCGCCGCTTTTCTGGAGCTTCCAAGGACAGAGCCGGTGGTGGGTAAGGACGAGATTTGGAACCGGGGTCGCGAACTGGTCGAGGGGGCCAGCCATTGCGCGGCCTGCCATACAGCGCGCAACATCGCTGGTGCGCGCAAGTCGGACACGGAGCACTTTAGGGGCAGCGATGCGCTGCCAGGCGGTGAGAAAGCACCAGCCATCGATCACGGGACATTGGCTGACAGGGGATGGGACGTGGCCAGCCTGGCCTATGCCCTGCGCACCGGCATCACACCCGAAGGGGACGCCTTTGGCGGATCCATGGGTGAGGTCGTGCTTTACGGCACAAGTTTCCTGACCGAGGCCGACCGGACGGCTATCGCGACCTATCTGATGGACGAACATGAAGGGGGATGAGGCAATGAAAACCGGAACCATCTCTGCATTTGCCCTGGCCGGGAATGTTGTCATTGGAGCTGCAGTCGCGTGGCTCGCGCCGTCAAACACGCAGGCAGGGCCGCCAGTGCAACCGAAAGAGTCCAATGTTGAGGAGGGCGCGGGGCTCTATGCCGAATTCTGTGCGTCCTGCCATGGTGCCGATCTGGAAGGGCAACCTAATTGGCGGGCCCCAAATGGGGAAGGCACAATGCCTGCCCCGCCTCATGACGAGACCGGCCATACCTGGCATCACGGGGATGCGCTGCTGTTTGACTACACCGAACAGGGTGGTGAAGCGGCGCTGGAAGCCCGCGGCGTGTCCGGTTTTGCCAGCGGCATGCCGGGATTTGGCGACAGCCTGAGCGACCAGCAGATCTGGGACATCCTGGCCTATATTAAATCCACCTGGCCAGAGCGCATCCGCGAGATGCAGGCGGTGCGCACCGAAAGCGAACAGATGCAGGGCGGCTCATGACCGCCCGCTTGACACATATCATGACACTTGCCCGCGGTTTCGGTCACAAGAACCATCGTCACACCGCAGGCGCGAAAACGGAAAGGAAATGACATGACCACCCCGACACTCGACCGCCGCTTCTTCTTGGCAGGCCTCGGTGCCTCCGGCATCGCTCTGGCCTCGCCGGCTCTGGCAACGGCCAAACCGCGGGTAGAGGTCCTCAAGGACCCGAACTGCGGGTGTTGCGGCGCCTGGATCGACATCATGCAACGCGACGGGTTCGAGATGGAGGTGCAGAACGCCTCTTGGGAGACCTTGTCTCAATATAAAGCCACCAAGGGTGTCCCGGAGGAGATGGCCTCCTGTCACACCGGCCTGGTCGAGGGATACGTCATCGAGGGCCATGTGCCGCCAACCGATATCCGGCGCCTTCTGGCCGAGCGCCCCGATGCGGTGGGGCTGTCCGTGCCCGGTATGCCCTATGGCTCGCCCGGTATGGGGCCGGAGAGCGAGCGAGAGGCCTATTCGGTCTTCCTGATCCGCAAGGATGGCACCACAGAAGTGTTCAATCACTACGCGGCGGCCTGATCCACGGCATCCGGTTTTTGGGTATCAACGGTGGGTCTCCTGGTGACGCATTCCGTTTGGTGGGACACAAATAAGGCCCCGGCGCCAGTTGCGCCGGAGCCCTTTTAATTCCGACGTTGGCTACCGACAGAAGGTTGAATTTTGGTCGCGTATAATTCTGCTTTAGGTTGCTAAAATTCAAGTTTAGATGTGGGTCAATTGAATGCTTCGATTGAACGATCCGCCCATGCAAAAGATAATAAGCACCTTTTTCTTCGCGGCAGCCTTCATGTTTGTGGCAATTGCGGCCATTGGCATTCAGCTACGTGAAATATCATTGGCGCAAGGCGTTCTGTGCCTGTTTTTTTTCATTGCCCTTTTTTTTGTCGGTCTTCTTGTCAAGCACTGGCCGGAAGAAACAAAGCTGGACACAACACCCGAGAAGGAAACCGTCTGGAACACCAAGGACGATGATTTCCGAAACAGCGAACTTCTCGCTATGGATGGTGAGGCTGATCGTGCCGCGGAACTGCCCGCTTGGTTTTTGCACCTCCGTTCACCGTTTGAGGCAGACCAATCCGCAAGATCCTGGTTTGGTGGTTTGCCGCTTTTGCCGATTGCTCACGCATGGCCGCGCGACCCTGACGGGAGGCCGATGCATTTTGTTCTTCAGATCGACCTTGGTGCCTTGTCAGAGCCAAAGCCTGTCAAATTGAATGACAGTGGGGCGCTGCTTCTGTTTGTGTCTTTCCTGCGCCAGGATGCGGGTAGCTATCGCGTTGTTCAACTGACCGAGGAGCAGATGCAGAAAGCGCAGCCAAGGCAGGCCCCGGAAGATCTTCCGGATCTGAATGATGCCGGGTTCTTCGATCTTGGAAAGACGTTCCCGCGTTGGGCGCTCGATTTGCATTACGAGATGGACGCTGGCGAGGACCGCGCGGTTATCGACCCACCCGCCGAAGAGTGGATCACCAATTGGGGAATTGCAGCAGGCGAAGCCCAGCGCGTTGCCTACAACCGCACTTATGACGACAAGTGGCGGCAGGAGTTTGACCAGAAGATGTCGCAACGTGACGAAAACTCGCCTCCCCTGGAAGGCCATGACAAGCGGATGGCACAGCACTATGCGGCAATGGAAAGGTTTGGCCCTGAGTTTTTTGAAGCTTTCGATCAATTTGTGGCGAAAGCAGAGGCGATGCCACCTGATACTCCAATCGACCAGGATGAACTGAAGAGCATCCTCGAGAAGCGGAGAGCATTTGCTGAACAACTTGGTGAATTTTCGATAAAATGGGCGCTTGCACCAAGCCAGGACACGTTTATTTCTCAGCAGCTGCGTGCGCACGTCAAAAATAGGAAAGGCGGTTTCGAAAAGGACGACCTCGCAGACATACCTTCGTATCTACAGTGTGTTCTGTCCGATGTCCTCACGGGATACAGATTCCATCGTCTGTTTGGACGCGCATTGCCCCCGTCAACGCATCCTGTTGAACTGCGCGGTATGGATTGTCTGATCACTTTCCGATCTGATGACGCTTTGGGCATTCTGAGAGAGCATGAGCATGGCTTTTCGATCTGGTGCCTGAGAGAGGATATGAGTGAAGGTTTTTTTGAGACAGGTAAGCTTGTCTGGCACACTTCAGTGTAACAAAACCGACTTCAGAGATTTCAGCTTCACAAACATCGAAACCATGACAGAATACTCCGGGCTTATCTTGGTCTTGCGCGAGAAACGCAGGGTCGAAATCCAGCATGCTGACGGGTCAGGCAGGGGATGAAACGCGCAACCCCGGCGGGAACTCCGTCACCGTAACGAACCGGGAATGTCGCTGAACGGGTGTTATGTGAAGCGATCTGCGGTTGAATCATCCACGGTGTCAGCTTGACGGCATTCTCTTCCGACAATACTGCTGTCGGCATGGATAACCTGATGCTCCTTTCGACACTCTGGTGGCTGGCCGCGAAATAAGGCGGTCGGACAATTCCATATATTCCGAGGCCGCCGCTTGGGCGGTCTTTTGGTATCCATGCTTCCCAATGCGGTGCCTCACAATCTACGAGGACACGCATATGACCAAACTTGTCATCCTGATCGGAGACCGCACAACGGGACCGCTGCATATCGGCCATTACGCGGGATCGCTTTCCAATCGCCTGCGCTATCAAGACAGCCATGAACAATTCCTGCTCTTGGCGGACACGCAAGCCCTGACCGACAACGCGCATGATCCCGACAAGGTGCGTCGCGGTCATCGAAGTCGCACTGGACTATCTGGCTGTGGGCATCGGCCCCGAGCGGACAACGATCTGCCTGCAATCGCGGAGAAGTCTGAGGGACGGCGGGTTGGGAATGTCCAACACCTCTCATAGGCCTTGGTTACGCTACGCCCCTCAGAATAGCCAAAAATAGGGTCAGCGCGAAAAAACAGTCAGAAAAATCGTTGTTGCAAAACAGAGGCTTAGTTGTTTGTTACGCTACGCCCTTTTGCTGTTGCCAAGGGCCCAGAGTAATATTTCTCGGACGAGTGGTGATCTCTTAAAACTGTTCCACCGTTGACTGAGAGCTGAAGGTCGTTTGTTGCGAGAAGGGGCTAATATGCGCGTCGTTTCTACGCCGAGCGGTGAATAGTCACCCGATGAGCCTGCTGAAAAGGAACATTAGATCAGAGCCGACGTATTCATAGAGAAAATGGCGTGCCAGGCTCCTGAATGTGAGGCTTTTCTCATAACGCGCCGAGTTTTTGGTGCTGGGACCGAAGAAGCAAGCGTAGCGTTTCCAATGATTATGAAAAGATTCAAATTTAGGGAGCTTAGCGAGGAGGATCGACTGGCTATTGAGATGCGCGCTGACAAACTGCGGGTTCTGCATGACATTGTCGAAGATAGGTTTGATGGCGCCAATGTCAGTTTCGAGCAGCACGCCGGATCGGATCCAAATTCTGTGTCTTCGTTTATAGTTTTGCACCTCGTAGCGAGTGTCATACCGTTGGCAAGGACAATTATCAAAGCCGCGCTGCCTGCGATCGGCATCCCAATCATCTGGGAACGTCGTGATGTCTTTGAGTCCATGCTGCGGGATGAGGCTGCGAGTACGGACGAAAAGGTGGAGATGCTGAGAATATTGAAGGAAGCGGGATGCACATGAACCTCGAAAAAATTGCGATAGAAAACAATTTCCTAACCGCCTCTGCGGGTGAACTGAGACATATCGGAATGCGAGGGCCGATTTGATCGCCGAGCTGTCCTTGGTAAGCTCGGAAAGACTGGGTGCCGACCAATATTTCTCCCATGCGAAATTCGCCAAGCTTGGCCATGGAGGATAATACCTGGCCGCTTCCCGCATAGGTCATCATAAACCCCACTGCTCTGAGGATCCGCATCAGGGGGGCTCGTTCTCGCCTGGCCTGTTTTTCTGCTGCGACGATTGTTTTGTGGCGGGAGATCTGATCTCTGAGATGTTCACTGTGTTCACCGATATTTTGATCGATGATTTCTTTGCCAATCCAATATTGACCATACCAATAGGTCTTATTGCCGATGGGCTTGAGTTCGGGTGATCCACAAAGGTTGGGGACCGGACCGTCTTTTAGGGGTCTCAGAAGATCCGTTAAGGTAGTTGTCCCGATTGCCGGGTGTTCTTGATCATCACCTTACCCCACGAAATATTTTTGTGGGGTAAGGTGATTTACAATGCCGATGCCTCTTCGGCATAGATCATCACGTAGTCTATTATAAGTAGTTGTTTTTGCTCAAACTATGCTTGGCTTGCCTTTGTATGGGTTTAACGACAAGCAAACCTTGCCTTCCAGATTTCTGCGCGCCGCCCGTCGCGTTCTTCATATTCAATGACAGCCTGGGCGATGTCCCGATCTATCGCTCCTTCCCGATCTTCCCCGAGATCCGTCATTCGCATGGTGAACCATGCCGTCATCCCTCCCTGCGGCAGAGCGGCGAAGCGAGGGAAGGCAGGATCTCCCTTTTCTGCCTGCCATGTTCCGGGCAAATCAGGATCGAGGACGAAGCCGCGCGCGATACCCACCGCATCCACATCCCCCGAAAGGATCGCAGCCTCGGCCTCTTCACGATGTTTGAATCCTCCGGTGGCCATGAGTGGGGTCGATGTCAACGCACGCGCTGCCCGGGCGAAGTCGATAAAATATGGGCCTTTGGTCGCACGTTCGGAACTTGATGGTGCGCCGGGGAAATAGGTTCCGCCACTGATGTCCAGCAGGTCAACGCCTTTACCTTCCAGCCCTGCAACCACCCTGAGCGCGTCTTCTTCTGTAAGCCCACCGTCGAGTTGGTCGGTGGCGTTCAATTTGACCGTCACCGCAAAGTCAGAGGGAACCATGGCGCGAACGGCTTCGACCGTTTCGATCAGCAGACGCATCCGCGCCTGGATCGATCCGCCATAGGCATCCGCCCGGTGGTTAAAGAGCGGGGACAAAAACTGGCTCAGGAGAAATCCGTGTGCTGCATGGATCTGAGCGCCGCCAAGTCCCAACTCGGCCGCACGGCGGGCCGTGCGGGCAAAATGATCTGGAATGGCTTTAATCTCAGCAAGCGACATGGCTTCGCTTTGGAAATCGGGAAAGTCGATAGCGCTTGGACCTTTGGGTTGACTGATCGGCCGATGCGCCAGGGCCCCGGCATGACCAAGTTGCAGCCAGAGCTGTGCCCCGTTAACCGACCCGCGCCGCGCCAAATCACGGAATGCCACCGTATCAGACCCTTCGTCGAGCACCAAATTACCCGGTTTTTCGGGGTAATGCGAATTCCCCTGCACCTCACCGATGATTGACGCAGCTACGCCACCCTCCGCCCAGCGTTCATAGAGGCGTATCTGTGCAGCGGTCGGGTTGCCCCGGCCATCCGCCAGAGAATCCGACATGGCCGATTTGATGATCCGATTCTTCAACACACGTCCGTTCGGCAGAGTAAGCGGGGTGAAGAGGGCGATGTTCGAAGCGGTGGGCAAGGCGATTCTCCTTGGTTTTTCAATCTCCGTCTTAGATAATTTGGACAAGCTCCTCCGAAAATCCTGTAAATTGGATCAACTTTTGATAGTTTTTGGAACAGATGACGCAGAGAACGGAACTGGAAATCCTACTGGCCGTGGTTGATCACGGCAGTTTTTCGGCCGCTGCCCGCGTTTTGGGATACACACCATCTGCCGTGGGCAAGCGGGTGCATCAACTGGAGCAGCGCTTGCGGGTGCCTCTGCTTATCCGCTCGACCCGGCGCATGACTTTGACGGAGGCGGGACAGCGATATGTCGAGGAAGCACGGGTTATTCTTGCCCGTCTGACGGCATTGGAAGAGGATATTGCCGATAATGCCGGCAACCTGCACGGCACGATCCGCCTGACAAGTTCGGCGGCACTTGGTCAGTTGCATGTGGTCCCTTTGGTGATCGAATTCATGGAACTCAATCCGGAGGTTGAAATCGAATTGCTGCTGACGGACAAAATCGTTGACCTGGTCGGAGAGGGCTTTGATATCGCGGTCCGCAGCGGTGTCTTGCCTGACTCATCCCTCGTTTCCCGGAAGTTGATGAACAATCGGCGGTTTCTATGCGCCGCACCCGCCTATCTCGAACAGCACGGTGCTCCTCGGCAACCAGAGGAGCTTGCCATGCACAGATGTCTGCGCCTTGGCCAGGAAAATCACCTTTCGGATTGGGGCATCATGCGATCGGTCGGCGGTTTATCCCGGCTTGGTCCAGGATTTTCCTGCAACAGCTTCGACGCGATCCATTCGGCGTGCCGCGCGGGACGCGGCATAGCATGGCTGCCGGAGTTTCTCACCTCCCATGACTTGCACACGGGTCGCCTGCTCCCGGTTCTGCCCGATCTTGCGGAACCGAGCGCCGGCGGTGGGATCTTCGTTCTACGCCCGAAAATGCCCTTCCTACCACGGCGAGTTCGGTCCTTAGTTGATTTTTTGACCGATCGTTTCGCTGGTAAGGCCACCAGCCATTTTGCTCAAAGCTAGAAAATTGACCTTGAGGCTTAAGTTGCGGTTGCCGATTGCTCCGGTCTGAACAATTTGCTCAACGCTTATCAGATTGATCTGACGCCCATTCACAACCCACTGCCAGAATTGTTTCACAAGTTGCCGGAAACTTTGAAGTTAAATCTCGGCAGGTAGCTCGTCTGTCTCTGAGTCTTTGATTTTCATCAGTTTCTCTTTCCTTCGGGCCATGGTCTCATACCATTCCTGAGCTTCGCGATCCTTGAAGAAATTGGCGTCAGGCGCGAGTCGGGCTACAGCGTCTTCCACCTCATCAAGTGAAACGCGAAAGAACTCTTTTCTCTTGTTTACGCATTGCTTCGCAAACTCCTTGTGGAGCGCCGATTCCAGTGCCGGTGCCCCTTCGGAAAAGATCATCGCATGCGTGTCGAAACCGAATGGCACGCTGGCATCACCCAGTTCGCGCACCCGATCATTGGGATCAAGGCGCCGGGTCAGGCCGATTTTGACCAAGTCTTCCCCAAATGAATCGACATTGGAAATGACATAGACGTATCCAGACTTGGTCATCTCAGCCATGGCACGGGCGCGTTCGCTGTGCGCGTGAGCCTGTTCCAGCGCAGATTCAAGTTCCTGGATTTTCATCTGCATGGCTTCACTGGTCTCACCACCACCGGCTTCCTTGCGCGCTTTCTCGAGCAGTTCCTGATATTTCCGCTCTTCTTTCTCAGCGGCTCGGGCCTCTGCAAGAAGCTTCTTTTCCTCTCGTTCCGCCCGGGCAAGTTCGGCGCGTTCGTCTTTCTCGGCCTTCAGTTGTTCACGGTATTCATGGGTCAAGTGCAGTTCGTCAATTTTGAGCGCCACGTATTCCTCATTGATGTGAAGATTCATGGAGGTGTTTTCTTTGGTGATCGCTTTCAAAACACTCAATACTCGCTTTTCCATGGCGACCACATTGTGCCAACGTGTGTTCGCACTCGCCGCCTCACACTCGTTGTTGAAGGCGCGCATGGTCAATCGAGACCGGCGATTGATCATGGTTTGCCCTTTTGCCCGACTGCCTTCGACAGTCCAGCCCGTTGGGTAGATGGTCGCCTCCTTGGCCGATGCTATCGCCTTTAGACGGGCGCGTATCTCTTTGGTTCTCTCCTTGTAGACCTCACTGTCTCCAAAATCGAAATGGGGCTCGTAGACACCAAATTCGGCAAACGCCAGGCGGGTACCGTACGTGGCCATCCCATAGAAAACTCCCGGTGTCGGGTTTATACTTGAGTTGACAGTTTAAAAACTCTGACAAAACCCGCATTTCGCGCGAAATTCAGTCGGCATGGATTCTTGTCTGTTTCAGAGGTAACCTGATACTGATAGGAGAGTTTTCTTGGAACGCCGGCTTGCCGCTATTCTCGTTGCAGATGTGGTTGGTTATACGCGCCTTATGGGGCAAGACGAAGCAGGCACACTTGAACGATTATCGGCTGTTCGTAGTAAAGTAATCCAACCCCTTATTGCTCAACACCATGGGAGAATTTTCAAGCTCGTGGGCGACGGGTTGCTAGCTGAGTTTGCCAGTGTCGTAGACGCGATCACCTGTGCAATTGAATGGCAACGGACGCTAATTCAGGGCAGGGTGACGAGTGACGGAAAAAAGCCTCTAAGTTTTCGTATCGGGCTTAACCTAGGCGACGTCATTGTTGACGGCGATGATCTATTGGGGGAGGGCGTCAATATAGCGGCTCGACTTGAGGCCCAAGCTGAGCCAGATTGTATCTGCCTTTCCGAAGACGCGTATCGACAAGTAGCAGGAAAAGTCGAGGCCGAATTCGAAGACCTGGGCAATCTCGAACTCAAGAATGTAGATCAACCCGTTCGTGCATATCAAATAGCGCTGAGTGGTGCCGTTCAGCCAGCGGGTGTTACTCCAACACCGAGCTCGAGTTTGAAGAAGCCCACCGTTGCCGTACTTCCTTTCCACAACTTGAGCGGCGAAAATGATCAGGAGTATTTTGCTGACGGTGTTTCAGAAGATATCATTTCCGCCCTATCCCGAAATCGATGGTTGATGGTGATCGCGCGCAACTCAAGTTTCGCCTACAAGGGCGAAACAATAGACGTGAAAAAAATCAGCAGTCAGCTTGGCGTGCGGTATGTGCTAGATGGAAGCGTCCGAAAAGGGGGAAACCGCATTCGGATTGCCGCTCAATTAATCGATGCAGCTTCTGAAAAGCAAATCTGGGCCGAGCGGTATGATCGGGTTCTAGAGGATATTTTTGCTGTCCAGGACGAAGTGACGGGAGCAATCGTGGCGGCCATTGCGCCTGAATTGGACAAGGCAGAGCAACAGCGCGCGACATCCAAGAAATCCGGCAATCTGAACGCATGGGACGTTTACCAGCGAGGCATGTGGCATCTCTACAAGCGAACTAAAGAGGACCTTACGGAAGCGCGAAAGCACTTTGAGGCAGCTCTTTCGCAAGATCCCTGCTTGTCGCTGGCTTGTTCCGGCTTGGTGGATGCTTATTACTACGAGGTGGTGCTGGGTCTGACGGATACCCCTGCGGAGAATTGCGAACGTGCACTTCGAACTGCCCGGATGGCGGTGGAACTGGACCCCGATGATGCCGCGGCACATTGTGCAATGGGTAAGGCCCGGATCGTCAGCCGCGAGCATGAAAATGCAATTCCAGATCTGAAGTTGGCTATTGAACTCAATCCCAGTCTTGCCTGGGCGCACTACGGGCTTGGAGCCGCCGCTGTATTCTTAGGAAATGCCGATGACGCTATCCCGCATTTGGAAGGCGCCATTCGCCTTAGCCCTCGTGACCAGCATATGGGATCGTATATGGTAAGGCTGGCCGAGGCTTACCTATTGAAGCACGATTATCCGCTGGCGATTGAATGGGGCAGGAAAGCGCTTCAGCAGCAAGGATTTCAATGGTCCCGTTACGCCGTCATTCTTGCTGGTCTTGGCTATTCTGGCAGAACGGAGGAAGCTGCGCGTGTATTTGGTGAGTGCTTAATTCACCGTCCCGACTTTTCTGTTTCAATGGTTCGGCGGTGCCATCTCTACACTCACGCTCCGGCACTAGAACACTATCTTGACGGTCTACGAAAAGCTGGGCTACCGGAGTGACGATGTCGTGTTCATTGCCGGACTCGGGAAACCCGTATTGAATGATAACTTCGTTGCGCGTTTCGGTTGTCGGAAACGACCACAGCGAATGGGCGATTCAAAATCTGGTGAAATCGACGCAGTTGAACGACTAGTTCGGTGAAAACCTCTGCGCCGCCGCAAATGACTCGCTGCAAGCACGGCGTCTGTGGGTGGCTCCTGCATTGCAAGAGTTTATTGGCGATTTTTGCGGTCGTTTT
>NZ_WPZL01000040.1 GCF_013031245.1 Ruegeria lacuscaerulensis
AAAATACCCGCAAACATCACCAAAAAGTTCTTGCAATGCAGGAGCCACCCACAGAGGTCATACGATACGGTAACGCCATTCTGCAGTCGCAACCCACATTGCCGTCATTCGCCGCACGAGCAAATTCCGCGAGGACACTTAGACAGTGTCACAATCAATCGTGTCGGGTGGCAAAATCGTGGAACGGGATCACCGCTTCATCAAACCATGAACTCAACCGATGTTGGGGGCCAAAACCTTCGCTTCAGCTGCGGCAACGCTTTACGCGATCAAAGTGGCACACATAATCCGCAAGCCTCAACTAACTTTGGTAAGATCGCTGAGGAAGCCTGGCTTGCTCAAAACTATGCAACAAAGCTTATTCCTCTACCTGCCTCAAGCTGATCTCTTCTGGCAAGCCCCCAAAAGAAATCAATAAAGACCCGAGACCTTTGCCCTTAGTTTTATCAGTGATGCTACGGTGTCGATTGTGGGTGTAGCGATCCCGGTGAGTTGCCCCAGTTCTTGCACAGAAGTGACCAAGGCATCAATTTCCATAGGTCGACGCAACTCCAAGTCCTGCCACATAGAGGTCTTGTGTGCTCCAACAGCTGCTCCGCCATCAATGCGTTTTTCAACATCAATCGGAAACCTAACCCCAAGTTTTTCAGCGATTTCCTGAGCCTCAAGCATCATTCCGCGTGCCACTGAGCGTGTGCCGTTGTCCAAACACAAAACATCAAGTGTTGATTGCGTAAGTGCTGAAATCGGGTTGAACGACAAGTTACCCCAAAGTTTCAGCCAAATTTCGTCTCGAATTCTTGGTCTTACGGGCGCACGCAGTCCGGCGGCAGATAGCGCCGCCGAAAGCTTGGCAGCACGGTCTGATTTAGAACCATCGGGCTCGCCCAACGAAAAACGATTGCCTTCGATGTGCTTGATTGATCCTGGAGCAATGACCTCGGCGGCTGGATAGACGACACATCCGAGGACTCGATCTGGTCCAAATCCGCCCCACTGTACGTTACCCGGATCGACTGACGCCAACCTCGTTCCCTCGTAGGGGCCGCCCAGCTTGTGGAAATACCACCAGGGCACCCCGTTCACTCCACTTACAATCGTTGTATCTTCCCCAATCAACGGCTGCATTGAGTCTACGACCGCCGGAACGGAATGCGCTTTCAGAGTGATGAAGACATAATCTTGCGGGCCGAGATCGGCAGCACTGTCTGACGCATGAATTGGGACGTTTATTGGATTTTCACCATCCTCCAATAGAGTCAGCCCTTTTTCTTGCATTGCGTCCAGATGGGGCCCTCGCGCGACGACACTAACGTCCACGTCCGCCTGCGCGAGCTTCGCGGCAACGTAACCTCCGATAGCACCGGCACCAAAGATACAAATTTTCATGTGTCTATGCCTCCGCCAGCCCCAGTTTTGCGGCCAACCCTATTCTTTGTATTTTACCCGTTGCACCCTTCGGAATCTCATCGAGGATAACAACTGAACTTGGCACTTTGAATTTAGCGAGCCGAGAACCGACAAAATCCCTAACTTCCTGACCCGCGATAGAAGCACCTTCTGCTAGTACGACCGCCGCGGCGATATCTTCGCCCAGTTTTTCGTGGGGCACAGCGAAACAAACTGCCTGAGCAACGTCCGGATGACTCAATAGAATGGCGTCCACTTCAAGCGGGCTGATTTTCTCACCACCTCGATTGATAAGCTCCTTAAGGCGCCCGGTCAGTTGAAGATAGTTCTCTTCGTCGAATGACCCTTGGTCACCGGTGCGAAACCAAGTTTTTCCTTCCACTTCAAAGAAGTTGTCTGCATTTGCCTGCGGGTTACTCTCGTATCCCGGTGTCACGTTCGGACCACTGATTACGATTTCACCGACCTCCCGGGAAGCCATCAGTACATTTTCCGTCTCGTCTGCAATTCTGACTTCGGGGCCTGCGGCTATTCCAACGGATCCGGGCTTTTGCATCTGCGGAGGAAGCGGGTTGCAACACATTTGATGTGCGGCCTCGGTCATGCCGTAGGCTTCGATGACGGGCGCTTTAAATGTTGCCACCAATTCTTCCATTACCGGGCCAGGCAATGAGGCGGAAGAAGACCGAAGGAAGCGCAATCGCGACTGCTCGATGATCGATTGGTTTCGCGCAGCACGGGCGAGAATAGCTTGGTGCATCGTCGGAACTGCCGTGTACCAAGTTGGATCGACTTCAGCGACCTGTGAAAAAAAGCTGAGAGCGTTGAAACCATGGGCGCAGCTAATTTGAGATCCAGCGCTTAAAGAAGCGGCGACAGCCGCGATCAGCCCATGGATATGAAACAGCGGCATAATACTCAGACAACGATCGTCGATTGTCAGTTTCAATGACGAAGCCACATTTCGCGCGGATGCGTAGATATTAGCCTGAGTCAGAGGGACGATCTTAGGGCGCGACGTTGTTCCTGACGTGTGTAGTATAAGGGCAACATCATCTTCCCCCGGCGCGGACGTATCAGCAACTCCAACAGGGTCGCAGGACAAAATGGAAAACTGTCCGGCCTTGTGGAAGCTTTCGTGAGACGCCCTCAAAATAGCGATGCCAAGGTCCTGTGCCGCTTGTACTGCGGGACCATCTTCGTTTTCGTTTACAAGAAGGGCCTTGGCCTTCAGGTCCTTGAGATAAAAAAGGTACTCTTCGTAGGTGTACGCCGGGTTCAGAGGTGCCGTCGTAGCCACTTGGGCGACGGAAATGAATGCCGTCGCCATCTCTGGGCCGTTGGGCAACACAATTGCCACCCGGTCGCCGCGACCTACTCCGATTTGATGGAGATCCTTTTTAACCTTTGCGCAAAACTCGCGGAGCCCACGGTAGTCCAGCCAAGATCGACCTGGGGCTCCGATGGCATTTGCAGGGCCAGAATGGGGTGCAATTAATTCAGCGACTAAATGGGGCATCCGGAATCCGTTCACTAAAGCATTGGCCTAACTCGCGGAGAGGGTTTGGTGGTGCTTGCTAAGTTACGTTGACGGTTAGGCTACCCAGTTTGTCGACCGCCAGAACCATAACATCGCCGCGGTTGACAGGGCCAACGCCCGAAGGTGTTCCCGAAAGGATGACGTCTCCGGCAGCAAGTTCAAAGTAATCGCTCAAGTAAGAGATCATCTCAGAGACTTTCCAGATCATCTGGTTCAAGTCGCCTTCTTGCCGAATTTCACCATTCACCGTCAGAGTAATTGCTCCTTTGTCGAGATGCCCGACTTCTGACACCCTGTGAGTTGGTCCACATGGTGCAGAGCGCTCAAACGCCTTGCCAATTTCCCACGGGCGACCCATTTTTTTCATCTGCCCTTGCAGGTCGCGGCGGGTCATATCAAGCGAAAGACCGTACCCAAAGACATGATCCAATGCATCGTCCACCGAAATATTCGTGCCGCCAGACTTGAGCGCGACATACATTTCAGCTTCGTGATGCACATCGGAACTGTGCGAGGGATAAGGAAACTCCCCTGAAGGATCCAGATTATTTGGGTTCTTTTGAAAGAAAAACGGGGGTTCCCGGTTCGGGTCATGGCCCATTTCAATTGCGTGCGCCGCGTAGTTTCGCCCAATGCAGTAAACGCGACGGACAGGGAATGAGCCGCCCCCCGCTACGGGTATTGCATGCACGTGTGGCGCGGGAATGACATGATCGGACATCGCTTTCCTCCTGAGCGTTTGATTGCAAAAGATCGGAATTCCAAACGTTCAGACACCTTCCGATCAATGCCACGCCAGATATGTTCAGACATGGCCGCTTACCAAGTCATCGCTAAAACTTGCGCTGTTTTGCAAGACCCATGGCTTCAATCGGCCTCGACCATTTCCCGAATTGGTTGGGCATTGGTGCTGCTTCAGTCGTCGGGCCGGATGCTCGCAGGCAGTACACGCGAATAAACCGATTTCAGGTGATCCACCATTGCACTGGCCGCAAGCTCACAGTCGCCCCTTGCTATGGCAGACACGATCACATCATGCTCACGAAAACTGGAATAATCCTCCGCAGGCTTTAGGGTATCGCGTGGCTGCCCCCAAACAATAGATCTGCGAACCGAATTCAAAGTCTCAAAAAAGTACAAAAAGAGCTGGTTACGAGTAGAGCGGGCAATAGCGTAGTGCAAGTTGTTGTCCCAAGCTTCGTAAGTGCGCCAATCCTTAGCGGTTCGACATTTATCCGCGCATAGCCTCATTTGCTCACGATCTGAACGAGTTGAGTGAAGCGCTGCCAGGCGGCTAAGCTGCGGTTCGATCGTAAATCGTACCGTCACGACTTGTTCAGGTTTTATTTGATCGCCCAAATAGGTAACGTCGGTGAGGTTAAGAACTGGCCGGGAGCCGACGAAAGTTCCCCGACCTACATGGCGCCAGATAAGCCCCTGCGCCTCTAGCTCTGCCAATGCTCTTCGCAATTGATTGCGGGTTGTTCCAAGCTTTGAACACAGTTCGCGTTCAGGCGGGAGCCTGTCATTATGCCGGAATCCGGCGCTGTTAATCAGGTCGCGTACACGTTGCACGAGTTCTGTTGGTTCACTCATATCCCCACCCAATTCGGTGATTGGTTGATTGATTGAAACGCCAAGTCGGAAAAAACTCAAGGGTAAGAGAAAAGCTAGAAACGAGTCGCAAGACCAAGTCAGCGACCAAAGCTTGACATCAGCACGAGGGAGGAGTGCCGAGTGCGGTTAGCAACTGTTTCCGTAGAGGGTCACGCCGTTTGCGTGGCAATACTTATCGATGGCAGCAGGTTGGACGTTTTGCGCGCAGCTCAATTGCGTGGCGAAGCGTTGGACGCCAGTTCAATGCAGCAGCTGATTGCAGGCGGACAAGCGACGCTTGGGGTTTTGAAAAACCTCGTTTCATCGGCTGAAGCCGGCGAATTAAAAGACGCTTTGGCTCCAGCTGATGCGCCATTTTTGGCTCCTATTCCTGCTCCGCGTAAAAACGTGTTCTGCGTTGGGCGCAACTACGCTGAGCACATCGCCGAGGGTGATCGGGCACAAAAACAAAAAGTTGGAGTGACTGAGCATCCGGTGTTTTTCACAAAGCCGCCGACGTCCATCGTGGCACCCGAGGCGGACATTCTGATTTTTCCAACGGTCTCGCAGGCTGTCGACTATGAGGTCGAACTGGCAATTGTGATCGGAAAACCTGGGCGCAACATAGCTAAAGCGGACGCATACGACCACATTTTCGGCTATACAATCCTAAACGACGTCACTGCCCGTGACATACAGCGCCGCCATGGTGGTCAATATTTTAAGGGCAAAGGGTTGGATGGGTCATGCCCATTAGGTCCGTGCATAGTGACAGCTGATGCAATCGGCGATCCGCACTCTTTAACAATTGGCTTAACGGTCAACGGCGAACAGCGCCAAAACGGAACCACGTCGGACATGATCTTCGACATTCCAACACTGGTCGCATCCTTATCAGAAGGCCTGACCCTGGAACCAGGTGATGTAATCGCGACTGGCACGCCGTCCGGTGTCGGATACGCAATGGACCCACCACAGTTTCTGAAGGACGGGGACATCGTGGTTTGTGAAATTTCAGAAATTGGCGCGCTCAAGAATACCGTGCACGCCGTGTAAATGGCTCCTGCATAGCTGAATCTGCGGGTTGCCAATCATGCAAGGGAGGAAGACAACAATGATGAACAGAAGGACTTTCACAGCGTCCTTGCTTTCGGCAGTTCCGGTAGCAGGCGCACTAGGAACAATGGGTTTTGCGCAGGACTTGCGTAAAATTACCTTCGTGCAGCCAAGCCCTTCGGCAATCAATTCATTTCCGGTTTTTGTCGCCATTGGAGAAGGTTACTTCGCGGATGAAGGTTTGGATGTGACCGTCGAGGCGATCAACGGATCGGGAGCCGTGCTGCAGGCATTGTCAGCCGGACAGGCGCATTTCGGTCGCCCCGGACCTGGCCCCTTGATTGCCGCACGGTCGCGCGATGTGGATGCCGTACACATTTACAACGTCGCAGCACGCAGCAATTTCGGCATCGCCGTGCCTGAAGACTCTGACATCCAAAACGTTGAAGAGTTACGGGGCAAAGTCATCGGGACAGGTACTGCCGATGGCGCTGAAGTGGGCTTTGCACGCAACGTGATGACCGGAGCGGGTATGAAAGAGGGTGAGGATTTCACCTTCCTGACCGTCGGCGACGGTGGCCCTGCGACGGCGGCTTTCCTGAATGGTGAAATCGATGCGTATTCCGCTTCTACCGCTGATACGGCGATTCTGAACCAGCGCGGAATGGCAGTGCGTGATATCACGCCTGCGGAATTCGGGCGTTTCTTCGGTAACGGTATTGCCACAATGGCCGACACAATCGCCAACGACCGCGATTTGGTCGAAGCCTGGAGCCGCGCATTTGCACGCGGTCATGCCTTTGCACTCGATGATGCCAACCGCGAAGCTGTGCTGAAGCATCTGGCGGACGGCAATCCTCAGGAAGGCGAAGACAAGGAGTTCCAGTCAGCGCTATTTGATGCCGTACGATCGAAAACCATAGCAGCGGATCCAAGCAATGGTCTGGGGTGGTATCCCGCTGAAGTTTGGCAGGAATGGCAAGACGCACTTGTTGCAGGGGGCGAAATCCCTGGTCCTCTGGATGACTTAAGCGCCGCCTGGACCAATGAATTTGCCGCCATTGGCAACGAGGCCGCCAGCAAATGAACGCTGTAGTCACACATGAGTTTTCCGGCGCGCCCTTAGGCACGCCGGTTTACGAATTGACCCATGTAAGCAAGACCTATGCGCGCAATCTTGTGGTCGCTCTTGAGGACATTAACCTGACGCTTCGGAAAGGAAGCTTCACATCTGTCATCGGGTCCAGCGGGTGCGGAAAGTCAACTCTGCTCAAGATCATGGCGGGTCTGATCCCTCCCACCAAAGGGCGTGTGATCCTTCAGGGGCAACCAGTGACGGGGACCCGCCGGGACATTGGCATGATGTTCCAGCAGGCAACACTATTCCCGTGGAAAACAGCGGTGGAAAACATCGTCTTGCCGATCGAGATTCGCGACGGCAAAGCAGCGGCCAAAAAAGCTATGGGCAAAGCTCATGAACTTTTGGACATCGTGGGTTTGCAAGGATTTGAAAACGTTTATCCGAACGAATTGTCAGGCGGTATGGCACAACGCGCCTCGATCTGCCGTATGCTGATCACGGAACCAGCCGTGCTTTTGATGGACGAACCGTTCAGCGCGCTCGATGAGTTGTCGCGCGACATGATGAACATGGAATTGCAGCGGATTTGCCGGGAACAGGATGCGACTGCATTTCTTGTAACGCACTCCATTCAGGAAGCTGTTATTTTGTCTGACGAAATTGTCGTTTTGAAGCCGCGCCCGGGCCGGATTGCCGAAATTGTTAAAGTCGACCTGCCACGCCCACGCACGCTCGATATGATGACGACACCAAAATTCGGCACTATCGTAGACTACATTCGCAGCCTCCTGGATAAGGGAGAAGAAATGTGAGCGAAGTTCAGAATTACTCACCTTCCGTAAAAGACGCTGCCCCCTCAGAAGACACTGTATGGGAGCAGAAAGTTCACTTTATCGACTCGGTTCCTCGCTGGCTGGCGATGACCTTTGTCTTCGTGGTATTCGTCGGAACATGGCAAATTGTGACCAGCCTAAAGCTGGTTTCTCCGATCATTCTGCCGACGCCGATGGAGACCCTCAAAGATATGATATTCGTTGGGCAAAACCTTTTGACCGGCGGCTACATGCTTGGGGCACTGTGGATCACCATAAAAGAGGTCATCTATGGTTTTGCGCTGGCAATCGCGATCGGGTTTTCTCTGGGCGTTTTGGTTGGCGAAACGGCCTTTGGCGAGAAGGCCGTGATGCCCTATTTGGTATCTATCGATACGATGCCAAAAGTCGCGTTCGCTCCTCTATTTGTGGCTTGGCTGGGATTCGGTATTGAATCCAAGGTCGCACTTGCGGCCTTTATCGCAACGTTTCCCATCGTAGTTGGAACCGCGGCTGGGCTTCACGCCGCCGACGAAAACGCGCGCATGTTGTTCAAGACTATGGGTGCAAGCCGGATGCAGACATTGATCAAGATGAAGCTGCCGACCGGGTTGCCGCAGATATTCACCGGCCTCAAGATCGGGGCAGTCGGCGTTATGGCGGGTGCGATTACAGGAGAGTTCCTGGGCGGCGGGAAGGGATTTGGTGAGTTGATTCGTGTGGCAGCATCGCAGCTCAATACTCCGCGCGTTTTCTCGTTGATCCTGTATCTCAGCCTCGTCGGCCTGGCCGTTTTTGCAACAGTGGTTTGGACACAGCGTAAACTGGTGTTCTGGCATAAAGAGCAGGTTGGCAGAGATGACTTCTGAGCCTGTGAAAATAAACTGCCAGACCTTACGTGAATTTGTGGCGAGCGCGCTCGAAACTCGAGGTGTGCCAAAAGCGGACGCTGTTCAGGTAGCCTCGACGATGGTTGAGGCCGACATTTATGGCTACGGCACGCACGGTGTCTTTCGCCTGCGCCAGTACCTTGCCCGGTTGGCGGGCGGCGGCTCTAATCCTACGGCAAAAGTCACTGTAGAACATGAGACTGTCGCAACCGCTTTGATCGACGGAGATGACGGTCTTGGCCATTTGGCTATGTCGGCGGCGCGAGATCTTGCAATAGAAAAGGCGAGAGAGGCCGGCATCGGATGGGTCGGTGTTCGGCGCGGCAACCATGCAGGACCACTCGCACTTTATGTGCGTCCGCAAGCCGAGGCTGGGTTGCTTGGCATGGCCGCGGCAGTGGGCAGTGCAAACCACGTCCCGCCCTACGGTGGAAGCAACTTGCTTCTTGGCACCAATCCCATCGCTTTTTCTGCCCCTGTCGAAGGGCCTGACCCGTTTGTGTTTGATATGGCGACGACAGTCGCCGCGATGGGCAAGATCAAGACCCTGTTACTGCAAGGCAAGCCTATGCCCGAGGGTTGGATGGTCGGGCGCGATGGCAATCCGTTGACAGACCCTGCCCGCAAGTCAGAAGGGTTTCTTTTACCGATCGGCGGTCCGAAAGGTTTCGGTCTTTCCGTGGCCATCGGATTGATGGCCGGGGTCCTGAACGGCGCTGCATTCGGCTCTGACGTGGTCAACTTCACCTCAGACACGACATCATCCACAAACACAGGGCAATTCGTAATGGCGCTTGATCCGGCGGCCTTTGGAATGGAAAAAGACTTTGCTTCGAATGCAGCCCGCATCTTTTCCGAAATGCGCACATCAGCCCCACTGCCCGGTCATGACCCAGTACGCTTGCCCGGAGACGGAAAAACGGCCGCAGCTAAGGCCTGTCGCGAAGACGGCGTAAGGCTTAACCCCGCTCTTTGTCGAGACCTCAACAAACTTGCCCTGGACTGTGGGCTGACACCCCCATTTCCCAGTCTCAACATTGAATAGCGGCCGATCCGAGAAAAGTTGGTAAGCGCTTTGGAATAGAAGTCAGCAAAGCGACTCGTCCTCGGCTGTCCGTCGTCAGGAGTTTTGGGCCAGTTGGCAGTCTGACCTAAGAGAGGATCTGGCTCATCCGGTTCGCGTGATTATGCGGCGGATTTGCGGTGAAGCAAGCGCCGCGTTTCGATTGTCTTTCGTTTGATCCTTTCTCGTTGTCTCAGAATGGTCTGGCCTCGTCCGAAGTAGACGTCAGCGGGCGTGAGGTTTTGCAGGCTCTCGTGGTAGCGACGGTGATTGTAATGCTCGACGAAGGCGTCGATCTGCTGCGTGAGATCGCCAGGCAGATAGTAGTTTTCCAACAGGATGCGGTTCTTGAGGGTCTGATGCCAGCGCTCGATCTTGCCTTGGGTTTGCGGATGATATGGCGCGCCACGCACGTGATCCATTTGCTGATCTTCCAGCCAATCGGCCAACTCTCCGGAAATGTAGCTGGACCCGTTGTCGCTGAGCAGACGCGGTTTGTGCAGCACGGTTGCCTGATCACAGCCCGACGCCTGTAGCGCCAGGTCCAGCGTGTCTGTCACATCCTCAGTCTTCATCGTCGTACAAAGCTTCCAGGCAATGATGTATCGGCTGTAGTCGTCCAGGATCGTACTGAGATAGAACCAGCCCCAACCGATCACTTTCAGATAGGTAAAGTCGGTCTGCCAGAGCTGGTTCGGTCGTGTCGTCTTGTCTTGAAACTCATCCGCAGCGGACAGAACCACATAAGCCGGGCTGGTGATCAGATCGTAGGACTTGAGGATGCGATAGACCGAAGCCTCTGACACAAAGTACTTTTCTGTGTCGGTGAAGCGAACAGCCAACTCACGCGGGGAAAGCTCACTTTCCTTCAGGGCCAGATCCTTGATCTTCTCGCGCACTGGCGTGGGAATGCGGTTCCAGACCCGTGACGGTGTGGGGCAGCGATCCTCAAGCGCCTCGGGGCCACCGACGAGATATCGGTCGTACCAGCGATAGAAGGTTGTCTTCGGGATGCCCAGTTTGTTCAGCGTGTGTCTGGTTGGAAGGTGCGATCCCTCCACCAGTCGGATGATCTCAAGCTTCTCGGATGCAGGGTATCTCATTCCTCGTCGTCCCCATCCGCGATCATGCTTTTTTGAGCAAACGCAGTTCCAAGGCTTGTTCGGCAACAACTTCCTTTAGATCACGGGCTTCCCGTCTCAGATCCTTCACTTCGGTGGAAGTTGCCGCACGGGCCGTGTCGCCGGCCAGACGTTTCTTGCCGGCTTCCAGGAATTCTTTGGACCAGCTGTAATACAGGCTCTGCGCGATGCCCTCACGACGGCAGAGCTCTGCAATGCTGTCCTCGCCTTTTAGGCCGTCCAGCACGATCCTGATCTTCTCTTCTGCGGAATACTGTTTGCGGGTCGCACGGCGAATGTCCTTTACGACCTTCTCACCGTGGCTCTGCTTAGTTCCGGATTTCTTTCTCATCTCCACTCCTTGGCGGTTACGATGAGCCAGAAACCCTCTCTTATCAAATCAACCTAAACTGTCCCATTGGCGCTGACGTCAGACAGTCCTCGGCCTCAAGCGCTTTCACAAGGGCCGAAAGTTTGTTCATCATGTGAAGCTTCATGGTTTTGCCAAGCCCATCTGCATCGCGAGCCTTAAGCAACTCCATCATCGCTTCATGTTCGTCAATTGCCTGCGCCCACCGTTCGTCCGACAAATTGGCCATAAACCGTGCGCGGCGGACCCGCCCGGCCAACAATTTGTGGTGGCCTTCAAGGATGTCGTTTCGCGCGCCACGTATCAGTGCCTGATGAATGTCCTGATTGGCATTAAAATAGGCCTGTCGATCACGTGACTTATAGGTTTTCAGCATATCGGCGTGGCGATGTTCGATCTGTTTAATTTCCGCAGAGTTCATCCTTTGACACGACAACTCTCCCGCCAGTTGCTCAAGCGCTGCAAGCACTGGAAACGTATTCTCCAATTCCTCTAGCGTGACACTTGCGACGCGAGCTCCCCGGTTGGCTTGAAGTACCACAAAGCCTTCTGATGCAAGCACCTTTAGGGCTTCTCGCAGTGGTGTCCTTGAGACCCCCAACGAGTCGCAGAGTTGTTTCTCGGGCACTTTTTCTCCCGGCTTCAGGACATCTTCGACAACTAGATTACGCAACCGTTCGACCAGCTCTTCATGCAAGGTCGTGCGCTTAATGCTATCCGTCAGATTCATATCCACATCCTAATTTTCAAGGACCATATCCAGCAGGCGCGCGACGTGCATTGCTTGGCGCTGCGTACCTTCGGCGATTTGGTGGCGGCATGAAGTTCCATCTGCCACGATGATTGCATTCGAAGACGCCGCCTCCAAAGCTGGAAACAAGTCGAGGCTTGCCATCTTGAGCGAGATATCGATGGTGTCGGGCGCATATCCGAATGCTCCGGCCATGCCGCAACAACCGCTTTCAATCAAGTGAACCTCTGCCTCGGGAATACGCTTCAGGAGGTTAAGCATAGGTGTGACCGCATTGTGGGCTTTCTGGTGGCAGTGTCCATGCACATGGATCGGACGATCCAACGGCTTCATAGTCAAATCCGGCTGGCTGACCAAGAATTCCTCAAAGGTATGAGTGGCGTTCGACAACCACTCTGCTTCCGGCCCCGGGCAAAGACCTAAATATTCATCCCGGAAAGTAAGAATCGAGGACGGTTCAAGCCCGACAACCGGCACTCCTTTTGCGACCGCCTCTCGAGTCGCGTCAATCACACGCTGTGCCTCGTTACGCGCTTCTTCCACGCAACCCACAGCCAAAAGAGTGCGCCCGCAATCTAGCGGCTTTCCAGTATATTCATCCCGTGCTACGGCAACCCGAAGCCCCAGCGCACGCAGAACCCGGACCGCGGCGCGTAGATTGTCAGGCTCGAAATACCGGTTGAAGACATCTGCAAAGAGTAAAACCTGCGGATCAGCATCCTGAGCCTCGGCGTCACTGAACGGGTCAGAAGACCACACTGGCAGGTCACGTCGCGACGAAATTCCAATCGGATTTTCCAGTAGTTTGCGCAAGGGGTCAATTTTGTTCCGGGCATTCATAAGCCAAGCAACTTTTGCAGCTTTTGGCGCATATCGAGGCAAATAGGCGACTAATTTGTCTGCCAATGTCAGTCCGTCTCTTTTACGCTTCGCTGACAGTACTTCGATCTTCATTCGTGCCATGTCGACACCCGTCGGACATTCACGAGCGCAAGCTTTACACGATACGCAGTATTTCATCGTGTCCATCATTTCATCTGACGTTAAACCACCCGGTACCTGCCCGCTGATGGCAAACCGCAACGTGTTTGCCCGCCCCCGGGTAGCATCACGCTCGTTTCTGGTAGCACGGAAAGAAGGGCACATAACGCCGCCCTTCAGCTTGCGGCACGCACCGTTGTTGTTGCACATCTCGACGGCACCCTGAAACCCTCCTCCGGCACCTGGCCAAGCGGACCAGTCCAACGCCGTTTCGAATTCAGGAACCGAGTATTCTGGGCCATATCTGAATAGGCGGCGATCATCCATAGCACGCGCGTGCACAATCTTGCCGGGGTTCATTAGCCCGTTGGGATCAAACCGGACCTTTACCTCTTCAAACGCGGAAACGATACGCTGGCCGAACATCATTTCATGAAACTCTGATCGCACGATCCCATCACCGTGTTCGCCTGAATGAGATCCTTTAAATCTTTTGACCAGATCAAATGTTTCTTCGGCGATCGCCCTCATTGTCCGGACGTCTTTGTCCTGCCGCATGTTCAGTACAGGACGCACATGAAGACACCCTACCGAGGCATGCGCATACCATGTTCCCTTTGTGCCATGTCGGGCAAATATTTCGGTGAGGCCAGCGGTGTAATCGGCGAGGTCGGGCAGCGGAACAGCGCAATCTTCGACAAAAGAGATCGGTTTGCCTGCATCCTTCATCGACATCATGACATTCAAACCGGATTTTCGGTACCCGGCGATAGCACTCTGCAAAGAGTTGTCCGTAACAGAAACAACGCCGCCCCACCGGTCTTCCACCCCGCTGAAAGCAAATCCGAGATCTCCCATCAGTTGCGAAAGCTCGACCAGTTTGGCGGCGTTGGCCTCGGTGCAGCCCTCGGCGAATTCTACCAGTAACAGGGCTTGGGGATTGCCTTCTACAAACGCCTCAATCGTGTCTCGGAACAATGGGATCTCGCGCCCCAATGCGATCATGGTGTCGTCTATTAACTCAACCGCCTGCGGTTTGAGTGTCACAAGGTGCTGGGTAGCCTCCATTGCGGCGCGGAATGTCGGGAAATGGCACACGCCGATTACTTTTTCCCCCGGCAATTGAGCAAGGTTCAGCTCCAATTCCGTGAAATAGGCCAGCGTGCCCTCGGACCCCACCAGCAAATGGGACATGTTAACATCGTTGCCTACGAGAGCGTCGATATTATACCCGCCCACACGGCGCTGGACTTTGGGAAAACGGGCGTCAATTTCAGTAGCCACGCGACGCCCAAGAGCGCGCATGTCACCAACAAGGTCCGCGTAGTTGCCAGATACCGGCGTATCAGCGCTGAACCGTGCTTCCGTGCCGTCGATCAGGATTGCATTTATTGCGCGGACGTTATCTCGCATGATGCCATACCGCAGGGACTTTCCACCCGAAGAGTTGTTGGCCGCCATTCCTCCAAGCGTGCAGCGAGACGCGGTCGAGGGATCGACGGGAAACCATAGACCATATTGTTTCAACGCTTGGTTCAATTGATCCAGGACAACACCGGGCTGAACGCGGGCGATACGGTTCTCAACGTCCACGTCAAAAATACGGTTCAAGTGCTTAGTGTTGTCTAGGACCACACCTTGATTGACCGTTTGTCCACATTGCGATGTGCCGCCACCGCGAGGAAGAACCGAACATCCTTCGTCGCGCGCAACAGACATCACGGCCTGTATATCTTCTGTGGATTGGGGAATTACCACAGTGTCCGGTATCATCTGATAGATCGAAGCGTCGGTCGAATACCGTGCACGTGATGCCGGATCGGCCATCACCTCGCCTTGGACCTCAGACAAAAGTCGGCGGTGCAACGATCCTTTATCTAGCATCAGGTTCGCCTTCCCTTCCCTGTAAGCCCAGTTCAAAGCTTTACTTCACCGTTGACTGAATAATGAATTCATAATTAAATTTTGCCAACAGGCAATCGCGCCACTCTTTTGACGCAAGCGGAAGGATCAGCTCAGATGCGCCAGGCGGGCAGACATTTTTTGGATGTTTCGCAAACTTCGATGCCCGATTGACGGGCACGCCGGATCTGGCGTTTGTTCCCGCCGAATAGTTTTCGAACAGGTTTAAGCATGATCTCCTTGAAAGGCTGTCACTTCCCCAAAGACGCAGTTTTGTACGCTGTGTTTTTCTATCTGCGGTACACAGTGTCGTATCGGGATTTGGAAGAAATCATGGCTGAGCGAGGCGTGCAGGTGGACCGCGCCACTCTCAATAGGTGGGTTGTTAAGTATTCACCGATGATCGCCGTGAACGCGCAATCGAAGAAGCGACCAACGCTGAGTTCCTGGCGCATGGACGAGACATACGTTCGTGTTCGCGGCAAATGGATGTACCTTTATCGGGCCGTCGACAAAGCTGGAAATACCCTTGATTTCATGCTGTCTGAGCGGAGGAACCGTCCAGCAGCGCTAGTTTCTTTGCCAAAGCGCTGTCTTCTAGTGGAATTCCAGAAAAGATCGTTATCGACAAAAGTGGAGCTAATGCGGCGGGCATTCGAGAAGTGAACAAAATCCTTAATCGGTTTGGCTGCTCAACCAAAATCCAAACGGTCAGGTCCAAGTATTTGAACAACCTGATCGAGCAGGATCATAGGTTCATCAAGCGTCGCATACGGCACATGTGTGGGTTCAAATCGTTCAGATCCGCCTCGGCTACTCTGGACGGCATTGAGGTCGCCAACATGATCCGAAAGCAGCAATTCCCCAACACTACCACGACGGGCTTTCGGCTGTTTGCCGAGATCGCAGGATAGGTGTGTCCGGTAGGTCGCTGGCGCTGGCCGTTCTAAAAGTTTGCGACACATCCGTCCAAAGCCCCCAGCGGAGACGTTAGCTTTCCTGCGCAATTGAGATCAGAGACAAACGTTTCTTGCGGTAGGCTGATGCCGGCATACCGACATATCTCCGAAATGCATTTCGAAAACTTGATGGCTCTGTGTATCCAACTTCGGCGGCTATGTCGTCGATAGGCATATCCGTTGTTTCCAGCATCTGCTTGGCCTCTTCGACCCTGAGCGTCTGAATGTACTCAACTGGCGTTTGGCCGGTGGCTTTGCGAAACCTCCGCAACAGGCTGCGCTCGGTTAGTCCACTGCGAGCGGCCATCGTGGCAACTGGGGCCGGAAGGGCATAGTTGTCCGCCGCCCAAACCTGTGCTTCTGCTACCAACGCATCCTCGTGCTGTGCCCCCGCAGTCAGAGAGGCGTAGTGCAACTGCCCTTCATTGTGAGGTTGCAGTAAATAAATCCTGGCAAGACGCCGGGCTTCGTCCTGGCCAGCAATACGACCGACCAGATACAGAACCAGATCACCCCATGCCGATGCGCCACCTGCGGTCACAATCCGATGACCATCACCCGCAGGTACGAGGATACGCTCACGCCGCACACGTACGTTTGGGAAATTCCGGGCGATGACATCGCAAAAGCTCCAATGGCTGGTGGCATCTAGACCATCGAGCAAGCTCGCCGACGCCAGCAAAAGCGCACCGGAACAGACAGACGTAACGATTGCACCGTCGGAATGCGTTTTCACAAGCCATTGGACCACGGCACCAAATTCCTCCGGCAACGGAGCGTCAGGCGCAAGGTGCAAATCCGGAACGATCACAAGGTCTGGCTGAACTACGTCGTTCAAAGCACCGTCCGGCGTGATTTGTCTCCCGTTGATATCTATGTAGGGCAGCCCATCGACCGACAGCAACTTAGCGGCGAAAACCTGCCTTTTGGGTTGAACCCCATGCAGCATTTCCCAATCACGGCCAACCGAGGCGAGCGCATCCAAAATGCTGTAGGCGGTCGATGTTCCGACGCAGGGCAAGGTCACCACTGCTGTGCGACAAGGGGTTCTGTGTGCTGGCATTGGATGTCCGATATTCACCGGTTTGGTCTATTGTCGGCATATCACGACTCGCAACCTTACGGCAATACCGATGCAGATACGGACGAAGCGAAATCCAAAAGCATCGGAGAAATCCATGAAGGATCAAACACCCGTCACCTTTGATGAAGCCAAGGCAGAGCGCTTCGGCGAAAAAATGGTCGGCACCCTGAACGGCGCAGCACTCGCGTTGATGACGTCGATTGGCCACCGCACCGACCTTTTTGATGTGTTTGCGGGCATGCCCAACGTGACCTCAGCGACCCTTGCCGATAAGGCCGGTTTGTCTGAACGTTACGTTCGCGAATGGCTGGCCGTGATGGTGACCTCGGGCGTTGTCGAATACGACCCAGAAACTGAAACCTATACATTCCCACCGGAACATGCGGCGCTACTTACCCGTGCAGCGAATCCAGACAACATGGCCGTGACCTGCCAGTTTATTGGTGTCATGGCCTCAGTCGAGGAAGACATGGTTGCGCGGTTTCGCGATGGGAAAGGCACCCGCTACCATGACTACTGCCGCTTTCACGAAGTCATGGCAGAAGACAGCGCCCAACTTGTTGTATCGGCCCTGATCGAACACATCCTCCCTGTAGAACCGGGATTGATAGAGTGTCTTGAGCGGGGCATCGATGTTCTGGACGTAGGTTGCGGTGCAGGACGCGCGATGATGGAACTGGCCCAAGCCTTCCCTGCAAGTCGTTTTGTTGGGATCGATCTGTGTGAAGATGCTTTTACCGAGACACAGGTCGCAGCTGCGCGCATGGGTCTGACGAACCTGACATTCCGCGCGCAGGACCTGTCAAATGTGACCTCACTGGGAAGTTTCGATCTGATCACGGCGTTTGATGCGGTCCATGATCAGAAAGACCCGCAGGGATTACTGAACCTTGTTTATCGCTCGCTCGCCGAAGATGGTTTGTTCCTTATGCAAGACATAGGCGGCTCGAAGGATCTGGAAACCAATATCCAGAACCCGTTTGCGCCCCTACTTTATTCCATCTCACTGATGCACTGCACACCGGTTTCGATTGGTCAGGGTGGGCCGGGGCTTGGAGCCATGTGGGGCGTCGAGACTGCCCAGGAATATCTTGCCAACGCAGGTTTCGGGCAGGTCGAGACCCATCACCTGCCCCATGACCAACTCAATGCATACTTCCTCGCCCGCCATTAAGTGCATAGATTTTGGAGTTCTCTTATGAATGTTCCCCATTCAACCACCGCCATTGTCATCGGGGCCGGCCTTTCTGGCTTGGCCGCGGCAACTGAACTGCGTGCCCGGAACATCCCGGTCACCATTCTGGAGGCATCCGACCGAGTGGCTGACCCGTGGCGAGCGCGACATCCAAGATTAAGACTGAATATCCATCGCCATTTTGCCCGGCTGCCCGGCCATCATGAGCCGCGCAACCCTGACACCTTTTTGCCCCGAGATGCCGTTGTGGACTACCTGAGCGAATATGCACGTCAGTTAGACGCCGACATCCATTTCGAGACCCGCGTGCTATCGGTGCACCGCGTAGACGACATCTGGAAGATCGAGACCAACAACGGCGACTATTTCTGCGAACATCTCATTGTCGCGACCGGGCGAGAGAACGTGCCAGACATGCCCGTTTGGCCGGGTATGGATGAGTTTGGCGGCAGCATCATACACGCCGCGGACTTCGGCGACCCAAGCGACTATGACGGGAAGAAAGTTCTTGTCATCGGGGCAGGCAATTCAGGGACAGATGTGCTGAACCATTTGTCTCGAAGCAACCCGGCTCAGGTTTGGGTTTCGGTCAGACACGGGCCGTCGATCTTGCCATCGCGGGTTTTCGGGTTCTCACTGCAACGCCTGGCCAACCTGTTCTCACGCTTTCCGAAATGGTCACTCGACCCGATCTTTTCGGTTATGCAGCATTCCTTCTTTGGGAACCTGCGCCGCTATGGTCTTCGCCGTCATGCAATGGGCGGTGGATCACGGATGCTGAAAGATGGTGTGACCTTTGCCTTGGATGACGGGTTTGTCGCTGCTTTGAAGGCATGGCGTTTTGCGGCCGTGCGCGAAACGGTGGGCTTTACCCCTAATGCTGTTGAGCTGGCCGATGGCCAAAAAATCTACCCTGAGGTGGTGATATGTGCGACCGGATACCGCGCAGATCTAGACGGGCTATTCGGGCACATGCGCGTATTGGACATCAAAGGCTATCCACTGCACCCCATGGGTGAAGAAGACCCCAGAAATCCCGGGCTTTGGTTCACAGGGTATGGCCTTCTGTTTCAGGGCTTCTTTCACGCGGCCGGTGTCAGCGCCAATCGCATCGCAAAGGGTATTGAAGCAAACACCGGAGCACATTCCCTGGCTCCCGGGTATTATCATTCGACAAAGGTTGCAACCCAAAACGCCGCATCATTGGAAGGAGCAGGGCAATGACCATTGCATGTTCTTCACAAATTCGCGCGCATTGGCCGAGGCAGCGCGAATAGCCCCTGCCCTGTCCGATGATCCAAGTGAGACACACGGCGCGCGCGGGTCTCCTAAGGCTCTTTGTAAGGAGTTAAAGTCGAAGCGAAGTTACCAATTCAAAACGGATCAATTGTAATCCGTGTTATCGTTCATTGGATTGGGAATAATTCGCGGATGGCATTTGGGGGACTATGTGATGACGAGTGATATAACCGTTGTAGGCTTGGGAGCGATGGGCACTGCACTAGCGGCCGCACTGCTGGACGCTGGAAAGGAAGTGACCGTCTGGAACAGATCGCCTGATAAAATGAAGCCTTTGGTGGAGCGCAGCGCTCATGGAGCCTCTGACTTGAGTGATGCAATTTCCGCTAGCCCGAGAACAGTCATTTGCCTGCTTAACTACTCAACAACGAATACATTGTTTAACACACCGCAAGTTTCCAATGCCGTTTCCGGACGAAATATTGTTCAGCTTGGTACATCATCACCGCAGGAATCCGAGGACAGTAAAACACAATTCAATAATTGGGGTGCTGGTTACCTCGACGGAACCATCATGTGTTGGCCCGGAAATATCGGAACACCCTCAGGCAGGATCGCGGTCGCGGGAGATAAAGCCGCTTTTGTGGATTGTGAAACCGACCTGAATATTCTCGCCGGTGATGTGCGCCATCTGGGTTCAAATGTCCGTTCGGCCGCAACATTGGAACTTGCATTTCTGTCGCGCCTGCTTGGCATCATGTTCGGGTCAATTCACGGCGCGCTGGCCTGCGAAGCTGAAGGCGTGCCCGTTTCGGAATTCACTTCCATCTTGCCACCGGGAGACAGAGCCATTCCGCTGACAGAAACCATTCACGCCGGTTCATTCGACCAAATATCCAAAGGTGGCGCTTCGGTAGACGTGGCCGCGGAGGCAGTTGCTGGGTTGTACGACCATGCGGTTTCAACGGGCATCAACAGCGAATTTCCCGCTTTGATGCGCGATTGGGTCAAGCGAGCACAAGATGCAGGTTTCGGAAAGCAGGAAACCGCAGCAGTCATCAAAACGCTTCGAGTAAATTGAGTTCTCTATAACTGCTTTGAGCCGATTTCGGATCTGCTCTTCGTTCTCGCGGAAGTCAGAAAAATGTCTCCGAGTAATTCACGGCAGCAATACTCATTCGGGTTTTGAGCTCTGAGGAAACATGGGTTCCAACCAAGTTGGTGTCGTGAGGTCCTTCATCTACAATTAGATCAATGTCGGATACAGATCACCACATAACTCGAAAGCTGGCGGCGATACTGGTCGCCGATATCGTTGGCTTCTCGATGCTAATGCACGAAGACGAACAAGCCACAATAATGATGCTTGACCATCTGGAAAGCGACATCATAGCGCCGGCAATTACGGGCCAGACAGGTCGGATCGTCAAAAGCATGGGCGACGGTTGGTTGGCGCGGTTCGACAGTGCGGCACAAGCCGTAACTGCTGCGGTTCAGATACAGGAACACCTGTCCGAACAATCGGTCTTGAAACTGCGTATCGGCGTTCATGTAGGTGACATTACAGAGAAAGCTGACGATATATTTGGCGATGGAGTGAACATTGCTGCGAGGCTTGAAAGCATTGCGCCGCCCGGTGGCATTGCCATTTCCGAGCCTGTTCATTTGAACCTTGATCGCCCTTTGATAGCTGCCTTTGAGGCTGTCGGAACAAAGGAACTCAGGAACATAAAACGTAAATTCGAAGTCTGGGTTCATCGGAGGCAGCGCCAAATAGTATCTGAAAACAGCCCTTCTTTCGCAGAAACGAATTTGCCGCGGCTCTCCATTTGTCCTGTCACATGCAGCGATCCCCGCATTGAGCTGCAAGACATGGCAGCGGCGCTAACTTCTGACTGCGGATCATATTTTCGAACCATCAACTGGTTGAATTCCGCGATTTCCTCGATTGACCCAGCCGAAGGCTACGCGCTTCTCTGTGTGTTGCGTGGACACGACCTACGAATGCGACTGGAAGCTCGCTTGTTCGACCCTGCCGGGTCAGAAATCTGGATGCAGAAATTCGATGGATCGATTGAAGAAATATTCGATTGGCAGGATGAGATTGTCGAAAAACTGTTGGACGCAGTAAGTGGTGTTTTGATTCAATGCGAAACTGCCAAACTTTCCGACTTGCCTGTACAAGAATTAACCGCCGAACAGTGTGTCTTGATGGGAATGATTACTTGGGCTGGCGCTGGAACCGATAGCTATAAAGAAACGATGTCCTATCACGCGCGGGCAATTGAAGCCAAACCAAACCTCGCAGCTGCATACGCCGAGGCCATTTGGACGATGAATGGCGCCCGAACATATGATCTTCGTACCGAACTTGCGCCCTACTATGAGAAATTGCCGGATTGGATCGAAGCCGGGAGGCGTTTGGCAGGGCAGAATCCAACGCTTGATCTCAGTGTTGCCGTGGCTGACTACAATGAAGACGGGAACGCGGATCGATTGTCAGTTGCCCTTGAGCAGATCCAGCAAAGAGCGCCGCTGGACGCACGTCTGCATTTATTCATGGGTTGGGGCTATAATTGGGCCGGGTTCCCGGAAATGGCGCTCAGTTGTTTTCAGACAGCTCTTCGAGTTGGTAGGTACGGCGCTGTTTTCGTAGGCGCCTCCGGAGGTGCTGCCACCTCCTGCGTCATGCTTGGTCGAGACCGGGATGCGATCCGATATGCAGAGGCCGGTTTACGCTATTCACATGATTACCCGGCACTGCACAGCGCGCGAGCAGCAGCGTACGCAATGCTGGGTGAGCCTGAAAAAGCATCTGTTGCCTTGGACCAAATGCTGCAATTGGAACCGAATGAAACGATCTCGAAATGGCGTAGCAACGTAGACTATGGGGGCTCAGATGGTGGTAAACGTTATTTTGAGGCACTGCGCCGCGCGGGGATGCAAGAATAGCTGAGCTGATGAGAAATTGTGGTGAATCGGAGCCACGTTATCATTTCAGGTCGACTAGCAATCGAATGTTCGGCTGGGGCTAGTTAATCCTGTTGGTTCTCAAAATTTTGTTGGGTAATTCCACACCCCGGCATGTCCGCATTGATATTCCAAGCTGACATTGGATTGGGGGTTTAGGGTGCTTGCGACACGACACCCCATCAAACTTCTGAGCATAACTACGATGCCTTCCTCTACGCATTGGATTCGCCCAGCTGCAATAGCCGCGGCTTTCTTCGGTCTCCTGACCATATTCTCCGGTGGAACGGCCCTGTTTGGGGGAGCCGCCGCTAAAGCAGCAGTTGGAGATGCAGTTCCGTTCGTGCTTTGGCTCAATTTTCTGGCTGGGTTCGTCTATCTGTTGGGCGCATTCGCGCTCTATAAGTCCTCTTACGGGGCTCATCGAATTGCCTGGGTGATTGGACTACCTAAACTATTGGTGTTCGCTGTTCTGATATTAGTGGCTCTTAGTGGAACGCCGTTTGAACGGCGGACCGTCGGTGCAATGACCATACGGACTGGATTTAGGCTGGCGATAACTGTCGCGCTTTCCAGAACCGCATGAGCCGGTCAAACTTTACCGCACCTTTGCCAAAATAACTTGGCAAGACAGGCACTTTTGATTGAGATCAAGGGCTGAAGCGAACGGTTACGGCATTGTTGGTGCGCTTTTCGGACCGATTTGCGGGAGGATCGGAATGACAGTACTTATTGCCTACGGTACCGTTGAAGGTCAGACGGCCAAAATTGCTCGTTTTATCAACGATGTCGCAAGAGAATCCGGCTACGAAACAAAGCTGATCAACACCGGAGACCAGATACGTCACGTGTCGCTGGCAGGTGTGGGCATGGTCATCCTTTTGGCCCCTGTTCATGAACGTCGGCACCCCAAACTATTCGAAGCATTTGTTGAAACGCAAAGAGATGCGCTTGTGTCCCGGAAATCGCTCATGCTTTCAGTTAGTCTTAAGGCTGCTTTTGCAAGAGGCCGCGAGGACGCCTTGGACTATCTCACCGAAATGCTGATGCGTACGCATTTTGAACCTGACGAAACAGCCTTGGTCGCGGGCGCTGTGCGGCCTGAAAATTATGGGTATTTTGAAGAAGAGATCGTTCAGCATGTTGTCTTACAGGATCAAAAAATCGATCCAAGGGAAGGAACTCGGGAATTCACCGATTGGGACGCATTAAGGGAAATCGTGGAAACATTCTTAAACAAATGATCCGGCCCAGGGTTTCTTGCAGCCTCTCTTCAGAAATCTCACCTGCAGAGGTCGCCGCCACGTGGCGCGTTCGCCAGCTCTGACGGGCTTATAATTCTCTTGCCCGCCTCTTTGAGAATGGCGGTGAGAAAGTCGACCACGGTAGCGGCGGGATGACCCTGCTGCGG
>NZ_WPZL01000041.1 GCF_013031245.1 Ruegeria lacuscaerulensis
TTCGGTCCTGGCCGCGCGCTGACAAGTTGAAATACATGACGCTGGACAGGCTCAGATTACACGTTCAAGCGGCTCATGACCTTTGGAAACGGATCGAAGATCATGTCGCAAAACCCGGTGAAATTTCGGGTGAACCCGAAGCTGGTTTCGGGTGCCATATACAAGACCAAATTGAAGAAGAAATTCTGTCCTGTAACGCCGATGGCGATGAGACAATGTCCTCGGCTGAAGCCGAGGAACCAGATTGTTCGGGCTCCGGGCCTGACAGCCCTGCGCATTGCTTAGACAGCAATCATCTTACGAATATTGAACCGCGCAAGGCCCCAAAACTGCCTCGGGTGAATAACCGTACCCTGTATGAACTGGCATCGTCCGAACTGCGCATGCACATCGATATCGCCGGGGGTGGAGATCGAAATTCCAATCCGAGCCTCTATGCAATTGAGACCGGCGTTTGGTCCCGACTTTCAGAGATCGGCACCAATGTCTCCGCCTGGCATGCGGCTATCGAACGATTGACCATCATGGGGGCGATCCTTTCGGGAGTGATCGCGGATGCGAGGCTGAGTGATCCGCGGCTGCCGCCCGTGGTTAATCCGGGCGGATATCTTCGCGGAATGGCTCAAGCAGAAGAACGCGGTGAATTGAACCTGATTTCCAGTTTCATGGGGCTGTTGGCACGAAGAGCCCGGGAGGAGGAAGACGGGCTTCCGCAAGACCACAAGAACGGGCTTTAGCCGTGTTGGGTGCGATGCCCACGTTTCAAATCCATGCATCTCACCGGCAGGTTTTCGCTCTGTTTCCGCCTCCAGAACAGAACCGTATTCAAATCTGTGATTGGCTACGGGAATTCCCGAGTGGTTTGTTCAGCTTTAGGTTGCTAATCGGCCTCAACGGCACCGCAGAACAGAAAGTCGATCTATGAAAATCGCGGACATTGGCAATTCTGAACTGGATTTCAGGCAGACCGGGGAGGCGCGCCTTCAGGAAATTTGCTCCAGGTTCGGACTGGAGAATGCGTCCTACGCCCATATCGACAAGCATCACAACGTTGTCCACGGCTGCACCACGTTCCCGGCCGAATGGGTCAGGCACTACGTCGACAACGATCTGGTTCTGGCCGATCCCCTCATTCGGTTTGGCGCCACTATGATCGCACCGATCGACTGGTCAGTGTTCGACAACCAGGCTGACTACGCAGGGCTTTTTGAGGCAGCCCGAAAACTTGGCGTTGGACGCAACGGTCTTTCCATTCCTGTTATCAACCCCTTCGGGGAGCGGGGCTTACTTACCGTCACGTCAAATGCGCCCCGCCCCGAGTGGGACGCATTGATCACGAGAATGCTCCCTGCCCTACGCCATGAAGCACAGATTCTGCACCTGCTTGCCCTAGATGTCATTGAAACCGTATTCAACTTTCCCTCGGATTCCCTGTCCGGCGATGAGCTGGGCGTGTTGAAGATGCTCGCGTCGGGTTTGATACCCTCTGTCATTGCCAGGCAGACTGGGCATTCTTCGCGAATGGTAGAGGCACTGACTGCTTCAATCACCACCAAGCTCAAAAGCCGGACGATTGAACAGGCAGTGGCGCGGGCAGTCAGTACTGGATTTCTTAAGTGGAGCGATTTCTTTGCCGACCCTGTGGCCGAACTGGTCAATATGGAAAGTCAGCGGCTTTGCGGTGGCATCGTGCGTTGGTCCGGAAGATCCCACGAGTTGATTACCTTCGAAGAAGGTCGGACGGTGCGGAATCTTGATAGCTTTCAAGCGGTTCAAGTCGCGGACCTGATGAAAGACTTCAATTTGGACGCGGAAAGGATACTGGAGGAACTTGGGTGCGACCGGGATCAAAGCGTGCGGATCAGGTATCTCTGAAATTGGCTGGAGATACGCTACTTTTTCGAAGAAAGCGCAGATACCCCGGCCTTCAACTAATTTACGATACATGCGGCCCAAAACCTAAAGCCGCAAACGTGGATGTTCAAAAGTTTGCAGCTGATCTTTTGCGGAAATAGCCAGCGATCATGGTTCGTCAAAAACCGGTCTCGGAGTACCGTCTTTTTCTAGCGCGACAAATACGAAATCCGCATCCGTCACTTTCTCAGCATTGCCAGAGTATCTTGGTCTTGCCCAGGCATCTACGTGAATTCGCATCGAAGTTCGTCCGACAGCCCGCAATGTAGCATACAGGGTCACTTCGTCTCCTACTTTCACCGGTCTAAGAAATTTCATAGCTTCGACGGCGACTGTGGCACCGCGCCCCTGCGATACGCGACCTGCCATATTGCCTGCCGCGAGATCCATCTGGGACATGAGCCATCCCCCAAAAATATCACCCGACGGATTGGTGTCTGCGGGCATGGCTATGGTGCGAATTACCAGCACGCCTTCGTCTTGTTGCCTGCCGTGCGAAGCAAGTTCCAACCCACGCGCCAGGTTAGCATCAATTTCATTTGTCATATCAAACTTTTCCTACAACTATGCGGCAAATACTCCGCATTCGAACCTTACGACTTGGCTCCAACCCCGCCCTCGTTGGGTTCATCGCCGAGTCAGCCGAAGTGACATTGTCGTTTAGCCGACGACGTTTTTTCCATGATACATCGGTCCGCCCCTGTGACGCGGAAAGCCATAGCCATTGACAAAGACTACATCGATATCGCCCGGCTTGGCCGCGACGCCTTCGGACAAGATAGCCTTTCCCTCGTCATGCAGTGCACGGATACACCGGTCCGTTATCTCTTGAACCGACAAGCCACGATGCGCAATCCTCGCCTTTTTTGCAATGTCTCGTATCAGGGTAAGAACAGTGTCGTCCAAATTTATGCTTCCCGCGCCGTAACTGTAAAATCCAGCCTGCGTCTTGCGCCCCTTGCGGTCCATTTCGACAAGGCGATCATGGACTTGAAATGCTAAAGGGTGAACTGCCCCGTCTGGCAGCGCCTTGCGCATCAGATAGCCGATATCGATGCCTGATAAATCAAGCACTTCAAATGGCCCGATTGCCATGCCGAACTGCCGCAACGCCGCATCGACCGGCTCGGGAGAGCCGCATTCCAGCATCAGTAGACCCGCCTCTCGTTGATACGCCTGATACATGCGATTTCCGATGAAGCCATGGCAAACCCCGGCGATGACTCCGACTTTACCCAGCTTTTTCAACACCGCTGCCAACGTTGCCGTCACTGCGGGATTGGTGCTGTCAGTGCGAATGATCTCGACCAGTTTCATGATCTGCGCAGGGCTGAAGAAATGCAGCCCCGCCACGCGGTCTGGCCGGGACGTCGCGGTGGCGATCTCGTTGATGTCCAGATAAGAGGTGTTGGTGGCCAGGATCGCATCCGGATGACAGGCTCGATCCAGCCGCGCAAAGATCTGTTTCTTGATCGCCATATCCTCGACCGCTGCTTCGATCACGAGGTCGGTGGACGCCAGCGCCTGATAGTCGGTGGTGGGCGTGACCTGCGCCAGAATCGTCTCGGCCTGTGCCGCGTCCAGCTTTCCGCGTTTGACCGCCTGTTCCAGATTGTCGCGAACACGTTCGAGCCCGGCCTGCGCGGCCTCTTCCGAAATCTCGACAAGCGTGACGGGAATGTCCTGCGCGGCAAAGACCTGCGCGATGCCAGCGCCCATTGTCCCGGCCCCGATCACCGCGACGCTGCTGAGGTCGCCCGCCTGTGACAGGTCGAGCCCGTCGACCTTGTAGGTCGCGCGCTCGGCAAAGAAGATATGCCGCAGCGCCGTGGACTGCGGACTTTTGCGCAGCCTGAGCGACAGGGCGCGTTCGGTGTCCAGCCCGGCCTGAAAATCGGGGCCGGCCGCCGCCTGAACCGCGTCGATCACCGCCAGCGGCGCATCCAGCCCGCGTTTGCGCCTGCCACACATGGCCCGCCACCGATCGAACACATCCGCCTCAAAGCTTTCGGCGGCAATCGGGCGGTTCAGCTTGACCGGGGTCGGATCGACCCCGATCAGCGTAGCCGCAAAGGCCATTGCATCGGGTTCCAAATCCTCGGTGATCGCATTGATCAACCCGGTTTCCAGCGCATTTTGCGCCGCAACCGGCTGGCCCTCGACCGCCATCTCAAGCGCGGGTTCCACGCCGATTAGCCTGGGCAGGCGTTGCGTACCACCCGCACCGGGGACAAAGCCCAGATTGACCTCGGGCAGGCCGAGACGGGCATTCGAAACCGCGACCCGATGCGAGCAGGCCAGCGCAATTTCCAGCCCACCGCCAAGCGCTTGACCATGGATCGCGGCGACGACCGGCTTAGGACAGGATTCAATAAACAACACCAGATCGTTCAGATGCGGCGGCACCGGCGGCTTGCCCAGCTCAGACGCATCCGCGCCTGCCATGAAGGTCCGGCCCGCGCAGATCAGCACGCCAACCGCTACCCGCGGATCGGCGACAATGGCCTCAACTGCATCCCACAAACCCTGGCGGACCGCTTGCGAAATTGCATTGACCGGCGGGGCATCCACTCGGATCACTCCAACCTGCCCAACCCGTGTCACCGTCACTGCGCTCATGCTTTGTCCTCCGGTTTGTATGATCCTCTGCCGGTATCTCTACCGAAGATCTCACCGAAAAAGGGCATAGAGAGTTCCGATCTCATCCAGACGCAAACCCTATGGGACCGCAAATCACACCCATATCGTTTTGCTATGTCCAGCAGTCAAAAATGATATTTTCCTTATTGAACGCCACTCTCTACCTTTCCTGACAATCAGCTATGCCCTCGCTTCAGGCTGGGCTCGAAAACGAACTGAGAGGTTGTCATGACGAATCTGGGATATCTTGTAACCCGCGCCGCCCGCTTTTGGGCCGACCGGATTGCGCTCAAGGATGAACGTGTTGCGCTCAGCTATGCGGAACTGGATGACCGGACAAATCGTCTGGCGACGGCTCTGGCCGGATTGGGCGTCGCCAAGGGCGAGCGGGTTGCAGTATTGGCGTGGAACCGGGTTGAAATCGCCGAAGCCGAAGTGGCGCTGTTGAAGGGCGGATTTGTCCGTGTTCCGATCAACGCACGGCTGTCAGCGGAAGAAGTGGTGCATGTCTGCGCTGACAGTCAGGTTCGGGTCCTGATCACGGATGAGGCGCATTTGGCCGCTGCGCAGCAGGCCCTGACCGAAACATCTGGCCTGCAAACCCTTCTGGTCATGGGAGAGGGCGGTAGCTACGAAGACGCGCTGACACTGGTCGACAACGCCCCTGTCTGTGTCGAGGCCGATCCTGATGACATCGCTGTGCATCATTATACTTCCGGATCATCTGGCGTTCTCAAGGCCGCGATGCATTCTGTGCGCAACCGGCGCGCCATTCTGCGCAAGATCACGTTCCGGTCGCGCCTTTATCCAGATCAGCCCGAGACCTTTCTGCATGTGGGGCCCATTACCCACGTGTCCGGGATGGCATTGTTGCCCATGCTTGCGCAGGGGCATACCAATATCATCCTGTCGCGGTTTGATGTGGATACGTACCTTTCAACGCTGGAGCGTGAGAAGGTGACGCAGACCTATCTGGTCCCGACCATGATCAACCGCATCCTGGCCGCACCGAACCGAGGTAACTATGACCTCTCTTCGCTCAAGCTACTGCGGTATGGTGCGGCGCCGATTTCACCCACGCGTCTGCGTGAAGCCGTCGAATTCTTTGGCCCCATTCTGAACCAGGGGTACGGTGCGGGAGAGGTTTGTTCCTCCGTCACGATGCTGACTGAAGCGGATCACCGATTGGCAATGGAAACCCGACCCGAGCTGTTTCAGTCATGCGGTCGCCCGCTGTTCGAGTCCGAAGTGAAGGTGGTCGACGACGCGGGTAATGAAATGCCCGTGGGAGAGGCCGGAGAACTGGTGATACGCGGTGAAGATGTGATGCAGGGCTATCACAACGCCCCAGAACTGACTGAACCGGTGTTGAAGAACGGGTACTACCACACCGGTGACATCGCTTACATGGATGATACCGGCTATATCTTCATCGTCGACCGCAAGAAGGACATGATCGTCACGGGTGGCTTCAATGTCTATCCCAACGAGGTCGAGAATGCGCTGTTCGAACATCCCGAAGTCTATGAGGTGTGTGTCGTTGGCGTACCAGATTCCGATCTGGGCGAGGCTGTAAAGGCGGTGATCGTTCCGCGCGATAAGATCAAGATAGATGCGGATGCTCTGATAGCACATTGCGTTGAAAAACTAGGGAAATTCAAGAAACCGCATTCGATCGATATCGTGAACGAGCTGCCGAAAAATGACGCTGGAAAGATTCTGCGTCGCCGAGTGCGAGACGGCTATTGGGCCAACTCGGATCGGAAGGTGTGACCATGGATCAGGGGCTAAATCGCGCGACGTCGGGCCTTGAGAGCCAAGCCTTTGCCGACCTGCGGTCGAAAGTGAACAATCTGCTCTATGATGAAATGATCCCGTTTGAACAGGAGCATGGTCTAACCCACGAAACCCGGTTCGAACGGGCGCAGCTGGAAGAATGGTGGAAACGTTCACGCGAGTTGGGCATCTATGGCTGCAACCTGCCCGAAGAGTTTGGCGGGCTGGGTCTGTCCATCGATCAGCTGTGCACGCTCAAGGCCGATTGCACACGGTCCAACGCGGCGCTTTATGGCTGTGTACTGGGTGAAAACGGCGGGCCGATACGGATCGGATACATCATCACCCGCGCGACCGACGAGCAAAACGAAGAGTTTTTCTACCCCGCCGCGCGCGGTGAACGGGCCGGCTGTTTTGCGCTGAGTGAGCCCAATGCGGGATCAGATGCGATGCGGATCGAAACCACCGCCGTCAAGGATGGCGACGACTACATCATCAACGGGCACAAACGCTATATCACCGCGTCTCGCACGGCGGATTTTGCCATCGTAATGTGTGTGACTGACCCGGAAGCGGGGGCAGATGGCGTGACTGCGTTTCTGATTGATGCGGCCTCGCCCGGGTATCGGGTCGAAGGGCATTACCTGCCGATGTCCGGTCAGCATATCGACAATGACATCATTCTAAAAAATGTCCGGGTGCCTGCGCGCAATATCCTTGGAGGATTGGGCAACGGGTTCAAGCTGGGGATGGAGCGGATCAACATCAACCGTCTTCTGCAATGCCCCACCATGCTGGGCCATGCGCAGTTTGCTCTGGAACAGACGGTGGATTATGCCAACCGGCGGGTACAGTTTAAACAACCCATCGCCAACTTTCAGGCGATCCAGCACATGCTGGCCGATATGAAAACCGCGAATTTTGCCGCTCATTCGATGATCCACGCCGCCGCCGCCAAGGCGGACCGGGGTGAAAACATCCGAACCGAGGCGGCCATGTGCAAGGTTTTTGTCGCTGAAAACGCTTTTCAGGTGGCTGACAAGGCGATCCAGATCCATGGCGCGACCGGAATGACCAAGAACCACCCCGTCGAGTGGGTGTTCCGCCGTCTACGCATGTTCCGTGTATTGACTGGTAGTTCCGAAATTCAGCGCAACACCATCGGCAAAAGTATCCAGAAAGAATGGAAACAGGCACATCCGGAGGCGGCGCAATGACGAATGACTGGTCCTTTCTGAACGGCATGCGCATTGTCGATCTGTCACGCCTGCTGCCTGGTCCCTTTGCAACGCAATCGCTGGCCGACCTGGGGGCCGATGTCGTCAAGATCGAAGAACCCAAACATGGCGATCCGGGGCGACGTCTTGGCAAAGACATGTTCGCGCGACTAAACCGGAACAAGAAATCCCTGACACTGGACCTGAAATCCGATGAGGGCAAAGCAGTGCTGACCGACCTGCTGAAAAGCGCGGATGCGGTCATCGAAAGCTTTCGCCCGGGTGTGATGGATCGGCTTGGCTTCGGATACGAGGCTGTCCGGGCATTGAATCCGGCGATCGTGTATTGCTCGTTGTCGGGATTTGGACAGACCGGTCCCTATCGCCATCGCGCCGGGCACGACATCGATTTTCTGGCTCTGTCGGGCTATTTTGCCGTGCCCAGCCAGGTCAATGACAAGCTCGCCCGCCCCAAGGTCCGCCTGTCAGACTACGCGGGCGCGATGTATGGCGCGCTGTCGCTGGCGGTGGCCATGGCCTCGGCCAAGATCAGCGGCAAGGGTCAGTATCTGGACGTTGCGATCACCGACGCGATGGTGAACTGGTCCGCGCCCTTGGTGCGCATCGCGCATGAGCTGTGCGAGGGCGACCCCGACAAGATGTCCTTTGTGATGCCTGACAACGATATCTTTGAAACCAGCGATGGTGGGCACATCGCCATTGGTCTCTTTGAAAACAAGTTCTGGGTGCAGCTGGCCGCTCTGATGGCGTCTGATTTTCCGCAGCTGGGCCGTGAGGAATACGCTACCAACATACTGCGCAACCAGCGCAAATCCGAAGTGCACGCCTTGATGTCCGAGATGTTCGCCTCAAAAACGCTGCCCGAGTGGGAAGCGCTTTTTGGTCCGACAGATCTTCCCTGGGCGGTGGTCTATCAGGACCTGCGCCTGTTCGACGACCCGCATTTGCAAGAACGCGGCATGTTCGGTGAGCTGGGCGAAGGCGAGAACAAATGCTTTCAGGCTGGGTACCCCACCAAGTTTTCCGCCGGATTGAATGAGTTTAACCGCCCCCCACCCGGCAAAGGGCAGGATACTGACGAGATCCTGCGCGGGTTGGGCCACGACGATGCCGCCATTCAGGCGATGCGCAACGCCGGAGTGATCTGATGTCTGATGCCTTTATCTGTGATGCGATCCGCACGCCCATCGGGCGCTATGGCGGTGGGCTGTCCGCGGTCCGGCCCGACGATCTGGGTGCTGTGCCGCTGCGGGCCTTGATGGAGCGAAATCCGCAGGTGGACTGGGCGGCGGTTGACGACGTCCTGTTCGGCTGCGCCAATCAGGCGGGCGAGGATAACCGCAATGTTGCGCGCATGTCATCCCTGCTGGCCGGGTTGCCCGAGACCGTATCCGGGACAACCTTGAACCGGCTGTGCGGTTCGGGGCTGGATGCGATATCCTACGGCGCGCGTGCGATCCGGGCCGGGGATGCCGACCTGATCATCGCGGGCGGTGTCGAAAGCATGAGCCGCGCGCCCTTTGTGATGCCAAAGGCAAGCACTGCCTATTCCCGAGCGGCAGAAATCCACGACACAACCATTGGCTGGCGCTTTGTCAACGCCCAGATGAAAACGCAATATGGTATCGACTCGATGCCTGAGACGGCCGAAAACGTAGCCGAAGACTTTGGGATCAGCCGGGAAGACCAGGATGCTTTCGCCCTTCGCTCACAACAGCGTGCAGCGGCGGCGCAAACGGCAGGCATATTCGCGGAAGAGATCACATCCGTGACCATACCTCGTCGCAAAGGCGATCCGATGGTCATTGACACCGATGAACATCCCCGGCCGGAAACCACGCTTGAAGGGCTGGCCAAACTGCGCGCGCCGTTTCGTGATGGCGGGTCGGTGACAGCAGGCAACGCGTCGGGCATAAATGACGGTGCCGCAGCGCTGATCATTGCTAGTGAAGACGCCGCAAAACGTCATGGCCTGACGCCACGCGCCCGGATCGTCTGCGCGGCTACGGCCGGGGTCGCACCCCGGATCATGGGCTTTGGTCCGGCGCCAGCCGTGCAGAAACTGCTGTCCCGAACAGGATTGGGAATCGGGCAAATCGATGTTGTAGAACTTAATGAAGCGTTTGCGGCACAGGCCTTGGCCGTGACAAGGGCGCTGGGGCTGCCCGATGATTCCCCAAAGGTAAATCCCAACGGAGGCGCGATTGCACTGGGTCACCCCTTGGGCATGTCAGGGGCGAGGCTGGCCTTGACGGCGACACGCCATCTGGAGCGAGAGGGAGGAACCCGAGCGATCTGCACTATGTGCATTGGCGTCGGCCAGGGAATTTCGCTTTTGCTGGAAAGAGTTTAGCCCGGTGGCTGATGAGCCCCGAGCGTTGGAGGGACCATGGGATATTCCGATATGATTTTCCGATGGGGGAAATCATAAGATAGTATTTCCTGAATGGCCCGTACCAGCGATAGCCTCTGAGAATGAAACAATAGTCGCTGCCGTACTGCCGCGAACTCGATGGGAGGAGAACCATGACAAAACTTGGATGGATGAAAAGCCTTGCCGCTGGTGCGGCATTGACTGTGGCAGGAACAATGGTCCAGGCCGACAGTTTCCCCGAGCGCCCGATCGATATGATCGTAGGTTTCAAGGCCGGTGGTGGCACCGACACCTATGCCAGGGCGCTGGCCAGCGCAGCTGAGGCGCATACCGGCGGACAGCCCGTGGTTGTTGTCAATAAGCCTGGAGGCGGCGGTCTGGTTGGCGGTCGCTTTGTAGCGGATCAGCCCCCCACCGGCTATACCCTGTATCTGGCCTCGGCAGGCTCAATTGTTCTGAAGAACCTGATCAAGCCGCAGGTTGTTTCGACGGACGACTTCAAGATGGTCGGCACAATCGGCGAACTGACCGCCGGTATCTTCGTGCCTGCGGGATCGCCCATCCAATCGCTGGACGAGCTACTCGAAGCAGGCAAATCCTCAGACACAGCGTTGCGTTGGGGCCATACCGGTCGCGGCAATGTCTGGCATATGGCGGGTCTCGGCGTTCTGAACCCCAACGACGTCAAAGCCAAGGACGTCCCGTTCAAAGGTGGTTCGGGCGTGCGTGCGGCACTGGCCAGTTCTGAAGTTGATTTCGGCGTCATGGGCGCGCATCTGGGTCTTGGTTTCGAAGACGAAGTTCGTCTGCTGGCGGTTCTGTCAAACGATACGCACCCGGCAGCTCCGGATGCACCGACCGCCAAGTCCCTGGGCATCGACTTCATCCCGGTCTCGTCGCAGATGATCGTGATGGCGCCAGCCCGCACTCCCGATGAGGTCGTGGCGCAACTGTCCGAGGCGATTGTCGCGATCACTCAGGACTCAGCCTACCTTGACACGCTGAACACCGCCGGTCTGCCAACCGCAAGCGTCAATGGCGCGGATACTGCCGCAAACATCGATACGTCCAAGGTTGAGTGGGGCAAGCTCCTGGAAGGTCTGGAATGACCCAGAACGTGGATATCAACATGGCGCGCAATACTGCGCGCCACAACATTGTGGCAGGGGCCGCGCTGGCCGCTCTGGCCACCTTCTTTTTCTGGAAATCCTTCAACATCTCGCTGGATTTTGTTGACGAAGAAGGTGTCGGGCCCCGGTTCTTTCCACAGGCGATCTGTGTGGCGCTGGGGCTGATTGGTTTGACCCTGATTGTTTTTGGTGTCCGTAACCAGACCGCCCCGGCAGACAAAAGCAGCTTTGAGGCGAAACGCTTTTTTTCTGACGCCGTGCCACTGTTCCTGCTGGGGCTGGCCTTTGTCTGGATGTTCGGCGCGTTCGGTTACGTCACCGCCTGTTTCGTAACGCTGTTCTGTGCGGCACTGCTTTTTGCAGTGCGCCCCCCGGCGTTAATCCTGTTACCGGTGATCGGGACAGCCGTGCTGTATCTGCTGTTTTTCAAGCTGATGACAGTGTTCGAACCAGCCGCCACCATCTTCAACCCCCTGTCCCTGATCGGGCTGAAGTGAGGAATGTGACATGGAACTTCTGAACGGTTTCTACACCATTTTCACCACACCCGAGACATTGATGTTCGTGGTGCTGGGCTCGATCCTCGGTGTGATCGTCGGTGCGGTGCCGGGTTTGACGGCCTCGGCTGCGATCGCGATGCTGGTGCCTATCACTTATTACATCGATCCTCTGTCAGCGCTGGCTTTCCTCTATGTCATCGGCAAGGCAGGGCGGTTCGGCGGGTCCATTTCGGCCATCCTGTTCAATACTCCGGGAACAACGGCCGCAGCTGCGACGGTGATCGACGGGCACGCGCTGACCAAGAAGGGTCAGGCAGGCAAAGCGCTCAAGACCGCGACAACCGCGTCGGTCATTGGCGACTATGTAGGTGAGTTCATGCTGATCTTCGGCGCGCTGACCATCGCACAGCTGACCCGCGAACTGGGACCCCCGGATTACTTTGCGATCTATGTCTGCGCCTTCCTGATTATCGGTTCGGTGATCTCGGATTCCGTCCTCAAGGGCATCGCTTCGACCCTGTTTGGCGCAACGCTGGCGATGATCGGACTCGATCCGATCACATCCGAGCCGCGGTACAGCTTCGGCATGGTCGAGCTGTATAACGGCTTCTCGCTGGTGCCCCTGCTGATCGGCATGTTCGTGATTTCCGAGGTGTTTGCGCAGGTTCAAGCCGCGCGGTCCGGTCAGGCGCATCATGACGAAATCGCGGCCCGCAAGCCCGAGGATGACCAGCTTAGCTGGGCCGAAATCAAACGCTGCCTGCCCTTTATCGGGCGCGGATCGTTCATCGGCGCGCTGGTGGGCCTGATCCCCGGCGTCGGCTCGGCGGTGGCCTGTTTCGTGGCATATGGCTCGTCAAAGGCGAAAGCAAAGAACAAGGACGAATGGGGCAAAGGCGCCATCGAGGGCGTGGCCGCGCCCGAGGCCGCCAACAACGCGGTATCCGGCCCGTCGATGATCCCGTTGCTGGCGCTTGGCGTTCCGGGTTCGACCATTGCCGCGATGCTGATGGGTGTGTTCCTGATCCATGGTATTCAGGTTGGTCCGAAAATCTTCGAGACCTCGGGCGACATCGTCTATGGCCTGTTTGCCGCTGGTCTGATCGGTATCGCGCTTTATGGTCTGATCGGCTGGTTCCTGGGGCCGGTCATTGGCCGGGTCATCGACAAGGTGCCGCAGCGGCTGATCTATCCGACCATTCTGGCGGTGGCCCTAATCTCGGCCTACACCGCGCGGTCGTCGATGTTCGACGTGCTGGTGGCCTGCATCTTTGGTCTGATCGGGTACTTCATGCGGACGCTGAACTTCAGCCCTGCTGCGGCGATCATCGCCTTTGTGCTGGCCCCCGGTGCCGAACAGGCATTGCGCCAGTCGGTGTTGCTGACCGATGACGGGTTCGGCATCTTCCTGCACCGCCCGGTCGCGCTGATCTTCTTTGCCATCCCCGTGATCGCAATCGGTATCCGCATCATCGGACGGATGCGCGCCCGCAAGGCCGCTCCTGCCGAATTGCAAACCTGACAAACCCCCTACCCGAGTGCCCTGACCGGCGCTCGGGCACACCAACAGGGATTCTGAAGATATGCTGGACGACACCGCATCCAATCTGCGGCAGTATCTGAACGCCCTGCGCGCCGATGGCTTTGGCGGTGACATTGCCGAGGATGAAGCCGCGCGGCTGGTCGGGGCGACCGACAACAGCATCTATTACATCGCGCCTCAGGCGATCCTGTTCCCCCGGGATGCCGCCGACGTGGCCAAGGCCGCAGCGCTTGCGGATCGATTTGGCATCGCGCTGACCGCGCGCGGGGGCGGAACCGGCACCAACGGCCAGTCGCTGAATGACGGCGTGGTGATCGACATGTCCCGGCACATGATCGGCATTCTATCTTTGGACATAAAGGCCCGCTCGGTCACTGTCGAACCAGGGGTCGTGCTGGACCAGCTCAATGCCTATCTCAGACCGCAGGGTTATTTCTTTGCCCCTACGGTTTCCACATCGTCGCGGGCGACGGTGGGCGGCATGTTCGCCACCGATGCAAGCGGCAAGGGCAGTCGGATTTATGGCCGTATGTCGGACCATGTTCTGAGCGCCGATATCATTCTGGCCAATGGGAGAAGTGCCACGGCCACCACTCACGCAACTTCGGATGCCGAACTGGAGCGTATCGGCAGCGCCATCCGAAACGATCTGAACACCCATACCCAAGAGATCACCCAGCAGTTTCCCGTCATGAACAGGGGTTTGACCGGCTATAACCTGGACGAGGCGCGTACAGACGCGGGCGATCTCAATTATGTCAAACTACTTGCCGGGTCCGAAGGTACGCTGGCCCTGACCACTCAACTAACACTGCGCATCACGCCAATCCCTAATATACGGGCGCTCACGGTTTTGGCCTATGACAATTGCATAGCGGCGCTGGAACACGTTCCCCATTTGGTCAAGGCCGAGCCCGCCGCCATCGAGTTTCTGGACGATAAGATTCTTGCGCTGGCCGCAGCCTCTCCGATGTGGAGCGAGGTGGAAAGCGTGCTGGGTCAAGTCGGTGAGGCAGGTGGGTTCCTGTTCGTCGAATTCACCGGCGACAACGATGACGAAGTACGTGCCGGTCAGGACCGCCTGGCGGGCATTCTGGAAAAGAACTACATCCCCCTGACCGCGCAGGTGGCCACCGCCGCGCCTGCCGAGATGTCGGCACTGTGGGAGATGCGCAAACGCTCGGTCGGCTTGCTGGCAGCAGTGGAAACCAGCCGTATCGGTCTGCCTTTTGTCGAGGATGCAGCCGTGCCGCCAGAAAACCTGTCGGCCTTTGTGGCCGAGTTCGGCCAGTTGCTGGATGCACGCGGCCTGACTTACGGCATGTTCGGCCATGCCGATGTGGGCTGTGTGCATGTGCGCCCCATGCTGAACATGCGCGACCCGGCGGACCGGGACCAGATCCGTCCGATATCGGACGCGGTGTCAGCGCTATGCCAAAAGCATGGAGGCCTGATCTGGGGTGAGCATGGCAAAGGGATGCGGGGCGAATATGTCGAAACATATGTAGGTCCTGACCTTTATGGCGTGATGCGTCGGATCAAGGCCGCCTTCGATCCCGACAACCGGCTGAATCCGGGCAAGCTGGTGACGGCGGCCGACAGTGACATGACGGTGATGAAGCTGGACGCCGTGCCGATGCGCGGAGCGCGAGATGCCCAGATCGACGAAACGGTCCATGCCGATTTCGACCGTGCCATAGCCTGCAACGGCAATGGGGCCTGTCACAACTGGGCACCCAGCGATCCGATGTGTCCGTCCTACAAGGCCACGCGTGACAAGGTTCAGGCCCCTAAGGGCCGCGCCAGTCTGTTTCGAGAGTGGACGCGGCTGCGTTCGACCGGCGAGGATGTCGCCCCGGTGGAAGAGGCGCTGAAGGACAGTCTGGACACGTGCCTGTCGTGCAAATCCTGCACTGGCCAATGCCCGGTCCGCGTTGATATCCCAGCAATGAAATCCGCCTTCCTGCATGAATATTTCAAGACCCGCACCCGCCCCGCGCGCGACCATGTGCTGCGCCATATGGAGCGACTTTCGCTGGCCCTGCGAAAGCTGCCGCGACCGGCCAATCTGCTGGCGGGCAACCCTCTAATGCGCGCTGTGCTGAACCGGGGGTTCGGCCTGGTTGACATCCCCCGCTATTCCGCTTTGTCCGCCGAACAGGCGGTGCAAGACGCCGGGGGCAAACTGGTCTCTCCCAATACGCGCCCGTCGAACTGGGGAGAACGCCCCGTTCTGTTGGTGCTGGACAGCTTCACCGGTGCGTTCGATACCAAAGTGATCGCGCAATCGGCGGTTCTGCTGGGCCGGCTGGGATTTACCGTCTGGGCCATTCCACCGGTCGCCAACGGCAAGGCCCGGCAGGTACGCGGCATGATGAACGCTTTTGCAGCGCAGCGCGATCAGACCACCGCTCTGCTGTCGCAGTTTAGGGCAGATGATCTGCCACTGATCAGTCTTGAGCCCGCCGTGACCGACCTGCTGAACAAGGATTACGATCTGGGCGCAAGTCAGGTCCTGTCGCTCGACCGCTTCCTGTCCGACAATCTGCACGCGCTGCCCCGGCTGCCCGACGACGAGGCCGCACGCTACACCCTGTTCACCCATTGCACCGAGAAAACCGCCGACCCCGCCACCTCCCGACGCTGGCAGTCGGTGTTCCGGCATTTCGGACTGACGCTCGACATCGCCGATACCGGATGCTGCGGCATGGCAGGGTTGTTTGGTCACGAAGCCGAACACCGCGCCATGTCCGGCCAGCTTTTTGACCTGTCCTGGCGTGAACCTCTGGAAACCGCCGGGCTCGGCGCGTTGGCTACCGGGTTTTCCTGCCGGTCCCAGACCGGACGGTTCGGCGATGCCGAACCCGCACATCCCTGCTCTGCGCTTCTGGCGCGGCTTGAACCGTAACCACAAAAAGAATCGAGGTCCCCATGACCGCCCATAACATGATTGTCCTGATGTCCGATGAACACGCGTCCAACATCATGGGATGCGCTGGACATCCGTTCATCAAGACACCCCATCTGGACCGGCTGGCCGCACGGGGTACCCTGTTCGAAAGCGCCTATACCAATGCGCCGATCTGTGTGCCTGCACGCGCCAGCTTTGCAACCGGCAAATACGGCCATCAGACCGGCCATTGGGACAACGCCACACCTTACACCGGCGAGCCGAAATCCTGGGGGCACTACCTGCAGCAGAACGGAAACCCAGTGGGCTCGATCGGCAAACTGCATTACCGCAACGAATCCGACCCCGTGGGGCTGGATTTCCAGCAGATCCCGATGCATCTGGTCAATGGTGTCGGCGACGTGCTGGGCTGTGTCCGCGAGCCGATGCCGCGCCGGTGGAAAGCACGCGATCTGGCGGACAGCGCCGGCGCGGGAGAAACCTCGTACACCACCTATGACCGCAACATCACCGACGCGGCCTGCGCGTGGATTGCCGAGCGTGGAAACGAACCGGCAAGCGACAAGCCATGGACCGTGTTCATCTCGATGGTCGCGCCCCATTTCCCGCTGACCGCACCGCAAGAATTCTATGACCTCTACAAGGACATGGACCTCAAGCCTACGAAACCCGCGCGCGAGGATGACCACCCCTGGCTCAAGGCACTGCGCCATTGCTTTGTCTATGACAATTTCAACGAGGAACGCACGCAGGCCGCGCTGACCGGTTATTTTGGATTGATCAGCTTCATGGACTACAATGTGGGCCGAATTCTGGATGCGATCGAAGCTGCCGGGCTAAACGACAACACAAATGTCATCTATGTCAGCGACCACGGCGACAACATGGGCGAGCGTGGCATGTGGGGCAAATCCAACATGTATGAAGAGGCCGCCGCCATTCCGATGATCATGGCCGGGCCGGATGTGCCGGGCGGCAAGGTCAGTAAGACGCCAGTGTCATTGGCTGATGTTTTCCCAACGGTGCTGGATTGCGCCGGGCTCAGCGCCGATGACCCCGAACTGCCCGGTCGGTCGCTGTTCCAGATTGCCGCCGAAGAAGATTGCCCGAACCGCGCCGTGTTTTCTGAATATCATGCCGCGGGGGCAATGTCGGGGGCCTTCATGATCCGCAAGGGGCCGTGGAAATACATCTATTACACCGGGCTGGATCCGCAGCTCTTCAACCTCGACACTGACCCTGCTGAGATCAACGATCTGGGCACTGCGCCCGAATACGATGCAATCCGCGCTGAACTGCATGCCGAATTGCTCAAGGTCTGCGATCCGGATGCGGTCGATCGCCAGGCCAAAACGGATCAGGCGGCAATCATCGAGAAACATGGCGGGGTCGCGGCGGTGCTGGAACGGGGCGGATTTGGCGCAACGCCTGCCCCCGGCGTAAAGGCTGACTTCGTCGCTTCGAAGGGTGCTTCCGCATGACCGTGGGCAACCCCCAAATTCCCGCCTGCGCCGGTCCCGATCCGGCCCCCCGCGCGCCACAATTCGCAATGCCGCCACTAGCCTGTGATTGCCATTCCCACGTGTTTGGTCCGCAAGAAAAATATCCGATGGTGCCGGACAGATTTTATACACCACCCGAGGCATCCTTAGCATCCTACGAACATCTACTGACCACTCTTGGTTTCGAGCGTGCTGTGATCGTCCAGCCCAGCATTTATGGAACCGATAATCGCGCGACACTGGAGGCGGCCGAAGCCGACCGCGAACAATACCGCGCAATCGTGGTCGTCGATGGTGCAGTCACCGAGGAACAATTGCAGCAGATGCACGATCAGGGTGCGCGCGGCGTCCGGGCTAATCTATTGTTCAGCGGCGACAAGGCGATGGCTGAGGTGCGCGCCATAGCCGACAGGATCGCGCCATTGGGCTGGCACCTTCAGGTGCTGTTGGACATCAGCACCTTTCCTGACCCCTACGCCTATTTCTCGTCCCTGCCGGTACAAACCGTCTTTGATCATATGGGGCATTTTCCGGTGAGCAAGGGGATCGGGACCACGGGGTTTCAGGCACTGCTGGACCTGATGCACGAGGGCAAGGCCTGGTCCAAACTTTCGGGCGCGTATCGGATCACCGGCCAGGCCGCGCCGCAATTTGACGATGTTACGCCCATTGCCCAAGCCCTGATCGCCGCGAACCCGGATCAGGTCGTCTATGGCACCGATTGGCCGCACCCGCACATTCCGGTGGCGATGCCCAATGACGGCGATTTGTTGGATGAACTGGCGCTTTGGGCGCCAGCGGCGGCAACCCGAAACGCAATCCTGACGGACAATCCCGCGCGTCTTTACGGTTTCTGATCCTCGGGCTGCACATGCCGGAACGTGCCCCGGATCACGCCGCTTTCGAACAGTTCGTGGCAGATATCCAGCAATTCCTGCCTGACTGCCCGAGACGCGGCGTTCAGCGGCTGATTGCGCGGCCAGGTCAGGTACACTTCGCGGATCAGATCCGGGTTGACCAGCCGTTTTGCCGAAATCTCTCCGCGACGCCAGAGACCATCGATTGAGGGCCAGGGCAACACTCCGGATGTTACGCCGCTGCGAATGTAGCTGATCCGCAGACGTGCGGACTCGGTCGTCACACGCAGGTTCAGCGTGCGCCCCATTTTTTCCGCGACATCTTCGACAATCTCGCGCACAGCATGGGACTGTTGGCTCAGGACCAGAGGTGTGGAAAACAGCGCTTTGACATCCACGGTCTCATCCCCCGAGCATGGCTTGTCGTCAGATTTGCGGCGGGACGCAAGATACAGCGGTTCTGTATAAAGATGTAAGTATTCAGCCTTGGGGGTTTTGTCGCGGGTCGCCAGAACACCCAAGTCCACCCGGCTGTTTTCAATCATCTCTTTTACGTTCAGGGCCAGTTCTTCCATAATCCGAAGCTCGACTTCGGGGTACTTCTCGGCAACTCGTTCCAGCAACAATGGTGCCACGTGAACACCCAGCATCGGCGGCACAACAATCGAGACCTCACCGCGCGGGGTATCGGCCTCTTTCCGAACGTCGTCAGTTGCCTCTTTGATCTGTGCAACGATCTTGCGGGCGTGATGATATAGAACTTCGCCTGCCTTCGTTGGCTTGACCCCACGGGATGATCGCACCAGCAGTTCGGTAGTCAGTTCCTCTTCCAGATTGGCGATATGCTGGCTGAGCGCGGGTTGCGCGATATGAAGGACCCGCGCGGCGCTGGATACGCTGCCCTGATCGACAATTGAAATAAAATACCGAAGCTGGCGGATATTCATCGCGCACCTGAATACAATTTGCAGTCGAGATCACTATATCCCGGCGCGCGGCAGAAGAAAATGTGATCGCTTACTGGCGCGCCTCCTGCGCAAACGAGGACCGCATCTGCGCCGCCCAAACCCCAGCTATTTGCGTGATCACCCAGAGAGACCGGAAAGAAACCAGCGGCTGCCCGGAATTGTCGAACCGGTTCACCATTACATCCAGATGCACCTTGCTGGCCTCGGACTGCAGCGGCCTGAGATGCCCCCACTCCGTGTGCCCCCAGTTGTCACCCGCACGGGCGTGGAAATCTTTCAGATAGCTGTCAGGGCTATCCCAGATCTTTACGGTTTCACCTGCCAGGCGAAAATGCGGAAAATGCAGCGTCTCTGATATGGCTGCGGCATCACGAGCATTCAGTGCCTGCACGTGGCGGTGCATCACGTCTTTGGCGGCCGCAACGGCGTCCTCATACATTGTTTCCTCACTTCCATATCCGCCGCACATGTCTTCGGCATTCGCGTTGATTGAACGATATCCGTGCGGGTTCGGTTCCAAAAATATCTTTTAGATATGATCGCCAGACGAAATTCGGATAGCACGCCGAAAGCCAAAGATTACGATCAGAATATCGCGCATTGCAGCCAATCCAGACCCTAGCGGAAGTGACGTATCGCTATCGACCAATGGGATAGAGCTTATGATTTTTGATTGCGGCGCCACGTCCCTTGAATCCGGAAATTTACGAAATCTTGCTGGTTACTTCGTGCGCAAATTGGCTGATACTGATCAGATGCTTCCCAAAGCACAACAAATATGACGCCAAAACCGGAGACTATGGATGTCTGCGAGAATGCCAAAAATTGCTTCGCTCAAGCTGTTTGTCGAGGTCATGCAGGCGGGTACCATCGCAAAAGTAGCGGAACAGATGCACCTGACGCCGTCAGCCGCCAGCCGGATGCTGTCGGCATTGGAACGCGATCTGGAACTGAAGCTTTTCCGCCGCGAACGGCAGCGCCTAATCCCGACCGAAGCCGCAGAAACCCTTTTGCCCGAGGCAATGCGCGCACTGAGCGTAATGGACGAGTTACCCCGCATCTCTGACGCGATCCGCGACGGTGCAGCTAGAGAACAATTGGTCCGGATATTGAGTTTTCCACGGCTGGCCGAACAAATCCTGCCGACGGCCATTCAGCGCTATTATCGCGAAACCCGGTCGGAAGCCCGTATCAACATCAGCGTCGAGGCTCGCCACAACATAAAGCGGTGGGCAGCATCGCGCCTGTTCGACATCGCTCTGACAACCGTCCCCGTTGTTCATCCGAGCGTTCGTGGTGAACCCATCGTCGATTTTCCCTTGTGTGTGATCCTACCCCGAGATCATGCCTTGTCCGGCGAACGTGAGATTCCGGTTCAGGCTCTGGCCGACGAACCACTGTCGCTGATTGAAAGCGGGTCTATCTTGCGCCAGCGCATCGCCCGGGTATTCGACCGTGTCGGCCTGATCCCGGATGTGCGGCAGGAAAGCGGCAAGGTCGATGTCTCGATCCGTGTCGGATTAGCGGCGGGCAGTCTGTCTATCAACGACGGAGTATTCCCCAAGACTTTGCTGGGTCAGAAATTTGTGCTGCGCCGCCTAAAGACGAAGCAATCCATTCCCGTCGGTTTTGTTGTTCCCCGCGACCGCGAGGTCGAAGGGGCCGCAGCATTCATCAAGGATGCAATCCGGCAAGAGGTTCTGACCTATCGAAAGCATCTGGACAAGGTGCTGGACGCCGATTGACCCCAATACTCAGATCTTTTCCAGGCGGACCTCTGTGCCCGGAATGGGTGAGGCCGCAATGGATCCGGCGTTTCTTACCGCTTCGTAACCTCCCAATTCTTCGATCCGGGCAAGCTGGTCTGCTTTGCTGCGTGCATTCAGTTCCTCGGGGTTGACCTGCTTGCGTAGCAATGCGGTCAACTCTGCCTCTTTCGGGTGCGTTCCTCCACCCGCAAGCAAATCATTTGCCTCATCGGGGTCCGAGGCCAGATCAAACAGCTGATTACGCAAATCGACGTGATAGATCAGCTTCCAATTGTCCTGACGGATCAGGAAGCTGGAATTTACACTGCCCATCGCATGATATTCGGAAAATCCCGGCCGCAGTACCTGCTGGCCCCCGATCACCTTCAACAGGGAACAGCCCGGGAGGATTTCGCCACTTTTGTTGGGAACGTCGAACAAATCCAGAATGGTCGGGAACAAATCCACATGGCTGACACAGTCGGACACGGTCTTGCCCCTGGGAAGGCCTGGGCCTGCCAGAATCAGAGGAACACCGGCAGAATGCTCATACAGATTGGCTTTGCCCAGAACGCCATGGGCGCCAATCGCCTCGCCATGATCTGAGGTATATGCCAACCGTGTCGTGTCGGTCAGGCCAAGTTCGTCCGCCATGTCGATGACCTTGCCGATTTCGGCGTCGGTCTGGGTAATCAGAGCGCAATATCCCGCATAGGCGTTCCGCATAAAGGTTTCGTCCATGCCCTCAGGCAGTTGGTTCATCCACGCCAGATAGGCCATCGCAGGATGGTCATAGCGGTTTGGCACATCCCATGTGGACGGCAAAGGCATGTCTTCGGGCGGATATAGATCCCAGAATTCCTGATCAGCCCGGAACGGCGGGTGCGGACTGGGATATGAGACAATCAAAGCCCAAGGCTCGGGGTTGTCCGCATTGCCGCGCAACCAATCAATCGCCCTTTCGGTGATCTGACGGTCATAGATCTGGTAGTCGGTCTGGCCGGGCCCCGAATTTCCGTAAATCGCCTTATGTCCGGCGCGGCTTGGCACGCCGTCTTCGGTTGCCCGCAATAGCGTCAGTGGAGAACCAACACCTCCGACCACATGCATGGTGTGGATTTCCTCGGTAAAGCCATTGTCGTCTTCTACTGACCGGTAATGCAGTTTTCCAATCGCCGTAACCGATACCTGTGCGTCGCGCAGATGATGGTGCCAAGTCTTGACCGAGCCGTCGTACATTGTCGCATTGTCCCAAAAACCGGTTTGATGCGGGTAGAGACCGGTCGCGATGGCGGCCCGCGCCGGACAACATAATGTCGTGGCAGCGTAAGCGTTTTTGAAATGGACGCCGCGTTTTGCCAGGCTGTCAAGGTTCGGTGTCCGTACGTGAGAATGGCCTGCCACTCCTAAAAAGTTTCGCGTATGATTGTCCGTTACGAACAAAATTAGGTTGCCTGGGCTTGTCATGAGTGTTCCTTACTCTGCACTTGATAGGAACATACATATCGTCAATGGCTGACATGGTTCGTGCAAAACAGGAAACAAGTTGTTCGAAATTCCCCCCCCTGCTCAGGTGGTTCTGCTTCGTCCGATCGTGGATGCAAGCATCGAGCGCAGAAATTAGGTTAGATGGCTCGTGTCCGGTTTAGCCGCAACCAGATTTGCGAAGGAGTCAGATGTCAAACCTGGAGGTGACTGAACATAATTTATGTGTGGATGCCCCGGTTACTGAGAGCGAACTTAAAGCCTTGGAATTTCTGATCGGGTGCAGTCATGTGTCCGGCCTCTGATGTGCCGAAACACTGTCGGCGGGCCCTTATGGTGAGAATGGCGGTGAGAAAGTCGACCACGGTAGCGGCGGGATGACCCTGCTGCGG
>NZ_WPZL01000042.1 GCF_013031245.1 Ruegeria lacuscaerulensis
CAAAGGCCAATCATGCACTAACAATCAAATTGGACCACACAAGTGGGGCTGATCACGGGCTCATATACTGTAAACGCGGTGTGATTGCTTACAAAGCCACCCTCTCTCAGGATGACCGGCAGGAATGCAAATTTGTTCCCAATCGCGCTACCGACATGAAGTGCAGGTGCATCTCGAAAAGTTGAACGAGAAAACCTGTGAGGGTACTTGGCAACTCTTCGAGCATCTTGACCGGCAGTTTCGCGATATGAGCGACAGCTTTCGATTGCATTTGCAATGGCAGAGAACCCCTTGGCATTCTCCAGCTCAGCATCCTCCACCCATAGACAATAGCGGTTCGGCTTTTTAATGATTTCTTCGGTTCCACCGTATCTTCGGAAAAACCGTGCAGATTCCGGCTCAAGATCAACTATTTTTTCCCAATCCTGTCGCTCGAATATTAGCCTTTTCCCATCGACCGGGTTGCTACCCATATACATTGGTTTGAGATCAGAAATGGGCGCTTTTCTAGGGTAGACATATACTGGCAAGCCTTCAATTAGGTAAGGCGAGATGGATGAACAGTCCTTTTTTTTATTTCCATCAATCAATACAGGATTAGTTATTCCTCTGGTTCCAATCCCAACAATTGTACACCAGACGCCAGCGTTGTTGGAGGCCAAGTTGGACCACTGAAATGGGCGATATGCAAATTTGATTGTCAGATCGCTCAATATTCGCGGCCATAAAAGACAAACTTGTTCGCCCTGACAAATCGAGCTAGTGGCAACTAAAGCGAAGTCACCGGAGGCCGCGCGTACATAGTCTGCCGCTTTCGCGATAAAGGCGGCAACGTAGTCGAGGAGCTTTGCATCACCTAAGCCCACCGCAACCATGTCCTCGACCTGATCTTTCGTTTTCTTTTTTGATCCCAAGTAAGGTGGATTTCCACAGATGTAGGTCTCTCCGCCCTCATTCTGAAAATCGATCTCTGGCTGACTCTTTGAAGGGGAAAACAAGTCGTCTCCGATCAGCCGGACATCCCTGCTAGTAGGTGGGCACATGCTCAACCAGTCAATGCGAAGGGCATTGTCGCAGGCGATCCAATTCATGGCGTCTAGCGGCAGGAAGTCTCGGAGCGCTTCGCGCTGTCCGCGATAAAGAACATCGCACTGATACTCAGCAATAATTAATGCTAGTCGAGCTATCTCCGCTGGAAAATCATTAATTTCTATTCCTCTGAAATTGGTCAGTGGGATTTCTGAGCGCCGATCTGTCTCGTCGCGCCGATCGTTTATTTCGGCCTCAATGGCACGCATTTCCTTGTAAGCGATAACAAGGAAGTTCCCAGAGCCACAAGCCGGATCGAATACCCTGATTTTTGCCATGCGATTGCGCAGGTTAAGAAGCTTGCGTGAGTTATTGCCAGCCTCCTCAAGCTTCTCACGCAGGTCGTCGAGAAATAGTGGGTTGAGCACCTTGAGGATGTTCGGAACGCTTGTGTAGTGCATCCCCAACGCACCGCGCTCGTCATCGTCGGCGACGGCCTGGATCATCGAGCCGAAGATGTCAGGGTTGATCTTCTTCCAGTCGAGATTACCGATGTGAAGAAGGTAGGAGCGCGCGATCTTGCTAAAGCGCGGCACGTCCACGCTTTCAGAGAATAGCCCACCGTTCACATACGGCAAGCCGCTGGCCCATCGCGGCAAACCTGCGGTGTCGCGATCCGCCGCCTTCGTGTTCATGGCGAGAAAGAGCGTGCTGATCACTTCATGGGTGTTTGAGCTGTCGGGTGCGCTCATCTGCTCGATCGTGGCTGTGAACTGGTCTTGCTTCTCGAAGATTTCGGTGTCCTCGGCAAAGAAGCAGAAGATCAATCGCGCCATAAAGTGATTCATGTCGTGACGGCGTTCGGACGTTCCCCATCCGGGGTTGTCCTTCAGGAGTTCGACATAGAGCCGATTGAGCCGTCCCGTGGCTTTGATGTCGAATGCACTCTCGCGGATTTGCTTGACGGTCGAGATACCGGCGAGGGGCAAGAAGAAACCGAAATGGTCGGGAAACTCCTCGAACGGCGTGACGATCGGCGGCACGTCAGACACAAGGTCTTCGGCTTCCAGCGTGATGCCATCTGTGGCGAGGAGGAACTTCACGCGATTGCGGGCATTCTTGGTCGCAGGACTGTCGCGCAACTCGCGGACCGTTTCGGACACCTGACCCTCGGCGCAAACCTTTATGTGGATATGGTTTGTTTGAAGGACGCCGCCGATGTCAGACTTGTTCGATGCACCAGAGCGAAGCCGCTTGATCGTGGTCGCCTTATTGCCGAACGCTTCCAGAAAAGCGAACGGGAACTCCTCGGCATCGAACGGTTGCTCGGCCAGGGCGGATATTGCTTCTTCAATTTCGACTGCGTTCACTGCTCAACGATTCCCGATACTTTTTGCTGCAACCGTAGCAGGGCTGTTTGTGTACTGCACGTCCTGCCCACGCAAAATACTGAGATATCCACACGGCCATGAAACGATCAAATGCGTGATCCATCTTCGGCAAGATGGCGGCATCCAATCCGCGCAGGGTTGGTCAGGGTTCCAAGGGGCTCGAAGGCTCATTGGTCGATGGGTTGGATCCAAGGTAAGGGCAGCGCGAATGCTCCCTTCCTGGTCTCGATGAAGTCGTCTCCATGAAATGGTCATGGGGGTATCGGGGGCAGCAGGAACGCTCCCCTGATTGGTGATCGGACGGCCAGACGTTCGTGCATGGTTCGGTGCAGGTGGAGGGGCACTTCTCCAAGCCCTGCGAGTGATTGACCGGCGACACGGTCTACTGGCTCTGGAATGGGTTCAATACCCTGGACGAGCCACCGCCGGAGGGATGCAACGGGAACGCGCAGCGGGTTCCCTTGCCAAGCTCGTTTTGTCGTTTTCAGGTCACTGAATATGTAGGACAGAACACAGCTTGCGGGCGCTCTAAGGGGTGGATTTGGTGCGATGCAGCAAAGGTTGTGCTACAGTGACGGGGTATTTGTAGAAGGATATTTGACCGATGGCGAGAGTAATTGCATTCGTGGCTTTAATGGCCGTTCTATTGCCTGTTCAACTGCGCGCCGAGGACAGTTTCATCGGCACATGGCAACCATTCAGCAAGACCACGTTATTTTGGGGAGCATTGACCGTACAAACCGACCGCGTGACCTATGCGGAAGGAATGAAGGCTGGGCTTGCTCCGGTGCGCGATGGGGGGAGCGTCTTTCAACTCGTCAATCCAGAAGGTGAAGCGTTCAAGGATTGCGGCGCTGATCCGGTGACTTATGTGGGTTTTCGCGTCTTGAGTGACGGCCAGCTAGCTGTGCTGCACTACGGGGGAAACGCACCGCCGAATGAGCCGACCGGTAACGACCCTATGGCAATAATCCAGAACGGGGCGTGTTCGGTTAGTTTTTACGAAAGGTGAGCGAAGCCTGCATGGGATTTTCACGTCCGGCACTTGAACAGAAAAAGGCCCTGCCCTGTGAGGCCGCGCCTTTTTGTTTTGGCGGTAGGGCATCGCTCCGTGGTTTCGGATTTGAACGCCGCTGGCAGGATTACCACCTCGAGCCAGGTCCGTTCGTTGCAACTTCCGTGGCTCCGGACGAACCACCATTGCTTGGGCAACCGCGCTTCGACTTCACGAATTCATCTCTATCAACAGTATCCCAAAAGGCACTTTTGAGTGATCGACCCATCAGAACTTTTGCTATGATTGCCAATGGGGCAACAATCCCCTGAGCGGCAAAAGAAAACTCCTCCAAAAACGAAGTTTTTGCAGGGCGATATTGATCTCGCGTGTTCTCTTTCGGTTCCATCTTGTCTCTTTAGCGTAATAACCTGCCACGTGCCAGATGTGGACGGATAATACTATACCTGCTTTTACCTGAGTTGTAAATCGCAATCAGAGTCAATGATGCGAACCCAACAAGTCCTAAATAATAGAAAACAAAAGATATATTCTGTAAAACATCTTTCTTCTTACCGGCGTCACCAAGGATATCCCATTGAGTTACAGATGTGTACATAAGAGCGAATAGAACAGACAAAGTCGCCATCCAGCCCACAGAAAGTACAGTGTCAACAATGAAGTTCTTTAACATTGTGAAGATTTCGCCAACGCTCCCTAGAATAAACGCGATAAAAAAGGATAACGCCATGTTAACAAACAGAAACGCCACATCTATCCAAAACAGGACTTCCTTTGTAATCGACAGTGATGACAAAATGTGATCGGGGGCGTGAAATGCAGAAAGCTGACGTTTCAGTTGCCCAAATCCGACCACCACTCCCAGCAAAACAAAAAACTCTATTGCTGCCGCAAGTACCCCCAAGATACCGCGCCACGCCCTACCAGGTGCGTTTTGTTCCGGATCGTCCATTTCAAAACCAACCAACTGCGTAAATTGCGTTTTGTCAGAATATCATAGCGTTGCAACAGAGAATACTTGAGTCAAGCCACCTTGAGAACTCGCAATCAGTCTGCCAGCCGTAGAAATCATCGCTAATCGAAAAAGGCAAAAGCACGGGCATATCGACCTGCTCGGTTTCTTCACGCACCTGCACAACTTCGAGGGCGTCCGGATCGAGTAGTGTCGTAGCGAAGTCGTGGCCAGACTGACCGCGAAAATTCGATCACGAACCGTTGACAAATTCTCAAGTTGAAAAAAGTCCTTGGGAATACTTTACAGTAGTACATGCGGCATCAAAGCAAACCCAATCCCTTTGGCCGGTTCGTTATCGGTTCCCTGATTGCCTATGGCACATGGCAACTGATGGCGGCGATGAATGCGCTGCATGATCCGGTGGCGGCGTTCATGCTGGGCTTGCTGTTTCTGGCAGGGCTTTGGTCGATCCTGTACGGGGTCTTCGATGCTTTCCGCATGGTCATGCTGGGTATCGAGCGTAAGCGGGCAGAAACCCCCACCGGTATCTTCGGCAAGGCACGGCTTGCAGATTTACGGGATTGCGCCGATGCCGGACTGACCGACCCGCTTGGGCTGTTTCTCGGCGCACTGAAAGGCGTGCCGCTGTTCTTCAATGGGAAAGCGCATCTAGTCACCATTGCCCCCGCCCGTCAGGGCAAAGGCACGTGCGTCGTGATCCCGAACCTGCTGCACTATGTGGGGTCGGTGTTTGTGACCGATCCCAAGGGCGAGCTTGCTGCTGTAACCGCGCACCATCGCCGCGAGCGGTTCGGGCACAAGATTTTCTTTCTGAACCCTTGGCATTTGCACGGTCTGCCGCAAAGCCGGTTCAACCCGCTGTCGCCGCTTATGGAGATGTTCCGCGACCCGCTGCGTCATCATGAGCTTGGCGATGCTGTACGAGCACTGGCCTTGCTCCTCATCCCCGAACCTGTCGGCGGTGACAAGAACCAGTATTTCAGGGATGCCGCCCGCAACCTGCTCGAAGGACTGATCCTGTATCTGGTTACGCTCGACCGGCCTTTGCGCTGCACGCTGCCGTATCTCTGGCGGCTCGTCAAAAGTACCGGCATGCTGGAAATGGCGTTCCGTGACATGGCGAAGTCGGATGCGCTGGACGGTATCGTGTCCGGTTACGGTCAGGAGTTCCTGCACCAATTCGAAAGTTCCGGCAGTCAGTTTTCGGATTTCAGGACCACCGTGTCGAACGCCCTGCAAATCTTCCGCCCTGGTGGGAAGCTGGCCGATGCCGTTTCCCACACGGACATAAACTTTGATGACCTCAAGGCCGAAGACACGACGGTCTATGTGATGATCCCCGCCGAGCGCATTGCCGAATATGGCGTATGGCTGGCCTTGATTACGCGGCAGGCCATCAATGCAGTGGTCAGGCAGCGCGGCGAGAGGCAAGTTCTGTTCCTGCTTGATGAGTTCGCCAATATGGGCAAGATCACGGGGCTGGCCGAAGCGCTCACCCTGTTGCCAGGATATGGCGTACGGGTCTGGGCCATCGTGCAGGACCTCTCGCATCTGCATCAGGTCTATGGGCGCGAGACCGCGAACATCATCCTGAGCCAATCCGAGGTGAAACAGTTCTTCGCGGTGCAGGATGGTGAACTTGCCGTGCGGCTCTCAAAGCTCATGGGCGAGCGGTCGATCATCACGCGCAACTACAATCTTGGCCGCGATGAGACGGACGAGATCGGCGTCAGCGTCAGCGAACGCGGTGTACCGCTTCTGCTGCCGCAGGACATTCACGCCATGCCGGACGGGCAGCAACTTCTTTTCGTGAACTCTGCGCCGCCCATCATCTGCGAGAAAATTCGCTACTGGGACGTTGCCCCGTGGCGGGACTGGGCCGATCCGAACCCGATGGAAGGCGATCACCCGCGCAACGGAACGCCCGTGATCCGGCTGCGCTACAAGAGCGGAGGCAAGTCCCTATGAGCAAGATCACGGTTGAAATCCAGAGCCGCAAGGCTCCTATCCGCCGCTGGTGGCAGAAGCGGCGCAGGGCTGACATTCCCACCGCGCCTTCCAACGGCACATGGCGTGCTGTGGCCCGCGCTGCGTGGTGGATTGCCAAGCCGCGCCGCATCACTTGGGCTCCGGCGGCGGTGGCCGCATTGGTGCTAAGCTTCGGCACGCCGCACTTGCTGGTCTATTACCGCTGCGGCGGTGTCGGAACGCCAGGGCAGCGCTGCTACGAGTGCAATTACTACGGCGTGCAAGGCTTGCGCGGTCAGCTCGGCGAGCGCTGGAACTGCCCCGTGATCACCATGATCCCCGTGAACTGGAACGTGCTGCGCAGGCAGCTCGGTCTGAACCGTTGAACATCCATAACAAAGAGCAAGAGGCAAAGCATGGAACTGTTTAAAAGCATACTGGCCCGATTGCGCGGCGATCCGCGTGTGATCGACTATGGAACAAACAAGGTGTTCAGGGCCGCGCATCTGCGTCCGTCCAGCGGATATGAGTTGAAGCTGGGCATGCGCTTGCTGGGGCTGATCGGGGCGATCTGGATATTGATCGACCATTACGCACCGGAAGCAACGCAAGACCCGCAAGCCAATTTCTTCATCGAGCTGTTCGAGTATGGCGTTGTTGCCTTGATCAACGCCGGAGACCAGCTTGTGGCGGTTGTGCAGGCACGCTCGTTTGATGTGCCGCTTGAGAACCTGCGCGGCTGGTTCATCGCGTTCGTCTTCTTGATCGCGGTCTGGGTTTTTCAGGACAGTTTCCTGTTCCGTCTTTATTGCTGGCTGACGGACCGCGAGAGCGTCTGGATCACCGTGCGGCCAGAAACCCTGACCGCGCGGCGGCGCGTGCTGAGCTTCGGCAAGACCATTGAGCGCAGCGCCATCCGCGAAGTGCGCATCATCGCCAATCACCCGACAGGGCATGATGTTGTGATCCTGCATGATGGCGGGTGTCTGCGCCTTGCGAGCATCTTTGGGGACGAGACACGGGCGCTGGTGTTCAAGATGCGGCTTGACGATTTGCTGACCCAAACCGAGCCCCTCAAGACTCTCGATACGCCCCCGCCAAAGCCGGTGACAGCGGCGGAACAGCCGCATTTGGTTCACTGATGTGAGTGCAAACTTAAAATTGAATTTTTGCTAAAATGCAACTGTGGGTTGTATACTGAAATGATGGGCCTACCAAATTGGCCCCATGAGGAAAGAGCCATGAAGCACGATGTAACGATACAAAATGGAAAGACTCTGACCGATAGCTTTATTAAATCGGCACAGCGCCGCGTCACCATCGACATCGAGAAGTACCAGGCCTATCTCGGCGGGTCGGGCATGAGCGCCGAGCAGAAAGAGGCTTTCCTGCAAGCCATGTATTCGATTGTGGTGGCGTTCGTTGAGCTTGGGTTTGGCGTGCATCCGCCCCAACAAGCCTGTGGAAAACCCCATGAAGAACTTGATTGCGCGCCCCAAACGGATTCCAATGAAAGGAGATCAAAAGAAGAACAAGAAGACACGCGCGAGAGTCCGCATGACCCGGCGTGTGGATTGGAGGTTAAATGAACTTTGCGCAAAGACAGGTTGAACCCGAGAGAGGATCACCGGCAGTCCTTTACTGCCGTGTGTCCTCAAAAGCCCAGACCAAGCGTGGTGACGGGCTTGGTTCGCAGGAAAGTCGCTGCCGTGAGTATGCGGACTACAAGGGCTATGTTGTACAAGAGGTTTTCACGGACGATGTGACCGGTAAGCTGGTAGAACGCCCAGGAATTACGGAACTGCTGTCATGGCTGCGGAAGCACCGTAAACAAACCCCCGTCCTGATTATCGACGATATCAGCCGCATCGCCCGCGATGTCAGAACACATTTCAAACTCCGCGAATTAGTTGAAGAAGCGGGCGGAACGATCAAAAGCCTCAGTATCGAGTTCGGTGAAGACAGCGATTCCATCTTGATCGAAAACATGCTGGCGTCTGTCTCGCAGCATCAGCGCGAGAAAAACAGCGAGCAAACCAAGAACCGTATGCGTGCCCGCACGCTGAACGGCTATTGGGTGTTTCAAGCCCCTATTGGCTATAAATACGAACGTGTAAGCGGCCACGGCAACTTGCTTGTTCGAAACGAGCCTTACGCCTCGATCCTGCAAGAAGCCCTTGAAGGTTATGCCTCTGGACGGTTCGAAACACAGGTTGAGGTAAAACGGTTTTTGGAACGGCAACCGGCCTATCCGAAAGACCTGCCGAACGGCGAAATCCGTAACCAGAGAATCCTCGATATCCTGACTCGCCCGATCTACGCCGGATATATCGAAGTCCCGAATTGGGGCGTCAGCCTGCGCAAAGGTCACCACGAAGGGCTAATCAGCTTACAAACCTTCGAGCACATCCAAAATCGTCTCAGGGGCAATGCCAAAGCTCCGGCGCGAAAAGACATCAATGCGGATTTTCCGTTGCGCGGTTTCATCCTGTGTAATGACTGTGGCAAGCCCCTGACGGCCTGCTGGTCGAAGGGCAAAAAACTGAAATATCCATACTATCTATGCCCGACAAAAGGCTGCAAAAGCTACAGGAAGTCCATCAAGCGCGACGAGCTTGAAGGCGCATTCGAAGGCCTGCTTGAGCGTATAGAGCCCTCCAGAAGCTTCTACGAGCTCGTGAAGGCCATGTTCAAGGACGCATGGGAAATGCGGCAAGGCAAGGCTGCTGAGGACGCACACACGCTCAGAACGGAGATCAAGCGTGTCGAGAAGGATATTGATCGCTTACTCGACCGGATCGTGGACGCAACCAATGACTCGGTTGTCGGCGCTTACGAGAAACGGATCGCCAAACTGGAACGTGAGAAGGCATTATTCGCCGAAAAACTGACAAACGGGGTCAAACCACGCATGACCTTGGAGGAGTCGTTCGAACACGCTATGCGATTTCTCTCAAACCCTTGGAGTATTTGGAAAAATGCCGATTTGGCGCTCAAGAAAACGGTGCTCAGACTGGCATTTTCGGAGCCTCTACCGTACTGCCGGAATCAAGGACTTCGAACACCTAATTTAACCTTCCCATTCAAGGTGTTAGGTGAATTCTGTAGTGAAAAATGTGAGATGGCGCACCTGAGAGGATTCGAACCTCTGGCCTCTGCCTTCGGAGGGCAGCGCTCTATCCAGCTGAGCTACAGGTGCCTTGGCCGTTAGCTATCCTTGTTCCGATCCGTGTGCAACTGCAAATCTGCATAGATGAACTGGCATTCACGCAAACAGATCGTGTGCAAGTTCCAGCGCCTCGATCAGCGTATCGACCTCGTCTCTGGTGTTATAAAGTCCAAAACTGGCGCGGCAGGTTGCAGTTACGCCATAGAAATCCATGAGCGGCCCCGCACAATGATGGCCGGCGCGAACGGCCACGCCTTTTTTATCCAGGATCGTCGACACATCATGCGCATGTCCGGCCCCGTCCAGCGTGAAACTGAAGATCGCCGCCTTGTCGGGACGTGTACCCTGCACCTGAACCCAGTTCAGACCCGTCAACCGTTGCATTGCGTAGTCTCGGATCCCGGCCTCATGCTCGGCGATGTTCTCCATCCCCAATTCCATCATGTAATCCAGCGCGACACCCAGGCCGATGGTCTGCACGATACCGGGGGTTCCGGCCTCGAACTTCATCGGTGGGTCGTTGTAGATGACTTGATCCTTGCTGACTTCTTTGATCATGTCTCCCCCCCCGATAAAGGGGCGCATCTCGGCCATACGTTCGGACTTGATGTAGATCGCACCCGACCCGGACGGACCATAGAGCTTGTGGCCGGTAATCGCGTAGAAATCACACCCAATGTCCTGCACGTTGACAGGCATGTGCACGGCGCCCTGGCTGCCGTCCACCAGAACCGGAACGCCCCTTGCGTGTGCTCCTTGGGTAATGGCCTTTACGTCAACCACTGTACCAAGCACGTTCGAACATTGGGTCACGGCCACCAGTTTGGTCTTGGAGCCGATCGCGTCAATCACAGCCTGTGGGTCCAAACCGCCGTCAGCATCCAAATCGACCCATTTCAGGACGACGCCCTGGCGCTCGCGCAGAAAATGCCATGGAACGATGTTTGCGTGATGCTCCATGACGCTTAGGACGATTTCATCCCCGGCCTGCAGGCGCGGCATCGCCCAACCATAGGCAACCAGATTGATCCCCTCGGTCGTACCCGAGTTCAGGACGATTTCGTTTTCACTCGCCGCGCCCAGGAAACGGGCGATCGTGCCACGAACGGCTTCGTATTTTTCGGTCGCCAGATTGGACAGGAAATGCAGGCCGCGATGAACGTTCGAATATTCTTCGGCATAGGCGCGTGTCACCGCATCGATGACGACCTGAGGTTTTTGGGCCGAAGCTCCGTTATCCAGATAAGTCAGCGGCTTGCCGTTCACCTCTCGCGACAGAATCGGAAAGTCCGAACGGATTTTTTGCACATCATACATGGTCTTCTTTTCCCTATACCGGGGCGCTGGGCGTCAGGGCGAGGACAAATGGCACTGCAACAAGGGCAGACAGCATAATGACCCCGAATGATTTCCAGAGCGATCCGAACTTATGGGCTTCATTCAGGAAGTGGAGCGTGACGTAAAGGCTCAGCACCGCCGTGGCGAGCAAAAACATCAGCATCAAAAACGGAAGGGCAATTGAGACGATAAGCGTAATCAGAAGCGCCGCAATCTGCAGAAACTGCAACCAGATTGTCAGGATCAGAATGTCATCGAACGCCGCAGTTCCCCCAAGCAACCGCCCGACAAAAAGGAACGCCACAACACTTAACAACATAGCTCCGGCAGACCGGACAAGATTCAGGAACACCGGATCCGTGGGTGGAATCGGCTCACCCTCTGGCACCGGTATGAGCTGGTCGATGCCGACCTGCACCAGACCATTAAGCACAACCGCCAGGAAAAACGCCAGCCACAAGACCTCGCGACCGGGGTTAAGGGCCAACAGACGACGGGCCGCTTCATTTGGGTTGGTTAGCGTCTGAACCGCAAGATCGCCAATGGACACACCGTTCATTCCGGATTCCTTTGCACCTGTCTGAGACCCGAAAGCCAGAACCAGAGGAAAACCGCAAGCCAAATCAGGCCTACAACTGTAAGCGTTGGTCCGGGTCCGATGAAACCGGCCACAAGGCCATTCAATAAAACCAGCGGTGTCGAAGACAGCAACGCCCAGAACAGGGCAAGGCGGGCTCCGTAGGCTGTCCCCTGCCCGCCAACCAGTCGAGATGCGGCGAAAGACACAAAAGCCAGGGCATAGAAGACCAGCGGCAGGATGATGACGGTGCCCAACAACGCCCCGCCCATCAGCATGTTCAGCTCTGACCCTTCCAGATGCGCACGCCGTGAGAGGCTGGGCAATTGCGCAATGAAGGCCACCACGCAAAACGCCATGACAAAGACCAGCGCCCGGTCTTCACGCTGCCCCAAATCCAGAAGCCGACGCACCACGCGACCCGGCCCCCGATATGTGGCCACGATATCCGATGTGACAGGCATCAGCTGCGCCGCGCGAGCCAGCCTTCCAGGCGGTCCACCATGGCCTTGGCCAGTGCTTCGTCCTCGATCTCATCCACGGCTTCGGCCAGAAATGCCAGCGTCAGCATGTTGGTAGCGTCCTTGAATGGAACCCCACGGGATCGCAGGTAGAACAAGGCCGTTTCATCAATCGCGCCCGAGGTTGACCCGTGTGAACAGGCCACATCATCGGCATAAATCTCTAGTTCCGGCTTGGCGAGAAACTGGCTGTCATCGTCCAGCAACAGCGATTGGCTGATCTGATAACCGTCGGTTTTCTGTGCGCCTTCCTTAACCAGAATCTTGCCCTGGAACACGCCGGTCGCACCGTTGCGCAGAACCTTCTTGAACACCTGACGGCTTTCACAGTTCACCGCGTCATGAGTGACAAAGACAGTGTCATCATGGTGGAAATCACCATCGCCGACACACGCACCTGCCACATGTGCAATTGCATCGTCGCCGGTCAGTTCGATCACCTGTTCGTTCCGCGTCAGCACGCCATTTACGGTCAGCGTGAACGACTTGTAGACAGATTCCCTGCCCAGACGCGTGAACATATGCGTTGCCGCGCGACGTTCGTGATCCCGACCCTGCGCACGTACATGATGCAGCTTACCGCCATCGGCGATGTCGATCTCCATGCACTTGTTAAAGCGGGACGCAGCCGGGCCGTTCTCAAGAATGGTTACCTCGGCCCCGCTTTCAACACGGACGATGTGATGCAGCATGGCATCCGAGGTTTCAGATTCGTGGCGATAAATCAGGCTAATCGGCTTGCTTGGCTTTCCGGTCACGTGGATGGCGACGCCATCGCCCGCAAAGGCCGTGTTCAGCGCCGCCAGAGGCCGTTGAACCGGGGTTTGACCTCGCGCTTCAAGAACGCCGTACAACTCTTTGCCCCAGTGGATATCTTTGCAGCAAATATCCTCGATCCGGTCGATCGTGACGCCTTCAAGTGCCAGATCGTCGGATTCATCCGGGCTGAACACGCCGTCGACGAAAACGATTTTCAGACGGTCCAGATTATGGAACATCAACGACTCATCTGACCTGAACAGTGCCGCCCGAGGGGCCTCGGGCGAGATCAAGGTGTCGGGACGCGTGTATTTCCAATATTCGTCGCGCCGCCCCGGCAGGCCCATTTCCAGCACACGGGCCAGCGCGTTTTCGCGCGCGGCGCGGGTGCATCCGGCGTCGAGCATGACCAGGCTGGCCAGCCGCGCCTCGGTCGCGGTTTGTTTGACTTCGGGCAGCCCCATCAGTTCACCTCGGCCAGAATGTCGGCATAGCCGTTGTTTTCAACCTCAAGCGCCAGATCCGGGCCGCCGGTCTTGACGATCCGGCCATCCGCCATGATGTGCACGACATCTGGTTTGATATGGTCCAGCAGGCGCTGATAGTGCGTGATCACCAGGAACCCACGCCCTTCATCACGTAGCGCATTTACGCCTTCGGCCACCAGCTTCATCGCATCCACATCCAGACCCGAGTCGGTCTCGTCCAGAATGCACATCTTAGGCTCGAGCATCGCCATCTGCAGGATTTCGTTGCGCTTCTTCTCACCGCCTGAGAACCCAACGTTCACCGGACGCTTGAGCATATCCGCGTCGATTTTCAGCGATTTCGCCTTGGCGCGAACCAATTTCAGGAAGTCCGCCGCCGACAACTCTTCTTCGCCGCGCGCTTTACGTTGGGCGTTCACGGCAGTGCGGAGGAAAGTCATGTTGCCAACGCCCGGAATTTCGACCGGATATTGAAACGCGAGAAAGACGCCGGCAGCGGCACGTTCTTCCGGTTCCATCTCCAGCAGGTTTTCGCCGTCCAGAGTGGCTGTGCCTTCGGTCACTTCGTACCCGTCACGCCCCGACAGCACGTAGCTGAGCGTCGATTTGCCCGAGCCGTTCGGCCCCATGATCGCGTGCACTTTTCCCGCCTCGACAGTCAGATCGACACCTTTGAGGATTTGCTTTTCTTCTTCCTCAAGTTTCACGTGCAGGTCTTTGATTTCCAGCATTTTTTGTCCTTTTGCGTAACGCAAGGGGCGTCCGTCTGCCCCGGTAAATTCCTAGCCCAACACTTTGCGGATCACGCGCGCGGCAACCCATCCAAGGATCGCTCCACCGCCTACCGCCCAGACCGGGTTGATGAAGTCCATATGGTAGATGTTGACATGGGCAACACCCAGCAATCCGCCCAGGACAGGCAGTGCGTAACCAGCCCAGGTCAGCGCATCATCCTTCTGGATGGGTTTGCGAGGCGTACGCGCCATCAGCCAACCGAGCCTTCCAGCGAGATGGCAACAAGCTGTTGCGCTTCCATGGCAAATTCCATCGGCAACGCCTGCAGGACATCCTTGCAGAAACCGTTGACGACCAGCGCCACGGCTTCTTCCTCATCCATACCGCGCTGGCGGCAATAGAACAGCTGATCGTCGTCCACCTTGGACGTCGTTGCCTCGTGCTCGACCCGGCTCGAATTGTTCTTGACTTCAATATACGGCACCGTGTGGGCGCCGCACTTGTCACCGATCAAGAGGCTGTCGCACTGAGTGTAGTTACGGCTGTTCTTGGCCTTTGGGTGCATCGACACAAGCCCGCGATAGGTATTCTGCGCCTTGCCGGCACTGATGCCCTTGGAAACGATCCGCGACTTGGTGTTCTTGCCCAAGTGAACCATCTTGGTGCCGGTATCGGCCTGCTGATAATTGTTGGTAATGGCGATCGAGTAGAACTCGCCCTGACTGTCATCACCGCGCAGGATGCAGGACGGGTACTTCCATGTTACGGCCGAACCGGTCTCAACCTGAGTCCACATCACCTTGGACCGGTCGCCCCGGCAATCGGCGCGCTTGGTCACAAAGTTGTAGATGCCACCCTTGCCGTTCTCGTCCCCGGGGAACCAGTTCTGAACGGTCGAGTATTTCACCTCGGCATCTTCCTCGACGATGATTTCGACGACTGCAGCATGCAGCTGTGCCGTGTCACGCTGAGGCGCGGTGCAGCCCTCCAGATAGGACACATACGAGCCCTTGTCGGCGATGATCAGCGTGCGCTCAAACTGACCGGTGTTTTCCGCATTGATGCGGAAATAGGTGCTCAGTTCCATTGGGCAGCGCACGCCCGGCGGGATATAGACAAAGGACCCGTCCGAAAACACCGCAGAGTTCAGTGTAGCGTAGAAGTTGTCCGAGACCGGAACCACAGTGCCGAGGTACTTCTTGACCAGTTCGGGATGTTCCTTGATCGCCTCAGAGATCGAACAGAAGATCACACCGTGCTTTTTCAGCTCGTCCTGAAAGGTTGTGCCGACGGAAACCGAATCGAACACCGCGTCGACGGCCACCTTTCGGCCCTCGGCGGGCATGTCCTCGGCGCCTTCAACACCAGCCAGAATCATCTGTTCTTTCAGAGGGATACCAAGCTTTTCGTAAGTGGCGAGCAGCTTGGGATCGACGTCATCCAGAGACTTGGGTTTTTCCTCCATCGACTTGGGACGGGCATAGTAATACTGGTCCTGAAAGTCGATCTTGGGGTAATGGACCATCGCCCAGGTCGGCTCGTCCATCTGGGTCCAGCGGTCAAATGCCGCCAGACGCCATTCGGTCATCCATTCGGGCTCTTCGTTCTTTTCCGAGATCAGTCGAACAATATCCGGGTTCACGCCCTTGGGCGCGTACTCCATCTCGATTTCGGTTTCCCAACCGTATTTGTAGGTTCCGACCTCCCGTACCGCATCCACGGTTTCCTGATCGACACCTTCTTTAACCTGGGTCTGGTCCAAAGCGGCCATAAGACACCCTCCGTCAGATCACGCGGCGCGCGCGCGATGCTTCTTTTCTTTTTCCAGCCACGTTTCGGCGAAACGCAGCACATCCTCTTCACTCGTTCGAGGGCCCAGCGATACGCGGATCGCGCTGGCTGCCGTTACCTCGTCATATCCCATTGCAGTCAACACCGCGCTGGCGCGAACCTTGCCGCTGGAACAGGCCGAGCCAGCACTGATTGCAAAACCCGACAAATCCATCTGCATAACCTGAGTCTCGCCCTTCCAGCCGGGCGTGGCGAAGCACAAGGTGTTTGGCAGTCGATCCTGATCTTTCCCGACAAAAATAGTAGATTTAGAACCAGCCTCAAGGGCCTTTTCTAGAATATTTCTAAATTCGGCAACCTGCTCCCAAACACCGTTGGCAAGATCTTTGGCCGCAGCTTCAGCTGCGGCTCCGAAACCCGTTATTCCAACAACGTTTTCGGTTCCCGACCGGCGCCCCATTTCTTGGCCGCCACCCTTGATCTGAGCAGGCAAATCTGTGCCTCGTTTCATCACTACAGCGCCAATACCCTTTGGCCCACCCAATTTGTGAGCCGAGATAAGCGCCATCTGCACGTCCATCCAATTGAACGCAACCGGCAATTTACCAAACGCCTGAGTCGCATCCGTCACTGCCAAACCCTTGGGTAGCGGTTGGATGATCCCGGTTTCAGAATTGGCTAGTTGCAAAGTCGAATTCTCAGGTTCAAGAATCTGAACCCGCCCTGACTGGGAAACAGACAAATCCTCGACGGTCCAAGATCTTACGGCATCATGCTCAACAGCGGCTCCGTGAATACCGCGACCCGCCAGCGTCAGCGCGGCCCCTTCGGTAGAGCCGGATGTAAAAACGATGTCGGCACCGTCAGCACCGAAAGCTGCGGCAATCTGCGCACGCGCACGCTCGACCAATGCCTTGGCAGCGCGCCCTTCAGCATGCACCGAAGACGGGTTACCGCAAACATCCATCGCAGCGATCATCGCGTCTCGGGCCTCGGGGCGCAGAGGAGCCGTCGCGTTATAATCCAAGTAAACACGATTCATGGATACACCTTTTCAGGAATACGTAACCTACTCACAGGACCCAATACCAGATGCACCGCTTTATTCATCCACCACCGCAAACAGACTTGGAACGGCCGGGCATGGTGCCAAATCGTTCTTTATCACGTCCGAAAGCCGCGTTTGATGAAGAAAAACATAGACATGGGCGCTCAGACCTTCCCACAACCGGTTGGTCAACGATTGCGCCCTGCTTCCCGAAGACGCACCCGAAGCACCCGCCCCTTTTTGCAGCGCATCGACAGTCTCGTCGACGGCCGCGAGAACCTCGACCACACGGATTTCCGAGGCCGGGCGGGCCAATCGGTATCCTCCACCCGGTCCACGTACCGACGCTACCAGTTCTGCGCGGCGCAATTTGACAAAAAGCTGCTCGAGATATGGCAGAGAAATATCCTGTCGTTCAGATATTTCACCCAAAGTCACCAGGGCATCTGTGGACTGCAACGCTATATCGGCCAGCGCAACCATTGCATATCGGCCCTTGGTCGACAGTTTCATTGCCCACACCTCATGACTGGATTCACGCGAAAACATTGACGCCGCCGCGACCAGTGCGTATCTCCCACTGACAGCGTCTTCTCGCTGAGTATCTTAATTAGAACCGTTCTAAGGTGCCTGACGGATATCGTCAAGTATATCCCGGCGCCAAGAAGAAAAAGACAGGACCAAAGCACACATGCCCGAGGTGATTTTTCCCGGACCCGAAGGCCGCCTGGAAGGCCGCTACCACCCGCAAAAGGAAAAAGACGCACCGATCGCCATCGTGCTTCATCCGCATCCTCAGTTCGGCGGGACCATGAACAACAAGGTGGTCTATAACCTGCACTATGCGTTTTACAACATGGGTTTCACCGTGTTGCGCTTTAATTTCCGCGGCGTGGGCCGCAGCCAGGGCGAATATGACCAGGGCGTAGGCGAACTGAGCGATGCGGCATCGGCACTGGATTATCTGCAGTCGATGAACAACAACTCGAAACATTGCTGGGTCGCCGGATTCTCTTTCGGGGCATGGATCGGCATGCAGCTTCTGATGCGCCGCCCGGAAATCACCGGGTTCATCAGCGTCTCGCCGCCAGCAAACATGTATGACTTTTCGTTCCTGGCGCCCTGCCCGTCCTCCGGTCTGATTATCAACGGATCCGCCGACCGGGTAGCACCACCGGCCGATACCATCTCGCTGGTCAACAAACTGCACGAGCAAAAGGGCATCACCATCACCCATAACGAGGTGGAAGGCGCCGACCACTTCTTCCAGGAACGTCACATGGATACGCTGATCACCGATGTAAGCGACTATGTGAAACGTCGCCTGACCGAGAACACTCGCTGATGTCTGGTACCATCACCTCCCTGGCAGCCAAGCTGGCAGAGGACACGATGAAAGTGATGGACGAGACCGGAGATGACCGTTTCTTCGTCGAAGTGGGCGAGCTTTTGGGTGCGTCGTCTCAGTCGTTGGAAGAGGCGTTCCTGACCGAGATTCGTGTACGGCTTGCCGAACGGCAAGCGCGCAAGTTCGTGATTCAAAGACTGTCCGAACACCGCTCAAAAATGAAAGCGATCGAAAAACAATGACCGAACGACTGTCCGCGCAAATCGAATTCCTGAAACGCGCGGACAGGCTGAAGTCGGTCGATCGCGCCAACGCCCTTCTGGACCAGTCGCGCCCTGAGAACGCTGCAGAGCACAGCTGGCAATTGGCCATGTGGGCGCTGGTAATGGAACCTCTGGCGGGTGCCGAGGTTTGCATTGATCGTGTCATTCGCATGCTGCTGCTGCACGATCTGGTCGAAATCATCGTCGGCGATCACCCAATTCATCTGAAAACAGACTGGCAGGCAGTTGAGCAAGCCGAGCGATCAGCGGCGGCTGAGCTATTCGGGATGCTACCACCAGACCAAGCCGCAGAGTTCCTGACGCTGTGGCAGGAGTTCGAGGCCGACCAGACACCGGATGCGAAGTTCGCCAAATATCTGGATCGGTGCCAACCGATGTTCCAGGTCCTTTGCGCCCCTGCCCCCAATCCGGATCACCTGACCGTCGTTCAGGACAATTTGGATGGCGGACGCGCGGCTTATCTGGAAACCGAGTTTCCCGAAGCATTCACGCTTGCGCGTACCCTGCTGCAAGGATGCGAGCCAGCGGAAACCGCGTTTTCCGCTCGCATTCCTTTTCTGGCGGAAACCGATCAGTTGAAGTCGGTCTACCGTGCCTCACTCCTGCTTAATGGCGAACGGTTCGAGAACTCGGCAGAGCATTCGTGGCACGTTATGCTATTTGCATGGGTGCTGTCGGAATACGCCACACCAGACGTTTCAACTGATCGCGCTCTGAAAATGCTTCTGTTGCACGACATTGTCGAAATCGACGCGGGCGATCACCCCATCCACGGTCAGGTTGATCACGCAGCCCAGGAGGCCGAAGAACAGGCGGCTGCGGAAAGATTGTTTGGGTTGCTGCCAGAGGACCAGAAAACGGCTTACTTGTCCTTGTGGCAAGAATTCGAAGCTGGGGACACCCCCGACGCGCGCTTTGCCAAGGCGATAGACCGCTTTCAGACACCAATCGGGAACCTTGAGACCGGCGGAGGGTCCTGGGTGGATTTCGATGTCACTTTTGCGCAGATCGAACGGCGCGTAGGTATACCGATCCAGCGTGGCGCGCCATTTCTTTGGTCGTGGCTTCGACCACAACTTTCAGCGTATTTCACCGCGGAAGCAGACACTTAGGTTGCGGTAAAGAAAAAGGAGCACGAATGCTCCTTTTTCCGTATTTTCGGCGGGCGCCTAAACCTTAGTACTATTCAACCGATCAACAATTTTGGCCGCGTTGTTGTCGACGGACCCCCCGTCAGCAAGCCACCCCAGCGCCGCTATCAAAGCCGAAACTACAATGATGGACTTCGTAAACTTCGTCATCATTTTCACTCAATAAACAAAAACCTTTAAAAACAATGGGTTTTTATCACAGATTTCGATCAAAAAATAGTCAGGTTATCCTGACCCCACGAGCGACCCACCGGGCTGGGCGATTCTAAATGAATTCCAGATATTGCTTGCCGGAAATCCAGTTTCATGCTCAACCGCTCACAACAACCATTGAGAACGTCAAAATGCCCAAAGCCTATCTGATCCTGTTACTGGCGGTCGCCTCGGAAACCATCGGTACCTCTGCCCTGCAAGCCAGCCAGCAGTTCACCCGCTTCTGGCCGTCCGTTCTGGTTGTGGTTGGCTACGGTATCGCGTTCTACCTGCTAGGTCTTACGCTCAAATACATGCCGGTTGGAGTTGTTTACGCAATTTGGTCCGGGCTCGGCATTCTACTAATTGCTATTATCGGCTTTGTGGTCTTCGGGCAAAGGCTGGACTGGCCAGCCGTCATTGGGCTTGTCATGATAATGGCCGGAATCCTGACCATTCATCTGTTTTCCAGCACTGCCACGCACTGATCATCGGTTAGGGCTGGTATATTTTGTCGCGCCGCGTTATGCGCGCGGCAACTTCCCGTTCAAAGGCTGACCTCTCATGGACCTGCGCAATATCGCAATCATCGCTCACGTGGACCACGGCAAAACGACCCTGGTGGATGAGCTGCTTAAACAATCCGGCGCGTTCCGGGAAAACCAGGCCGTGGCGGAACGCGCCATGGACAGCAACGATCTGGAGCGTGAGCGCGGCATCACCATTCTGGCCAAGGCCACCTCGGTCGAGTGGAAAGGCACCCGGATCAACATCGTCGACACCCCTGGCCACGCCGATTTCGGTGGCGAGGTTGAGCGGATCCTCAGCATGGTGGACGGCGTTGTCCTGCTGGTGGACGCAGCCGAAGGTCCAATGCCGCAGACCAAGTTCGTGACATCCAAGGCGCTGGCGCTGGGCCTGCGACCCATCGTTGTGTTGAACAAGGTCGACAAACCCGACGCTGAACCGGATCGCGCGCTGGATGAGTGTTTTGACCTGTTCGCCAATCTCGGAGCCGATGACGATCAGCTGGACTTCCCCGCCATGTACGCCTCGGGCCGCTCGGGCTGGGCCGATATGGAACTGGATGGGCCACGCAAGGACCTCACCGCCCTGTTCGATCTGATCGTCGATCACGTCCCTGCCCCGCAACAGGCAGACCGCAAGGATGAACCCTTCCGTATGCTGGCCACAACGCTGGGCAGCGACCCGTTTATCGGCCGCATCCTGACCGGGCGCGTGGAAAGCGGTACGCTGAAGGCGGGCGACAGCCTCAAGGCGCTCAGCCGCGACGGTACTCTGATCGAGAACTTCCGTGCGTCGAAGATTCTGGCCTTCCGCGGTCTGGCCCAACAACCCATCGACGTGGCCGAAGCCGGCGATATCGTCACCATCGCCGGCATGAGCAAGGCGACCGTGGCCGACTCGCTGGTCGCTCCTCAGGTCGATGAAGCCCTGCCCGCACAGCCGATCGATCCGCCAACCATCACCGTAACATTCGGCATCAACGATTCTCCTCTGGCCGGTCGCGACGGCAAAAAGGTTCAGTCCCGTGTCATTCGCGACCGCCTGATGAAAGAGGCCGAATCCAACGTTGCTATCCGCATCACCGACACCCCCGGTGGTGAAGCCTTTGAGGTCGCAGGTCGCGGCGAATTGCAGATGGGCGTTCTGATCGAAAACATGCGCCGCGAAGGGTTCGAACTCAGCATATCACGCCCACAGGTTCTGTTCCGCGAAGAAGACGGCCAACGGCTCGAACCAATTGAAGAAGTCACAATTGACGTGGACGATGAATACTCGGGTTCAGTGATCGAAAAAGTTACCGGTGCACGCAAGGGTGAACTGGTCGAAATGCGCCCCGCAGGCGCCGGTAAAACCCGCATCATTGCGCATGTGCCCTCACGCGGATTGATCGGATATCACGGAGAGTTCCTGACAGACACACGCGGCACCGGCGTTTTGAACCGGGTTTTTCACGGTTGGGCTGCACACAAAGGCCCCATTCCGGGTCGCCGCGCAGGTGTTCTGATTTCGATGGAGAACGGCCAGGCCGTGGCTTACGCACTGTGGAATCTGGAAGAACGTGGTCGTATGTTTGTGGGACCGCAGACCGACGTTTACCAAGGTATGGTGATTGGCGAGCACTCGCGCGACAATGATCTGGAAGTGAACCCCCTAAAAGGCAAGAAGCTGACAAACGTTCGGGCAAGCGGATCTGATGACGCTGTTCGTTTGACGCCCCATGTCCAGTTTTCGCTGGAAGAGGCCATCGCGTATATCGACGATGATGAACTGGTCGAGGTTACTCCGAACGCCGTACGCCTGCGCAAACGCTTTCTGGACCCGCACGAACGCAAACGTATGGCAAAGTCGGCCTAAGGCGGACAGTGACTTTGGTCACATTTTGGAAACAATGCCACAATCGTGACAATTTTGCTTCCAGCGTAAAAAAACAACACCAAACAGAGCCCGCCCATTCGGCGGGCTTTCTCTTTGTTTTAAGGGCGTTTTCCAAAGCTTAAAGACTTTCATAAAGTTAAATTAAAGTTAGCGACCCTTGAAATTGTGACCCAAAACGGGTGTAATTGTGGTTGAAGTGTGGCACTTTTGATGTACGTAAACGTGTAGCACAATCAGATAGTGCGACGAGTGTTAGTAACGAGTTCCGAAGGAGTGGCGCCATGCGCGTGAAGTCCCGATTATTATCTGTTGTTTTTATTTCTGCGACATTTCCATTGATCTCTGCCAGTGCGGCGCAAGCAGAAAAATGTAATATCAATACAGCTCGCCAGTCGGTTTCAACAGAAACCCTCTGCGAGTGCACGGTCGTTGATAGAAGGATGCTGCGCTATATTCAGCGCCGCGCCGACTTCGAGGACATTCTTGCCCGTACCCTTGAGAGCTGCCCACCATTTGCGGCAGTTCTGACAGACCTCCCAACAGCGACGACAGCAGCTTCTCTAAGAGATGGGGAAGACGGAAACACTGGCGGGGGCTTTGGTGCTGGCGGTGACGACAACGGTGGCGACGACAACGGCGGCGGCGGCGGCGGTGGCGGCGGCGGCGGCGGTGGCAGCGGCGGCGGCGG
>NZ_WPZL01000043.1 GCF_013031245.1 Ruegeria lacuscaerulensis
GTACCTGGAAAATCACATCGCCGATCCTACCGGCGCCAGCCGGTAGTCGTTCAGTTCTGACAATTGCCTCCTATTCTATGGTGTGGATCTTGCGCAAGCCACACGCTCAACCGCAAAAACACTTTTGGTCTTCAGGGGATGCATCGGCTTAACCTTCCGATTTTACGCCGGTGTAGTCCGGCAGAAAACGCGGTGGCACCGGTCCTTTGTTCCGGCCGCCCTGCTGCATCTGTTCCCAGCCATGAGATAAGACGCCTACCGAGCGGGAGAGACAGAACAGACCGCGAGAGAGCGGGGATGGAAAACCCAGCTCGCAAAAGATAACAGCCGTGGCCCCATCGATATTCATTGCGATCTCAGTACCGCGCTTGCGTCCGATTTCCGCCTGAACCGCCTCACCGATATCGGCAAACCGACCATCCACCGTACCAGACTTTGCGGCCTTGCGCACCAACGCCATCAACCGCGGTGCGCGGGGATCGACGGGCTTGTGGAAGCGGTGGCCAAAGCCCGAGACAATCTTGCCATTTTCCTCACACCAGGCGGTGATACCGTCGCGGACGGCAGCTTCCTGTTCAGCGCCGTCATCGATCCGTTTGGCGATGTCGAAATAAAGCTCGGCGCATTGTTCACCGGCGCCGCCATGCACATCGCCCAGCATGTTGACCCCGGTGGCCAGGACGTTATTGAGCCCCAGCCCGCAGGTCGCGGCCATGCGGGCGGCGGCAATCGAAGGCGCCTGCGGACCATGATCCACGCCCGCCACTAGCGCACATTCAAAAAGTGCCGCCTGCTCTGACGTTGGAATATCGCCCCGCACCATGAGCCAGATCATCTGAGCAAAGCTTATAGAACCTATCAGGTCCTGGATCGGGTGGCCGCGAAAGGCAATCCGTCCTGGAGCCATGTCGATAATTGCGGTGCGCCACCAGTGGCGAATATCATCGGCATCTTTGTGTCCCGAGGGGGCTGTCATATCGCGCCTTCCTTTTTTAGGTCCGCAATCTGGGCATTATTATAGCCAAGTTCGCTCAGGATATCGTTTGTGTGTGCGCCCAAGGTCGGGGGCGGTGAACCGACACCAGGGGCCACACCATCAAGCTTGGCACCGATCCCGACCAGTTGCAGATCCTCAGCGCCAATGCGGTGGGTTTGCAGCAGGCCCCGGTCGACAAGTTGCGGATGTGCCAGCGCCTCGGGCACCGACCAGACCGGACCCGTGGGAACGCCCTGTGCTGTAAGTTTTTCGACCCACTTAAGGGTGGGGGCCGTGGCAAAGGCGGCCTCCAGTTCAGCGGTCAGGGCGGGTCGATTGGCCAGTCGGTTCTTTCGGTCGGCAAATCGAGGATCCTGGGCCAGCTCCGGGTTGCCGATGATCTCGCAGAGGGCCTCGAACTGTTCTTGTTTGTTGGCCGCGATGTTCATCACGCCGTCTGCGGTTTTGAATGTGCCGGACGGGCTTGCGGTGAAATTGTCATTGCCGTTCGGGGTGGGTGCCTTCCCGGCGATCAAGTGGTTCGACACCACCCAGCCCATCGTCGCAATCACGGCCTCCAGCATCGAGACGTCAATGAATGTGCCACGATTTTCGGATTTGTTGGCAAGGGCAGCGGCGACGGCAAAAGCCGCTGTCATACCTCCAATGGTGTCGGCCATTGGGTATCCCACCCGGTATGGAGCGGTGTCGGCATCGCCGGTGATCGACATCACGCCACTCATCCCCTGTACGATCTGATCATAAGCGGGCAGTTTCGCCAGCGGGCCATCCTGACCGAAGCCAGAGATGGCACAATAGACAAGGCGGGGATTTTCACGGGCCAGCGCCTCATAGTCCAGGTTCAGGCGTGCCATAACCCCGGGACGGAAATTCTCGACCAGGGCATCGGCCTGTTGCACCAGCTCCTTCAGGATACGTTTGCCGGATGCCGATTTCAGGTTCAGGGTGATCGACCGTTTGCCCGGATTCTGCGCCAGGAAGGATACGCCCATCAGATCGGCGTTGCGGGCGGGATCAGCCCCGAGCTGGCGTGCAAGATCACCGGTGCCCGGGGTTTCGACCTTGATTACGTCGGCCCCCATATGGGCCAGTTGATGACAGCAGAACGGACCGGCCAGCACATTGGTCAGATCAAGAATGCGAATGCCCTTCAATGGTGCCTGCGTCATTGTCCGCGCCCCTCGTGTACAACCTTGGCTGCGGTGAAGAACTCGCGGCAATAGCTGCCTTTTTCCGGTGCGCCATAGGAGGATCCTTTTCGGCCCGTAAATGGGGCGTGAAAATCCATACCGGCTGTGGGCAGATTGACCTGTATCATACCTGCCTCAGCGTTCAGCGAGAAATGGTCGATCTTGGCTGCATCCCGCGTGACGATACCCGCAGACAATCCAAATTCGCAGTCGTTGGCCGTGGCAAGGGCGGCATCATAATCCGGCACACGCAATACAGCCGCAACCGGCCCAAAGATTTCGTCCCGCGCGACCGCAGCCTGTGGTGACACATCCGTAAACAGGGCCGGAGCAAAGTAATGTCCGGGGGTTTTGGATTTGACCTCGCCGCCACCTGCGGCAAGTGTTGCGCCGTCCGCCACGGCTTGAGAAACATATCGTTTATCGATAGCCAGCTGCGCCTCACTGGCCACCGGGCCAATCTGGGTTTCCGCCGCACGCGCATCACCGACCCTAAGGTCTTTCATTGCCACACAAAGACGGTCGACAAATGCATCGTGAATTCCCTCAGTCACGATCAGGCGGGAGGAAGCCGTGCATCGTTGCCCGGTTGAGAAAAAGCTGCCCTGTAATGAGCAGTGCACCGCCAGATCCAGATCCGCATCATCCAGCACGACCAGCGGGTTCTTGCCCCCCATTTCAAGCTGCATTTTGGCTCCGCGGGCGAACAGCGCTGCCCCCATATGGCGACCGACAGGTGTGGAGCCGGTGAACGTGACCCCGGAAACCTTGGGGTGTGTAACGATCGCCTCCCCGACCTCACGGCCTTTGCCCATCACAAGATTGAACACACCCTCGGGCAGGCCCGCACGGGCAATGATGTCAGACAACATCCAGGCCGATCCGGGCACCAGCTCGGCGGGTTTGAACACGACCGTATTGCCATAGGCCAGAGCAGGTGCAATTTTCCATGCCGGGATCGCCAGCGGGAAATTCCAGGGCGTGATCACGCCCACGACACCGATCGGCTCGCGTACAACCTTAAGCGACACACCTACGCGCAGAGATTGGTAAGCGTCGCCCGTTGCTCGATAAGCTTCGGCCGCGAAATATTTGAACAAATGCCCGGCACGATGCGCTTCGGCCTTGGCCTCGGACAGGGTTTTGCCCTCTTCGCGGGCCAGCATGTCGCCCAGCTCGTCCACGCGAACAAGGATTTCCGACCCGATGCGGTCCAGCGCTTCGAACCGGACCAGTGGCGACGTTGCACGCCATTTCGGAAAGGCGGCAGCCGCGGCCTCGATCGCTTCAACCGTCTGGTTGGCACTTGCCTGCGTATAATCCCCGATTGTGTCGTTCAAATCAGATGGGTTGATATTGCGGGCAGCATTGCAGCCAGAGGCCCACGTTCCGGCGATATAGTTGGGAAAGGAGTCTACAGTCATTGCACTTCCTCAAGAACTGGTCGCCACCCGATATCTTCATGCCGGTGGTCTACAGTGTTCACATAAAAATAGGTCGGGCCGTGATAACCCCGGCACACACGTCCGTCCGCACGGCTGGCGACGGGTTCGGCCGTCCAACTGACCGCCCCGAACCAGTTCCACAAACGGTTATGAGGCGAGGTCAGATGATCCGGGCTAAGCGGGGCTGCGCTATTGGCCGGGTCCGGCTGAGGCGCGTTCGACACGGCGGCACCACCCACCAACGCATCCCATTCATTGGGCCTGCTCGCACCCTGATAGGGGTCATCACAGGGCGTATCACCGCCGGTAAGCAACCGGCAGCGAAACTGCCTGCCATCAATCGACACCTCTGTGCCATAGACATACCCGGCATCGTCTAGATCCTGCCAGCTTATGCGGCTCATAAGCATCCGGTCGGCCACCAGATACCGGGTGCTTCCCTGTTGAAACACATGCCAGTTCAGGCGTTTGGTCGGGTCTTTGGGGCTATCCGTGAGCGTCCAATTGCCCCAATCCGGGTCACGTTCAAATTCCGGGAGGTTACCGGGTTGCAGACCCTCGTAAGGGCAAAGCGCTGCAAGATCCGTGATCCAGGGCCGGGTTGCCGGGGCAAGGATCTGTCCCGCATGTGATAGCCCGCCCAGTTGACGGGGTCCGATATATTCCATCATTGCTCTGTCACAGACCCAGTCACAGGACGAGTGCGAAAGCGGCGCAGAACCCGGAACAGCATTTCCGCCGAAAGGAATTCCGTGCGCTGTGAGGGATCGAGCGGTGGTGAGACCTCGACAATGTCCAACCCGCCTAAGGGGGCCTCGGCCAATCCATCCAGCAGATCGTAATACTGACGTGGTGTAATGCCGCTGTGCACGATGGAGCCTGTGCCGGGAAGGTAGCCAGCGTCCATCGCGTCGATGTCGATGGACAGATAAAGCTCGTCGCAGCCCTGCATGGCATGCGCAAGGGCCTGACGCATCACCTCGGCCGCGCCGAGGTTTTGCACATCGCCCGCTGAAAACACCCGACCGCCCTGTTCTTCGATGAGCGCCAGATCGCCGCCATCGACCCAGCCCGTGATGCCGATCCAGACCATATTGGACACATCAATGTTGGGCAGTTCAGAAATCCGGCGTGCATTGGTTGCATGGTTGTGGCTGCCCCATGCGCCCAGCCGGTCGGAGAAATCCAGATGACCGTCGATCTGGATATACCCAAAACGCGCGTTTGGTGCACGTTTGGCCAACCCACGGGAATAGCCCAGACAGGCCGGGAAGCTGTTATAGTGATCACCGCCCAGTGCCAGAGGGATCGCCCGTGCAACGGTCAGCGTTTCGGTCATTGCTGCGATGGCTTCGGTCGTTGCATCAACGTCTTGCGCGGTGATCTCTGCGTCACCGCAATCGATCAGCCAGTCGGTTGCAGGCACGGTATGGCGGCTTGTGTCTGGATCAAAGCTGGCTCCCTGCGGACGCAAAGATTGCAGAAGACTTGTCGCCCTGCGCAATGCTTCGGGGCCGAACCTTGTGCCAAGGCGGCTGGAATGTGTCCAGTCGCTCGGCATGCCCACAACGCCGATCTGATCCGCGTGGGCGTCGGTCACGTCGCGCAAAGGCCCATCAAACAGCCGATATCCCGGTTGTGCCAAGGGCGGGTGGAATGTTGAAATCGCAGCAGTCATATCAGTACATATTCCTTGGAAGTTTGGCAGCCCGGATTTTCAATTCCAAATCCGAGGCGCGCATAGATAAATGCCAGAAGAGCCGTGACCATCAGGCGTTGGCCAACCTTCACCACACCCATTCCAGGCCTGTTCGGATTCAGACCGGTCAACATGATGGCACTGACTTCCTGCTGTCCCAAAAGCTCAAGCCATTGCATCACCGTCTCAAGATCGCAGCCCCCTAACCGGGGCTGATCGCAAAGCGCGCTGAGCGATGTTTCAAACACGGACAGATCAAACCGCACAAACAGCGGCCTTGATGCATCCCGCCACCTGGAAAACGCTGCACGCTGCGCGGCAGTATCCTTGTTGCAGGGCGTGCCGCGCCCATTCGGCAAGGGCGCTACATGAAAATCGCGCGCATCATCTGGCGTACCGCCAAGCTGCGCGGTCTGACAATTGGGTAGCGCGCTCTGCACTGTCTCAGACATGCGATCCGAACCACCCAATATTATGGCACAGGCACCATTGCGACTGATCTGACTTGTTGCCGCCTTCAATGACACGTGGATCGAGTCTTCGGACCCTGACGCTATATCTCCGAGGTCACATAGCCGCTCGTGCAGGCCGTCGGTACTGATGTCCTGACGTGCATCGATATCTACGGGGTGACTGAATTGCGGGTTTGCGTGCCAACCGAAATAGACCGAGGTTTCGCGCAATGCACGCGGCGCCAGGGATTGCCCGGCATGTGGTGCGCTGGTGTCTTCAAACGGGACGCCCAGTACCGCCAGATCGCCGGGCCTGACATCACCGATCGCTTTGGTCTGCGCACGCATGAACGACAGATGACCTGCCATGCGCGGCAATGGGGCCGATCGTAAAGGCATCAGCCTGCTCCTTTCTCAAGACGCTCAGTCACCGCCTGCAAGATCGCCAGCGCGGCGCGGGTCTCAGCTCCGCCACGAATGTCTAATTCCGGGGCAAGTCCGAAAATTGCTGCGGCGATGACATCGCCCGGGGTGGCGTCAATTTGCGCGATCATCTTTGCGGGTGACATCCCGGTCAGACGACGCGGGTGCGATACCCATTTTCCCGCAAGCTCTTGTAAATCCACAGACAGGATGACCGGTTGGGTGTGGGACAATTGGCCCGCCACGCCGCCTGTAACCGGAATGACAGGAACATCCGCACCTGTGACCTTTTGTGCAGCAACGCCAAGAGCTTCCAAACCGCTGGAATCGCCGCCAACCAGCACCATGCGCGCGCCGGTTTCCAGAACCGCCGCGCATTGAGCGATAACTGCGGAAAAATGCTTGTCCCGCTCGAGCGGAAATACATTCACATCCCCTAGATCAATCGCATTTGCGGGTGCTTTTTCAGGACGGGAGGCGTATCGCAGCTGCCGTGCGAGATAGCGTTGCCCCGCCGCTGGCCGGGTGAGATTGTCGCAAAAATACCCCGCTATCGCGACCTGCCCGGGCACAAGATCTTCCAGATCGCCAATAGATGCGCCCAGAAAACTGGGGATCGTGTCAAACCGTATGTGCGCCGCTTCACCCATTGTGTAACGCCGCGTTCAGGGTTTCGATGGCCGCCAGTTCCGACATGCCCCGCGTGTCGAGCGCAGGCGCAAGGCCAGTGATCACAATCGCCTGCCAGCGACAGGACATGGCCCCGATGACGGAAGCCAGCGTTTCAGGTTTCATCCCGCCGGGATTAAGGCCGACAGCACCAGCTGCATGCCCCAGATCAACGACCGATATGTCGATCCACAAGAGCGCGCGCTCGGGCATGTCAGAAAAGTGGACGTGCCCTTCATCCAACTGCCGGGCGGTACGCCAGTCCATCGTGCGCTGGCTGATCTGATCCCAGACATCGGCAGGTTGCCCGCCGTTCAAACCCACCCAGATCGTGTTTGCTGGTCGTTCTGTGAGATCACGCCAGGCCAGTGGCATGGCCGCGACAACCGGCCGGTCCGGCAAGGCTCCCAGTACAGCCAAGGCAACATCAGACCCGCCTCCCAGGACAATTGGCACAATGTCGCGATCCGCCAATTGTGTCACAAGCTGCATTAATACGTCCGACCAATCACCGGTCAGGTCCAGATTTCCCAGATCCCGGCCATTTACAGGCAGGCCGGTCCCAAGCCGTTGCGTCATCTTGCGCAGCGCATCCGGAGCCAAGGAAGCGCCGGAACGCGGCCCGCTATCGACTTCGCTTGGAACACCCAAAACCCCGACAGATCCTGCCTCGCATTGCGAAACGTCACCAAAAGGAAGACCGGCATAACCAGTTGTTATCAATCGTTTCTGCGCGTTACTCATTGCCAGATACCTTCATTATTTGCGATTTCAAATTGCGTTCAAACCGGCTATAAAAAGCGACGGATTTGCGTCGAAAGGTCTGCCTATGCCCGACAAGCCCCGAACCCCTGACACGAATGGTGGTGTCGAAGCGGTCGAACGCGCATTGCGTGTGCTGGACAGCTTTGAGCCCGGTGATGCAGGGCTGTCTCTGAAAGAGGTTGCGGACCGAAGTGGCGTCAATAAAGCAACAATCCTGCGTCTGAGCGTCTCGCTGGAAAAGTTTGGCCATATCACGCGAGACGCCGAAGGCCTGTTTCACCTCGGCCCATCTTTGTGGCGTCTTGGATCCGTATTTCGTCAGAACCTGCGCATGGGGCCTATTGTGCGCCCGGTGCTGGCGAACCTGGTCAATGCAACGGGGGAAAGCGCGTCGTTTTACGTGCAACGCGGCAACTCCGGCGTTTGCCTCTACCGAGTCAATTCGCCTAGGCTTGCGCGGGATCATATCCAGGAGGGCGAGATCATTCCGCTGAGCATTGGCTCGTCGGGCCGGGTGCTGGAAGCCTATTCTATCAGGCAAGGCAAACAGGCCGCCAACATTCGGAAGGCCGGGTATTATCTCAGCCTTGGTGAACGTGATCCGGACGTTGCTGGATTGTCGGTTCCGGTTCTTGGGCTTGAGGGCGAGCTGCTGGGTGCAGTCAGCCTGTCGGGTCTGCGCGTTCGCTTCAGCGAAACCGTTGTCGAAGGCTATCGCGCTGCGGTGCTCGATGCCGCCCGCCAGATCCGGTCCGAGATTGGTCAGATATAAAGAGCCCATCATTTGTCAGCATTCTTGTTGCGGCCAATCAACTGCACGCCGATGAGCGCCGAGATTGACACGATAATCAGGCAGGTAGAGATCGCTGCAATGGTCGGATCAAGCTGATCGCGCAGCGAATTGAACATGCGGCGGGTGATTGTGGCCCTTTCCCCGCCCGAGACCAGCATCGAAATCACCACCTCGTCCAGTGACGTGATGAAGGCCAGAAATGCCCCTGTCTGGATCGAGAATTTGACCTGCGGCACTGTCACCGTCCACAACGCATAGGCTCGGGATGCACCAAGGCTGCGCGCCGCCAGTTCCTGATTGAAATCATAGTTCTGCAAACCCGACATCACGGTCACGATCACAAAGGGCAGCGCCAGCGCGGTATGGGCGATCACAATTCCGGTCAGCGTGTAGTTGAGCCCCAGCTTGGCATAAAGGCTGAACACGCCGACGGCGATCAGGATCACCGGTACGACGATGGGCATGATCACGAGGATCTGCGCAGCGCTCCTGATCCGTGGGGCGGAGCAATGCAAGCCATAAGCACAAAGTGAGCCCAATGGTGTTGCGATTGCCGTGGTCAATGCTGCAGCTATCAGCGAGGTCTTTGTGGCGCTCATCCATTCTGCGGAAGTGAAGTAGGTCGTGTACCAGCGAAACGAAAACGACGTTGGCGGGAACTCCAGATATGAGGCCCCCGAAAACGACATCGGGATCACAATTAGCGTTGGCAGGATCAGAAAGAAAAGTACCGCGGTGCCAACCACTGTCAGCCACATACCGTCAATTTTGCGTTGTCCGACTTGTTCCATTTTCAGTTCCTCAGCGCATAAAGAGTTTGTCGAGCCCGAAGACACGGTTCATCAGCCAAATCATCGCCAGAGCCAGCAGCAGCAGGACTACGCCCAATGCGGAAGCCGCACCCCAATTGGAATAGACTGTGATTGTGCTTTCGATTCGTTGCGCCAGCATCTGCACACGGCCACCGCCCAGCAAAGCAGGTGTTACGAAAAACCCAAGTGACAGGATGAAAACCAGCACGATGCCGGCAAAAAGACCCGGCAGCGACATTGGGAAAAACACCCGCCAGAATGCCCCACGCGGCGTAGAGCCTAGCCCCACAGCAGCCCGAACCAGGTCGGTGTCAATGTTGCGCATGGTGGCATAGAGCGGCAAAACCAGAAACGGCAGCATGATATGTACCATGCCAATGATTGACCCCGTGAGATTGTGCGCCAGCTGCAGCGGTTCGTCGACTATGCCAAGCGACATCAACGACGAATTGATAATGCCATTGCGCTGCAACAGCACCAGCCAGGCGTAGGTACGCACCAGAACCGACGTCCAGAACGGGACCAGCACAAAAACCATCAGAATGGCAGCCGTTCTGTCCGGCACTTTGGTCAGCCAGTAACACAGAGGATATCCGAGAAGGACACAAATCACCGTCACAGCAATGCTAATCTGGAAGGTGACAACAAAGGTCCGCCGGTACAAAGCGCTTTCAAAGATGCGCGCGTAGTTTTCCATGCTCAACTCGCCTGCCGCATTATAAAACGAGAGCGAAGACAGCCAGAAAATCGGTAGAAAGACGACAATCAGAATGCCAAGAACGGCGGGCATCGAAAGCCCCAGAAACGTCATCCGTTCACGACGTTCTTCAGTTTTGAGCGTGCTGGCGTTCTGAAGCGTCCCTGCACTTTCATAGACCTCGGCGATACTCATGCCACATGCTCCGGTACGATGATCGTGTCTTCGGGATGCAGGGCAAGGCCAATTTGCTCTCCTTTGGAAGGCAGCCCGGTCTGGCCAGCGCGATTGGCAGGAACACGCAAGTTGATCTCGCCTGCGCTGTCGTGCTGAACAATCACCAACACACTGTCGCCTTGATAAATGATATCTTTGACCCGGCCGGACAGATCATTGGCAGTTTCAGGCACTGCCCCCACGGTGACTTCCAACAATTCGGGCCGGATCACCAAGCGGTGCCCACCCCGACCCTGGGCGATGGGTGAATTGGATTTCAGCAAACGCCCGCCAAGCTGCGCCGCATCATTGGCTACTTTCACCGGCGCCGAAATGGATTCACCGATAAAATCCGCCACAAAGAAACTGTGAGGCTGGCGATACAGCCGCTCAGGTGTCTCGACCTGCTCGATCCGCCCATGATTGACCACTGCAATCCTGTCTGACATCGTCAGGGCTTCCCGCTGGTCATGGGTCACATAAACAACGGTCGCATCCAGTTTTTCATGCAGCGCCTTCAATTCAATCTGCATATGTTCGCGCAGCTTTTTGTCGAGCGCGGACAGGGGCTCATCCATCAGGATGATCTGCGGCTCGAATACCATGGCGCGGGCAAGAGCCACACGCTGTCTTTGGCCGCCAGACAATTGGGTGATACGCCTATCTCCATAGCCACCAAGCTGGACCGTATCCAGCGCACGTTCGGCTTGGGTCTTTTGGTCAGCTTTGGAAACCCCGCGGATTTTCAGCGGATAAGCCACGTTTTCAGCCACCGTCATGAATGGAAACAACGCATAGCTTTGAAAAACCATGCCAAGACCGCGTTTGTGTGGCGGCGTCGCAATCATTTCCTCACCGCCAAACCGGAGCGACCCGCCATCAGGGCGTACAAAACCGGCCAGTGCCATCAAAAGTGTCGTTTTGCCCGAGCCCGATGGTCCAAGCAGTGTTAGGAATTCACCTGCGGCAATATTCAGCGATACATCATCGAGCGCTTTGACCGATCCGTAGGCCTTGCAAAGATTGGAAATGTCGATTGGAAGGGATTGGGCATTAGACGGCATAGGGGCACCTCACCTGTCAAAAAATGGGCGCAGTGCAAAATGCACTGCGCCAAAATGGGTTACTGCTGGATCAGCGTGTCAAACTCTTCAGTCAACTCACCCAACTGGCCGATGTAGAAGTTCGGGTCGACCAGAAGTTGCTTGTCGTAGTTGCTGGGGTGGGTGTTGACTGTCAAAGCCTGCTCTCCCGAGATAATGCCAGTGTCAAACGCACCAGTATTCACCGGGCCCAGCGGCATTGTGACCGCCAGCCGTGCCTGCGCTTCGGCACTCAGCAATTCATTGATCAGGCGCATGGCGTTGTCTTTGTTCGGAGCACCCTTGGGCACCAACAAGCAATCGACATCCATCGTGCCACCATCGAATGCATAGGCAACTTCGATGCCAGATGCGCTCACACTCTCGACGCGGTTATGGCCCATGTGGATCACGTCTACTTCACCATCACGCAGCAATTGTGCGGATTGTGATCCGCCACGATACCAAACAGTGACTTCTGGTGCGATCTCTCCCAGCTTGTCCCAGGCGCGCGCCATGCCCTCTTTCGTGGCCAGCGTGTCGTAGATTTCTACCATAGGCACACCATCGGCCATGAGAGCGGCCTCAAGGTTGTAGTTCACCTTGCCATGCATACCGCGCTTGCCCGGGAAGTTTTCCAGATCCCAGAATTCAGCCCAGTTGGACGGGCCATTGTCGCCAAAGGCATCCTTGCGATAAGCGATCACCTTGGTGAAGTTGATGAAGCCGATATAGTTGTCGTGGACCAGTTCTTCGGGAATGCCCGTTGTGTCCACAATCGAATAGTCGATCGGCTCAAGGCTGCCCTCTCGGCTGAGCGTTTCACACGAGGGCAAATCCTGCTCAGTCACATCCCAGGCGACTGCACCGGCTGTGATCTGTGCGCGCACGTCCTGAATACCGTTTGTCGTGTCTTCTTTGACCGTGACATTCAGTGCGCTAGCTGCAGGCTCCAGCATTGCTGAGCGCAAGGCATCCTGAAATGAGCCTCCCCAGGACGCAAACACTACTTCACCTTCGGCTTGGGCAGACGTGGCAATGGCCAAACTGCCGGCTACAAGACCCGCGGTGAGCGTCAATTTTCGGTTATCTTTCATCATGTCAGGCTCCTCCCTAACTGTTGGTTGGATATTTGGTTGGACTATTCATTGTGAACGCCGTGCTCGACCTGCAATATCTCTTGAACCCAGTCAGCGATCAGGTGCGGCTGTTCCAGCATCAGGAAATGGCCGGTATTCGGCACCAGTTTGATCTCCGCCCCGGCAACCCGAGCACGCAAGGCGTCCAGCCATAGCGACGAAGGGTGGGTCATCACTGGTCGGCGAACTTCGTGCTCATCCAGCGAAGTCGATTGCATGATTGTTACTGGGCAAGAGAGACGGTCTATGGCTGCAGCAAAGTTATCGCGATCCCATGTAGCCATAGCATGGTAATACGCCATCAAAACATCGGCCGGATATTGAGCAGCTCGGTTCACAAGATTGCGCATTTCTTCCCGGCCGAGGTTATCAAGCATCATCATCTCGAAAGTCGCTTCTGCCCACCCTTGCTGACCGAGCTGCGCAAGCTGTTCTGCCAAACGTGAAACTGATTCATCTGAATCTTCGGGCACGTTGCTGCCATCCAGCAAAAGAAGGTGAGAGACGCGCCGTTGCCAATTTGCAGCCAATTCGATAGCAATCCGCGCACCCATGCTGTGCCCGACGAGCACAAAGCGATCAAAACCTAGATCATTTGCAAGGGCAATCACATGGGCCGCGCAGCCACTCAGACTGGTCTCTCCCTCTAACGACACGGCTTCAGGGCTTCCGGGGAGCTTGGCAAGGCCAATGTGAACACTGTCAGGTAAGAGCGAGGTGACACCGCTCCAGTCTTGCCATCCGCACGCCCAACCATGAACGAATATTACGTTCAGAGGTTCTGCCGGATCGGATGAATGGCTAGAGCGCATCGGTTTGGACCTATTGCTGAACTAGCGTGTCAAACCGCTCTTGCAGTTCTGCGAAGTTTTCGACGTAAAAGCTCGGGTCAAGGACCACTTGTGTCTTCATGTTCTCAGGTAGAGCATTGTTCTTGGCAGCAAGCTCAGGCGAAATAATTCCGGTTTCGAATGCCTGTGCGTTGACGGGACCATAAGAAATTGCGACTGCCATGCGCGCCTGTGCATCGGCCGACAGAATCTCGTTGATAACCCGCATGGCATTTTCGCGATTTGGCGCGCCCTTGGGTACCAGCAAGCAATCCGCATCGGTCGTGGCCTGGTTCCAGGTGAACCCAACCTGCACTGCATCGGCATTCAGCGATTCTGCGCGGCCGTTGCCAATATGAATGAAGTCAATTTCTTCATCTGCCATCAACTGCGCCGCTTGCGAGCCGCCCCTATACCAGACCGTGATATCGGGCGCGATCTCCTCAAGTTTGGCAAAGGCCCGGTCTACGCCGCCTTCACTACGCAGTACTGTGTTTACATCCGCCGGGTCCACACCGTCCGCCATCAATGCCGCTTCCAATGAATGCGACACAGAGTTAAACATCGCCCGCGTGCCGGGATAGGCTTCGGTATTCCAGAAATCCGCCCAGGACTGCGGACCATTTTCGCCAAATTTCTCAGCTTGCCAGCCAATGACAAGCGAATAGGTCAACAGGCCTACCCACTCGCTGTCCACAAAGCTGCTCGGGATGCCATCGGTAGAGACCACACTATAGTCGATGGTTTCCAGAGCCCCCTCTTGTTTCAAACGGGCACAGTCCGACAAGGCTTGTTCTGTGATATCCCAAGCAACCGCACCGGCAGTTATCTGCGCACGCACATCAGAGATGCCATTTGTCGTGTCTTCCTTGATGGTGAGCCCCAGCTTTTGCGCGGCTGGGTCCAACATGGACTCCCGAAGCGCATCTTGGAATGAACCTCCCCAAGATGAAAACACCACCTCGCCTTCAGCAACGGCAGACGTAGCAATGGCCAGACAACCGGCTACGAGACCCACTGTGAGTGTCAATTTTCCATTGTCTTTCATCATGTCAGGCTTCTCCCTAACTGTTGGTTGGCTTGCGGGTCCGCGACTGGAGCGACCCGATCGTTCATTATTTAGGCGTTTCGCTCAGCAAAATGACGTTTCATTTTTAATAGTTCTGATACTGGAGCTGGTCAAGGATTCTTTTGACCCCGTGGGATAGACCCTCCCGTTTCCAGAGCCTCAGAGCCGAACAAAACCTCGGGATTTCGCGCTTATGCGCAGTGTTCATCTCGTTCGATCTTGCGCATATGTCATCGGAAGCGATTTTTACCTGTCGCCATGTTCATCGCCGCCGAGTGAAACTTTTGGGGGATTGAGCGGAACGCAATCTGTCACTTGGATCCCATTGCTTCCCAAATTTGAATGGCAGTTCATAACAGTTCGTGCCACTTGATCATGGCCGCAGCATTGGCCAATTTGGGCTCGGAGTTGCCGTTCTCTGCGCCGCGCATCAAAGGCTGGTCACAGCCCGCAAACATCCCGACTTGCCATCAGACAATACCCGGCCCCCGCTCCTTCCCCCCGTCATGCGGGAGAAGGCCCTTCGCTTTCAGGTTCGTATCCACGCGATGCCTTTTGTCGGTGGCCAGCCGCTTCCCCACAGGCTTCTCACCTGCCCCGTTCTGACCGCGCACGGTCTCGGCGGTCCCCGATCCGTCTGGTGTCGAATGACAACCATCGGCCGGTGGGTTCCGTTGTCGCGTTTCTGCACCGGGCCAGAAGGAGCCGCATCGGTGCGGGATGGGGTAGTCCCCGAACCATAGTTCACCTTTGGAGGCCGGTTGGTGAACGTACCGTGGTCACCGCTTTTTTTGATCGTTCACCAGGGGAAGCAGCAAGAATAAACCGGGCGCAACGGAGACGGGGAAGACCCATCCCGGCCCGGAACGTCCGATTTTGCGTTCTTGCTGACTAAGTGTATTGATCTGCTTTTTTACCCGTTGGGTTTCGCGCGGTCGCCCGCAGTACAGACAGTAGCTGGCCCGAAGCGCCGCAGCCCCCAAATAGCGCAGGCGCTTCGGGCCAGCGGCTCGACACAGAGCCCGGGGTACAAATTGTTCCCTTTCCGTTCTGTTTTTTGTGTGCAACGTTTGGAGGGGTCGACTCGTCTCAGCCGCTACGTTTTCTCTGCAAACAGCGCTGGTGCCTTACGCAAGCGCTCTTGGACGAGACGCCCCATAACAGAACGTGCCAAACGGAGAGTAACATGAGCGCCAACGCGGATAGCGGTCTGAAGGGCAATCGAGACGTTACAGATACTGAAGGTGACTATTCCGTCTATCCGCACATGGATGGGATCAAGTCCTCTATGTCGTGGAAACTCGGCAGTTATGGAGAACAAGGCGCACTTACCGAGGACATGATCGGGAGCTTGTGCGACCAGTTTGACCTGCCAACAACGCTCGTGCGCGACTTGTCCGCAATGCTTGGTCACTGCCTAAACAACGATGACGACATTGCAATCAATCTGACCGAGGTCCGACGCTCGCAAGCGATTGAACGAGGTCAAAAGCACCTCAAGCAACTGTTGCGGAAAGCCAAACAGAGTTCCATTGCTCCACAAGAACTCCGGAACGCGTTAGGCTCGCTTTCGACTTATTTCGCGTCTACGCCAGAAGACGCAGACCTTCTTCCCCAAGTCCTCGACAAGCTTGAGACCGCAACGACACTTACTCAGGACATCGAGGATGATATTCGACGCATTCTGGAGACGCCCGGCGCCGCTGCGGATATGCCACCTAGTGATAAGCGATTTTCGAGCGACAAACGCCGACAGTATATCGTGGAGTCCTGTTTCTACACTTGGTGCGGTACAGGCCGTGATCTCGGCATCACAACATACTCCGATGGTCGCCCAGGTGGGCAGCGCCAGGGTCTGTTAATTGAGTTCGTCCAAGCTGTAGTGAAGATGATTACGGATCCGGTTCAGGAATTGAGCGGAGAAACGATCCGAAAGGACCGGGATAATTTTCGCGACGCACAATCCAAAGAGGCTGAGGAGTTCTGGGCCCCGCCGGAATCGGGCAATCAATACACTTAGAATGAGCAAGCCCGCGTTGTCATGGTCATGGCATGACACGCGTTCCTGCCATACCCCCTTCTGACGACCACGCGCGCACGCAGGTTGAGACAGCGATTGACCAGTTGGTCCGATTGCTGGCTGCCCAGGCAGTACGGGAACTGGGCCGGGACGCCTTTGACCAAAAGGAGGCGCCTCAGAATGCCAAATATCAAAGCGAAGAATAAACAAACCCGCAAGCTTCTGACGGTGAAAGACGTCGCTGAACTGGACAATTGCTCGGAGAAGACGGTGCGCCGTGCGATTGCGGCTGGCCTGCTTGAGGTTATTCGGGTGGGCCCTGGCGGACGCCTCATCCGCATTGATCCGGCAGCTCATGCCGCCTATCGGCAGGCACAGTTCTGGTAGGAGCTCACGACTATTAATGTCCATTAATGTCAATGTGTTATGTTTATTTCGGGAAGAGGGCATCCCCGTAAGTTGCGAACTTTTTGTGCTACGCTTTTCCCGAATCGGACCTCCTGTCCACACCCGTCCACCCGAGACCTGACATGTCCAAAGGAACGTAATCCCGATGACTAGCCAGAGCCCCGTTCCATTGACATTAGCCTTCGTCAAAGCCGACACACCGATGTTCGCCGAGCTTATCGAACAGCTGCGCTCCGATAGCTCTCTGACAGACGGACGCCGCCGCGATATGATCTCCGGTCTGCGCCGTACATCCAAAGCCCTTGGATTGCCTCCTGAGGATGTGCCTTGCGATAGCCGCTGGTTGCAGCCCCGTTTGACTAAAGTTGCACCGGCTTCGCTTGGTCTGACACCAAAGAGCTGGCAAAATGCGGTCAGTGATGCACGGGCTGCGCTCGCGCATTTCGGGCTGGTGGAACGCCGCTTCAACCGGATCCATGATCTGTCTCCCGATTGGCTCGCGCTCTGGGCAGCTGTTCTGGCGTCGGGCGACAAAACATTGCAACCCGCGCTCTGCCGCTTCGTGCACTTTCTAAACCGGCAGGGCGCCAAACCTGCCACTGTGTGTGAAGAGCTTGCTCAAGCCTATCGAGTTGCCCTTGCGCACAACGAGATCAGCAAATCGCCTGATGTCGCATATCGTGCCGCTGTCAACGGCTGGAACCTGGCGGCCCGACGTATTGCGGAATGGCCCAAGGTCAACCTGCCTCTGGAAACGCGTCAGAAAGGCATCACTTTTCCGGTGACCGCGTTTCCAGCGCCATTCCAAACTGCTCTTGCAAAGCTAATACATCGTCTGTCCAATCCAGACCCCTTGGCAGATGACGGTCAGAACAGGGCGCTCCGACCCGCGACCCTGTCCCAATACCAAAGACAGTTGGTTCGGTTTGCCTCCGAACTCGTTCACTCTGGTATCCCGATCACAGAGATTAGAGGTTTGGCCATCCTGATCGATCCGGTGTTAGCGGAACGTGGTCTGCGCCAGATGTTAACGCGCACCAACAACCAGACCACAAAGATGATCAGCGAGATCGCCGCGCTGCTCCGCAACCTGGCCCGGATACTCAATGCACCTGAGGATGCTCGCGATGCACTGGCCGGGCTTGCCGCGCGCCTGGCGGTCAAACCTCAGAATGGCATGACTCCCAAAAACCGAAGCAGGCTGCGGGTGTTGCAGGAGGATCGGCATCAGCAGCGCCTGCTGCTTCTGCCCGAACGGATTTTTGCGCGACCGCGCGGCACGTCTAAGCCGTATGGCTGGGCTCTGGCACGCGAAGATGCGCTCGCCATCGCCATCTTGCTGGTCTGCCCAGTTCGCGTGAAGAACCTGGCTGACATCCACCTGGAACGCCACCTGCACCGTCCCGGTGATGGCCGATCCTACCTGGTTCTGGAAGACGGCGAGACAAAAAATGAGCGACCTGTCGAGTTCGAGGTCCCGCGTGATGTATTGCGCATGATCGACGGACATCTCAAATCTCGCTGTCCGGAGCTCTGCCCCGCAGGAACGCCTTGGCTTTTTCCCCGCCGGGATGGTCAGCATTCCGTTGATCCCAGTGTTCTGTCGACACGCATCTCCAAACGGATCCGGAAAGAAACGGGGTTGGAGATGAACGCCCACCTGTTTCGGCATTTCGCGGTGATGAACTGGCTCGACGCCAATCCCGGCGGCTACGAGGTTGCGCGCCGGTTGCTCGGGCATTCGGAGGTCAGCCACACCATCAACATGTATTCCGGTCTTGAAGCGCGTTCGGCAACCCGCGCCTTTGCGGACCTGATCGACGCCAAGAAAGGGCGTCGCAGATGAGCCTGGTTCTGCCTCTCGCCAATTGGCCCGCGCAGGACCGGGATATGTGGGACAGTCTTCAGAAGGCTGCCGGGCCGCTCGATGATTGCGGCGCCCTCGCACATCTACGCGCAACCTCGTTGAAGTCGCTGGAACTGCGATATGCGCGATGGCTGCAATGGCTGACCAATACCGATATGGACGCCATAACCCTGCCTCCGCCACAACGCGCTACCCTGCCTCGCCTGTCCGCATGGCTTCAGGACCTTTCACACACCCGGCCGATGACACGGTTGATGTTCATTGATGGCGTGTTGCGTATCCTCTCTGCGGCTGATCCGACGCAGGACTGGTCCGGTCAGCGGAGGTTAAAAACGGGATTGAAGCGTGCCGCGGGTCGAGGTGATCGGGATCGCAAGCTTGGGCGTGTGTTGTCCAGCGAGGTTCTATTCCGGGCGGGAATGACACTGGCGACGGATCATGCGGAAGCAGCACCAACACCGCTGCGCAGATTGATGCACCTGCGGGATGGCACCATGATTGCAATGCTGGCCCTGATGCCAATGCGTCGACGCGCCTTCGCAGGTCTTCGGATTGACGTGTCCCTGCATGTCACGCCGGACGCCATGAGTGTTGCGCTCCCAGGGGACCTGACCAAATCAGGGCATCCCTGGGAAGCAGAAGTTCCCCAGAGCGTTGAACCGCTCTTGCGCCGATATATCACCGAAGCCCGTCCCTTTTTTATGGAACGTGGCCAACAGCACCACGATGTCCTTTGGGTTGGCAAAACTGGTGCACCGTTGAAGAAGGATGCGTTGAGCCCCCGGATCGCTGAGCAGACGCTGAAGCTGACAGGTCACCGTGTCCCGCCGCATTTCTTCCGTGACGCGGCCGCAACGACCTTGGCCCGATCTTCTCCGGAACACGCCAGGCTGATCCGACCGATCCTCGCCCATACGAGCTTCGGAACAGCCGAGCGCCACTACATCCATGCCCAGACGATTGAAGCAGGCCGTGATTACGCGGCATTGATCAAGCAGAAGAGAAAGGTTCGACGATGACCCGAGTTGCAATCTATGCCCGTTTCTCCAGCCAGATGCAGCGGGACGCGTCAATCGAGGACCAGATGCGACTGTGTCGGGAACGTGCAGTGCGGGAAGGCTGGACCATTGTTGACGCGTATTCTGACCGGGCAATCTCCGGCGCCTCCATGTTGCGCCCCGGTCTGCAAGCCCTGTTCCATGCTACACAGGAAGGACAGGTTGATCTGATTTTGGCGGAAGCGCTGGACCGCTTGAGCCGAGACCAGGCAGACATCGCGGCGATCTTCAAACGACTGAGCTTTGCAAGTGTTGGCATCGTGACACTGGCCGAAGGCGAGATCAGCGAATTGCACGTAGGTCTCAAGGGCACCATGAACCAACTGTTCCTCAAAGACCTGGCCGACAAAACCCGGCGTGGTCTGCGCGGGCGTGTAGAGCTTGGGCGCTCCGGCGGCGGCAACAGCTATGGTTATGACGTCGTCCGGCGTCTTGGGCCCGACGGCCAACCCGTTACGGGAGAACGAATGATCAACGCAGCGGAAGCTGAGGTTGTCCGACGGGTGCTTCAAGAGTTCACCGAAGGGCACTCTCCAAAAGCAATTGCGCGCCGCCTCAACACCGAGGGTGTCCCGGGTCCCCGTGGCAAGTTATGGCGTGACACAGCCATCCGGGGGCACAGAGTGCGTGGGACCGGCCTTCTTAACAATGAGCTTTATATTGGCCGCCTGGTCTGGAACCGTCTGCGCTACATCAAGGACCCGGAAACCGGCAAACGTGTTTCCCGTCTCAACGAACCCTCCAAATGGATCATCACGGAAGTCCCCGAACTGCGGATCGTCGGGGACGAGCTGTGGGAGGCGGTCAAACAGCGGCAAGGTGAGATCGAGGCCGAACCCCGCGTAAAAGCCATCAAAGAAACCCGGTTTTGGGAGAAGCGTCGCAAGAAGCACCTTCTGACAGGTCTTGCATTCTGCGGCACCTGCGGAGGGCCACTCGCCACAGTCGGACGCGACTACCTTGCCTGCTCTGCCGCTCGCAAACTCGGCACTTGCACGCACAGGCAATCAATTCGCCGCAACGTACTGGAAGACGACGTTCTGGATTTGCTTCGTCAACGTCTGATGCAGCCCGACACAGTGGCCGCTTTTATCAAGTCCTTCAGCGAAGCCGCCAACGCGGAAGCAGGTGCAGTAGAGGCAGCCCGGACCCGTCTGCAATCCGAGCGGGACAAAGCGGCGCGCAAACTGAATGGGTTTTATGACGCAATCGCTGAGGGCATTCGCACCCCCGGGCTTCAAGCGAGGCTCGAAGAGCTCGAAGCGCAGATTGCCGATCTTGAGGCAAAGCTGTCTGAGCCTACGCCCTCACCGGTGCGACTGCACCCAAATCTGTCCGAACTCTATCGCTCCAAGGTCGCAGATCTGGCGCGGGCTCTATCGGATCCGTCGATCCGTACAGGGGCTTTGGAGATCATTCGGGGCTTAATCGAACGTGTTACGATCCAACATGAACGGGATGGCGTGCAGATCGAGTTGGAGGGTGCCCTGGCAGCAATGATTGGGCTGGCCCAGAACGACAAAAGCCGCCTTGCGGCGGCTGGTTCGGTAAAAGTGGTTGCGGGAGCAGGATTTGAACCTGCGACCTTCAGGTTATGAGCCTGACGAGC
>NZ_WPZL01000044.1 GCF_013031245.1 Ruegeria lacuscaerulensis
AAGGCGAGAACGGGTCTGAAGGCGAGAACGGGTCTGAAGGCGAGAACGGGTCTGAAGGCGAGAACGGGTCTGAAGGCGAGAACGGGTCTGAGGGCGAGAGCGTAGAAACTGAAGAGGACGATGTTGAACGGCCAGGCGAAAACCGCTAACCGCACAGGCTAATGTCTTAGCAAGGCTTACTGATCAGGGCTTGGATAACTTAAGGTTTGATCGCTTGCTTCGCTGATCGTCGAAAAAGTAAGGCCGGGGCTGCAGCGCTCCGGCCTTTCATATTTGATCTGTTCTATCAGTCGCGCAGCAGCTCGTTGATACCGGTTTTCGAGCGGGTCTTTTCATCCACCCGCTTCACGATCACCGCACAATAGAGGCTGATGTTGTTCTTCGATGGCATCGAGCCTGCCACGACCACCGAATAGGGCGGGACTTCACCATAGGTCACTTCGCCGGTTTCGCGATCCACGATCTTGGTGGATTTTCCGATAAAGACTCCCATGCCCAGAACCGAGCCTTCGCGAACGATGCAACCCTCGACAACCTCGGACCGGGCGCCGATAAAGCAGTTGTCCTCGATGATGGTCGGACCTGCCTGCATAGGCTCCAGCACGCCGCCGATACCGACGCCGCCCGACAGATGCACGTTCTTGCCGATCTGCGCGCAGGAACCCACCGTAGCCCAGGTATCGACCATAGTACCTTCGTCGACATAGGCGCCGAGGTTCACGAAGGATGGCATCAGCACCGCACCCGGCGCGATATAGGCCGACTTGCGCACGACGCAGTGGGGCACCGCACGGAACCCGGCGGTGGCCCACTGATCCTCACCCCAACCAGCGAACTTGCTGTCCACCTTGTCCCACCAGCCGCCAGCCTGCGGGCCACCCGACTGGATTTCCATATCCTTGATCCGGAAGCCCAACAGGACCGCCTTTTTGGCCCACTGGTTCACATGCCAATTACCGTCAGCCTGTTTTTCCGCCACGCGCAGCGAGCCGCTGTCCAGCGCGTTCAGCGTATCTTCGATCGCCTCGCGCTGTTCGCCGGTGGTGGCGGGGGTAATGGTGTCGCGCGCCTCCCAGGCGGCTTCGATGGTGGCTTCCAGTTGCGCGTTGGACATGGAGGTGCTCCCTGCTAAATCTGTTCACGTTGGTGTTGCCTATACGCAAGCGAAGGAGTGGCCGCAATGCGACGCAGAATGCGCAGAATGCGGCTGATTGTTTCGGTTTCAGCGATTCAGTGGGTCAGGAGAGATATTACCGCCACAGATCAGCACCGCCACCCTCTCATCGGGCTCAGGACGATAGACCCCTGACAACAGCGCGGCCAGAGCGGCTGCGCCGGCCGGTTCCACCAGAACGCGATGCGCCCGCCACAAAACTTTCTGCGCCTGTGCGATGGCCTCATCGGTTACCAGAACCGATGTCATCCCCTGCGCCAGACCAAAGCAGATCGATCCGATCCGCCTCGCGCCCAGCGCATTGGCCGCAATGCCCGAAACGGTGACATCCACCGTCTCTCCCGCCTGCAGGGCCGCATTCAGCGCGCATGAGGTTTCGGGCTCGACCGCCACAACCTTGCGCGCACCCTGAAGCCACGCCAGCGCGCCCGAAATCAGGCCACCACCGCCGACAGCGACCAGTACGGTGTCGGCCTGAAGGCCTTGCGCCTGCCACTCAGCAAAACAGGTCCCCTGCCCGGCCACGGTTGCAGGTGCGTCATAAGCATGGATCTGCATCGCGCCGGTTGCTTCCTCATGCGCTTGTGCTTCGGTTAGCGCATTGGCGTATTCGCCCGGCACCACGCTCAAATCGGCGCCGGTCTGTTCGATCAGCGCGATCTTGGACGGCCCGGCCAGTTCCGGCACGAAGATTTTGGCCGGATAGCCAAGCGTCTGCGCCGCATAGGCTGCCGCTGCGCCATGATTGCCACCGGATGCGGCGACGACGCCTGCCTTTGGTACATCCAGACTGAGCAATGTATTGAACGCCCCGCGAGCCTTAAAACTACCGGTGTGCTGCAAATGCTCAAGTTTCATCTCGACGGGATAGTCCAAGCCCAGGGCCCGGCTTTCCATCACCGGCGTTACCTGCGCATATCCGGCAATGCGATTGCGCGCTGCCAATATTTCACTCTTCCAATTCATTCTTGTCTTTCCGTGACTGGCACTCTGCCTGCGAACCCTATAGCTGTTTAATGAACACGCAAGCAGGGATATGTTACCTATGAGAGAAGACCGCCTCAGCCCTTTCCGCGACGCGCAGACCGACCGCTCGACGGCGAGCGAGGTGCCGGACACGCCGCAGACCCGTTCACCTGCTTATCGCCTTGCCTTTGCCGATGACGATTTCCTGTGCCGGGACGAACTGCGCCCGGTGCGTCTGCAGCTTGAACTGCTGAAGCCCGAGATGATCATGACCGAGCGCGAGATCACTTCGACCATCGTCATGTTCGGCGGCGCGCGCATCCCGGAACCCTCACAGAAACACACCGCACGGACGGATACGCTGGCCGGTCTGTCGAAATACTATGACGAGGCACGCGAATTCGCACGGCTTATGACCGAGAAATCCAACGAAACCGGTTGCCGTGAAAACGTGATTGTCACCGGCGGCGGCCCCGGCGTGATGGAGGCCGGAAACCGCGGCGCGCAGGATGCGGGTGGCTGCTCCATCGGTCTGAACATCGTGCTGCCGCATGAACAGGCACCGAATCTCTTTGTGACGCCCGAACTCAGTTTCAACTTCCATTACTTCGCCATTCGAAAGATGCACTTTCTGATGCGCGCCCGCGCCATCACCATCTTCCCCGGCGGGTTCGGGACAATGGATGAACTGTTCGAGTCCCTGACCCTGATCCAGACCGGCCGGATGGAGCGCGTGCCCTTCCTGCTGTTCGGGCGCCAATTCTGGGAGACAGTCATCAACTGGGAAGCGCTGGCCGATGCGGGCACCATCTCGGACGAAGACCTCGACCTATTCCGTTTTGTCGACACCGCGCAAGAGGCGGTCGATATCATCGAGAATTGGGAACCTGCCCCGCCTCGCGACGAAATTCCGGGACGCTAGACCATGGCCCCGAAGACCGGAGAGATGCTGCATCTGCGCGGCAATACGCTCGACAAGGGCGAGCCCGTAGCTCTGCCACTGACTCAAAGCAGCATGTTCCACCTGCCCGGCGCACCTGATGGGCATGACTTCTATGGTCGTGTGAACAACCCGACATGGGAGCATCTGGAACATGTGCTGGCCCATCTTGAGGATGCGCCTTGCCTGAGTTTTCCGTCGGGCATGGGGGCGATCTCGGCCGCGTTATTTGCGACGGTGAAAGTCGGCACGCGCATCCTGATCCCGTCCGACGGCTATTACGTTACACGGGTTCTGGCGGACCGGTTCTTGTCCCATCTGGGCGTGTCCGTCACCGAACGCCCGACCACCACGTTCGCCGAAGGTGGGTTCGATGGGTTCGATGTTGTCTTTGTCGAAAGCCCTTCGAACCCCGGTCTGGACATGATGGATCTGCCCGCCATCGCGTCTGCCGTTCGTACCGCTGGCGGTATCACTATTGCCGACAACACGACGATGACCCCTTTGGGCCAACGGCCGCTGGATATGGGCATCGACGTGGTGGTGGCCTCGGACACCAAAGCCATGGGCGGGCATTCCGACCTGCTGATGGGTCATGTGGCCAGCCGCAACGTGCAGATCTTGGAACGGGTCGAGGAATGGCGGCGTGTCTCGGGCGCGATCCCCGGCCCGCATGAGGCGTGGCTGCTGCATCGCGGGTTGGAGACACTAGACGTGCGGTTCGACCGCATGTGCTCCTCGGCCCAGGTGCTGGCCGAACGGCTGGCAGGTCACGCTGCGATCCAAAGCATCCGTTTCCCCGGTCTACGCAATGATCCATCGTATGCGCTGGCCAAGGCCCAAACCGCACGGTTCGGCTTCCTGCTCTCGATCACGCTGGACTCTGAGGCCAAAGCGGAAGAGTTCATCAACAGTTGCCCGATGTTGCGGCCTGCGACCTCGTTCGGCGGCGTCCACAGTTCCGCCGAACGGCGCGCCCGCTGGGGCGACGATGTCAACCCCGCCTTCATCCGCCTGTCCGTTGGATGCGAACCGGTGGAAGAACTGTGGCAGGCGATCGAGGCCAGTCTGAACGCGCTGTGATTACTATTTGGGCTCGCGCAGTTCCTTGAACACATAGATCGGCAGCACAACGCTGGCGATCAGCGCGCCCAGCCAGACCAGCAGAGTCGCGGCCAACAAGTTGGAAATACCCCCAACCGTCAGACCGGCGGTGATCAGGTCGGTCGCCAACAGGCCGACGAAGGTCACGATCAGCGCGATCCCACCTTTCAGCGCAGGCGCTTTCTTTTCCCCGAGCTTCAGGATCAAAGGCTCCGCCACCACCTGCACCAACGTAAAGACAATCACCACGACGATGAACGAGATTGGCTTGATCGCAAATCCCGACAGCAGCAGCGCCGCCAGCAACAACCCGATGGCATTCCCGGCCAAAAGGGCCAATGCGGACTTAATTCTGCGCGTCATGGGGTTCTCCGTCAGAAAATAATTCGAAATATGCATATGTTAACAGACCCGGAGGGATTTGCGAGCGGTTTCAAAAGCCTCTTCCTTTTGGATCATTGAAATCGCATGATAAAACGCATTCATTCTGTTCAGAACCGCACCCGACATTGACGAGAGGTGAGATGAGCGACGATCCCTATTCCGCCCTTGGCGTCGCCAAAGACGCCAGTGCCGCCGAGATCAAAAAGGCCTATCGGCGCATCGCCAAGGAATGCCACCCGGACCTGAAGCCCGGCGACGCAGAGGCTGAGACCAGGTTCAAGGCAGCTGCAGCCGCTTATGACCTGTTGAAAGACCCCGATACCCGCACGCGCTATGACAACGGTGAAATCGACGCATCGGGCCAGGAACGTCCCCAGCAGCAGTATTACCGCGAATACGCCGAAGCTGCCGGAAACCCTTATCGCGGGCGGGCGGCGGACCCGGAAGATATGTCGGACATCTTTGCCGAGTTCATGCGGGGGCGCGGCGGCTACGGGCAACGTACGCAGGAGTTTCATGCGCCAGGCCATAACCGCGCCTACAGCCTGCAGATCAGTTTTCTGGATGCGGTGTTCGGGGCCAGCCAGAAGCTGACCTTGCCGGATGGCGACCGGATAGAGGTCAAGATCCCCGCCGGCATCACCGACGGCCAGACCATCCGCCTTCGCGGCAAGGGTGACCCTGGCTTTGGCGAAGGACCTCCGGGAGATGCCCTGGTGACGGTTACAGTGGCAAAACACCCGGTGTTCGACCGTCAGGGCGACGACATCCACATCACTCTACCGATCACCATTGATGAGGCCATTCTGGGCGGAAAAGTCCCCGCCCCCACCATCGACGGCGGCGTCAATGTCAGTGTCCCGGCGGGCACCAGTAGCGGCAAAACCCTGCGCCTGCGGGGTAAAGGGGTCAAGAAACGCGGCTCGTCCGATCGTGGGGATCAGCTGATCGAACTGACTGTAGCGATGCCGGATCAGATCGACGACGAGTTGAAGCAATTCATGGAGACATGGCGCGAAACCCACAGCTATGATCCGCGCAAAGGAATGCCGTCATGACCCGCACCCTGACCGAAGACGAGCTGATCGCAACCGTCACCCGCCTGACCTCGACCCGGTTGACCGAGTATCTGGCCGCCGAGATCGTGATCCCCGAGCAAACTGATCAGGGGCTGGTCTATCACAGCCTCGATGCGGCGCGACTGGAGTTGGCTTGCGAATTGCACGAACAGTACGAGATGGAGCCGGACGCGCTATCGATGATGCTGTCCCTGATCGACCAGATGCACGGATTACGCGCCGAACTGCGCGAAGTTCTGAACGCCGTCGAAGCCCAACCCGAACCGGTCCGCAAGCAACTGATCGAGGTCATTGGCACAGCGCGGTTCCGTCGCAGATAACGGGCTTTTGGACTCAGTCAGATTGCCGTAGAAGGCTGCCTTGATCCTTTACCCGGTACGCTCATGACCCAGTCCAGATCCGAATTGCTGATGCCTGCGGGCAATCTGCGCAAGCTGAAACTCGCCATCCTTTACGGGGCGGATGCGGTGTATCTTGGCACGCCGGACATGTCGCTGCGTACGAAATCCGAGTTCTCGCTGGAAGAGGTGATCGAAGGTGTCGAGTTTTGCCACCAGCACAGACGTCGCGCCTATCTGACGCTGAACCTGTTTTCGCACAACAAGGACATCCCCAAGCTGGACGAATATATCGACACGGTCCGCAAGGTGAAACCCGACGGGTTGATCATCGCCGACCCCGGCGTATTCCAATATGTGCGCGAACGGGCACCCGAACTGCCGCTGCATATCTCGACCCAGGCGAATATCTGTTCCTGGCTGTCGGTGAAATTCTGGCAGGATCAGGGCGCCGAGCTGGTGGTACTGGCTCGCGAGGTCTCGTACCCGGAACTGGTGGAAATCCGCGAGAAATGCCCCGATATCAAGCTTGAGGCTTTCGTCCACGGTGCCATGTGCATGACCTATTCGGGCCGCTGCCTGCTGTCGAATTTCATGGCCGAACGCGGGGCGAACCAGGGCAACTGCGCCAATTCCTGCCGCTGGAACTACGGGCTCAAGCTGCGCCTCAAGGACGGCACGCATCAGGAACTCCGCATCACCGATGAAAACGCCGACCTGTTCGAGTTCCTGCTGGAAGAAGGCTGCCGCCCGGGGGATCTGATGCCCATCGAAGAGGATGATCGCGGCTCGTACATCCTCAACTCGCGTGATCTGTGCATCATGCCGAAACTGGACGAGTATCTGAAGATCGGCGTCGACAGCCTCAAGGTCGAAGGGCGCGGCAAGTCGGAATATTACGCTGCAATCGTCGCGCGGGCCTATCGCATGGCCATTGATGATTACTTTGCGGACCCCGAAAACTGGGACCCAAAACCCTACATGCGTGAGTTGGAGACGGTTGGGAACCGCGGCTACACGCTGGCCTTCCACGAAGGGCGCCTGACCAACTATGCGCATGATTACGAGCACACTGCTGCGATAGCCCAATGGGAATATGCCGGTATCGTCACCGAAGTGACCGAAGACGCGTTTCTGGTCGAGGTGAAGAACAAGCTGGAGCCGGGCGACGTGCTGGATTTCGTGTCGCCCATATCGCGTCAGACGGTTCTGCTGCGGGTCTATGATTTCGAGCGATCCTCGGACGGCGCGCGGCTGGACGTGGTGCATGGCAGCACGAAGACCGTCATCCGCCTGCCATTCACGCTGTTCGATCACGAGGACATCGACGATCTGCGCGCCCGCTTCCCGGTCTATTCCGTGCTGCGCAAGGAACGCGCCCTGACCGACGAACACTGGAGCCGTATCCGCTTTGACAAGCTGGTGCAGGGGCTTGAAACCTCGGGTCGCGACAACCCCACGGCCTATGCCCGCCGCCGCGACGAACTGGTCGAGAAGATTGGCGAGGACGGCAACGAACGCCGTTTCAAAACCAACCGGATCGGTACCGAGGGCTGCTGCGGCAAAGGCTGCAATGGCTGCATGATCTTCTGGCAGGACGACAAATACGCACTGGCCCGAGAGGTTCTCTCGAAACGCAAACAAGGCGAACAGCTCAGCCGCCGCGAAGCCACGGCGCTGAAAATACCCAACGAGACCGCCTGACCGCGCTCAGTTGCCAACGATATATTCTTCGGGAACGAAAAACGTATAATCCCGGTCCGCCACTGCTTCGTGGCAATCGTGACAATAGGCGACCGCCGGCGCGCGGAACCCCATCGTGTCACCGAACAGCGATCCGTCTGGCATTACCATGATATAGCGCCAATCCCCTGTTTCCGGGTTGGCGCCTTCGGCCAGCTTTTCCATCACGAACAGGGCGCCCGGATGAATGTTGCCTTCGTCCGTCACGGTCACACTGTCCTTGGCCAGCACCGAGCCCATGGGCAGTTTTTCACCCTCTTGCAGGGTGCCATAGTTGTGCGCCATACGATTGGCATAGCTGTTCACATAGCGCTGGCCATGTGTGGCCGAGATATAGGGCGCGTCATTGAACAGCGGCCAGTCCTGATAATTCAAAAGCAGATCCAGCTGTGCACCGCCATAGCCCCGCGCCATCCGCTTCTGCAGCGACTCGTAGATGCGCAACGCCTCTTCCTTCGGCAGATCTGCAGGGTTTTCGATAGCAAGATGCGCGTCTTCATCACTCGACTGAGCAAAGACCCCGCTCGCCGCAAAGGTCGAAAACACCAGAGTTGAAAGTGAGATAAAAAAAAGTCGTAATAACATTAGGATGGCCCACCTGGTTCGTAAGGTTCGCCTGAACGCCGCACGTCATGCTTGAAAAAGATAGCGGCCCTGAACAAACGTGCCATATCCGGATTGCGACTCTCACCGCATTGTGCGCAAGAGTGAAATGCGCCCGCCCGGATTTGACTGGTTAAACATATCAAATTGCGCATACAAAAGACAGCGGCCCAAACATTAAATTACTTGGCCGCTACGCAATAACCAGGTTTATTAGCTTTTAAGACCTGCTTCGGCCTCGATCTGCTTGCGCGATTTACGGGCGCGTTCGGTGGCAGACTTTAACTGACCGCACGCCGCCATGATGTCCTCGCCCCGAGTTTTACGAATGGGTGAGGCATAACCCGCCTGATAGATGATATTCGCAAAAGCCCGGATACGGTTGTTCGAGCTGCGCTTGTACGGCGCGCCGGGCCATTCATTGAACGGGATCAGGTTGATCTTGGCCGGGATGTTGTGGCGCTTGATGTGGTCGATCAGGCGATGCGCGTCCTCGTCGCTGTCATTGACGCCGTCCAGCATCACGTATTCAAAGGTGATCCGCTCGGAATTCGAGGCGTTGGGATAGCTGGCCAGCGCCTGCAGCAGTTCATCGATGTTCCAGCGTTTGTTGATCGGCACCAGCACATCACGGGTCTCATTCGTGGTCGCGTGGAACGAAATGGCCAGAAGGCAGCCAATTTCCTCAGCCGTGCGCGCGATCTCGGGCACCACACCCGATGTCGACAGCGTGATCCGGCGGCGGGACAGGGAAATCCCCTCGGGGTCCATAGCGATCTTCATCGCGTCGCGGACGTTTTCGAAGTTATAGAGCGGCTCACCCATGCCCATCAGAACGATGTTCGACAGCAGGCGGGTTTCGTCCTTGGGCGCGCCGGGGGTCGGCCATTCCTCAAGATCATCACGGGCCATCATCACCTGACCGACGATCTCAGCCGCCGTCAGGTTGCGCACCAGCTTCTGCGTCCCTGTGTGGCAGAAGGAACAGGTCAGCGTGCACCCGACCTGAGACGAGATGCACAGCGTGCCGCGATCCTCTTCGGGGATATAGACAACCTCGACCTCATGCCCGCCCGCGATGCGAACCAGATATTTGCGCGTTCCATCCTCGGACACCTGACGGGTGATAACCTCGGGGATTTCGATGACGAACTGCTCGGCCAACTGGGCGCGGTAAGCCTTGGCCAGATTGGTCATCTGCGCAAAGTCGCGCACGCCCCACTGGTAGATCCACTGCCAGATCTGGCCGGTGCGCATTTTGGCCTGCTTTTCCGGCGTACCGTTTTCGATAAGCACTTCGCGCAACTGGTCGCGGGTCAGACCGACAAGGTTGATCTTCCCCTCGGGCAGTTTGCGAGGGATGGTCATGACGTCTTGAGTGATCGGCGCTTTGGGCGACATTTGGCTATCTCAGAGATTCTGGCTTGGGATGCGCCTCTATATAGGATCGTGCGCAAAGATCAAAAGAATTCGTGAGACCTAATTCGCAAAGCGCAGCAATTGGTCCACTCGGACTCGGCCCAGGTCGACGCGGCAGGATGTGATGGCTATGCCGGTTCCCGAACCGCCCCCAAACGAGGCACCCACCGCTTCGCATTGGGCGTCCCTGTAGCTAACCCAAGCAATTTGAGAGGCCTCCAACGCAGGTTGTGCGACAACGCGGCCCGTCACGTCATCCAACTCCTTGGCTGCTTGCATGGCAAAACCGTAGCTTGCCTCCAATGCCTGGTTGACCCGTTCTTCCATCGCTCCGACGCACGACCCGATTTCTACCTGCGAACCCGCGTCGGAACACTCCAATGTGGGATCGGCCAAAGCGGGGGATGAAACAAGCAAAGCAAGCAAAACGTGACGCATTATCTGTTCCTACGAAAAACGCTCCATACTGCCCATATATAGCCCGCTTTTTGCGCAAGGTCTCAATAGAGGTTCGGCCGCAAGCGCTACGCCGATGCAGCCGAACTCACTTTCTCAGTTTTGGGTGAACGGGTCAGACCCCCGCGGGCAGGACATCGCAATCCGCAGCGTCAAGCGTTTTCACCGGATCTTCCGGGCCGCACTGCTCACCCGTGACGGGGTAGGTTTGGTTGTCTTTTTCACATGCGCTCAGCAATACAGCCGCCATCATCATCAACGCGGCAAGAGATTTGTTCAGCATTTGCAAGCTCCTTCCCAGCTCTTGAACCGATTAGTTCAGATAAGCGGTCAGCTTGCATTGATGCGGATCAAACTTGAGGACAGACGTGGCGTAAAGACGACGCCCGCATTATTCGCGAGCAACGAAAAAGCCCCGCCAAAGGACGGGGCCGCGTGTACGCAACGTATTGGCTTAGTTGGTGCAGCGCTTCTCGGCGTCCTCAATGGCCGAAGTAAAGCCTAGCAACGAGAACGTGTCTTTGGTCTGCGTCCCACGCTCGGACCGGGCGGTCAGAACGGCCTCAGTCCCGCGTTTCATGGCAGCGACCACTTTCAGGTCTTCGCCTTCGGTTGCGGGCCAGGCCCATTCACCTTCGGTGATCAGTTCGAACTCGGTCCCATCAATCTCGAGATTGACGGTAGATCCTGCGGCGAATGGATATCCGCCGGTAAAGGTCACCTGACCTTTGACCTCGGCGTTGGGGCGATAGAACACGAACAGAAGGATGTCACTGCGGCGCACGGAAACGACCCGGCCGCCACGGGTGTTAACGGTTTCCTTGGGCGCCGAAACACTCCAGCACTCGGTGGGATCATCTTCGACGAAAACGCTCCAGTCCGTCTTTGCCGCTACGCGATTGGTGCTTGTCGCCTGCTGAGCGGTTGCAGTTGTGGCCATCCCTGCCATACACAGGCCCGCGATCACGCGAACGAGTTTTGATCCCATCTGTCCAGCCTCCTAGCTCGACCTATACCTCATACCCATCGGATATGCGTGCGAACCCTGCCGGTTCGTCTGTAAAGTTGCGTATTCCGATGATTGCCGACATACACACACTAACGCAGGTTTCGCCACAGGCGAAAGGGCGGTTGGCAGAATTTTGCGCATAAAAACGGAGGTCCAGATGACGCAGCCCGTACCGATGACTGAATTGTGGCGTGGACCTTTGTTGGAAAGTCTGCATCTGGGTCATGCCGTTATATGCGACGACACCGGCCAGATCGTGCGCAACTGGGGCGATCCGCAGGCGGTGATCTATCCACGGTCCTCGGCGAAAATGATTCAGGGGTTGCCGCTGATCACCTCGGGTGCAGCGGCAAAATACGGGTTGAACAGCGAGCATCTGGCGCTGGCCTGCGCCTCCCATATCGGCGCTCACATTCATACCGACCGGGTTTCAGCATGGCTGGATCATTTGGGTCTTGCCGAGCCCGATCTGCGCTGTGGCCCGCAAGAGCCGCAGGACATGGCCGCGCGCGACGGGCTGATCCTGGCCGATGACACGCCTTGCCAAATTCACAACAACTGTTCCGGCAAACATTGCGGATTTCTGACCGTGGCCCAGCATATGGGCGCCGGGCCTGAGTATCTTGAGATCGACCATCCTGTTCAGCAAGCCTGCCTGTCCGCCATCGAAGAAACCACGGGTGAGACCAGCCCGGCCTACGGCATCGACGGGTGTTCGGCTCCGAATTTTGCGACGTCGCTGGCTGGATTGGCGCGCTCGATGGCGTGGTTTGCGTCAGCCGCTGACCGGTCTGACCGGGCCAGCGTCGCGGCGCAGCAGCTTACTGCGGCGATGATCAAACACCCCGAACTGGTTGCCGGTGAAACGCGGGCCTGCACCGAGTTGATGCGCGCCATGAACGGCCGCGCCGCCACCAAGACCGGGGCCGAGGCCGTCTTTGTTGCGATCATCCCGGAAAAACGTATGGGTGTTGCACTGAAAATCACCGATGGCACCACCCGCGCCAGCGAATGCGCCATCGCCGCCATTCTGGTCAGCCTGGGCGTGCTGGAGGCCGATCACCCGGCCACCCGCAAATTCATGAATGCAACACAATACAGCCGACGCGGACTGGAATGCGGCGTAATCAGACCTGCGCCGGGTTTCCCCGGCTAAGGACGTCACATCTCGATTTCATGCACCTCGGCCACCTCGACCGAGCCTGAACCGTTCACAACCATCGGGCAGCCCTTGGCCATCTCGGTCGCGGCATCGATGCTGTCAGCCTTTATGACGGTAAAGCCAGATGCCGGATTGGCGCCACCATTGTCGACGACGCCGCCCGAGCTGACGGTATAGGACTGGCCCACCGGGTTGCCGGGGATCTCCAGCGCATCACCCATGTTCTGAAACCATGCACCCCACGCGGCCATGGTGGCTTCGACTTCGGCGGGGTCGGTTGGTGTGGATCCGCCGTGATAAACAAACAAATATTGGGGCATTTCGCTCCTCCCTGATGAAAAACTATCCAAATTGCGCTTCGAGTTTGCGCAGCGACGAGGTCCAGCCTTTCTCGTGATTTGCTGCAACTTCATCATCGCCCAGGTCACGGTGATCCAAAATAAGGCGCGCGCCGTCACCGGCGGATTCGACAAGCAGTGTTACGTAGCTTTCCGCTCCGCGCTGATCCTTGTCATCATGCCAGGCCCATGTGAATCCAACGGATTTGGGAGGATCGACATGCGTGACCTGACCGGACACTTTGTATTGCTGGCCCTCACCGTTCTCCATCACCGAATACCACGGCCCAAGGCGCGAGAAATCCAGATCGTGCTCGGGCACATGCATCCCCTCCGGTCCCCACCATTGCAACAGCTTCGCGCCATCACTGATCCAGGCAAACAGATTTTCGGGGCTGGTGGGGAACTCACGTTCCAGTTTCAGGTCGGCCATGAATTCTCCTTTTCAATCAAGTTGCCCAGACGGTCGAGGCTGCTCTCCCAGAACCGGCGTTTCGAGATGGTCCATTCGGCAATCGCCCGCAGGCCATCGGGTTGAATCGAGTACATTCGTTGTGTGCCCTGCACACGTTGCCGCACCAGCCCGGCTTCGCGCAGTACCTTCAGATGGCGCGAGATCGCGGCACCGGACATGCCTCGGCCTTCGATCAGGTCACCGGCGGGCAGCTCTCCGTCCTGCATCAGTTGTTCGACTATCGAGAACCGTGTGGAATCGGACAACGCAGAGAAAGTGGTCAGAAGTTTGCTCATGACCATTGTTTAACATTGTTGTTAAATAAAGGGAAGCCCTAAACCGTCAGAGGTCCGCAAAGGCAGTCCGGGCATAGCCCTGCAGGTACAGCAACGCAGTCAGATCGCCGTAGTTGACCCGGATGTCGCATTTTTCCGCGACCGAAGGCTTGGCGTGAAGCGCCACGCCCGTTCCGGCCCTGCCCAGCATGCCCAGATCGTTCGCCCCGTCACCAACCGCTAGTACGTCCGCCTCGGACAGGCCCAGACGCTTTGTGATCTGCTCCAGCGCATCCACCTTGGCCTGCCGCCCCAGGATGGGCCGCTGCACATCGCCGGTCAGCCTGCCGTTCTCGGCCAGCAACGTATTGGCCCGGTTTTCATCAAAGCCAAGCTCATCGGCTACTTTGGCCGTAAAGGCCGTGAACCCGCCCGAGACCAGCGCGGTATAGCCCCCGTTCATTCGCATCGTTGCGACCAGTTCCTGGCCACCCGGCATCAGCGTGATGCGTTCTTCCAGAACCTTTTCGATTACCGTCTCATCCAGACCGCTCAGCAGGCCGACCCGTTCGATCAGTGCGCCCTCGAAATCCAGCTCGCCGTTCATTGCCCGTGCAGTGATTTCCTTGACACGATCGCCGACGCCTGCCTCATCCGCCAGTTCATCGATACATTCCTGCTGGATCATGGTGCTGTCCATGTCCGCCAGCAACATCAGTTTGCGCCGCTTCAGGACCGGTTGCACAATCAGGTCAACACCTATGAGTTGCAACTCAGCCCACACTTCCCATTGATTGCCGGGTATCTCGTGGAATTTGAACTCTGCCGCCTCGTCCGGGCTGAGCCAGACAACATCGTCCCCACCCCACGCATTGCACAGCGCCTCGACCAGAGCCTGCTCGAGCGTCGGCGTATTCGGGTTGGTCAACAGAGTGGCAACGTACATTCTCAATCTCCTGCGGGCTCAACTGCGCATATCGCAGGGGCCGCCTTTTCACCAGATACCTGCCCCGGATTTCTGAATCTTCACCTGTTTTCTGCGCCCCGGGGCTTTACCCTCTCTCCAATTCAAGACAGATTCAGGGCGAATTGATCCGGTGCGAAGGAAAGACGGAATGGGCAACCCGCTGTATGATCGCTTGTTTGGCATTCACGCGGGAAAGGAGACGCCGTTCCTGCATTTGCCCGACGGTCACACCCTGACCCATGCCGCATTTCTGGATATGGCCGCCCGGGTCGCCAACGCGCTGACCGGGTACGAGCTTGAGCCGGGCGACCGGGTGGCGGTTCAGGTGGAAAAATCCCCCGAAGCCCTGGCGCTTTATACCGCCTGCGCGCAAACCGGGCTGATTTTTCTGCCTCTGAACACCGCATACACCAGCGCCGAACTCAGCTATTTTATCGAAAACAGCGGTGCCGCGCTGGTCGTGTGTGATGCAGCGAAGGAGACCGGACTCAGGCCAATCGCCGAAGCACAAAACGCCCGGTTGGAAACACTGAACGCGGATGGCTCGGGCAGTCTGATGCGGCGGGCGCTGGGTATGTTGCCCGCGTTCGAGCCGGTCCGGCGCCGGCCGGACGATCTGGCAGCGTTTCTGTACACGTCCGGCACGACCGGGCGGTCAAAGGGCGCGATGCTGACACAGGACAACCTGCTGTCAAACGCCGAGACGCTGGTGCAGGAATGGCGGTTCACGCAGGATGACGTGTTGCTGCATGCGCTGCCGATCTTTCACACCCACGGCCTGTTTGTGGCGACGAATGTGGTGCTGGCCTCAGGCGGGTCGATGATCTTTCTGCCGAAATTCGACCTCGATGACATTCTGCGCCTGATGCCTGATGCGACTGCGATGATGGGCGTTCCAACCTTCTACACCCGCCTGCTGGGCGACGATCGATTCACTGGCGATCTGGCGCGACATATGCGCTTGTTCATCTCGGGCTCTGCCCCCTTGCTGGCCGAAACCCATGAACGGTTCGAGGCCCGCACCGGTCACCGTATCCTGGAACGCTATGGCATGACCGAGACCAACATGAACACCTCGAACCCGTATGATGGCGAGCGCCGCGCAGGGACGGTCGGGTTCCCTCTGCCGGATGTGGAGTTGAAGGTCACCGACCCCGAAACTGGTGAAACACTACACCAAGGCGAGATCGGAATGGTTGAGGTGCGCGGCCCGAACGTTTTCGAGGGGTACTGGCAGATGCCCGAGAAAACCGCTGCTGAGCTGCGCGAGGACGGGTTCTTCATCACCGGCGATCTGGGTCGGGTAGATGAGGACGGTTATGTGCATATCGTCGGGCGGGGCAAGGACCTGATCATTTCGGGTGGTTTCAACATCTATCCCAAAGAGATCGAGCTTGTGTTGGACGACCAGCCCGGTGTGCTGGAAAGCGCGGTAATCGGCGTGCCACACCCGGATTTTGGCGAGACTGTTCTGGGCATTCTGGTACCTGCGCCGGGCAAGACCCTGGAAACGGATGTTATCCTGGCCAATGTTCAAAACGAACTGGCCCGGTTCAAACATCCGCGCAAGTTGATCCTACTTAACGAACTGCCCCGCAATACCATGGGCAAGGTTCAAAAGAATGTATTGCGTGACACCTACAAAGACCTGTTTATGACGGTCTAGGGGTCAGCGGTACGCGCCCACCTGCGGTCAGCAACCAGCATTGGCGGCCCTCGAACACCGCCGTGGCCAGCGGACGCCCATAGCCCGCGCCCGCGTCCAGATTGATGCGATTGCCGCAGTGTTCGGCTCGGTTGACCGGCGTATGACCATGCACGATCAGCCAGGGGTGCGGTGTCGTGTCCCGCAGAAACTCCTGACGTATCCAGACCAGATCATCCTCGGCCTGATGCTCAAGCGGCATGCCGGGGCGGATACCTGCATGAACGAACAGAAGCTCGCCTTCCTGATGATACAAGGGCAGAGCATTAACAAAGTCGATATGCGCGGGCGGCACTGCTGCACAGGCCCGCTCGTGTACCTGATAAATGCGATCGTCGTCCGTGACTTCGACACCGTATGACGCCAGCGTCTCACGGCCGCCCAAACGGGGATCAAGCCAGTTCAGAGTGACCGGCAGGCGATTGTCCGCAATCTCACAATCCTGCACGAAGCGCGTCATCATCCGGTCGTGATTGCCCTTGACCATGACCCAGTTCCGATCCGTTCGCTGCCCTTCGATCAGCAGGTCCAGAACGGCACGACTGTTCGGACCCCGGTCCACGTAGTCGCCCAGGAAAACCACCCGCGCGTCCGGGCCGCCTTCCCGTTCGATCATCCGCAAGGCATCCAACAACATCTCAAGCTGACCGTGAACATCACCGATGGCATAGATGGAGTTCGTCATGAAACATCCTCAGGAAAAGTTTGGTTTGCTTGTGCCTCATCCAGGCGGCTGAAAAAAGACAATGCCCGCGCTTTTACCAGCGCGGGCATCGAATTGGTCACAAGTTCAGTGCTGTAGCTCAGGCAACGTCAAACTCCAGCGGCTTGATCTGAGTGAACAGCCCGGTTTCCGCCAGCTTGGCCCGCGCCTCGGCCGGAACCGGTTCGTCCACGTACAGAAGCGCGATTGCCTCACCACCGGCTTCAGACCGACCAAGGGTAAAATTGGCGATATTCACGTTGTTCTCACCCATGGTCTGGCCAAGGGTACCGATGATGCCCGGCACGTCCTCGTTGGTGGTATAGAGCATGTGCGCGCCCACCTCGGCGTCGATATTGATGCCCTTGATCTGAATGAAGCGCGGCTTGCCGTCACTGAACACGGTACCCCCGATGGAACGTTCGCGCTTTTCTGTCACCACGGTCACTTTGATATAACCTTCAAAGGCGCCGGACTTGTCCTGGTTGGTGGTCGAGATCTGAATGCCACGCTCTTTGGCCACAACGGGGGCCGAGACCATGTTCACCTCGGGGTTGAACTTCTTCATGATCCCAGCCACGACCGAGCAATTCAGCGCGGCAAGGTTCATCTCGGACGCGACACCGTCATAAAGGATATTGATCGCCTTGATCGGTTCGTCTGTCATCTGGCCGATGAAGCTGCCCAGATGGCCGGCCAGCTTGATCCATGGGCCCATGACTTTGGCCTCTTCGGCGGTGACACTGGGCATGTTCAGCGCGTTTTCCACAGCGCCGGTCAGCAGGTAGTTCGAGATCTGCTCGGCCACCTGCAGCGCCACGTTTTCCTGTGCCTCGGTCGTCGCTGCGCCCAAATGCGGGGTGCAGACAACATTGGGCAGGTTGAACAGGGCGTTTTCCTTCGCCGGTTCCTCGCTGAACACGTCAAAGGCGGCCCCGGCGACATGACCGGATGTCAGCATCTCGGCCAGCGCCGCTTCGTCGACCAGACCGCCACGGGCGCAGTTGATGATGCGCACGCCCGGCTTGGTTTTGGCCAGGTTTTCACGGTTCAGGATGTTGCGGGTCTGATCGGTCAGCGGCACGTGCAGGGTGATGAAATCGGCGCGGGACAGCAACTCGTCCAACTCGACCTTTTCCACGCCCATCTTGTCCGCCTTCTCTTCGCCCAAATAGGGGTCATAGGCGACAACCTTCATCTTCAGGCCCAAGGCGCGTTCACAGACGATACCACCGATATTGCCCGCACCGATGACGCCCAGCGTTTTGTTGGTCAGCTCGATCCCCATGAACTTGGATTTTTCCCATTTACCGGCATGGGTCGAGGTCGAAGCCTCGGGGATTTGTCGCGCCACGGCGAACATCATCGCAATCGCGTGCTCGGCTGTGGTGATCATGTTGCCGAACGGCGTGTTCATCACGATCACACCCTTCTTCGACGCGGCATCCTTGTCGACGTTGTCGGTGCCGATTCCGGCGCGGCCGATGACCTTCAGATTGTCCGCCTTTTCCAGCAAGGTCGGCGTCACCTTGGTGGCCGAGCGGATGGCCAGACCGTCATATTGGCCGATCACCTCGGCCAGCTTGTCCTTGTCCTTGCCCAGATCGGGCATGAAATCCACGTCGATACCACGGTCGCGGAAAATCTGCACGGCGGTTTCGCTGAGTTTGTCGGATACGAGTACTTTGGGAGCCATGATATTGGTCCTTGGATTTTTGGGAAATCCGGGCCTGAACCGGCCCGGTAAAGATTGAAATTGCTCAGGCGGCTTCAGTCTGCGCCGCGATCTCGGCCTCAAATGCCCATGCCAGCCAGGGAAGCATCGCCTCGATATCCGAGGTTTCGACCGTGCCGCCGCACCAGATGCGCAAGCCCGCAGGCGCGTCGCGATAGGCCCCGATATCCAGCGCGATATTCTCGGCCTCCAACCGTTTGGCCACCGCCTTGGCAAAGGTGGCGCCATCCTGAATGCGCGCGTCGGTGAACTTCAGGCAAACGGAGGTGTTCGACTGCGTTGCCGCATCCTCGGCCAGATTGGCGATCCAGTCATTCCGGTCGCAGAACGCGTGAACCGCACCGGCGTTGGCATCCGCACGGGCGATCAGCCCCTGCAGACCACCGACAGAGCGCGCCCAGTCCAGCGCAAACAGGTAATCTTCAACCGCCAGCATCGACGGCGTGTTGATCGTCGCGCCGGTAAAGATACCGTCGATCAGCTTGCCACCTTTGGTCAGACGGAAGATCTTGGGCAGCGGCCATGCAGGAGTGTAGCTTTCCAGCCGCTCCACCGCGCGGGGGCTCAGGATCAGCATCCCGTGCGCAGCCTCACCGCCCAGCACCTTCTGCCAGCTGAACGTGGTCACATCCAGCTTGTCCCACGGCAGGTCCATCGCAAAAGCTGCACTGGTCGCGTCACAGATCGTCAGGCCCTGACGGTCATCGGCGATCCAGTCGCCATTGGGAACCCGGACACCCGAGGTCGTGCCGTTCCACGTAAACACCACGTCATTGGCAAAATCGACCGAGGCCAGATCGACGATCTGCCCGTACTCGGCGGTTTTCACCTCGGCATTGATCTTCAGTTGCTTGACCACATCCGTGACCCAGCCCGAGCCAAAGCTTTCCCAGGCCAGCATCTCGACCTTGCGTTCGCCCAGCAGCGACCACAGCGACATCTCGACCGCGCCGGTATCCGAAGCGGGAACGATGCCGATCTTGTAATCCGCCGGAATACCCAGCACCTCCCGCGTGCCTTCGATCGCGGCCTTCAGCTTGTCCTTGCCGACTGCGGCACGGTGCGACCGGCCCAATGCGGCATCGGCCAGCTTGTTCAGCTCAAATGTGGGGGGTTTGGCGCAGGGGCCCGAGGAAAAACGCGGATTGGCCGGCCGCGTCGCCGGTTGTTCGATAGCCATGTGTATTACCCTTCCAGATACACGCCCCTCGTTGGGGAGGGGTGTCCCACGAACAGAGGTATGGGTCGTTCGCACCTGCAGCAAGCGTAAAAGACGCTTAATTGGCCAAAAACGACATACCGAAGGTGTGCAAATTGGAACACAGGTTTCCGATTGGCGAAAAACCCCCGCCGCTGGAGCGGCGGGGGGTTTTGTTTTTGAGTGGTGGTTATTCTGCGGC
>NZ_WPZL01000045.1 GCF_013031245.1 Ruegeria lacuscaerulensis
TGCCGTTTCATGTTTCCCAGCCGGTTTCATGACCGCCCACATATCTCAACCCGCCAATATGGCCGACTTGTGCGGGATTGGGTGGCTGCGATTGGGTTAGAACCCAGCGGCTACAGCACCCATTCGCTGCGCCGGACCAAGGCGGCGGAAATCTACCGCAAAACCGGAAATCTCAGGGCGGTTCAACTGTTGCTCGGACACACAAAGGTTGACAGCACTGTCAGATATCTTGGTGTCGAACTTGAAGATGCGCTGAGCATCGCCGAACAAATCGACATTTGAACCATGCTGGCGGGCGGCACTTGCCGTTCGCCAATCCAGACCAGACCTACGGTCGTAACGCGGCAGTGGTTCAGTTCGAGCCCAACCCGGCCATCGCAAATGCTCGCTGCGCGCGCTCGCAGCACCAAAATTTCTGCGTAGGTGCAAAAACCCGTGATGCAGTGCGGCGGGGACTTCGGCCCTTCGTGTATCGCGCAGCATTTTGGAAGAGGCAAATTTACAGACCGCAAGATAAACTTGCCGTCTTCTATGTGCTGTCTAAATGCTGAGTGTTTGACCTCGATGCCGGCTCGTGTATCAAAATCTGAAAGGTGCAGAAACGGACAAAACCGTGTCGGGCGCATCGTCTGTAACTCCGAAAGCGGCATTCAAGTTCAAAAATAGATCCCGTTTCAAGACAACTCCGAGGCCGAAGTCCAATATACCTGTTGTCATTGACGTGCCCGGTACAGAAACCCCATCGGATTTCACATCGTCCTCAAAAAGGTAGCGCAGCGATACCGAGGAAGACACGTCTGGAGTAATTGCCAAAGACCCGCCAAATCCAAGCCCGTATTCCGGAGCGCGTTCAACTTTCACGCCATTAAAGTGGTCTGAAAATCTGTAGCGGTAAGAAATGTCACCAAACAGAGCGACTGGCGCTATCGTTTTTACCACGCTCAATCTGCCAGCCAGCTCATGGAAGCCCGAACCCAGCGGAACCAGGTCTTGGCTAAAATCATCACCCGTTGGTGCGGAATAGCTTAGGCTGGCGACTATAGAAGGGTCTGACCCACCACGTCCGATTTCTTTCCAAACAGTTAGTTCAGTGTCACCCAATCCGTCATTTGACCCGAAGCCGGAAATGTCCCGGTTCCACAGAGACGTGCGGGCGCCGATCATCCAGCCATTTTGAAGTCCCATACGGGCATCCAGCCCGCCGATTATGCTTTCATCAGTTGAATTGACTGCATCGCGACCTGAATATGCCCATGTGATCGATGGTGTAATTTCAATCACACCTGGCGCGAGTACCGCGTTGCCCCTTCTGACCAGCGCCCGTTCCAAGGCACGGTCCCCTAATGGGTCATTCTTTGCATCCGCGGGAAGTGCAGCTGTTGTAGCTACTGGTGTTGTTAGATCTCTGGTCTCGTTTCTAGTAGCCGCCAGTTGTTTTTCGAGGCTCTGAATTCGTTGTTTGAGAAGCGCGTTAGTCTGCTTTTGTGCTTCTAATTCAGCCTGAAGTTCTGCAACAGTTTGTGCCGAAAGCGGTAAAGCTGTAACGAAAAGAAATACAAGCGCAAACAGGTGCTTCACGAAAGCTACTCCCTAATGGCAAAAACCATGCCATCGTTCCAGACAGCTTCAAACCGGGCTCGGCTCATTGATCGATTTCCAAATGCAGGATCGGCGAGAAACACATTGCCATCGGCATCGACACCCTTGATGACAACGTAGTGGCTGTATCCTTTGACCGTGATTGGCACGATGGGCGATTGAAAATACCGGACATCGTCAAACGACATACCAGCCAACCCTACGGCTTTGTATCCGCGTCCTTCCACATAACGTTTCATGTCCAGCATCGAGAAACCGCCCCGATGCCGAACACGAAGTGGTTGAGTATAATTCAACATTCCGCTGGCGACATCGCGCTCAGAAACAGGATCGGAAAACGCGAAGGTAAAAACTGTTGCCAAGGCTGCGGCAGCGCAGCTGGCATCCCATTGCTGTATGATCACGCCTTCTTCGCGGATTTCCTTTAAGGAGCGCGTACCAATGTCTGCCGCAGCATCAATTGGGAAAAGCGCAGATATTGCCAGAGCTAAAAGGAGTCTCCTGGTCAATTATTCCTCGCGAAACGACATGAGCCGACCGGTGGGTCAGTCTCTACCTAGTCCAGAGTAGGTTGAACATACACCGTCAGAACTAAGTCACGGTTTTCTTGGAACTATGACACCTAGGTGACCGGCCTTATCGATCACACCTTGATCTGCTGCACCGTTATGAGTCGGTGCAAACCCTGCGGCGGACAATACCGGCCAAGGTTGAAGTGCAACGTTGTCACGTCCTGTACCTGCTACAACGTTATCTAGTTCAGCGTCACTCAAGACTTTCGGTGCAGACTTTTCATCTGCGAAAACGACACCGCCAATTGCACTCACTGCGATTGATATCATTAGAAGTTTTTTCATGGTCAAGTTCTCCTGAAAGTTAATAGTTTTCACTGTATCCGGTACTTCAGTTCAGCATTCCCGTGACTTCTTCTGTGGTCCACACAGCATTCGCCATGTAACGGAAATTGGTAAGTGCGGCGAGGTACCCATCGCCTTCGGGCAGCATCGCAGCGGCAGTCCCGTCTTTGACAACGCCGACTTCGAAGCCTTGCTCAAGCAGTTCGCGCAGATGGCTTTCTGTGCAAAGGTTTGCCGACATTCCCGCCAGAATGATCTGATCCACGCCATTCTTGCGCAGTTGCAATGCGAGATCGTTGTGCTCGGGGCCATACAGCTTGTGCGGCGATGAAACGATGGTTTTGCCATCATTGATATACGGCTTGTATTGCTCAAGGAAATCCGCACCCGATCCTTCGAATCCCTCCAGACTGAGCGGATCCTTGCGATCAAACATGCCGATTTTGTGCATCAGCTTTTCAAGAGCACCTTCAAATTTCCACCCCTTGTCCGTCGGGTAATAGTAGTGAGGAGAAACCGCCACAGTGATATCCGCCGCCTTGGCCGCTTTGAACAGGCTTTCGATGTTGGCGACGGTATTGTTGCGCTCAACTGAAGCGCCAACCACGCCCCAGGTTACGCCGTCCGGGCTTAGAAAATCGTTTTGTGGGTCGGTGACTACAAGTGCAACCCGAGACTTGTCGATGACCATGTCACTGGGCGGCAATGCTGGCTGCGTGGGTTCGGCATAAGGATCATCTTGTGCCTGTGCCGCCGTACCGGCCACACTGGCGGCAGTTGCTACGCCAATAGCGGCAGTCCCGGCAAGCGCTTGGCGGCGGGTGAGTTTCGGGTCGTTGTCGTGGCAGTTACACATGATTTTTCTCCGCCATTAAGGATTCACAGCAGTTACATATCTACATTTCTGATGTGCCTTATCGTCCGGAACTGGTGACTGGTTTGAATTTGTAGGTTTGCGGAAAAACTGGCGGTGTCAGTTCAAGGTTCCTCGCATTTGCGTGGATTGGTTCTAACTAAAGCCGATTGTTTCGGGATGCGTCGACCTGCCGAACCAGTACAGCCAGGTCACTTTCAAATTTTCTTCTCACTGGGTCGAAAGGCTTACTCGAGTGCAATATCCATCGCCCCACCGCGCACGCGATGGCAATGTGTTCTGCTCAAACTGCAAAACCGTCACTGAAGGGAATATGTTGCTGCGCTAGAGAAATTGCGTCTTATGCAAGTTTAGTTCTCACGATTTGATGCCAGTCTTCTGACAAATTGAAGAAACCCTCTTCGTTGGAGGTCCGGGTTTAACAGATATACAATGTGATTGGCACGAAACCCTGCAGGGTCGATCCCAAAAAAACCCTTGAACGAACGAGAAAAATAGCTCCGACTCTCGAACCCGACTCGATAAGCGATCCTCTTGACGGGAAGATTTGTGGTCGTGAGCAATTGCGCGGCACGTCGCAGTCGGATTTCCTTCAAAAAATCAATCGCGGTTCGATTGAAGGCCTTCTTGAAGCGCTCGGAAAATACGGTGCGGCTAAGACCAACATGATCTCCAAGGCTTTCCAAAGTATGGTTTTTCTGCGGATCATCCAACATCAATGAAAGCGCGCGACCGAGCGATTCATCACCAAGTGCCGCAAGCCAAGGCGCGAAGCACTCACCAGTCCTTTCAAACTGATTTCGCAACAGTGCAATCAAGCATTGTTTCATCAACATCTCTGCCAATACACTTGTGCCCGGTTTTGGGTCAGACAACTCATCAAGAAAACTGCGAAAGGAACTCCTAAAGGCTTTCTCGTGCGCAACGCTTTCGATGATTGGTTCTCTCAAGAATTCAAACAAATTAACCATTTGGAAATAAGTGGCGTTTACGTGACCGCACGCCAGAGTCAAACCTGGTGCGCAGTCTCCAACCGTCATGTGGTCCCAGTTGTTTGCAAGGGACTTGCATCTAGGGTCGGCGAAGTTGGCGAGATTGCTGACATCAGTCGTTATCGAAAGTTGCGAACCAGGCGGCACGATCATGACAGAGTGGGGGAAAAGAGTGTGTTTTTCACCGGTTACTGACAAAGCGAAACCTTCACCTGCCAGCACATAGTGAATAGAGCATTTGTCTTCTTCTTTGATTGAAAAGGCCGCATCACGCCTGATTTCACAAAGACCAAACGGAAGTATTTCAACTTCCAGTCCCGTGCAAAGTTGCTCAAAGATTAACATTTATGCGCCCCGAGTAGATTTTGCGTGATGCGCAAACCCCCACCATTGGATAGCGAATTCCTCCACCAGGCTACCAATGCAATAAAAAATATCCTACAATTGGAGTGTATATTCTGCAAGTGATCGAGATGCTTGAAGATCTATGGTCAACATGATCTTTGGGGTCCCGTTTGACAGGAGTAGTTAGTGACAACGCGCCACAATATCGATGTCGAAACCCTTGAAAAGTTCAGAGATTCACTGGACCAAGACCCGAATGTCGGGAAGCTTCATATGGAGGCAAACGCGATCTATCAAGGTCAGGCAGGCCGAAGCATGGTACATGTTGGCCCCTTCGCCCTGGACGATACCCCAATCGACAGACCAGCGCGAAAATACGCCTTTCCTTTCGGCAACCAACGTGAGGTTGAGGATCTGCTCGGGATGGAGGGCTCCACTGATCGAATTGAACCTGTTGAAATGGTTCTCGCTTCCATAGCAGCGTGTCTTGTGAATTCGATTTCGGTGAACGCTGCCAGGCTGGGTATCGACACATCCGGCATCAAAATCAATGTCCGCACTACTTTGGACCCACGAGGCCTCTTGGGTCTCGCGCCAGCCGACGACTCTGACGAGAGCATTGGCGAAATTGAATATGACGTGAAAGTCGACGGCGACATAAGTGATGATGACTTGGAAATGGTTCGCAAACTGTGTCTCTATTCACCTGTTTACGGCATGGTTTCCAAATCAATAAAAGTCCGCGGAGAAGTTACGCGGGTATAACGTGAAGATACTCCGCCAGAAAGCTCTTGAATTACAGCCCTTTTAAATTCCATTCACTTAGCGGACATTAAAATTATGTGCAGCATAAGGTAAAAAGGGCTCAGAGCGGCTCAATGCATCTGCGGCGTGTCCCAAAGAACAAGCAATCGGACAACGGCCATTCAAGCCAACAGTAAAATTCAGGTGTCAGCACGGTGCTGATGTCTGGGCTTGGCGGGAGGATTGGAGGGCCCAATATGCCAAGAGTCCAACTTCCCGCTGTCAACCCGAAACGAAGAGCCTGGAACAAGGGCCGGATCGTCGGCCAGAAAAGGCCGCTGTTGCCGAAACAAGTGTGGGCAATCCGCGCGCGGCTCGAATTGGCCAGGAATCTGCGTGATCTCACGCTGTTCAACGTGGCGATTGATAGCAAGCTTCGCGGATGCGACCTGGTGAAACTGTCCGTCAGCGATTTGGTCAGAGATGACCGCGTTCGCGAGAGGGTGTCTGTGATCCAGAGCAAAACCCGGCGACCCGTTCAGTTCGAACTCTCTGAAAACACGCGGGATACCATTGCTGCATGGATCAAGTCGCCGGAAATGATCGGCTGCCGTTTCATGTTTCCCAGCCGGTTTCATGACCGCCCACATATCTCAACCCGCCAATATGGCCGACTTGTGCGAGATTGGGTTGCTGCGATTGGGTTGGAACCCTGCGGCTACGGCACCCATTCGCTGCGACGGACCAAGGCGGCGGAGATCTACCGCAAAACCGGAAATCTCAGGGCTGTTCAACTGTTGCTCGGACACACAAAGGTTGACAGCACTGTCAGATATCTTGGTGTCGAACTTGAAGATGCGCTGAGCATCGCCGAGCAAATCGACATTTGAACCATGTTGGCGGACGGCACTTGCCGTTCGCCAATCCAGGTCAGTCCTAAGGTCGCGCCGCAGCAGTGGTTCGGTTTGAGCCCACTTTGTCGAAGGCTGCGCCGGGCTGAGATGGCTGCGATGCGCAGAAAGCAGACTTTGCAAAGTCTCGCTACGGCATCAAAACTGACGCTTATCGCTGTCTCGGATGTAGTAGGATAGATTCTCAAAAGCGGTCATTGATCTTTTGTACTGCCTACCCAAGCCGCCTTCGCGTTTGGATCGCAGAGCAACAGCGTCATCTCAACTTTTCGGGTTCTAAGCCAGACAGACTCAGATCCTCTGTTGTCCTTCGAAGCATCAAGGCTTGTATCGTGCGTACCCGAAGTCCATATACATCAGGCTTACGTTTTTCTTTTTCGACCTGCTGTCTCCCAAACTTGGCGTTCAGTCTTTCGATTCAGACCGACCACGCCGAGTCGCCGCAATAATGCGGGCGGCAAGTATTAGGAGACTTCCACCATGGCAAATGGCACAGTAAAATGGTTCAACTCGACCAAAGGTTTTGGCTTTATCGAGCCTGAAGATGGCAAGCGCGACGTGTTCGTACATATCTCAGCACTTGAACGTTCCGGCATCAGCGAATTGAAAGACGGCCAGAAGGTTACTTTTGACGTCGAAGCTGGCCGCGACGGACGCGAAAGCGCCGCCAATCTGGCACTGGCCTGACCTTTTACGGGCACCCTTATGGGGTGCCCGTTTGCACAATGGGCTGCTAAAAGCCCTTGGAGAAAAAGTCAGTTGCAACAGCAGGAATTGACCCGGGCGCTCGCGCAATACCGTGTGCCCGATACGAAGCGTAGCGTTTTTGAACTGACAATCACTGTCATCCCCTTTTTCGCGCTATGGGGCGCAGCGTGGTTTGCGCTATCCCTTAGTATCTGGGTCACTGTTCTATTGGCCATCCTGAACGCCGCATTTCTGGTGCGTATCTTCATCATCATGCATGATTGTGGTCACGGATCTTTCTTTGGAAACCGCACCGTTTGCAATTGGACCGGCCGGGTTCTGGGTGTTCTCGCCCTGACACCCTATGACGTCTGGCGGCAAAGCCATGCGATTCACCATGCCTCAACCGGTAACCTTGATCGGCGTGGTATGGGTGACATTCCTACATTGACCATTGAGGAATACCTGAAACGGAATTGGTTCGGGCGTGCCGCTTACAGGTTAATCCGGAACCCCTTCTTCCTGTTCTGTATCGTACCGGTCTACACGTTCTTTTTTCAAAATCGCTTGCCCTTTGGTTTCATGCGGTCAGGCTGGCTGTATTGGGCAAGTGCAATGGGAACAAACGCCGCGATTGCGGTGGTCCTGGCTCTGATTTTTTGGACCGGAGGCCTGGATGTACTGGTTTTTGTATTCCTTCCAACCATGATCGTCGCGGCATCGATTGGTATTTGGCTATTCTATATTCAACACCAGTTTGAACACACGACTTGGGAGCGGGAAGAAGTGTGGAATCTTCAGAACGCCGCATTCTATGGAAGTTCTCACTACGCCCTGCCAGGCATCCTGCGGTGGTTCTCTGCCAATATCGGTGTGCACCATGTTCACCACCTTGCCAGCCGCATACCGTTTTATCGGCTAAACGAGGTTTTGCGTGACCATTCCGAGTTGGAAAATTGCCAGCGTATTACTCTATATGAGAGCCTTCATTGCGCACGATTGCATCTTTGGGATGAAGAAAGTCAGCGCCTGCTGACGTTTTCTCAGGCTTTGTCGAACGCCAATCCCAACAAGAGTTTAGTGTAATCTGGCGCGCACCAAAAAGGCGTCGACAGTATCACCGCCGAGGGCGCGAATGGCCTCTAGTCGGTGAAGGCCTTCAATCAGCACGAACCTCTTGTTGTCCGCGCGTATCTGAATCGGGGTCTTCTGGCCGTTCTTCAGGATATCTTCGGCCAGCGTCAGGACTTTTTGCTGATCAAGTGTTTTTGCACGCTTCACAGGTACATAGATCAGGTCGAGCGGGTATGGTTTCTTCTCCAGCATAAGCTACGTGTGCAACCTTTCGTGCATTTGTTCCGGTTCAGAGTTCTCTACAAAAGCGGGGGCTGGAACGTACGTCATAGAACCGAACGAACAGCGTCGCGCAGTTCCTGATGCATAATCCAAGTCGCTGGCTCATCGTCACTTTCGATGCGAGAAAATGCCAGGACCTGCGCGGCGCCATCATTCTGTGCCGATCCGGCTTCGGGAAGTTCGAGTTTCAGATATTCTGCAATCAATAGTCCGATTTTCTTGAAGACCTTGATGGAGGCTTCGCGCGATTTGTAACCGGCTGCCTGAGACATGTGACCAATAGTCAGACCTTCCTTGCCTGCGATTGTGAGTGCTTTGAGCATTGTGACCTGCGCAGGGGTGAGCCTGATCTGGCGCAATGCCTCGGCATATTCTCTTTCACTGGGAACGAGGGTGCCGGAGTTTCCCTCCAAACGGCGTTGACCGCTACGCTTCCTGTCTCGTTCTTCGAGAATTTCTTTTAATGCTTCAATGGCCAATGCTGGTGTTTCGCCGACTGCATCGGCAATCATTGCCTGCGTTTTAGCTGGTGGCTTGGGGAATGCGCGCGCAACGATGTTACCGCTCAGAATGCCAGCCTTAATCAAGTATTTTCCAAATTCTTCCTCAATCACTCCTGACACGTCAGCGTTTCGCGACTTACGAACACTGCGGTCCTGAAATGCTCTTTGTTCCAGACCACGAGCTGACATCTTTGAACCGGGAAGGGTTACTTGAGGGGCATTTTTACGCATCAGAGAAACACCACTGCAATTATCGCCGCAAAACACACTGCTGACACAATAGATATCTTAATCCTGTAGGACCGGCGACGAGCCTTTTCGGCTTTGAGGCTTTTACCCAGGTTTTCGTCAATCGAGTTATGGTTCACGGCTTGGTCCTTCCGGATTTGTCAGGTGGCTTTGGTTTCCATCAACCGGTTGTTACGGCACATTTTCGGTGCACTTATCGTTCTGTCTTGTGAACGGCCGATTACATTCCCAACCATCACCTCTTCGATTCAAATGAGCGTTTGAAGGGACAAGGATCGCAACGCACCTGTCCCGGTTTGCGCGAAAGCCACGTTCGCATTTCCATCCAGAGTAGGTTTCAGGCGCAAGGTATGCATGCTGTGGAACAAACACAGGCTCACAGCCGCTATCCGCTGCCCTGTAACCTCTGATGCACACCCAACCATCCGCGCTGTGTTTGTCAGTCAGGCGGCCGTTGCTCGGGACATTTATCGCAACACAATCCTGGTTCTCCTTACGAAATCCCCAGTTGCAGTGTATTTCCTGTGCGCCAAACCGTGTTTCGACGTATCCATTTTGAGGTGCAATCACTTCTTCACACTCTTCTCCGACACGCTGGAACAGCCGATTGCACTCCCATTGATCTCCGGTTGATGCAAGATAGGCATTTTCTGGAACTCTTATTTCCTCACAAAGTTCTCGGACATTTTGAAAACCATGATTGCATTCCCAGCCGCTGCCATAGGAGCTACCTGTCAAATATGCGTTTTCTGGTAAGTCTATTCTTTGGCACGATCCGTTCTTGTTTTCGAAACCTTCGTCACAAACTGATCCATCGGCATTGCCTGCGACCTGGGCAGGAAGCTGCGTTCCTGAGAGCAACACCAAGAGTGTCGGGATCAAACAAAGAATGCAGCGCGTAAACACGATGAATGACTGATTGAAACGGAGCCTGAGACCTGATCTATCGGGCATCAAGCACGCAATTTATGAGCCATGTGCTGTTCATACGACGCCTTCTTTCCTGGGTCATGCGACGATTGGTACTTGTCTGGTGACAATTGCGACTGCTTGCGAGGAACGAGCTCATAGCGAAGACCCCAGCGAAACCCGTCCAATGCTGGGGCACATGCTACAGTTAGTCTGAAGGTCATTGGATCATCGAAACCGGCAGCATCGCGGCGACGAGTAATTTTCACCAATGCACTTTTTGTGGTCCTTAGCCAGCATAGAGTCAAGGAAGTTTCCCTCGTCGCAACGCTAGCACCACTAGGGCAGATAGTTTTTGAAACTGCCGGTGACCAAGATTCCTGGTGAACTACCGAAAGAAATTGTCTGGTATTAGTTTTTCGTTGTGTCGATTTGGGGCCAGGCTAGCAGCGGGTGGCAGTTGAAGTCCGCGTTTCAGTTGTCGGGCCTGAGTGCGGCGAAAGAGGAGTATGTGATCAAGGCTTCCTCGCAACTAGGAATGACTGGCCGGACGACATTGGCTGTCAGGCGAGGATGTTCGCGCCGCTTCTGCACAAGTACCCGCGGCGCGATCAAATGGCCGCTCGGGCACGCACCCTGTAAATTGCGCCTGTGCCGAGAAATCTGTGCTGCGAGCGCACGCAACAAGATTTTGACACTTCCGCTCAGGGCTCGCTACGTCCCACCCCTGCGTAAAAGAACTAGAACCGCTATGGATTGGCGACCGACAGCGCCGATCGCCAAACTGTCTCAGATGTCTATGCGCTCTGCAATGCTTAGCGCGTCTTCCAATTCAACGCCCAAGTATCGCACGGTGCTATCGACTTTTGTGTGCCCAAGCAGAAGTTGGACCGCGCGGAGATTTCCTGTCTTGCGGTAGATCTCAGCTACTTTGGTTCGGCGAAGCGAATGCGTGCCATATCCGCTCGGTTCCAATCCGATTGCGGTCACCCAGTCTCGAACCAGCCTGCCATACTGGCGCGTCGAGATGTGTGGTCGATCATGGAATCGGCTTGGAAACATGAACCGGCTAGCAAACATTTCCGGCGATTTTACCCATACCAATACAGTTTCTCGCGTGTTTTCCGTCAGTTCGAATTGAACAGATCGCTTGGTTTTGCTCTGGATCACCGAAACACGCTCACGGACGCGATCGTCTTTGACAAGATCGGTCACAGCGAGTTTGACCAGATCGCAGCCGCGTAGCTTGCTATCAATCGCGACGTTGAACATTGTGAGATCACGCAGATTTCCAGCAAGTTCGAGCCGTGCACGGATCGCCCAGACCTGTTTTGGGAGTAGCGGTCGTTTCTGACCGATGATCCGCCCCTTGTTCCAAGCTCTGGGTTTTGGGGTGACTGCAGGTAGTTGGACTCTTGGCATATTTTGCACTCCGATCCACCCTCCGCACCCAAGCAACAGCACCGCGCTGACCACCGAATAGTACAAGCGGCGTGAATGCCTGCAGTCCGATTATGAATACTGGCATGGTTTAAGTGTGTGCATTCGGCGGCTTGAGCCCATATCACTACGCAGAAGAACGGTTCGCGTCCAAACCGCGCGCACGCTTCGTCTTCAGCACCGATTACCGATCGGGTTCCACGTTAAAAGGCCCGGGTCAGCACCAATAAGATAAAATGAGATATGATCAGAAAAGCTGGTAAGACCGGCGTCAGGTTATCTGCGACGCCGAGCTAACCCGGGGCTTACAGAAACGCCACTTCGCCAGGCGCTCAACCCCTTGCAGCGTCGACAAATCCGCTCTCCGAACCCCTCGCTCCAGAATGGAGTTCTGCAACGTAGGCACGGGCGTTCTTGCGGCACGTCATTGTGGGCGCGAGCCATGATCGTATCTGCTTCGTTGTCGAAGTCTTCCATCAGTTCTCAGCCTCGATTCCTGTTTTGGTTTATTCAGCGACTGGAAAAGAAAGTTCCGAGCCCTAAGCCTTGAGATTGAAGTAGTTGCCTGGTTCAGACTGTCCGATGGGACGGCCTGTAATCCGAGGGGTTTTATTAGGACGAACTGGCATTCCTTCGTTCTCAGCAGCTTGGACAGCGAAAGCATACCGAGAACCGCTTCCGCATCCTCGCGGTATGGCTCGTTGATCTGATGATCCGTCGTCTGCCTCAGAAATGAGCGACTCCGAGTAGAGGTGCCGAAGTTGAGTCTCAGACACACCATCTGCTTCCATGATCAATTGCACCATCGGATCGGCCAAAAGCTGGTCGAGCAAGAACTGCGACAACTGCTTTGAAGACAACTTATCCTTTGCGCGGGCTCTCTCCAAATCAGCAAGAGAAACGGTCAAGGTTCGCGCCAGACCGGGGTGAGATTTCCGTGGATGCAGAAAGATTAATACCGATGCCTTCCAGGCTTCTGGGTCCGAATAATCTGGTGGTGCGGAAAGCTCAGTTTCTATGTCGTATTCGCCTGCCGGGAGTAATTCGTCGAAGCCAGGGAAAGTAAACGGCTTGGAAAAGACTGCGATTGTCTTGCTGATTATCTGGTTCATTTGGGTAGTTCTCCTTTGGGTAGTTCTCCTTTGCTGATACCGCTCGCTCGGAGATGCAGACAAGAACAAGCCACCCACTCCCGGCAGGGTATTATCAGTATTGAGGTTTAGGCTTTGGTTTTTCGGGGACGACGTCAGGCGCTTCAGACGTAACTTCTTTTTTCGGTGCGCTCGCATCGTTTTCCTTCAGCGCGGCAGCCGCTCTGGTCGTCAGGTCTTTGAAAGACATCATTTTGATCCTTTGATTGTCCGCAACACCCACGAGCCCAGATGGGGTGTAAAAAGTGAATGCGGCTACGTCCAATATAGGGATTGGGTGCCTCATTTACTACGTAAAGCTGCGGAATAAGACAGGCGGCTGAAGTAAAACCGAGGCGGCGGCAACCTTGGCGCGCTATTTTCGATTCGAGTATGGGCGATCAGTGTTCGCTGCGGTGCATTTAACCAATGCGCTATCACCATGGAAGACCTTTGCTACATCGGGTGCAGCCATGCCGCGCGAGAGCGCGCTATACTTCATTCTCAGCTTCACCTCGCCACCAGGGCGAAGCAGACAATTGGTGTTTTCAACAACGATATGATCACTGGTGGCTCCGACGAACGTGACGCCAGCAGGGAATATTAGACCCGCCGCATCGGTGTCCTGGAGTCCAATCGCAAGGATCGACCGAGTATTCGAAGGACTGTCTAAAGTCACACACTGCATTGAAGGTATAGGATAAATCATTTGCAAGGGATTTGGATTTGATTTGGTCTTCGTTTCGATCACTTCCGCCCAAAGCGTAAAAACATCTGTGTAAAGCCCGTCGATCGCGTACCCCGAAACGGGATCGGTACCCAGCAGGATGGCCTCACCCAGACGCAGGTTGTTGATCTTTCCGGTCGCCCCCTTGCCAAGCGCCCATGGCAAACTGGCAGAGCCGCCGCCTGACACTGTTTCCAGAGCGGGTCCACTTGCAAGTTCGGTGTCGGCGGCAAGCGACGAAAGCAATTCCATTGCTCCTGCAGAGGGTGCCACATGACCCAGACAGGCAAAATTTGCGCCAATCCCCTTCAGAGAAATCCCTTCCATTCTAAGAATTTGAGACACAGTGCTTTCAAGATGTTCAGGCAAGATGCCATCCCGCATATCCCCCATTTCCACCATCAGGATAATATTGTGAGTAATGTTCTTCCCCAGCGCCTCGATGGCCAGGCTGGCGATAATGTCCATCTCAGTGTTGAAGCTGACATCGCAGTTATCAAGGACTTGCGCGACTTGGCTCAGCATGGGCGTTCGGATCAAGGATATGGAGCACGAGATGCCAGCATCGCGCATACGCATGATATTGCTGATCCGCGCGTCCGCCAGCCCTGTCGCGCCACCTTTAAGCATAGCATTCGCAATCTCAGGATGACCGCAAACGGCTTTTGTCACACCTGTCACCGTAATTCCGCGGGGTCTAAGGTGGTCGACCAGGAACCGTGTGTTGTACCGAATTTTGTCCAGATCAACGTCGATACGCAGCTTGCTCATTCAATCGTCGTAGCACGTACGGGTTGCAAGCGCGGAAAGGCAGATAGAACCATATTCACCAAGTTTTTTGGAGGACGGTTCAATGCGTCAGTGACCGGGAGATACAATTTGCAGTTGTAGTCTGTGATGGCCTTTGAAATCTCAACATCATTCATTCCTTCATGGTTGATCGTCATGCCAATTACCTCTGTGTTCGCAAAAGCCTCGATCAGGGTGATTTCATCGCAAGGGTCGGGCATAGTCATGTTGGGGAAATCACATCGACGTTTTCGTTTAGGCGCGTGTTGAAGAATAACTGCATGTGGCTGACTGCCTCGCAGAATGAAGGCTGATGTGCAAAAAGCCGGATGGCTTAGCGCGCCCTGGCCCTCGATCACTATTACATCCGGGTGCTCACCCTCGGATGCTGCAACGACAGCGCGCTCAAGTTCGCCACAACAAAATTGCGGCGGCACCGAATCCATCGCGACACCATACTTGGCGCCCTGCATCAAACCTGTTTGGCCGGTGCCGACCAAAACTGTTTTGATCCCATGCGCGTTAAGTGCGCCTGTCAGGATTGTCGCGGTTGTACGCTTTCCAATTGCACAATCGGTGCCGAACACCGCGATGCGGATCGCCTGGACGTCTCCAATACTGCCATCTAACAGGCGCAGGTCGGGATTGGGCCGCGGCTTGCGAATGTCGCGTATCGTGACATCGTGAATTTTGGCAAATCCGGCGAGCTCTTTGTCATCGCTAAGAAATTCATGCAGCCCACTGACGATGTTCATTCCGAGCGTTATCGCATCCACAACAACTTCGCGATCCTCAAGGGACATTCTGCCGCTGGCCGGCGCCATTCCGTAAATAAACGTGTCGGGGATCGTAGCTTCATTAGCGACGGCGGCATCAAGATCATCGAAGATGGGAACCTGATTTGCGACATTATCAAGCACTTTGCCACTGTCACAACCGCCATACGTGCTGTCGATCACCGAAAGAACGCGATAGGCCTGTGAATGTCGAACGAGACCATTAGCCGTCTTGCCATCGATCTTTGCGAAGTTTCCTTCGCAATACACAATTGCAGTCGGTGTATCTGTCACAAGTGTCTTACGGTGAAGCACCGGAAAAACGGCTTGTTCAGATGGCAGCTTTTGCGCATCGCTGGCAATGAACTTCCTGGCATCCGACGCAATGGGTACGGGTTTCATATTTGTTCCTTTTTGGAGTGTGAAACGCGCGTCCTTGGTAAGGACGGGCAAAAACTGTGAAGTTTGGGAAAGTGGGCTTTCTGTCTGAATTCTCACTGGTTCAGAACACACAGCCCTTCTGATCGATGATAGTTTTTGTGGCATTGCCACCCATTTCCGGATCGGTCGATATGGGCATTTGCCGGTAGCTCGATTGCATTGCAGCGATCACCGGACGCCTTGTAGCCACGTTCGCATTTCCATCCAACTCCATGGACCGCGTCATCGTAGAAAGCATTTTCAGGCACAAAAACGGTATCGCACCTTCCGTCGCGCTCAAAATACCCACGATCGCACGTCCACGGACGCCCGCTGGTTGATGCGTTCAGAAAAGCGTTTTCCGGCACTGCTACTGCCACGCATGCTTCTCCGTCGATTTCGTAGCCACGGTTGCAACGCCATGCAGATCCATAAGTGCTGTTCGTCAGGTAAGCATTATCAGGCACGACAATTTTCTGGCAGCTGTCGTCTACTCTTATGTACCCCCGCAGGCATCGCCACCTCTCACCTGATGGATCGAGATATCCGCCCTCAGGCACAATCACTTCAGTGCATGAGGTGCCGCCAACTTCAACAAAGCCATGCATACATGCCCACCCTGAGCCATAGGTTCTGTTTGTGGGGTAGGCATTTCCCGGCACGACAATGGCCACGCATTCTTCGCCTTCCAACCGATAGGACAAATCGCATTCCCAGCCCCCGCCATACTTTTTGGCATGCGCGTTATCCGGGATGGAAATTGTTTCGGCCGATGCGGAATTTGAAAGGATGAAGAAACCTGCCAAACTGCTGAAAACGACAACAAACAACGCGGTCATGAAATGAGTGCGAGACCAGTGCTGATTTTTTCGAATTGTCCTGGTGCAAACGGCGTTGTCCGAATGTTGAGTGATTGAGTTACGATCCATCCAGGTTCAGCCCCTCAATGCAGGCCTGTGCCAGATCTTTGTTGGGGGTTTGGGATCCCGGTACCGTTGCCCAGCCGGCTTCCATGACGGCATCCTTCCGTTTGAAAGAAGAAGCCTCTTTGATTGTCGTTATTTTTTCGGCGCGTTGGGCGTCAGTTCTCGCCATGTCGACGCAGACCGGAACCAACGCAGCGATTACATGGTCGCGGGACATGGCGTTGGCCATCTTGTCTGCGCTACCGCCGGTCATCCATCCACCCCAAGAAAACCCAACGACGCCTACGAAAATCCCTCCGATCACGGCGCCGTAGATTCCGGGTTTAAGCCATTCGGGCGTGTTCATAATCTATTCCTCCTGCGGGGAAAGCGCCGCATCGCTGTCATTGTTAGATGTGGCCAAGGTCTGGTCGTGCTTGAGCGCCAGTTCAAAATCCTCTGGGTCGATGGGGCGCATTTCCGTGCGGCCTGGCTTGCTGCCTTTGCCCTGAATTGTCAGGTAGGTTCCGGTTCTTCGATATGCTTCGAAACTCAGGCCCTGTAGTAGTTCTTCTTCAACAACTACTTCATACTCGCCTGCAGGAAGTTCATCCGGGTAGCCGGACAAAGAGAACGGATTTGAAAACGTCACCAAAGAACTGGACGATCTCGTGCTCACCTTGGTCCTCCATATAGTTTGTTGGGTCTTCCCCGCGAAGTCTGCCGCGGTACACGCTCGTAAGCGCCGCAGTAGTACTTGCGTAGTAATTTAGAATAATGTGCAAATGGCAGACGCGGGCTGATCGATGTTAGTCTGCGGCCAATGACCTGAGATTTTGTTGGAATCTCAAATGCATTTGGTGTCCGAGGATCAGGTGGTGCCAAAAATTGACTAACCTGCGTCAGTGCAACGATGTTTGGATTCCGGCAACGTGATGTGTGTTGGCGGGATATTTGCTGGCGTGTTCTTAACGAGTATTTGAGGAGCGCAGGAAATCCAGTACCGCAATCGGACTGTATTTATCTTGCGCTTCTTTTTCAGTGAAATCTCAAATCTATCGAAGCGAATGGCGTCTCTAACCAGGCAACTATCATCAAAATCCCGGCATCGCCGAAGAGGTGAACCTATTGCTTCAACAGTGGCCCGGCCTGATCCAGATAAGTGGGGTCAAAACCGGCCAACGTCACCAGTCCGTCATAATCATCAAATGCCACTTGCCCGGATTGAAAAGTAACCAGCCCCTTCTCCCGCAGTTGCCTTAGGACACGATTAACATGTACGGCACTCAGTCCCAGCGCATCGGCAAGATGGTATTGTGTCAGTGGGCAGGCATATCCCAACTTGGTTGCCATCCCGACCTGAGTCAGCCTCAAACCAAGTTCCAAAAGAAAATGCGCCATGCGCTCACCCGCATCTCGCCGTCCGATGTTGACCAGGTGTTCAACCACCATCGCTTCATCTCGAGAGACCGCCCAAAGAATTGCTGTCGCCAGCCGGGGCGTCTGCGCAAATGCTTCCAGGAGATCATCCACTACTACCTCAATAGCTTGGATTTCCATGATAGGTTCTATGCTGTGATCCGAGGTGTGCAGCAGAACGCTTCGCAAGCCCAGAAAGTCACCCGGTATTTGGAAATCGACGATCTGACGCGAGCCGTCAGTCTGGGTTTTGTAGGAACAAACCCAGCCCGAGGCCAGAATGTAGGCAGCCTGCTCTGATTGCCCTTGATGCACAAGGTCACATCCGGCTTCAAAGGTTCTGCGACGCTTGTGCAGGCGTGCTAATACCGCAAGTTCAACCTCAGTCAGAGCGACGAAGTTTGAGAGCTTTCGGGTGAGTGGACTGTTTTTGATAGCGCGCAAGTGTTCTTCCTTCATCGATGAGCAGCCCGCGAAACTATCCGTCGCCAAGACTGCTTTCGATCAGTTAAGTATACAGCAATCTATGCCAGTATGGTGCAATTCATCGTGGCGCTTCCTTGCTTGGACGCCTGTTAAAAAAGGACGTCTACCATGGCTGACCGGCAAGACCACTCAGGAATGGCCGCACTCTCAATTTGTGAAGCGCTTTTGCTTGCAATTAAAGATCGTGAGCTCCTGACCGAACATGAGATTGTGGGAGTTCTGCGTGACGCAGCTGCTGCCCACGAAACAGCGGTCGGCAATAACGATGAAAAGGACATGCACCAGGCCGCCGCTGTTCTGATAAACAAGATCATTGCTTCCGGCTATCGCGTTCGGCAGTAACGTTAAGTTCCGTGTCAAAAAAACAAGATTACGCTCGTCAAAACAGCATAACAGCAAATAGAATCACTTTTGGTGCCTCGTTCCTGATCAATTCAAACACAAAGCAAGAACCAAAGTTCCAATCTCTGCAATATCTCGACTTAATGAAAAATTCCACGACTGCGGCTAACTCCTGCTTCCTCGCCGACCTGCATGAGCCACAACGAGAATTTGCTTTCTGGCTGAAGGTCCGCATGGCCTGTCCTGCTGCACTGCCCGCGACAACGCAAACGTTGGCTTTGTCCAGCTTCTTAGTTGTTGATCCTATTTGCTGCGAAACTACGGTTTGATAGTATCGCATCATCATAGCTTTGAATGACCGGTCTGGTGACAACAGCTGCATCGCAGCGATGAATGTGCCGCAACAGCAAATCAATGCTGCGTCAGCAATTGCCGCGATCGCACAAGCCCGGTTTGTCCGCATCTTGCCCATTCGATCGTAGCGCAGCGAAGGCCCGAAATGACTGGTGATACGATTCCGCCCTAACCGGAACATTTCTCTAACCCAGTAGTCTCTCTGATCCCGGCATCACATTCACAAGCGCAAGCAGTCGCTGGTATGTGACGCGCTTTTCGATGTGTTTTTTTGTCGTCTACCAATTCCCAGCGGTGGCTACGAACAACGTCAGAGCGCGAAAGATCAGATATCATGACCTCCGTGGTTAAAGGCTGTGTCCATCATCTTCATGGACATGGGCGGCCTGTTCGCGGGTATGGGCGATCTCCTGCACCACGGCGGCAATCTTGCTGGAT
>NZ_WPZL01000046.1 GCF_013031245.1 Ruegeria lacuscaerulensis
ACTGCACTTTGGCACATTCGATGCCGGTGGAGCAGGAGCCACCCACCTCATCCGGTATGGGCCGCTTCACATATCTTTTAAAGGGACAGGGTCTGGTCGCGTATATATGATGATTGCCAATCAACCTTTGAAGGTTTCGGCTGTGACAAGCTTTGCCGGTACGTATACGGTTTGTTGTCGTGGGGTTTCACCCGCCAGCAACCGAGCTACCACATCTGCGGTTTTCTTCCCCATCACCTTAAAATTCTGCTCTACAGTTGCCTCGAAGTTACTTCCTTTGGCGATCGCTTGACGAGCTTTCGGGTTCGCATCAATGCCAGTGATCACGATACCCTCGTTGCTGCGGCCAGCCGCCTCGATTGCCTCTAGTGCGCCTAAGGCTGGCTGATCCCACGCTGCCCAAACGGCAGAAACACTGCCCGGCTCTGGATTCGCGGCAAGTACAGTCGCCATTTTTGCACGGCTATCTGTAATAGCCCCATCATTGATATCCGGCGTGATCCGTTCGATAACGTCAATATCCGGATAATTGTCAAAGACGGCGTCGGCGATTACGCCCCGAACCTGTACGGGTGGAAACTGATCGTAGGTAAACATGACCACGTTGCCTGTACCTTCAATTCTGTTGGCGATATATGCAGCGGTCTCCGCGGCCATTGAATAACCATTGGATGTGATATTGGCTGCTATGAGCGGATGGCTCCCTGCATCCATGCCGACAACGGGTATTTTCGCCTCTGACGCTTTGCGCAGTCCTGGGCCGATCTGCGACGGATCGACATTTATGACAATCGCATCAACATCCTGCTCAACTGCGTTTTCCATCTCGTGGATGACACCCGCGACATCTCCGTCAGTGTGCACCACGTCAACATCCCACCCAAACGCATCGGCACGTGTGTTGAAACTATCAACATAGGACTGTGTTCCCGGCTGAGAGAGGTAGGGTGTAATCAGGGCAATGTTCTGCCCAAAAGCTGGTGAAAAGACGCAGAGCGCCATTGATGCGCCAACCAAACTGCTACGAAAAGCCATAGAATTACCCCGCAATGCAATGGACAACCAGAAAACTCAAAAGATGTTACCTGTCTGAGGGTGCTAAAGGTTTCATGGCGGTCAGACGCTAAGTTTAGAATCTGGGCGCGAAGGCGCGAACAAAATTACTCTTTGAAATACCTACTGGCTTCAAAACGTCTACTGATTGAAAGGCCATGATAGTCACTCTCTGCAAGTCATCAAAACTGAATTTAAGATAGACCCCGGAACATTGATTATGGTTTCGGACACATTAAATGGCTTTAATCATATACTAGTTAAACAGTGATCTAATTCCGCGGTTTGGAGTCGTTGATTACACATGTTGCTGAACGTTCGCTTTCCAGTAGCAGCCATGTCGCAACCATTGTCTTGCCAACGATTGCTTTGAGAAAGCCGCACCATAGAAACTGACGGGGGTTTTCCAAGTCTGGTTTGGGCCGCAGCTCTGTTGCTTTTGTTTTTTTGCCGCAGACGCACGCGGCATCGTATTTGACGTCCTTTCCAAGTTAAGGCTGACTGGTATCAACCCCATCGGCGACAGCGAGGAAAGAACGTGGCGCGCATCATGATCCTTTCTAGCTTCGTGACCATCGGTCACGTTGGCCTGTCGGCAGGACAGCCTGTGTGTCAAAGGTTGGGCATGGACGTGACCGCTGTGCCTACGGTTATTCTGTCAAATCACCCCGGCTGGCCGCACGTGGCGCGTGCCCCGGTCGCGGCGGAGCAAATAGTGGCCATGGTCGAAGCGCTGAGTTCGAATGGTTGGCTCGCCGATCACCAAGCGGTGCTGGTGGGGTATATGCCCACCATCGAGCATGTTGATGCTGCAGCCGCTTTGGTAAAACGGATTCGCGCGGTTGCGGATAAACCCTGTATCGTGGTCGATCCCATTCTGGGAGATTGGCCACAGGGTCTTTACGTATCGGAAGACGTTGCGCATGCGGTTCGGGACAGGCTTGTGCCGCTGGCAGACACGGTGACACCCAATCTCTTTGAGCTCGAATGGCTGTCGCAGCGGAAATGCAGGACCGTCGATGATGCGAAAAGGGCCGTTCAGGCCTTGGGCGTTCAAACGGTTCATGTCACTTCGCCCCCACTGGGTTCGGAAAAAACGGGAGTCCTGTCATTGTCCGACGGAGACATTCACGCGTACTGCACGCCCCGATATCCGGATGTGCCGCATGGCGTTGGCGATGTCTTCGTTGCCCTGATTGCGGCGGATGTGCCGGTTGGGCAGGCACTGGGCCATGTGCACGCCCTTGCACGATCTTCCCAGGGTCAGGAACACTTGAATATCGTTGGCGCGTCTGCAGATTGGGTATCTGCACCGGCAATTGCGGCATCAAGGAAGGACTAGGTAATGGCGTTCAACTTCATTCTGATGCTGACCGAGAACGATCGCACCATTCCGGACGCCCACATGCGTCTGGAACAAGCGCTGGAAGGGGGCGCACGTCATATCGGGTTCAAGGATGTGGGTCTGCCGCTGGAAGATTTGCGCGGGTTGGCGCAGACCATTCGAGCAGCAGGCGGAAGGTCCTATCTTGAAGTCGTCAGCCTTGACGAAGAAAGTGAACTGGCGTCGGCCAGCGCCGCCGTAGGACTGGATGTCGATTGCCTTCTCGGAGGAACAAGAGCATCGGCGGTCACGGAAGTGACGCGCGATCACCCTCTGCGCTACTACCCGTTTCCCGGGCGGATCACGGGTCATCCCAGCGTGCTTGAAGGCCCCGTCAGTGACATCATTGCATCTGCCCGCGCGTTGGCCGATCTCGAGCATGTGCACGGGCTGGATTTGCTGGCCTATCGGTTTTCCGGTGATGTCCCGGCCCTGATGCGGCAAGTGGCACAGGCCGTTGCCAAGCCAGTGATTGTGGCCGGTAGTATTGATAGCGAGACCCGGATCGGTGCGGTCGCGGAATCAGGTGCGCAGGGTTTTACGGTCGGCACGGCAGCTTTCGCGGGCGCTTTTCAGACCGACGCAAGCTTTGTCGATCAGGTCCGTTCGATCCTCGCCATAACCACAAGTGCCCAGGCGTTTTCGACGGCTCCGCGCAGGTTTGCACTGGTGGCACATGATGACCGGAAGTCACACCTTCGCGCTTGGGTGCTACGCCATAGAACGGCTTTGGCAGGGCACCGACTGATTTGCACCGGCGATACCGGCGCGCTTGTTGCCAGCACCTGCCCGGAGTTGAACGTCCGACGATTGCAGCGCGGATCCAGAGGGGGAGACCAGCAACTTGGGGCGCTCGTCGCGACCGGAGAGCTGGACGCGGTGATTTTCTTTGCTGACCCAATGGCGCCTCATGGCTATGATGTCGACCTGCAAGCTTTGACCCGGCTTACCATAATGCATGACCTCCCTATGGCACTGAGCGCCGCGGCGGCAGACCTTCTTGTGACAGCTTTTCTTGCTCACAGGTGAACTTCCAGAAGTCGGTTTGTTCAACGCTTGGGGCGGCTTGCGAAAGTACCCCGGATTTAATTTGACGTAATCCCGGGTACCAAAATACTCAGATCAAACTCTTGTTTGTTATGTTCCGGTGGTTCTCCCTACCAGATTCGCATTAAGTAATTTTAATTTCGGTACAGTACTTGCTGACAAGAGCCGCTCCTACATGAAGCTCACCTAATTGGAGTGAGTACTATGAAACAAGCTGCTGCTTTGGGTATCGTTGCCCTGAACCTAGCTTTTCTAAGCGGCCCGGCTTTTGCGGACTGCTACTTCGGAACCGACGCGATGACTGGCATGGATACAATCATCTGTGAGACAGAAGGTGGTTTTTCCAGCTGGGGAAGCATGATCGCCGAAGCCTGATGTAGGTTCCGGTAGCGGCATTGGCCGAACCTGACCAAAGTACGAGCTCCTTCAATAGAGCCACTTTGGCAACAAGCTACTGTTCCATTTAGGTGGTTCAACACGCTCTGGGCAAAGCAGGTCAGTGGGTTCAAGCGAAACTCTTTAACATTCCGCAAAATAAATGGAAGGACTGATCCCTTTTGAGACATTCGCGCGCTTGCTAGCATTTGGAAGCAGCAGGAGTGAACTGTTTATGCATCAGCACCGAAACAGAGGACGTTGCCGTCAGGATCCGTAACCTCGAATTCACGCATCTCGTAGACAGTCTTCCATATGTCTTTCGACAAAGTGCCGCCAGAATTGCGGATTTCCTGAGATAAGCTGTCGATATCATCCACATGGAAGTAAGCACGCCAATGATCGTACTGGGTATCAGCCCCGTTGTGGCCATTGACGAAAATGACAGCCCCATCGCGCTTGAAGATTCCAAATTTGGCAGGTTCACCGCCCTCTTCAACACAGGTGAACCCAAGTACTACGGTGTAGAATGCATGGGCCCTCGGATAGTTCCCGGTCCGTACGACCGGTGTTGCTGAACGGATCATGGCATCTCTCCTTTTTTCAGAGCATGCGCGTGGGCGATAAGTCGATAAAACCCTGAATGGATATTCTAACGAAATCGTTGATTCGGTTTCAGTGTTGGGTTGGTTGGACTCCGTGGCAACTTCAGTAAATGTGATCCGAAGCACCGACAGCAAATTTGTCCGCTACTGCCGCCAGTATCCACAGTTGAAATGCTGCACAGCGTAAAAAGATCGGCAATGCGGGCGCAACCGCAGCATCAGTTGGCAAAGCACAACTACCGGTTAGGGACCGATATCACATCATCAGCGCCTTGCCGACAAGCGCCTGCTTGTCCGGGTATTGCGAGACGTCGACCCCACGCTCTGCCAGCGCATCGCTCAGTTCTTGCTCGCTCAAACCCTCGATCGCTTCAGTCGTCATCTTCATGAAGTTGATCCGGCGCTTCAGCGGGCCGTTCGCTTCACCAAAGATGTGCCGATCTTCGAATGCGAACTCATCGGCGTACTTGGTCATGAAAAAGGCGAGGAACGTGTTAATGCTCGTCCGCACGCGCGGATCGTCCGTCATCAGATCCGCAGAAGCATCCAACGTCAGGCGCATCAGGGTGACCCATCGCTCAGCACCCTTGTCGTTCATCAAAACCATTGCGTTGTGCGTGTGATGAAAACTCAACCTGAACTCGGCACCGTGGTAATAGGGGCCGCCCCCCATGACGTCGATCCACATCGAGGCTTGGGTCGCAACATGATGGTTCAGCCCACCGACCCTTTCGAAGACAGATGAGAACCAAGGCTCATCTGCAAAGACCTGTTCATAGAAACGAGCGACGATGCCGACAATGGCGTCTTGTCCGATGACCGAGAAGAGCTGCCAAAACTGGATCGGCTTTGAGGTGTCACCTGCGGCGGTCAGCGAAACGACTTCAGCCATGCGGTGCGCATCGGACGGCAGCAGTCCTTTTTCGATCGCCGATTTGATATAGGCCTGCTGAATGCGCTCACTCATAAAGCCGTGGCGCGTCGGAAATTTTGGAAGATCAACACGTGTCATCGGATGATGTCCTCAATCGCTCTCATCGCAGCTGGATTGGTTCCGGCCAATTGGCCTAGCGCCCGAACGCCTTGCGGTATTTCGAAATGAAAAGGTCCTTTCCCTTCATCTGGCGGGTGACCCAATCACCAACCGTCGCAAACATCCAACTGTTCCCGTTTTTGGGACCTAAGGGGAGAAGGATCGGGGCCTTCTTCCAAGGCGTATAAGGCTTTTGTTCTTCGATTGCTTGTCCGCTCAACGCCCTTTTCAAGGTTTTGATCAGCCACGGGTTCTGCCGGGAGATGGCGACAATGGTCATACCATCGCCGACGTCTGCGATGTCACCTGCGATGAAAACGTTCGGATGCTGGGAGGGGCGCAGCCACTTGTCTGTCTTGATCCGGCCAGTGGGTGTCATGGTCACTCTGGGCAGCGTTCTCGCCAGAACTGCATTTGGTCTGGATCCGATCACGGGGAAAACGAGATCGGCATTAATAACCCGGCCATCGGTCAATTGGATTGATCCGGCATGGGGCATGTCCAGGTTCTGCAGGTTCTCCGCCCGTTGACCCAGCACGACGCTCACGCCAGCCCGTTCCAATTTGCGTTTCAGCTGCGCGCCTAGCTTGTCAGGATACATTGGAAACAGCGACATGTCAGATGACACCAACGTGATGATCTTGTCAGGCCGCGCCGCGGCAATTTCACCAGCTAGCTCGGTGCCAACAGCGCCCGCCCCGACGATCAACACCGATTTGGCGGTGGCCAGTTTTGCACTGACGTCCGCGTTGACCTTGCGAAAGTCCGCAATGCTGTCGCCAGCAGGTTTGAACGGCGCCGAATAAGATGATCCCGTAGCCAGTACGATGTAGTCGGCTGGATAGACGCTGCCGTCCTCCAGCGTGACCTCGGACTGGGTCACCGCCGTTGCACGGCCACGGATGACCCGGCCATGCGTCAGCAAACGGTCATACGGCAGGATGATCTGATCCAGCAGATCTGGCTGCAACAGCGCGCGAATGGCCGCTGGTGGCTGCACGAACGCTTCGCGCTGTTCGATCAGCGTGACATCGGCGTGTTCATCCAATGCCCTGGCGACCTCAAAGCCGACATATCCTCCGCCAACAATCACGACTTTCTTCTGGGCCATCCTGTTCCTCATTGCATTCCGTTTCTCTGAGCCGTAGTTAGAAACGCAAGATCAAAACGACAAGTACGGTCATCTAGGATACTGTAATGGCGCCACTCGAACCGGATGAAAACTGCCTGATTGAGCCGTTGATCGAGGCAATCTCAGGCAAGTGGAAACTGCTCATCATCTATTGGCTGGCGCAGGAAACATCTCGATTCAATCAGCTCCAGCGCAACCTTGGCAGCATCACGCACCGCACACTGACCCGCCAACTTACCGAGCTGCAGGACGCGGGCTTTGTGTCACGCAAAGACTTCAAGACCATCCCGCCGCATGTGGAATACAGCCTGACCGCATTGGGGCAAAGCCTTATCCCGGTGCTACAGACGATGCATGAATGGGCGGCAGAGAATGCGGACAAGCTGGCCCATCAGAACTGACGGCATTTTGCGTCACTGTATGCGTGCGCACTTAATGGTAGGGCGTTCTGCTCGCCAGATCGACGTCGCACCGATTGGATAGGAGTACTTGCACGATCGTCCGCTTTCGTGGTGCTGCATCGCGGCGTCAGTGGCCTTAGCCGAAGGCGGCAATGGGCCGTCCTTGCTGTTCGGTGGCCAGCCCGCTCGGCGAAGTGCTGTCACCGGTGCAACTATTAAGCCTATCCATTCACATCGCACTCAAATCTCAGGTATCGTAGTCGCAGATTGATGCAAGCGCTGACCTCAGTATTTCCGCGCTCTCGGCGCGCTCTTCAGACGTCATGGAGCTTGGGTCGAAAACCAACTGAAAGTTCGGCTTCTCGTACGTTACTTCTTCGGGGCGTGATTTCACCCCCTTCTGACCTACGACACGATACGTAATGACGGCTTGAGTTACGCCCTTGACCCGGATGGGCCCAACCTCTTCGGTCTCTATTTCTTCGTTGACGTGTGCCCAAGTCTCGTATGAGATAAAAATCTCTCCTTCGTCGGCCTGGTGCTCGAGCCTTGAGGCGATGTTCACAGCCCCACCAATAATGGTGTAGTCCATACGGTCTTCACTTCCAAAGTTTCCCACCGTACAGAAGCCTGTGTTGATACCAATCCGGCATTGCAACCGTTGCCGTATTCCTTGATGCCTCCACTCGGCTTGCAGCTCGGCCAGCCTGTCTCGCATTGCAATTGCCATTCGGACGCACGCCAAGGCATCTTCCCGCACCCCATTGGTCTCTGGATCGCCAAAGAAGACGAGGATCGCGTCACCGATGAACTTATCTATTGTCGCTCCGTATCGTAGCGTGTTGTCAGAAACGCCCATGACCGCGATAATTGGTTGTGTAGAAGATTTCGTTCTGAATTCACTGCTTGCGCGTCAATGACGAGATTATTGCAAGCTGCGTTGGCGTTCGTGAAAGTCAGCTAAAGGCACCGCAGCGCAGCAACGCTTGGGGCGACGAATGTCTCTTTTGGGCCGTTCGTACTATACGTAATTTTGGCTTAAAGGATAGGGCTGTCATTTTGTTTGCTATGACGGAAATTTTGTACGCAGTCGCTATTTGGACACTTAACAAGATTTCTGTTATCATACCTAACTCTGTTACGGCGATCGTTTTCGATATTTTTGCTGTGTCGGGTAAAATATCATGGCTATTAAGCTGGATATTCAATCTTCTGAACTGGACGATGAAGCGCTGTCGAAATTTGTAGCGCTGCTTGATCGTGACTTGAACAATGCGGCCGGTATCAGATCTGCGCGCGCGAAGCGCAAGCCCGCGCCAGGAGAGCGCGCATTTGAATTACTGCTTGACCCGCAGCTCTGGATCGAAGTTGCGCAATCAGCTGCGGTGTCGTCGTTAATCCAAGTTTTGAAAGCTTACATTGTTCGAGAAAAATCCGTCACCTTCGCATTGCGTACGGACGACGGCGCAGAGGTCGCATTTGATGCAAAAAACTTCAGCGAGGAACGGGTATTTAACGTTCTATCCAGACTTGCCCCGGATTTCGCACAAACTTCATCTCCACCTGCTGCCGAAACTGATCAATCAGACGTGAAAGTCGAACTATTCGAGCCCCGCCAGAAACGAACTGGATCCAGTCAAACAACGCGAAAGACTGCGATTGTCGTCGGAATGGACAATTTCGAAGACCCTGAACTGGACAATCTGAGCTATGCACGTAACGACGCTACAGCGCTTCACAATCTGCTGCAGGGTGAGACTGGCGAACAATTTGATCATGTCGAACTGATAACCCAAGGCAACCATTCCGATGCGCTGACAACGATAGAGCGGATCAGCACCGAGACACAGCGCAGCGATCTTCTACTGATTTATTACGCAGGTCACGGTTTAGTGCGAAACCAGAAGTTACACTTGGCATTTTCCAACACGCGCTCAAATCTCGTCCATTCAACGGCTTTGAAATACGGCAATCTGCTCGATGTTGTTGAGCAAGCAGCGGCGCGCTTCCGATTGGTAATACTCGATTGCTGCTACGCCGGAGCAGCTGGAGAGGATGCCTCTCGTTCGGCGCTGAGCGAGCAACTCAAAATGGAGCTTGGAGCGAACAGCCGCACGTTGGTGATGACTTCTGCCACCAGCACGCAGATCGCTCGGGAAGCAAAAAGCTATCGCCATGGCGTGTTCACCAAGCACCTCTTGGATGGATTAAAGGGTGCGGCTGACGGAAATGGTGATGGTTCCGTCGATACTCGCGAGCTTTTTGATTACCTCGAAGAGATGATGCAGGTTGAACGCCTTCAGCGCCCGCAAAAATTCAACTTTTCAGGCAGCGGTGCCGTCACCCTACGAAAAACCGGTTTGCAACCACATCGAGACCTCGCTCGGCGTCTGCGAAAACAGGTCAACGACTTGCAACATGAAGGACTTCTATCGGAAAGCCAGGCGGACCAACTGACCGGATTGCTGAAACTGAATCTCGACCAAATGGGCCCGGTGCAGCGTCGTCGTTTTCGACTTTTAGAAGCTCATTTGAAAGGTGATTTCAAACCAGGCTTGTTTTTTGATGAATGGGAACGGTTGAGTGCAAGCAAACCTACTACGTCGCGCAAACAGCCACCGCCTAAAACTTCAAATACAGAGAAAATCGACGAGAAATGGGCAAATCTCAAATCGGGTGTAAACGAAGCAATCTACTCGGCCAAACAACGCGCGCGTGAGACAAAGAACACCTTCCAAAACAAAATATCCGATTCAGAAACTCAAACCTCCGCGACACTGAAAAAGAGGCCATGGAAGTCACTAACTGCGTGGGACAAGTTCATGCGTGCCTGCAGTTATATTGGTCTGTTGTTTGTAGTTTTATTTGTGTTTTTGTTCATCGTAGCGTCGGGCATGTGAAGATACCGACTCGTATAGGTCGGAAAGTTCTGCGACCCAGTTACCTGACAAATCGAAATGCGCACACTGATTGAATGTCCGGTTCAGGAAAGCTGCAGCGCAGTGTTCTTGCCAGCGCTCAAGTTCCGGTATGGGCCGCAGTCGAATGCGGCCCGCATGCTTTTAGATTTCAATAGCTTCAGCTATGGCTAAAGCGCCCTCAAGCTCAACACCGAGATACCGAACCGTGCTGTCCATCTTAGTATGACCGAGTAAGAGTTGCACGGCGCGCAGATTGCCCGTCTTCTTGTAAATCTGCGTGACTTTGGTTCGGTGCATTGAATGTGTGCCGTAAGCACTCGCCTCCAACCCAATGGAAGTCACCCAATCACGAACGATCCGCGCATAATGACGGGTGGAGATATGCAGGCGCTCATGAAACCGTCCCGGCCAAAGGTACTCTGAGCCGACCATCAGTTCATCCTCCATCCACTTTTCGACAGAAACACGCGTGCCTTCGGAAATCTCGAAACGTACAGGTTTCTGAGTTTTGCTTTGCAGGACGGAGGCGTTTTATTGATCTGACCTGACGCTAAGACGTCGACGACTTTCATCTTCACTAGGTCACAGCCGCGGAGCCTACTGTCGATGGCCATATTGAACAGCGCGAGGTCGCGATGATTCTCGGCCAATTCAAGCCGAACCCGGATCGCACAAACATGTTTGGGCTTCAACGGACGTTTCTGGCCGGCGATGCGTCCCTTGTTCCAGGCTGGGCGAAGGGCGCGAATAGCAGGTAAGTTTGGTGTTTCCATGGTTGACACTCCGATCCGCCATGCCCTCCCAGACTGACAACCCGACGTTGACCGGCCCTATGTACCACAGATGCTGCATTGCATCTGATGGCAGGAGTGAGCCCGATCCCGCCATTGCTATTCTCTGCTGCGAGCGCACGCAGCGAAAAAATCGCTGCGGTGGCATGGTTTCGAGTGCTGTGACGCGGCGAGAAAAACTGCCATTCGTTTCAGGCGCAGCGAGATATCGTCAGGCGAGGAACGAGTCGCGGACGAAGCAGAACTTCGTCGGCCCAGCCTGAAGGTCAGCTATGCTCGGACTTCGCAGCAACGTTGGTGCGCTGGACTGGATCATGGAGACGCTTCTCCATCAGGAAATTCGTTAATGTAATGCCAGCCCTTTCGATTAGCTGCTCCTGAACAAGCTCCCAACCCTGCTGCTCAAAAAGTCCTCGGACGAGATAGCTCGCTTGCGAATGAAGGCGCGCCATGTTGGCGGCACGTGCCAACGCCTCAATCCGAGAATAAAGATTTCCACCGATACCCTGTCGTTGGTGCTCAGGTGCGACGAAAGCAAGATCTATGTAGCCGTCTCTGTCGAGCGTCATGAAGCCAACGGGCAGACCCGCTTTGCGCGCGACTACTGTTTTCTGAGCAGCCAGCCGCGATGCCCAGTTTGGCCCTGACGGCGTCTTCGACACCCAAGCCTGTCGCTGCTCTACGTTATAGAATTCAGTAGCTCCTTTGCGGACGGCATCGAAGAATATAACACCAAGCTGATCTGCTTCTGATGCTTCGAAGTCACCAATTTCTATTGATGAGTCCTGCATTTCTGTGATCCTCGATAGCATTTCAATGAGTGCGGTCGAATCCAACAATCGCGAAAGCCGACCTTCGTACGTAACGCAGCACTGTGCAAGCTGGGCTCTCTGCTGCCGAATGCCGACGCAGCAGGCACCTTTGCATAGGCGGCTCGGAACCAGTCATCGGCGGAAGAGGCCAAACCTCTGATTTTCCAGCGTCTCGCTCGACGCTCAGTCGTTCGCACCACAACAACCGACATTGGTGCCGCGAGCAGCGAGACATCACTCAGAGCCCGTAGCCGACACTGGAGTAGAGGGATGACACTGGCTGTTTAGCGCACCAAGCTAGGAGAGAAGATCAGTGCTGTGATACAAAAGGACTGAACGCTCGGTACAAGGCTCTCTGCGTTCATTGTGTCCAATCGGTCCAAGGTTTCAGAGCCTAGCTGCTTCAGTACGCTTTTTAGACAAGAAAGTGTCTCGGTATGATTGAGTTCAGCAGGTCCCCACTTTTAGATAGCGTTGCCGCTTGGCTGATGGGGTGCGGTCTTCGCGATACTAAGGCCGAGGATGTGGTGCAAGAATTTGGCAATCGTTTGGTTTCCGCCGGTGTCCCTGTAGCTCGGATCAACGTCGGAGGCATGGTCCTGCACCCAATTTTCGGCGCCTTGAATGTGCTTTGGACGGTCCGTGACGACCGAGCCAAGGCCGAACTGACGCCCAGAGACCAGCTTGCGACACCTAGATTCCGCAATACACCTTTCTTTGATTTGGCGCACAACGGAGGTTCTTTTAAGCGTTACAAATTGGAGGATGGGCCGGTGGAGGCCAGTTTTCCGATCCTGGAAGACCTTCGTTCAGATGGTGCGACGGATTATCTGGTTCAATTTGAAAGCTACCATCGCGACGACACCAGCCGCTGGTCGGATTTTCCGCCGGGAATGGAAGGTGTCATGATGTCGATCACTACCCGGCGTATCGGCGGGTTTAGCGACTCTGAAATCAACTATATCCGAGCACTCATGCCTGCCCTCGCGCTGGTGATAAAAAACGCGCAATCGCGAATACTTGCGCAAGGTCTCATGGACGCCTACCTGGGAAGCTACTCTGGAAACCGTGTCCTGGATGGCGTTATCGAGCGCGGTGATGGAGGAGCAATCGACTGCATTTTGTTCTATTGCGACCTTAGAAACTCCAGTCGAATGGCTGAAGACATGCCAATGAATCGATATCTGGCGTTAATTAACGATTATTTTGATTGCACGGCAGGGGCAGTAGAGGATCACGGCGGTGAAATCCTCAAATTTATCGGCGACGCGGTTATGGCAATCTTCCCGGTGGACGAAAAGTCGAGGCCGGCAGTCGACATGTGCCGAGCCGCATTGTCTTCAGTGCTGGAATGCTTGGCTCGCGCGAGGGAAAAGAACATCACCTGGCAAAAGCACGGTGGCAGAATTGAGTTTGGAATTGCCTTGCACCGGGGTTCCGTAATGTATGGAAACGTCGGCACGGAGCGTCGGCTGGATTTCACCACGATTGGCCCGGCGGTAAACCAAGTCAATCGGCTTGAGGGTTTGTGTAAGTCTCTAAAAACACCTTTGGTAATGTCCGCGGAATTCGCAGCGGATGTTGCAACGCGGCTTGAGCCCTTGGGGCGACACCAGTTGGCAGGTATGTCACAATCAACACAGGTATTTACACTCCCAGAGTTCGCATCACCTGTCGATAAAAGTAGTTCAATCAATCGGTCCAAATGAACGACTTATTTGATCTGAAGTTAGTTTTCTCGGTTTTCTGCAAAAAAAATGAAAGACTGCTCTGTCCGCAACCTGTGAGTTTGTGCAGCGCCAAAATTTTCACTTGCAGCGAATGACCGGAATGCGGGCGCGGTCGCAGCTTCTCGATCAACCGGTGAAAGGCAGCTATGGGCCGCTTCAACCCAACCTTTTCTTGAACCTCAGAGTTGCCGCCAACAACCCAAATACCGCAAAGCCAATCATCCAAAGGATTTCCCATCGCAACTCATAGAGCGAAGCATCACGCAGGACCACACCGCGGATCATGTCCATAAAATGGGTCGCCGGCAGGATCTGAGCGATGATCTGAACCGGTTGCGGCATGCCGTCAAAGGGAAACATGAACCCGGACATCAGGATCGAAGGCAGCAGGATGAAAATGGTCATTTGCATCGATTGAAGCTGGTTCTGCGCCAGGGTGGAGATTACCAGTCCGAGGGACAGGCTAGCGATGATGAACAGCAATGTTACCACCAGCAGCGCGCCCAATCCGCCGTTGATCGGCACATCAAACAGAATGTGCCCGAGGCCTAGGATGATAGCGACCTGGATGAGCCCGAGAAAAATGTAGGGAATGATCTTTCCGATCATTAATTCAATCGACATGATCGGGGTGTTGATCAGCATCTCCATATTGCCCCGTTCGCGTTCCCGAACGATAGCGGCTGAGGTAAATAAGATCATCGTCATGGTCAGGATGACCCCGACAAGACCCGGCACGATATTCACGGCGGACCGCTGTTCGGGGTTGAAGTAAAGTGTTACCTCGAACGTCGGAACCTGCCGGTTCGGTGGCTGTTTCAGCAGTTCGGTCAATGGCATCGTGCGGAGGGACTTGATGGCGCTGGCGACCATCGTGTCCGAGCCATCTACGATCCAATGTGCAACAGGGCGACTGCTGGTCTGGTCGGTTGCATCGGGCAAACCCAGCCCGACGGAAGGACTGCGAGCGAGGCGCTGGCTTACGTCCGGCGGGATGATCAGCGCGGCGCGTACTCGGGATTCTGTAATCGCGCGCTCGGCCTCCAGCGGGGTTGTAAGATTTTCGGTTATAGTCACGACCTGCGTGGCCTGAATCACCTGAGCCAGAGTGCGGGACAGTTCCGTTCCGGACTGATCCACAAGCGCGACCGGCACGTGGCGCAGGTTGGTGTTGATCGCATAACCAAACAGCAAAAGCTGGATCAGAGGGATCATGATGACCATGGCGAAGGTCATCTTGTCCCGTCGCAACTGGAGTAGTTCCTTCTTCAAGACAGCCGCGATACGGCGCGGCGAAATCATGGCTCACCTCCCCGGGTTGCACTGACAAACACGTCTTCCAGGTTTGGCCGTTGTGGTGCCAACGACAGATTTGAAAAGGTGCTCAGTTTGGCACGCAGCATATCCACAGGCTGAGGTTCGGATTTATCCACCAAAACGCGCAGGCGCGAACCGACCTGTGCAGTCGAGAGGATTTTAGGTTTCCCATCCAGTTCGTGTTTGACCTTGCGCAGGTCTGGACCTTCGACCTCAACAACGTCAGCTTGCAGATCGTCCATCAACTGACGCGGAGACCCGTCTGCCTTCTTCACACCATGCTGCAAGATAGCCAGCCGATGACAGCGCTCTGCCTCATCCATGAAATGTGTGGACACGATCATCGTCGCGCCCTGATCAACCAGATCGAACAACTGTTCCCAGAACGTCCGGCGTGTTTCAGGGTCAACGGCCGATGTCGGTTCATCCAGAAACAGAAGCTTCGGTTGATGCATGACGGTCGCTGCAAGGGCCAGCTTTTGCCTCTGACCACCGCTCATACTACCGCTCAGCTGGTGCACGTTCGTGGTCAAGTCATAGGTGTGCAAAAGTTCGTCGATCCGGCCCTTGGCAGCTTTCACAGGAATGCCATAGATCTCTGCCGCGAACCTTAGGTTTTCCAGAACGGTCAGATCTCGGTAGTAAGAAAAGATCTGGGTCATGTACCCTATTTCGTTCTTCAGCGGCTCAGCCGCTTCAGGCATCGACTGCCCCAGAACCGATATCGACCCGCTGCTTGGGGTCAGCAACCCCGTAAGCATACGCATAGTCGTGGTCTTGCCGCAGCCATTGGGGCCGAGAAACCCGTAAATCTGGCCTGTTCGGATTTCCAGGTCCAAATTGTTGACGGCTATGTTCTCTCCAAAGCTCCGAGTTAGCCCCCGCGTCGCGACGACGACGTCACTCATGGCATGGGAACCTGAACAGGAACGCCCGCAGGCAAATCCGGCGAAGCGGTGGGCAGGTCTATCTCGGCCAAGTACACAAGTCGTGTACGGTCGTCTTGGTTCAATCCGTAGTAAGGCGTGAACGAGGCATCGTCGCTAATCCAACGTATAACGCCGTCCAACGACGCATCGAGGCCATCAACGCGTACTTCGAGCTTGTCGCCGGGCTTCAAGTTGACGCGATGTGGCTCGGGCACATAGACGCGTGCATAGGGTGTCTGGCCGGTGACCATAACTGCAACGGGGCTTCCGGTAGTCACGCGCTCTCCAAGATTCCACGGTAGTGAGTCCAAAACACCATCACGGGTGGCTACAACAGTCAGATCGTCCAGAACGGTCTGCTCGGCTTCCACAGCCGCTTCCGCCGCTTTCACATTGGCCTCTGCGACCGCCAAGTCCTCAGGTCTGGTGCCGTTCTGCAATTCCCTCAGGGATTCTCTTGCGCTGGCCAATTCAGCCCGCGCAGAATCCCGCAAGGCCAAATCATTTGCGACCTGCGCCTCTGTTACAACAAAGTTTTCGACAAGTTTGACGTTTCTTTCGTAAATGGTTTCAGCATCAGCAAGTCTGGCTACAGCGCCCGCAACTTTCGCCTCGGCAATTGCAATCTCTTCCTCTCGCGGCCCCACTTTCAACTTCAAGAGAGTTGCTTCAGCTTTTTCAAGCTCAGCCTTCGCCAGACTCAGCTTTGCGGTCTGTAATGTGGGATCAAGTTGAACCAGCGTATCGCCCGCTTTGACGACCGTCCCTTCAGCAAGCGGTAGATTGACCACGATTTCGCTGGCCGTCGCGGTCAAAGCCACCCGGTCACGCGCCAATACGCCTAAGGCCACACTGGTATCGTTTCCAGAGCACCGATCCAAAAAAGCAGGCAGAACCGCCATAAGTATCAAGGGAATAGGGATTGTCATATTCAGCAAGGCTATTCTCCGGTTTCTGGTTGGGCTGGTTATTAACCATACAATCGAGAAATCCGATTTGTATACATCGACCCGCCGCAACGCACGGCTGCGCAGGGCTACACAGGCAGGCGTGCCAGCCAATCTTCCAGCCTTTGCCCGATCAAATGGGGATTATCTTCCTGCAGGAAATGAATACCTTTTCCGATGTCCACCACTTCGAGATTCTGGATAGTCTGGCTGCACCATTCGACCTCTTTTGGCCCAATGGTTCCTCCGGGTGTGGCGTGGAACATAAGCATCGGGATTTGGGTCTCTCCCAGCCAGCGACTATAGGCACTTACTATGTCATGCACATCCGATGGCGTTCCGTCGATTGGGATTTCGCACGGCCACACCCGAACCGGTTTGCGGCTTTGCGCCGTTGGAAAGGGTGCACGATACTGCGCCATCTCTTGGGCAGTCAGATCACGCACAATGGCACTTGGCAGGATTTTCTCGACGAACATGTTCAGCCCCGAAATCATCACCCATCCCAGACCAGGTGTTCGCATCATGCGAAACCCGGCACGGAAGTCGGGCGGGAATCCGGACCAGGTCATCGGACGGATGACGCCCTCCATGAAGACGATGCCGCGTATATTCTCGGAGTGCCGGCGGGCATAGTGAAACCCCAACGCCGACCCCCAGTCATGGATGACCAGCGTGACATCCTTCAGCCCCAACGATTCGATGACCCCGTCTACGAAGGGAACATGGTCGACAAAGCGGTAGGAAACATCCGGCTTATCCGATTTGCCCATGCCGATCAGATCCATCGCAATGGCGCGGCCCTGCCGGGCGGCATAGGGGATGATGTTGCGCCACAGATAGGACGAGGTCGGATTGCCGTGCAGAAACAGAACCGGCGCGCCTTCGCCTTCGTCGACATAGTGAATGCGCTGCCCGTTCACCTCGACATATTTCGAGTCAAACGGGAAATCGGGTGAAATCACCTGATCGGAATTCATTGAGCGGTCCTTTCTTCAGTTCGGGTTGCTTCGATCAAACCGAGCGCCGTATCATACCACGCGGGTCTGGACGCCCAGCCGACAATCGCGGCAACGGGGCTCGATGGCGGGCTGGACAGGCTACCGGCGGGAACGACCAGAAACTTGCCGTTCTGCGTCTCGAAGGGCAGCGTCGTACCGCAGGCACAGCAAAACACCCGGCGTACCTGGGAATTGGGCACATCAAAGGACGTCAACATTTCCTTACCCTGCAGCCATTCGATCTGGTCGGGCGTTGTGAAGGCATTTGCAACATGGGCTGACCCCGATGCCTTCTGACAAAAGCTGCAATAGCACAGTTTGAAAGCGGCCATGTTGTCCTGAACGCGATAGCGCACCGCGCCGCAGATGCATTGGCCGCTAAGGTCATTTGGCTGGCCCATCGGAGTGCTCACATCAACCGCGATAGGCAAAGTACGCACGGACCGAGGAAGTAAAGGTCAGGCCCATGCTGATGATCGCGATGATAAAGCCGATGACCGCCGTCGCTGGGATCGAGACCAGAAAATCAACAGCAATCGCTGCGCGGATACCGATAGTGCTGCGTTTGAGGATGGATATGACGATGCACGCAAACGTCGCCATGTATCCCAACATCGTATAAAGCATCAGGTTGGCGGCTTGCGGGCCGACCAACTCTCCGACCTGCAGCCCGTAGAACTGGAACGCGGTGAAGAAGCCAAATGCCAGCAGGATTTTCAGTGCGTTCAGGATGAAGATCACGCGCAGCGTGACGGGCTTTGACGCTCCGGGTGTCGGGTCGATGGCGGTCATGTCAGGTCTCCGATTCAGTTGGGGTCACACGGTATTTGCTGCCGCGCGCCCGCAATGCTATCCATTTGGATAGAAAATAATTACTATCCATATGGATAGAAAAAGCAAGGAGAAATCTGTGGCACGCAAACGCAAGACGGATCACGACAGTACGGTAGCAGGGGCTCTCGACCTGTTTTGGCGGCGAGGATATCACGGTGCCAGCACGCGGGAACTGGAGCAGCAGACGGGGCTGACACGGTTCACGCTCCAGACCACCTATGGTGGTAAAGAAAAGTTTTTCCTAAAGATTCTGGATACTTATCTGGACAATGCCGAGGCCCAGCACTTTCCCGACCCGGACACCTATTCGCTGGATGATCTGGCAAATTGGATCAGAGGCATCGCCTCGCCAGAAAGGATGCCGAAGATTGAGGACGCCGGTTGCCTCGCCTTCAACTCGATCAGTTCGTTTGACCGCTCTGATCCCGAGGTCAACGTGCGAATCGAGCGATACCTGACCTCACTGGAGGGGCGGTTCGCGGCGATACTGAGCCGGGCAAAGGGTGACGTGGCCATCCGTTCCGAGGTTGATCCGGATGAGGCCGCGCGGGTGCTGATCGGTCTTTTGCTGGGCCTTCATACGATCATGAAAGCCCGAACCTCGGACCAGTTTCCACAGAGCTACGCCGAGGCGGCGGTCGGGCTGATTGAAGGATGGAAAAACCAGTAAGTTTTCGAACATACAGGCGCGACAAACCTCTTGCAGCGTAAGAACTGTGCGCCTGCAGCGAATGTCTGGATTGTGGGCTGCCACTGCAGCATTTCGGTTGGCTGTTGGGTGACTTCTGTGGGTGGCTCCTGCATTGCAAGAGTTTATTGGCGATTTTTGCGGTCGTTTT
>NZ_WPZL01000047.1 GCF_013031245.1 Ruegeria lacuscaerulensis
GATATTGCGCGCCTTTGAAGGAAATCATGAACTGACTTTCGACTGATTTTACCGACAGTCATTCACCCGCGGCATCTGACGTCGTCAACAGCCAATAGTTTGCAACAGATCCCTCCGAAGAGAGGCTGACCGAATGATCAGGTTAAGGTAGAAGTCGCTTATTCTTCGGCTGCCCTTAGAGTGATCTAAGTCGTTTGCAAGGCTGCTGTTTGGTCTACTTCCCAACCTTTGCTTGGAATGCCTCCGCATGGCTGGGGAATAGCGTTTGAAGGAAATTTAGTGTCTGTGTCAGCGCCCCTTCACGTGAGTAGATGTGTGGGAACAGATGCAGTTTCTGCCAATAACCGTCAGTCAGCGTATCGATCCAGCCGCCAGCTAAACTGGCCTTGTCAGGGTCTTCCGGCACCAGCTGATGGCAGATCTCGCTGAGCATCTTGGACCGTTTGTCCTCAAATTCGCGGTTAATTTCGGCATATTGTGGAACAAAATTCTGTTCCCCGAAGAAGGCAAACCAGATGGCGAGCGCATTGGAATTGCAGATTTTGGGGCTAAAATCCGCCTCGATGATTGTGCGCAACCGGGTCGCGGGGTCTTCTGGTGCCTTGCCCAATGCCGCCACCCAGTGGGCCTCGTAGGTTTGGTACTGATCCCGCAGGGCTTCAGTTAAGATTCCGGTTTTTGACTTGAAATAGAAGACTGCCACACCCTGGGACAGTCCGGCTTCATTGGCGACGGTCGCCAGCGTAGTCTTGGCAAGCCCGTTAGTCACAATCGACTTAAGAGTCGCATCGAGAATCTGACGCCGTCGCATGTCGGCGTTTTCCTTGCGTTCCTTGCGCGGCTTCCTGCCGCTGCCCTTAGATGCCACCATGAGAAATCCAAACCAAACTTCAACTTTTTCCCTTGTTCCACAATTCGCTGTTCCTGTCAGCCCACTTATTTTTATTTGAGCGCTCAAAAAAACTTTACGAAAAATATCTTCTCCTCTACGCTCCACCTGACAAAGGTCGAGCCAGGAGAGATTCATGGGGCAGCACGACAGATATGACGCGATCGTCGCAGGGGCAGGGCACAATGGCCTGACTACAGCCTGCTACTTGGCTAAGGCAGGGCTGAGGGTTCTGGTTGTGGAAAAGAACGATTGGATCGGTGGCGCAGCTGTGAGCCGGTCGCTGCATGAAGGTTGGACCTACTCCAATTGCTCCTATGTCTGTTCGTTGCTTCGTCGCGAAATCGTTCGCGACCTGGAACTGCCAAAATATGGGTTGCAGGTAATCCCCTATGAAGGTGGTGCAAGCTTTAGCAGCGACGGCGGTTATTTCGCCTATATGTCGGACCATGACGCTCTGCGCCGGGAAATAAGTCGCCACAGTGCGCATGATGCAGATGCCTATGACCGGTTCAGCCAGACAGTGATCCGGCAATGCCGCTTCATTCGGCCTTTCCTGTTGCGAAACGCACCGGACCCCACATCGTTAAAGCCGCGCGACATCGGCGAGCTGCTGTTTCTGATCAAACAGGCGCATGGGCTAGGCAAGAAGGAGTTGGGCGAGACCCTGCGCTTTTGGTCGATGTCAATCGGCGACTTCCTAGACGAACATTTCGAGAATGACCTGATCAAGGCGCACATAGCCGGGGCAGGGATCATCGGTACTGGACTGGGCGTCTATTCGCCCGGCACAGCCTATGTTTTGCTACATCACTACATGGGCGACGTGGACGGCGCGATTGGGGCTTGGGGCTTTGCCCGTGGCGGCATGGGTGCAATCTCCAACGCGCTTGGAGCCTGTTTTGAGGAAGCAGGCGGCACTATCGTAACCGGCTCTGGCGTCGACCGCTTTTTGGTTTCCAATGGCAGGGTCACAGGGGTCGCGTTGGAAAACGGCGATGAATATCGCACGCCCTTAGTAGCCTCCAATATGGATGTGAAGCGTACTTTTCTGGAACATACCGAGCAGCAGCACCTGCCCACCGATTTCCTGAAGGCAGTCAAAAGGTTCAAGATTCGCGGCTCCTCGGGCAAATTGAACATTGCACTGGACGCCTTGCCCGAGTTTCCTGCCGCGCCCAAGCGTGCGCCTTTCTTGCGCGGCGATTTGCATTGCGCCGAAAGTCTGAACGAACTGGAACGTGCCTATGACGATTGGAAAGAGGGGCGCTGGTCGCAAAACCCCTATTTCGACATGCTGATCCCCAGTCAGATCGACCCGACCATGGCCCCACCGGGCAAACACATGATGACCGTCTTTGTGCAATACGCGCCCTATGATCTTGAAGTGGGCGGCGTGCGCGCCGGAACCAACTGGAATGGCCAGACCCGCGGCGCCTTTGCCGATTGTGTCTTCGACAAACTGGAACAGGCCTGCCCCGACATCCGCAGCAAGACTCTACATGCTGAAATCCGCACCCCTTGGGATATCGAGCAAGAAGTCGGCCTTACCGAAGGCAACATTTTTCAGGGCGAGCTCACCTTTGATCAGCTGCTCTTTAACCGTCCGGTCCCCGGCTACGCGCAATACGATACGCCGATTGATGGCATGTATATCGTCGGTTCCTCAGCCCATCCGGGCGGTGGGGTGATGGCGGCGCCGGGTGCGAACGCGGCCAAAGAAATCCTGCGCAACATTGGCAAAAGCAACGCAATGACCGGCTATGCGGCCTGAGGAGTAAATGATGACGACACCTACCTATGATGCGATTGTCATTGGCGCGGGTCATAACGGGCTGGCTGCGGCTACGACGCTGGCTCGTAAGGGTAAATCGGTCTGCGTGATCGAAAAGAACGAGACTGCAGGCGGTATGGCGCGCAACACCACGCTTGCAGGAGGGATTCAGGTGCCGGAGATCGCGCATCTGCTTTACAACCTTCACCCTAAAGTGACTAAAGAGTTGGGCCTTGGGTCAGCACGTGCTCCCTTGGAGTTGCGCAAGCTGGCTTCAGTGTCGCTATCAGAAGACGGTAACCATGCGATCATCCGTGATGGTAAGGCAGAAATGGTAGACGGCCGACCTCATCCCGAAGCAGCGCCTTTTGCCGAATTGATGCGCCGTTTGACTCTGTTTGCGGGTTTGCTGGGCCAGCTTTCTACGAAATCCCCTCCGTCGTTTGAAGGCGGCTTGACCAGCCTGAATGCGCTCACCGAACTTGGCGGGTTGGCAAAGCTGGGGCTGGATCTAAAGCGGATAGGCAAAAAAGACATGCGCGAGTTTCTCCGCGTGCTCCTGTCCAACGCTTATGACTTGATATTGGACGATCTTGAAGACAGCCCGCTGGCCGGAGCGTTGGCAGCGGATGCGGTGCGCGGCGCTTATGCAGGTCCGCGCTCGCCAGGGACTGTTTTTACCTTGATGTACCGCATGGGGCAGGGCGGTGGTGCGCAGCTGCCAATGGGCGGGATGGGCGCAGTTTCTGCTGCGTTTGAGACTGCGGCTCGCGCCGCCGGGGCTGAAATCCTTACTGGCTACGGCGTGGCCCGGGTGTTGGTTGAAAACGATCATGCAGCAGGCGTGGTGCTCGAGGACGGTACCCGAATCTCTGCCCGGGCAGTATTGAGCAATACAGGCCCGATGCCCGCGATGATGCTGGCAGGCGCGAAACACTACGACGTCGAAGCCGTCCGGCGAATGCGCAACCAGCGCTGCAAAGGCTCGGCTGCAAAGGTCAATCTGGTGCTGAACGGCACGCCAGAGTTCACCGGCCACAATACCGACCTTGCGGCAAGCCGACTATTGATCGCCCCCAGTGCAACTTATGTGGAACGCGCCTTCAACCCTGCAAAATACGGAGAGATGCCGGAAAACCCAGTTATTGAGGCGATCATTCCCAGCCTGACAGACCCAACGCTGGTCAAAGACGGGCGGCATGTGATCTCCGCTGTGGTCACTTCTGTTCCCTACGGGCTGGAGGGCGGCTGGAATGATGCCGCGCGTGAAAGGCTTGCGGCGATCACAATTGCTACGCTGGAAAAGTACGCACCCGGCATTGGGGCATTGGTCATTGAGAAGCAGGTGCTTAGTCCCGCCTGTATCGAGGCGCGAACAGGCGCGCCGGGCGGGCATTGGCATCATGCTGAGATGGGCATCGACCAGATTCTAACGGTGCGGCCCGCCAACGGTATGGCGCATTACCGGTTTGGACCCGAAGGCTACTACCTCTGTGGTGCAGGCGCCCATCCGGGCGGAGACGTGACCGGTTTGGCCGGCCGTAACAGCGCAATGCAGCTATTGAAGGACGGGGTGCTCTGATGACCAAACATGTTCCCATTGGCCTGGTTGAAACTCCGTTCCAGCCGCGGCTGGAGGCGCTTAGTACGGCCAAGAGCTGGACCAATTGGGCGGGTTATGTCTCGCCCGCCACATTGGACACGGTGGAATTCGAATATTTCGCCATCCGCAATCAGACAACCCTGTTCGACATTTCACCGATGCACAAATATCGCATTTCCGGGCCGGACGCATTGGAGGTCGTGAACCGGCTGGTGACCCGCGACGTCGCCAAGCTGCGCGACGGACGGGTCGGCTATGTTCTATGGTGCGACGAAGAGGGCATGGTGATCGACGATGGCACCATGTTCCGCTACTCCGAAACCGATTTCCGCCTTTGCTGCCAGGAGCCGATGTATACATGGCTTCTCGACACCGCCTGGGGATTTGACGCCGAAATCGCTGATGAGAGCCAGGACATCGCGGCGCTGTCTTTGCAGGGGCCGACCTCGTTCTCGCTGTTGCAGGATGCAGGGCTGGGCGATGTCGCAGAGATGAAGCCCTTCGACTGGCGCGAGATCGAGCCCGATCTCTGGGTATCGCGCACTGGGTTCACTGGTGATCTCGGTTATGAGCTGTGGGTTCCGAACGGCAACGCATTGGACTTGTGGGACCGGTTGTGGGCGTCAGGTAGTCACTGGGGATTGAAGGCGATCGGCTTCGAGGCGCTCAATATCTGCCGGATCGAAGCAGGGTTCGTCGCGGCTGGTTTCGACTTCCAACCTGTTCACACCGCCATGCGCCTGCGGCGCGGCCGCAGCCCGCTGGAGCTGGGCTTCGCTAAAATGGTGGATTTCACCAAGGGCCATTTCAACGGGCGCCGCGCATTACTGAAGCAACGGCAAACCGGCCTGCGGTATCACCTGCGTAAGATCGATATTGGCGGTTTCAAACCCGCTGATGGCGCTCTGATCTATTACAAGAAGAAGAACGAGGTGGGGCATGTGACCTCTGGCGTGTGGTCCCCCACGACCAAGCGCAACATCGCGCTTGCCGAGTTCAAAGCTCCTTTCGGCGAGGGCATCACGGATGATCTCTGGGCAGAAGTCTACGTCAACGAAGAGGGTCAATGGGACAAGCGCCTTGTGCCGGTTACCATCGAAGACAAACCCTTTTTCATCAATAGCCGCGCGCGGGCAACCCCGCCACGCCCGTTCTAAATCGGATCAGGTACTTCCAATGACCAAAATGAAACCGAATACGTTTTCCAACGAACCGAGCCCCGACACCCTGCATGAGTGGGATCGCGCCCATCAATTGCACCCCTGGATGGCAATGGACGACTGGCGCGGATACGACAACATGCTGATGGAGACCGCCGATGGGATTCACCTGTGGGACGCCTCCGGAAAGCGCTACATCGACGGGCCCGGCGGTATGTGGTGCACCCAGATCGGCTATGGGCGTCAGGAGATGGCCGATGCTATCGCCGCGCAGGTCATGAAACTGCCCTATACTTCTCCCTTTACCAACACCACTGAACCATCGGCGATGCTCGCCAAGAAGATTGCCGATATGGCACCCGGCGATTTGAACAACGTCTTCTTTACTACCGGTGGCTCGACGGCCGTGGATACGGCGTTGCGTACGATGCAGTACATGAACAACCGTCGTGGCAAACCGCAGAAGAAGAAGATCATCGCCCGAGAAAAGGGCTATCACGGCTCGACCTATCTGGCCCATTCGGTAACCGGCAAAGAGCGCGACCAAAGCCACTTCGATTTTGAGACGCGCCTGGTGCATTTCCTGCCCGACGTGAACCCCTATCGCCGTCCTGCGGGCATGAGCGTCGAGGATTGGTGCGATAACAAAGTCGCCGACCTAGCTGCCGCCATTGCAGAGATTGGCGCGGAAAGCATTGGCGCTTTCATTGCCGAGCCTATCCTTTCCTCCGGAGGCGTCATTGTGCCTGCTCCCGGCTACCACAAACGGACCTGGGAGCTCTGCCGCGCCAACGATATCTTGTACATCTCTGACGAGGTGGTGACCGGTTTCGGCCGGCTGGGTCATTGGTTTGCTTCCGAGGAAGTATTCGATATTCAGCCCGACATGATCACCTGCGCAAAGGGTCTGACCTCTGGTTATCTGCCTTTGGGCGCATGCATCATTTCCGACCGGGTTATGGATCAGATGAGTCATCTGGGTACACCGTCTTCCTACACAAATGGGTACACCTATTCAGGTCATCCGGTCTCTTGCATCGCAGCGCTGAAGAATATCGAGATCATAGAGCGAGAAGGTATCCTGGAGCATGTCCGCGCCGTCACCCCGCATTTTCAAGCACGCCTGCGCGAACTGATGAAGTTCGATATCGTCGGCGATGCTCGCGGCGAAGGACTTTTGGGATGTATCGAATGCTGGGCGGAGGATTTGGAAGCCGAGCGCAAGCTTGGCGCGATGATTGATTCCGCCTGCGAGGAGATGGGCCTGATCGTGCGGCCGCTGATCAACATGGCTGTGTTCTCGCCACCGCTGATCATCACTTTGGAGCAGATCGATGAAATGTTCGATATTCTTGAACGCGCCATTCAGCAGGTGGAATCTGCGTTAGCTAAGGGAGAGTGTCACACTGCGCTCAATCAGAAATGACCTCAATTAAGCGTGACGCCCTCACAATTCGACCACTAACCGCCGCTGATGAAGTCGAATGGCGACGCCTTTGGACTAGCTATCTGGAGTTTTACGAAACAACTTTGCCAGAGGCGATCTATGAGACGGCCTGGGCGCGGCTTCTGAAAGAGTGTGATCGTGAGTTCCAAGGGGTGGTAGCTGAATTGGATGGCCGTTTGGTCGGGTTGGCGCACTACCTGTTTCACCGAACGCTTTGGTCAACCAAGGACACCTGCTATCTTATGGACCTTTTTGCTGACCCGTTGGTACGGGGACAAGGGGTGGGCGGCGCCTTGATCGAGGCGGTACGTCAGCGTGCGCTATTGGCTGGCATCCCTAGCCTTTACTGGATGACACAGGAGTTCAACTACACAGGAAGAATCCTCTATGACAAAGTAGCTGAGAAAACCCCCTTTATTGTCTATGAGATCAACAGCTGATCCGCTGATGGCGGGGTAACTCGCCCGATAGAGACCGGTTTGCCGGTTCATACCGTGTGTTCGCGGCGCCCGTATTTTCGGGCAAGATCAACTTCTTCTCCAAGGTCCATCGCGGCGCGGTAGCCGCTTTGCACGGCGGCGGCAATGATATGGGGGGCTTCGGCGTCGCCAATGCGGATTACTGATTTGATGCCGGACTCGTGCAATCCATCTCCCATACCCTTTAGACCATCATAGAGATCCAGCACCGGCAGGCGGCGGGTAAGCGGGATAATTGCATCGCAGGCATGAGTACTGCGGTTCTCTGAGAACATGCAGGACAGGACTGCTTCTCCCTTGTGGGCTGCCACCAACATCCGGTTGGGTACGACTGCAACGCCGGCCTCAATCAAGGTGGCATTGGATTGGTAGACCTCGGTCGTCCATTGGCCCCAATCGCAAGGGCGACCAGCGGGTGTCACCAGCGTGACCCGGTGCCCATCCTTGCGCAGCTTCAGGGCCAGAACTGAACCGAGGTAGTAGTGATCGTCATCGTAGATCATCACATGATCCGCGTTGAGGGGTTCCCCAGTTAGCACAGTTTCCGCCGACACGACCATGCCGGGCGCTTCCTCCTCCAAGCCGGTATCCGAATGCCGCCCGATGGTATCCGTCGCCCAGACCGCCCCCGTGGCGGCGATCACATGGGAGGCGCCAAGATCCAGCACATCGGATGCTGTCAGAGGGCTTTCTGGGTAGATTTCCACGTTGGGCAGTTTTTCGATCTGCCCAACACGCCAGTCGCGTACGCGGGCCCACTCAATCATCCCTGGCAAACGGGACTCACGGGTGACGCGGCCTCCTAGTACGCGGCTTGCTTCGGCCAGCATTACCGAATGGCCGCGCTCGCCCAGAACTCGGGCAGCTTCCAGCCCGGCGGGTCCTGCTCCGACAACCAGCACTTTTTCAGGTTTCTCGCTGCGCCCGGCTTTCTCGGGATGCCAGCCTTGGCGCCATTCCTCGCCCATGGTCGGGTTCTGGGTGCAGCGCAGTGGCACACCAAGCGAGTCATGTGCGTAGCAGATGTTGCAACCGATGCACTCGCGTATGTCTTCGCTGCGGCCTTCTTCAATTTTCTTTGGCAGGAACGGGTCAGCGATTGACGGGCGTGCAGCACCGATTAGATCCTGCCCGCCCTGGCGGATCACCTGCGCCATGGTGTCAGGTGAGGTGTAACGCCCCACCGCCACAACGGGTTTGGAGGTCAGTGATTTTGCCCGCGCGATACTGTCCGTAAAAGACGCTTCTTTGACGAAACGGCTCGCCCCCATCTCAACCCCGTAGTCGGGCACCACCAGGTCCCACAAGTCTGGCAGGTCCGCCAGCATGGCGAAGGCATCATAGCTTTCGGCATCGTCCAGCCCAACGCTGAAACGGGTGGCCACGGCGCATTTGTGACCAACGGCCTCTTTGGTTTCCTCGATGAGTTCGCGCACCAGCCGAACCCGGTTTCTCAGGCTGCCGCCGTATTCATCAGTGCGTGTGTTGTTCACCGGGTCGAGGAATTCCGACAGCAGGTAGCCGTGGGTGGCATAGACATAAACGATGTCGAAACCGGCTTCGACCGCACGTAATGCAGCCTCGCGGTGCCATTTGCGGATATTGCGGATGTCCTCGCGATCAATTTTGCGCGCCTGTCCCGGATGCAGCACGGTGGAATCCGTTTGCGGTCGGTTGCGCATACCAAGGGGGGCAAGCCGGGTGCCGAAATTCGTCACCATACCGCCGCCTATCCACAGCTCCACCCCGGCCAGCGCGCCATGTTCATGCACGGCGTCGGTCATCAACTGGTTGGCCCGAATATCATCCTCGTCCCACAGCGCGGCATAGGGGTAGTAGTCGTTATCCGAAGTTGGGTGAATCGAGCAGAATTCGGTGTTCACAACCCCCCAGCCGCCTTCCGCCTTCATCCCCCGCATTGCCGCCACGGTGCGCGGACGCCGCCACCCCATACCCGCGCAGTGTGGCACTTGGTAAAAACGGTTCTTCGTCTCCACGGGGCCGATTTTCAGTGGCTGGAAGAGGATGTCATGGCGAGAATCGCGCATCAGTAGTTACCTTTCGATAGGCAGGTTTTGCGTCATAATTTAATTGAGCGCTCAAATAATTCTTGTGTCAAGTCAGATTCCCTTTTAACCTTTTTCTTACTACGCCCCTACCTGCGCCGGAGGAGGCAAAAGGCAGGAAATCAGGGCCGCAGCAACAGGGAGACTTTCATGAAAATTCTGAAAACAGCCACTGCGCTTGGCATGGCCTTGTCACTTCAGGCAGGTACTGGATTGGCCGACGATGCGGAACTGACCGTTTTTGACTGGGCCGGTTACGAAGACCCTGAGTTCTTCTCTGCTTACATCGAAAAACATGGGGACGGGCCGACCTTTGCTTTCTTCGGTGACGAGGAGGAAGCGTTCCAGAAATTGCGTTCTGGATTCCACGCAGACGTTGCCCATCCCTGTTCACAGTCGGTTCCAAAGTGGATTGAGGCCGGGTTGCTTGCCCCACTGGATACTGCGCGCATTGAGCGCTGGGACGAGTTAGAGCCGAGTTTCCGCGACATTGAAGCCTACACCAAGGACGGCCAGAGCTATTTCATTCCAGCGGATTGGGGCAACACTGCCGTCACCTATCACACCGAACATCTGAACGATGCGGATGTGGCAACCCTACAGGCCTTTGCAGATCCCAAGCATCAGGGGCGGATCTCGATAGGCGACAATGTAGATGACGCCTATGCATTGGGTTTCCTCGCCACTGGAGTCACAGACTGGACTAATGCCACGGACGAACAGTTTCAGGCAGCATCTGATTTCCTGCGCGCGGTGCACCAGAATGTTCGCACCTACTGGTCCGATGGCGCATCGCTGGCACAGCTGATGCAAAGCGGTGAGGTCTATCTGGCCTGGGCCTGGAACGAGACTTATTCGACGATGACCTATGAAGGTCACCCAATCGCAATTAAGCGCGACACAGAAGAGGGCGCGTCCAGCTGGGTCTGTGGTTATGCGAAGCTAGCCAATGCGCCCGGTTCTGAAGATAAGTTCTATGACTTCATCAACGCTTGGTTGGAACCTAAAACCGCTAATTATCTTGTGTCCAGCTGGGGCTATGGCCACGGCAACGCAAAGGCCATGGCGGAAATGAACGCGGACGACCTCGCTGCAATGGGGCTGGAAAGCAGTGAAAGTCTGCGGGCCAAGACGTTGTGGCAAGCGCCGGTGCCTTCGGGCCTGCGCGAGAAGATGATCGCTGAATTCGAACTGATTAAAGCTGGTTTCTGAAGCCGCCTTGTATTCACGAAAGAAGAAACGCCCCGCAAAATTGGCGGGGCGTTTCTTGTGTTCTATAACTTGATGCTATTCCGAGCGACAAACTTAGGCAGCCCGGGTCACTGGAACAGCACGATGGAGTCAGCGCCCCAGCCTACCGGAACCTCGCTGCCGGGAGGAACAATGGAACGGCCTGCGGTGTTACGCATAGAGATTGTCACGTCCGCGGTATGGCCGGGCAGGCGCACGCTGTAATATGTCATGTCGCCATAATAGGCGGTTCCAGTTACCTGCCCCCTGGCCACCTGCTCGGTCGGTTCGCTGCCATCAAAGAGGATAGTCAGCATCTCCGGTCGGATGCCAATCGAATCCAGGTTCTGAATGTCCATTCCTTCGGGGATCTGCGCCGTTGGTAACTCGATACTGCCAAGCGCCGGAATATCGAGCGCCAGATGGCCGTTCATACGCCCCGAGGCTTTGGCGTCGAGGAAATTCATTACTCCGATAAACGAAGCAACACGCTTGTCCACCGGGCGGCGGTACAACTCTTCCGGGCTGGCGAGCTGTGCAATCCTGCCTTCGAACATAACGGCTATCCGGTCAGACATGGTCAGTGCCTCTTCCTGATCATGGGTTACCAGAATAAAAGTAATACCAAGCTTTTGCTGGAGTTGGCGCAGTTCCACCTGCATCTGGTCGCGCAGCTTTTTGTCAAGCGCGGACAAAGGCTCGTCCAACAACACAACCTTCGGCTTCATCACCAATGCCCGGGCCAGAGCAACCCGTTGACGCTGACCGCCGGATAACTCGTGGGCGGCGCGATCGCCCAACCCGCCAAGGTCCACCATTTTCAGCGACTGCTCTACTTCGCGGGTGATTTCAGCCTTGGGCATCTTGCGGGTCTTCAAGCCATAGCCGACGTTCTCTGCTACGCTGAGATGCGGGAAGATTGCATAAGATTGGAAAACCATATTGGTGGGGCGGCGGTTGGCGGGAACGCCCTCCATATCTTGGCCTGCGATAACGATAGAGCCGTCCGTTGGCGTCTCAAACCCGGCGATCATGCGTAGCAGGGTGGTCTTGCCGCAGCCCGAAGGGCCCAGCAGAGAAAAGAACTCGCCCTCATATATGGTTGCATCAATGCCTTTTAAGGCCTGAAAGCTACCAAAATTTTTGGTGATGCCGGTAAGGTCGATGATGGGTTTTGGGGATGGGGTGGCCATATCAGGCAAATCCTCCGGTAGCTGAAGCTTCGATACCTTGTTTCCGAGCCGAACGGCGGCGGAACCACTCGGCAAGGATCAGGAGTAGGACGGACAGAGTCAGCAAGATAGTCCCGAGCGCCATCACAGACGGCAGCTTGGCAGGAAAACGCAGCTGGCTCCAGATATAGACGGGCAGGGTGACTTCTGTGCCAGTCAGGAAAAAGGCGATGATGAATTCATCCAGCGAAATGGTGAAAGTGATCAGCAGGCTGGACACGATGCCAGGCATGACCAACGGCAGAACCACGCGGCGGAACGTGCCCCAGCGGCTTTCACCCAAGTCGTACGAGGCTTCCTCCAAGCTTTGATCCAACCCTTGAAATGCAGAGTTCAGAATGGCGATGGCGAAGGGCGTGCAGATCAGTACATGGCCCAGTACGACGGTTGCCAGCGACAACGGCATGCCCAGCTGAATCAGAAGAACCAACAGTGCCACTGCAACGATGATCTCTGGCAGCACAAGCGGCAGCATGATGAAACTCATAATGCCGCGTTTGGCTGGGAACCTGTAGCGAGCTGCCGCCCGAGCTGCGCAGGCGCCGAGGATGGTGCTCAGCACCGCTGACGTGACGCCGACAACCAGCGAATTTCGTACCGCACCGTGCAGGGCCTCAGTCTTCCACAGCACGTCGAACCACTGGGTGGTAAAGCCGGTCAGTGGAAATGAAATGATTGTGGCGTCGTTAAAAGCGAACATCGGCAACAGGATGACCGGTGCGTAGAGAAAAACCATGTAGGCAACGGCGTAGAAAACCAGCCATTTGGGGGAAAGCCCTTTACGTACAGAGTTCATTTCACTTTGCCTCCAAAACGTTTGCCAGCAAAGAAGATCACCGCGCTGATGCTAGCCACGATCAGCATCGAAGAGATCGCCAGAGCCGCCCCCAGTGGCGCGTTATTTGCCTTGCCGAATTGAATTTGGATCATGTTCGCGATCATCAACCCGTCGGTACCGCCAACCAATTTCGGAGTGATGAAATCTCCGATGGTTGGGATCAGTACGATTAGGGTAGAGGCTACCACCCCGGGCATTGCCAACGGCAGTGTGATCCGAAAGAACCTGCGCACCGGTCCGTCGCCCAAATCCTCGGCAGCTTCCAGAAGCGAACGATCGATCTTCTCCAGCGCTACGAATATCGGCAGGATCGCGAAGGGGGCCCAGGCATGGGCCAGGGTCAGCACCACCGCATTGGCGTTATACAACAAGAAAGTCAGCGGCTGGTCTATGATGCCCATCCCCGTGAGCGCAGTGTTTAAAACGCCGTTGTATCCGAGGATCACTTTCCACAGAAACACCCGCAGCAGATAGCTGGTCCAGAAGGGTACGGTGATCAGAAACAACCACAACGCCTTGCGGTGCTTGACGTGGAAGGACAAGTAGTACGCGATCGGAAACGCAAGGGTCACGGTTACCACTGTGACAATCAGCGAAATCTTTAGTGAGCGGAGCAGCAAGGTGCGGTAGATCGGTTTGCTCCAAGCTTCGCGGTAATTGTCCAGTGTTAAGGTCGTATCGAGCTCGAGGTAATTCTGGGTCCAGAAGCTGAAAGTCACGACCATCACCAGCGGAGCGGCCAGCAACAGTAGTGAATAGAGTAAAGTCGGGCTGATCAATACGAGGCCCTGACGCCTCTCTCCGGTTAACATTTCTGGCTCCTCCCGGCCGGTATTAAAAGCGCCGCCCTCTTAAAAGCGCCGCTCGCCCTTATGTTTTGTCCAGCTGTGCAAGCAGCTCTGAATTCCGGGTCTTCAATTGCCCCGGATCGGGTTCATCGTGGTCCAACACCGGGAACAGCTTACGCAACTCGTCGTGATAGCTGCGCACGCCATGTTCCAGGTCCGAAAGTATTACGCCATCATAGCCGCTGGAGAATGCCGCCTCCCAACACCATTCGATCAACTGCTCATCCTCTTTCGAAGTGATCCGGTCGATCCGGCCACTGAGGTAGCGTGCAACGCGTAATTGCCGGTTCTCTAACGGCCGTTTGTAACACGCGGCGCGTTGGATGGTGCGCCCGTTTTCCACCGGGAACTCGTGGTAGAAGATTACCGAATCCGGGTAGATACCGAACACCAGATTGGGGAAAAGCCCTAGATAGAGCCAAGCCGCCTGATGCTTGTCATCCAAAGCCTCGGCTCTTGGAAGTAGCTTTTTGTAATTGCGTACGCTCCACATCCGCCCAGAACCGGGGCGGAAGCCACCAAAGGACCGGGCGGCGCCGTTGCTGAACGGTTGATCCTCATAATTGTTGCCAAATAGATCATGCAGGCCAGGGTGCGCCAGCGGCACATGATAGCCTTCGTTGTCCACGTCACGGACACATTTCCAGTTTGCTGCAATTTCGGTGGAACTGATTCCGCTCCCGTCTGGCAGAAGTTCTGCCAGGCCGTAAGGCGCCAGCTCGTCTTCAAACTGAGCCATCACATCGGAAACCTTGGGCTGCGGCCCGGACTTGAAGCGGACAAAGACAAAACCGTGCCAAATGTCCATCTCGACCGGCTTTAATCCCCACTCCACCGGATTCAGATCCGGCAGCGTTTCGGGGCGCGCCGCGCCGCGCAGAGTTCCGTCCAGGTTGAAGGCCCAGCCATGGAAGGGGCAGATGATGGCGTTCTTGCAATGGCCCTTGTCTTCAGCCACAACGCGGCTGCCCCGGTGACGGCAAAGGTTATGGAAGGCGCGGACTTCGCCATCCGCTCCCCGGACCACTAGGGCCCTCTCACCAGTGAAATCTGCGGCCATGAAATCGCCGGGTTCGGGAACATCATTCACATGGCAAACAAGCTGCCAGTGTCGTCGGAACAGAAGCTCCTTTTCTTCTTCCAGAAGCTCTGGGTTGGTGTAGCTCCAGGCAGGTAGCCCGGTGCGTCCGGCTCTGGGATCAGAGTGAATCAGCACTTCGTCCTTCATAAGGATCTCCTTTCCTCTGATGGGAATCACTAGCATTATTTATTTGAGCGCTCAAATAAAAAAATTAATGACAGATGTTTTTGATGGCTGGACAAGACGATTGCAGTGCTTCAAGTTTGAGTAACTGCTCAAACTTTGAGGACGTAAGAAATGCGCCGAAACAGAAGCCGCAGAAGATCTCCATTGCCCACTGATGTCGTCGCCAATAAAGGTCCGCATTCCCTGAATACACCGGCCTACACGCCACTTATACAAACCCAGGTTAATGAAATCGTGAACACAGCTATCGAGTTGCTTGCCACCTCAGGAGTAGTGTTTGAGGCAGGAGGTGAAGCTGATGGTCTGCTGCGGGATGCCGGTTGTATTTTTTTGGATGAAGGGATCGTAACTATCCCGGAATCCGTGACCCGCAGGGCGCTGGAAACCGCTGCCCGCATGACCACTTTATGGGACCGCAACGGAGAAAATCCCATCTCGATTGATTGCGATCACACTTGGTTCATGCCTGGCATGACCTGTATTGCAGTCTATGATGAGGAAACCGGCGAGCCACGACCTTCGACGCGCGAGGATCTTGCCCTCATCACAAGAGTTGCGGACAAGCTTCCGCATGTTGATGCGGTCTGCATCGCTGTCAAGAACGTCGAAGAGTCGAACCAGTTCGGCGAAATCGACGAATTTGCATGCATGATGGAAAACACCATCAAACCGTTGGAATACCTTTGCGAACATCCTTCATCTTTGGAAGCGGTAATCAACATGGCCGCGGCCTTGCGCGGATCCCATGATGCACTTAAAGCCAAGCCGTATTTTTTGCATCTGATCACACCGCTGCCAGTCAATCTCGCGCGGATCCACTCGGACCAGATCATTACCGCTGCTCGGGCAGGTATTCCGGTTGGCGTCGGTACTCTGCCGATTGGCGGTGCCTCTTCACCAATCACTTTGGCCGGATGCATTACCCATGCTCTGATGACCGATTTCGCAGCCATCGTGCTTGGTCAGTTGGCTGCTAAAGGTAGTTTCTGCGTTGGGTGTTCGGATGTGAACTTCATGGAACCTGCTACAGGTGCCATTGGTAGTTTCTCTCAGACCTCGGTTGCCGACATGGCGATGTGCCAAGTGCGCCGCGCGCTGGGGTTCCCCTCGCTGACCGGCATCGGCGGCTGTTCGGTTGCCCGCCGTTTCAATCAGGATGCGGTCTGGGAAATTTCGTCAAACATGACACAGATGTTCTACAACCGTCCCGCCACAATCGACTACATGGGTTCGCTCGATCAGGGGCTGACCTATTCGCTGCACGCGCTTTTGTTGTGCGACGATCTGGCAGGGCTGCTGCGAAAGATGTGGCAGGGGTTGGAAATATCTTCCGACCAGATGGCTGTTGATCTCATTCGAGAAGTTGGCCCCACTGGAAACTTCCTCGCTCATCAGCACACGGTTGACAATTGCCGGACCCAGGTTTGGAATTCCCGGTATTTTGGCCCGAACATTCCGCTCAGCAATTCTGGGTTAGCAGATCAAGACTTGTTTGCGCGACTTGACGACGACCTCCGAGAGAAATTGTCGGAACTGCAGCAGCCTGAATTGCCTTTGGAAACCAAGGCAGCAGTAACCGCAATTTCGAAAAAATATCGCAACCTTTTAGTCTAGCCGGGTCGCAGTGCTGATCGCGTTGCAGCACGGGCGAATTTCCCGGAGCACCAGAGGCAGCTGGCGCTGGAAAATGCTGCAAGTGCACGAAGGGCTGCTATTCGGAACAAAAATGGCATGGCAGGAATGTCTGCAATGGGCCGTCTGCGTGGTTAGTTCTTTGGCGGGGCGGGGGCTTTGCTTCGGCTTCCCGGAGGTCTTAAAAGAGCCCAAAAGTGAGTTGCGAAACCTACAAACGTCTGTTTTGGGCGTGGCTATCCAATACACGAACGCTCTCCCAAACCACTAAGACGCGTTTTCCGGAACTCCCAATGTTCGTAAATCGTCTAACCATCGGTTGTGGAGCTCTTTGTCGGTGAATGGTGCAGTTTTTGCTTCTTCAATATCGTAGTCGGGATTGTCTGTTAGGAACTCGCCAATCATGGTGCGGGCCTCGTCATCCCGCCCCAACCGCAGCAAGATCGGTGCAAGGGTACGTCTGAGGCGATCCGGGACCCCGTTCATCTTCTCGATTGAAGCGAGCGCTCCTTCGTAGTCCTCCGCGAAGTACTGAGCCCAACCCAGATTCCACAAATACCAATCTGGATGATGTGGATTGAGACGTATGGCAGCCTTCATCCGGTCAACGGCTTCATCTGCCCTTCCGCTGTAGATCAAAGGATCAATTGAATCGGCGAGTACCTGAGCGGAGTTCGGGTTTAAAGCAATCGCCTTCTCGTAAAGTGATGAGGCCTTCTCAAGATCGCCACTTTGCACTGTAATACTTGCCAAAACCTGATGAGCTTTGAAATTGAATGGCTCCAGTTTTATCGCTTTTCTGGCCATTTCAAACGCGAGGGCCAAGGATTCGTCACGAGACGTGATTTCAGTCCACCCCCAACGATAGCCGAAGTTATGAGCCCAAGCGAGTTCGATATACGCGCTTGCGAAATTCGGGTCGAGCTCGATTGCTTTCGCGCTCAGCTCCATCGCAAGAATGTTGCCCTCTTTCGTAAAAGTGAACGACTGTTCCTGCGCGCGCTTAAACAGCTCGTATGCACTCAAATTGTCAGTGGGTTGGTGTTCCAGCCGGTCATACTCGGCCAGGTCGATGTTTTCGTTGAGAGTCATAGCGATCGTTCGTGTGACTTCGTCTTGGAGAGCAAAAATGTCCTGAAGATCGCGGTCGTAATTTTCTGCCCAAAGATGTTTACCGTTTGTTGCGTCTATCAATTGCGCTGTGACCCGCAACTTGTCCCCTAATATTTGGACACTGCCCTCGACAACGTAGCGAACACCCAATTCGTCGGCCACTTGTTGTACCTTTACCGGCTGATCCTTGTAGGTATATGTCGAATTGCGGGAGATTACGAAGAAGTCGACAAACCGGGAGAGCGCGGTGATGATGTTTTCGCTGAAGCTGTCGCTTAGGTAGTCATGCTTCGGGTCGCTGTTCAAATTGTCGAACGCCATTACGGCAATAGACGGTTTGCCGGTTAGCGGGACAGCGGCGGGTTCAGCCGCACCGGGTGAATGGCTTGAAGTGTCCCAACGTTGCCACAAGACCACCCCCCCGATCGCAACTGCGACCGCGACCACAACTGCGACTAACCAAGAGCGACGTGCTGGCGCCACAGGTCGGGTGACAGTGGTAACGAGAGCCGTTGCTTTGTCATCAAGCAACAGGCTGAGAACACGTATTGGTTCTGCAATGTTCTTGACCTCGTGAAGTCCTAGGTCTTCGATGTTGAGGTCGAGTTTGTCTTTTACCTGATCATATACGCTGGCCGCCATATAGATGCCATCAGGCACAGCAAGACCTTCCAGCCGCGACGCGACGTTTACTCCGTCTCCGTAAATGTCATCGTTCTCCACAACGACGTCGCCGACGTTAATCCCAATTCGGTAGTGTATCTGGTTCTTTTCCAGGACGTCCTTGTTTTTAAGTCCGACGTAATGTTGAAACTCTATCGCGCATTGTACCGCTTCAACTGCGCTGGCAAATTCGATCAGCAGACCATCGCCCATTAACTTGACGATGCGCCCATTACGGGCTGAAACGATAGGTTCTATCAGTTCTTCGCGATGTGCCTTAATGGACGCCAAAGTCACTGCTTCATTCTCCCGAATGAGGCGACTGTAGCCCACTACGTCTGCAGCAATAATCGCCGTGAGGCGTCGTTCCAATGCCAAACCTCCCTAGCTCAAACAACAGGTTAGCCAAAAAGGCGAATCTAATCCAGATTCGAGGTGACCGGTTGCAACTCGCCAGCGAAAGCCGTCGCGGTAGATTTGGTCGGAAACGACTGGTTAGTTGCGTTGCCTGTCAATTCAAGTGACCTTCGATTTCGCGCGCTCGACGAACGGCAGGTTTGACGGGCTGCGCTGCAGCGACAGTAGAGTGGTGCGAAAGGCATCTGTGGGTGGCTCCTGCATTGCAAGAACTTTTTGGTGATGTTTGCGGGTATTTT
>NZ_WPZL01000048.1 GCF_013031245.1 Ruegeria lacuscaerulensis
TGGCGGCGGGCGAGAACAATCCAATGGACGCGCTGCGCAATGCGATGATCATCGGTGCACTGCCATTTACCATGGTGATGGGTCTGATGATGGTTTCACTGACCAAGGCTCTTTACCGGGATGGTCAGCGCGACAAACACGCTGATACAAGCACGCGGGCCGCTGAATAAGCACAAGTCCAAATGTCAAAACAAACGCCGCCCCAAACGGGGCGGCGTTTTTCGTTTACAGACGAAGCAGGCGCTGCCCAGTGTTCCGTTTTTTTAGCTTCACGCAGGTCCGGCACCCGCGCGGGACTGGGCATCCGAGGGAACGAGAATGGGCCATGCGGCGGCGTTTAGTGCGTCCCAGTGATCTGGATCAACCTCAATCCCCAGTTCCAGCGCTTGGTTGTAGTAGGCTGCAAACTGCGCCGCCGAGATTTCATGTCGCTGAAGTTCGGGTGGTATTGCCAAGTTGTTTGGTCGGTTCAAGTCACACCGGCAAGCTCAGAGGTTTCTGTCCGCGCATGATCAGATCAACCTGATATTCCGTCCCCGCCGCTATCAACTCACTTCAACCTCATACCGCCACGCCCGCAGCGATGCGTTCAGCCTCTGGGCCGAATACACCACCGAAATGGCAGCATGACCCTGCCTTTTCTAATGCCTCACAATCGGTCGCAAACAACTTGGCAATACCCATCCACGCGCTAAACCCAAGCGCGTAAACAGCCAAAAGTTGCAACAGAACCGACGACAAATCCTGTGATAGCCTCATTTCCGATTGCACTGTTCCGCTCTTTACACATCTTCACATTCATCTTAATGATTTTATCATGAAACATTATGACTTCCCCAAGCGTGTCGACCGCCGCGCGTTTCTTTCGTATGGCGCCTGTTTCGCGGCGCTTGCCACACAGGCCGGTCCGGTGCTTGCAGACGTGCAGCTTGGTTCCTCGGCCAGCATCACCACCTTGTCAGACGGGTTCCTGTCGCTGCCTCCCGACATGGTTTTCGGAGCAATGCCACAGGATGAACTCAGCCATTTGCTGGCCCGCTACCAGGCTGATCTGAGCAGGTATGAACCGGGCTGCAACGTGACGCTGTACCGCGACGGCACAAACACCGTGCTGTTCGATGTCGGTTCCGGGCCGGATTTCATGGCGACAGCGGGCAAGCTTCCTGAATCGCTCGATACGATTGGCCTGTCGCCTGACGACATCACACATGTCCTCTTTACCCACGCGCATCCGGACCACATCTGGGGTGCGCTGGATGATTTCGACGAACCGATGTTTCCCAACGCCGTTTACAATTTCGACCGCACCGAGTGGGATTACTGGTGGAACCCGACCACCGTGGACACGATCGGAGCGGACCGAGCCGCATTTGCTGTCGGCGCCAAGCGACGCATGGAAGCGATCGAGGATCAGGTGAATTTCTTCGATGACGGTCAGGAGATTCTGCCGGGAATTGCCGCGCGGGCAAGCTATGGGCACACGCCCGGTCACGTGGCGTTCGAAATCCGCAATGGCGGTGACGCCGTGATGGTGGTCGGCGATGCGCTGGGTAATCCTCATGTCGCGTTCGAGCGGCCCGACTGGCTCAGCGGCACCGATCAGGACCCTGCAACCGCGGCAAACGCCCGGAAATCGCTGCTGGACCAGATGGCGCATGAGCAGATGACAATCGTCGGATTCCACCTGCCCGATGGCGGGTTCGGCCGCGTCGAGAAGTCAGACACCGCATATCGGTTTATCGGAGAACCATCATGATCCGTTACATCTGTGTGGCCAGCGTTCTTGCCCTTCCGGCCTGGGCCAACGAAGACATCGCCGACCAGTACCCGCAAAGCGTGCTCTATTCCAAACCGTTCGAGTACATCCCCGGCGTATTCTCTGCCATTGGCGCGACCGCACCGCCGACCTATGAAAACTCGGGCCACAACAACAACCTGAGCTTCATCGTGACCGGCGAGGGTGTTGTTGTCATAAACGGCGGGGCGGCCTACGCGCTCGCAAAGGCGCTTCATCAGGAAATTCAAGCCGTTACGGACCAGCCGGTAAAGCTTGTCTTCAACGAAAACGGCCAGGGGCATGCCATGCTGGGCAATGCCTACTGGTCCGAACTGGGTGTTCCGATCGTGGCCCACGCAGATGCGGCTGCGGAGTTCGAGGAATACGGCTCGCAAATCCTTCAGGGAATGCAGGCATACAACAAGGACAAGGCAGACGGCACATTTCTGGCTGGCCCCACCGAGACGTTCGAGGACGAATACGTCGTAGAAATGGGCGATTTCCACATCGAAGCAAAGTATCTGGGCCCGGCCCACAGCCCCGGCGATATCTCGATCTGGCTGCCCGACCAGAGCCTTGTGATTGCGGGCGACATGGCCTTTCACGAACGTATGCTACCGATCTTTCAGGAAACCTATACAGCCGACTGGCTGGAGACATGGGATACCTCGTTCGAACCGCTGGGCGCCACTTATGTGATACCCGGGCATGGCCATCCGACGAACATGGATCAGGTGCGCCGGTACACGCGCGACTATCTGGTTTATCTGCGTGGCAAGATTCAGGACCACATGGATGCCGGCGGCGATCTGGCCGAGGCCTATTACGTAGACCAGTCCCCTTACGCCCATCTGGATACGTTCGAGGAACTGGCAACCAAGAACGCCGGGCGCGTCTTCGAACAGATGGAGTTCGAGTAACTCAGGACCGCTGCGGGACCGGCAGGCGCATCATCAGCCGATGCGTGATCACAGCTCCGACCCACATCGAAAACACGGCAAGCCATGCGGTCAGGGACATGGCCGAGCCGCCGGAAAGCCCGGCGCCGACCGCGCAACCACCCGCCAGCATCGCACCGGACCCCATAAGAACGGCGCCGGCCAGATACCGCTCCATTGGGGTGTCCGGGCCGAACCGTTCGATCTTCCATTCTCCGGACAGAATGGCCGAGGCGGCGGCCCCGGCAGCGACACCCGGCACAAGGCCGATGCCGAAGGACAACAAGACGTTGCGCTGGGTCACCAGTGCCATCAGCGTGTCGGTTGCCGGGCCCGTGAACGTGACCGATGACACCGGCACAACCTCGAACGACGTTTGCGCAATCGCGAAGGTCATCAGCCAGCCAAGCGCCACGGCCAGCCCGACCCCTGCGGCGGATAGCATCCTGATCGGGGGCACGTTTCGCCTTGCGGCAAAGGCAACCGCCTGTGCCAGCCCTCCAATTGCAACCGCCACGCAAACCATTGGCGACACATCGAACAATGCGGACAGATCGCGCGCCTCGCCGCCGGGTACGATCCAGAACCCGGCGATTTTCTCACGGGCCGGGCTTAAAACACCGGTATAGGCCGCTTGCGCCACCAGCGTCAGGATCAACCCCGTCACCAGCGCCCGAAGGTTCCCGCAAGAGGCCAGTACCAGCAGGCGCGATGCGCATCCGCGCGCCAGTATCATTCCCACCCCGAACATGACGCCGCCGATCACCGCCCCGCTGATGCTGCCAGTGGATGCGATGGTTCGGGAGTCAGACAGCTCCAGCCATTCAAGCGCAACGAACCCCTGAACAAGAAACAGCGACGAGGTGAATGCAATCAGCCAGACCGCCAGCTGGGGCCCAAGCCCGCCTTCGGCAACTTCAACCGTGGCGGCGCGCAGGCAGAAATGAGATTTCTGAGCCGTAATTCCGAACAGAACGCCAACAAGCACACCGGCAATAGCCAGCGTGCCAGCGTCTCCGAACAGGTCGATGAACGTCTCCATCGTTCTGAAAATCTCACCTTGTTGCGTACTCTTCCTTGCCTTTGATCAAGAATTTACTGGGCTGCCATCGGGCGACGTGCCAACTGGCACTGCGTCCAAAGCTCGCCCAATGCGGAAATCAACCGGTCCACGTCTTCGGGCGCATGAACCGGCGACGGCGTGATGCGCAGTCGCTCGGTCCCTTTGGGAACGGTCGGGTAGTTGATCGGCTGGATATAGATTCCATAGTCGCGCATCAGCACATCCGAGATAAAACGGCACTTTACCGGGTCACCAACGATAACCGGGATGATGTGACTGGGATTGGGCGTATGCGGGATACTCAGATTGTCCAGCCTTTCCCTGACCTCGCGCACGCGCTGTTGATGCAGGTCGCGTTCCTCATGGCTCTTCTTCAGATGCCGGACCGAGGCAACCGCACCTGCTGCCACTGCAGGCGGCAAGGCTGTCGTAAAGATAAATCCGCTTGCAAAGGAGCGGATGAAATCGATTAGGTCATGTGATGCCGCGATATACCCGCCGACCACGCCAAAGGCCTTGCCTAAAGTCCCCTCGATGACGGTCAGCCGGTCCATCAGCCCTTCGCGTTCGGCAATGCCCCCGCCGCGTGGCCCGTAGAGGCCCACGGCATGCACTTCGTCAAGATAGGTCATCGCGCCATAACGATCCGCCAAATCGCAGATTTCAGCGATCGGTGCGATATCCCCGTCCATCGAATAGACGCTTTCGAAAGCGATGAGCTTGGGCGCGTCGGCAGGCAACGCTACGAGGTGCTGTTCAAGATCGTCAAGATCGTTGTGTTTCCAGATCCGTTTCTGGCACCGACTGTGGCGAATCCCTTCAATCATCGACGCGTGGTTCAGTTCGTCCGGCAGGACCGTGATTCCCGGAATTTGCGAAGCCAGCGTCCCAAGTGCGGCCCAGTTCGACACGTATCCCGAGGTGAACAGCAAGGCCGCGTCCTTGCCGTGCAGGTCCGCCAATTCGCGTTCCAGCAGGACATGGTCGTGCGTCGTACCCGAGATATTCCGCGTTCCACCAGCCCCAGCCCCGCATCGATCGATTGCGCCATGCATCGCCACCAGAACCTCGGGATGCTGACCCATTCCCAGGTAATCGTTGGAACACCAGACCGTGACCTTTTCAGGGCCGGTTGGCGTGTGGTTGCGGGCAATCGGAAACGCACCGCACTGCCGCTCAAGATCCGCGAAGACCCTGTAATTTCCTTCTTCCCGCAGTTGCCCCAACTGGGCGCTGAAAAACCGTTCGTAGTTCATGTCAGTTGCCGGCGGCTTCTTTGACAATGCCTTCCAGCAGGGCCTGGACTTTCTGCATGGGTCCGTCGGGATAAGTCCGATAGCCGACCATTACGCCGCTTTCATCCTCGGCCACGAATATACTGTAAGGGCAGTAGCCGATGTTCATCGGGTCCGCTTCCATCACCTCGCGCGAGATTTTGGCCGAGCAGAAGATAAAGATGTCGGCGGTCGAGAATATCTGTTTGTCGCTGCCCACATCGACCCCGGTCCGGTTCAGCATGTCACCGACATGGCTGACATAGTCGATGATCAGACCCTGGCCGACGATTGCGGTTTCAACGGCAAAGGTGGCGTCGTCGAAACTGCCGTCGAAGGGAACGGTGACGACCCCATCGGCAATGGCCTGGCTTGCCACAACCGAGAATGCAGTTGCCGCGATTAACTGTTTCATGATCATGTTGCTTCCTCCTGAACCGCTATCTCTCACACTGGGCGGTAAAGGCTTTGACGCCTGTCGAAGCCCCCGCATTTCTTATCCGAACATGTCCGACGTGATGCCCGCGTACCACCCAAGGGATTCTTCGTAGGTCGCCTTCCTCAGATTCGCGTCTTCACCGGTCTGGCTGATGAAACCGTCCACCTTGGCGATCTTCTCCTGGGTGGCTTCGTAGGTGGCCCCGACCTTGACACCATCATCTGCATCAATGAGCGACCAGCAGGTATTCGAGAACTTGGCCGGGAACACCTTGGATCCGGTTAGCGCGCCGCGAACGGCATTGGCACAAACCTTGGCCTGGCTGTTGGCCGAGAAGCCGGATTTCGGCATGTCGCCCTGCTGGCTGGCATCGCCCAGGACATAGATATCCGGGTTCGCTTTCGAGGACATGTCGGCGGCATTTACAGGTGCCCAGTTGCCATCGGTCACGCCTGCCATTTCCGCGATACGGCCCGCCTTCATGGCCGGGATCACGTTGCACACGTCTACTTTGGTTTCCTCGCCGTCGATGGCCACGGTCATGGCGTCCGGGTTCACCGACACGTTGCCGCCGCCGAAATCCTCTCCGACCCAGTCGACCATGCCTTCGTAATGGTTCGCCCAGCCTTCCTGAAACAGCGACATCTTCGAGAATTTCGGCTTGGGATCGGCCACGATGATCTTTGCGGTCGGGTTGTTGGCCTTCAGCACATGCGCCACCATCGACACCCGCTCATAGGGTCCCGGCGGGCAACGGTAGGGGTTGGGTGGGGCGACCATCGCAAAGGTACCGCCCTCGGGCATGGCCATGATTTGCGCCTTGAGCAGCTCGGTCTGCGACCCGGCCTTGTAGGCATGGGGCATCTTGTTTTGCGCAGAGACGTCCCAGCCTTCGACGGCCCCATCCACAAAGTCGATGCCCGGGCTGAGGATCAGCTTGTCATAGGGGACAGACCCGCCGCCCGCCAAAGCCACCGTTTTGGTATCGCGATCCACACTCACGGCCCAGTCATGCACGACATTGATACCGTAATCCGCGGCCAGCTTGCCGTAGCTGTGAGCAATGTCTGAAAGCTCCTGAAATCCACCCAGGTAAAGGTTCGAGAAGAAGCAGGTGTAGTAGGTGCGCGTCGGTTCGATCAGCGTGACGTCAATCTCACCCTTGCTGTCCTTGGCGATGTAACGCGCGGCGGTCGCTCCGCCTGCCCCGCCGCCCACTACAACAACTCGGGGCTTGCCCTGTGCCAGAACCATCGGCGCTGACAGCCCGGCGACGACCGCCCCGGTGGTTCCAAGAAATGTACGTCTGTTGAGTGTCATCGTGTTTCCTCCCCTTAGGCACTGTCACTCTGGGTTGCCGAAATATGCAGCAAGCGCTGCGATCTCGTCGTTGCTCAGGCGTCCGGCGATCATCTGCATGACCGGATGGCGCCGTTTTTTTTTTTTTCCTTGTAGGCGTGCATTGCGACGACAAAGACCTCTTCAGGCCAATAGATGATCGACGGGATGCCCTCATCCCCGCCTTCGATCTGATGGCATGTCGTGCATTCACTGCTGAGGTAGGCGCCGTATTCGGGATCCCCCTGAATCGCGAGGATTTCAGGATCGACGGAATGATCGGTTCCCTTGGCCGTTGGGTCGGCCTCGGGGATGTCGCGCGGGTTATCCGAAAAAATCCGCAGATAAGCGATGACGTTGACACGGTCTTCAGCGTCCTTGATGCCCGGGAAGCTCATCCGGGTACCCGAGGCAAAGGCGCGCGGGTTCTCGATATACGCCGACAACGTGTCCGCGTGCCATTCCAGACCCGAATTTCCCGCCCGCACAAGGCTTTTGGAGTATTCGAAACCATCAAGCCCGGCGGCATTTCGACCGAAGACCCCGTTCAGATGCGGGCCAATCTCGTTCTGAGCCCCCGCCCCGACCTGGTGACAGCCATTGCACTGGGTAAAAACGGCTTTCCCGGCCTCGGCATCGCCAATATCTTCAGCCGCGTTGGCCGCAAAGGCCAGATGCCCTGCGACCATCCCGAGTGCCAGCACGCGGCGCTTGCGCATAATCAGCTTCCGAAGGACTTAAGGTAGACGATGACCGCGTCGATATCGTCCTGTTTCTTAAGCCCGGCAAAGGACATTTGCGTGCCCTTTAGATAGGCCGTAGGCTTGGCCAGAAAGGCGGCCATTTCCTCGTCGGTCCAGACAAGCCCTTCCTCGGCAGCGGCCTTCAGGGCTTTGGAGTATTTGAACCCTTCAACGGCACCCGCGTCCGCTCCGACAATCCCGTTCAGGGCCGGGCCGGTGCGATGCTTGGCCCCTTCGCCAACCTGATGGCATGACTTGCACTTCTTGAAGACCTTCTTGCCGCTCTCGATCATTTCGGGATCAAGCGCCACGGTTTCCTCGACCGCTTCTTCGGTTTCAACCGCCGCTTCCTGAACCGCAGGGGAACCACCCTCGGCGTCAGTCCCGGTTTCTTCCGGTGTCACGTCCAGAACGGCTGCACGCATGGTGATCTCGACAGTTTCCTTGCAATCGGACATGCACGGTTCATCGGTCCAGAAATGCGCCTCGGCGGTTTCGCGGTCATCCACGATGAACCCTTCGGCATTCGGCATGTCCACATCCAGGAAATTCTCGTGCGACAGCGTGAACTCGTCATCGACGATATCGTTGGAATACAGGATGTAGGCCACGATCGCATAGACGTCGTCCGGTTCCAGAGACTGGGCGTTTCCGAACGGCATGGAGCGGTTCACGTAGTCCCAGACCGTGGAAAGATAGGGCCAATAGGATCCAACGGTCTTCAACGGGTCCTTGTCGGCCAGCGTGCCGTCGCCACCGGCCAGCTTGGGCCAGTTGTCCACGCCTTCGGCAAAATCTCCGTGGCAGATGGCGCAATATTCGGCGAAAACCTCTTCGCCGGTAAAGACATCGCCCGAGCCTTCGGGCAAGCCGGTGCCATCCGGTGCCACATCCACATCCCAGGCCGCGATCTCTTCAGGCAGGGCCGGTCGGCCAAGGCCAAACGTCCCGGCATATGCAGGAGCGGCCAGACACAGCCCCAACGCCAGGGCGGCAAACAGCTTACGATACTTCGACATTTTCTGCCTCTCCGCTTTCCTTGACCCACCATGTCTGGATGCAATTGTTGTGATAGATCGAGTTTTCGCCCCGCACGTCGCGCAGCTGGTCCTTGCTGGGTTGGACATACCCGGTCGAATCCTTGGCGCGGGCCTGCAACAGCATTTCCGAGCCGTCCCAGTTGTGGTCCAAATAGAACCGCGTCAGCGCCTTGTCGGTGCCGGGCGCGGCCAGACGCGCGGGCATCCAGTTCTTGCCGCCGTCGACGGACACATCGACACCGGTGATTGCACCTCTGCCGGACCATGCCAGCCCCGTGATCACCAACGGCCCCGGTCCATGCGTGATCGGAGATTGCGGGCTGGGCGAGGTGACGACCGATTTGGCATCCATCACCCATGTCCACTTGCGCGATGTGCCGTCTTCGAGCGTGTCCGTGTACTTGGACGTTTCTTCACGGCTTTCAATCGCCATGTCAGTGACTTCGACTCGCCGCAGCCACTTGATCCACATGTTGCCTTCCCATCCCGGCACGACCAGCCGGACGGGGTATCCATGTTCTTTGCGCAAAGCCTCACCATTGGCCTTGAAAGCGACCAGCACGTCATCCAGCGCCTTTTCCATCGGGATGGAACGGCCGTTCGACGACGCGTCCGCGCCTTCGACATAGACCCACTTGCCTTCGGGCTTTAATCCGGCCTCCTCCAGCAAGGTGCGCAGCGGCACGCCGGAATATTCCATGTTGTGGATCATGCCGTGGGTGAACTGCGCCCCGTTCAGCTGCGATCCGGCCCATTCCATGCCCGTATTGGCGGCGCATTCACAGAAATAGACGCGGTTTTCGCGCGGAAAGCGTTCAAGGTCTTCGTAGGTGAAGACAAGCGGAGTATCGACCAGACCGTTGATCATCAGACGGTAATCCGCCTTGCTGAGTTCGATAGCCCCGGAGTGATGCCGTTCAAACGCGCAACCCTGCGGTGTGATCGTACCGTCCAGCGCATGGATCGGCGTGAAGTTGATCGAACTTATCGTGTCCGCCGTCAGCCATTCGACATTGCGCCGCACGACGTCTTTTTCGAACTCGATCGGCAAGCCGTATGGCGTAGCATCAACGCCCTCGCCGGTTGTCTGCGCCCATTCCTGCTCCTGCGTGATAAGAGGATCCGGGCTTGCCGCACGGGCTGCTCCGGCACCAACCGCCCCTACTCCGACCGCCGCCGCACCGCTCAGGAACTGGCGGCGCGAGGGTGCCTTTCCTCTGGAGCTGTCACTCATCTGGTTTGCCTCCGTTGCTCGATCAGCAAATCTTGCCTTGATGTTCATGTTTTTTGACTCGGGTCGCATCGTCAGGCGCCGATCACCTCGACCGATGTCCTCGGTTCGACGGTCACGGTGCCCTGACTGCGAATATGGTTTTCGACGACATCCCAGATCGGCGGACCCTCGGTGCCTTCGTTGACGCTGGCCCAGCCCGCCACGACGTAAGACTTGGCCGGATCAATCGCCTCGCCTGTTTTCAGCAACGTCATGTCACTGATCCGCTGTCCCTGCGGCTTTGTCACATCGATACGATAGCCAAGCCCGCCGACACGCACCATGTCGCCGCCCTGCTGGTAATAGGGATCGGGGTTGAACAGGTTATCGCCAACGTCTTCGAGGATGACGTGGATGAATTCACCCGTCATTTCCGTGCGGTACGCGTTCGGGTAGGTCATCGAGGTGACGTTCCACAGATCCTCTCGCGTGATGTCCTGACCGGGCAGGATCGACGGCCCCCAGCGCACGCCGGGCGACATGGCAATGTCCGCCTCACGTTCGCTGAGCAGCGCATCGCAGATCAGGTCGTCCCAGGTGCCATTGAAATTGCCCCGGCGATACAGCAGCGAGTCGGTTTTGCCGATAACCTCGCTCAGCGCGTCCTTGTAGGGGGCACGCTGTTCGTCGATCAGGGCGGAGATTGCGGGATCCGGCGCGATCACGTCCGAAAAGATCGGGATTAGCTTGTGTTTCATTCCCATCAACTGACCGTCCCGCACATCCAGATCGACGCGGCTGACGAATTTTCCGTTCGAACCGGATGCGATGATATGCGTTTTTTCGACCAGAACCGGCTCCGGCAGCGCATCATGGGTATGCCCGCTGAGGATCACGTCGATCCCCTGAACCCGGCCTACCATCTTCTTGTCCACGTCAAAACCGTTATGGCTGAGCACGACAACAACATCGGCACCGGCATCGCGAACCTCGTCCACCATGGCCTGCATGTTCTCGTCCCGAATACCGAACGAGTATTCCGGGAACATCCAGCCGGGGTTTGCAATCGGCATATACGGAAATGCCTGCCCGATCACGGCAACCCTGGCGCCGCCGCGTTCGAAGAATTTGTAAGGCTTGAACAGCTCGGCCGGCTCGTCCCATTCGGCGTCAAAGATATTCTGGCCCAACGAAGCAAACGGCAGACCTTCCACGATCTCGTTGACCCGCTCGCTGCCCAACGTGAACTCCCAATGGAAAGTCATCGCATCGGGTTTCAGCGCGTTCATGACGTTGACCATGTCCTGACCCGCCGTCTGATAGCAGGTGTAGGAGCCATGCCATGTATCACCGCCATCCAGCAGCAGGGCGTCGGGGCGATCGGCCCGGATGGCGTTGATGACGGTCGAGACGCGATCCAGCCCCCCGACCTGGCCGTAAGCCTTTGCCAGTGAAGAAAAATCATTGTAGGTCAGCGCATAGGCAGACGGGCTGCCATCTTCGATCCCATACGCCTTGCGAAACGCCGCGCCGGTGACATGTGGCATCTGTCCGCGGGCATTCCCGATGCCAAGGTTCACCTCGGGCTCGCGGAAATAGATCGGTTTCAGCTGTGCGTGAATGTCAGTGATATGGATCAGGCTGATGTTGCCAAAGGTCTCGAATTCCAGCAGCTGATCCTGTGTCAGGCTTTGCTGTGCGGCCAGCCGTGCCCAGTTGCCAAATCCGGATGTCCCGTAAAGCGCCGAAGCCGCCATGGAGACCTGCAGAAAATCACGTCGCGAAATCATCTATCGGCTTTCCTATCTCACATCTATATGTGTGAATGTTATTCTGGAGATTTACCCGCGCCGGGTGGTCCGGCGCGGGTAAATAGTTATTGACGTACCGCCGGGGTTTCGACCGAAAGCCCGTTGCCGCGTGAGGCTACGTACAGCTCAAGCGCTCTGAACTCGTCCGATCCTTCAGCAAAGGTTTCGGCCCGCGTGTCGCGAATGCAGCCACGGAACCGGTTATGGCGCGAGATCAGCTTGGCCTGTTTCAGACGATATGTCGGGAAACCGTTGATCATGCCCTGGCTCAGATGGTCGGCCCGGATCATGTTGCCCCAATTGTCTTCGTGACAATTGGCGCAGCTCAGTTCCAGTTGACCAAAGCGGGTATAGTACATTTCCCTGCCCTGCTCCCAATATAGGGCGGCATCGCCGTCAATGGCCACGTTCATCGGCATCCCGCGCGATTGCAGACCGATCAGGGCAACGATTCCCTGCATGTCCGCACCCGACCACTTCCAGACATCCGCTTCCATGTGTTCGGTCCGGCACTTGTTGATCAGGTCTTCCATCACAACAAGTTTGCCGCTTTCCGCATCGACCTTGGGCATGGATGCCTGCAGGCCCTTGAACGACTCGGCACCGTCATGGCAGGATGCACAGCTCTTGCCGGCCGCTCCCTCCACTGTTTCGAAGGTATCCGCCGCCTGATCGACAAAGATCATCGCCGGGTTGTCGAAATCGTCGATCTGCAGCGCCTGCGTTTCGTCGGTGCGGAAATGCCAGCCCGAATAGATCGTGTCGAGGTTTTCGGCATGAGCCGGAGCCTCGGTCACCGAGATCATGTCCAGCTCATCATTGATCACAAGATTGTCTTCGTCGGGTCCGGCCATTGCCGTGACCGGAATGGTCAGCAGTGCGGCGACCGCTGTTAATACCTTTGTATACATTACGTTCCTCCCTTGGTGGACCAGCGCCCGCCTTCGCCGGGGGCGCTGATCTGCCTTAGCGGTCAAGCCGTCAGGCGACCTCGATCGATTTCCTGGTGTCGTAGACCGAGCCGTCGTCGTCATACCAGGTAAAGACGAAATCCCCGGATTCGGGCACGTTTGCCTCGAACTGGAAATAGGGGTTCGTCGATATCGCCGGTTCCAGCGTCACATCGACGACCAGTTCTCCGTTGAACTCGCAGGTAAAGCGGTTGATGATCGAACGCGGAATGATGTTGCCTTCCTTGTCCTTGCGCTGACCGCTTTCCATCTTGTGGCTGATCAGGGTCTTGATCGTGATCGTTTCGCCTGCAGCGGCCTTTTTAGGAACTTTGACGCGGGGTTTTACGCCGGATGCCATAGGGTGTTCTCCTGTTCTTCAGGGTGCGCGGCCTTAGCCGCCGCAGCCGCCAATTGTGACTTTTACGGTTGCCGAGGCTTTGGCAAAGCTGCTATCCGCCATCTTGGCCACTGCAACGACATCCTGCGTTCCGGCCAGGCGAATGCGCGTCGAGGCGGCCTGCTCAGCAGCCAGTGGCCCGAAATTAAATGTCGCAACACCCGGCTCGGGGTTTCCGGCGGCCACGATCAGAATCGACGTGGCACCCGGCGCGCTGACTTCGATCGGAACGGTATTGCCGTTCTCGGCGATCTCCGGCGCCGTCAACGTCACGCCGCCGTCGGCCATATCCGCCCCGCCTGTGAAGGCGGCAATCGCATCCTCGGCTGCCGCGTTTGCGCGGAAAGGCACTAGCGCCAGAACCGCGGCGCCCAGGCCAAGGGCCAGAGTCTCGCGACGAGAAAGTTCCATATTCGATCTCCTTTGAATCCTTCGGGTTTCGCGCTTGCTCACGCGATTATTGCTCGTTCAGGGTCGCAAGGAACGCGACCACGTCTTCAATCTCCTGAGCGGTCAGAATCGTGGTCAGCGGTGCCGACGGCGCTTTGCCGGTATAGGCGTCGCCCGGACGGATATAACCGTCATCCTTGTAAAAGGCCGGCATCACAGTGCCCTCGAACGTCATTTTGGCATTCGCGACCAGACCGCGCAGTTCCGCCTCTGTCCAGCGGTCGCCTGCGCCGTCCAGTACGGGACCTACTTCGCCGTGAAACGGAATGCCCGCCAGCGCCGTAACCTCGTGACAGGCAACGCAATTGCCCTTGGATTTCTCGCCGACAATCACCGCACCGTTCGCCGCGTCACCTACGACACCGGTCAACGATGTCTCAATCGCGCCATAATCGTCGAAGTGTACGTCCTTCGGGCCGGTATCGGCTGCCATTGCAACACCACCGGTCACCGTGCAGACCATAGTTATTAGCCTCAGCTTCATGATCCCTCCCATTTGCTACCGCGCTAAAAGCACTTTGCGATCCAAATCTATTGTGTACCGTAGTCGACGAGCACGCCCTGTCGCAACATTAAATTCATCATTATGAATTTTTTTATTTATGCCAGAGCCCATCAGTCCTGCGAAACTTTATTACGCTCACTGATGCGGCGGGCGTGATAACGCTGAAAGTCTTCCCCGTTATCAATCCCGTACCTTTTCTCGTTCACCCATGTGAACAAATCCAAAGTCGTTCCCTTGCCAAACGCGCCCGGCATGACGGCGACCGCCGCCTCGATTGCGGATGTGTCTTCACCCACTTCTTCGGGCAGAAAGACGAGGGTCGGCGTAAACAGAATACCCCATTTGCGCATCAGGGCACGCTGTTCGCTTTCCTCTCCGTCAAAGTCGGTAGCTGTCGTGCTGCCATGCAGATCCAGTTGCACGACAAAGAAATGATCCTCGATATAGGCGGCCAGGTCGGGATCGGGGAAAACCTCTTCGTGCATCTTTTTGCAATAGATGCAGCCTTGCTGTCCTATAAACAAAACCAACCGCTTACCTTCGGCATAGGCCTCATCAAGGTCTTCGTGAAGGTCCTTGAACGTATCGCGCATCCAGGGCGTTTTGTGCAGCCCGTCATCGCCAAGTTCGGCAGCCGTGACCGTTCCCGCGAACAGGCACGACAACAGAATCAGATTCATTCGCTTCATGACTTCCTCCCAGATCAGCCGATGGCAGACAGCCACGGCATATGAACCAACATCCATTGGGCGATCTGATTTACGGAGTTGGTCGCAATCAACAGACCAAACAGAATCAGCAGACCGCCCATCGCCTTCTCGATAAGCCCCAGGTGTTTTCGGAAACGCGTCATCCAGCGCATGAAAGGCTGCGCCAGAAACGCTGCCAGAACGAACGGGGCCGTCATGCCGACCCCGTAGACAAACAGCAGCCACGCGCCGCGCCACGCGGTTTCCGTTCCGGCCGCTGTGAACAGGATGGCAGCCAGCACCGGACCGACGCATGGCGTCCAACCGAAGGCAAAGGCCAGCCCGAGGATGTAGGCCCCGACCAGACTAACATCCGAGGTATCACCGATATCCGCGCGAAACTGGCGGTAAAGAAACCCGATTCTGACGACCCCCAGAAAATGCAGGCCCATTGCAATGATGATGGCCGCGGCGATCCATCTAAGAATGTCGAAATACTCGCGAACCATCTGCCCAAAGACCGATGCCGTTGCCCCGAGGCCCATGAAGATCGTTATGATCCCGGCCGCGAAAGCCATTGCAGACAAGGTGGCCCTACGGCGCACATCACCGGGCACGCCTGTACCGGCCGAGATATTCTCCATCCCGACTCCGGCCAGATAACTCAGGTAGAAAGGCACGATTGGCAATATGCAGGGCGACAGAAAGGACAGCAGACCGGCGACCAATGCACCTGCAATAGAAATGTCGAGCATGGTCAAATCGGTCCCGGCGCGCTATCATTCACATATTCAAAATAATAAGAATATCGCGTTGCGGTCAATTGGAGCTTAAGATGCGCCGTTTCCTCTTCCCCCTGCTGACCATTGCGATGCCAGTGCTGCCCGTGGCACTGCATGCGGATATGACGTTGTTGATGGCCGAAGAAGACGGGTGCATGTGGTGCGCGCGCTGGGATTCCGAGATCGCAGCGATTTACCCCAAAACACCCGAGGGGAAAGCCGCGCCGCTGCGGCGCATCGATATCCACAGCCCCACCCCGGCGGGCATTGCGCTGGAACGCCCGCTTCATTTCACGCCAACCTTCGTTTTGCTGGATAACGGTCACGAGGTTGGGCGCATTGAAGGGTATCCGGGCGAAGACTTTTTCTGGGGTTTGCTTAATGTCCTTCTGCGTGACGCCGGTGTATCGCTCGAGACCTCTGGATAATCGGCAACAAATCACATAAACTGTTTTGAATACTTGAAGCCAAAAAGCGAGGCTGTCTTGTTGGACAAACCTTCGAAACTGCCAGTGTTCACCAAGGACATGTGCGCCGAGGACCTCGACAGGATGATGGAAAATGCTCAGACGGCATCAAATTTCCTCAAGGCGATTAGCCACGAGGGGCGTCTGATGATCCTTTGCTACCTGTCGTCGGGGGAAAAATCCGTCACCCAGATGGAGGAGATGCTGTCGGCCCGGCAGGCCGCGGTTTCCCAGCAATTGTCCCGTTTGCGCTTTGAGGGGTTGGTGAAAACGCGCCGCGAGGGCAAGACGATCTACTACAGGCTGGCGGATGACCGATCCACGCAGATCCTTGAGGTCGTGTACGATCTTTTCTGCCGCGCGGACTAAGAGCCTGTCGGCAACTCCGCCAGCTTTGGGAGGAGACTGGCCATGTTCGAAACTCTGGGTGACGCCAATTCCGTTGCGCTGATCGGTCTGATCGGCGGTATCATTTTGGGTCTGGCGGCCCGTGTCGGGCGGTTTTGCACATTGGGTGCGATCGAGGACTATCTCTATGCTAAAGACGACCGCCGGCTGCGCATGTGGGCCGTGGCAATCGGCGTTGCGATGATCGGATGCCACGCCGCCATGACGCTTGGGTGGTTTGACCCTTCCGGCACCGCCTATCTCGCTCAGACTTGGAACCCCGTTGGCTCGATCGTGGGCGGCCTCCTGTTCGGGTATGGCATGGCCATAAGCGGCAATTGCGGCTACGGAGCGTTGGCACGTCTAGGCGGCGGCGACCTTCGGTCATTCGTTATCGTCCTGATCCTGGGTCTGTCCGCATACGTCTTCATGTCTGGTCCGCTGGCTTATCTAAGGGTCTGGCTGTTCCCGGTCGAAATGGACCTCAGCGAACCCCAAAGCGTCAGCTTTCTTGTCGAACGCCTGACCCTTGTTCCGGCGGAATTGACAGGGGTGGTTATCGGCGCCGTACTGGTGATTTTTGCACTGGCCAGTGACCGCTTCCGGCGTTCTCCGTCAAAGGTCCTTTGGGGCGGTGCGGTCGGTTTTGCCATCGTCTCCGGCTGGGTGGGCACCTATTGGGTCGCAACACACGGCTTCGACGCGGAAACCGTGCAGACCCATACATTCGCCGCGCCGCTCGGCGACACGATGTTCTACCTCATGACCGCGTCCGGTACGACGCTGTCCTTCGCCGTCGGGTCGGTCTCGGGCGTGCTGATCGGCGCGTTTCTGGGGTCCTGGTCCAAGGGCCATTTCCGCTGGGAAGCCTGCGAAGACCCGCGTGAACTCAAACGGCAGATGCTGGGGGCCGCCATCATGGGGCCCGGCGCCGTCCTTGCCGTAGGGTGCAGCGTCGGACAAGGCATCTCGGCCTTCTCCACTCTGGCATACAGCGCGCTGGTAACTTTTGCTGCGATATTTTTTGGGGCCGCAATCGGACTGCGGCAGCTTGTGACGGGATTCTCGTTTTTAGTTCAACGCTGATTTCTACACCTGACCCTGACGCCCGCCGGCCTGGAAGTGGTTTCCGTTGACGCGCACCTGCTCTCTGAGACGATCAAATGGGTTGATGGCGGGGTTTTCACAAGCTTTTTCACCGGGGGTACAGATCGCCCCCTGACCGAAAATTTCTGGCAATAAAACCTGACGGTATTGCCAAGTTGTTCAGGCTGAGTGATCCAGCTATGTCGCGCGAATGAACACCCCAACGATCATGCCGTACCTGAAGGGTTTTCGGTTTCCTCGCGAGATCATTGCCTATGCGGTTTGGGCTTACCACCGCTTTGCGTTGGTTCTGTTGCGAAATTTTCGCTGGGCTAGGCGAACTCACCAATGCAGCAGATTAGGCGGCCAATTCGGCGAACTGGCGAAATGGACAGAGTCCTGGTATGACTTGACCCTTTCGGATCATGTTCGCGACTTCGATGCCTTCCAACGTCGAAGATGCACAGGTGAACGATTTGAAGCCGAGCATCGGGCGTGTTCGTCTTTTGATGAAACGGTGATCTTGTTCCACGATGTTATTGAGATACTTGCGCCTTACCATCTCGATCGGGATCGGACAGCCGAAGCCCTTGAGCATTTTGTTGATAGCCTTGATGCCAGCGGTATTAGCACCGCTCTTGTCGATCACAATCTTCCTCGGCAATCCATTTGCCTCCAGCATCCTGCCGAAGAAGATTGTGGCTGCAGGCTTGTTTCGCCGCCTTGAAAGCATGAAATC
>NZ_WPZL01000049.1 GCF_013031245.1 Ruegeria lacuscaerulensis
CGGCAAGCGCGCCCAGCTTGGCATAGGCGATATCCGGGTCGACCGCGCCAAAGCCTGCAAAGGTGCCAAAGCCGCAATCCGATCCGGCGATCACCCGTTCGGTGCCTACGATGTTCGCAAACCGCTCGGTACGCTGCGCGATCAGCTCAGGGTGTTCGACAAAATTGGTCGTGGTGTCGACCACGCCGGGCACCAGTACCTTGTCATCCGGAATGTCTCCCTTGCGGTCGCGGAACACGGTCCATTCATGCGCGTGTCGCGGGTTCGAGGTTTCGAACAGCACAAAGCGGGATTTGGTGGACATCAGCGTCGAAAACACCTTGTCCATGCCGATGTCGCAGCAATGCGGACCCTCATAATTGCCCCAGCAAATATGGACGCGCACCTTGTCAGATGGGACGTTTTGCAGCGCGTGGTTCAGCGCCTCGACATGCATGTCAGCGATTTTCACGAACTCATCGTCGGAAAGATTCGTGAACAGCATATGGCGCGACAGAGCGAGATCAGGGCAATCCAGCTGCAAATCCAGACCTGCACCAACGATGGTTTCGTATTCCGACTTCATCGCATCGGCGAGCGCGGCCAGATAGGCCTCGCGCGTCGGATAGAAATCATTCTGCAGAAACAGTGAAATCACCCCGGGGCTGGCGGCGTTCATGAACCCGCGCTCGAACCCGTGTTCGGCCATGGCCGCCGTAAGATTGTCGATGTCCTTCTGCAGCTCACCCTGCCCTTTCGAGCGCACCTCGCCCACGCACATGGGCCGCACGTATTGCGGCGTTCCGCCGTCATCCGCCAAACGTTGCAGAAAGCCCGGAAACATTTTGAGGTCCGCCGGCGCGTTGCGTGGGCTGTCACCGGCAAAGCCGGTATAGCGATCCTTCACATAAGTGGCATAGGATATTTTCGAAGTCTCACCGTCCGAGACGATATCAACCCCGGCCTCGGCCTGTTTGCGCACTGTCTCAGACACGGCAGCGGTCATGCAGGAATCAAATGCGGCCTGATCGAACGGTTCCTCCCGCTCGCGCGCGAAGATGAAGTCCACGACCTCCTGACTGCGCGGCAGGCTTCCCACATGGGTGGTTAAAATGCGGGTCATGTATTCATCTCCCTTCAAATCTTGTTCCTGCGCCGGGCCGGAAACCCGGTGCAGGATGCGCTGAGCATGCCGCGATTGATATCGGGACACGCAATTTTGGCGTTATGCACCCGTCCAGGTCGCCCCAGCCGGATCGTCGGTGGCAGTGATACGGTACAGACCCGCTTCGCCGGTCATCGACGGCTCGGCGCTGTAGCTTTCACCGGGCATAACCAGCGCGGTATCGCCGTTGGACAGAGTGGTCTCGACCTCATTGATCATGATGCGCCAATGGCCGCTGGCCGGCATCAGAACCACGGGCTTATCCGTCTTGATCTTATCAGCAACGGCCGAGCCGCGTGTCAGGAAATCCACCTCGAAACCGGGCTTGTCCTTGATCAGGCCATTTTGGCCGATCACGACCGCAGGCTTGTCCGCCGACAGCGCCATCAGGTCCCAGTACCGAGCGACATATTTGCCGATCACCGCCTCAATGGGAACCTCGGGATAGGCTCTCAGCTCTTCTTCGGTCAGCAACGGCATGGGCTGCACATTGTGCGGCAATTCCTCGCCCTTCTTGCTGTCGTACAGGACGCCATTATTACCCAGTACCAAGCCATGGACCTGCGCGTCCTGAATAACTTGCGGAGCCCAGGTCACGCCGCCACCAGCGTCGTCGCCGCCCAGCATCGACATGATCATCCCGTAGTCCTGGCCGACATTTTCGAACCCACGGAAGATGCCGGTCGGGATGTTGAAGATATCGCCTTCTTCAGCGATGAACTCACCTGCAGTCCCGTAACGACCCCAGAAGAACCGCCAGCGACCTTTGGCAACAAAGAAGACCTCGGCGGTGGTGTGGCTGTGCAGCGAGTTGCGGCATTTCGGCGGTTGCCCCGCCGCACCGATATTGAACCCGATTTTGTCGGTGATGTGGACGTGTTGGTCGGGGCTTTCGCTGACGCCGCCGCCAATAATGGTAAAGTTCTCTTTCTGGTTCGAGCCCGGCGTGTGGGCGTCGATGAAAGCTGTTTTACAAGGCTTCAGCTCGCCATAGCGGACGATGCGGCTTTCGATGGTACTCATATCTTGTCTCCTTTAGATTTGGGTTTGAGCGGATCAAACCCAACCTCCCGGCGGGCGATTGTTCAGCCGCCGGGCGCGCAGACTGGCGCGATGGGCGTGGAACCGCCGCAACGCCTGCCCGGCATCCAGATTTGAGATACGGTGCGGCATTCTAGAGATCGCCGGTTTTCAGCAGAATCTGTTTCCAGATCGAGGTTTCGTCAAACAGTGTGTATTCCTTGCGCAGACCCCAGGGACCGAACTCGGCCTGACTGATGCCCAACACAAAGACCTCAGCCCCGGTCGGTACACCGAAGACGCCCCAGCCGTCGTGCTTGCCGTGCAAAGACCAGCGGATCGCGGCGCGCGGTGGCATCATTGGATCGTCGCGGCCAATCTGGTGGTGGATCTTGAATTCTGCATTCGGGAACGAGGCGCGCAGGCCCATCCAGAAACGGTCTACTGGACCCCAACTGTGGCCGGTCGTGCCGCCGGGATACTCCGACAGAACGGCGCGGTCGTAGTCAGCCTCGATCACGCCCATATCAGCATTCATGATCCGGGTCAGGATGTCGGCGAATTTTTGGCCCCACTCATTGTCATTTCCATGTCCTTTGTAAGGGCCGGGCTGTTCGTTTGCGGGCGTGTAGGGCTGAACACAGGCGTCAGGTCCGCCCTCTCGGGCGATCAGGTCGCGGACGTATTCCTTGGGATCCCCGCCCATCTGTTGCACGATTGCGCTCTGGTCGCGGATCAGCCATTCATCGTTGATCTGGTTGTTGATGGCATGGCAGTCGGCCAGAATGCGGTAGACGAGTTTCTTACCGGTCGCCTTGCCATATACCCCGTCACCCAGATGGGTCGCGGTGGACAGCAGGCGGTGCGAGGACAGCATGCCTCCCTCAGGTGTTCCCGACCAGATCACGTCCTCGCCCAACAGCGTACGATCAGGGAACTCAGCCAATGTCGCTATAGTGGCAGCAATGACATTCTGGTTTCCGACAACCACCGACCCAGGTGAACGCACGACGATGTCCGGGGCATAATAGTCGTGCAGCGTGGCAATGCCACGATCTTCCCAGATTTCCTTGGTGATCCCGATTATGTAATCGGGAAAGTCTTTGAACTTGGGATCAAATCCCTTCATCTGTTCCATCCTTCAGGTATACGGGCGGAGCCGCGAACAATAAGCGGACCGTCAATCTCAACGCGGTGCGCGCTGACATCGGGGTCTTCGATCTTGCTGAGCAGGATATCGACAGTTTCGGCCACCATGCGGTTTGCTGGCTGTCGGACCGTTGTCAGATTGTAGCTGGGCCAAGCCGCAACGGCGACGTCGTCATACCCAACGACAGACACATCCTCCGGTATTTTCAAGCCCAGCTCGAACCGAAGCGTGTCCATCACAGCGATGGCCATGTGATCGTTGGCCACGAACACGGCATCGGGCGGGTCGGTAGCAAACATGCGACGCGTTGCTTCCTGTGCTTCTTCAGTCACGAAATTACCGACCCCACGCACATGAAGTTCCATGCCGGCATCGCTCAGCTCCGACAGGAAGCCGGCTTCGCGATCGCGCTGAGTCGATGCACCTTCCCAACCGGCGATATAGCCAATTTTCTTGTGCCCCCCGGCCAAAAGGAACTCGGCCGCCTTGCGCCCGCCTGCGATATTGTCTGACGATACCGCGGACATGGCCGGATCGTCCTGCGCCCGGTTGAATAGCACCATCGGTATACCTGCCGCGCGGCAGCGGTCGGACAGATCTGACGACAAAGCCACCGAAGCAGCGATGATCCCGTCGACCTGAAAGTCAAGAATTTCCTCGACCACGTTGTCAATATTGCCAGCCTGGTGCGAAGCCATGAAAATCAGAACGTGGTATCCACGCTCCTGCAGCGCGTTTGTAAGCTTTTCAAGCGCCTCGGGGTAAAACTGGTTGTTCAGATAGGCCACGACGAGCCCGATGATCCGGCTTTTGCCGGACACCACAGCGCGGGCCAGTACGTTGGGACGATATCCCAGTTCCTTGGCCGCTTTGCGCACCTTTTCTACAGTTTTCTTGGACGCCGATGCACCAGGCGTGAACACCCGACTGACCGCAGATTGGCTGACCCCGGCAAGACGGGCGACTTCCAGTGATGTAACCTTGTGTGTCGCCATCAGTCCGCCGTCCAACCTCCGTCGACCATCAGTGCCGTACCAGTCACCAACGCCGATGCATCCGAGGCCAGAAAGACCACCGCGCCCATGATGTCTTCAATCTCTCCCGGGCGGCCCAGCTTGATCTTGTCCAGAATCCAGGCGCGTTTGCCTGGATCGTCGAAGGTGGACTTGGTCAGGTCGGTCAGGATGAATGTGGGGCAGATGGTGTTGACGCGGATTTTTGCGGACCCGAATTCCAGCGCCATCGACTTGGTAAAGCCTTCGACCGCGAATTTCGACGCGCAATAGACTGCGCGCTCGCGACCGCCGACATGGCCCATCTGGCTTGAGATATTGATCAGCGAACCGGGGCGACCGGCGTCGAGCAGGCCCTTGGCAACGGCCTGGGTCAGGAAATAGGCACCTTTGACATTGACACCCATCACCGCATCAAAATCACTCGGTTGCGTGTCCACGGCTTTACCGTGACGGGCAAGCCCGGCAGAGTTCAACAAAATATCGAATGGCCCGTGTTTTGCCACCGCCTCGGCGGTCGCCGCGACCTCGGAGACATCGAGTTCAAGGGTCTTGGCAGCCCATCCCAGTGCGGCCATGTCGGTGGCGATATCCTGCAGCGCATCGATGCGCCGCGCCGCCAATGTGACCTCGGCCCCATGCTCCGCCAGCGCCACGGCGCAGGCCATGCCGATGCCCGAAGAGGCGCCCGCGATCAAGGCACGCTTGCCGCTAAGATTGAAACTGGGGGTGCTGGGAAATTGGGGCATATCAGACCTCGCCGACCGGGAATGGAATCGCGCCCGGAACACGTGCTTTGTTAAATTCTCGCAGACGGGCAAAGACATCTACGCCCAGTTGCTTATATGCGTCCAGCAGGTCAACCAACACCCAGTTTTCCCGGATCAGCCCGTCTTCGAGCCGCCAGAAATCCAAGCTGCGCATCGAGATCCGCTTGTCCGAGGGCGCAATCCCCATCCACCCGTCATGCGAGACGGTCTGGATCATGTCCGGCCAGCCGGTCACAGCTGCATAGTCGCCGTCGCCAAAAAAGTGATAGGTAATGTCTTCTACATGTTGGCCCCGGTCGGGCATCCCGTTCAGAAACGGGATCTGGTGCCAGTTGCGGAACCCAGCGATGCCGCGCCCGGTTCCGATCCCGGCGGGGCCGTACCAGTTCATGCGCGGATGCCAGAACCGGTCCATCTCCATCACCTCGGGGCCACCTTGACCAGGGTGTTTCTTGAGATATTCCAACATGTTGATGATGTGGTCGCAGGAGGCTTGGGATGTTGCCTCGTCCCACGGACCGGGCACCATCCCGTCCAGCGTAGACGGACCGGGGATACAGAACTCGCGCCCCAGCGACGGGGCCATCGGCCAGGCATTCGCCTGTATCATCACCTCGGGAATGTCCCAAAGCGCCTGGATCTCAACAACCTTGCCACCCTGAAAGCGATAGAATTCGTGAAACCGCATATGCGTCAGGTGCCCTGTCGGCGGGATGTCCAACCAAGGGGCGACAAACGTACCGTAGTAATGGCCGCCGCAGCCGACCCAGTCGTTGCCCTGTTCTGTCCGACCGCCCATGACGACCCAGTCGCGACGCTCAAGATCGGGCATGGATTTTAGCAGCGGTGCATAACAGGTGTCATAGAGTTCCTGCGGGCTGGTCAGATCCCCAAATGGATACAACATGTGGATGAAGGCATCAGGCGCGATCACCTCCTCCAGCGCTGCGCGTACCCCGGCCTCGTCGAAATTATACATGGCCTCGAACAGGGGCGCTATCAGGGCCTTGTGGGTAGAGTGTGTGTCCATTGCGAAATCTCGCATTGTGTTATCTGCTTCTCTTTCAAGTCCGTAACGCCGGGGTGAACCCGGGCGCAAGTGCTGTGGCAATGACCTCACTCCTACGAGGAAACGTCTGCAGCCTCGCGATAAACCGCGCCTTCACCGTAGGGAATGTTGATGCCCCCGTAACGTCGGACACGGATGTTGCATTGCTCGGCATGGCCGACAAAGCCTTCCAGCATACACAGGCGTGAGCCGTATTCGCCGATCATCACTGCTGCTTCGTCGGTGACGACTTTTTGATAGCTGTGCGTTTTCATGAACTTGCCGACCCAGAGCCCACCTGTATAACGCCCGGCCTTCTTGGTCGGCAGCGTGTGGTTGGTGCCAATCACCTTGTCGCCGTTTGCAACATTGGTGCGCGGCCCCAGAAACAACGCACCATAGCAGGTCATGTTTTCCAGGAACCAATCGTCGCGGTCGGTCATGACCTGAACGTGCTCGGAGGCGATGTCGTCGGCCACTTGCAGCATTTCGTCATAGGAGTCGCAGACGATGACCTCCCCATATTCCTCCCAACTGACCTTTGCGGTTCCGGCGGTGGGCAGGATACCGAGGATACGGTCAATCTCGCTCAGCGTTTCTTCAGCCAGCTTGCGCGAGTTGGTGACAAGAACGCAGGGGCTGTTGTATCCATGCTCGGCCTGACCCAGCAGATCTGTCGCGCAAAACTCGGCATCGGCGGCGGTTTCATCGGCGATGACCATGGTCTCGGTCGGACCCGCAAAAAGGTCGATACCAACGCGGCCGAACAGCTGGCGCTTGGCTTCGGCAACGAATGCGTTGCCGGGGCCGACCAGCATGTGAACCGGGTCGATGGTCTCAGTCCCGATCGCCATGGCGCCGATGGCCTGAATGCCGCCCATGACATAGATCTCGTGCGCGCCGCCCAGATGCATGGCCGCGATCACAGCCGCGTTTGGCTTACCCTGAAAAGGCGGCGTGCATGCGATGATCCTGGGAACGCCCGCAACCTTTGCCGTTGCCACCGACATATGCGCCGAGGCAACCATCGGGAACTTGCCACCGGGGACATAGCACCCCACGGACTGCACCGGGATATTCTTATGCCCCAGGATCACGCCGGGCAGAGTTTCGATCTCGATGTCCAGCATCGAGTCGCGCTGCGCCTGGGCGAAATTCATCACTTGCTTTTGCGCGAATTTGATATCGGCCAGCTCGCGCTCGGTCAGTGAGGCGATCAACTCGTCGATCTGTTCCTGGCTCAGGCGAAAGCTTTCCGGCGCGTAATTGTCGAACTTTTCCGACAGTTCGCGTACTGCCGCGTCACCGCGGGTTTTGATGTCTGTCAGCGTCGCTTCAACGACGGCACGGGTTTTGGCGTCATCCTCGGCCCGGTCGGCTTCGGGTTTGCCGCGTTTCAGATATTCGATAGTCATTGTCCTAATCCTCAATTGTCGGGCCGGGGCGGAGTTTTTTCTCCCCGGTCAAATGTTTCCCAGCCTTCGCCGTTGAACAGGTCGACACCCAGCTGGGCGGCGACATGGGCGAAATCGACATTCACCCAGTTGTCGACAATCTTGCCGTCGACGACTTTCCAAAAATCCATATAGCGGATCTCGACCCGCTTTCCGGTCGGGGCGATGCCCAGGAATTCACCGGAATGCGTTGCCTCTTGCCGGCCAAATGCTGCAGCCCATTCACCCATGTAAAGCCGGGCCTCGTCGATGCAGGTCTTGTCGGAAAACGCAGCCTGGAATGGGCGCTGCCAGTTTTCCTGAAATTCCTTGAGCCCGGTCTTGGTGCCGCAGCCCTGATTGCCGATCCAGCGGAACCCTTCTGCGAAGAATTCGCTAATATCGTCGATGCGGTGATCGTTCAAACCATCAACCATGCCCTCGATCACGGCGCGGGTTTCGTCTGTCTTGTTCATGTCCGTGTCGCGTGTCAGCACGGCCTGTTCTGGGCGGGAGCCCTTCATGTGTCTCTTCCTTCTATGATTACCAAGGGATTTTCTGTGTGGACGGGGAGGGTTAATCGGCCACCAGAAAATCCCTTGGCATCCGGTTGAGCGCCGGGTGGCGCGCAACGGCGTTATGTCTGGCGGAACAGCTCATGCGGCTGGTTCAGCGATTTCGGCAAAAAGGTCGTAACCCAGCTGCATCAGCACATGCGGGATGTCGACAAAAACCCAGTTTTCGACCAGCAGGTCACCTTCGCGGCGCCACCAGTCACAGACCCGCATGAAGACGCGTTTGCCGCTTGCGGGCTGGTCGAGGAAGGATTTCACCTGGACGCCAGTCAATGAGGGCCAGCCACCTGAGCATACGTAGTTGCCTTCGCCGTATCGGGTGAAATGTGCAGTCATACCGTTGCCTGCACTACCTCCGGACCAGCCTTCGAAGGTGGCTTCGAAAGGTACCTGGAAGCTGGCAAAACTCTCGAGCCCGACGAAAGAACCGAAGGCACCGGGGCCATACCAGACCATGTTGTTATGCCAGTAGGGGCGCCAAGCCTCGTTCTCGGTGGCAAGCCCGGCCAGCATTTCTGTGACTATATGATAGCTCTTGGCGCTCTCGGCAGGGTCTTGCGGGGCGGTCAAGATGCCATCATGGCTGGCTGGGCCCTGAATCATGCCGGTGAAGCCACGGGTCTTGCCCGGGCTGTGGGTGATCGGCCATTGCCCAGCGGCCAGCATCAGCTCTGGGATGTCAAGGAAGATATAGCTCTCCACCGCTTTACCGTCCTGTATGCGGTGGAACTCGCCGAAGCGCAAATAGGCAAGCTCGCCTGTGGCTCGGATGCCAAGCCAGTCGCGCGAGAACCGGCCAACGAAATAGCCGGTAGCGCTGATCCAGCCCTGTCCGTTAAATTCGCCGGCCATGACAATGTCGTCGCGCCGAAACAGCCTGTCGAAGGCATTGGCAAGTGGGACGATGACGTGATCGTGCAACCCGAGTCCGCCCGCGACCTCATTGAAGGGATGCACCACGTTGACGTGTGCACCGGGGGCGAAGAATGCGTCAAAGGCCGGCCGGAAGTTGCCAGGATGACGTTGTGCGTCGGTGAATTTCAGAAAGGGTTTGCGGTCGAGGTTTTCCATTTTCTCTGTCTCTATGGGGTCTGTTCGAGGCGTGTGCGGAGAAGCGCCCCGCTAGGTCCCGCGCGCATCAAAGCAAATGGAATTCGTCCCGGCCGCCGGGCCCGGCACGCAGCCAAGTTCAGGCTCGCTGCGCGCGCATGGGCAGATACGGACAGAGGATGCGTACGTCCCATCAGAGTCAGCCTTTCACAGCCCCAGCGGTCAGGCCGCCCACAATCTGACGCTGGAAGAACATCACCAGAATGAACAGTGGAACTGTGGCCGAAACCACGGCTGCGACGGCGAACATCACGTTGCCTTCGGTCTGTGTTGTACCGAGGAATGCCGCAATGGCAGGCACCATGGTACGGTTGCTTTCGGACAGCAGCATCGCCCCCACGGCAAAGTCATTGTAGGCCAGAAGGAACGAGAACAGCCCTGTCGTGATGACACCCGGCCACATCACCGGAATGATTACGCGGCGGAAAGCCTGAAACTGGTTGCACCCATCGACCTTGGCGCTTTCGTCCAACTCGCTTGGGATGTTCTTGAAGAAGGAATGCAGCATCCACAGAGTGAACGGCTGGTTGATCGCTACAAGCACGATAATGGTGGTTGGAAGAATCCCCCAAACATTCCATTCAAAGAAGGGCAGTAGATAACCTGAGACCAGAGTGATTGGCGGCATTGCCCGGAAAATCAACGCCGTGATCAAAAGCCAGAACGTGTAGTTGTAAGTTGACCGCGACAAGGCGTAGCCACCCAGCGTTCCAATGGTCAGTGAGATGGTGACCACAAAGAAGCACACGATCCCGGTGTTCAAAACATTGCGCCAGAATTCTTCCTGAATCCACGCGCCTTCGTACCCGGTGGTGGTGAATGGTGAACCATAGACCGCTTCGGTTCGGGCACCGGTCAAGGCGTTGGTCCAGTCAGCAATCGAAAAGAAATCCAACTCGACCTTGAACGATCCCCATACCGTCCAAAGGAACGGAAAGGCGGCCAGGACAAACCAAAGGAGCACGAACAGGGATGAGGCGATCCGAAGGCTTGTGGGCATTCTTTGTGCGCGGCTGGCCATGTTATCTTGCTCCTTTAAAATCGCGCCAGGTGCGGACAAGCACGGGTGACAGAAGAATGGCGATCCCGATTATCGTGATCACAGAGGTTGCAGCCGCTGAAGATAGCTGCCGGGTTTCCCCACCGAGGTCGTTGAAGATGAACGTACTGAGCGATTGCGCGTGTGCTCCCGCGCTGAACCCGATGATTGGTTCGAACACTTTGAAATTGTCCATCAACTGGATCAGAGCAACAAATGTAACAAGTGGCATCAGATGAGGAACAACTACGAACTTAACCTGTTGCCAGCGCGTAGCCCCATCAATCTGAGCGGCTTCAATCTGGTCTTTCGGCAGAGTTTGCAGCCCGGCATAGAAGACCACGAATGCAAATGGGGCCGAACTCCAAACGCCATAGACCATCAGCGCCACCCACATCAGTCCGGTCGAGGCCTTAAGACTGAAATCAGGATCTCCAGCCAGGTTTACGAGGGCGTTGCCGATAACACCGCGACTGTCGATCATCCAGAACAGGATGAGTGAGCCGATCAGCGGCGTCACGATCATGGGCAAGAGCGAGAAGAAAATCATCAACCCCTTGAGGTGTCGATGCAGGGAATTGACAGCCAGAGCAATCACCAGCCCCAATAGGATCGTGAGCGGGGTCACAATGAATGTGAAGGACAGAGTGAAGGCCATCGCCCGGTAGAAGGGCAGATTCCCAAGCTCTGAGAAAAAACCGTCCCATGTGTCATTCGTGGCCCAAATTTGACCAATTTCCTGTATCGCCAAGTGGCCGCGGTCAAAGTAGATGCCCAATCCCACGAAGCGGCCCATTGGATTCTCGGCACGCAGTGCGGCCGTCGCTTCCTGATCGACGGTAGTTTCGGTTGTACATCCGACGAGGGGTGTACAGTTCTCCACCTCTATCAATACAGCCGGGTGCGGCGCAAATATCGATTGCGTCACCACGGACACGATTGGCATTGCGATGAACAGCAGCATCGCCAGACCCGTGGGCAGGAAGAACCAGAGGAATGTCTTATGGCGCATAGCGAAGTCCCCGCATGAAGTGTGTATGCGGTCGGCGGCAAAGGCCAACCGCACAATGGCATCTTATTCAAGGAAGCCTTGTTCAATGGCGGCAGCACGATAAGCTGCCTCGACATCGGCCAGTGCTTGTTCGGCACTCTCCTTGCCTTGCATGAAATCAGCCAGTTCGTTGCCGAGTGCGCTATGCATTAGACCCATGTAGGGCAACATTGGATAAGGAGGAGTGCCCATCTTGGCTGCTGCAAACACACCTTGCGCATCCTCAGATGGTTCGTAGCCTTCAATCAGCCAGACGGCCAGCGGCGTGGTTTCGTCGTTCAGCATGTCAGGACGGATACCGTGTTTCATGGCGATGAAAGTAGCTTCTGCTTCTTCATCTGAGATGTTCTTTCCGACGGTCCAGCCGTCCCACCACAGGGTCGTCGCTGGTATTGAGCCACCGCCAACGGTCAGCGGAGCCGCGATAGCGTGACCGTCAATCACTTCCTGCAGGACCCCTTCGGTCGAGGTTTGCTGCGACGCGCGCGATCCCCACATGTTCATGATCGCCACATTGCCTGCGCGGTATTCCGCATTGGTGGCATTGGAGTCGTGGGTCAGGAAGTCGGGGTTCATATACTCCGACAACGCCTTCATCATGTTGAGAGCGTTGACACCGGCCTCGGTGTTGATGTTGGGTTCCGCGGTCCCGGGTTTGAAGTGGGTGCCACCATAGCCAAGGAACATGTTGTTGAATTCCTGAGCAAGGTTCCAACCTGCCTGATATGCGCCACCAACCGGGTTTTGCATAATGCCCTGCTCACGAATGGCCTCGGCCACCTCGAGCAGTTCCTCATAGGTGGTCGGGACTTCCACACCGGCTTGCTCAAGGATGTCCTTGCGGTACATCAGATGCTGAGCGTTCGCCATGAAGGCGATGGCCATGATGTTGTCGCCAATCTTAATCAGCTGCCCAGGCTGCAGGTCCTGGCCATGCTGTTCCACCAAATCATTTAGCGGACGAATAACGTCTTCGTTCATGAGCGCCACAACCGAACTATTGGCTATGATTGCGGTCGTATATTCCGACGGATTGCCCGACAGGCCAGCTACGTTGATGGTCTGGTGCTCGGATGTAAGGTTGGATTCTACTGACGCCCCGGTGCATTCCTTCGCTCCGGCCGCGACGGCTTGAATCGCTGCAAATTCGTTTCCAACGATGTTAACTCGACCGCCGATTTCGCAGGCATAGCCCGCGCTTGCGGCAAAGGCGGTCAACGACCCGGCCAATGCGATTCTCTTAAAGAACATTTGATTTCCTCCCTAGGTGAATGGGTACATCGTCGAAGTCTGCACCCGGAATTTGACCAGTTACTGTGGGTTCGGATTTCGGCGTTCAGCCTTTCAGGCGCGCCCCGGTTTGCGAATCGAACAGATGGCAGTGGTCGGTGTGGATATGGATCGAAACCTGATCGTCGATTTCGGCGCGATAAGTCTTTTCTGCTTTGACTGAGACCAGCGCACCGCCTATCCGAACCGAGACCATGGTGCTGTCGCCCAGAAGCTCTTGCGTGTAGATGGGCGCATTGATCTCGCCGCCGCTCTCCACAACATTGGCATCCTCGGCACGAAAACCCAGCGTGATTGGTCCATCGGGCGCATTGAGCCCCGACACCTCAGTGTTCTGGGCGCGGAATATGCCTCCTTTGACCTCGCCATTCACAAGGTTCATTGCGGGGTTGCCGATAAAGCTGGCCACGAAAGTATTGGCGGGTGCGTCGTAGATGTCGGTGGGTGATCCAACCTGCTGTACTACGCCCTGTTTCATGATGACCACGCGATCGGCCAAGGTCATTGCCTCGATCTGGTCATGGGTCACGTAAATCGTGGTCACGGCGAGTTCATGGCTAAGATTCTTAATCTGCGCGCGGGTGGATACGCGCAGTTTTGCGTCAAGGTTGGACAGTGGCTCGTCCATCAGGAACACGTTGGGTTCACGCACGATGGCGCGCGCAAGAGCTACCCGCTGACGCTGGCCACCGGACAGCTCTGCCGGTTTGCGATGCAGGAAGTCATCGAGTTCAACCATGGCCGACGCGCGACGCACTTTTTCGTCATGTGTTGCCGGATCAATGCCGCGGACCTTCAGTGGGAACCGAATATTTTCGTAAACGTTCATGTTGGGGTAAAGCGCGTAGGACTGGAACACCATCGCGACGTCGCGGTCCTTGGGCTCCATTTCATTGACGCGCGCGCCATCGATCAGGATGTCACCCTCAGACGCGTCCTCGAGACCAGCAATCATGCGCATGGTCGTGGTTTTGCCGCAGCCCGACGGGCCAAGAAGCACCAGAAACTCCTTATCGGCGATTGTGAGATCAAAATTGTTCACCCCGACGAACGATCCCCAACGCTTCCCGACGTTACGAAGTTGAATTTCGGCCATTCTGTCCTCCCTGCCGCACATTTCGTGCATACGCTTGCAAAACCATAGACAACAAAAGAATCATCTGGCAAGTTTTTTTTGCATGCGTGTGCAAACGTCTGTTTCGCCCCCCTCGCAATTCGCCCCACTACAGCGACTAAAGAACTGAAAGAAAAAGATAATGTCCTATGAAACCCAAAAAGCGATTACTTTGGATTACTACATGGCGCTATGCAACGTTAAAGAATCGGATATCGCTAACACGATGTCTGAGTTCTGCGCAGAAAACTACCTGTGGCGCGGTTTCCACCCGTTTGATGAGCTTCGGGGCACCCATGACGTAGCGCAGGCATTCTGGTGTCCCCTGAAGCAAAGTCTAAGGAATATGCAGCGCCGGATGGACGTGTTCATGGCCGGGGAAAACGAGATGGACGGATTCACCTCGGTCTGGGTTGTTTCGATGGGGCACCTGATGGGCCTGTTCGACAATGCGTGGCTGGGCATCGCCCCCACAGGCAAGATGGCGTTTTTGCGCTATTGCGAGTTCAACAGGGTCGAGAACGGCAAAATCGCCGAGACGGCGATGTATTTCGACATCCCGCATTTCATGATGCAGGCCGGGTTGCAGCCCTTCCCGCCCCAGACCGCAGCCCATTTGGTACAACCCGGACCAATGACGCATGACGGGTTGATGTTCAGCCCGCAGCCCTCCGAAGAAGGCGAGAAAACGCTCGGCGCGATCAATGCCATGATTTCCGATCTCGGCCAATGGAACAGCGGCCTGAGCCTTGAGGACGAGTTGCGACGCACCTGGTGTGAGGACATGATCTGGTGGGGCCCGGCGGGGATTGGCGCGACCTACACGATCGAACGCTACGCCCAACAGCATGCGGGCCCCTTCCGCGAATCTTTCACGAACCGGTCGAGAACCAAACACATTTGCCGCATGGCAGAGGGTCATTATGGTGGTTTTTTTGGCTGGCCGAACTTCACCGCCCGGCCCACCGGGGGGTTCATGGGCATGCCCGCCACCGACAAGGCAGGCGAGTTCCGAGTAATCGACATCTATCGTCGCGAAGGTGACAAGCTGGCCGAGAACTGGATTTTCATCGACCTGCTTCATTTCTGGAAACAACAGGGTGTCGAAATATTGGGGCGCATGGCAAAAGTACCGCGGACATGACCGATTGGATCGACGCGCACCACCACCTTTGGGACCTTGAAGCAGTGCTCTACCCATGGCTGATGGCGCGCGGGGTGGAAAGGTTCTTTGGCGACCCGACGCCGATTCAACGGAATTACCTACTGCGCGAGTTCCGGTCCGAAGCCGCGCCCTGCGGAGTCGGTGCCTCGATCCATATCCAGGTGGGTGCCAAAAACGGTCTGGACGAAGCCCGGTGGGTTCAATCCATCGCCGATGCCAATCCAGGCTGGCCGATGGCGCAGGTTGTGTTCTGTGACCTGACCTCGGCCGACCTGTCCAACCAACTAGACACGATTCAGGACCTACCCACTGCGCGTGGCGTGCGCCAGATCGTTGGCCGCGCACCCGGGGAGGACGCGCAGACAGGCACCAATTCTCTGCTGGACGATCCGCGATTTCTGGACGGACTGCAGGAGGCTGGACGGCGCGATCTAAGCTTTGATCTGCAGCTCATTCCCGATCTGATCGGAAAAACTACCCGAATTCTCGCGCAAGCTTCGAATACACGGGTCGCCCTATGCCATGCCGGATCACCACATGACCGCACCCCGGCCGGCCTGAAGAGCTGGGCTCAAAGACTGCGCGCACTGTCCGATCTGCCGCATGTCTCATGCAAGCTCTCAGGTCTGGGCATGTTCGATCACAACTGGACGCCTGACAGCATTCGCCCGATCGTGGAGATCTGTCTTGAACAATTCGGACCCAAGAGGGTCATGTTTGGCTCGAATTTCCCGGTCGACAAACTCTATGGCAATTACGCAGCGCTGGTGCAGGCTTACCGTGATCTGGTTCCGGCTGAGGCACAATCGGCGGTGTTCAGAGAAACCGCCGCACACTTCTATGATCTTGAGGTGCCCTGAGAATGATATTCACCTTTGAAACCACAGTGAAACCTGAATGGATCGACTATAACAGCCACATGCGAGACGCCTATTACGGGCTGGTATTCAGCCTAGCCGTCGACGCCATGCAGGATGAGGTCGGCTTTGATGAAGACTATCGCGTCCGCACCGGGTGCACGATCTATTTGCTTGAGGACCACAAATTTTATCTGCGGGAAGTCACGGTAGCTGACCATCTTCGCATTGAGACACGAATTCTGAATTGTGATGAAAAGCGCTTCCATTTGCATATGCAGATGCTGAACGACGGTGATCTGGCAGCAGTCGGCGAATTCATGGAGCTTCACATCAGGCAAAAACCAAGCCCCCATGCCGCGCCGATGCCGGATGAGATTCTACAGCGTTTGCAGACAGCAACACTGCCACCTGACGATGCGGCAGTGTTAAAGCACCGTTCACGTTCGATGACGACCGTGCACAACTCACGCTGAACTTGATAGCTACATAAGTGAAAGAAACCTGCTGTGACATGAGGATTGGCAATGACCCGATCGGACCTGCGGCAACAAGGTTCTTTGCCAAAGCGCTGTCGTCAAATGGAATCCCCGACAAGATCGTCATCGACAAGAGCGGAGCGAAGATATTTGGAATTCGCGAAATCAACAGAATTCTGAAGCAGTACAGTTGTCCGGCCACTGTGCAGGTGATCAGGTCCAAATACTTAAACAACATCGTGGAACAGGATCTCAGATTTATCAAACGGCGCGTGCGCCACATTTGTGGGTTCAAATCTTTCGGATCTGCGTCAGCAACCCTGGACGGTTTCGAGGTCGCCAACATGATCCGAAAGAAACAATTTCCAAACAAAACGATATCCGGATTTCGACTGTATGTTCAGTTGGCAGGATAAGTGTGCCCTGAAAGTGGTAACTTTTTCACTCGCAGGAAGTTTGCGACACATCCATTAGCAACCCTCTAATCACCTCATTTCAATATTTCTGAAGTTTACTTAATTTGTTTGAGTTTGACTGATGCTAGTGAAAGAACCCATCATGCACAGATCATGCGGTTGCAGGCAAAACAACACCTAAAATTCCCCGAGAATGCCGCGACCGCAGGCGTAGCAGTAACTGAAACGCTGCTTGAGAAGATCGGCACGCGGGTCCGAACCAAAGACGCGTCGGACGCATTGCGACAAAGCCAGCTCATCTGCGCGGCATCGCATTGAAAAAGTGACAACAGGGAGGAACCTTATGCCAGTACCTGAACCCTTTACGGATCTGGAGATAGAAACGGCAGATGCCGGTTTCTACGAGAATTACAGCGTTCCAATCGCGCTGATCAGTAAGGGCATCATGGTTGCCCTTGTGCTGTGGGCGCTCGTCTTCCCGGCCAATGCAAACAGCACTTTGGGCAGCTGGAACGGCCGGCTTCTGGAAGTTTTCAACGGCTTCTACGTGGTCATTGTCGGACTGTTTGTCGTTTTCCTTGTAATTGTGGCAATCCTCCCGTCGACCGGAAAGAGGGTCATGGGAACAGCAGGCGAAAAACCTGAGTTTTCGAACTTCTCCTGGTTCTCGATGATGTTTGGTGCGGGACTGGGTGTTGGCCTGATGGTCTTCGCGACCGCAGAACCGCTGGGTCTGTGGGGATCAAATCCCGAGGTTGTGGCTGGCGCAGTTGCGGGTAACGATCCGGAGTCAATTCAGTCCGCGTACCGGTATACCTTCCTGCACTACGGCTTCCATGCCTGGGCGATTTACGTGGTGACTGGCCTGTCGCTGGCCTACTACGCTTATACCCGTGACATGCCTCTGACCATTCGCGCGGCTCTTACTCCGTTGTTCGGTCGCCTGATGAACGGGTTCCTTGGCCATGTAGTTGACGTCCTGGGCGTTGTTGCAACAATCTTGGGCGTGTCCGTCACAATCGGTTTTGGTGTCAGCCAGTTCATTGACGGTCTCTATGCAATTACCGGCATCGAATGGATCATGGATTTGGGCG